>NZ_LMRO01000012.1:0-630174 GCF_001426165.1 Rhodococcus sp. Leaf233
GGACCAGCTGTTTGCTCACTCCCATCGTGATCGGATGAAGCCGTGAGCCCGTGCCGCCCGCCAGAATGATTCCCCGCATGAGCCCGAAGTCTTCCAGAGAACGTCGCGGAACGCGCGGTGCAGACGAGTGCACCTCTGTTAGCTCCGGCGCTACGTAGCGTGCTTGACAGGGGGTGCCCGGTACCGTCTTTGTTCATGAGAATTCTTGTCACGGGTGGGGCCGGGTTCATCGGCGCGAACTTCGTCCATCAGACCCTCGCGCAGCGCCCCGACTCCCAGGTCACCGTGCTCGACAAGCTCACCTACGCCGGCAACAAGGCCTCCCTGGACCCCGTCGCCGATCGCATCGACTTCGTGCACGGCGACATCGCCGACGCCGATCTCGTCGACCGACTCGTCCGCGAGACCGATCTCGTCGTCCACTTCGCCGCCGAATCCCACAACGACAACTCGTTGACCGACCCGTGGCCGTTCGTCCACACCAACGTCATCGGNTCTCCACCGACGAGGTCTACGGCGACCTCGAACTCGACGATCCGGCGAGATTCACCGAATCGACCCCGTACAACCCGTCGAGCCCGTACTCCTCGACCAAAGCCTCGAGCGACCTGCTGGTCCGCGCGTGGACCCGCTCGTTCGGGGTCCGCTCCACCATCTCGAACTGCTCCAACAACTACGGCCCGTACCAGCACGTGGAGAAGTTCATCCCGCGTCAGATCACCAACATCCTCAGCGGATCACGCCCCNATCATCGACGGCGGCCGCATCGGCGAGACCTACCTCATCGGAGCCGACGGCGAAGCCAACAACCGCACCGTCCTCGAAGCGATCCTCGAAGAAACCGGCAACGCACCCGATGCCTTCGATTTCGTCACCGACCGCCCCGGCCACGACCTGCGCTACGCCATCGACTCCACCAAACTCCGCACCGAATTGGGTTGGACGCCAACCTATGTCGACTTCCGCGCAGGATTGAAAGCGACCGTCGACTGGTACCGCGACAACGAGCAGTGGTGGCGACCGCAGAAGGACGCCACCGAAGCTGTCTACGCGACGAAAGAATCCGTACTGCCCTAACACCCGCCCACGCCCACCAGACCAAGAATCCACAGAGACTGCAGGGAGGTTCCAAGGCAGGCTGCGGTCTACTGCTTGATCGAGCACCCGACCAAGCCGTTCCGCCAGCAAGCCGTACACCGCTCTCATGTGTCGCACCCACTCGTGTTGTCCATCGGGCAACCGGCAGCCATAGTTAGCAAGTGACTTCCATGGTTCCCAGAAAGGCGCGGCTGCCGTTTGCAGCGCTCCGGGGGCCGGTCCTCTCCCTCGCATCACAGGGCACTGGCGTGGTCCAGCTCGCGCTCATGATTTGGCGAAACGGCGCGAACACTTCGACGGACGCATACTTCTACCTCTGGAACCTTGGTCTCCTGCCAACGCTCACCCTGCTCGTCGGTGTCATGTATCCAATGCTGCTGAGCGAACATCGAATATCCAGACGAGGGGTGGGAATTCTCCGCTGGTCAACTCCCCTTCTGAGCATCGTTTTCGTGGGGGTAGGAGCTGCATGGCTCGAATTGAACGGCAAGCTGGGCATGGACCTGGCACCCATAGTGGCAGCGAGTGCCGCAAACGCCGCAATACAGGCAGTGGTGTGGTTTCGAGCGGTATTTTCAGAAGCCGAAGGCGACCCGCGTTGGATGTCGGGTATCGCTCTGCCCGCCAACGCGCTCGCCGTGCTGACGCTACTGGTCCCCTGGGGCGATCCAGTTCGATCAGTCACAGCGATGCTCATAGCCCTGTTCGTTGGAAACATCTGTTTGTTGCTCACGATGGTCCGCAAAGGGGTCGGTAACACGGCGATGGCGGCAGTTCCAGTGGTGGGGATACGGTCTCGGTCTGGCGCTGGATGGTTCTTCGCACGCTCCGGTATTGGACAAAGTGCAGTCGTGCTGATTCAGTCCACTGCAGTTCTGCTTCCCGCGTCAAATCTGACGATTCTGAGCGTCGCAACCAAGATCGTAGGCGCAGCGTCAGCCACCCTGGTCAATGCCGTAGTACCTACCCTGATCCATCAATCAACCGACTCGCCGGACTCTGGTCGGAAGTTCCTTCAGGTCTTATGGATCGGACTGACGCCAATCGCGCTGCTAGCAAGCCTCATTGCCTGTGTCTGGTATCGCGAATTCCTGGTACCTGTCGTCATCGTAGGTGTATGGCTCGTCTGCGCCACTACCGCAGCCGTTGCGCAGCGGATGACCTTCCGGTTTCTTCCACCAAGCGCTTCCAGACTGACAATGGTGTCTGTCAGCGTGGTGGCGGGAGCTGCAATTGTCTCATCACGAGTGGGCAACTTCGACGTCAACGTATTGCTCGCTGCATACGCGTCCGTGGAGGCATTGAGCGGAGTGCTACTACTTTTCGCGCTCAAGATTCGACTACTGGGATTCTGCACCATGCTTTGTGCCACGTTTCTCGCGGGCGCGTGGATTGGCAGCCTAACCTCCTGAGACCCGTACCGGCCGTACGAAGGCGACCTCGAACTCGACGACCCGGCGAGATTCACCGAATCGACCCCGTACAACCCGTCGAGCCCGTACTCCTCGACCAAAGCCTCGAGCGACCTGCTGGTGCGCGCGTGGACCCGCTCGTTCGGGGTCCGTTCCACCATCTCGAACTGCTCCAACAACTACGGCCCGTACCAGCACGTGGAGAAGTTCATCCCGCGTCAGATCACCAACATCCTCAGCGGATCACGCCCCAAGCTGCGCGTTCAGCGAATGCGCGCGCGTTTGCGGTGANTCCACCATCTCGAACTGCTCCAACAACTACGGCCCGTACCAGCACGTGGAGAAGTTCATCCCGCGTCAGATCACCAACATCCTCAGCGGATCACGCCCCAAGCTCTACGGTGCCGGCCAGAACGTGCGCGACTGGATCCACGTCGACGACCACAACAGCGCCGTCTGGGCCATCATCGACGGTGGCCGCATCGGCGAGACCTACCTCATCGGAGCCGACGGCGAAGCCAACAACCGCACCGTCCTCGAAGCGATCCTCGAAGAGACCGGCCACGAGCCCGATGCCTTCGATTTCGTCACCGACCGCCCCGGCCACGATCTGCGCTACGCCATCGACTCGACCAAACTCCGCACCGAATTGGGTTGGACGCCAACCTATGTCGACTTCCGCGCGGGGTTGAAAGCGACCGTCGACTGGTACCGCGACAACGAGCAGTGGTGGCGACCGCAGAAGGACGCCACCGAGGCCGTCTATGCGACGAAAGAACCCGTTCTGTCCTAATCATCCCCGTAGGCCGTTTTTAGGATTCCCGCAACCTGGCGAGTTTCAGCAATACGTTCGGATGCATTACTGCTCCAAAGTCGAATTATCAACAAAGCCGAACTATCCTCTTGTTTTGGCCGCGACCACCGGAGTCGCGGTTTTGAAACTCGGGAGATGCCTTGTTTACTGACCGTTTAGTCAGGGTGGGGTGGACACAGAGCTACCCTGATGAGGTCCTAGAAACCGACAGAAGGTCAGGTTCTTCGGTTCTCAGAATTTACGAGTCTGTGCGAACCACTCATGTCCACGATCTTCGAACCATGCTCCCCGGGCACTTGCTATACCGCGAGCAGATGTACGACTTCGAGGAGCAACTCACCGAGCACGTCAGCATCGAGCGGGCAAGCAGACTCCAGACAGTCAGGCGAATACTGACCGCGAACGAGCAGTTCATCGAGATCAACGAGCCGTTCATGGTGAGGGCTTGGCCGTCGCTTCTTCTATACACGACTACCGCGAGGGTCTCTCGCAGTGTCCTTCGCAGACGGTTTCAACTGACTACATATGCAATCGAGAACAACTCACCGGTACTGCCCATTCAGGACCTGCTTCCGATTCCGCCAAGTTGGGTGAAATTCGTCGTTCGAGCGATCTGTTCCTACATCGTCAGACCGGTGGATCGAATCGCGTTCGGGACCCCCGGTGCCGCGAGCAACTACCGTCTGTTGGTACCGCAGCTACTGGCGAAAATCGATGTAGCAGAAGCTCTGGAGTTGCCTACGCCATGCACCTGCCATGGCCCTGCTAAGAGCTCGAACCTACTCTTTGTGGGTGAATTTTCGGATCGCAAGGGAATCAGGCAGGCGATGCGTCTGTGGGATCAAGTTTGGGATTGCCCCGACATCACGTTCACGATGATCGGTCAGGGCCCGCTTCTTGACCTCGTACTCGACTGGAGCAGGGCTCACTCCAGAGTCCAAGTAATCGTTGACCCGCCGCGTGAGGAAATCCACTCACATCTGCGTAGGGCGTCAGCCCTGGTTCTTCTTTCCCAGTCGACTCCGCGCTGGCGCGAACAGATCGGCCTTCCGATCATGGAGGGGCTGGCCCATGGCTGTGAAATAATCACCACCGACCAAACTGGCTACGCAGAATGGCTCGGCGCAAATGGTCACACGGTCGTTTCCCAGGACGTGGACTACAGACGACTCGCCGAGGTCATACTGAGCAAGATCCGCTATCCCCGCCCCCCAGCACAAATCATCGCCTCGCTTCCACTCACGAGCCCGCGACACGACTTCGATAGATGGATGAACTCAGCTCGCTCTGACAAGGATTCCGAAGCGACGGGTACTTGATCTTGGCCTAACGGCCGGTCAAGTGGTCCACGGCTGTCAGCACTCGTCCGATATACGCGTCCAGGCTGAAGTGTTCCGTCCAAAACTCCCTGACCTGATCGCTGTTCAGCTGCCCTTCAGCGCATGCGATCAACTGTTCGAGAACCGATGATGACAGATCCAAGTGTGCAACGAATGTTCCGTCCACGTACCCATCCATACCGGTGCATTCCGATGACACCACTGGGAGCCCACACTCCAACGCGCCGACACACACCATATGTCCAGAAGCTCTGGGCTTGTTCAAGATCGGCAAGAATACAACGTCACTCGTACTCATGATTCTGCCGAACTCTTCTGAACTCACCCGCCCAAAGTGTTCGATCTCGGCACGTTCTCCCCGCCACATTCTGCCGCCTGAGCCGTCGGCGATGATGAGCCGTACGCTTCGGTTGTCGGTACGGACTTCGTCGATGAGAGAGTTGATGAGTTCGGCGTCGCGATCCGAGGTACCGCCGATGAATATCGATGGAACTTTCGATGACCTTTTCGCCCTGGGGTACCCAAAAGTGTTGCCGTACAACACGGCGGTGGCCCTGCCACCCTCAGCCACCCATTGCTCCGCTTCGATCTCAGCCGTTGTCACTATTGGGATGTCTTTCAGGGACCGCCTGAGGAGCTTCCAGCTGTTGGTGCCTGGCACCGCATAGAGCCCGGTCACTGCGAAAGCTGACAGTCCTACAGCTCTCAGCGCCACCGCAATCCACGGATTCGCACACAAGAGGCTCTCACTACCGTGTCGCAGTCGCGCTTTGGCGGCGAGCGCAAGGGAGTCCACAGCGATTCCGAAGACCCGTTTCCCGAAGCGCACTCCCGAAGGTGCCGCATGCTCGAACCGAACTATCGAGGTCACGCGACCAGAACGCGCCCATGCCTCATCCACGCGCTCACTGCGTCGCCCCAGGGCGAGCATGGTCAACTCGCTGCTCATGACACCGACCCCAGCCAGCGGCTCCAGCCAGCCACGCTGGCTGCGCGGACCGCATCCGTCTCAGGCTCCTCGGCAGGTTCTTTGCGAGAGAGCGCGTGCTTCACAGCCTCGGACCAAGTTGACGAATACGACTGACCGACAAGAAGCTTGCGGTCAACGCCGGCTAATTCGTCGAGGCTGGTTCCGCCTAAGCCGACGACCGGTGTCCCCCGCTCGAAGCACCGTATGGCCACACCGCTTTGGAAGAATTTCCGATAGGGAATCACGACGACGCTTGCGGCGTCCACGGCATCGTCGAACTCCTGCTCTGACAGAAAACCATCAGTGACGGACCAACCCTTCACTTCAGGCCAGCCTCTGCCCAGTATCTCCAGGTCGACATCCAGGTCTCCGATCGAGACCGCAATCTCCTCGAGCGCCAACAAGTCCCGGTCTGGCTTGTACTGCCCGAGCACCCTTACAACTCGCCGGCCGGAGAACTCCCCACTGCGTCGAATCGGCGCGAGGACTGGATGAGGAAGCACGGTGCTGTCGATGCTCGAAGACTCCGTGACTCTTCTCGCCGCTTCACTGTGGATGATGAATCTATCGCCACCGAACACTCTCGCGAGCCGGATCGAGACTGCGTCGTAGCCGATGGCCCGCACGAGTGGGCTCGGGTCGTGTAGAACGACGAAAGCTCGAGGACCAGCGAGAAGGCGAATCAGCACTGCGTCGAGATAGCCCAAGGCCGGCCATACAACGACAGTGGCGCGGCGTTTCCTGGTCAATCGCGATCGGATCAGTAGACGGAAATAGGCCGAGAGCCACCCCAAACGGGAGCGGCCACCGTGCGAAGGCTCGAACGTCGACAACGTGGTGTTTCCGAGGCCGAGAGCGTTGATCACGTCTGTCAGTTCACGTTCGTAGTGAGCAAGCGCCCCACCGAGTGGGTTGACGATGACGACCCGGCCGCCCGCGGAGTCGCGCACTCGTCTGGCATCGTTCCAGCCCTTGATCATTGAGGAAACGCTGCTCAGGCCCTTCCTGTGCCGCAGGTCGGACAGCGCTCGATGCGCAATGGACCACGGTGTGGCAGCTACGCGACTCACCGGTGTTCCGTTCCATCTCTGAAACAGCTGCATGTTGCGACCGAGGTAGTAGGGCGGAATTCCGCCGGACGACTGCCATACACGCGCCGACGGTATCCACAGGATCTTCCATCCGCGATTTCTCAATGCGACGTGGTGATCGACTTCCTCCATGTACATAAAGAACCGCTCGTCCACCGCCCGGTCCCGCAATGCGGATCGCCTGGTGACCAGGAACGCGCCGTCGAGCCATTCCCTGTCCACCTCCGCATCTGCTTGAGGAGGAAGTTCTGCGGCTCGGTGGAAGTAGTGCCGAGGCAGCCTGAGCGTCGGGGTGAGTAACCCGCCAGCGGACCAGATGAATTCGTCCTCTTCACCGGAAGTCAGCGTCGGGCCAACAATTGCGGCGTCAGGGTTTCGATCCAGCGCTGCGACAAGCGTTGCCACCGAACCCTTTTCGACGCGACACTCGTGAGTGGACACCAGAACGTATTCGTACGGTGCGCCGAGCGAATCTGCATACTCGACGCCCCTGTTGACCGCAGCACCGTAGCCGCGATTCCCCTCGAACAGTAGGTGCACTCCTCCCGGCAGCATTGCCGCAAGTTCGGCACGTCGGTCCAGTTCTTCTCCGTTGTCCACTACGACCACGCGCTCGCTCGGGATTCCGTCATCGATCAACAACGCTACCGTCGACCCGATCGAGTCATAACTCTTGTGGTGCACCACAACCGCCACCACGCTATCGACGCAAGCGCTCGCCGAACTCATCAACAGTTCCCATTTCTACTCTGATTCTCGGTCGAGCAGTCGTTGTTCGTGTGCTGAGATCGATTCATCCATCTGTCCGCCACGACGCGGCCGGACACCTCCGGGAGCGAGGCGATGACCTTGTCGGGGGGTAGCGGCTCCCGCAAGCGGTCGACGATTTCGCCGGCCAGACCTTTGGACAATTCACATGCAGGTATCACCGAATGACCTCGAGCCGCCAGCCAAGTGGCCAGCGCTGTCTCATCGCTGGTCACCACCGTCGCGCCCACAGTCAATGCTTCGAGCATGGGCAGACCGATCTGCTCCCTCCACCGGCCGGCGCGAACCGACGGTGCAACGAGCAGTGCGCTTCCTCCAACGACGCTCGACACTTGGGAGTGCGGCAGCCGGCCGCGGAAATTGCGGCTGCGAGGCCTCTCGGCGCTCCACTGCTCGACCTCGCGGCGCATCGGCCCGTCTCCGACGATGGTGAGGACCGCGTCCGGACAGCGTTGCTCCACCGAGGGCCATGACCTCATCAACACATCGATACCCTTGCGGTGCTCCAAGACACCCACAAAAGAGACCCGGTTGCGGCGGGTCTTTTCCCCGTGTGTGGACTCAGACGTACAGTTCGGCCTTGCCGGTAGGTTCACCACGACCGAATGATCGATGCCGTTCACCAGCGGAATCGACTGATATGTCGCACGCGACCCTTCACTCCCAAAACACAAGCGATCGACGCTCATTCGTATGCAAATTCCTAGTATGAGAACGGACGGCCGCACGAAGCTCTTCGGTACGCTTCGGTCTCCGAACAAGAGATTGCCCGGTTCATTGTTCTCAATTGCATAGGCGACGGTCGACCCTGGCACCCACCTGACGAGTCTGGACGCCTTCCACGCCAGCGCCGCCAACATCGTCTTGGGAAGAAAACGGACCCACAGCGGCTCAGGTAGCTCCAAAGTTGTTGCACGCGTCAGGATTACGCTTCGGAGAAGGCCAAGCAGAGTGACGTGTCGAAATTCGTCAGGTACACCGGTCCCCTCTAAGTCCGCGTTCGTTTCAAGGTAGAGGGTTTCCGCCGACGTCAGGTTCTGGCTCCGTTTCACATGATCAGCTCGGAGCTCTGGAATTATCCGAAGTACTGGCCTCGAGGTACTCATATCGAAAGCTAGCTACCACCGGCGCGATTTACGATCTCGTCGCGATGCGCCACTCCGGGTGTGGTCAATTTGTCCAGCAACGACGCGTACCCGCTGCACACGCCTTCCCACGTGTAGAACTCCTGCGACCGTTGGGAAGACAACGACGCCGACGAGTCCTGCCATTTCCTGTCGGTCATCGCGCGACTGATGGCTGCCGTGATACTGGGAGGGTCCGGCTGTACGAAAGTCCCTGCTTCAGAAAGAACCTCCCTGTTGTAAACAGTGTCACGCGCAACCACTGGAGCGCCGCACGCCATTGCTTGAACAAGCGCTGGATTCGTCCCACCGACGCTGTGACCGTGGAAGTAAGCGCCGGCATGTTGCCATAGCGAAAACAGCTTCTTGTCGTCGCTGACATGACCGAGCCATTGCACGCGAGAAGACTCGTTCGCCAGTTTCGCGGCTGCAAGGTCCATCTCACCGCCGTATCCCGACGAGCCGACGATGACTACGTCCCACTTCTTTCCGAGCTCTCGGGCGGCCTCCAGGAATTCGGGCACTGTGTTCTCTGGTACGAATCGGGCCACGATCAGTACGTATTGCCTGGACCTCAGGCCTTCCACGACCGGAAGGCGGTCGGGTGCGTCCCCGCCGTACGGAATGAACACTCCGTCACGGCCGAAATCGCGACTCCAACGACGCCGGATTTCGTGTGAGTCGCACACCAACTCGGTTGCATACTTTGCTGTCAAGTGTGCTCCGCCGCGGAACACGCGCTTGGCGTTGGTGCCCCACTTTGCTCGCTCCCACTCGATTCCATCGACGTTGACCGCCGTCGGAATCCCGCGTGAGCGGAGCAGTGGAAGCCAATATCCGTTGGCCACATTCATGATCAACGCCACATCGGGCTTGCGACGGGCCGCACTGATTGACGACGACAACCCATAGCTCAGTGTGCTGAGGGACTTGGTTTCGAGCCCCTTGGTCATGACGGAATCAACACGTGGGTCCAGCAGCGGATCGTCGTTCTTCACTGCATCGGGACGACCGTAAACCGTTACGTCCCAGCCGGAGTCGACAAGGTACGGGCTCAGACGCCTGACCAGCGTCTCGAAACCACCATAATAACTCGGATACCCCCGCGTACCGATAATCGCAACTGACTTACTCATCGAACAACTGACCTTTCCGGCACTTGAGCTAGGCGACGAAACCCGAACCTGCGCAGGCTCAATACGCTCCGTCGCTTCCGGCAACCGCCTTCACGGTCTTTGCGATGATCAAAAGATCCCCCACCATCGACCAATTCTCGACATACGAAAGGTCCAGTCGGACAGTCTCTTCCCACGACAGATCGGATCGTCCACTGACCTGCCACAGCCCGGTGACCCCCGGCTTGACCAGCAAGCGGCGACGAACGTCACCGTTGTAGGTTTCCACCTCGCGGCGTAGTGGCGGCCTCGGACCAACGACGCTCATCTCGCGCCTGAGCACGTTGATGAACTGAGGAAGCTCATCGAGGCTGAAGCGACGCAACATCTTGCCGACCGGTGTGACCCGCGGATCGTTCCGCATCTTGAACAGCACCCCACCGGCACCCTCGTTCCGATCGAGCAGATGCGCCACCTGCTGGTCCGCATCCACGGTCATGCTGCGGAACTTGATCATCGAGAACGGCTTTCCGTCGATACCCATCCGCTCCGACTTGTAGAACACCGGTCCACGACTAGTGACCTTCACAGCAATCGCTACTGCAAGTAGCACCGGCGAGATCAACACCAGAACCAGCGCCGCAAACGTCAGATCGAAAGCGACCTTGCTGAATCGTGTCGCACCGTTGTACTGCGGCTTCTCGACGTGAATCAGAGGGAACCCTGCGACTGGCCGCATCACCAAACGAGGGCCGGCAACATCTACGACGCCAGGCGCGACCACCAGGTCGACATTTTTCTTCTCCAGGTCCCAGATCATCTTGCGAATGCCCTTATGGCCGAGGTGTTCGGTGGCCGTCACCGCGACCGTATCGGCACCGCACTCGTCGATTGCAGAGAGGACGTCTCTTTCACTACCTAGTACCGGAATATCTGCACCCTCGACGTGAACGATTCCATCGCTCGGCACCTCGTAGCCGGGCATGCACATCCCCACCACCGCGTAGCCCGAGGACGGCGAACGCTCGAACGACTCGGCCATCGAGACCGCAGCTGAGCGGCTTCCGACGATCAGCACCGACGTCTTGTACTTGTCTTCGCTGCGAAGTCGAGTGACCACCTTTCGCCACAGCCAGCGGCTGACAAGTAACGCCACCAACCCAACCGGTAGCGCGATGGCGAGGTAGAGGCGTGCAAAGTCGATACGGAACAGCAGAGAGATGATGGCGATTACACCGAAGAGCCGGAAGGTGGCTGACACGATGCGGCGATACTCCTCGGCACCGTTGCCGATGACCCGCGTCGAGCGGGTTCGGAAGATTGCGAGAAATGCGATCCAGACGCTCGCCACTGCAACGGAGACACCGGTGTAGATCGCCGAGTTCGCCAGGCCGGTTGTTTCGACCCCTCCGAAGCGAACGATCTGGGCGAGGGCGACGGACAGGACCACGGCCAGCACGTCGGTCACCCGAAGGCGGGCGATGTACTGGCGTTCCCACACATGCCTGGATGTGAGCTTGCGAGTTTTCAACTCCCCGGACCGTGAGGATCCCCAGAGTGAGCGTGGTGCAGCCCCGACAGATGCCACCTGCTCCCCTCCTTCTGCGCTACGGCGATCACCATGGTGGTCGCTGGTCTGTGAATCGAAATCAATCCGGAATGCGACTGGTCTCGAATTGAAATGTTCCCACGCCGCTATCCGAAGCACCATGCGAGCGTCGCAGATCACAGATGAATAACAGCTCCTGATCGGTTTACCACACCTACGCTGACTAGGCGAAACGGATGATAGGAGCTACCCAGTTGTTACCGCCCCGATGTCCAAAAACGTTACACACGAGCGTCATCTGCTCAATTTGGTGACTATTCACAGCGCTCCGTGCTGTTTATCGTGGGGCCCTACCCCTGATAGGCGAGCTTGAGCCACAGAACGAACCTCGACACTTGTTCACGCGGGCAACAACAGGCGAATCGACTTTTATTAAGTGTCAGTTAATTCGGATTACAGATACACGCCGATTAGGCAGCGACCAATTCATTCCATCGAATGAATTGTGCCCTTGACTTGTTTGTCAGTGCTCAGGGACGCCCTAGGCCTCGATAGTTCCACCCCGCCGCCCGCCACTGCTCCGGGTCCAAGCAGTTGCGGCCATCGATCAGCTTCTTACTGCGCACCACGCCGTCCAGGTCGCTGGGGACGAGAGCCTTGAACTCTTTCCACTCCGTCAGCACCAGCACCACGTCTGCACCCTCGCAGGCCTCGAGAGCGGTGTTGTTGTAGGTCAGCGTGGGGAACAGCGCCCGGGAGTTCTCCATGGCCTTCGGGTCGTACACGTTGACCGTTGCCCCCTGCAGCTGGATCTGACCTGCCACGTTCAGAGCCGGTGAATCACGAACGTCGTCGGAGTCGGGCTTGAAGGCCGCACCGAGCACAGCCACCCGGGCACCGAGTAGCGAGCCGCACGCCTCACGGGCCAACTCGACCATGCGGGTGCGTCGTCGCATGTTGATGTTGTCGACCTCGCGGAGGAACGTCAGCGCTTGGTCGGCACCGAGCTCGCCGGCCCTGGCCATGAACGCGCGGATGTCCTTGGGCAGGCAGCCACCGCCGAAGCCGATGCCCGCGTTGAGGAACTTGCGACCGATGCGCTCGTCGTGGCCGATGGCGTCGGCGAGGACGGTGACGTCGGCCCCGGCCGCCTCGCACACCTCTGCGATGGCGTTGATGAACGAAATCTTGGTGGCCAGGAACGCATTGGCCGAGGCTTTGACCAGCTCGGCCGTGGCCAAGTCGGTTACCAGGAACGGAATCTGCTCGTCGAGCAGCTGGGCGTAGACCTCGCGGGCCAACGCCTCCGCGCGACCCGGCCGATCTCGATCGACACCCAGCACGAGACGATCCGGGTGCAGCGTGTCTTTGACGGCGTAGCCCTCGCGAAGGAACTCGGGGTTCCACGCGACCTCGACGTCATCGCCGGCCGGGGCCAGTTCGCGGGCCATGCGGCCGAGCCGCTCGGCGGTACCGACGGGAACTGTGGACTTACCGAAGATCACGGCCGGCTTGGTGAGCAACGGCGCGAGCGTCTCGATGACCGAGTCGACGAATTTCATGTCGGCTGCGAACTCCCCCTTTTTCTGGGGGGTGCCGACACCGAGAAAGTGAACCTCCGCGAAGTCCGCGGCTTCCTGGTAGGACGCGGTGAAGCGCAAGCGACCGGCCGCGATGTTGCGCTGCAGCACCTCTTCGAGACCAGGCTCCCAGAACGGAACCTCGCCGGCTTCGAGCTTCGCGAGCTTGGCCGGGTCCACGTCGACGCCCAGAACCTCGTGGCCGAGTTCGGCCATGCAGGCGGCGTGCGTGGCACCGAGGTAGCCGGTACCGAAGACTGTGATTCGCATGCTGTCCGTTCCCCGTCGGTCTTACTGATGCTTTACAAGCGCATAGTAGACACGGATCGGGCGCGCCGATACTCGAGCCGCGGGCTACCTCACAGGGCCCATTGCACTTTGCAACTGCGCCAGTGGTCTTGGCGTTGATGAGCAAATCACCACTCATCTACCGAGTTTCGACGTGTGAGTAGTCGAGTCGAACGCCTTCGTTCGGTGCAGACAACGTTGACCTGGCTGTCGACACCGAGTAACCATGCTGCGGAACGTGACGCTGCGAAAAGAAGCGAGCGCTTCATAGATGGCCCACCACGTCGACTGCCACCAGATCCGCGTGTCTTCGCTTGCGAGTCCCGCATGGCAATGCTCGTCACGATTGGGGTCAGCTGATAGCCGCCGTGCGTTCGACGCGGTGGTGTTCACGCTCGGCCCGCACGGTGCGCGGCTTCAACTCGACCATCGCGCGTCCGTACAGGTGAGCGAGATTGCGGCCCAAGTTTTCGAGCGATGCGTTGCGGGCGATCTGGCGGCTCGTCATCGACACGTCCTCCCGATAAGCAGGGTCTGCGAAGAACCGCTCGACCGATGAGGCAACGTCCTCGGATTCGGTGCCTGCAAGCGGATACCCGAGCGACTCCATGCTCGGGATGGTGCGGGCGAGCAACGCACACCCGGCATCCGCTGCCTCCAGCGTGGACAGCGGGCCACCCTCCCACGCTGCCGTGTGAAGGTAGAGGTCGGTGATCTCCAGTGCATCCCAGACGTCGGGCGGAGGTAGCCATCCGGTGACTTCGACGCCGGCCGCTTCCAGTGCGAGCCGTCCATCGCCGTCGCCGTCGCCGATCCACATGAAACGAAAGCGTTCGGTGCCCAACCGCCGGGCCACGGCTGCGAAGAAGAATGGATCCTTCTGCGCCATGATTCGGCCGACCATCGTGATGATCGGCTTGGAACTGTTCCGATGCGCTTTGGTGAACGGAACAGGCAGCGCCACTGCGACGTTCTCGACGACCTCGGCATGCATCGACGGCCTCAGAGACAGCCCGATCATTGCCTCTCGCGGAGAAACAGCCATCAACAGCTGCGGGCGCTGTGCGAGCGCCTTCTCGACCATTCTGTACGTGACTGTGCGATAGGCAGACTTTTTCGCCTCCATCACGTAGCAGTGCGGCGTGTAGACAATGCGCACATTTTTGGGGAGAAACGCGCGAAGCACGCCGGCATAGCTCGAATGCAGGTGCACGATGTCGTAGCCACCCTGGTCGACAGCACGTAGTGCTGCTTTGAAGAAATCGATCATACCACCTGAAACATATTCCACGTCAACATCTTCGGGCACCTCGACGGTCTCGTGCCCCGCCCGAAGTCGCAGGACCATCGAGTGCTCGAACTCCGGGGTTCCAATGACGTAATTGACCATCGCGGTGCGCACACCGCCACCGAACGCCTCGGAGACATGAAGAACTCGGAGTAGTCGAGCGGGCATGTTGTCTCCTGCTGGCGGGAGTAGCTCTTTACTTGTTGAACGGTATCGTCGCATCATTACACCAATTGCGCGAGCGTAACGTAGAAATATATTGCAATCCTGATGTCTTTTACTCGCGACATTCGAGTACTCGTTGCTTGTTTTCGGATGCTGTTGTCGGGCAGGGACACTCCTGCCCCACTGTCCGTTAAGGTGCAGAAGATGCCCACGAAAGGACAGCCATGACGAGGTCCCGGGAAAAGATCGTGTTCGACACCGAAACGACATCGGCTCGCGAGCAGATCGGCGAGCGTCTGTTCAATCTTCTGGTTACGCAGATCCCGTCGCACTGGATTCGGCAAAACTGGTTGCGGGCGTTCGGAACTCGGATCGGCAGCAGCTCGTCGATCATGATGGGCACCCGGGTTCACGGCATCCGCAAACTCGTCATCGGAAACAACTGCTCCATCGGCTTCCGTTGCCTACTCGACGCCCGGGGCGGCCTCACCATCGACAATGACGTAGTACTCGCCAGCGACGTTCATGTCGTCGGTGGCCACCACGACGTGCACTCCGACGACTTCAAAGCCCTGTGGTCACCTATTCACATCGAACACCACGCGTGGATTGCCAGTCGCGCGACCGTTACCGACGGAATTCACATCGGCCACGGTGCCGTTGTCGCTGCCTGCGCACTGGTGCGAAACGACGTGGCGCCCATGGAGATAGTGGGCGGTGTACCCGCCTCACACCTGGGAGTCCGCAAGTCCGAACTTCGCTACCACCCTGATTATCGGCCCCTTCTGTATTGAGGCCCAAGGATAGGTGCGGCCAACCGCGCGACTGGCGTCCGCTGGCGAGCCATACAGTCAGCGGTCCGTGCTCTTCGCTCCGACCAGAACCGCACCCAGCACTGTTGCGTCGACCAGTCCCATCTTCTGCGATACCTTCGCCAGGTCGGTCGTTCTGGTTCGCCCACTACGTGCAAGCAGCACGGCCCCGTCGCACGCCGCAGCCAGCAACGCTGCGTCGGTGTAGCGGAGGGCGGCCGGTGAATCGATCAGCACGAAGTCGTACAGGCCGGAAAGGTCCCTAACCAGTGTGCGGAACGTAGGAGTGCTGAGCAGTTCACTGGGGTTGGGAGGAACCACCCCGGCAGGCATCACATGCACGTTCTCGTGCATCGACGTTGCTATCGCCTGTGTCGCGGCTACCTGATGCGCCAATACGCTCGACAGCCCCACATCGGACATCACCCCCAGATGCCGCGCGAGCCGAGCTCCGCGTAGATCGGCGTCCACCAGAATCACCGAATGCCCGGCCTCCCCCAATGCAACTCCGAGACCCACCGTGGTGACAGTCTTTCCAGCACCGTCCTCGGCACTGGTGATCACCATCGAATGTGGAGGATTGCCGGTACCGAGAAACTGCAGATTAGTTCTCAGTTCCCGTAGACCCTCCGACGCCTCGATGTACTTGTCGCCGAACAATACTGGGGTGGCATTCTTCTTCATCTTGACGAACGGGATCGCGCCGACCACAGGGCACAGAACTGCATCACCGAGTCGCGTCCGGTCCTTGACGGAAATGTCGAGGCGGTCGCGAAGCACCGACACGATCAGCCCCAGAAAAAGACCACCGACGAGGCCGATCAGGATATTTCGGCCCCACAGGGGCGAGACTGGGCTCGTCGGCACAAGAGCCGATTGAACGACCGTAGCCGCCGCCGGCGACCCTTCGCCCTCCGAACCCTCCAGCTCGGACACCAATCGACTGGTCTGATCCGCAACGGAATTCGCCAGGTCCGCTGCTCTGTCTGCGTCGGAATCCAGTACCGACAGGTCGAGCAGAACCGAGTCGGGGACCGGAGTAGCAGTCACCCGCTCGATCAGCTCGTCGGCACTCATATTCAAGTCGAGGGTGTCGATCGTTCGCTGCGCCACTTGTTTCCCAGCAGCGAGGCGCGCATAGGACGTGACGCGTTCCTTGGCGAAAAGATTGTTCTGATAGGCCTCGCTCGCCGATGCCCCACCCGCGGCACCGACGAACAATTGTGTCGACGCTTGGTACAGAGGCGTGCTGAGAGCGCTGGCAATGACAGCCCCGAGCACCGCGACGGCGACGGTGACGCCTATCGAAACCCAGCGCGACCGCCAAATCCTCAGGTACTCACGGATGTCCAACGCGTAGCTCTCCTGCCGAATCCTCCACACGTGACACCGGGCGGTACCACCACGGACGAATACTAGATCTTGTTTCACCCCACGCGCAGAACCGACAGCCATTCCGAGGATTGCCGACACCGTCTATGACATTCATTTCGTATGTACCGACTCCTTTTCACACCACGTCGTTCACTGCACGCGAACGACGTGTACGTGAAAAGATAAGCCAGCCGTCGGGGCGGATACATCAGGGCGCGAGAGGCGAGCATGAAGAGTGCGTTGATAACCGGCATCACCGGACAGGATGGGCTGTACCTATCAGAGCTCCTCCATTCCAAGGGATACAAGGTCTACGGTTTGGTACAGGGCCAAAACAATCCAAAGCGAACGTTACTGGAGAAATCGCACCCGTTCGTCGAAATTCTCTCCGGCAACCTGCTCGACCTGTCGTCACTGATGCGCGCCTTCAGCGACGCACAACCCGACGAGGTCTACAACCTCGGCGCCATCTCCTTCGTCGCGTATTCATGGGAGAACGCGCGCCTCACTACCGATGTGACCGCAGGCGGCGTACTCAACGTCCTCGAAGCACTGCGGTTCTACCAGGACAGCTCCAGCAAGCACGTACGGTTCTACCAGGCATCGAGCAGTGAAATGTTCGGCAAAGTCCAACAGGTACCGCAGAACGAACACACCCTGCTCTGGCCCCGCAGCCCCTACGGCGTAGCCAAGGTCTACGGGCACTACATGACCATCAACTACCGCGAATCCTACGGACTGCACGCCAGCTCGGGCATCCTGTTCAACCACGAATCACCCCGCCGCGGACCGGAATTCGTCACCCGCAAAGTCTCGATGGCCGTCGCCCGCATCTCGATGGGACTACAGGAGAACATCGCCCTGGGCAACCTCGACGCCAAACGCGACTGGGGCTTCGCAGGCGACTACGTCGAAGCCATGTGGCTGATGCTCCAACAAGACCACGCCGACGACTACGTCATCTCCACCGGCGAAACCCACTCCATCCGAGAGCTACTCGACCACGCATTCGCCGCAGTAGGCATCGACGACTGGACAGACAAAGTCCACGTCGACCCCGCCTTCATGCGCCCCGCCGAAGTCGACCTTCTGATCGGCGACGCCACCAAAGCACGCAGCGTCCTCGGTTGGAAGCCCACCCTGGATTTCCCGGACCTCGTGGGGCTCATGGTCCGTAGCGATCTGGAACTGCTGCGCGCCGAGCGCGCCGAGGGGCCGGCCCTCCGGTGAGCCCCCGCGCACTCATCACCGGCGTCGCCGGACAGGACGGCAACATTTTGGCCCGGCGACTTACGGAACTCGAATACAAAGTAGTCGGCACCGTGCAGCCGGAAACCGACCACTCGGATATAGACGATATTTGCGGACTTTCCGTCGTCGAAGTCGAACTACGCAACGAAAATGCATGCCGTCGGATTGTTTATGACACCGAACCAGACTTGGTGTTTCATTTTGCCGGAATATCCTCGGTTGCGTATTCATGGAGCCATCCGATCGAGACCACGGCTGTGAACGGACAGTCGATTGTTGCAATCATCGACTCACTACTGGATCTACAGAACACGACCGGCACAGACCGCGTTCTGGTCAATGCCTCGAGCGCAGAGATATTTGCCGGAACCCCGTCCTCTTTGCAGGACGAAAACACAGCTATCGCCCCACTTTCCCCCTATGGAGCAACCAAGGCGTTCAGCCACCACATCGTGCAGATGTATCGCGCCCGGGGCCTGCGGGCCAGCAACGCAATCTTCTACAACCACGAATCCACGCTTCGGCCACATCGTTTCGTGACACGCAAGATCACCGCAACAGCAGCGGCCATTGCGCACGGCCACCAGTCGACTCTGGAACTGGGAAATCTCGATGCTCGTCGCGACTGGGGGTGGGCCCCCGACTACGTGGATGCGGCGCTGCGTATGGCCGGACACGAGACCGGTGGTGACTTCGTCATCGCCACCGGCGAAGCCCATTCTGTACGAGAGTTCGTCGCGGCCGCATTCCATGCCGCGGGGATCGAAGACTGGCACTCCTTCGTCACCACCTCCGACGCGTTCGGCAGGCCCGCGGAGTCTGCGGAAATGGTGGGCGACGCAAGCAAAGCCAAGGCAGAGCTGGGGTGGGAGCCCACCAAACGATTTGCCGATGTCGTCGCCGCGATGGTCGAACACGACCTGGCGCTGATCGAGGGGCAGTTGCGATGACCGATGTCTATGAGAGCAGTCGCAGAACACAGTTCGGCGAGCGGATCTTCAACTGGGCTATCACCCGTATCCCCTCGCATTGGATCCGGCAGACATTTCTCCGGAGGTTCGGAGCCACGATCGGGACCAACACTTCGATCATGATGGGCACGACGGTGCTGGGTATCGATCGCCTCGTGATCGGAGACAACTGTTCCATCGGATTCGACTGCATGCTCGACGCCCGCGGCGGCCTCAGCCTCGAGAACAGTGTGGTGCTGGCGTCCGACGTGCATATCATCACCGGCCAACACCTCGTCCACAGTGACGACTTCGCGATAGAGCTCGGTCCTGTCCGGATCGGCCATCACGCCTGGATCGCCAGCAGGGCCACCATCCTTCAGGGGTTGACCATCGGCGACGGCGCCGTCGTCGGCGGATGTTCACTGGTGCGAAAGTCCGTCGCAGATATGGAGATCGTGGCCGGGATCCCCGCCAAAGTTGTCGGAACCCGCACATCGACTCTGGACTACCACCCTGTCTTTCGACCCCTGCTGTACTGACGAGAAGGCAGAAGATCATGGCTCCCCTCGCCGAGACCCGACTCGTCTACATCGCCCCGTCCGCAGGCCGAAGCGGTGTGGGCGACTATGCCGACGACTTCCTCGATTCGGTCCGCGATCACTTCCTCCAGGTGATCGAGTACCGCATCGCCACCGACGGTGCCGAGACCGTCCGCGACGTCCTCACCAACGTCCGTGCAGTGCGTGCCTCGGTGCTCGCGGCCGAGAAGCGCGGCCCCGTAATCGTGCACTTCGAGCAGAGCGCCGGATCGCTCTCGACGTTCTGGGCCTCGTGGCTCCCCCGCCGTATCCCGGTGACCTCGACGGTTCATGACGCCCCCAACCCGGCGTGGTGGCCGTTCAAGACCAAGCTGCTCTATCGATTTCGGCTACTGCATCACGCCGTGCATTACCCCACCCGCCCCCTGATCGCGGCGCTGCAGCGTCGAGCCACGAGGGGCCGCACCCTGTTCGCGCTCACGAGCGTCGGTGCCGACAACGTGGGCATGCAGATGACCGGTTCCACCGCGGTGGCCTCGCGTATTTTCGTACCGGCGCGCGACGAGCTGCCCCCGCTGGCCGAACGACCTGCCGCCGTGGGCATGTTCGGCCACGTGTACAAGGGCAAAGGATTCGAGCTCATCGGCCGGCTGCGCGAGCAACTCGACGATTCGATCGGAATCGTGGTGGCCGGACGCGGCACCGACACGCTGCCCGCCACCGAGGGCGTGCAGGTTCTGGGCGAGGTCAACGACGAGAAAGAAGATGCCTTTTTCGCCTCCTTCCGCTTCCTGATCGTGCCGTACTCCAAGGACAATCCGTACGGAAAGGTATGGGCCGCATCGAGTGCGGTGTCCCGCTCGTTCGCCTACAACACCCCAATCATCTGTATTCTCGACGGCTCGTTGGTGGAGACCGCGTCCGAAGGCGGGGCGATCGGAGTCGAGGGCGGCATCGACGCCATTGCGGCCAAGGCGAATTCGATAATCTGTGACGAGGACCAGCTTCGTACCAGTGAGGCCGAAGTTCGCACACTAAGGCAGGCCCGCACCATCGACCGGTGCGCGCAACCCTTCCTCCATGCCTGGGCGGACCTGTAGCCATGCCCAGAGTCGTTCCGAACAGCAACATCGTCCGCGCCGGGCTCGCCTCGTTCTGGAGCTACAGCGGACGAGTGTTCGGCCTGCTGTGGACAGCGGCGATGATTCACACTCTCGGTGTCGGCGAATACGGAATCTACGCAATGGGATTCGCCGGTGCAGCACTGCTCAACGCTCCGCTCGACAACGCCTTCTTCGTCCGGTCGCTGCGGGTATCCGAGGACGATTTCCAGCGTGAACGATGCCTGCGTGTGCTGTTCGGTACCGCCATCGCGGCCATCGGGATCGCCGTGTACACCCAGTGGTACGTGGCCGGATTCGCGATTGTCGTCGCCGCAGGCGAGCTGCTGTTCAACACCTTCAAGAGCAGCTACCTGCGGGAGAGCAGACCGGATGTCACCATGCGGTTCGACGCCGCACGACAACTCGTCGCCATCGGCCTCGGTGGCTCGTACCTGTACCTGGCACAGGATCCGCAGCTGTACGTTTCGAGCACGCTGTATCTGTTGCCGTACATCGTGATCTGGTGCGCCACCCTGAGGTTCGTACCGGGACGCGCACCCCAGATGCCGGGCAACCGACGCGAGATCACCCTGCTGTCCTCCGAAGCATTCGCCGCCGCGGCATACGCATCGGGAGACGTCCTCATCATCGGGTACGTTGCCGGATCCGATGCGGCAGGTTATTACTCGGTTGCGATCGTCACCGCCCTGGCCATCGCCTCGATCGGACAGAATTATGCGAACACCTTCGTAAATTCGCTGCGCGATGCGCACGGCCACGTCGATTCCGCTCCCCCGGTGAACAACATCGTGAAGGTCTCGCTGACGACGGCAGCGGCGATGGCAGCCGTGAGCGTCGGAGTGCTGCTGTGGGGAGGCCACGACGACGTCGGCTACGTGGCACTGCTCCTGTCGCTCTTCGTTTTCGGCCGATCGGTCAACTTCGTGTTCACGATGATCCTGTCGCTGCAACATCGAGATGCACTGAGAGTGCGCGCCACAGCCAGTGTGGCGACGCTGAAGGTGGTCTCGGTGTTCATTCTGGCGCATTGGCTCGGTGGGTACGGCGCAGCCATCGCGTGCGTGTATTGCGAGTTCGCCATGCTCGTCGTCTACCGTCGCGCGATCTACGTACACCGTCCCGCGGAGGTGAAACCGTCGTGAAAGCGACCTTCCTGCTGGCGAAGGATCCCAGCCACGAATCCACCGGCGATCTGACCATGGCGAGACTGGTGATGGGCATTGCCGCCGAGTCCTACGACGTCCGGGCCATCTGCCTGTCGACTCGGCCCGAGAGCACGGCCGACGGCTGGCGGCGAGTTCCCAAGGCCGACGCAGATATCAAGACCATCGCCCTGCGCAGCGCTCGCTACCGTAAGAGTCTGGTGCACAGCAGGTTCGACATCGACTCCGTCGTCGCCGCCATCGACGACACCGATTCCGACATCTTCGTCGCTGACCACACCTACATGGCCGAGCCGTTCCTCCGCTCCACCAAGGCCGGCACCATCCCCCTTGCCGTCAGCACAGTCGTCTCCGAGACTCTGGTGTGGAAGGCGACCCGGGGCCTGATCGGAAAGCTCGATTCCACGCGCATCCTGCGCGACGAACTGCGCGTCGCCCGCGGGGCGTACACCGTGGGCACCTACGACGAGGACGAGGCCGAGTTCTACCGACGCGCAGGTATCGCCCGTACACACTGGCTGGATCTGACACTCCCTCCCAAGAAGCAAGTGAACATCGCGAACTCCGGCAATCGATTGGTGTTCTTCGGAGATCGCACCTGGCCTCCGAATCAGGAGGCTTACAAAATTCTGCTGGGCTGGTGGCCGCAGATCTGTGCGGGCATCGACGATGCCGAGCTCTGCATCGTCGGCACGCCCCATCCCGACGCGGCCGATCTCGACCTGCCCGACGGGGTCCGTGATCTCGGATTCGTCGACGATCTGGCCGGCTTCCTCGACACCTGCCGCGCGCTCGTGGCACCGATCGCTACCGGGGGCGGCGTCCGCGTGAAGATTCTCGATGCAGCCAGCCGCGGTCTGCCCGTCGTCGGTACTCCCGCGGCGGTCGGCTCCCTGTCCTCCGCTCTGGGCATCGAGGGCATCGCCGATCCGGCGGTCGCCATCGAACGGTGTCGCGAATTCCTACTGGACCGCTCGGCCGCTGTCGCCGCAGGCCGCGGGCTCTACGAGCGAGGCGAGCAACGTTGGCAGAGCCGGGTGCCGCACGACTCGGTGCACGAATGGCTCAGACCGTGCTGAATCGTGCGGCACTCGGGGCCGTGTTCATGACAGTGGCGTTGCCCCTGGCGCTCGGCATCGGGCTGGGCAGCGGCCAAAAGCTCGGCCTGACTCTCGGGGCCGCGCTCATCGCCGGTCTGGCCGCCGTCACTGTCGCTGTGGTGCAACCACGCTGGTCCTACGTGGGCTTGGCGTTCAGCGCGGGATGTGCGCCCTTCGCTGTGCTCCCAGGCGCGGGTCTACCCATCGCGTTGCTGATGGTTGTAATGGTGTGGATCTCTGCGATGACACATCCGATCGAACTCGGCCCCATCGACCCCGTCGAGATCACCGTGCTGATTCTCATCGCGGCATCCTTCGTTTCGCTGATCGCCACGGCGGTAAGGATGCAGGACATCATCGAGTTCACTCGGTGGCTCGTCGCAATGTCGGTAATTTTCCCACTGCTGCGGTTGCCGAAGGATGATCTACGCCGCTTCGGCCGCGTCTTCGTCTATGGCGTCGGCACCGGATCCGTCTTCGCGCTGGCTATGTTCTTTCTCGACAAGTCCGGCTCGTGGATGAACCACCTCGCCCCGTTCGGATACGGAAACACCGGCATCATCGGTACGCACCTGCGCTTCTACCAGGATGGCATGACGCAGGTCGTGCGGTTGACGGGAACCTACATCGATCCCAACGTCGCCGGGATCTTCACCCTCGTGGGACTGACCCTCGCGTGTGCACTGCTACGCGGTCGGCAGCGAATTGTCTATGCCCTCATCATCGGCGGAGCCTTGGTGATCACTCTGAGCAGAAGTGCCATGTTCTCCGTAGTCGTCGCCGCAGTCGCGTTGCTGATGTTCCAGAAGATGCGGGCCGACAAGCGCATCACGATCATTGCCGGCTGCATCGCCGCGGCCGCTTCCACCCTCGCTGTACCCGCTGTTGCCGATCGAATCTTCGATTCCTTCTCAGCTTCCGATACCGGCACCCGCGCCCGCACCGCAGCCCTCTCGGATTTCCCTGCTGCCATGGAGGGAAACTGGCTTTTCGGCAAGGGCTGGGGAATAGACGAATTCACCAACGAGGTGGCGGGGTACAACGCCAACTACGTCGCGAACTCGCCGCTGGTATCGATCTATCGCGGGGGCATCTTCGTCGGCCTTGCCTTCGTCCTCGTCCTCGTCGCAGGAGCCGTCCTCGCGCACCGAAATGCGCGGAAGGAACCCTGGGAAAGCGGGGTGGCCGGGGCCGGCCTCGTGGGCTTCTCGCTGGTAGGGCTGCAGCTGGACTTTCCCGTCGTCACCAACCCCTCGGTGACGCTCGCATTCGTCGTGTTGCTGACCTTCGTCGCGGCAGATGCTGTGGAACCAACTGACGACTCGAACATCTCAGCGCCACAGCCACTTCCGTTCGTGGATAAACCCGTTGCACCGCCAGCGCCACCGCGAAAGGTGAACAAGCACCATGCCTAAGCACTCACTCGAGCACATGCGTAAGCAGACAGCACCCCATACGCCAGGCTCCGAACCGCCGAAGCAGACATGGCTCAGCGGACTCGAGGGACCTCGTGGGATCGCATGTCTGTCAGTCCTACTGGTGCACGTATCGGCCCATTACGCCCCCAACATCGTCGACACCATTCGCATCGACTTCCTGGGACAAGGGCTGACGTTCTTCTTCGTTCTGTCGGGTTTCTTGCTCTACCTGCCATATGTACGAAAGCTATTCGCGGGCAACACACAACCGTCGACTCGGCGCTACTTCATCGCACGCGTGCGGCGCATCTTTCCGGCATACCTGTTCATTTTCCTGGTCACCAACTTCATCCTGCAGGCCTCGTATGTGGTCAATCCCGTCAGTGTCGGATGGACCACTTCGGACGCCGGAACGGGCATGATCACCAACCCCTTTCATCTGCTGGCTCAACTCACCCTGACCCAGTCCTTCTTCCCGTCGACCTTGCAGACCGGACTGAATCCCTCGTGGTCGTTGACTGTGGAACTGACCTTCTATCTGCTGCTGCCGCTGATGGCAATGGGGACATTCTGGCTCAGCCGCAAGACATCGATATCGACTCTGAGACTGGCGCTGATCGCCCCAGCCGTTCTGATCGTCGTCGGTGCCGTCACCACCTCCGTCGTCATCGCGCTTCAGAATGCCAACCCACAGCTGACACCCCTGGAGCGTTTCTGGGGTCCGAACTGGATCGCCGTTCTATCCCGTAGCTTCCTGGCCCTGGCAGACAACTTCGCCATGGGCATGATCGCGGCCGTCGTGTACGTCGCAATCGGCGGCGGGGCACTCAAGGCGTGGTCGACGATTCGCATCCAATTCGCCCTTGGCATTACCGTGCTCGTCTTTCTGGCAACAGCGCTCTGCTGCTTCGTTGTTGCTCCCCGTGTGATGGCCACGCCGTTCGCGATCGCCTCCGCCGCCCTGGTCTTGCTGATCATCACCCCGCTCGCGCGCGGCGAGCACTCTTCGATTGCCGCAGTGACAGATTGGCGTCCGATCAAGTACGTCGGAACTATCTCGTTGTCGATCTATCTGTGGCACTATCCGGTCATGTTGCTCGCCGAGCGAGCAGATATTCCAGTACCCGCCACCTACTTCGGCGTGCTCTGGAGCTTCGCGGCTCTCTGCGGCGCCACGATCGCCATCGCGAGCCTCACCTACGTGGTGATCGAAAGACCAGCGATGCGATTGTGGGCGTAGCCATATGAGTAGGTCTGGCCGCCAGATCGTTTCACGTCGCCTCTTCATCGGAACGGTGGCCGCCGGGTCAGTGGTGGGTGCCCTGGCTATCGCTGGATTCGATTCACCAACACGGACGCTCAGTCCCGCGGAGAACCCACCCGAGACCGCACCCGTTCCAGTCGGGTATTCCACAGGCTCGAGTTTGCTGTTCGGTGCCACCACAGACGTAGATCGAACACTCGACGTCATAGCCGCCTCGCACGGCACTGTCGTACGCATCGACATCATGTGGCATGTCATACAGCCGAACCCGGCGACATACGACTGGAGCATGGTCGACTACGTGGTCGACGCCGCGCGGACACGCAACCTGAACATCCTCGGCGTCCTCTGGTCGTGTCCGACGTGGGCGGGTTACGGAACTGCTCCCACAGTGACGACCCGGCCCGCGTCCGCCGCCGCATTCGGTGCCTTCGCCGGTACCGTGGCCGGGCGGTACAACGGCCGAATTTCGGCGTACGAGATATGGAACGAGCCCAACGGGCGGCAGTTCTTCGCACCGACGCCCGATGCCGCCTTCTACACGTCGATGGTTCGCGCCGCCTATCCCAAGATCAAGGCAGCAAGTCCGACTGCCACGGTCGTTGCCGGCGCGATGGGGCCAGCCGACAACAGTGACGGCAAAGTGCATGCGATCGAATTTCTGAACCGGATGTACACCGCGGGACTACACGGGCACTTCGATGCACTCTCGTTTCACCCCTACGACTACGCAGCACCATTGGCGATCGGTGCACTCTACGACAATTCTCCGATGCGTCAAATGGTCGAGATGCACTCGATCATGAGACGCTACGGGGATGGAGACAAGAAGATATGGATTACCGAATATGGCGCTCCGACAACAATATTGACGCCACAGCAGCAGTCCGACCTGATCATGAACACGTTGCTGCAATGGACCGAAGTCTCGTATGCAGGTGCCTTCTACATCTATACCGTACGAGACGCGAACTCGAGCAGCAACGATGACGAGGACCGCTTCGGGGTAGTGAACACCGACTACTCCGGCAAGTCTGCCTTGGCCACGGTCGCCACGCTTCAGCTTGCCGGTCTTCCGGCCCGGCAGGAAGCGATACTGTTCGGGGCCAATCGGGACTCACCGCTCGGAGCGCCGATCACGCCGGTCTACGAGATGGGCGGAGGCTTCGCGCAGGAGCATGTCAACGGCACTCGCTTCCTGACCAACAACGGTTGGTTCAGCTCTCCCGTCCCCGTCGGCTCGATTGCGCGCCGTTGGCAGTTGGTGCCCATTGCACCTTTCGCCAACGGAACGCAGGACTTCGACAACCCCGCCGGCTTCCGCGTCTTCAGTCACGCCACTTACGGAACCCACGCCGTCCATGGCGCAATTCTCGCGGCCTGGACAACCGCACACG
Organism: Rhodococcus sp. Leaf233; assembly: GCF_001426165.1. Taxonomy (NCBI): domain Bacteria; kingdom Bacillati; phylum Actinomycetota; class Actinomycetes; order Mycobacteriales; family Nocardiaceae; genus Rhodococcus; species Rhodococcus sp. Leaf233. The sequence goes on from NZ_LMRO01000012.1 coordinate 26,998, forward strand.
GTTTCCCCACCACGGACGAGTACCCCTATGCAGACGGCGTTGCCATCGACTTCGTGAACGGGCGAATCGCGTGGTCACCGACGACGGGGACTACTTCTTCCTAGGTCAGCAATAGATGACACGAATAAAACACACCAAGCGGAGGGCAAATGCACCCCGCGCGGTCAGTACGCGCCTTCGCTCTTGGCGACCGCAACCGCTGTCTTCGCGATGATGAGCAAATCGCCTGTCATGGACCAATTCTCGACGTATGAGAGATCCAGACGCACGCTCTCTTCCCACGACAGATCAGATCGGCCACTCACCTGCCACAGCCCGGTGATGCCCGGCTTCACGAGCAATCGTCGCCGCACTTCGCCGTCATAGGTTTCGACTTCACTGCGCAGTGGCGGCCGCGGACCCACCACGCTCATATCGCGCGTGAGGACGTTGACGAACTGCGGTAGCTCGTCGAGGCTGTATTTGCGCATCACCTTGCCGACGGATGTGACGCGGGGGTCGTCACGCATCTTGAACAGCACGCCCGCACCCTCGTTGAGGGCAGCGAGATCCTGCACCCGCTTGTCTGCGCCCTGCACCATGCTGCGGAACTTGATCATCTGGAACGGCCTGCCGTCCATACCCATTCGCTCGGACTTGTAGAAAATCGAGCCCTTGCTGGTGAGCTTGATGATCACGGCGAGGGTGAGCAGAATCGGCGAGATCAACAGCAACACCGACGCGGCGAAGACGAGATCGAAGGCCGTCTTCCCGAATTTTTTGGCCCCGTTGTACTGCGGCTTCTCGACGTGGATGAGCGGGAAGTCCGAGACCGGCCGCATCACCAGTCGCGGGCCGGCGACGTCCATGACGCCGGGAGAGACGACAAGATCGACTTTCTTCTTCTCGAGGTCCCACACCATCTTTCGCAGGCCGTGATGGCCGATGTGCTCGGTTGCCGTCACCGCGACGGTGTCTGCGCCGGAGACCTCGATAGCCTCGACGACGCTGTGTTCGTCCCCCAGCACCGGAATGTCGATGCCGTCGATCGTGAAGGACGCGGCGCTGCTGGGCTCGTAGTTGGGCAGGCAGATGCCGACCACGCTGTAACCCGCTCCGGGAGAACGCTCGAACGACCTCGCCATCGACAACGCCGAACTCTTACTTCCGACGATGAGCACCGCCGTCTGATACTCACCACGCGCACGCTTGCGAGCGACCACCTTGCGCCATCCCCATCGACTCAGCAGCAACCCGATCAGGCCGACGGGAAATGCGATGGCGAGATACAGACGCGCGATGTCGAAGCGAAACAGCAGAGACAGAATTGCCACGGTGCCGAAGAGACGGAACGTGGCCGAGATGATGCGTCGATACTCTTCCGAGCCATTGCCGATGACACGAGGGGAACGGGTGCGGAAGATGGCGAGGAACGTCGGCCACAGGACAGCGAGGGCACCCGATACGCCGATGTAGCCGGCAATCGACCACGGATTGCGAAAGTCGATCTCACCGAAACGGATGATCTGCGCAACCGTCACGGCGAGGAGCACCACGAGCGTGTCGGTGATGCGCAGTCCATCGATGTAGTGCGACTCCCACTCGCGACGCGAGGTCACCTTGCGCAACCGCCGAGCGTCGCGTCGAGACACGACCGATCCCAGCGCGCCCGAGCCGCTGATCGCCAACTGATTCCCCTATGCATCCGCTGTATCGCGCCCTGCGCGATCGACACGACTGCGTGTCACCCCACGGAGCAGACTAGCTGGTCCTACTTGCTTTGTCCTGATGAAGATCGGCAGGTAGACGCAGGTCGTTACATGTTTTTGCGGGATTGCCTCGACGTGTCCGCTACGTTGCAGACGGCTCTCGGAACTCCCACTCGGGAGGTTCCCGCCCATTCATTAGCTCCGAATCGTCAGATCGAAGTCAAGGGTTGTCGGTCGAACGTCGGACCGATACCGAGGTGCTAGCGTGTGGCGACTTCGGGGGGAGCGTTGTGAGTCTGAAAATGCGTCTACTGCGCGTCGCGGCGTTACTGGGACTGTTCTTGGCGGTCGGCTACCTGCTGCCCAAGCTCGGCCCACAAGCACCGAATTCGTACCAGGGCGTCACCGCGCCGACGTCGGAGGCAGCCACAACGCTGCCGCCGACGGGAACCACGACTGCCGCGAAGCCTCCGCCAGGGTTTCCATCCATGGAATTTGCTCCCCCGGAAAACGACGTTCCTGACGGCGACCCGATCCCCATCGACACCAAATACGGCATCCGCTACACAGTGCCGGGAGACTGGCAATTTCAGCGGGGTGGGGTCATGGGGTGGGAGAACGACGAGGAGTCACTGCGCTTCGGCGACTTCGCGGAGTTCGAATACGACTACTGTCCCGAGTTTCGGGACGGAGTCTCGAAGGCAAGCACCGGAATCACCGGCCGTAGCGGAGTGGACGTGCAGACTGCGGCGTTGGAAGTGAGTCGTCGAACTGACATCATTTTTCGGCAGGCCCCCGACGACGACGCCGTTATTCGATACTCGGAGCCCATCAATCTGCAGATCAATGGCGCACCGGCGGTTCGGTACACCGTCACTGCATCGAACCTCCTGCAAGAGTACGACTGCGATCCACCAGCGGCATCCATCGACATTGTTGCAATGCAGGGCTTTTCGAATGCGACCATCGCCGTGTTCATGGTCTTGGCCGAACAACAGACAGACCGGTCGATCTCGCGCGGCACGATCGACGACATCATTGCCAGCCTTTGTCGAACGCCAGGGGATTGAGGATTCGCATGGACGAGAAATTCAGGGCCTTCCCTGAGGAGATTTCCGGCCTCGGACGTCTGGTGTCCGAGATCAGCAGTCAGACGATGAAGTCGTACAAGTACTTCAACGAGAATGCCGTTCCCGATGCGGCCGAGGCGGGAGCACTCCTCGGGACGCTCGTTGCACCCCTGGAGGGCATGAAAGACATCTGGCTCGGCAGGCACGTTCACCTGGCGGTCAATTGCGGAGAACTCGGCAACAATCTCAACACCGCGGCATGGCTGTACTCGGATCAGGACCAAAGAAACTACGAAGCGCTCAATCGACACACCCACGGCCTTCCGGTCGGTATGCCCGGATACGACCCCGGCGACGCGAATCGCGCCGCGACCGGCAGCGTCGACGACTACTCCGACGTCGTCGACTACGGCCGGCCTGAAGGAATCGACTACCCGGCCCCCGCGACCTTCCCCGACGACTTGGCGGCCGTCATCGCCGATGCAGCCGGGTGGCTCGGTGATATCGACAACGCCATCGAGCACCTGATCGGACACAGCCCATTGCAAGAATTGGTCCGCCCGGTCGGCGGAAACTGGAATGACCTCAGGCGACTTGGGGGTGCCTACCGCATAGCCGGCGAGGCGATGGAACACGGCGGCGAAGCACTGGCTGGTGGGACCTCGCGGGTGGATCCGAAATGGAACGGATTGGCAGCCGTGGCCTACAAGGGCTACGCCGCCAAGCAAGTCGAGGCCATGAAGTGGGAGGGTGCGTGCGGGCGCGTAGTCGAAGCCGTCGCAGAACGCGCGTCCGAGGAGATCAGGGAGTCTGCCCACGCGTTGGTCAGGACAGTCCGTGAGATGGTCGAGAAAGAACTGGATCTGACCACCGGCGAGAAAGTCGCAGAATTCTTGGTCAAGAAAGCCGGGATTGCTGGAATCACTTATCAGCTCTATCGCGTCTACGACATTCTCCGCACCGGATACTACCTGGCGATGACGCTCTACGAGTCGATCCGGACGGGCATCGCGGCGCTGAAGGAGTTTCTCACAATCGTCGCCAGCCCCAGCGGCTACATGAACGAGCAGTTCGAGCAGAAGCTCGCACCGGTTACCAAGTGGCTCAACCGAGCAGATCTCGCCAAGGATATCTTCACCACCGCCGATGCGGGCCCGATGTACCACGTACCGCAGGACCCGTACTCGTTGGGCACCGATAAGCAACCCTGGGCAGATGCATGATGGAGTCCGACGATCCCGTTCTGCGCCAAGCACTTCGGAAGATGACCGACATCTTCGACACTATGGCCGAGACCCGCGCCCGCGTCCAGCGCACCCCGCTGCCCTCGTTCGACCAGCCACGCATGGTCGACAGTTCGATGATGTACGACATCGCTTCACTGCCAGGGGCGTCCGCGGAACTGAAGGCCTATGCGGAGCGGGTGGGTGCGGGCGAATGCCGTTGGAACGAAATCGAAACCCTGTCCGTCCCAGTGCCACCGGAAGTCGCCGAGTTGAAGCTCGACCCCATGCTCATCTGGTTCCCCGCATCTGCTCCGTCCACACCCGACGACGAACTGCCCTACAGAATTCCGTGGCAGTAGTTCCTCCTACTCGGCGCTCGGGGACACCCTCCGGTACTCCCACATCCGCTGTCCCAGTTCCCGTTACCCCTCGCCGTAGTAGCGGATCTCGGTCTCGCTGTTGTATACATTTCTCGACCCAGGGACGTAGACCACCGATGCCCGACGCCGCGGGGTATCGGCGTGCACCGCGTCGATCACGGGGTGACTGTGCTCAGCGCCGGGTTGCCCACCATCATGGATTTCGGGCCGGTCTTCGTGCACTCGCTGCGTGACTCCGGAACCGACCCCGCCGACCCCGAACAGAACTTCGGACTGCTGCGGGCAGACTTCACCCACAAATCGGCATTCGACGTGGTGCGCGGGTCGTAGCGCTGCAATTCCCGCTCCACTCTGGGGCCGGTGTCGCGGAATCCCCGCTGCTGAACCGTCGAGTGGAGCGTTCTGTGCGACTACTCTTTCGGCATGCGTCGCGTCGGATCGTCCCTACTTCTGATGGGCGTCGCAGTCGCAGGCGCGTGTATCAACCTGAACCCGTTGTTAGACAGCGATATTGCGAATTAACGGCTGCCTTACCGACCCACAGGGAGCGGGGACCATCCGCAGCCATTACAACTCGATCGACCCCTCGATCGGCCGGCGGGATCGGTGCAGCGGGTGTCGCACTCGAGCTTCGACGGCGGTGCCGCGATCTGACCGCGCCCGGATCATGCCGAGCAACACGAGCGCTGCGGCTACCGCGGTGATGGCGAACCCCGCTACGGTGACTCCGGTTTGGAACGAGGCCGCTTCGTCGGCACTCCACGTTGTGGACGAGATATTGCCCGTGAAGAGCGCCGCAAGGATGGTGCCGGTGACAGCGATCCCGATGCCGGTGGCGACCTGGCTCGACGTATCGACCATGGCGGCACCGATTGTCGTGCGATTCTCCGGAAGGCCGGTCATGACATTGGTACCTGCGACGACACCCACGATGCGCATCCCGACGGCGACGAGAACGAGGGCGAGCGCGATCCAGATATAGCCGAAACGGCTACCCCCGGCGAAGACGGCGAGGCCCAGAACGACCGCCGCCGCGCTGATCCAGGCTGCGTGGTTCATCCCCACCCTGCGCAGGAATGGTGCGACGAGTCGGCCGCTGAAGAGCAACACGATGACCTGAGGGAGCATCCCTATCGATGCGAGAGCCGGCGACCAGCCCCATGCGAACTGCAGCTGAAGGGTGACCATGTAGCCGAGGCCTGCGATTGCCAGACCGGAAGCGGCTTTGTAAGCGAGGCCGCTGGACACGAGCGGGAGGGCCACGAGTTCGAGGTCCAGGAGCGGGAACGTAGCGGTGCGTGCGCGGACGACGAAGAGGACTGCCGCTGCCACGGCACCGGCAGTTGACGCCCATGGCATCCACGAACCTGCGCTCTGTTCGACGAGCAGGGTCGGCGCTACGAGCGCCAGGACGATGGTGGCCGTGCCGAGGAGTGCCCCCACAACGTCGAGAGGGTCGCGGTGCAACTCCTCGGGGAGGTCTTCGGCTACGCCCATGCGGATTCCGATGAATGCAAGGATCGCGATGGGTACGTTCATCAAGAGTAAAACCTGCCAGGGTGCGAAGGCCAGAACGAATCCGCCGACGGTCGGCCCGACCGCCAGTCCCACCAGGCCGACCGTCGAGATGAGGATGAGCGCTCTCACGCGTAGCGGCTCCTCATCGAAGAGTCGGAAAGCCAGCGCCATGGAACCGGGGGTGGTCATCGCCGCAGCGACACCCATGACGGCACGGACTGCGACGAGTTGCTCGGGTGTTGTGACGAGGACGATGGCAGCGCTGGCGACGGCCAGCAGCGTCAGTCCGAGCAGCATCACACGGCGTCGGCCGAATTGGTCTGCGATGGCGCTGAACAGCAGCATCAGTCCGCCGAATACGACCGCGTAGGCACCGGTGACCCACTGGAGCGCGGTGGTCGACGCGTCGAGTTCACGCCCGATGGCGGGAAGAGCAACGTTGAGGATGGAGTTGTCGAGCATCTCGAACAGGAACACAGCCGAAAGGCCGGCTAGAGCTACCGCCGCGGCTTTCAAGGTGTGCGGACGGTGCCGCGGCGAGGGGACGTGCGCCTCGTCAGTATTGTTTGTAGCTCGCTCTTTTTTCGGGCTCATGGCACCTCTCCGGTCAAGGGAGAAGTGGCGGCTCGATGGAGCGGCGTGCGAACGCGGCTGACAGCCAGCGCTTTTACTTCCGGTGCAGTCAAATTAGCAGGCGATCGGGTCAGCAGCAACCGAACATGCCATCTTCACGGACCGCTCGCCTCGGCTCGGCTGACCACGGACTTACCGCCCGCGTTCGCCTTCGATTGCCGAACCGTCACTCAACCACCGCCGACGAGCGCCTGAAGCGGGCACCTCAGACCCCTACAACGTGAAGGGTCTCAATGCGAGAGCACAAGGTGGGCGGAGACGCCCGATGATCGAATACGTGGATGTCGGTGACGCGAATAGTGCTCCCGTTGAATACACTTCGAGCAGGGGCCACCGCGCCCAGAGACAGGGTTGATGCGAGCACCGCCTCGCCGCCCGAACTCTGTGCAAGGAGATCGATAATGAGCGCAACCACCGTGGGCTTCGGCCGCATCGCAGCCACGATTCCCGTCACCGACATACAGCACTCGATCGAGTTCTATCGCGACGTGCTCGGCATGACCGTGACCTTCGCCAACGGCAGCCCGCCCGGATTCGTCATCATGCGGCGAGATGCCGCCGAACTGCATCTGACCTTGGTGAGCGGACACCGAGCTGGAACCTACAACGTTGCGCACCTGATGGTCGAAGATGCAGTGGGCCTCTACGAGCACCTGGTCGAACACCAGGTGCGCATCGTCAAACGTCTGCGCGACGCCGACTACGGACTTCGTGGCTTCGTTTTCTGCGACCCGGACGGGAATCGAATCGACGTCGGGCAGCCCCTCCCGTAGAGGCGGATCGCGTGATTGCCGCTTCGGACCGCCGACGGGCACCTGAAAGTGATCACCTCTAGGTGGGCGACGATGTCAGGGATGATTGTGCGGGGAAAGCGGCGCGCCTCGCTCAGTAGTAGGTGCCCATGACGGTGCGTACTTCGTCCAGGGTCTGCTCTGCTATCTCGTTGGCGCGCTGGTTTCCCTGGCGCACTACCGACTGCACATAGCCGGGATCGGCAGCGAGCTTTGCCCGTCGACGGCGATGTTCCGCAAGGTACGAGTTGACTGCTTCCGTCACAAGGGTTTTCAATGTGCCAGCCCCTGCGGAGCCGATTTCAGCAGCTATCGCGGCCGGTTCTCTGCCCGTGCACAGGCCCGCGACGGTGAGCAGTGCTGACACTCCCGGTCGCGTCTTCGGATCATAGGAGATGTGTCGCTCAGAGTCCGTGGCCGTTCGACGTACTACCTGAGCTGTCTGGTCCGGTGTCATCGACAGCGTGATCGCGTTACCGAAACTCTTCGACATCTTGCGCCCATCGAGGCCTGGAACGTCAGGACTCGCGGTCAGCAGTGCTTGTGGTTCGTCGAACACCGCTCCGTATCGGTCGCTGAAGCGCCGTGCGATGACCCTCTCCATCTCGATGTGAGGGAGTTGGTCCTTACCGACGGGGACTACGTTGGCCTTGCAGAACAAGATATCCGCCGCCTGGTGCACCGGATACGTCAGCAACAGACCGCCCAGGGCGCGGCCACTGGCGGCCAGTTCGGCTTTCACTGTCGGGTTTCGGTGAAGCTCGGCCTCGGTCACCAAGCTCAGGAACGGCAACACCAGTTGATTGAGGGCGGGTACCGCCGAATGTGTGAAGATCGTCGACCTGTCGGGATCGATCCCCGCCGCCATGTTGTCCAAGGCCGCGTCGTGCACGTGCCGTCGCACGTGCCCGATTGCATCGCGGTCCGTAATCACCTGGTAGTCGGCCAAGACGATCATCGTCTCGACACCGAGATCTTGCAGTCGCACGCGTTCTCGGATCGTCCCGAACAGGTGCCCGAGATGCAGTGGCCCGGTGGGCCTTTCCCCGGTCAACGTGCGATACCGGCCCGGATCGGCCGCGACATTCGTGGCGAGCACGTTGCTGCGCTCGACACTGGAGATGTAGGTGTGGGTGCTCATTCGAAGACCTCTCTGCACGAACGGAGCGGGCTGCATCAGCCGCGCGTCTGGTCCGTACGAAAGATCAGCGGGCTGAGATACAGCCCGCAGGACATGGTCGACCGGGCTGCTAGCGCAGCCACCACCAAGCCTGATGAGTGTCGATCACCCCGACAGGCTAGCAAGCTGACCGAAGTAGATCGATCACAGCGTCGACGGCGTGGAGCGCCGCGGCGTTCCATTCGGGGTACGTCCGTAGGGAGGCCGGCACTGCCCGCAGGCGGGATGTAAGACCGTTGGCCGACGCCGGTGGGGTGGCCACCTCCCGGCCGTCAAGATGGTCGGATCTCAATGCGGGAAGCAAATGGATGATGGCACGCTGGAACTTGCAGCCACCGGGAAACTCTAATGCCGATGGATAGCTACTAGCGTCGCAGCAAATCTCGGAGTTTTGGCGCGAGTGTCAAAGCAGCCGCGATGATTTGGGCAGATCTCGGCGCACTCATTGGCTCTGCATCGAGCCGTATCCGCACAGAACGCGGCGCCGACGAACTGTGAGGAGCCGCGTGGCGCGCCTAGACATCGCATGTCTGCAGCCGAGTGCGATGACGGTGTAGGCGTGCCATGCATATTCCGGTGTCCTGCGCCGGTTGAACTCGCCTGAGTGAGCATCGCCCCGGGCGGCACTGATCGCGGCCATGACGACGACCTTCGCTGTCGCAGGTCGTGGCTTCGCCTATCAGCCAACGACATTTGAATCGAGACCGGCTCAGGACAGGTCCGATCGCGGGTCGCGTTGCCGGAATCGACTCGGCGCGAGCCCGGACCAACGTTTGAACGCGACACTGAAAGCACTCTCGGACCGGTAACCGAGCTGCGTTGCGAGTTCGGTTACCGATGACGATCCATCGTCCAGCGACCGTTCGGCCAAGCGCATTCGCCACCTGAACAGATAGGTGAGAGGAGGAACGCCGGCGGTCGTGGTGAACCGGTGGGCGAAGCTGCTCCGCGACATCGCGCACGCCGCAGCAAGTTCGGAGATATGCCAATCTCTGCCCACATCGGCGTGCATGAGCTGCAATGCCGGACGCAACCGGTCATCGGCGGCGGCACGGACCCACCCTGATGGCAGCTCATCCGCCGCTGCCACCCATGCCCGAAGAACCTGCACCAACAGCAACTGCGTCAGCTGAGCCGAGGCAGCCGTGCGACCAGCGCGTTCGTGGGCGAATTCGTCGAAGAGCTCCTCGAGGACCCAGGCCGCAGTCGTCGCCTCGCGCGCTCGACCGTGTAGATGCAGGACGGGTGGGATTGCGTCTCGAAGGAAGTCGTCGGCGGCGTCGAACAACTCGATGTGCGCGGTGACGCAAACGTGGTCGGCGTCGCGATCGATCGGATGAACCGGGTCGTTCTCCCGCAGCTGTACCGGCGATTCATGCAGATCGCTTCCCATGTCGAAAGACGTGCGGCCGTCCACCACCAGAACCTCGCCCGCGTCGACCCTCAGGTCTGCTGGTTCGGAGTCGAGCCGAAACCACAGGGACCCGCGGATGACCCCCAGAATTTTGATCCGTCCCGGGGCCGGGGACCGTACTGCCCACGCACCTGATCCGGAGATACCGCCGGACAGCACGCATCGCGCGTGGGAGATCCGGAGAAGATCGGACATGAGATCCATACACACAATCTAGGACTCTGGCGAAGGTATTGCGGCGTCTCGATGATTCACAATCCAAAGTCTTGACGTCAGACTGGACAGGACCCACTTCTCGCCGATTCGAGCTGCGGCGGGCAGGCACACAGCGCGCCTGACGGTCATCCATCCAGCTCACCGAACAATCGGAGTTCCCCATGGCCTTCACTGTCATCCTGCACGCCCAAGCCAAACCCGGCCGCAGTCACGATGTCGTCGACTTCTACCGCGAGACCTTGGCCGCCACCCGCTCACGGCCCGGCTGCATCGGCGTACGGGTGGTGCGCAGCGCCGACGACGACACCGCATTCGCACTGATCGAGCAATGGGACGACAAACGCGACCAAGAGGCCTATGCCGCATGGCGAGCCGAGACCGGCGGCGAGGTCATGGCGCAATTCGGCGAACTACTCGCCGCACCTCTCAGGATCGAGTTCTACGAAGAGATCAACGCCTGAGCTCGAATCCGCCGGCTCACCGGCATCGGGTTCCCATGCCCGAAACCATCCACAGCAACCGAGCCGACACCACCGCTGACCGTAGGAAAAGGATCCATTGTGCGCATTGTCATCTTCGGAGCCACCGGCATGATCGGGCAAGGAGTACTGGAAGCCTGCCTGCGTGACGAGCAGGTCACCGATGTTCTCGCCGTAGGCCGTACACCCACCGGTCGCGCCCACCTCAAGCTCCGCGAACTTCCCCACGATGACTTCGCCGACTTCACCACCGTTCAGAACGATCTGGTCGGGTTCGACGCCTGCTTCTACTGTCTGGGCACCTCTGCCTTCAAGATGAGTGAGACGCAGTACCGCCGGGTCTCCTACGACTTCCCCCTGGCCGCCGCCCGGGCACTGCTGACCACCGATCCCGATCTCGTCTTCACCTACGTCTCCGGCGTCGGCACCGACAGCACCGGCACGACCCGCATGATGTGGGCGCGCGTCAAGGGCGAGACGGAGAACGCTCTGCTGGCACTGTCACCACGCGCATACATGTTCCGCCCCGCGTTCGTCCTCCCTCTGCCCGGTACAACATCGAAGACTGCGTTGTACGTCGTGCTGTACAAGGTGCTCGGCCCGCTCTACCCCGTGCTGCGGCGAATCGCCCCACGCTACGTCACCACGAGCCTGCAACTGGGTCACGCGATGATTCGAACCGCAGGCGGCGGCATGCCCCGTCATGTGTTGGCCACGGCCCACATCAACCAACTCGCGGCCTCCTGACGCTTACTTAAAAGTCCGCATGGGCGGGCTGCGGCGCAGAATACGAGCAGCAAACCTATTCGGGTGGAGTCCGATCCATCGTCCCTTTCGGTTAGCGACGACTCGTCCTCACTCCTGCGAATGTGCCCACTCGCTCGCGGTTGCATCTATGCAGCCACAGATGCAACCCCGAGCGGGCCACTTGGCCGCCATTCACGTTGGTCACGCAGTAATGCCCAGAGAACGTCGACCAGTCTGCGAGCGAGTGCGATGGTGGCCTGGACGTGTCGTTGGTGTTCGGCGCGTTTACGTTGGTAGAACTCTCGTGACGGTCCTTCTCTTTGCGCACTGCTGAAGGCCGCCATGAAGAGGACGTGTCGTAGTCGTCGGTGGTAGCGCTTGGGACGGTGCAGGATTCCGGTGCGGGTTCCGGAATCGTTGGGAACGGGAGCAAGCCCTGCGTAGGCGGCCAGCTTGGCGGCGGTGCCGAATGCGGCGAGGTCACCCGCGGTGATGGCAAGGAACTCGGCTCCCAGGCGCGCGCCGATACCGGGGACGCTCTCGATGATGTGGGCCTGGTGGTGACTGCGGAAGCGTTCGACGATCTGTTTGTCGAGAGCTTTGATCTCGTGGTCTAGGTCGAGCAGCTGCTCGGCGAGACGAATGACGAGTTGTTCGGTGGTCGATTCTGCTTGTACTGCAACGGTTTGCGCCTCGGCGGCGGCGAGCGCTTTGGTGACCATACCGGGGATTGTCGGCCGTCGGACACCGAGTTCGCGGAGATGGGTACCGATCTCGTCGGTGCCAGCGGTGCGGATCGCGGCTGGAGTGCAGTAGCGAGTGAGCAGGGCCAGTCCGGTGCGGGTGGTGTAGTCGAAGGCACGCTCGAGTTCAGGGAAGATCCGCAGTAGAAGTGCACGGAGTCGGTTGATGCGGGAAACCCACTCCCCCATCAGATCCGCCCGGTAGGCGGTCAATAGTCCGAGTTCGGCGACAACGTCGTCCGGGGTCGTGATCGTGGTCAGGTCGCGGCGTAGGCGAGCCGTTTCGGCGATGACCACGGCGTCTTTGGCGTCGGTTTTGCCTTCACCGGGGAAGGCACCGGTCATGCGGTTGACGACTCGCCCAGGCACGTAGGTGACCGTCTGGTCGGCTGCGACGAGGACAGCGAGAAGCAGAGCTGATTCGGGTGATGTCAGATCCACCGCCCACCGGATCACGGGTGAGCCGTCAGTCGTGCGCGCCTTGTCGAGGAGACGTTCGATGCTGTGTTGGTCGTTGTGGACGCGGACCGACCACAGTTGCCGGCCGGTGTTGTCGATCGCCGCGGCCTGATGGTGAGTCTTACCGATGTCGATACCGATCCACACCGCTTGCGGTTGTGCTGTCACAGAGTCCCTTCCGTCGAAGTGCCCCGACTGGGTGGACGGCTCCGCCGGCATTCCTCTAAGTAGCGACTCTTTCGCAGATACGTGTCTCAATCAGCGGCCGGAGTGTCCGCGACGGACGAGGTGGCCATCCCACCAAAGCCACACCAACGGCGGGTGATTGTCAGCCTCGCCTCGAACGTCGTCGGGCACCTGAAGTGATCACCTCCAGGTGGGGACGATTTTAGAGAGGATCTCAATGCGGGAATGCAAGCAGCGGTGGATCGCTAGACGCGATTCCGTCGACACTGACGTGCGGCTCATCGCGTGGAGCTAGGAGTAGCCCCATGTGCGAAATCTGGTGTCCGAGCAGTCGGGGCAGTAGCGCTCGTCATCGCCGTGAGTCCAGCCGGGCTGGGGTGTTATCGACGTCAATGAAACGTGGCCGCACCCTGTGCACCAGAGACAGTGGACCGGGTCGCTGCCTTGGACACCCTCGACCCGATCGGCTCGTGCAATCGACTTTCCGATCAAGACGGACAGCGCCACCGAACTCAGCAGAAACATTGTCGTGCCCGCTACCGCGGCCGTGATCAACACCCGTTCACCCCTCGTAGCGTTGGACGTCGTTGAGCTCGGTACCGAATCCACTGAGTTCGCCATGGAAGTTCCTGCAAGACTTGGGGGTAACTGGCGGTGGTCGGGATTGCTACGCGGCCTGTGTTCGGATGCTTATGCGCGCTCGGAGTCGGCCGGCTCACGGCGGAGGATTCTCCACGGCGGATCGGCAAGTCGCGATGGCGTGGACGGTCTCCACGACAATGAGGGCGGGGATGGCGAGGGCGAGCACTGCGACGGAGACGACGAACGCGGGTACGAGCACGGTGTACACGGGATCTGCCCTTTCGGCGGCGCATGAGTATGGCGGTCGGTAGGTCAGCGCAGGACTTCGTCGATGAGGGCGGCGGTGGCAGCTCGGGCGCGTGGTTCGCTGATGGCGTCGCCTGCGGTGGCGATGCGGGCTGTGATCACCGCGATGAGCAGATCAGCGATGGTCGTGGGGTCGCGATACGGCGACCGGTGTGTGCGAGCAAGAGCATCGATCAGCTGGTGCCGCAACGGTTCTCGTGTGGCAGCGCGTGCGGCGCGCGCGAAGTCGCGGTCTGTCCACAGCGTGCATGTTGCGCGCAGGATCCGGTCCGCTGCGAGCCGGTCGAGAAAGTCCTTCATGATCGCTGCAGCGTCCCGGTGGCGTTCGACCGCCGCTTCGGGGGCGTAGGCGGCGCGCAGTTGTTCATCGGCAGCGTCGATGACGCCGAGTATCAGTTCGGTTTTGGAGTCGAAGTGAACGTAGACGGCTCCGCGGGTGAGGCCCGTTCCCGTGGTGAGGCCGGTGATGGTCACCGTGCCGTCGATGTTGATCAGATCTGCCGCTGCAGTGAGCAGAGCCCGGCGGGTGCGCGCCGAATCTGACTGTCCGACAGATGATGTGATGCCGATCTTCGACGGTTCTGTGTCGGTCATAGGTTGGATCTCCTATCGGGATCGGCCGGTAATGCCGGTGCGGTGATGATCCGCCACGCTCGGTCACCGAACGTGGCGGACCAGAGCTCCACCGTTGTGGCGGGGCTTGGAGGGGCGAGTCGTTACTGAGTCGGGCAGGTGGCAGCGGGGGTGCGGTCACTGTCGAGGAAGGCGACGATGGCGGCGGAGCATGGACCGAACAGTGCTGATCCGTGATTTCCGTCGTCGGCGGTCATGACGGTCGCGCCGGCGCGCTCGGCGGCGACTGTGGTCCAGCGGTAGGGGGTGACGGTTTCGTCTCGGTGGCCGACCAGCAGGAGCGGGGTGCCGGTATCGGAGACCTCGAACGGAGATCCGGGTGTCGGCCATCCCGAGCACAGACTGGCACCGGGTAGCTCGGAATTGGCCGGAGTGGGAAGCCTGCCGTCGATCGAGAGTCCGACGGCGCGCGTAGCGGAGACGTGGTCGGACCACTGCACGTCTGCGGGTGGGAGTGCATCGAGCGCGTTGCAGATGTACGCGGTGCGCGTCGAGAGCGTGAGCTGGTTCAACGGATCCGTCGGCACCGGCAGCGCCGAGGGTTCGGTGTCTGGTGCCGCATCACCATCGTCGCTCTCGACCTGTTCGGATGGGTCGCCGCCGACGGGTTCTGCATCACGCTCGACCGCGAGGGCTGCCGCGAGGTCGCGGTCCTGCTCTGCTGCAGATGCGCCGAGGTAGACGGTGCTGTCGAGGACCATGGTGGCGAGGTGTTCGGGGAACAGTGTCCGGTAGGCCAGTCCGAGTGCGGTGCCCCAGGACACGCCGAAGTAACTGATCCTCGGAACGCCGAGCGCTGATCTGACCTGCTCGAGATCGGCGGCAGCGGTGGCAACGGTGAAGGTGGACAGCATAGGCCCGTCGATATCGGCGCATGCCCGGTTGGCGGCGGCGATCACGTCGATGTACGCCCGGGCTCGGTCCGCGAGGACCTTCTCCGAAGCCTGTTCGGGTGCACTGTCCGGTGGAGTGAGGGCATCGAGGGCGGTGCATGAGGGCCGGGGACTTGCCCCGGTGCCGCGAACATCGACACCGATGATGTCCCACTCGCTCATTCCGGCGGTGTCGCCGATGAGGGCGGGCATGGATCGACCTTCTATTCCCGGACCTCCGGGGTTCACGAACAGCGTTCCGCGGCTGTGTTCCGACGCGGCAGGCAGACGGCTGATCGCGAGCTCGATCGAGGGGCCACCGAGATCGCTGTAATCGGCAGGCACACTCACCGAGGCGCACTCGAGGCGATCGACTGCGATGGCGTCGGGATACGTCGTCGCGAATGCGGACTCACAGTTGCCCCATGTCACCGCTTCCGAGGTAAAGGTCTCGATAGCGGTCGCAGTGTCGGAGTCGGTGACGCTGCAGGACGACGCTGTCATCACAGTGACGGCGAGGGCAGCGGACACCATGGCTCCTCGCTTCCTCATCGCTGGCCGTCCCGGTGCGCGGCATCGCTGTCGAGGACCGTCAACGCTGAGTTACGGCCCCAGAAGAACCAGCCCAGAGCTCCGAGGAGCGGTAGAGCGATGATGACGAGAATCCACAGAGCCTTCCCGGCTGTGGTGTAGCGCTGCGAACGCAGAATGCTCACCGCAGCGGCGATCCAGAGAATCGCGGCAGCGGCAGCGAGAACGAGCAGAACGATCACCACACCGACGGTGGCCGCCCTGTCGGTGTCGACGCTCTCGGTGGCGGCGACAACGGTGTTGTGCAGGTACGAACGAAGCATGGGCTCGATCCTCGAAGTAGGCAAATATCAACTGTCGAATCTCGATTTTATTGCGCAACAACAGAGTTGAAATCAACCCGTCGCGCGAGATTCGCCTCCTCCTCACGGCGTCGCAGACGCGACACACCCCATCCCCGGGATGTATATCAGGCCGATCGGCTCGTCCGTACGACCGATATTGCCCGGCGCAGCATCGACTGATGCACCTGCTGTGGTGTAACAGTGAAGACATGATCCGCGACCCGCTCCGCCTTCCGAGTGCTTCGCGGCGAACCGCCTACGCCGACTGTGCGGTCGCCGCCGTATGTGTGATCGCCTTACTGCTCGAGACCACCACGGTCGCGGCTCTGGTCGCCGGGTCCATCGCGGCGGGCGCGGCAGCCCTGCGCACTCACCTCCCAACTGTTGCGCTGCCTCTGATCGTGGCATCGGCTCTCACCCAGATCGTCTCCGGTGAGGTGCTGCTGTTGACCTGGATCGCCTTTGCTGCGTCGATCTATTACTGCGCATCTAATCCCAGAGGTGCGCTCAGGTGGGGGTCCGGTGTCGTCGTCGTGGCATTGTGCTGCGCCGCCGGATGGCGGCTGACCGACGCGGTGGCCCCAGGAACAGCGCTGGGACAAAGCTCCGAGGGCGAGATCCTCGTTGCGTGCGTGGTGTTGCTCGCGGCACCGGCGCTGGTGGTGTGGGCGTTCGGGTATGTCGGGTTCCAGCGTCGCACCGCAGTGGCGTCGGAGTTTCGTGCACGCCAACTCGACGCGGACCGCAAACGAGCCGTCGAACGCCTGGGTGTGGAGGAGGAACGCAACAGCATCGCCCGCGACATCCACGACGTCGTCGCCCATTCCCTGACCGTCGTCATCGCCCAGGCAGAAGGCGCGAAGTACTCATTCGACAGCTCACCGGACGCCGCCCGCCGCGCACTGGAGGTCATCGCCCAGACCGGCCGCGCGTCTCTGACCGACGTACGCACCTTTCTCGAGCGGCTGCGACACCGCAACATTCCCACCGACGGACGCAGTTACCGCGAGAGCCGTGACTTCCTCATCACCCAGATTCGAGCCGCCGGAATGAACGTGGAGCACACCTGCACCGGGGAACCCGGCGACATGCCCGCCCTCGTGTCGGTCACCATGTACCGGGTGTTGGCCGAGGCGCTGACCAATGCCCTCAAATACGGCGACCTCACCCAACCGGTGCACGTCGCTGAAAATTGGAGCGCCACAGCACGGTTGACGGTACGCAACGCCGTCGCCGCTTCGCCTCCCACCGTATCGGACACCGCAGCGGTCAGCGATGGAACGGGCATGGGTCTGGCCAACATCACCGAACGTATCGCCCTGGTGCGCGGCACGGTCACCGTCGGTGCCGTACCGGGCGGGTGGGAACTCGATGCCCGCTTCCCGATCGACCGTAGCTTTCATGACGACTCCGAGGGGGAACGATGATCCGGGTAGCGCTCGTCGACGATCAAACTCTCTTTCGCAACGGCATCGCCATGGTCGTCGACAGTCAACCCGACATGACCGTCGTCGCGGAGCTCTCCGACGGGTCAACGGTGACCGACATGGCGCGAGAACACTCCCCCGACGTGGTGGTGATGGATGTGCGGATGCCAGTCGTCGACGGCATCGCCGCGACCTCCGCCCTGCGACGTGAACTGGGACGGGACGGCCCTGCGGTACTGGTACTGACGACTTTCGACATCGAAGAGGCAGCCCTGTCGGCGATCGAAGCCGGTGCCGACGGGTTCATCCTGAAAGATGCCGAGACCGAATTTCTCCTCTCGGCAGTTCGTGCGGTCCATACCGGCTCACAGGTGGTCTCCGCGTCGGCGACTCGCCGCCTGTTCGCCCAACACCGAACCCGCGCCTTGACCCGGCCCGGACCGGAATACGACGCTCTCACCGAACGTGAGCGTGACGTTCTGATCGAGATCGCGCACGGTAAGTCGAACTCCGAGATCAGTCGCGATCTGTTCATCTCCGACGCCACCGTCAAGACACACGTATCGAAACTGCTCGCCAAACTCGACTTGCGGGACCGCATTCAACTCGCGATCTACGTCTACCGCACCAACCTTCTCTGATTCCCAGAATCGACAAAAACCCTCAGGGACGACTGACGTCAGGTCGAGAACAATATTCGCGACTGTCGTTGCTGTTCACTGAAACCCGATACCGAGGAACCGACGCATGCAGACGAACTGGCTCGTTTACCCGACAGCGATGGTGTTCGTGTTGTCGGTTCTGTGCGCTGTTGTCGGAGTGGCCAGAGTGTGGCGTGATGCCCGACGTCCGTCGAACGGCATCTGGATCACGGCAGCGGGTCTTCTGCTGTGGTTGACGGCGGTGATCGCATGCTTGAGCATCGAATCCGCTGATGTGCCGACGTGGTTGATTGCGGCGGTGCTCTACCCCGTGCTCGGAGTGGTCGTACTCTCCCTCGTGCTGGCGGCGTTCCTGATGGTGAACACCATCGTGGTCACCCGCCGGGAACGTCTACATCTCGCAACCCTGGTTCCTTTCGGAATCGGTGCCCTCATAGTCGCCATGCACATTTCGTGGGTTCTTCAGTTCGTCGCGTTGGTCGCAAGTGACACCCCCCAGGGGTGGTGGGTGGTCGTGCTCCTTCCGATCGTGGCGGCTCCGGGACTGGTTCTTCTCTTCGAGCTCGTGGCCTACACGGGATACGCGCTGTTCTACTCCCGGGTCAGAGGAGGGGGTACCGCCGACGTGATCGTGGTCCTGGGCTCCGGCTTGTCCGGGGACCAGGTGACGCCACTCTTGGCGTCCCGATTGGATGCTGGTATCGCTGCTTTCGAGCGCTGCCGTGAAGCTGGATCGGACGCCACCATCGTGGTCTCGGGAGGAAAAGGCTCAGACGAGAGCAGATCCGAGGCTGCGGCGATGGCGGAGTACCTCGAGGACAAGGGGCTGCCCTCCGACCGAATCATCGAAGAATCATCATCGACCACCACCAGAGAAAATCTGGAATACACGGTTGCCCTTCTCGCCGAAAACAACATCCCGTGGACGACGATGGCGATCGCAACCAGCAACTTCCATGTGCTCCGGGCTGTATCGCTCGCGCGAATGCTCGAGATCCCCTCGGTACCTGTCGGCGCTCCCACTGCTGCCTACTACCTACCCAGCGCGTTTCTTCGCGAGTTCGCCGCGACCGTCGTCCACTTCCGTCGAGGCACGACCCTGGCGTCGCTGGCAGTGATGGTCTGCTGGCTGGCACTGTCGTGGTACGCGCTGACGCTCATGAGCGGTGTCCTCGCCGACCAGTCCGTCTGAAGGCCCGATTGCCCACCAGCCCCCCGCCGTCCGATGCTCTGACGTGCCCGACCTCCATTGCTGGCGTAACGAAACAACGTGGCCAGCTGGCTGAATGCCTGACGACACCAGCTCATGCGGCTACCGGTGCAGAGCGGGTGTCCCCACGACTGGGAACGGTACGGGTCCACTCGCGATCATCGCGGATCAACGCCCACACGACGTCGACGAGGCGGCGAGCGAGCGCGATCAAGGCATGGACGGCTGATCGTTTCTCAGTCCGTTTGCGTTGGTAGAACTCTCGTGATGGGCCGTCGCGTTGGGAGCTGTTCAGCGCAGCCATGTAGAACACTTTCCGGAGGCCACGGTGGTAGCGCTGCGGTCTGCGCAATGTGCCGTGACGGTTCCCTGAGTCGTGCGGCACCGGCGCGAGACCGGCGTAGGCGGCGAGTTTGGCGGCTGAGCCGAACGAGGCGAGGTCACCGCCGGTGATCGCGATGAGTTCGGCACCGCTTCGGGTTCCTATGCCGGGTACGGATTCGAGAATGCGTGCGTACCGGTGTCGACTGAAGACCTCAGCGATCTGTTTGTCCAGATCGGTGATCTGCCGGGTGAGCAGGATCAGCGAACTGGCTGCCTGCTGGACCAACGCTGCGGTGGTTGCTTCACCGGCCAGTGCAATGCGCTGCGCCACCGCTGCAGTGCGGGCTGCACCGATCATCTTAGGAATGGTGGGTCGCCGGACCCCGTGGCCGCGCAAGTGATCGTAGATCTCTTTGTCGGAGGCCGCGGTGATCGACGACGGCGTGACGAATTTCGTGACGAACGCCAAACCGGTGAGGGTCGAGTAGTCGAAACACCGCTCCAGACCAGGGAAAATCCGGGTCAACAGGACACGCAGTCGATTGATGCCGCGGGTGCGTTCGGCTACGAGCTCGGTGCGGTGGCCGGCCAGGAGCTCGAGCTCGATCGCGACATCGTCGGGTATTGAAACCGGGGCGAGGTCGGTGCGCAGACGTGCGGTCTGTGCGATGACCACTGCATCGCGTGCGTCGGTCTTGCCTTCACCGGCAAAAGCGCCGGTCATACTGTGGACGACCCTGCCGGGGACGTAGCGCACCTGCTGATGGTGCGAGTGCAGCACTCCACGGAGCAAGGCCGACTCGGGCGCGGTCATGTCGATCGCCCAGACCACCGACTCGACGTCTGCGACTCGGTCGAGCAGTGTCTCGATTTCTGCTTGGTCGTTGCGAATGCGGCGTGACCACAGCACAGCGCCGCTGTCGTCGACTGCGGCGGCGTGATGTGCTTTGCGGCCGACATCGATTCCAACCCAGACCTTTTCGACCATATGCACTCCCTTTCGGACACGTGGGGCTCGTCAGGGCTGTTTCGCCGGCACACCTTTACACAGCGACATAGTTCGCGAACACATCTCAATCAGCGGCCGAAACGACCCGTCACGGTCCGGGGTGGCCTTCCACGCGAAGCCACCGGGGCAGCAGGTGATTGTCGAGCCACGCCCCGGACCGCCGACGAGCGCCTGAAGTGGTTTACCTCAGGTTCCTCCAACGTAAAGGTGATTGTGCGGGAGAGACTGAGATCGGCCAGGCTCGGTGTCGCGGTAGCGTCGAGCATCATCCTCGGCAGGAAACGGGGATCCGGCTTTTGGAAAATTGTGTTGCTCGTTTACTTGTGCCAGGGATTGCACCAGGGTTTACTTGCCATCCTGGAACAAACCGTTGGGTTTACGTCGGTGAGAAAAGCGTGACGGTCGATCCCTCATGAAGGAGTAACCGATGCGGTGTTTCCCGACCCACCGAAGGGTTTGCCGAGCGGTGTTGACTGTGCTGATGACAGTGTCGCTCGGTGTCCTGGTTGCACCCACAGCCTCTGCGGACTGTGTGGGATTCGGATCGGAAACAGAACGGGTGACCTTCGCCCGCGATCGAGCTGCGATAGCTGCGATAGCGACTCCGACTGCTGTGGAGACGACCCCTCGCCCTCCGTCGGGTGGACTTCCGGTGGCCGTGTACACGTTCGCCATCGACACTGGCATCAAGGGTGTAGAAGCTAACGAGATTGTGAAGGTTGCTGCACCTCAGGACAATTCGAATGCACGCACTTTCGATATCGGCAAACGATACTTCCTCGCTCCGTTCGCGTCGGGCGAGGACTCCGGGAGCGGCGATCTCACTCGTTTGGCTTCCTACGCGGACGGTGCGTGCAGCCCGACAGCAGCTCTCGACGAGCTGAGTCCAGCATTCGCCGACCAATGGCCGACGACGTCGACGAGTTCCACTGCCGCGCCTACCGGTAGTGAGACACCGTTGGCGATCGAAGGTGACATGGTCGACGACGGCAGCACGGGTGACGACGGGGCGGGGACGATTCTTCTGGGTGTGGTCGCAATGGTGATTGTCGTCGCCGGCGGTTCTGTTCTGCTCGTGCGTCGACTACTTCGGTAACGATCACCTGTCGTGGATGAGATCTGTTCTGTTCTGGTCGATTTCGAATGGATAGTCAGGTATACGGTTCGATGCAGGAGTTCGGCCAAGGCGATCGTCCGGGCATTGCCTGCGGTGCCTTCCATGGCAGTGGTCAGCGTTCATGAATTCGCACAGCACAGTGCCATGGAAGGCACCAACCCACGATTTGCTGTGGCGCTGCAACCGAGATCGCCACGGCACCAACTCGTAGTTCCCCCCGAACGCATCGTGATGGAGCTGCGATAGCTGGACATCATCCACGTCGAAGCGGACTCGGAAATCGATAGCCATGCCGAACAGCATAGAAATGCTGACGATAGCCCGCATTCAGGCATGGAACGACGTTCCAGTTGTGACAGGATCGGCCCATGCCAGAGAAGAAGCCGACACCCGCGCGACGTTCCGACGCCCTGTCCAAAGGGCGCATCGTGCAGGCAGCGATCGAGATGCTCGACGAGGGTGGCACCGATGCTTTGACGTTCCGCACTCTCGCCGCACACCTGTCCACGGGCGCCGGAGCGCTCTATCACCACGTCGGGAACAGGGAAGATCTGCTCGCGGCAGCGGCCAAAGCCGTCATGGCGTCAGTGTTGGAATCCTCGCCCGATATCGAGTCGACAGAGCAGGGCGTTCGCGGCGTGATGATGAGGGTGTTCGACATGATCACCACGCGGCCATGGGTGGCGACGCAACTCGCCGGCGCACCGTGGCAGCCGGCCGTCATGCATCTGTTCGACCGCATCGGAACCGAACTGGACGTCCGCGGAATTCCGGAGAATGAGCAGTTCGACGCCGCGTCCGTGCTCATGTACCACGCTCTCGGGGCTGCGAGCCAGCGCAATGCCGGGAGGCAACTAGCCGCCACGGTGACGGACCGCGCGACATTTCTCGACTCCACACGCTCGGCGGTGACGGATACCGGCGACTATCCGTTCCTGACCCGAATCGCGTCACAATTCGCCGAACATGATGATAGAGAACAGTTTCAGGCCGGTGTCGACATCATCCTGGCCGGCATCGACCGAACTAGCGCAAGACGATGAAGACAGCGCACAGGAGAAATACTCCGGCGGTGGTTCGGTCCACTATGCGTTGACCGCCGCGGTCGAAGAAGCGCCGAAGGCGCAATCCAGCGAGACCGTAGAGCCCGATGATCACCGCCATGACCGTGGTGAGGGTGAGTCCGAGCAACAGATAGTCGTCGAGGTGCACTTGTGTGAGGTCGATGACGCTGGGAAGTAGCGCAACGTAGAAGCCGATGGCCACGGGATTGGACATGGTGAGCACTATTCCGAGGCCGACACTGTGAGCTCGGCGGGGCGTGTCGAGTGTGGGCACTGATAGCGCCGGCGCTCCGGCTGTCCTCCACTTCTTCGCGGCGAGGTAACAGAGATACCCAGCGCCGGCCCAGGTGAGGACGCGAAGGATCGGCTCGTAGGCCGCCGTCGCCGCGGCGAGTCCTGCCATGGCCATGCCGAGGAGAGTCAACTTTCCGACGACGATGCCGGCCGCCAGTCCAGGAACGCCCCGGAACCCGGAGTCGAGGGATCGAGCCATCACCGCAACAACTTCGGGGCCGGGGGTGGCAGCCGATGCCGCGAACACTCCGGCGAACAGCGCGAGATCGGCGATGCCGATCACTGCCCGCCGCCGTCGACAGTGCGCGATGCGATCCGCGTCGGTGCCGTCTGCCGGGGGTGTTGATCGAGCCAGTCGAGGACGGTCTGCGCGTGGCGGTCCGGTGGGAACACAGGGTAGAACACGTGCTCGATGCTTCCCCCGGTGATGACGAGAGCAAGTCGTCGGTAGACCGTGAGATCGTCTGCGCTGAACGTCGGTAGTCCGATCACGTCGTGCAGAATCAGTTCGCTGTCGGTGAGCAGCGGATAGGGAAGTCGCAGTGCCCCAACCAGTTCCGATTGATATTCGACGGGTTGACTCGACAGTCCATAGACCGCGCTGATCCCGGCCTGCACCAGCTCTGCATAGTGATTACGCATGTCGCAGTTGTGCGGGCTGCATCCGCGGGCACCGGGGATGGCGTCCCAACCGTCGGGCATGTCGTGCCCTGGTGCACCGGTCATCGGAAATACATAGACCAGGACACGGCCCGTTCCGAGAGCGGCGAGGTCGACGTGACCACCGTCGGTGGACGGCAACCGGGTCGTCGGCATTGCCACCCCGCGCAGATGATCGGTCGCTCCGTCGTCGTGTGGAACGTCGAGGTCGGCCGGCAGCGGGGCGAGATTGGGATTGTGCGCATCGGCGGTGGCCCACTCGTCGGCCATCCGTGCGCTTGCCTCGGCGAGGTTGGCGACCAGCGCGACGCGTTGGCGATCGAGGTCGTCGATGGCCTGTTCGACCCGCTGGATCGCCCGGCGATACCCCGACAGCGAGGCGGGGCAGGTGTCCGCGTGCAGACTTCCGGCGTTCAGGCAGTCGACGAACGGGTGCATGTCCGCGAGCGGAATTCCGAGTGCATTCAGCCGGTGGATCTGCGCGACGACTCGAATCTGGTGGCGGTCGTACATGCGGTAGCCGTTGGTTGCCCGTTCGGGGACAACGAGATTCAGTGCCTCGTAGCCACGCAACGCCTTCGACGAGGCACCGGTCTCGCGGGTCACATCTCCAACGCTCAGCAGGTCGTCCATCTCCGTACCGTAAACCCGGCCCCCAGGGGACAGGTCAAACGCGAAAGGCGACCGAGGGCGTCCGCCTACTTGACAGCGTTGGAACAGTGTTCCATTCTTACTTGGAACAACGTTCCAACAATGAGCGGAGACATACATGAAGACATCCATCTCGATCATCGGTGCAGGACTCGGCGGCCTGGTGCTGGCACGAGTACTGCACGTTCACGGAATCGCCGCCACGGTGTACGAGGCCGACGCCACGGCCGATGTGCGCACTCAAGGCGGGCAGCTCGACATCCACGAGGAGGACGGGCAGGTCGCCCTCGCCGCAGCCGGGCTCACAGAACAGTTCCGCGCCATCATTCACGAGGGAGGCGAAGCGACTCGCGTCCTGCGTCCGAACGGCGAGGCTCTGCTCGACGAAGCCGACGACGGCACCGGCGGTCGACCGGAAGTGCTGCGCGGCGACCTGCGACGCATTCTGCTCGACTCACTGCCGGCCGACACCGTTCAGTGGGGGCACAAGCTCACCTCCGTCCGTCCCTTGGGCAATGGGCAACACGCACTCGAGTTCGCGAACGGAACCATCGCGGTCAGCGATCTGCTCGTCGGTGCCGACGGCGCGTGGTCACGAGTCCGATCCCTGCTCTCGGCTGCCCAACCCGACTACGTGGGCACCGTCTTCGTCGAGACCTATCTCCACGATGTCGACGCACGTCACCCCGCCACCGCCCGCGCAGTCGGCGGCGGTGCGATGTTCGCCCTCACCCCGGGTAAGGGAATCTCCGTGCACCGCGAGGCCGGCGACATCCTGCACACGTACGTTCAGCTCAATCGCAGCGTCGACTGGATCGACGCGATCGACTTCACCGACGCCGCCTCGGCCAAAGCGACGGTCGCAGCCGAATTCGATGGATGGGCACCGGAATTGACGGCGTTGATCACCGACGGCGAGACCGCGCTGGTTCCCCGAAAGATCTTCACGCTACCCAACGACCACCGCTGGGATCACACGCCGGGAGTGACCCTCGTGGGCGATGCCGCGCACCTGATGCCTCCCTCCGGAGACGGCGCCAATCTGGCGATGTTCGACGGCGCAGAACTCGATCGCGCCATCGCCGATCACCGCGGCAACATCGATGCAGCCGTGTCCGTCTACGAGAAGGCCATGTTCATCCGAAGTGAAGCGGTGGCCATCCAGTCACACGAAACGCTCGACCTCTGCCTCGGGGAACGCTCGCCGTTCGGAATGATCGATCTGATCACCGGCGTCACCCCTGTGAGCTCGGGTGATCGTCTCTCGCAGTAACAGATTCACTGTCCGACGCCGTATCGAGCGCAAGGGCTGCAAGCAGCCGCAGGCCGTCCTCGCTGGCACTGCCGGCCGCGGCGCTCAGGACGATCATCTCCATTCCCGGCTCACCCGGCAGAGCGAAGTTCTCCTGATGAAGCTCCAACAAACCCACCAGCGGGTGACGGTAGGCCTTGCGCCCGTGGGTTCGAGCGCACACATCAGCGCGGGCCCACAGTCGACGGAATCGGTCACTCCTCATGGACAATTCACCGATCAGTGACGCCAACTGCGCGTCGTCCGGGTACTGCCCCGCAGCGAGCCGAAGGTGTCCGACCACATCCATGGTGCAGGTGTTCCAGTCGTCGTACAGCCCCCGCTCGGCTTCCTCGAGAAAGATGTGGCGCGCAGTGTTCAACCCCGGGATCGGCTGGCCGTACAGCACCCGCGCAAGTCGGTTGCCCGCAAGCACATTCATACGGTGATCCATGATGAACGCAGGCGCTCCCTCGACCAGATCGAGGACGCGCAGAAGTTCGGGGCGCACGCGCCCCTTCGGGGTCTTCGCAGGTCGACGACGCCGACGGGCAAGCCGATCCAGGTGCGCCCGTTCGGTGTCGTCCAGAGCGAACACCCGCGCCAGCGCATCGAGAATCTGCTCGGACGGCTGTGTGGCACGGCCCTGTTCGAGACGAACGTAGTAGTCGATGCTGACACCCGACAGGTGAGCGACCTCCTCGCGCCGCAGCCCGTCGACGCGGCGATACCGGTCGACGGGAATTCCGACCGACGTCGGATCGACCCGGGACCGCCGAATTCTCAAGAAGTTCGCCAAATCGTCCACACCTGAAGTATCCCCCGGATTCGTCGATCGAGAGTGGTACCGCCGATACCAGGAACACCGACCACAGGACATCGCGCCCCTGCACGAGACGGGCAGAACGAGACAGAGTGAAGGCGTCACTCGAACACAACTCGACAACAGGGAGCACCCGTGAAGACGCTCATCGTCTACGCCCACCCAGAACCGCTGTCGCTCAACCACTCTCTCAAAGATCTGGCCGTTACCACGTTGGAAGCCGCAGGCCACGAAGTGCAGGTGACCGATCTGTACGGATCGAAGTGGAAAGCTGCACTCGACGCGTCGGACTACGGCCCTGCCGCGTCATCGCCACTGCGGGTGGCTGCCGATTCCGGACGGGCCTTCGACACCGGCACTCTCACCTCTGACGTCCGCACCGAGCAGGAAAAGCTGTTGTGGGCCGACACCATCATCTTCCAATTCCCGCTGTGGTGGTACTCGATGCCCGCGATCCTGAAGGGGTGGGTCGATCGAGTGTTCACCTACCACTTCGCTTATGGCGTCGGCGAACACAGCGACACCAAGTACGGCGAGCGCTACGGCGAAGGAACCCTCGCCGGCAAGAGAGCACTGCTGTCGGTCACCGTGGGCGGCCCGGAAGCCCACTACTCCGATCGGGGCATCAACGGCCCCATCGACGACCTGTTGTTCCCCATCCACCACGGCATCCTCTACTACCCGGGCGTCGACGTTCTGCCTCCGTTCGTCGTGCACGGATCCGATCGATTGACGGCCGAAGAGTACGCGGTTGCAGCGAAGAATTGGGAACGTCGACTACTCGAACTCGAGACAACCGAACCAATAGCGTTCAGGAAGCAGAACCTCGGCGATTACGAGATGCCGTCACTCCGCCTCAAAGAGGGCCTCGAAGAACACGGGCAGTCGAGCTTCGCCTTGCACGTGCGGCCACCAGTCACGCCCGACGAAGGACGTCGCGTGTGAGCTCGAGCTGGCCGAGGTGCTGGGACAGCTCGCGCACGAGGTGTGTCAACACCCATTCCGGGGTGGCGGTTGCGAGCTCCGGGCGTGTGGAACCCATGACGGTCCGATCACGAATCCCCTCGCGCAATGCCATATCCACCCACTCGGGCAGACGCGTACGAACGTCTTCGACGCGTGTGATCAGGTCGTCGACCCGGCCGGTGGCCGTGAATTCGGTGGCGCGGTCCCGCGGGATTTTCAGGCCGGCGATCACCGAGCCTCCCCAGTGCTCGATCACAGCGACACAGTGGAAGACGATGGCGTACGGACTGTTGGCACCCGGCAGATCCGGTGTGGTGTTGGCCAGCTCGTCACCCAGGCCCCTGAGGATTTCCGTCATCGACGACAGACTCTCGCCGATGATCACGAGAGTGGCGTCGGCTACACGTCTTTCGATGTCGTCCTGCATCACCGGACCGTACACCTGACCCTCTCCCGTACCCAGTGTCGATGGCGTCTCGATAGCTCGTTTGCCACCATCTCGCCTCGAATAGGAGAGAGGATGGGGCCATCGCCGGATTCCGAAACCAGTGGAGGTTGTCATGGCAAGACTTGTACAGCGGCTTGCAGTGTGCGGTGCGGTGGTGGTCGGTGCGGCGTTCGCGTCAACTGCAGTGGCGTCCGCGGAGGTGACGATCCCGTTTCAGTTCAACCCAGCGCCCTACGGAAACCCCCGGGGCAGTGTCGATTCACCCCCGAGCAATTGCGCCGTGGTGGTTGGCGAGCAACCCGGGATCGCCAAGGTCACCGACGTCCCGAACGCGAACACCGGCTGCTACCTCATTTCCGACGTGCGCTGGGTGAACCTGACTACGGGGGCCAGTGGCAACGCCCGGTTGTCCGACGCCCTTTTCGGATCCCCGCACGAGGCAATTGTGTACAGCGGGACAGGGCAAGTGGTACTCGTCGGACTACCGACTTCTGCGATCACCGTGCCGGGGTTCGCCACGTTCTACGTTCCGTAGCCATTCCAGAAGGTATCGACTGCAGAACGTAGGACAGCACAATCGGGCGAGGGTGGTTTAGATTAGGGCATCCAAACTACGCTCGAAGGAGACTCGATGAATCCCGTGGTGAATCGGCGGACTGCATTATCGATGACGTTCGTGTCGGTCGCCGGTCTCGTCGTTGCCGGCTGCGCCAACGGCTCGGCGGAGAGTTCGGATGGATCCAGTTCGACGGCGAACGTCGAAAGCGGCGCGTTCCCCGTGACGATCGAGCACAAGCTCGGTTCGACGACCATCGACTCCGCTCCCACCCGTATCGCCGCGGTGGGCATCGGCGACTCCGACGTGCTGCTCTCGTTGGGTTTGACGCCTGTGCTGGTGCCGGTATGGAAGGGCTCGACCGACGACGGCATCGGCATCTGGGCCGAGCCGACCGTGCAGGGCGACGAACCGGTAGCACTGGCGAACGCGACGACCGAGTTCGACGTCGAGACGATCGCCGCCGCTGCACCCGACCTGATCATCGCAGTCAACAATGCGATCGACGAGGACGTCTACGCGCAGCTCAGTGCGATTGCGCCGACGGTACTGCACGCTGCGGGTCAGACCGATTGGGTGCTGCCGTGGCAGGAAGTGACCACCAGAATTGGGCGTTCGGTGGGTTTGCCGAGTGCTGCACAGGCCGAGGTCGACCGCGTCGAAGCCCTTGTGGCGCAGGCTCGAACCGACAATCCGCAGTTCGTCGGCAAGACGGCTGCATTGGTCATCCGGTGGAGTGACGGCAAGCTACGGGCGTTCAGTCCCGACTCGGCGCGGGCCCAGCTGTTGACCGCACTCGGCTTCGAGGCACCCGCCGCATTGGCGTCCCAATTGGAAGGCAAACTGAACACCGAACTGTCGGCGGAAAGCTACAGCTTGCTCGACTGCGACTACCTCTTCTTCGACAACTACGAACTCCACCGCGAGTCCATGGAATCGCAGGAGACCTTCACCAGTCTGGGCGTCGTGCGCAACGGTGGATTGATCGCGCTGGATCCGATTGTCTCCGACGCAGTGTCGATGCCGAATCCGTTGACCATCCCCTTTGTGCTGTCTGCGTTCATCGACGACATCAAGGCTGTCGACGCGGCCAGATAGCGTCGGACATCGACGACCACACACCGAGCACGACGGCAGGCGCGGCGATGCAGCCGGCGACCACCAACCATGGGGTCGCCGCTGCAACGCTGCCGTCGTCGAGGCGATCGTAGAGATACCCGACGCCGATCGTGCCGATCAGCGACAGACATCCACCGATGGTGTTGAGCAGTCCGAAATGTGCTCCGAGATAACGTTCTCCGGCAATTCGGGCCAGTGTGTCTCGCATCGACGGCACCATCAACATCTGCCCCAGATGCAGTAGTGCAATCCACGCTGCAATCTGCACGTACGGCCACACCGAGTCGGTCATGGTACCTGGCCCTAGCGCCGGAATAACGAACGACGCCGACATGACGGCCAAGCCGATGGTTGTTGCGGCCCGCGATCCCATCCGTGCGGCGACCGCCACCATCGGCCGTTGACCGACGATCACCAATACCGCTGCCCCGACGTAGAACCAGCCGAGCAGATCCTGCGAGCCGATGCGTAGTGAGAGTTGCTCGGGCAGCATCAGATACAGCTGAGCGAGCGCGACGAACTGTGCGCTGCACAGCGCGGCCAGGACGACGTAGCGTCGATTGCCCAACACCACACGCCAGACCCGGGTGATTGAAGTGCCGACGACACTGCCCGTTTCGATTGTCTTGGGGAACAGGAAGTAGAACCCGATCCACATGCCGGCGAACAAGATTGCGGCCACGGCGGCGGAGGCCGAGAACGGGAACACCAGGAGCACCGCCCCCAACGCGGGCCCGAGCACGGTCCCGAGCCGACTACTCATCTGCTCGTAGCCGAACAGTTCGGTGCGTTTGATGACGCTCGAGTCTTCGAGTTGTCGACCGATGTCGGCGTTGGCGGACTCCACCGCAGGCGCGAACAGTGCTGCGGCGAAACCGATCAGCAGAATCCCGACGATCACTGCGGGGAGGCTGCTCGCAATTGCCAGCACAACGAAACCGACGATGCGTATTGCTATGCCCCACAGAATGACCGGTCGACGCCCGAAGCGATCGGCGATACTGCCGCCGAGAAAGAACATGCCCTGCTGACTGAACGTGCGCAGACCCAACACGAGACCCACGATCCAACTCGCGAATCCGAGCTCCTCGGACAGATGCACCGCGAGAAACGGAACCACCAAATAGAAGCCGACATTGAACAACACCATCGAAGCCAGCACCAGCTTGACCACCGACGGAAGGTCTCGTAGTCGACCTCGCGCCGACGCACCACCGACTCCAGGGTTGATCGTCACGAACGTCGACACTACTGGCGCGACGGTCGGTGCGGTCCCCTCCGTCTCGGACCGAGCCGGATCCTCCGCCGAATCGAGATTAACCACGTGGTTACGCGGTGCGATTTCCTATATTCCGCCTGAAACCAACCAGCAACAAGGTGGTCGTAGATTCCTTGCTAGCTGGACCGTGAGCACCACTTGTCTTTCGTGGCGACCGAATGCGGGAACCAGACTCAACTATCGACCATGGGGAACATATGACACAGCCGACGAACAAGGTATCTCTCGAAGTTGCCGACTCCAATCGAATGTCATGGGAGACACTGACGGTCTCGCAGATCGGTGCGGAAATTCCTTTCAAGTCACTGTTTGCGGATCCCGACACGGGCATGCAAGTGATGCTCCTACGCTATGCCGCCGGTTTCACCAATACCTGGCACACGCACCCGTGCGCACACGGAATGTACGTCCTGGACGGCATCCTGAAGACCCACGAAGGCGAATACGGGCCGGGCAATTGGGTGTGGTTTCCAGAGGGCGGTTGGATGGAACACGGTGCGACAGAGCACAACGACGTCACCTTCTTGTTCGTCACCAACAAGCCGTTCGCAATCTGCTACGAGTCCGACTCCGACCACCCATACCCGATGGCCGTGACCGCCGACTGACGTTTGTCGGCCCGGCGTAGATGCCAACCGAGCATCGGGAGTCTGCCACGATGTACCGGTGCCATCTATCGATCCGTTCCATGCCCTCGTTCTGATGAACGCCGTATTCGCCTCAGCAGCATGGTCTCTGGCCAGGCCGTCGTGGCCCGCGGCGATATCACTGGGCGTCGTCTCGGTGCTGTGGCTGTTCTTCAACGCCCCCATCGAAGGCAGAACGTTGTACGTGGTCGACGCAGAGAGAGGTCTCACCGAGTCCGACTTCATGACACTCGCCGGGTTGATGTTGGCCGCTGCGACGATTGTCAGAGTCCGGCGCGGACCGACCAGAACGCAGACCCCTCACAGGTCAGAAGTCGAAGGTAAGTGAAAACTCGTACCAGGGCCCGCCCAGGCTGGTGTAGTCGAGCTCTTCGCTCGATGATCGTGGTTGAGGCGGACCGTCCGGAGAGAAGATCCAGCCGGAAATGTAGCTGAAAAACGCAGTATCAAGGTCGATGAAATAGACCTCGGTCTGGTGCAGCCCGCGGCTGACACTGACGTCGAACGCGTCGACCGAGATGCTGTACTCGAACACTGGTCCGGTGGCCGGAAGGGTCGCGACCAACGCGTCGAACTTCGGCTTCGACCGCTCGAACGATGGCTCCGGAATGGTGAGCGCCAGAACCAGTCCGATCACGACGATGACCGGTGCCACGGCAATCATCCGCGACCACGGCTGCCCTGACCGTAGGTACTTCACAGTCTTGTACCACCAGACGACGCCCACGACGAGGAGGATCAGCGCAACTGCAACGAAGACAACGAAATTGAGCAGGTTGAAGACTCGCCCGGCAACAGGCCAGTAGTTCATCGACCCGAACAACGCCGCCGCGCACAACAGGAAAGTGATAGCGGCCAGGACTTTTCCGGGAGGGCGCACCCGCTTCTCTCGCTTGGGTATCGGGCGGTCCACAGTGCACATCGTGCAGGAAGAGTAGCGTTCCTGCCCCGTCATAATTACGAATTTCGGACAATCCTCGTTTCACGGGCGGCCCGATCACGCACCGAACAGCAGGAACAATCCACCGAACGTGTAGAGCACCATCACGACCATCATGGCGAGTTGTCCGGTAGCCGCGTGCTCTTTCGGCAGTGTTCGCAGCGAGGCGTCGTGGGCGAGGGTGATGCCCACCAGGTGCCCCACCACGACCGCCAGGACGGCGATGCCGGCGACGACCGACGGGTGATTCGACAGGACGTAGGAGACCGATGCATCCCGCAGCCCCAGTACATTCGCACCATTGCCCAGCGGATCCGACAGCGAAATGATTGTCTGCTGCCCCTTTTCGACGAAGTACGTGAGGTAGTGAGCCGTCATGTAACCCACCACGATCGGGATCAGGGAATGGGCGAGCAGGCCAGGTAGCGCGGCACGGCGAACACGCGACACTCCCCCGGTGGCACGGGCAGCACTCCAGAACGCCACTCCGACAACGCAGATCACGGCAATCAACCCGAGAGTTCTCGTCGGCACCGATCCGAGAGCGGAATCGTCGACCAACGAACGCCATGCCGGTATCTGCCCGATGCTGTCGAAGGCGGTGGACCCGAGCAGAACGGCGAGCACGGCCACCGTGCCCCGCTGCACCGGCAGGCTCACCGCACCGTCGAGCGGATACCGCAGCGCCAGCAGGCCGGACGCGGCATCTCGGGTGAGTGGAGACAACCGAGATACGGTGTCGCTGTACACCTCGAAAGGGTCTGCACGAGAGAACCATTCGTCGCCGAAGATCGCCGCACCGACTGCCATCACCACGACGTACACCCCGCACCACAGACGAACAGCCGATACCGAGCCCGAGTCGGGTGAAGCCAGTTCGAGCCAGACGAACGCGAAGAGTCCGACAACGGCTGGTACGCAGCCCCATTCACGACGGTAGGCGACTATCGCCGCCGACGTCGGACGACGCAACAGTCCGCACACGACGCGGTGTAGTGCCCGCATCGGAGACACGATTCGCCAGAACGGCCCGAACACCAGCGATGCTGGAACGATGCCCACCCACACCAGAACGTAGAAGGTGCCGAGCAACGCGTTGCTGGAATCCTGTGGCCCCCACACCGATGCTGCGGCGACAGTGCCCGCCAGCAGCACCGACAAGGTCCCGACGAGACCCCGGACGATCGCCGAATCGGCCACCACCGTCGTCCGCGGCAACGCCACGACGACGGTCGTGGGGTCGAGCCTGGGGCGACGCCACGCGAACAACAGCAGCACGAACGACGCCGCCAGCGCCCACGCCCCTCCGATCAGGGCGTAGGTGACAGGAATCGGCAGATCGGTCGACCCGCCGAGGCCGTGGGCGAGAATCACGGACGAACGACGAGCGTGGCGACAGTGCGATCGCTGTGGTGCAGTTCGATATCCACCTGTCCGGGTACATCGACGGTGAACGTGAACACCTGATCTTTGCCTGGCTCGATCTCGAAGGTGTGCTCGGGAACCGAATGCACGTGCAGTTCGTCGGTGATATCACTGCTGATCGACATCGAAATCAATTGCCCCACAGAGGCGTCGAGGCGTTGATTGGTCGGTTCGACCGTCCCGCCATTGATCGACAGATTCATCCGCAG
The DNA here is from genome assembly GCF_001426165.1 of Rhodococcus sp. Leaf233. NCBI lineage: Bacteria > Bacillati > Actinomycetota > Actinomycetes > Mycobacteriales > Nocardiaceae > Rhodococcus > Rhodococcus sp. Leaf233. The sequence continues at coordinate 61,117 of NZ_LMRO01000012.1, forward strand.
GGTATCGGGCTGCGCGGACACAGACGCGGTGGAGTCGGTGCTGGGCACCGGTTCTGCCGCGGTGGGCGAGGTACCGCCGGACGACGATCCGCAGCCGGCCACCAGCGCCACCGTTGCACACCCGATGATCGCTGCCCGCAGTCGCGACGGTCCCATGTCAGTGCTCTCCTTCTTGTTCGAGTTTCTCTGCGCGCTCCGCCCGGCGGTCCTTCCTGACCACGTACAGCACCGCGGCCACGATGATCAACGCAGGCGCGACCGCCGGAATGGCCAGCACCACAGAATGATCGGCGAGATAGACGACGTCGGATGCTGCCGTCATACGGAGCTCGAATCCAGCGTCCTGCGTGACACCGACGCTCCCGGGGTCTCGGTACTGATGCGCACTGCGCCCCATGACAGAGCCCAGATCAATGCCAGAGTGCAGACGAGCACAACCAGTGATGCGGCACCGAACAGCCACGCCGGGTGATCGAAGCTCCGCTCCCGCTGCAGCAGCGCGGTCTCGCTCTGCAGCTGCCGTGTGAACTGGGCGTCGGCCGAGACCTCGGATGCGCCGATGCCGGGATCGGCCGCCATGAAGATCGGTGTTCCCGTCAACGTTCGACCGTCCTGGATACGCAGGAACGTCTTCCACGTTCCGTGCGCCGGTACCGGACGGGTCGACTGATACATGCCGGGCCCGGTCCGTTCGAGACGATCGACGACCAGACCACGAAGAGTGTCACCGGCTCCCTGCCATGCCAGGATCGCCACCCACTCGGGGTCGTCGGACACCAGATCGGCCGGATCGAGACGGACCGTCGCCGTCACCATGCGGCCACCGTCCTGCGGCGCGGCATCGGCGAGAGTGACCGTCGCCGTTGCGTTTTCCGGTACGTCGATCATCAATCCGTTGGCTGTCGCGCCGCCGAGGACGAGCACCAACGCGACGACGATCGTGCGCCGGACGGCAGGTGCCGGCAGCCCGTCCCCGCTGAGCAGTTGCGCGAACAGTCCCGCCGTCAGCCCACACATTACGCCGACGGGTACTGCCATCGCGAGTGCCTCGACCCACATCGACGTCGGCCACGGGTAGACGAATACCGCATCGATCCACAACGATTCGAGCCACAGGCCCACGGTTGCGGCAGCGAATCCAGCGAGCATTCCGAATCGAAGTCTGTGCACCACGATCGGAGTGAGACCGACGAGTTCGACCACCACCGCGATCCCGAGGAACAGCGCGAAGACGTTGTGCGGTTCACCCAGAACGGGACCGACGACGAATGCCGTCAGCTCACGAATGACGGCGGCGAATGCGACGACGAACAGAGTCGCGCCCCGTCCCACGACCAGTCGTGCGGCGACGAGTGCGAACGCGCCGGCACCGACGATGAGCATCGGTTGGAACACCAACCGGAACTGCTCGACTCCGAAGTCGAATTCGATCTGGAACACCGACAGTCCGATGAGGAGACCACCGAAGGCGCTGGCCTTGAGAATCCAGGACAACACCGAGCGTCTGGGCCCCTGCGCAGTCTCGTCCACCTCGTCGGGGGACGTCTGCTGTGCGGCGGCGAGCGCCAGTCTGCCTTCGTGCTCGAGCAGCAGGACTCCGATGAGAGACAGTCCGGCACCGCCGATGAGCATCAGGTGAGTCGGCCCCCACAGCGTGACGTCCTGGCCGAAGATGCGGTGCCAGATGTCGTCCAACGGAAAACCGATGAGCGCATACAGACCACTGCCCGCGATCAGCAGACCGCCGGTGGGCGCGTACCAGGTGCGGGTGATCTTGACGGCCGCACGACCGGGCTTCTCGTCGAGCGGCAGGATGATCGCAAGCGCGCCCGCGATGAAGAGGAAGAACAAGCCGACCAGGATGAAGTAGTGGGCCGGGTTGGCCAGTGGTCCCTCGTCGCGCCCTCGTCCGATGTGCAGGCTGACGTCCCAGATGAACCCGAAGAATGCCGTCAGGATCGTCGAAACGAACAGGACGAGCGGCAACGCCGCCCAGCCGGGCAAGTTCAGTTTCGATCCCGCGTAGTCCGCCAGCCTCGCCAACCACGTGATGCGGCGAGTGCGGTGCATGAATGCCAGGTACAGCAGAAACAACGACACGACGGCCGCGGCTGCCGTCATACCGAAGACCTGATCCAGCGCCGCGCCTCCGCTTTCCGACTGAGCAATGACGTTACTCGTCGTCACACTTACATTGACCATAGCGAGAGTATGGACCACAGGCCGCCGTTTCGGTGAACTTCGGGACAATCGGTGGCCCGCTGCGCCTCGATCTAGTCCTACAGAGTGATGTGCGCCCGGCCCCACGATGATTGACTCTCGTCCGTGAGTCACCCAATGAGTGAGCCCCTCCACCGCGGCCGCTGGTCGATCGTTCTGTTGGCATGTGCAGGGGCATTATTGGTAGCCGCGTTCGTTCTCGGACCGGCCGCTCTGCTGCGCGGAACTTATCCCCAGTTCCAGGATCAGTCCGCCATGGGCGAGCTGCTGGGCCGCGGATTGGTCGAGTACTGGGGCAGCGGCGTTCGCACCTTTCCGCCCGGGTTGGCGGAGATGGTGGATTACTGGTTCGCGTGGCACGCCATCAAGATCGTCATCTCGGTGCTGTTGACCGCCGTTCTGGGCCTGCTGGCAGCGACGCTGTGGAGGCGATCTCTGACTGCCGGCATGGGTTACGTAATCGCTGCGAGTACTTCGACCGTGCTGTCACTGTTTTCGGTGTTCGTGGCCGTGATCAACATCCAGTCGACGGTCGCTCCCGTCGTCGCGCTGCTTCCGATGCTCTCCGACGACAACGCGGACGGCAAGGCGGCGCAGTCACTGATCGACAACGGTGTGCAGAGCGGAGATACGAGGCCGCCTCTGCTCGAGCTGCTCACGCAGGTCGAGCACTACAACTGGGCGGTGATCGTCGCGACGGGTGTGGTGATCGCCGTTGTCGGTGCCGGAACCGTGATCGCGTTCCGTCGGTACGCGGCGACGGACACGACAGACGCTGCTCACCGTCGAATGTTCGTCACCCTCGGTTCACTCGGCGCGCTGATGACGATCGGGATGGCGCTGCTCTTCGTAGCTGCCGTCGTGGCGGTCGTCGATCCGGGAGACGCGCTCCTCGGATCAGTCGGCGTGTAACTACTGCCGGCTGCGGTCGCGGGCACGCGCGCGGAATTGGCCGATCGCGAGGATGGTCAACGCGACCCCCAACAGGGTGAGGGGGATTTGGGCGCGGGGCGCGTCGATATCGAGTACGAGGATCTGCCACACCACCCACCCGATGGTCACCAACCCCACGAACACGACACACGTCGGAGCGTCGTACGCATCGACGAGTACAGCAGCAACCGAGATCAACGATCCGAGTCCGAGAAAGATCAACACGAACAGCCCGGAGATGCGGTAGTCCCAGGTATGCCACGCAGGGAGCATGTCGACATCCAAGCCCAGCGACCGCCCGGTGGGGTCGGAGGTCAACGACATTCCATTGAACGTTCCGGCTGCACCCAACAGGATCAGCAGTGCCACCGTCGAGAGCTTGTTCACGGTGACGTCATGTTTTGGTCGTCCTTCGGTTGCGGCCGCACCCCGGCGTAGTTGTCGATTCTGCCAGAACAAGTCCGATTGGTCTCGTTCTATTCAGACCAGTTTCAGCTGCGCCCCTGTGTACTCTGCCTGCGGGGCGGGTTCGGGCAGAACGTCGCCATGGACGGTCGAACCGAAGGAAGCCATGAAGATTCGCACCATCTTGATTCTGCCTGCAGCGGTGGCAGTGTTCGGCGGCGCGGGACTTCTCACCCCCATCGCCGACGCGGCACCGGCAACGTCCATCGATGTGCTTCCGCGGCTGATCGACGGTGCCGCAGCGGGTTACGCACTGTCCTACGCAACCACCGACGAGCACGGGCGCGCCGCGATTGCCCGCGGACAGGTCTACCTCCCCTCCGGCACACCACCACCGGGAGGATGGCCGGTCGTGTCGTGGGCCAAAGGGACCGTCGGCGTGGGTGATTCATGCGCCATGAGCACAGCACTCGACGACGGGGCCGCCGAGGACCCCATGGCCGTCGCACTGTCCAAGCCCCTGCTCACCCAGCTGCTGCGAAGCGGCACAGCCGTTGTCTCGACGGACTACATCGGACTCGGAACCACCGACGCCCACCATTACCTGAACAGCATCTCGGAGGCGAACGCCGTCACCGACATCGTCAGCGCTGCCGCAGACGAACTTCCCGAGCTGTCGCGCACCTGGGTTGCCGCCGGACACTCTCAGGGCGGCGCAGCAGCACTCACCACCGGGGCTCGCGCCGACATCTACGGAGAACGGTCGGACTTTCGCGGGGTGATGTCGTTCGCACCGTCGTCGAACCTCGAAGCCGTCCTTCCGCTGCTCTCTCCCACCACTCCTCGCATCGCACCACTCGACAACATCACGGCCACTCTGATCTACGTCCTGTACGGGCTCAGGGATTCTCGGCCGGATCTCGACGTGAACAGCTATCTGAGCGAACTGGGGCGCGACTACCTGGCGCATGCAGAGGACAATTGCATCAGCGACCTACGACAGAAGGCCAGTGGCGTTGCACCACAACAGCTCCTCGCTCGATCGCTCTCCGACCCCACCATGACCTCGGCTATCCGCGACTACCTATCCGTGCCGACCACCGGTTACACACGGCCAGTGACCATCGAGCAGGGGCTTGCCGATACCGTCGTGCCGCCGGCTCTGACGACCGCCCTCGCGGCGGAACTGGTGGCACAGGGCATCGGCGACGTGACCTACCTGCCTGTACCCGGTGCCACTCATTACGACGTCATTGCCGCAACCGTCGACGACGCCCTGCCCCGAATACTCGACATGTTGCGCTGATCAGCCACCGACATGCGGTGGACGACGATCACTGCCGAGCACGTCATGCATTTCCCCGAGCAGTCGTCGCAGTAGCGATTCCAACTGCTCTTTCTCCCGAGCAGTGAGGTTCTCGAGCAGCTCCGCCTCCCGTCCCAGTACCTCGTCCACGAGGCGTTCGACTGTGCGATGGCCGGATTCGGTCAGTTCGACGTCGACCTGCCGTGTTCCATCGGAACGGGGATGACGGACGACCAGACCCTGCTGCTCCGCACGATCGACGCGTTGGGTGATCGCCCCAGCCGTGACGAGCGCCGCGCCGGCGAGATCCCTGGTGCTGAGACGGTACGGAGGCCCGGCTCGGCGAAGCGTCGACAACAGATCGAGGATGGCCGAGTCGGCTCCGGACTGCCTCAGCAGACGCGACCGATCGTCACCGAACAGCTTGGCTACGTGAGCAATACGAGTCACGATGGCAATCGAGTCGACCGGCGTATCCGGGCGCTCCTTCGTCCACGCCATCGCTATCGCGTCGATGGGATCATCCGGATCGAGATCGGTCACTGTTCGCTCCCCGCTGTCATGTGCTGTAGCTTCGTTTAGGTCTAAACGAAGTCTACAACGTCGAGGAGATCGAAGTGACACGAACAGTCGTGGTAACCGGAGGCGGCACCGGCATCGGACGCGCGATAGCAACCCGCTTCGCAGAAGACGGTGCGCGCGTGATCATTACAGGCCGACGGCAGACCGCTCTCGAACACGCCGCCCGAGACATTGCCGGAAACGTCGAAGCGACTTCGGTCGATGCAACCGATGCAGAGGCCGTGACGGAGTTCGCAGCAGCAGTCGGGCCGGTCGACGTACTGGTCAACAACGCCGGCGGCAACACCGACTTCGACCGCACACCGCCGAACGGCCTGAGCGACATTGCCGATTCGTGGCGAGCGAACTTCGAGTCCAATGTGCTCACGGCCGTCCTGATGACCACCGGCCTCCTTCCGCGAATGAACGACGGTGGTGCGATAGTCACCATCGGGTCGATCGCCGCAGACAAAGGATCGGGCTCGTACGGCGCGGCCAAGGCCGCCATTGCGTCGTGGAACATCGACCTCGCACGGCAACTCGGTTCGCGATCCATCACCGCGAATGTTGTTGCACCCGGCTACATTGCCGACACCGAATTCTTCCGCGACGTCCTGACCGACGACGCGAAGGACGGTATGGCCGCATCCGCCATGACCGGACGCGCCGGAGCACCACGGGACATAGCCGAGATGGTGGAGTTCTTGGCCTCCGATCGCGCCCGTCAGATCACCGCCCAGACATTCGCCGTCAACGGCGGTGAGTGGCCGTCCCGCTAGGTCGACGCGTTGGCCGCGCGAAGGACCGCGTCGAGGGTGGCGGACAGGACGGAGCGATCGATCCCTGCCGCCCATCGAGACCCAGTGGCAGTGCGATATTCGAGCATCGACACCGCATCACTGTCGTTGCCGGCTCGCACACTCGTCTGCGTCAGACCGAGGATGTCCACGTGCCTGCCATGAGCAGACAACGCGTCGACGAGTGCCTCGACGGGTCCGACTCCCGCGTGTGAAGACTCGAAGGACGTGCCGTCGATCTTCAACGTGATGCAGGTGTCGGCGGACCCGTCGTCGTCGTGAGAGTCGAAACCGATCAGGGTCACGCCGGGTTCGGCGACACCGATGTACACCTCCTGGAAGACGTCCCAGAGTTGCTCGGCCGACAGTTCGGTGCCGATCGAATCCGTGCGGGCCTGCACATGCCGGGCGAGGTCGATCTGCAGGCGACGCGGAAGTTCGATGCCGTAGTTGGTTTCGAGGAGATAGGCGATACCTCCCTTGCCCGATTGCGAATTCACCCGAATGACCGCGTCGTAGGAGCGACCGATGTCGCTGGGGTCGATCGGTAGGTACGGCACCCGCCATTCGATGTCGCGCTCGGAGCGGCCTTCGCTCAGCGCCCGAGTGCGATGCTCGACGAAACCCTTCTTGATGGCGTCCTGGTGCGTACCGCTGAAGGCGGTGTGCACGAGGTCGCCGACATACGGATGCCGCGGGTGAATCTCGAGCTGGTTGCAGTATTCGACGGTGCGTCGAATCTGATCGATGTCGGAGAAGTCGATCATCGGATCGACACCCTGAGCGTGCAAATTCAATGCGAGAGTGGCGATGTCGACGTTTCCGGTGCGCTCGCCGTTACCGAACACGCAGCCCTCCACCCGTTGCGCCCCGGCCAGGACAGCAAGCTCGGCGCAGGCAATGCCGGTCCCGCGGTCGTTGTGTGGATGCACCGACAGGATCACGCTGTCTCGTCGCGCAAGGTTGTCGTTCATGTACTCGATCTGGTCCGCATAGACATTCGGCGTCGCGACCTCCACTGTGGCAGGCAAATTCAGGATGACCGGCCGCTGCTGCGTCGCGTCCCACAGCGTCGTCACTGCATCGCAGACATCGAGGACGTAGTCGGGTTCGGTGAGATTGAAGACCTCGGGTGAGAACTCGAATCGCACGTTGGGCAGGTCGCCGGCAAGTTCGAGAACGTCGGCTGCGCCCGAAAGTATCAGTGAGCGAAGCTCGTTGGCCTCCCGGCCGAGCACGACCTCGCGCCACGTAGGAGCCGTGGCGGTGTACATGTGGATCACGACGTCGTTGGTGATTCCGCGGATCGACTCCACGGTTCGCTCGATCAGGTCGCGTCGAGCCGGGGTGAAGACGACCACGGTGACGTCGTCGGGTGCCAGATCGGTGTGTGCCAGCAGCCGCACGAAATCGAAATCGGTCTGCGATGCCGAGGGATACCCGACTTCGATTTCCTTGTAGCCCATCGCAACCATCAACTCGAAGAACTGTTTTTTGCGGGCAGGATCCATCGGCTCGGGCAACGCTTGGTTGCCGTCGCGCAGATCGACCGGCACCCACAGCGGCGCCTCGGTCAACCGTCGCTCCGGCCAGCGACGCCGGGTCAGCGGAATGTCGACCTTGGCGTAGACGTCACGGTAACGATGCGACGGCATCTGGGAGTGCCGCTGCTGATTCCAGGTGGGCGCGCCGGCGGGAACGGGTCCGGCGGGAGTGGACAGAGTGGGGAAATCTGTACGCATGCGAGCAATGTAGCATCACTCCTCAGACAAGCTGAGGAGTAGTCTTCGTTTGTGACCGCGATACGCCGAACCTCGTTGGCCGATCAGGCCGCCGAACTGTTGCATGCCAAAATTCAGTCCGGTGAGTGGCCGGTCGGCACCAAACTGCCAGGTGAAACCACCCTTGCCCCCATGTTCGACGTCGGCCGATCGACGATGCGCGAGGCCATCAGACAACTGGCGGGGCGCGGAATTCTCGTCACCCGGCAGGGATCCGGAGTCTTCGTCGAATCGCTCGACGAGGCGCGGACGGACTGGGACAGAGTTCTCCAGCGCTCACACATCACCGTCGTCCTCGAGGCCCGCCTCGCCATCGAAGGTGAGGCAGCAGCTCTCGCCGCAGCCCGACGCACTCCCACCGACCTCGACGCCATCCGTAGCTCACTCGAGCTACGCAACACCGCCCGCGCCGACGCGGTCGTTCTGGTGGAGGCGGACATGGCTTTTCACCGCGCCATCGTGGTCGCGTCGCACAACGACATCCTGCTCGAACTCTTCGACTCCATGGCCCCACGGCTACGGACCGCCATGATCGACATGCTGAAGATCAAGGGCGCGTTCGGAGAGGACGCAGACCACGACGCCCACACGCACGTCGTCGAGGCAATCGCCGCACGCGATGAGCAACGCGCACACACGCTCACCCGCACACATCTGCTGGAGTTGTCGACGACCATCGCGCCACCGACGTGAGCACCGGCCGGTCAAGGCTTTTCGGCTACTGGAACAGTCCGAGTACAGAATCGGGCTAGACTTCCGACGCCTCGACCACCACCTTTGGAGTCTCCACATACCCCAGCTGAAGACCGTGAGCGAATTCACCGGCAAATGGTTTGCCCTGATCGTCGTCGCGGCGGGGGCTCTGGCCTTGATCACCCCCGACACGTTCAGCGGCGGGACACCCGCGGTTCCGTGGTTGTTGTCGGTCATCATGCTCGGCATGGGAATGACGTTGCGGCTCTCCGACTTCGCCGTGGTGGCACGCCGCCCATGGGCACTGCTGCTCGGCGTCGCAGCGCAGTTCATCGCGATGCCGCTCCTCGGTCTCGGTATCGCGAATGTCCTGGGTCTGTCCGCTGCGCTCACTGCCGGGATGGTGCTGGTCGGCTCCGCCCCCGGAGGTACGGCGTCGAACGTGATGGTCTACCTCGCCAAGGGTGACACCGCACTGTCGGTGGCGATGACGTCGGTGTCCACACTCCTCGCGCCCATACTCACACCACTGCTGGTTCTATGGCTCGCCGGCGAATACCTGCCGGTCGATGCAGGCGGATTGTTCGTCTCGATCCTGCAGATCGTGCTGGTACCCGTCGTACTGGGAGTTGTACTGCGACTTCTGTTCCCGAAGATCATCGATCGTATGCTCGACGCCTTGCCGCTCGTCTCGGTCGCCGGAATCACCGCTGTGGTTGTCCTCGTGGTGTCCGCCAGCGCGCCGACCCTGCTGTCGATCGGTGCCCTCATCGTCGTTGCCGTCGTGCTGCACAACTCGCTGGGCCTCGCGGTGGGCTACGGAATCGGTAGGGCATGTGGACTCGATGTCGCCAGCCGTCGTGCGATCAGCATCGAAGTCGGTATGCAGAACTCGGGCTTGGCAGCGGCACTGGCCTCAGTACACTTCTCACCCGCTGCAGCACTCCCCGCGGCGATCTTCTCGGTGTGGCACAACGTATCCGGATCGCTGCTGGCCAGCTACTGGTCCAGACGGTCGACGGGTGCCGATCACCGCCAGGACAGTACCGTCATACAGGACTGAGTCTTGGACGCAGCAAACAGAATTCGTTGCCTTCCGGATCCGCCAGCACGTGCCACGATTCCTGGCCGGTTTGGCCGATATCCACTCGTCGGGCACCGAGAGTGAGCAGTCGTTCGAGCTCGGCGTCCTGATCTCGATCGGTTGCATTGACGTCGATGTGCAGTCGAGGTTTCGCCGGCTCGGGATTCTCACTGGGGATGAAGATGATGGTCGGCTGCGAGCCGCCGAAACCGTCGCGCGCACCGATCTCGACGGAACCGTCACCCTCCCTGTCCAATACGACGAAGTCCAACACCTCACACCAGAACGATGCCAAGGCCTCGGGATCGCGACCTTCGAGTACCAATTCACTGATTCGACATGCCATGGGCGGGAATTTACACCTGCCCCGGCGTCGAACATGTCCTGTTCACGGCCTTTTCGCGCGAGAAATGAATCCCCGTCGACCGAACGCTCGCAGGCGGTCCTTCGCAGTACGCGAGCGCAGGGACGTGGTGGACGCACCCGCGTTGTCGCACATACCCCGAATGACCTCTCGGGCCACGTCCGGACCATCGATTCGCGGAGTCCAGTCCAGGTCCCGTCGAGCGCGGTCGGTGTTCAACATCGGGGTGGCGAACGCGAGATCGACCCAACCGTGATGCACTGCGGACACGTGGGTCTCGAAGCCGAGGCGCGCAGCAGCGGACAACACCCGAGAGGGCACGGGCACGATGCGCGCACCGAACGCGTCGGCCACGTCGTGGGCTCGCACGGGCGTCGGGCCGCCGAGGTTGTAGGGCCCGGTTGCACGCCCATCCAGAACTCGCACAATGGCATCGGCGACATCGTCGCTGTGTGCGGCGGGAACGGCGAACGACCTGTCGATGGGCAGGATCGGCAGATGATCGACGATTGCCGACGGCACGAGATCGGGCAGGGCGTAACGCAACAGCGCACTCCCGAACTCGTACTGGCCGATCAGACCCGGCCTGATTCGAGCGACCGCGACGTCGGGATGTGCTGCCTCGAACTCGTCGAGCACATCCTCGGCGGCAGCCTTGTCCATGCTGTAGGTCGACGAAGACACCCCCGTTCTCGGCCACGACTCGTCGACCTTTTCGCCGTAGGACCCTGGTGCGTACACCCCGCCGGAAGACATGTGCACCAGATGGGGAACTCCTGCGTCCGCACAGGCCGTTGCCACCGTCCGCACTGCATCGACGTTGACTGCCCGCAGATAATCGCGATCACGCATCGGCTGGAAGGCGATGGCCAGATGAACCACTGCGTCTGCGCCGCGGCACAACGCGCGTAGCTCGTACGGTGCGTGTTCGCCGGTGAGATCCAGCGGAACCCAGTCGACCTGCTCGGCAAAAGGATTGAGGCTCGGCGGACGCCTCGCTACGGCGAGAATGGAATTGCCCGGATGCTCGTCGGTGAGCCTTCGTAGCAGGGCGGTGCCGACATTGCCGGTCGCGCCGATCACTACAGTTCGCATCTCTACCTCCGAAAATCGACCACAGTCGAAGTGCCCCCTGCACTTCGATCGAAACCACACTGGCTCAGGAGTTTGAGCCGCCATTCTCCCGGGCATCGAATAACCATGACTGAAAACAACGAACCGACCCTCGACGACGTCATGATCCCCACCGAGGAAGCTCACCCCGACCACAAAGAGCACGCCAAGACGCCGAAGCATCTCGACGACAACGACCTCGAGTCGCGTACCGAGCACGAGCGCAACGAAGTGAACTGACGACGCATCGAACGACCGTCATGGCGGTCCCATTTCCCGGTTTCCGGGGAAAAACCCCGGGTATGCGACCGCCATGGCCGATTCAGCAGCATCACCCGCACCCACCGAGGCAGATCCGGATGACCCGCGCAAAGCGGACTCTCCCGCCGATCTGACCAAGCCGTCGTGGATCTATGTTCTGAAGAAGACTGCCCGTGAGTTCTCCCGGGATCAGTGCACCGACCTTGCAGCCGCGTTGACCTATTACGCCGTGCTCTCGCTCTTCCCCGCCATCCTGGCCATCGTGTCGTTGCTGGGCGTGTTCGGCCAAGGACAGGCCACGGTCGACGGCGTCCTGCAGGTCGTCGGCGATCTCGGCCCGCAATCCGCTGTCGACACGTTGCGTCCGACCATCGAACAGCTCGTCCAAGCGCCCACTGCCGGGTTCGCGTTGATCATCGGTATCGCAGGCGCACTGTGGTCTGCGTCCGGCTACGTCGGCGCATTCGGCCGCGCGATGAACCGCATGTACGAGGTGGACGAGGGACGGCCCATCTGGAAGCTGCGCCCCGTGATGCTTCTGGTCACGCTCATCGCCTTGACCCTGATTGCGCTCGCCGCCGTCATGCTGGCCATCAGTGGCCCCGTGGCCAAAGCTGTGGGCGACGCCGTCGGACTGGGCGACACCGCACTGACGATCTGGAACATCGCACGGTGGCCGCTGGTTCTGATCGTGGTGGTACTCGCGGTCGCGATTCTGTACTACGCAACGCCGAATGTGCAGCAGCCCAAGTTCAAATGGATCAGTTCCGGTGCCGCGGTCGGCATCATCGTATGGATTCTCGCCACCGTCGCATTCGGTTTCTACGTCGCCAACTTCTCCAGCTACAACAAGACCTACGGCTCCCTCGCCGGAGCCATCGTGTTCCTGCTGTGGCTGTGGATCACCAACTTGGCCTTGCTGTTCGGTGCCGAACTGGACTCCGAACTCGAACGCGGCCGCCAACTCCAGGCCGGCATCGTCGCCGAAGAACGCCTGCAACTGCCGCCCCGAGACACCCGGGTCTCGGACAAGAACGACGAAAAGGATGCGCAGGCTGTCGAGGAGGGTCGCAAATTGCGGGAGGAACACAACCGGACTCCGTGAACATCCCGGACGCCACCGACCGATCGATGAAACAGATCCGCGGGGTGCGCTGATCCGGTGTGGCGGTTCGATTGACACAGAGAGGCAGGGCAACGTGGCCGAGGAAGAAAATACGGAAGAGTCCCGACGCGCCCACGCCCCGGACTCCGATAGCTTCAGCGCATCGATGTACGGACACCATCTGGAGGGGGTTGCACGAGTCAGCAAGAGGTGTGTGACCGACGCCGGCGTGGATGGAGCCGCGGTCGCCATCCTCACCGACGATGCCGATGCTCGGGATCTGCTGTACGCCACGAACTCCGAAGCTGCCCGCATCGACGAGCTCCAATTCACCACCGGTGAGGGCCCCTGCATCGATGCCTTCGTCACCGGGGTGCCGCAACTGCACCCGAACATCGGTCACCGGCCCGATACCACGGGATGGCCATCGTTCGCGTCGGAAGTTCTTCAGGAGCTCGGCGTGCACGGGGTATACGCGTTCCCATTGTTCAGTGGCGGCGCTCGACTCGGCGTCCTCGAGCTCTACACCCAGAAGTCCGGAACTATGACGGCACAACAGATCACTGCTGCCCAGGCCGCAGCCTCGACCCTCGGTGACATCGTCGTCAGTGAAGTCGCAGCCCGACCGGACTTCTTCGACGAGTCGACACTTCGCCCACCCGACGGCCCATTCCGCTTCGCTCGGTCCGACATCAACATCGCAGTCGGTGTGTTGGCCGAACGTCTGCATGTGTCGCTCGACGAGGCAACCGCGCGGCTGCGTGCCCGTGCCTACGCCGATGCCCGCTCGATCTCCTCCCTCGCGTTCGACATCGTCCGCGGAGACGGCTTGTTCTACGACGACCCGGGGAGCGCGTGACATCGAAGCCCACCGTCCATCGGCCACGAACGTCCGAGTTGACAGCTCCCACAACGAAAGAAGGCCGAACATGCCACCCATCCCTCGCCCGGATCAATCGTCGCCGGCACCCAACGGCCCGACCGGAGCTCGCGATACGAGAGCCCAAACCGGTGATTTCCTGACGACTGCGCAAGGCGTACGTCTCCCCGACACCGATCATTCGCTCAAGGCGGGCGATCGCGGCCCGACGTTGCTCGAGGACTTCCACCTCCGCGAGAAGATCACCCACTTCGATCACGAGCGAATTCCGGAGCGCGTCGTGCACGCACGCGGTGCCGCCGCACATGGAACGTTCGAGTCCTACGGGTCGGCGAAGACCGTGACCAAGGCAGGATTCCTGGCCCAGAAGGGCAAGCGGACACCGGTTTTCGTGCGATTTTCGACCGTTCTCGGATCGCGTGGTTCCGCCGACACCGTCCGCGACACCCGCGGTTTCGCGGTCAAGTTCTACACCGACGAAGGAACCTTCGACCTGGTCGGAAACAACATGCCCGTCTTCTTCATCCAGGACGGCATCAAGTTTCCCGACATCATTCACGCCGGCAAACCGCAGCCCGATATCGAACTGCCGCAAGCTCAGTCGGCACACGACTCGTTCTGGGACTTCGTCTCGCTGCACACCGAGGCAACTCATCACGTCATGTGGAACATGAGCGATCGCGGTATCCCGCGCTCGTATCGCACGATGGAAGGCTTCGGCGTCCACACGTTCCGCCTCGTCGCCGAGAACGGCGAGACCAGGCTCGTGAAATTTCATTGGAAGCCACTCGCCGGAGTGCATTCACTGGTGTGGGAGGAAGCCCAGATCGCAGCGGGCGTCGATCCGGACTTCCATCGACGCGACATGTCCGACGGCATCAAGGCCGGTGCCCCACTGGAATACGAATTCGGAATCCAGGTCATGCCCGACGACGGCACCGAGACCTACGAGGGCATCGATCTGCTCGATCCCACGAAAATCGTTCCCGAAGAACTGGTTCCGGTGCAACCCATCGGCAAGCTCACCCTCGACGCGAACCCCACGAACTACTTCGCCGAAACCGAGCAGGTCGCGTTCCACACGGGCCACCTGGTGCCGGGCATCGAAGTCACCAACGACCCGCTGATGCAGGCGCGTCTGTTCTCTTACCTGGACACCCAGATCACGCGTCTCGGCGGCCCCAATTTCTCGCAACTGCCGATCAACCGACCGCATGCACCTGTCAACGACATGCTGCGAGACGGCATGCACCAGAACGCCGTTCACACCGGCCTTGCCCCGTACCTCAGCAACTCCGTCGACGACGGAGAACCAGCGGTAGCAAGTGAGAAGGACCACGGTTACGTGCAGACCGAACGCCTCATCGAGGGACGCGCAGTACGAGCGAATCCCGCATCCTTCGACGACCACTTCACCCAGCCCACCATGTTCTATCGCAGCCTCAGTGCGGTCGAGCAGGATCACCTCGTCGAGGCATTCACGTTCGAGCTGGGCAAAGTGTTCGAGCAATCGATCAAGGAACGTGAACTCGAGGTTCTCTCGAACGTCGATGCCGACCTGTGCGAGCGCGTCGCCGCCGGCCTCGGCCTACCCGCACCCGTCGGCACACCCGCTGAGGACGTATTGCTCTCCCCCGCACTGTCTCAGATCGTCGAGGCTCCGGGACCGATTGCCGGACGAAAGATCGGCGTCATCGCCGACGCCGGATCGGACCTGTCCGGAATCGGCAAGCTACGGACGGCAGCCGCGCGCCGCGGTGCCACAGTGCACGTCATCGCTGCGGCCGGCAGCATCCTCGGCAAAGGCATGCGCACTCAGGTGGTCGAGCGAACATTCCTCACAGTTCGTTCGATCGAGTTCGACGCCTTCGTCGTCGCGGGCGGAACGACGCCGACGAACGACATCAAGCTGATCCTGCTGCTGCAGGAAGCATTCCGTCATTGCAAAGCGATGGGTGCCTGGGGCGACGGAGCGGCACTGCTCGAGCAGGCCGGAATCGGTGCCGACGACGCAGGCGTCGTCATCGGCGAGACAGCGGTGAAAGCGTTCAACGACGCGTTGCTCGCTGCGGTCGGATTGCACCGGGCCTGGGATCGTGCCCCCGCGGTGATGGCGTCGAACATCCCGCCTTCGGTCCCCGACAAGCCTGCTCGTAAGCGGGCAGCCAAGGCCAAGGCAAGGAAGTAGGGCTACCCCGACTGGGGCTCGGTCAGCATCGCTGCCATGTCGTCCAACTCGAAGTACTGGGCGATTGCGTGCGCCGATCGAGCCCCGGCTGCGGGGTCCGCGCCTGCCTTCAGCAACATCCTCACAATGGGCGTCGACCGACGAAACACCGCGGCCGCCAACGCTGTTTGACCGTTGTCGTTCACGCGATCCACCGCAGCCCCCAGCGTCAGAAGCATGCTCACCGCACCTGGTTGTACGTGATCGCCGCCAGAATCAACAGTGTGTCGCCCTTGTCGTTGGTCAGGTCGACGGACCCTCCGGCCTCGAAAAACGACTGCAACCACGAGGCGTCACCGCTGCGCGCGCAATCGAATGCATGCCGAAACACAGCCAGAACATCGTCGTCCAGAACATTGTCGTCGTCCACCAACACATGATTCCCCGAGCGACGAGATTCAACCGAGGCATCGTCCGATCCAAGTCGACGGTGAACGGCACGCGTCGTGGTCACCGGTCCAAAGTGAAGTACATCAGCGTGATGCGTCGCCGCATGACAGTGAGGTACATCGCGGCAATGAACACCCCGGGCCCCATCGCAGCTGCTTCGCCGGTGATGAGCCGAACCGGCCGAGGGTTCGTACGCTGGTCGTAGTCCAGTGCTGCGTGGTGCCCGTCCTGGGCGGTCGTGATCGCGAAGTCACCGAATGTGCGGGGTCGTCGGCGACCGATCCACAGGTTGGTTCCAGTGTTGCCGTCGAATCTCTTGCCGCGCCATATCGGGCGCGCGAGCATCGCGACGATGGAGGTGATCGGAGTGCGCAGCATGCCCGGAAGTCGTTGCAGAGCAATCAAAGACACTATTCTTCCGGTGTAGTCGCCGGCAAGGACGACGGGTGACGGCGAGGCGTTCATCAGCGACGCCAGATCGGCGAAGCCGAGACCGTCACGAGATGTCGGTATCGGAGCAGTGGCGTCGACGAGGCTGTGCAAGCGAATTGTGTTGTCTTTCATCGGATTCTCCTGACAGGTGTTCTAGAGCCCAGAGGTTTCTGGGCATCGGTGGATCTGGTGGCTGATGCGTTCGGCCATTGCGGCGATGGTCATGGCGGGCGGAATGCCCGGCGCGGACGGCAGTATCGACCCGTCGGCGACGAAAAGTCCGGGATAGTTGTGAACCTGCCCGGAGGTGTCGACCACGCCGTTCGTCGGCGACTCGGCCATCGGTACTCCACCGAGTGGGTGGACCGAAGCCAGACGCGTGCTGCCGCGACCGAAAGGCGCATTGACGATCGTGCGTTTCGCCCGGTAGCCCGACGCGATCGCCGTGGCGTGCTCGGCGAGTCTCTCGAACAATTCGGAATCGTCGTCGCGGTTGGTGCCGAGGTGAAGATTGCGCCCGTCGTAGGTGGCCTCCGACGCGATACGGTCCGCGCCCATACCGATCAGCAGGGCAGTTCGTGGCAGCAATCTCGCCACCGCGGCGGACGGGGCCATGTGGTGCAGGCGAAGCCCCACCTCGGCAGTGAGGAAATCACGTCGGCCCTCCGCGGTCAGATACGCAGTGATCGGCGGTCCTGCAACGGAATCGACTCGCTGCGCGGTCCGATGAACCACGGTCACCATGTCCCCGTTGGGGGTGAAGCCACGTCCCAGGGCGGAGCTGACAAGGGGCAGCGTTCCGAGCCGGTCGCGAGCGTCGAACAGGAGCCGCATCGTTCCCAGCGTTCCCGCCGACAGGATCAATCGAGGTGCAGATTCGACATAGCTGCGACCGCGTTCGTGGTCTCGGTACCGCACCTGCCATCCGCCGTCGGGTGTCTGCGACATGGCGACGACCTCACTCATGGCCCGCAACTCGGCTCCGTGACGCAGCGCCATCGGCAGGTAGGTCGTTCCCATCGTCGCCCTACTCGGTTTGCCATGGGGATGGCTCGTGAGAGCCAGATCGGGAAAATGCACCGGGCCCAGTCCCGCTGCGGTCACGGCGCGGTCGAATGCGCGCGCCTTCTGCGGAATCGGCGCAACCGGACGTGGGGCGAGCATTGTTCGGACCGCGTCGATATGTGGCCGCATCTCGGCTGCGTCGATGCAGTCGGGGAAAGCGTCGAGGTAGGCGTCCGGTGGTGGCACCTGCATGTCGGTGTAGACGAGAGATCCGCCGCCGACCCCGCTGGACACCACACAGGTCAACCGGTCGAACTGATGTAGCTCGTACAGTCCGTGACGGCGGACTCCGACAGACATACTGCGTGACCGAGTGGAATATCGGATCCCTCGCACCATATGCAATGGGCCCGTCCGACCCGATGCGGGAACCCGGTCGCCATCCCACCATGCCCCACGTTCGAGAATCAGAACCCGGTGGCCGCCTTCTGCCAGTCGTGCTGCAGTGACCGCACCGCCGAATCCAGACCCGACGACTATGGCGTCCCACGTGGGCTTCGTCATGAACCCACACGACCGTTCACGCTGCCCTGCGCGGTGAGAGCACGACCGTCGAATCGATCGAACTCGTGCCACACCTTCTTCGGGGACACCCGCCGTCGCAGTGCCAACGACAACGCCGAGACAACGGCCCCGACCAAGTAGGTTCCCCCGACAATCAGTTCGTCGACCACGCGACTTCCCGGTACCGAATGCCCGCGCATCCGGCGAATCAGCGCTTCTGCGGTATTGCCGGATACGTTCAGCAGCGTCATGACTCGAACGACGGTATCGAGGTCACGGATTCGCTGTGGGCTGTACCGGTTTTCCATCCGACGTTCGAGGGCCTCGTCAGCACGACCGAGACCGTTCGCCGCTCGGCTCTGCGCCCACACCACCGCGATCAAGACATCGTCGGTCGCGTCGGCCGGATCTAAGCCGACCAGCCGCGCCAATCCGTCGCGGTCCGCGCCGGAGGTGATCGCGGCATCGTCGTGCATGAAAGCGCAGAACTTGCAGTCGTTGACCATCGCAACGGCGAACATGACCTGCTCACGCAGCAGCGGGTCGACGCCAGTCGGTGTCCAGACGGTGACAAGGCTGCGTCCGCGCCTGAGAAGAGTGCCGACATCACGCGTCATGGCGGCCGCAGTGAACGTGCGTTTACGGAAAGGGGGCACTACGTCGGTGTGCCGACCGGGTTGAGCTGCCATGTTCGCCACTTCCTTCGATCGATGCGAAGCGCAATGTAATCACCGATAACATTTCGATCGGTGATCGCACAGTAGGCGCTGTCTGCCTAGACTGTCAACGGGGCACGGGAAGACAGGATCGGGAGGAGTGGTCACAGTGGGCGGAGCAGCTGCACCATCGCGTCGAGAAGCTCGACGTAAGGAGACCGTCGACGAGATCAAGACGCGGGCTCGTGCGCATCTGGCCGAACACGGGCCGGGCGGGTTGTCCTTGCGTGCTGTCGCACGGGAAATGGGAATGTCCTCGGCGGCGATCTACCGGTACTTCGACAACCAATCGGCCTTGATCGGAGCGCTCTGCATCGACGCATACACCGCGCTCGGCGACTCCATCGACGCTGCTCGAACCGACGCGGACCCACATGATCTGCAGGCCCAGTGGTGGGCCATGGGCCACGCAATCAGACAGTGGACGCTCGCCCACCCCCACGATTTCGCGCTGATCTTCGGAACCCCCATCGCCGGCTTTCACGCCGACGCCGCAGTGACCGGCCCGGCAGCAAGCCGCGCACTACTTTCACCGATGGTGGTCTATCTCGCTGCGGTCGAGAACGGATCGGCAGACCTGACTCGGTGCCAGATCCCCGAACTGCTCGAGCCCGGCGATCTCGGGACCTATTTGCTCGATCTGCAAGAGACTGCTCTCGCGAAAAGTATCGACCGCCAACACCTTCTGCGCATAGCGGCGGTAGGACTCAACGCCTGGGCGTCGATCTTGGGTTTTCTCGTCTCCGAACAGTTCGGCAATTTGCCACGCCTGGTCTCGAGTGTGGACGCGCTCTACGACTCACACCTCCGGACGGTGTTGTGCGGGATGGGGTTCGACGTGCTACCAGCGACTGCGTGAGTGCCGTGCACGGAGCGAGACCTCGCGTACGGACCCAACGACGTGGGAGAATCGTGTGGTCCACGGACATGCGGCGTCTGTCGCGTCCGACAAGGTTGGGGGGAGCATCATGACCGGTCCGGTTGCTCAAGGTAGTGCGATGAAGCGGCGAAACCCCGTTGTCGTGTGGATCCTGTTGCCGCTCATCACTCTCGGCATCTACCACTTCGTCTGGTACTACCTCATCCACCGTGAGATGGCGGACTTCGACCGACGCAAGGTCGACCCGCCGGTCGTCGGACCACTGCTGGTTCTGCTCCTCCTCGGCTGGACCATCATCGCGCCGTTGATCAGCTACTACAACACAGGAAACCGCATCGCCGACGCCCAACGCGCGGCCGGCCTTCAGCCGACGTGCAGCTCGGTCGTCGGACTTCTGCTCACGTTCGTCTTCGGCCTGCAGTCCATGTACTACCAGCTGGAACTGAACAAGATCACGGCCCGATACAACGACGTACCGCCGGGAACCGTTGTGCCGCTCGCGGTGTGAATCGCGAAACCGAAACCACGAAAAGGACCCGATGACCACCCTCCATCACGCACCGCTCTCACGCGTCGATCCGAGCACTCTGTACCGCATCTTGGCCCTTCGAGTCGCGGTATTCGTACACGAACAGAAGATCGTCGACGAGGCCGAACTCGATGGCGCGGACCTACTTCCGACGACCGAACTGTTCTGGATCCAGGACGAGAACAGCGAGGTGTTGGCCACTCTCCGAGTGCTCGTCGACGACACGGTCCACATCGGCCGCGTCGCGACCGCGACTGCCGGCCGTGGCCGCGGATATGCCGGACAGCTCGTCGAGGCCGCGCTGAAGGCGTACCCCGGGGTGGTCGAGATGTCCGCGCAAGCTCACCTCGAAAAATGGTACGGGCGATTCGGATTCACTCGAGTGGGAGAGCAATACCTGGAAGCGGGAATCCCGCACGTGAAGATGTCCACCCATCCCAGCTGAATCAGCCCAGTATCGGTGCGTGTGCAACTTGCGCTCCACTCTGTGCCCCGAGTCGGGGAATCCTCGCGACCGAGGCGTCGAGTGGAGCGTCAATTGCTCAGGGTCGGCTCCGTGGGTGCGAGGCCGCGACGATCGATCCCCCGAGCACCAGTGCATTGCCGAGCAGAATGCCCGTCACCCCGAACGGGCCGGCGAGTGCGCCGACCGTCAGTGGGATGAGGATCTGGGCCGATCTGTTGGCCGACATCCGCAATCCCAACGCCTCTCCCTGCGTGGATTTCGGCACGATCGACACCACCCACGACATGGTCAGTGGCTGCGGAATACCCAACGCGATGCCGAGTGCAATCATGACTCCGATGGCTCCGACGGCCTGTACGAACGGCAGCACGGCGAGAGCGGTCGCGCCCGCCGCCAGCGAAACATTCAGCAGCACAGTACGACCGAACTTGGCGTCGAGTCTGCCGAGCCCCACTCGGCTGACCACCGACACCCCGGCACGCAACGCCAGCAGCCACCCCACAGTCGTCACCGACACCCCACGCTCGACGGCCCACGCGGGCACGAAGGCGTAGAGCAGATCGACCGTCACGAGCACCGCGCCGCTGACCGTCAACGATTGCCACATACCCGGCAGCCTCAACAATTTCAGCCCCGACGCTTCCCCCTCGGCGGGCTTCTCCGCGCGAATGTGGTTGCGGCCGAGAATCAAGAACAGTGCGGTGGGGAGTGCTACCGCGGTGAAGGCCCCAGCAGTGAGGATGCCTGCCGTCGTGTTCGGACTCTCGACGCTCGCGCCGCCGTATCTCGACGCGACGGCCGTCACAGCGAGCGGCCCGACCAACTGACCCATCGACGCGGCGGCAGTTAGTGCACCGAAGGCACTTTCGTTCTTGCCGTCGACGTGGACGTGTGCGACGAACGCCTGTTGCCCGATCATGATGAGCAGATTGCCCAGTCCGAACGCGGCCGTACACAAGAGCAATGCCCACATTGCCGAAAACGCAACGAGTACACCGGTTGCAATCGAGCACAGAAGGATTCCCGATGCGATGACCACCGGCCCGCCGAACCTGTCGGCGATGCGGCCGATCGGCAGGGCCGCCAATACTGCGGGCGCAGCGAACAGTGCCGCGATCACTGCAAGCGTTCGAGTGTCGGCGCCCTCGGCAATCGCCCGATAGCCGATCATCAACCGGACCCCGACCCATCCTGCTTGCGCAGCCGTGGCCTGAACGGTCAGAGCAATGGAGTCACGAGAAGCCATCAGCGCAAGGGAATTTCGTCGGTTCCTCCGACCAACCTCGACACGTCGTTGATGTCGTCGCGCACCGCCCCGTACCGATCGGGATCGAGGTGGAAGATGGCCAACTGCAGCGCGTACGCAATGGCAATGGGAATGATGAGGGTGTTGTATTCCGAATCGTCACCACGTTGGGCGACGAGCAGATGCGTCGGCGCGGGGCGAAAGTGATATCCCGGCGCGTCGCTGATGAGGATCGACGTGCCGCCGCGTCGTTCCGCTTCCCGGACCAGCGCAGGCAGCTGCGACGGTGCCTCGCGCAGGGCAAAGGCGATCAGGACGGAGTCCTCGGTGAAGCTGACGAACCGCTCGGCAAGGTCCTTCCCTCCGAGCCCGAGCTCGACGACCACCAGGCCGAGCCTGCGGAGCCGTCGTGCCAGCATGTCCAACGCGGGCCGCTCGTCGGCCTTGGAGAACAGGTAGACCACCCGCGAACGGTGAATCGCCGTAGCCACCTCCACCAACTGCTCCTGTGGGATGAAACTCGACAATCGTTCGAGAGCACGCGCTTCGTCGCGAGCGAACACGGCAAGCTCATGCCCGGTGTCGCTCCTCATCAGTGCCGATGCCGCAACCGGTTCTGGGCTGTCACGCTCCAGGTCGGCACGAAGGTCGGGGAAGCCGCTGTAGCCGAGCTTCTGCGCAAGACGCACTACCGTCGACTCATGCGTCTGTGCACGGGCCGCGACCGGGGCCGCCCGCAGACTCGACGGTTCGGGCTCTCCGAGAAGTACTGCGATGACACGTTTTTCGGACGCGCTGAGCGATTTCCCGCTACTGGCAACCACTGTTCGGAAGCTCATACCCTCCACTTTCCACTGTGTCTGTTGACACACTCAACCACAATCCTGTAAACCTGTGCAAGATTGCAAGTGACGTGAAGCACAGCAATCCGGCCGACCCCTCCAGGCCACATCCGAACATATCGTCAGAAAGGCAGCCGGCCGTGAAGATACTGCTCGGCACACAACACACGATCGAATGGATCGTGCTCGGCGCGACGCTGGTCGTCGGCTTGGCGACCGTCACCATGGCAACCGGGTACGGCATCGCCGCCGAACCCGGCGTCGGCGCGGGCTTCCTGCCCCTGGTGGGCGGCCTCGGAATGATCCTCGGCGGCGCGATGTGGGCGATACAGCTCGTCCGAGCGCCGCGGGTGACGGCACCCGAACCGGAACTCGAACTCGAACCCGCCACCTCTGCGGCCGTCGCGTTCCTCTCCAGCGACAACGAGGAAGACGCCGACGAGACCGAACTCCCCGACCGCGCAGGCTGGATCAGAATCGGAGTGGTCGTCGCCGCGATTGCCGGCGCGGCACTGGTCCTCCCCACCCTCGGCTACACGCTCTCGATGGCGCTGATGCTCGCCGTCGTGTTGACGTTCGTCGGGAAGCGCACCCCAGTGGTTGCCATCGGCGTCGCAGTGGCCACCACACTCGCCACCCGACTGGTGTTCGACGTCTGGCTCGGCACCGCACTGCCGGCTTCCTCCATTCCGTTCCTCGCCGATTGGGGGTTGTGAGTCATGGGATTTCCCGATCTGATGGCAGGTTTCGTCAACGTCCTCACTCCGACGCATCTGCTCTTCGCACTCCTCGGCTGCGTACTGGGCATGCTCGTCGGCGTCCTCCCTGGGTTCGGCCCCGCCGCTGCGGTGTCGCTGCTGATCCCGATCACCTTCGGCCTCGACGCCACCACGGCGCTGATCATGCTCGCCGCCATCCTCTACGGCGCAGCATTCGGCGGCACTGTCACCGCGGTCCTACTGCGCATTCCCGGTGAGGCGTCTTCCATCGCAACGACACTCGACGGCTACGAGATGGCCAAGAGCGGACGCGGCGGTCCCGCCCTCGTCGTTGCCGCACTCGCGTCGTTCGTCGGCGGACTGGTCGGCGTCGTCGGATTCGTCGTCGTCGCCCCGTTCAGCCGATTCGCACTTGAATTCGGTGCTCCCGAACTGTTTCTCGTCGCACTCCTCGGCATGGCCCTGATCACCAGTTTCTCGGGCAACAACCCCGCGAAAGCGCTGATCAGTGTGGGGCTCGGCCTGGCCATCGCGTCGGTGGGCATCGACTCCGGCCAAGGCATCCAGCGGTTCACGTTCGGCATGCCGGAACTGTTCGACGGCGTCGCACTCGTGGCCGTTGTGATGGGCTGCTTCGGTCTCACCGAAATTCTCATCCAAGCCCGCTCGGCGGGCGGTGCCGGCCGACGACCACTCGCCGTCGGAAAGCTGCTGCCCACCAAGACGGACATCACCAGGTCTGCAGGCCCCACGATGCGCGGCTCCGTCATCGGCTTCTTCATGGGCCTGCTCCCCGGATCTCCGGGTGCTGCAACCTCATTGGCGTCCTATGCGATGGAGAAGAAGCTCACCAAGCGTCCCGGGCAATTCGGTAAGGGTGCCGTCGAGGGTGTCGCCGGACCGGAATCGGCCAACAACGCACTCGCACTGTCGTCGATGATTCCGCTCTTCACCCTCGGCATCCCCACCTCCGCGACCGTAGCCATCATGGCCAGCGCCTTCACCATCAACGGTCTGATCCCCGGCCCACTGTTGTTCCGCGACAACCCTGAAGTGGCCTGGACCATCATCGCCAGCTTCCTCGTCGGCAACATCATTCTGCTGATTCTCAACGTGCCACTGGTTCGCCTGTGGATTGCCGTACTGAAGATCCCGTTCCACTACCTGATGGCGATGATCCTGGCCTTCATGTTCCTGGGCGTCTACAGCATCAACGGCAGCGTCTTCGACATCTTCATCATGCTCGGCGCAGGCGTCATCGGATACCTGTTCCACCTCACCAAGATTCCTCTGACTCCACTGGTGCTGGCCCTGATCCTCGGGCCTCTGCTCGAGGAGAACTTTCAGCGTTCACTTTCGCTCTCTCGCGGGGACTACGGCGTCTTCGTCGAAGGTCCCATCAACAAGGTTCTCCTGCTCGTCTTCATCGCAGCCGTTCTGTTCGGAATGCTGCGCCCCGTCCTCGCTCGCATCCTCTCCCGCCGCGCCACCCAAACCCAGCCCATCGAGGAGCCCGTCTCATGAGAACACTGCCCACCCTGGTCGCGGCCATCTCCGCCGCCGCCCTGATTGCCGGATGCGGCTCGAGCACAGCCGATTCCGGAGCATCGTTCCCACGGAACGGTGCCACCGTCGAATGGGTCGTCCCGTCTGCCGCAGGCGCAGGCAACGACATCCTGGCCCGAATCATGGCCCCCGCCATGGAGACCGAACTGGGTGTACCGGTCAAGGTCGTCAACAAGGAGGGCGGCAGCCAGGTCGTCGGACTGAACTACCTGGCCAACGCCAAGCCGGACGGTGAGACCATCGGCTTCACCAACATCCCGTCGATCCTCGGGCGATACCTCGACCCGAGCAAGAAAGCCGGGTTCGATCGCGAAAGCTTCTCGCCCATCGGTTCGTTCGCTTCCAACGACATCGTGATCGGGGTCAACAAGTCCAGCCCGTACAAAAACATTGCCGAGCTCTTCGACGCCGTCAAGGCCAACCCGGGGTCCATCACCGTGGGCACCGATTCCAGGGCCGGCGACGACCACGTCAACCTCCGCACCCTCGAAGACACCCTCGGCCTGGACTTCAACATCGTCCACTACAACAGTGGTGCCGACAAGATCTCGGCCCTGGTCTCGGGTGAGACCGACTTCGCCCTCGGCGGAGTCTCGAGCTTCTACGGCCAGTTCGCATCGGGGGAGGTGAACATCCTCTCGGTACTCACCGAGGAGCAGAACAAGCTCATCCCCGAGGTACCGACGCTGGCGAGCGAGGGATACGACGCCCCGTTCATGACCAACAACTTCGCCATCAGCGCTCCCGCGGGCACCCCGGACGCGACGATGACCACGCTGCAGAATGCCCTCGAGACTGCACTGGCCGATCCGGCGGTCGCCGAGAAGCTGACCGGCGCAGCGACGCAGCCCGATTGGGTCTCCGGTGCAGACGTCGCGACCTTGTGGGAACAGCGTGAAACCGAGATCGAACCGATCATCGCCGAACTGCTCGCCGACCAGCAATAAGTCACCCGAAAGGCATTGATCTCATGAGTACCGAAACCTATTCCGCCACTGCCGTATCCGACGACATGATCGAACGCTTCTCTCGAGTGCCCGCAGCCAACGTAGGCGATGCCCAGGAGCGCTTCGGCATAATCGCCGGACTGCGGCCCATCTGGGCCGGAGCAGCAGTCACCGGCCGGGCGTACACCGTCTGGACTCGATCGGGCGACAACCTCTACATTCACAAGGCTCTCGACGACGCCCGCCCCGGCGACGTCATCGTGGTCAACGGCTCAGGTGACGACACACGCGCCCTCATCGGCGATCTCATCGGTATTCGCGCCAAATCGCTCGGCATCGCCGGCTTCGTCATCGACGGTGCCGTGCGCGATGCCGACGCCTTGGCCGAGTTGGGTCTGCCCGTATTCGCACGCGGTGTCACACCGGCGGGTCCCTACAAGAACGGGCCGGGCCGACTGAACGAGCCGGTCGCGCTCGGAGGAGTCGTCGTCTCACCCGGTGACCTCATCGTCGCCGACGCCGACGGAGTGGTCGTCGTCAAGAGTGCCGATGTGGACGACGTCATCGTCGCGGCCGAGGAAGTGGTGGCGCGCGAGGCCTCGAAGCGAGCGAGCTTCTCGTCGTAGATGCGCTAGTCGGGTCCTCCACGGTGTGAGCAATGTCTGCTCCACTCCTGGGCCCCGGTGGCGGAATTCCCGCAGCCGGGGCCCGAGTGGAGCAAACCTCCCGTCAGCGAACCGAGATCACTTCTTCTTCGGGTCGTGGCCCCAGTTCATCAGTGAGTAGCGCCATTTGGTGTCGGTGATGTCCCCGTCGGGCCGCTGAGCAAGGTGTCGTTTGCAGTAACCGACGACCTTTCGCATGTGCTCGTAGTCGTCGTCGGACAGGTCCGCCTTCTTCGTCTTCAGGATTTCGACGATGCGGCGGCCGCTCTCGTGGCCCGTCGACTCGCCGCCCTCCTTCTTTTGCCCGACGTCCTTCGAGTCGTTGGTGCCGAGAAACTCGTCGAGTTCCTTCGCCGTCATGTTGACGAGGTCATCGAACTCCGTCTTGATGTCACTGTCGTCATCGGCCATCAGTCCGTCTCCTTCGATTCACCCTCGGTGGTGGTGCCGCGTGTCTCCCGTTCGACCGCATCGGCCTTCGGAACTCGTCTCGTTCCTAGTCCGCCGCATACCCACAGTTGGGCCGTACTCAACCTGCTGGTCAGATCTGATTACACCGCCGCAGGGCGGCCCACTCGAAAGCCCTGCAGCAGGTCGGCCCCGATCGACGTGGCCGCTTCGAGGTCGTCGTCGGTCTCGATGCCCTCGAACACGCAC
This sequence comes from Rhodococcus sp. Leaf233, assembly GCF_001426165.1. Taxonomy (NCBI): domain Bacteria; kingdom Bacillati; phylum Actinomycetota; class Actinomycetes; order Mycobacteriales; family Nocardiaceae; genus Rhodococcus; species Rhodococcus sp. Leaf233. The sequence goes on from NZ_LMRO01000012.1 coordinate 88,471, forward strand.
CTGGCCTCGGTTTTTCGCGCGAACTCGAGCACCAGTTCGGCCAAGGCCGACTTCACGCGATTGCCTTTCATGCCGTGAACGACGAACGCGTCGAGTTTGACGATCTGCGGCTCGAGCACGACGAGCTGCCGCATACCTGCGTACCCGGATCCCACATCGTCCACTGCGACAGCGACGCCGCCGCGTCGAAGTTCGGCCAACACTGCGATCACCGCATCCTCGTCGTCCTGGGCGGCATGTTCGGTGAGCTCGATTACCAGTGACCGTCGTCGGCCGAAGTCGAGCAGCACATCCACGAGGGCGGCATCGACCAGTAGCGTTGCAGCACTGAGGTTCACCGCAACGAAGCAACCATCCGGCAGACGCGCTGATTCGCCCAATGCCTTGACGGCCGCAGATCTGTCCAGAGCAGGACCGAGGCCGCACTGCGCTGCATCCGCGAACCACGCCTCGGTGTCACCGCCGCCCGCCGGGAAACGCGACAGGGCCTCGTATCCCTCGATCACGCCATCGCGTGCACGGACGATCGGCTGAAAGACAATGTCCGGACCACCGCCGGCAATGACAACCTCCACCCGACGCCGCGACCGCAGCAGTGTCGAGCGCAGCGGTGTCGACGCGGCCCTAGCCAACGGCACGATTCCACACCCGAACCACCGGGTGGAGCCGAACAGGAGCCGCAACCGGGCGCATCGTGGCAAGGACGGCATCCGGATCCCGGTCGCCGAAACTGGTCAGCAGTGCCCTGGCACGCTGTCCATCCGGCGGCCAGCACAGCCCGAACGCGTCTGCTATCGCCACATAGTCATGGGCACGCTGCTCGACGGTCGAGGCTGCGGGACAACGATTTCGCAGTACAAATTCTCGCACCAGCCGCCAGCGCCTGCGGCCGCCGATCAACCCATGGAGCATGGTGCCATGGGGACGTCGGCGAACCGATCCATCAGGAACGCTGCAGCGGCGCCGCCGTACCCGTCGATCAGCTGTGGCCCGAAGTGGTTGGGCAACACCGCACCCTGCAGGATCGGCGGCAACGGGTTGGTTCGGAACTCGACCGTGGCACCTCGCCCACACCAATCCTGAGCCAACTGCCGGGCCTGACCGTACGGCACGGTGTCGTCGTTGAGTCCGCTGGTGATCATCACCGGTGCGTTCGGAGTACTGCGACCGATCCGCTGAGCCTCGAGGATGCGACCCGCCTGCGGAATGGTGCCCAAGTTCTCGAGCATCGACTTGCCGTCCGCGGTCAACGATTCGGTTCGCAGGAACGGGTACTTCAGAATGGTGTCGCCGATGCACTGCGTCGACAGATCGTTCAGCACTGCCTTGCCGTGATCGGTGAGTCGCTCTTCGACGAGCGGCAGCAAGCTCGGATCCCGCTCTACGAACCCGTTGAGGGCATAGCCGATCACCCCTCCGATCAGCGTCCCGTCGACGGTCTTCAACACCTCGAGCAAGTCCGCTGTGGGAGCACCGGCCCACGTACCCTTCACATTCAGACCTGGTGCGTACTCCGAGGCGAGTTCGGCCGCCGCGGCTGCCGCCCCACCGCCCTGGGAGTACCCCCAGATACCAACGGGTGCATCGGTATCACCGAGAAGCTCGTTCGCGGCACGAGCACCGTCGAGCACCGCATGAGCCTGCTCGACACGATTGACATAGGTGTGCACACCGGGCGTTCCCAACCCGATGTAGTCGGTCACGAACACGTTGGCACCCATCGATCCCCACAGAGTGGAAGACAACAACTCCTGATTGAACGAGATCGACAATGGTTGTGTCACAGCGTTGACAGTCGTCGGAAACGCACGAGAAGGAGCGCACTGATCGGCTTGACCCACCGTGCCGGGCGCGACGACGATGGTCGGCCGCGGGCCTGCACCACGCCAGGGCACCTCGGTCTCGATGAACGTGCCCGACACGCCCACCGGCGTATCGTCCTGCGTCCGTGACGTGTACAGCACCCGCTGCGCCTGAACGGGGTAGGCACCGTCCGCACCGGGCAGAGCCGCGAACAGTGACATCGGCTGCGTCCGCAACACGGCCCCCGGGTCGTCGACGACCTGAGCCGGAGGGACGTAGAAGTCGTCGACGGGGTCGGCATTCGCTGCCGAGCCTCCAAGCACGGTCAGGGAAGACGCGAGCACGGCGGTGACTGCGACGCCGATCATGTTGCGGTACAGATGCATCGGTCTCTTTCTGGTGGGGGTCAGATAACGGTGCCGATGTCGTCGGCAACGATGTTGTCCAGCGCACGTTCGGCCAGTGCGGCGATGGTCATGGATGGGTTGCACGCTGCGGTGGTGCCGGGCATGAGTGCCCCGTCGAGGACATACAGTCCTCGCTGGCCGTGGACACGACCGTCAAGATCACATACTGCGCCCATGTTGGCCCCACCCAACGGATGCCAGGTGGACGGGAACAGTGCATTGGTATCGGTGAGAACACTGCCCGATCCGGCGATACGACGCACCGTCGGATCGATCGAACCGTCCTGAATCAGGCTGTCGCCGTTGGCCGGCCAGTGTAGTCGCACCTGGTCCATGGAGGAGTCGTAGCCGAAATTGCCGCGGCCGCTGCTGACTCCGTACCCGACGAGCATCGTGCTGTGGGCATCGAACGACAACGGCGGTATCGAGGCCTGGATGACGGTGTGTGCAGTGTTCGGGTCGTCCCAGTTCAGGCTGCCGAACACCACCGGTCCGCCTTGGGGTGCACCGAATTGCTGCTCGATGCTCGACCACACGTAGATGCGATCGGCATTGGTGCCCCAGCCCTGCCCCAACTCGTTCGGGAGATCGGGAATGCCTCCGGTCGCTCCGGCGCGTACGAGCAGTTTGGTGGTGTTCAGGCTTCCGGCTGCCATGATCAGCGTGCCGGCGGTCAGAACCTTGTTCTCCAGAACCGTTCCGTCGGAATCGATTCGATCGACATAGACCGTCCAACGGCCGTCGGCACGCCGCTCGACACTCGTGACATCGTGCTGCGTCGCGACCGTGGCCAGTCCCGTCGCCTCGGCGGCCGCGATGTAGGTGACGTCCACGGAGTGCTTACCGCCGTTGTTGACTCCGAATGCACCGGACCCATCGGTGTACGACGGTGCCATCACCCCGCGCGTCTCGTCGAGGGCGAAGTTCCAGTCGATCGGCATCGGGATCTTGGACACCGGCAGACCCGCTCGACGAGCACTGGCCGCAAACACCCGCGCCGCCTGATAATTGGGCGTACCGATCAACTCGTCGGGAGCCTGCTGGAGCTGCAACATCCGCGCCACGCGTGGGTAGTGCACCCGATTCAGAGTCGGCCAATCCAGACCGGCCGGAAAGTGTTCCTCGAACACCGGCTGCGATGGCTGCAGTGTCATTCCCTGGTAGATCAGGGATCCGCCTCCGACACCGGCCGCGCACAGCGCAGTCATATTGTCTCCGGGCACCGCCTCGAGGAGGCCGACGTACGGATCGAACGGAACTGGCCTGCCGAACAGGTTGGGACTCGAACCGTGCCACAGCATCCGCTTGTCCGGTGACGTTGCATCGGGAAACGTGTCCGCATTCGGGCCTGTGTTCCAACGCCTTCCGCGCTCGAGCACCAGAACCGGCACCCCGGCTTCGGCCAGGCGCAACGCGGCGACGCCACCGCCGAACCCCGATCCGATGATCACCACACGATGATCCTCGCGGGTCAGCGGGATCTGGACGCGTCGCCCGCCCGCTGCTCGCGCCACCCCCGCGCCCGATAGTGCGGCCAATCCCGCAACCGCAGTCGCGCCGAGAAACGACCGGCGATTCAAATTCGACACGAACCCCCCAATGGTGTGCAGCAGCGCGCACCGAGACCTGTGTCACGTGCACGTGCGAAGCAAAACTAGACAGATGCGGCTTATGGTGTCAAGTTTTTGGGGGTCCGTCAGAACAGGAGCGGAATCAGCCAGCGCCGCAGGTATGACCGCAAACCGTCGTCGTCGTGGATCTGCGCGTCGTCGAACAAGATGACGGACAGCGCCACTCGAACCAGCACTCGCTCGATACCTTCGAACCGAGTCGAATCGAATTGTGGGTTCCGTTCGATGTAGCCATCGAGGAATTGACGCGCCACCGGCTCGGCCCGATCCATCATGTCCGGATCGAACAACGGGTTGGCGTTGCCTGAACGCATCAGAGAATTGAGCACCGGTTCTCGTCGAATGAGGTTGCGTGCAGCCACAATAGTCTCTACGACGAACTCGGACGGCGTCTCGGCCTGATCGGCCTTTGCCCGGATGCCACCGATCACGTCGACGACAAGACCGACCATCGCCTCCGAGATCATGTCCTCGCGCGTGCTGAAGATCGAATACACCGTCTGGCGCGTCACGCCTGCCGCCCGCGCAGCCGCCGCAATGGTGACATCCTCGAACCCACCCTCGGCAATGAGCCCGAGGGTGGCGTCGAGAATCTTCTGCTTCGAACGCATGGTTCGAGTATGACGGCAATCCCGGCTCGGCGAGTCATCCGATGACGGGTCGCCGATCCTTCGTCAGTTCGTCGAGTTCGGCTTGCATAGCCGAGTGCACCCGCCCCGCGAACTCCTCCGCCGATTCGTCGGCCTCGGGGCGCATGGGTGCGAGCACCGTCGTTTCGAGTTTGGTGGGCAGCGGCAGGTACGGAAGAAGCCCAACCAGACCGAGATTGACGCCCCACGGAATGGACACCGACAACGGAAGCGTTTTGAGCCGCAGTACCTTGTCCAACCTCAGTGCCTTCGCCAACCGCTTACCACTGCTGAGTACCAGCAGGGACTCCCCCGCTCCTGCTGTGACGACGGGGACGACCGGCACCCCCGCCTCGATTGCCAACCGGGCGAACCCGGTCCGACCCGAGAACACTATGTCGTTGCGATGCCGCCACGATTTCAATGCATCGACGTCACCGCCCGGGAAGACCAGGACATTGCTACCCTCCGCAAAAGCGTCCAGGGCCGTATGTCGCCCGGCGGGCCTGGCACCGAAGGGTTCGATCAGCTTCTCGGCATGCAGAGTCCACGCGATCTGGTGGGTCAGCGTGATCAGCTCGCGGTCGATACCGAGCTCGTCGTATGCGGCCGCGAATGCGAACACGTTGAGATCGATGACTCCGCCGAACCCGTGGTTGGCGACGAACAGCACAGGGGTGTCCGGAACCGTCTGCGCTACCGTCACTTCCAGTCGGTTGTAGAGGCGAACAGCACTGATGCTCGCCGCGCGAACGACTCGAGCGATGTTGTCCACCGCCGACTACCGGTCCAGTTGCAGGTCTGCCAGCGCGCCGGCGATCACGAAGCCTCCGGCAATTGCACAGCCGGCTGTTCTCGTTCGTTGCGGCAGGTGAGCGGTGAGCGCGAACGCCGCGGTGTCCCAGACGTCGACGGCTACACCTGCTCGCAGCAGAGTGCGCACGGCCTTCGGCGCGTACCGAGTTGCCGCGTAGAGCCCGCCGCCGATGTAGATTTCCCGAATTCCGAAGGTGCGAGCCGCAGCTCGCGTCGTTGCTACCGCAGCATCGGGCCCGGCGAGGAGTTCGTTGGCGCGAGTGGGCGCAACCATGTGGGCGATACCGATCGCTGCCCGGGCGAGCCCGACCGCCTCGGGAAGACGACGAACCAGACCGGACGCAGAGCCGAAAGCCATGAAATTCCTTACGTAGTGGGAACAGCGGAGTCGCGAGCAAGCCGTCGGAGCAGTCCGACGGCCTTCTTCATGCCGTAGGCAACGATGGTCGTGCGGCCGTCCTCGTGGTTCCACTGCAGCAGCGCCGATCCGTCGTCGACGGAACCCTCGAGCACGGTCGGATTACCCAGCAGCGGAAGAGGACCGACGACCTTGATGGACAGTCCCAGAATCTCGGTCCAGAAGTAGTCGTCGGCGGGCGCACAGGTGGGTTCGAGACCGAGCGCGGAGGCCGCTGCGACCTTGCCCTGCGCGACGGCATTGGACCAGAACGGCGCTCGACCGGAACCGGCACGTGAATACGCGACGTCGCCTGCGGCGAACACGTCGGGAACTGCTGTGGCGCAGCGCTCGTCGATGGCAACACCTCGATCGTCGGCAATTCCGGTGCCGTTCAACCACTCGGTCTCGGGCACATCACCGGCACAGGTGACCACCACATTGGCGTCGAGGATGCGGCCCGCGAACTCGATCCCGGTAACGGGGTTGCCCGTCAACGTAACCGGGCTGTCCGCGCGGAGAAACTCGACCGACGCGGCCTCGGCACGCGCGGTAATCGCGTCGGACAGATAGGTACCCAGTAGCCGTGTCAACGGAGGGTCGACGTCCACGACGGTGACTGCGATTCCGCGAGAAACGCACGCACTGGCGACCTCCATGCCGAGGAATCCGGCACCGACGACGATCGCCGTCTGCGCCGCATCGAGTTTCGGGCGTAGTGCCCGAACATCGTCGAAGGTCCGCAGCACCGTCTCGCCCCTTTGCCCGGGAGCCGCAATGCGACGTGCAGCCGCTCCGGTGGCGACGATCAACCGATCGTACGGAACATCGGTACCGGCGGCGGTCGTGACTGTGTGGGCCTCGGGATTCACCGACACGGCCCGATCACCGATCGCCTCGATCCCGAGGTCCGACAGATCCCACGTTTCCGCCTCGGCTGCTTCGCCTTTGAGCACGTGCTTGGACAACGGCGGCCGCGCGTAGCAACCGTCGGCATCGGCCCCGATCATCGTCAGTGGACCTTCGAGTCCGCGGGCCCTCAGTTCGCGGACAGCGGTGCACGCGGCTATGGAGTCTCCGACGACGACGATCCTGCTCTCGAGAGAGCTCACACCTGTTCTCGCAGTGCCGCCACCGGACACACGCCGACCGCAGACCGGGCCGAGGCCGCGAGGTCGTCGGGAATGTCGTTGCCATCGAAGGCGTAGTGCAGTTCGCCCTCGTCATCGAGGCTGAACACCTTGGGTGCCTGTTCGGCACAGATGCCGTGGCCCTCGCAGCGATCCCAATCGACGTCGATCCTCATGGCTGTGTCCCTTCTGCTGCCACCAATTTCAGCGGCAACCGTTCGTATCGATGAATGACGTTGTTGACAGCTCGTACGGGTGTTCCTGCGGGAACGAACTTCTCGACCCGCTGCGCCAGCACCCGGAGCATGGTCTGGGCTTCCAGACGGGCAAGCCCCTGGCCGGCACACCCGTGCACTCCGGAGCCGAAGCCGAGTTGCCGCGCGGCGTCACGGGTGATGTCGAAGGCGTCGGGGTTGTCCCATTCACGCTCATCGCGGTTCGCCGACGCGTAGACCACCAGTACGCGAGCACCTTTCGGGATTCGTGATCCGTCGATCTCGACGTCACGGATCGCTCGACGCGAGAACGCTCTGATCGGCGACTCGTATCGAACGACCTCGTTGATCGCATTGGGGATCAGGTCCGGGTCCTGTCTGATCGCCTGCCACTGCTCGGGGTGCCGCGCGAACAGGTCGAGGGCACCGGAAATCGCTCCGATGGTGGTATCGAGCGAGGGACCGAGGTAGTCGATCATCAACGCGGGACATGCCGACTTCTGAATCTTGTTGTCGTCGGCGGCCTTCAGAACGTCGTCGCCCATGCTTCCCGGAATCACCGATCGATCTCGCACCACGCGCCGCGAGAAGGCAAGCATCTCTGCGGCACCCTTGACGGCGGTGATCGAGTGTCGATTCACGGGGCCGAGGGAATCGAATGTCGCACCGGCCCAGCGGAGTAGATCCTCGCGGCCGTCCTCCGGCCACCCGACGAGATCGGGCACGATCGACATCGGCAGCGCTGTCGCGAGATCGTCCACGCCGTCGACGAATTGTTTCTTCAGTGCCGCGTCGACGATGCTCTCGGCCTTCTCCTGCACCGCCGCTTTCATCTTGCGGACGGCCTTCGGAGTGAGTCGATGCGCCAGCACCGATCGCTTGGTTGCATGCTCGTCGCCGTCACTGTTCAGTGTCGTTCCGCGGCCGAGCCGATTGGCGACGGAATTGAGTGCGACCCCGTCCCCCGAGATGAAGGTCTCGTCGTCGAGCAGCACCGCCTTGCAGTCCGCGTAGCGCGAGACGGCGAACACCTGCTGGCGCGGCAGCCACACCACCGGGCCGAGGGCGCGTAGCCGAACGTAGTGGGGGTACGGATCGAGAATCGCATCGGTGGAGTACAGATCGGTGCGGTACTGCGGGATCGTCGCGTTCGTCGTCATGAGGTCCTTCGGTGCCGCCGGAAGTCGATACCCCTGCCTTCGCAAGGTGTTGACGATATCGTCACTCACGGCACGGCCGTACGTCAAGGGTTTTTGACGAATTCGTCATCATTGATTCGCGATAGGCTGCATCGACACCGCAGAGCAGGAGCAGATCGTGACCGAAGGCAACCGCGTCGAGCGCCGCAAGGCACGCACCAGAGCCGCGCTGATCCAGGCCGCGCAAGGGTTACTCGCCAACGGGAACACCAACGCACCCGTGCTCGAAATAACGCAGGCCGCCGACGTCAGCAACGGATCGTTCTACAACTACTTCGAGAGCAAAGAAGAACTGTGGCAGGCCGCCATCGACGCCGCTCTCGAGTCCGTCGGCGACTACCTCGATTCGCTCACCGTCGGTTTCGAGGATCCGGTCGAGAAGTTCACCCAATCGTTCAGACTGTCCGGACGCCTGTTCCGCCTCGAACCGCAACTAAGCCGTGTCCTGCTCAACTCCGAGGCCGCCGCGTTCGCCGCGGCCGGCGGCCTGGCACCACGGTCGCGTCGCGATATCGAATCGGCCGCAGCGCAGGGGAGATTCGACGTCGACGACCCGGATCTCGCCCTCGCGATCGTCGCCGGTTCGCTGCTCTCCATGGGCCGTCTGCTCCTCGCACAGCCCGACCGCGACGAAGCGGCGACGGTCGACGGCACCACCGAGCGAGTGCTCCGCGCACTCGGAATTTCGACCGACGAGGCACGCACACTGTGCAGCAGTCCACTACCGGCGTCCTACAGCGGCGACGTCCACGCGGCCGTCGTCCCCACTGCGTCGCACTGAGCCCCCCCTGGGTTTGCCGTCAACCCCTCTGATGTCGGGGTGGGCCGTGCACGGCTACCGGGGCCGGAACGGCCCGAGCTACCGGCTCGATCTTCCGACTCCCCCCGCCGGTGTCGATGTCGAGAAAATGCTGAAGTTCGTCGTGAATCGGTGTGTCCGTCATAGGCCTTGACCTTCTCGACCTTCGGTGATGCAGATCGTTCGGCTTCGCTGAACCATTGGTGATGCTCGGTGGACCGTGCTACCCCGACACTACGGCCATTCGGCATCCTGCCGTCCGACGACCGAATCGACCACCCGGGCCGCCAACACTGCAACTCGCGTGTTCTCTCGCTGCGATTGCTGCACCAACTCGGCGAACGCGGCCTCGGGAGTCATCGATTGCGTTGCCATCAGGATGCCCTTGGCCTGCTCGATGGTGGCCCTGGTCGCCATCGCCGCACGAAGACCGACGACTTCCTGCTTCGCCTCAGCCGTGTGCCGGGAATTCCATACTGCCGCTTCGACCGACGTGACGAACATCTTCACCACCACTTCGTCGATATCGTTGAAGCCACCGGCATCGAAGCCGTAGATGTTGAGCGAGCCTGCATGCTCGGAGTCGACTGCCAGCGGTGCCGACAGGTAGCTCTGCACTCCGATGTCTGCTGCTGCGGCTGCGAATGCGGGCCAGCGAGTAGTGATTTCGTCGACTCGGACGCACACCATCCGATCGTGGCGCGCCGCTTCGAGGCACGGACCCTCGTCCGCTCGGTACTGGTCGGCATCGATATCGACCACGCGAGCGTCCGAGAAAGCAGCGGTGGCAGGATTCTCCGAATCATGATGCAGCAGGGTCACTCCCGCCATATCCGCCCCGGGAATTGCCACGACGGCCTGCTCGCACAGGCCCTGCAGCACAGTCTCGAATCGGCTGTGCTCGAGCAATATTCCGCGGAACACGTCGAGCGCCTCGAAGGTGTCTTCCACGAAATACGTCGTCGCACCCGGCACGTGTGATCGCCTCGGGAGTGCCGCCGCGATCTGCTCGTCGAACGCGGCTGCGGCCGCTCTCTCGGCAGCCGAATCGTCCGGCGTTTCCTCGGATGTCCGATCGGTCACGTGGTCCCGCCCCCATACGATGCGGCCATCACACCCTTCGCCGTGAACGAGCAACCTACGGCGTTGGCCCTCGCCGAATGTTACAACCGTACGCCCGCTGTCAACCGGAACTGGATGATTTCGACACCCCGTGGATCTATTGACTTTCGATAGATTCCTGTCGATACTCGCTACATGCTGAGTGGATATCGAGCGGTAGTCCTGTTACTTCGCCTGTTTCTCGCCGCGTTGTTCGCGGTGCTGGTTCTGATGCAAGTCATGTCGTTGCCCGGCCAGTTCGCCCACATGGCCCAGGAATCTCCCGAATCCGCGTACCTGCGATGGCCGCTGACCATCGTGTCGATCTTCTGGGTGCTGTGCATTCAGGTGGTCGTGGTCGCGACATGGAAGCTAATGACGATGGTGAACCGCAATGCCATCTTCACCCGCGCCTCGTTGGTGTGGGTCGACACGATCACGTGGTCGATCGTCGCGGCCTGGGTGGTGCTGGTCGGCGTCTTTCTCTACGTCGGATTCGGAGCCGACGACCCAGGCCTGCCGCTACTGCTCTTCCTGCTCGTCGTCATCGTCGCCGTCGCCGCATTGTTGATGGTCGTCATGAGGACCCTGCTCAGTCAGGCCACGGAACTGCGCAGCGACATGGACGCGGTCATCTGATGGCCATCGTGGTGCGCATCGATGTTCAGTTGGCCAAGCAAAAGATGAGCGTCGGCGAGTTTGCCGAACGCGTAGGGCTGACGCCCGCCAACATCGCAGTCCTCAAGAACGGACGGGCCAAAGCCGTGCGCCTGAGCACCCTCGACGCCATGTGCCGGGTGCTGCACTGCCAACCCGGAGACCTCTTGGAATGGGTGGACGAATGAGCACCCGCGGCACTACTGGCCGGTGACATCCAGAGCGGCACCGACGATCGAATCGGTGTCGATGTGATGATGCTTGTACACCTCGTCCAGAGAGCCCACCTGACCGAAGTTGCTGACGCCCAACGACGTCGACGCCACACGGTTCACCGTGGCCAGGAACGCCAGCGTGTGCGGATGGCCGTCGAGGACGGTCACCATCGGTGTCGCCCGATCGGCCGGCAACAGCTGATCGAGAATCCACGACTCCGCGTCGCCGTGTCCCTGTCGAGCCTGGACGGCTCGGTAGAGCTGGCCCGGGCTCGTGATGCACAGGACGTCCGCGAGAATGCCGATGCGCTCCAAACGTGCTGCGGCGTCCAGAGCTTCGGGCATGAGCGCACCCATCGCCGCGATCGTGACGGTGGCACCGTCTCGTCGGACGAGCGGGTAGCCGCCGGCCACCACCTGCTTGCGCCTGCGTTCGCGGGCCGCCGGATCGCTGGGCACGTCGGCCAACGTCTGATCGACCGGCCGGGTCGACAGGCGCAGGTACGCCGAGGTGCCGTCGGGGCGACCCAACTTGGCGATACTGGCGAGCAACGTCCACTCCACGTCGATGGCGAACGCCGGCTCGTACGAGATGCACCCGGGCTGCTCCAGACCGATCGATGGAGTCTTGATCGACTGGTGCGCACCACCTTCCGCAGCCAACGTGACACCCGACGGCGTACCGACCAGAATCGACTGACCGCCCGCGTAGATGCCGTACGACCACGGTTCGAGAGCGCGTTCGACGAACGGGTCGTACATCACCCCGATGGGGAACAATGGCTCTCCCCACCGACTCCACGTTGCACCCAGCTCGCCCATCAATCCGACCAGATTGGTCTCTGCGATACCGAGTTCCATGTGTTGACCGGTGGGACCCTCACGCCAGTGCATGATGGTTTCGGCATCGTCACCGAACCAGTCGTGCCGCTCCGACGACGACCAGACACCGACCTTGTTGACCCAACCGCCGAGATTGGTGGTGGAGCTGACGTCGGGACTGACCGTCACGACGCGTCGAGCCGCATCCGGGGCCTCACGCGTCAGGTCGATGAGGGTGCGGCCGAGCGCGGCCTGCGTCGTGGCCGTGCCCTTGGGAGTACGGCCGATGTCGGTGGGAACTGCAGGCGGTGCCGAGACGGGCACCGGCTCGCGGCGCAGCCGTTCGGCGACATCGGCGCACAACTGCCCGGCAGCTGTGGCGTCGTCGAAGCGGCCCCAGGGCGAGTCTGCATCCGTGCCGAGAGTCTCTGCGAGTGAGGCATATTCCTCGATCGTCAACAGGGAGGAATGGTTCTGCGGGTGCCCTTGTGTAGGGAGCCCGAAGCCTTTGACCGTGTAGGCGATGATGACCGTGGGCCGGGTGTCGTCGATCTGCGCATAGGCCTCGCGCAGCGCGTCGAGATCATGGCCGCCGAGATTGCGAATCGACTCGGTGAGAATCAGATCGTCGAGGTCACCGATGAGCGCGGTGATCGCCGCGGCATCGGAACCGTTGCCGGGCAGTCGATCACGCAATTCGGACGCCGAGCACCGCAACAGCCGCTGATACTCGGGATTGGGCATGTCGAGGATGCGGCGCCGCAAGGCGTCGCCCCCGGTACGCGCGAACAGGTTCTCGAGCAGCCGACCGAACCGCACGGTGATGACCTGCCAGCCTGCCGCGTCGAACATCTTCTCGAGGCGACGCGCCGCGATGTTCGGCACCACTCGGTCGAGGGACTGCCGGTTGAGGTCGACGATCCAGACGATCTCGCCCAACTCACCGATGCCCGGATCGATGACGGCTTCCCACACGGCACCCTCGTCGAGCTCGGCGTCTCCGACGAGCGAATACTGCCGTCCGCGAAACCCACTCGGGGTGTCTGCGGAAAATGCGGAGTCGACGAAGCGGCGCGACATTGCGCCCCAAATAGGTGCCGTCGCACCGATACCCACCGACCCCGTCGAGTAGTCGACGGTATCGGGATCCTTGGCGCGCGACGGGTAGGACTGCAGCCCACCGTACGAGCGCAGCGTCGTCAAATACTTCTCGTCCAGCTCACCGAGAAGGTAGTTGATGGCGTGCAGCACCGGCGACGCGTGCGGCTTGACCGACACTCTGTCGCCTGCTTCGAGCTGCTCGAACCACAGCGAGGTCATGATGGTGACCATCGACGCACACGACGCCTGATGACCGCCCACCTTGAGACCCGTCGGATTGGGCCGGATTCGGTTGGCGTGGTGGATCATCGATGTCGACAACCACAGCACCCGCTCGGAAATGTCGTGCAGGGTTTCGCGCCCTCCGGTGACCGAATCACCGTCGGTCGAATTGCCGGAGGTCGAGCTGAGGCTGGTCATGGCGAGCACTCCTGAAATAGGCGACGAAAGATTGCATCGAGTGGACGTGGCGGGACCGGATGGGTCCCGTCACTCCATGAGGCAAGCGTTCGGATTGCGAAGCGCCGAGTCAGTCGCGTCTGTGATGCAACCGGCGTCAGTCGACCAGAACCCGGCGGGCTGCGCAATAGAAGTCATCGACATTGAGCAATCTGCGCAATTTTCGGAATCGGCCTTTGCGGTTTCTGGTCGACCTGATCACCGCGGCCCGGCACCTCGGCGAGTCGCGGAATCGATGACAGCTTCGAATGCGTCGACGATCAGCGCGACCGACTCGTCCAGATCGAGATCCGCCGTCTCGAAGAAGGCATCGGCGGTTCGATCGAGAAAGCCTGTCCACCCTGAAATCGCAACAGCGACCAGCGGCGGCAACGGATCCGGGAGTTCGGCCAGGGCTGCGACCTGACGCTCGCCCTCGGCCCGAGCTTGCCGGAGGGCGCTCTCGACGCCTGCCTCACCGAATTCCTCCTCGCGCACCACCCGCAGGTAGAGCGCGCGGTGATCCCGCAGAAACTCGATGTGCCGTCGGACAAATCCTTCCAGCCGAGCTCGGACGGTCCGCTCCTCGGACTGAGGCCCCTGCGCGTCGGACAATTTGCCCAGAACGTCGGCCAGTGCGGCCTGCACCAGGCCCTGCTTGTCGGTGAAGTAGTAGAAGAGCAACCCGTGCGCCACACCCGCTCTGCGCGAGATCGCCGCCGCACTGATGTCTGCGCTGGCACCTTCGGAGATCATCTCGATCGCGGCGTCGATCAACGCCTGACGGCGATCGCGACGTGGGCGGGCGCGCCGCGACTGCTCTGCATCGTCGACGTCGTTCGAGGGCACCGTCCGAGACTAATGCAGATCGAGTCGGCATTTGCGTCGACCTCTTGCGTTATTTGCGGCGCATCTGCAATATATGCAACAGAGCCGGAGTTGCCGCGCTCACCATCGAGGAGGTCCGATGATCACAGTGACCAGTGCCGCAGGCGGGATCGGACGGTTGCTCGTCCGGCAGCTGACCGCGCAGAAGATGCCCGTCCGCGCTGTCGTGAAGAACGACAGCCAGGCTGCGACCACCCGTCGAGACGGGGCAGCCGAGGTCGTCGTGGGCGATCTGCGGTCGCCCGACACGCTCGACAGAGCCCTGGCCGGAGCCGACGTGCTCTATCACGCGGCACCGACCCAGGTCATCGACGAAAGACCGATCATCGAGCACCTGATCGCGACGACTCCGGCAAGTGGGTTGCAGCACATCGTGTTTCACTCCGTGATCCATCCGGACCTGCATCAGCTGACACACCACCACCAGAAGGACATCGCCGAGGGCCTGCTCCGCGACAGCGAAATCCCCACCACGATTCTCAGGCCCTCGCACTACATGCAGAACTACTTGGAAGTGTGGGAGTTCCTGCAGGCGGGCGTCATGCCGTACCCGGTGTCGCCGGACAGTGTGATGGGTGTCGTCGATCTCGCCGACGTCGCCGAGGCCGCGGCGAACGTACTGATCGACCCGTCGCCGCACACCGGCCGCACCTACGACCTGTCCACGGTCGAACTCACCCGACACCAGATGGCCGAGATCTGGTCACGCGTGCTGGGGCATGCGGTGACCGCCATCCGAATCCCGCCCTCGTCGTTGACCAACTCGCTCGACGTGCTGCCTGCACTCCCCACCGTCATCGGTCACGCCGTGCGATCGACGAAAGTCAATTCGCTCGGGCACCTCGTTCGCGGCGCGCAGGCCGCCTCGAACCCCCGCGACATGAAGAATTGGCCGGAAGACGCACGTCAGGCGTATCGCACGATGATGACCCATTACGACGGCCACGGTCTGCCCGCGGGAGACCTGACGGTTCTTCCGACCCTGCTCGGACGAGCACCCACCTCGTACGAGGAGTTCGCCCGGCGCTCGGCCGCTGAGCTCGGGCGCTCGGACCGATGAGCCGCAGGGCTTTTCGCTACAGTCCGGGCCGCTCGCTGGTCACCGGCGCGAGTTCCGGAATAGGCGCCGAGTTCGCGCGCGTGCTGGCCGCCCGCGGCTCCGATCTGGTGCTCGTCGCCCGACGGGAGGATCGTCTGACAGCGCTGGCGGACGAGGTCGAATCGACCTACGGTGTGCGCTGCCGAACAGTGCCCTGGGACCTGTCGGAGGAGGCCAGTGGTCGGCGGCTCCGCGCCATCGTTCCCGAGCGCATCGACCTCATCGTCAACAACGCAGGATTTGCGGTCCAGGGACCGTTCGTCGACGGCGACGCCGACGATTTCGAGCGGCTCGTCGCCGTCGACATCCGCGCGGTCGTGGACATCTGCTCGGCGTTCCTGCCGGGCATGATCGCCCGCACAGCAGGCACCATCGTCAATGTAGCCAGCACGACGGCATTCCAACCTGTCCCGACTCTTGCCGTGTATGCGGCCGCGAAAGCCTTCGTGCTGAGCTTCAGCCAGTCGCTGTGGTACGAAGCAGCGCAACACGGAGTCAGAGTGTTCGCACTCAACCCCGGCCCCACCCACACCGAATTCTTCGACGTCATAGGCGATTCGGCCACAGCCACCGGCACCTACCAGACACCGGCCGACGTCGTCGCCACCGCCATGAAGGAACTCGACGCCAAACGGTCACGGCCGCACGTTATTTCGGGTCGCCGCAATGCTCTGCAGGCGGCGATGGCGGGTATCGTCCCCGCACGAGTTCTACTCCCGGCCCTCGCACGAATGCTGCACTAGACTGTCACGATCATGGCCAGGGTCTCGAGATTCACACTCGCCGATCGCCGAGAGGCGGTGGCACGGGCATTCGGGGGTTCCGAAAGCCCGGCAGCCGTGGCTACGGACTTGGGCATCCACACCACCACGCTGTACCGCTGGGCCGGGTCGTCGGCCACGGACGAACCCGGGCCCGCACCGACACGCCTCATCGAGGCCACCCAGGAACTGCTTCGGCACGCCGACTATGCAGACATCACGATCGAAAGTGTCGCTGCGCAATGCGGTCTGGCCCCCCGAACGGCCTTCCACCACTTCCCCAACAAACGCCAACTCTTTCAGGCCGCCGTCGACGACGCCGCCACCGTTCTGATCGAACGCATCCGTGAACGGTCTGCGGACGCCGGCTGGCCGAGCACCCCACTCGAGCAGCTGCAGACATTTCTGCGAATAGCTGCCGAGAGCATCTACGAGACACCGCGCACGCACGTGCTGTTCCGCAATCTCGGGGTCCCGAAATCCGAAGGCACAGCGGAGCGTTGGCACGACAGCTTCGTCGATGCCATCACCGAACTACTCCGCGCCGCTGCCGAAGCAGGGCAGATCGACAGTGCCACAGACCTCCCTGCCTCAGCCCGACTGCTCACGGGTGCCATGCGCGGCATCCACACAGCGGTGTTCGACGGTGCCGACGCCGACACGGCTCTGACCCTCGTCGGCCGTATTCACCTTCTGATCCCGCCTGCGCGGCGCGACGCGACCGACTACGACGTCACTGTCGGCCCTGACGCAGCGCAGCGGTGACCGACGCGAACATGGTCGTCTTGATGGCTCCGATGGTGGCTTTGTCCTTACCGGCAATTGCCGAGAGCCGCTCCAGCGCAGCATCGATCACCGAGTCCTCGGCCGCTACGCCGTCGACGAGACCTGCAGTGAGGGCCTCCGCGCTCCCGTACCGATGTCCCGTGGTCATTGCGACCATGGCCGTCTGCGGAGAGAGCTTCGCCTGAATCAGAGCGGACATGCCGGGAGTGAAAGGGATGTTGATATCCGCTTCTGGAAAGCAGTAGTAGCCGCGATCCTCGCGCATGAAGCGGTAGTCATGGGCAATGGCGAACATTGCTCCGGCACCGAAACTGTGCCCGTTGACCGCCGCGGCGGTGGGTATCGAAAACGTGAGTATTCGGGCGAACAGCGTCTGCACTCGATCGACGTACCAATCGGCGCGATCACCATGGGCCATCAGCCAGTCGAGGTCCAGTCCGTTGGAGTAGAACTTGCCCGCTCCTACCGTGATCAGCCCGCGCGCCGACCGCTCTATCTGGTCCAAGTGGGCGTCGACCGCATCGAGCCAGTCCGGTGAGAATCGATTCTCGTCCGAGCCGAGCGTCAAAATCGCTATGTCACTGCGAACTTCTAGCGTAGGAGTCATCGTGAGCTACCTTTCGAGGGTGCCGAGGCTATGAAGACTTCGGCGGTGGAGGGGGCGGAGGAAGAGTGAGGACGCCGCGCACGGCGGCAGCGAGTCGTTCGCGCACCGATGCGTCTGGCGCACGGCGACCCCGCAGGAGCAACGCGGCAGGGAGCTCGACGGTGCAATCCTTGATCACGGCTACGGCCGTGCGATCCGCTCGGTTCCACATCTCGGTCGACAACCGCACGAACAACTCGACGAGCGTCGAATCGAGCATACGAAGGTCGTCGGCAAGCGCGTCCGGAATATCGTTCGAGCCCAACAACTCTCGACGCGACACAATCATGAGAAACTGTCCGGCCGTCGGATGATCGAGTAGAAAGCGCGCCGGCGCATCCGCAGCAGCCACTATTGCGTCCACCGCGGTGCCCGTCGCCAATGCGTCGTCCACGGACCCTCGCTGCACGGTGAGCATGCGCTGCGCGCCGCGCAACCACACTCGGCCGAGGAGTCCGGCCCGCGACCCGAACGCGTGGTAGATCGCCCCGTTGGACACCGAGGTCAGCTCAGACAACGCGCGAATGGTGACCGCGGCCGGGCCCGACTCGACGGCCAACGCCTCGGCCACATCCAGTAGGTGGTCGAGATCGTGCACGCGTGGGCGGGGCATGACGTGACCGTAACAGAGCAACTGCTCTGTTACAACGACACGCTCGACACCGCACCCATTCCGGATTTTCGACTGACCATCAGTCAATTTATTGACTGACAGTCAAACTGCACTTAATCTGGATCACACTCCGATCGCGACGAAAGGTCGATTCATGAGCGCAACGCACGATGCACCGACGATCGAGACGCAACGGGTCGCACCCGACTACATCGCGCATTGGGTCGTCAAATCTGCGCGAACCGAGGAGATGGTGCGCTGGTACGGCACAGTGTTCGGGGCCGAGATCGCCTACCAGGACGACGAGATCACGTTCTTGACCTGGGACGACGAGTCGCATCGACTCGCGATCATCGCCGTGCCCAAGCCGGTGAAGTTCCTGTTCCCCTTCGCCAAGCTGCGGCGCAAGGCCTACGGCATCGATCACATCGCCCTGACGTTCCGATCGCTGGAACGACTGCTGGAAAACTACGTGCGGCTCAAGCGCCAGGGCATCCTTCCCGTGTGGTCCATCAACCACGGGCCGACGATCTCGCTGTACTACGAGGACCCGGACGGTATTCGGCTCGAGTTCCAGGTGGAGAACTTCGACCCCGATCACACCGCGGCCTTCTTCTTCACCGAGGAATTCGCGCGCAATCCCATCGGCGTCAACATCGACCCCGACTACCTCCTCAGCCGACTCCGCAACGGAGCGACCCACGAGGAACTGCGGCAGCGTGAGGCCGGAACCAGGCCCGGCCGGCCGGTGATCGCCAACAAGAAGACCATCACACCGAAAACTTTGTGACCGATTGCTAGGGGGGATCGAAAGTTATGCCCATCAACATCATTCGAACCACGGACGGCTGGTGGCGTCTCGACGACGACCAGGCAGTCAGGATCGACACCACCGCGCAGACCACCCGTCAGCTACTGGCCGACCGCACTGCTATCGACGCCGCGTCGGGGGCAGGCACGAACGTCGCCGAGCTCCGGCTCGTCTCGCCCATCACCGCACCCTGCCGAGTGGTGGCGCAGTTGCTGAACTACCGATCCCATGCGATCGACGCCGGCTCGGACCCGAAAACCCTGCAGCCGACGTTCTTTCGTAAGTCGTCCGCGTCGATCAGTGGCCCGAACGATCCCATTCGGCAGCCACCGGAGGTAGCTCTGCTCGACTACGAAATCGAGCTGGGCGTGGTGGTCGGTGCCGATATCCCCATCGGGACAACCGTCACCGACGACAACCTCGCGTGCTACGTGGCGGGCTTCGTCGTGGCCAACGACGTGTCGGCTCGGGAGATCCAGTTGACGAAAGTGCAGGTGTACGAGAGCAAGTCGTATCCCACCTTCACCCCACTCGGCCCTCGGCTGGTGCTGCTCGACAAAGACGAGCTGCGACGACTGCCCGAGCTACGGATGACGTTGGCGGTCAACGGGGAGATCCGTCAGGACCAGACCATCGGCGACGACCTCATCACTCCTCCCGCCGAGGCCTTCACCAGACTGGCCCGTTTTCAGAACATGACCGCAGGCGACGTCCTGCTGACCGGAACTCCGATCGGCACGGCAATCTCCGCGCCGCCCAAGGTGATCCAGAAGATCGGTGAACTCATCCCGCCTGCGCTGAAGTGGAAGTTCTTCTTCGCACGCCAAGCCAAGAACCCGAAATACCTTTCCGTCGACGACGTCGTCACTGCCACCATCCGCACTCCGGACGGGTCGATCGACCTGGGGACCCAGGAAACCGTCGTCCGATGAGCACTCCCGTCGTCATCATCGGTGCCGGTCCGGCGGGTACCACTGCAGCGCTTCTGCTGGCGCGCAGGGGTATTGGAACGGTACTGCTGGAGCGTCGGACCAGTCCGTTGTTCCATCCGGCGGCTCACGTGATCAATGCTCGGACGCTGGAGATATGGAACGAGTACAGCCCCGAACTGGCCAAGTCGATAGCGGCGATGTCGCCTCCGCACGAACAGGTCAATCTGATCAGCTGGTACGGTGACCTGGCCGGAGACGCGATCGGGTCGATCGATCTGCTGTCCGATCCCGAACGCAAAGCCATCGTGGAAAGCCAGAGCCCGTACATGGTGTCGCACATCGGCCAGCACATTCTGATGCCCGTGCTGTGGGACGCCGTGGACGCCGAACCGCTGATCGAATTTCGCCGCGGAGTCTCCGTCGAATCGGTCGAATCGAACTCCGGTGACGCGCGCATCGCCTTCCGCACCCTCACGGGTGACGCCGCCGAAGTACGTGCGCCGTATGTGCTCGCCTGCGACGGTGCCAACAGCGCGACCCGCGACGCAGCCGGGATATCGCTGACCGGACCGGTACTCGCCAACATGGGCAGTGCGTTCTTCACGTCGAACACACTGTTTCCTGACGACGCGCGTCCGCTGTTGAGTTGGATCTACACCCCGGACCTGTGCGGAGTGCTCATCTCGCACGCCGACCACCGCTACATCCTGATGACGGCCTATCTGCACCCCGCGCAGGAGATCGCCAGGAACGGCCGCCGATTCTGGGAGAAGACGCTACCGAAGGCGTTGGGTACGAACGACTTCACGCTCGAATCGACGGGCACGTGGGTGATGACGTCTCAGACGGCCGACACCTTCCGCCACGATCGGCTCCTGTTGCTGGGCGATGCCGCTCACCGCTTTCCGCATACCGGCGGCTTCGGGCTCAATTCCGGAGTGCAGGATGCCCACAACCTCGCGTGGAAGCTCGATGCCGTGCTCTCCGGTGCGGCAGGCCCGGAGCTGCTGGACACCTACGACACCGAGCGCCGCCCGGTGGTGGAGAAGTTCGCCGAACAGAGCGTGGCCAACCACTTCCGCATGGACGACATCGGCAAGCGGGTCGGGATCACCAACGCCATGCTGGCCAAGGCAACTCAAGCCATGGGCCGGGCACCACTGAACAAGATTCCGGGCCGACTGATCGCGCCCATCGCGGCTGCAGCAACCCGCAAGCAGATGAGTCGGTCACGAAGCCTGCGCCCGGACGTCCCCGGGTCGGCGGAACTGCGTGCCCAAATTGCCGCGGCGATTCCACTGCAGTTGGAGCATTTCGTCTCCACCGGCCTGCAATTCGGCTACCTCTACGACAGTCCACTGATCGCCCAGGACGCGTCGACGAAGCCCGTGGAAGATGTTGTCGATTACGTGCCCACCACGTACCCCGGTGCGCGAATGCCGCATGCGCTCGTCTCGGTCGACGGGCAACTCGTCTCGCCGCACGACGTGTTGGACCCGAACATGTTGACCCTGTTCACCTTCGATGGTTCTGCGTGGGAGCCGGTGGTGGAGAGTATGCATGATGCACGCCCGGGTATGTCGCTCGTCGTGCTGGACACACCCGTCGGCGTCGATCGCAACGAACTGATATCGCTGTACGAGGTAGGTGAGACCGGAGCGGTACTCGTCCGACCCGACGGTCACGTTGCCTGGCGTACCGACGATTCAGGGAGTTCGCTGTCCGACTTCCTCGAAACGCACTGGAGGAAGTACTACGCCGAGACCGTGTGACAGGCAAGGAGTTGTCAGGGCCGGGAATCGATGCCAGATCGATTCCCGTTACCGAGGATCGTGGCCACTGCGGCGTCCACCGAGACACTGGAGTCCAGTATCGACACCGATTCGAGGCACCCCGCGACAAGGTGGATCAGCATCTCGACGACCGTGTCGATCTCGAAAGCGCTCTCGTCTTCCAGCCACCTGACCGTGGTCTCGTCGATGGCAGCGACGGCGGCCCGCCCGGCCATAGCGATCGCAGTATTGTGCGGATCGAGACCGAGCAGCATCGCCCCGGCTGTGAGAACGCCGGCCCGAGCTTCCTCGAATACCTGCCACGCCTCCGGATCGGCCCCTCGTCCGCCCAGCACCATGCGGAGCGCCAGGCCCCGATGAGTGCGGAGATACGTGAGATGAGCTTTTAGCGCCGCACGCAACTGCACGTCGGGTTCCGCATCCGGGAGATCGACGAACGACTGGGACAACCCGTCGGCCGTCGCACGCATGGCCTCGAGATAGATGCCCCGCTTGTTACCGAAGTAGTGAAACAAGAGGCCGTGCGCGACATCGGCGGCCTCGACTATCTCGGTGACACCGACCTTGTCGTAAGGGTTCTCGGCGAAGAGGGCAACCGCGGTGTCGATCAACCGTCGACGAGTCTCCGCCGCCTGCGCAGAGCGCGCCTGCTTTCTCGACGAGGCCTCCGGCACTGTAGATCCCATCTCATCGCGTCGGCTCACGGCACCTCCGTGAAACACTGACGAGCTTAGGCCATCGGCCCGGGCACGACGCGCGTCGACGTATAGGGCTTCATCATGGGCGGTCTCGATTCAGATGATCGGGGTGATGTGGTCGTGCAGTTCGACCCCCAGCAGCGCCTTGCCGTAGGTCTCGATCGACACTCGCGGCAGCATCACCGCATGTCGTGCTCCGACATTCGAGTCACGCCAGATACGTTGCAGCGCATTGACATCTGCGAATGCTCCCGCTCCGGTGGCGTCCAACAGAACGTTCAACGCCTCGTTGATGCTGCGCAGTGCTGTTGCCGCGTCCCCGCGCACCCGTGCGCGTGAGAGCAAATCCGGATATTCAGCTGCGTCGGCCCACCGCATCACGTCGTCGGCGGCGCGATAGGCGTGCAGATGGGCGGTGTCTATCTTCAGCGCGGCCTCGGCAACCATCATCTGAAAGGCGACCGAATCGGCTTGGCGGTCGAACACCGTGTAGGCCAAGGACTTCTCTGCCGCTTTGGTTCGTACCAATTCCAAAGCAGCTCGGCCCATTCCGAGCTGTGGACCCACCAGAACCATCACCAGCATCGGCCCGAACGCGGACCGCGCGAAGGCCGAATCCGTGCGTTCGGCGACATACGATCCGCTGAAAGCCCCCATCATCGACAGCATCCGATGCTCGGGCACGAACACATCTTCGGCCACGACGGTGTTGCTGCCGGAGGCTCGCATGCCCGCCACGTACCAGGTGTCGTCGACGCGATAGTCGCTACGAGGGATCAGCGCCATGCCCTGATCCATCACCGATCCGTCTTCGTCCTCGATCACCACACCGCCCGTGCACCACGTCGAGTGCAGGCTCGCCGACGCGTACGGCCACTGACCACTGACCCGATACCCACCCTCCACCGGCTTCGCGACGGCCGTGGGCGACACGACGCCCGAAATGATGACGTCGGGCCCATCGGCATACACCTCCGCCTGCGCCCGCTCGGAGAACAAACCCAGCGCCCAATGGTTGACGTTGGACAACGTGGTGACCCAGGACGCGCCACCATCACCTTCGGCAACAGCGGCAGAGACGTCGAGCATCGTGCGTAGGCCGGATTCGAGTCCACCGAACCGGGTCGGTGCCGCGACCCGAAAGGCGCCCGCTCGCCGGAGGGCGTCGACGGTGTCGTCGGAGAGCCGACGGGCCCGCTCGTTCTCGGAGGCACCCTTCTTCAGCTCGGGCAGCAACGCGCGCACATTGACCAACACGGCTGCGCCGCTGTCGATGGGGTGGTTCTCGAGAACGGGCGGATTTGTGGCGGCAGTCATGGTGTTCCCTTAGATTCGGCCCCGAGTCACTGAGGCGGCAGGAGATCTGAGTCACCCGACGGTACGAGTTGGTTGACTCGAAGTCAACGTTGACATCAAGTCAACAATGGTGCGTAATCGTCAGGAACATCCGCCATCGAAAGGACCGTGATGACTACGACGACCACCATGAGCCGAGACATCGCCGCCTCGCCCGAGAAGGTCTGGGACACCGTCTCGGACGTCACCACGTTCGAGCACTGGCATGCCTTGCACGTCGGGTGGGAGGAACTACCACCGCAGACCATCGCGGTCGGAGCGGTGATGGTCGAAAAGATCAAGGTTGCGGCATTGGTCGACACCATCACCTTCGAGGTGAAAGCATTCGACCCGCCGCACGAAATCATCTTCGACGGCAAAGGATCGACCGGCTCGAAAATTCACATGCGCGTGGAATGCCAAGCGTCAGGCGAGAATACGACCGTCACCATCGACCTCGTCGTGTCCAGCCCGTTGCTGGTCGGGCCCATCGGCAAAGCGCTACAGGGGACATTCAAGAAGCGGCTCGGAGAAACCCTCGACGGACTCTCGACCTATGTCACACAGCCCTGACGCGGCGATGGACCGTCGACCGCCGTGATCGGAGCCTGATTCCCACCGTCACGACGGCGACGATCGCTGCGGCACATACAGCCGTCCATCCGACCGTGGCGTTCGTCAGCTCGCCGCCGAGACGCCCCTGCGCCAGCCATCCCAGTCCCCACACGATGGCGAGCATCGGAGCGGTCGCTCCGTTCGAGTAACGCGCCAGAGTCACCCCGACCATTGCTGCGACGGCCAGTACAACGACCGCCCAGACCGTCGCGCCACCGGTGACTCCGAGATCGACCAGCCACGCCGAGATGTTGGCGACGGTGGCCACGCACACCCACCCGAGATAGAGACCCATCGTGCCATCGGTGATCACCGCGTCGACCACGGATGCCGGGCGCTGCTGTTGCAGGAGTACGAAGACGCGCACGAGAGCGGCCAACAGCGCGACGATGACCACCACGCTGAGCCACACCTGCCCGAACTGAATCGCAAGAATCCACGCAGGATTGAGCAACATCGACGCGATGACCGGCGCCCGCAAGCCGTCGTGACGTGCAGTTCGACCGGGTAAGAACTGCCAGACGGCATAGACGATGAGACCGGTGTAGATCACCGACCAGATCGAGAACGCGGGACCAGCGGGAGCCACCAGCGTCGACGTGGCACTGAGCGCCCCGCCGGCCGCCTCGGCAATGGGCGTCCCTACCCACGCGCCGGAGCCGAGAAACGACACCACAACCGCTACGACCGCACTGACAACGACGCCAATCCTCATGGCTGCGTTAGTCCCCGAAAATCAGAAGCGACAAACCCTGAACTGCGATGCCGGTGATTCGATGTTGGCATTGTCCTAATGTCGACCGACGTCTGGTAGACACGCGGCATGCCCGCATCCATTGCCCTGCCGTCTCGCCGAGTCTTCGCAGCTGCGTGTGGGCTCACGCTGGTGACGGCCGTCGGATGCAGTTCGTCGCCCGCTGCGCCCGAGTCACCCGCGCCCGCAACGACGTCCGCAGCACAGTCGCAGTACGAGCTCACGGGCACTGCGGGGACGCTGCTCGAATCGGAGGATTTCGGGTCCCGCTCGGCCAGGCTCACTGCGACGGGTGCGACCGTCTATCGCTTCGTGTACGAGTCGACATCCGGTGTCGATGATTCTGCGACTGCGGTCTCCGGTGTCGCCGCTGTTCCACCCGGTACACCTCCAGCAGGTGGATGGCCCATCGTCGTCTACGGCCACGGCACCACCGGCGTACAGGCCGACTGCGGGCCCTCCCTCTACCCCGACCTACTCGGATTGGATTCCACGGTCGAGGCTTTCACCGAACTCGGCTACGTCACGGTGCTACCCGACTATCAAGGACTCGGCAGCGGAGACGGCACCCACCCGTACCTGGAGCCGCGCACTGCGGGCCACAACATGATCGACGCGGCTCGCGCCGTCCACAACGCCCTGCCCGAGACCTCTGCTCGGTGGGCGGCCGTTGGACTGTCACAGGGCGGGCAAGCTGCTTGGGCTGCAAACGAATTGAACTCCAGCTATGGGGAGGGGCTGGAACTGATCGCCTCGGTCTCACTGTCCCCGCCCACGGATCTGACACCGCTTGCGCGTGCCGCCAAGGACGGCACCCTGACCACACCGCAGAAAGGGCTGCTGCCGTACCTGCTCTACGGGGCGCAACAGGTCGATCCCACCCTCGACCCTCGGGACTACAGCGGCACGGTGGCCCAGACCAACGCAGAACTGCTACTCGCGTGCCAGGGCACGAACACCGCAACCAAGGAGCGCGCGGTCAGCGAGATGGCACCGACGGAGTTCGCACCGAGATCCCCCGACGCAGAACAGAAGCTGTTCGATCTGATCGGCCGCTACACCCTCCCTCAGGTACGAACCACCGTGCCGATGTTCGTCGCCTACGGTGCGCGCGACGACATCGTGCTACCGCAGTGGACGGCCGACGCCGTCCGCGCAGCGTGTGCGCTCGGCGATCGGGTTGTCGCTCAGGAACAAACAGAGCAGGGACACAATGTGAGCGACGACGCGGCCATGCAATTCCTCGCTGCCGAATTCGCCGGTGCATCGGTTCCCAGCACGTGCTGACCAACGAAAGGATTCTTCGGTGAGCGAGAGGATCGCACGCTACACCCATGACGGACTCGAGTTCGACGTCCTCGACCAGGGACCTCTGGACGGACCGATTATGTTGCTGCTGCACGGCTTTCCCGAACGTGCCGCGTCGTGGTCCGCCGTGATGAACGAGCTGAACGAGGCGGGGTTCCGAACAATCGCGCCCGATCAGCGCGGGTACTCGCCGGGTGCCCGACCCAAACGCCGACGCGACTATCGCGTCGGTGCGCTCGTCGACGACATCGTGGCCCTCATCGACACGATCGGATCCCCGGTGCATCTGGTCGGCCACGACTGGGGAGCGATGATCGCGTGGGTCACCGCAGGCCGACGCCCGGATCTGGTGTCGTCGCTGACGGCATTCTCCGTCCCGCATCCGGGGTCGTTCATGACGGCTCTGCTCACCTCGCGACAGATACTCCACTCCTGGTATTTCGCGTTCTTCCAACTGCCGGTGCTCCCCGAGAAATGGATGACACGGCCTGGCCAGAGGGCCGAAAAGTGGTATGAGAAAAGCGGTATGAATGCGGACGACCTGGAGCGCACGCGCACGGACGTCGTCGACTACGGCGCACTTCCCTACGCTGTCACCTGGTATCGCGGACTGCCGTTCTCCAACCCTGGTATCGGCCGTCTGCGCATCACAGTGCCGACATCGATGGTGTGGAGTGACGGCGACACCTTCATCAGCCGCTCGGCCATCGAACGCGCACAACAGTACGTCGATGCCCGCTACACCCTGACAGTGCTTGCCGGAGTGACACATTGGATCCCGACTCAGGCACCGACCGAGGCCGCGCAGGCAATCATCGCCAACGCCTCATAGATGCCTGCGGCAGTGGTGCGGTTATGTGCCCTCTGCGGCGCTCTGCCGCACCACTGCCGCAGGCACCACGGGCATACTGGAGTCATGGATTCCGTCGGACTTCTCACCGAACTGGTCACCCAGCCCACTGTGTCGGGTGATCCCCGTCCCCAGCGCTCGTCGATGGACGAAATCGTGTCCGTGCTCAGGGCCCGCGTCGGTGACCTTGCCATCGACGGCGATCCGGATGGTCCCCACCCATGGCTGTTGATCACCAATCCCTCCCCGCCGACGTCGACGCGGTTGATGTTCGCGTGCCACGTGGACACCGTGCCGGCGGGTGATCTGTCGAATTGGCAGTTCGATCCCTTCGCTGCAGATATCGAACACGGTGTTCTCCGTGGCCGCGGCACCTCGGACATGAAGGCCGGGCTTGTTGCCGCCACCGCTGCGGTGATGGACGCCTTCGACAACGGGGTTCCTGCCGCCCTGTTGCTCACCAGCGACGAAGAGATCGGGTCACTCGGTGCGCGTGCCGCTCGCCACGCCGTCGCCGAGTGCGCCGTAGGAGCGGTCGTGGTTCCCGAGGCAACGGGAAATCGCGTCCATCTGGGGCATCGAGGTGCGTTGTGGGTCGATGTGACCACCAAAGGCATTGCAGCACATGGAAGTACTCCGCATCGGGGTGAGAGTGCAATCATGAAACTGGTCGACGTGTTGGCACGAGCCCGCACCGAGCTCCCGCTGTCTACGGATCAGTTCCTGGGCGCCGAAACGTTCAACGTGGGATTGATCGACGGCGGCTCGGCACCCAACATCGTTCCTGACACCGCACACGTCGTCGTCGACCATCGCACCGTCGGGGACGGTTCGGCACTGCTGTCCTGGTGGCGCGATCAACCCGAGGTCGATCACGCCGACGCTCGCATCGATCTGCCCGGAGTTCGCACACCCCAAGGCGACCGATGGGTGGATGGCCTTCCGCATACCGTTGCTACAGAACCGGTCACGTACTTCACCGACGCGTCCATCATCGGATCCGCTGCCCCCGGTGCCCCTATTGTCGTGTGGGGGCCGGGGACGCCGGCACTGATGCACGCCGCCGACGAAACCGTCACGCTCGACGAACTCGATGCGGCGATCGTGGCCTACACCGCGGCGACGCGTGCGTGGCCGACCGTCGACTGACGGACCACCAACTCCGGCTGCAACGCGATGTGCGCAGTGCCGGTGTGATCGCTGTTCATGGCCTGATCCAGTAGGCGAGTGGCCTCCGCAGCGATTCGTTCCTGCGGTTGCCGGATAGTGGTCAGCGGCGGATTGCTCAGTGCAGAGAACGGAATGTCGTCGAACCCGGTGACCATCACATCGCCCGGGACCGACAATCCCAGAGCCTGGCAGCTCTGCAGCACCCCGAGGGCGATCAGGTCGTCCGCACCCACCACCGCATCGGGCCGCGTGGGAGAAGCGAGGATCGAGCGCGACGACTCACGCCCCCAGTCGATCGAATAATCACCCAACAACGTCCACTCGTCCCGCGTCCGAATCCCCACGCGCTCGGCATGGCGGAAGAAGCCCGCGCGCCGCAACTCCGTCGACGAATTGGTCAGCTCGGAACTGATGAATGCGGCACTCCGAACACCCTGTGCAGCAAGGTGATCCATGATCAGGCCCTGAGCGGCATCATCATCGACGCCGACCCAATCGGTATGAGTATCGAGAGCGAAGCGGTCGAGCTGAACCACAGGGATCGCACGGGCCGACGCACGAACGGCCTCGGCGGAACGTTCTCCATGGCACGGGCTGATGATGATGCCGTCGACCTGACGCGAGACCAGACTACGTAGCCGTTGCGCCTCTACTTCAGGATCCGATCGCGAATCGCACAGGAACAGCTGCAGTCCACGCTGCGAGAGAACGTGTTCGACGTTGACGACGAGCGAGGTGAAGAACGGGTTGGCAATACTGGGCACCACCATCCCGACCGTGTCCGTGCGGTTGCGGCGCAGAGAGCTGGCGATGATGTTGCCCGAATAGCCGAGTTCGGCCGCCGCCTGCCGAATACTCGCGGCAACGTCGTCCGACACCGGACGTGACCCCGAGAGCGCCCGAGACACCGTGGCTGTCGAGACGCCCGCGCGCTCCGCGACGTCACGAATGGTTGCTTTGCGCATCCAACTCCTACTCTCGCGTGTGAACCGAGGCTAGCGAACCGCACGGTCGCTTGCGATGCTGTTTACACAGTATAGGTAATCGTTTACATAAACGACTCAAGAATTCCTTGACACGCCCCGGTGTCGATCCCCTACGGTGCATACATACGAGGCAATCGATTACATCGCCTTGGTCGACGCCCACACCAGAGGAGCTCCTTACGTGAGTACGTCCCCGTCGGATCCGAACCCCTCAGCCGCGCTGGGGGTATTTCCGACCAAGCCGTCGGCGCTGGCCGAGATGTTCACCTCCGCACCCGCACTCATCGGCGCAATCCACCTGCCCGCATTACCGGGCAGCCCGCACTACAAGGGCCAGCCCGTCTCCGAGATCGCAGCCTTCGCCGTGGAGGAGGCGCACGCGTACATCGACAACGGATTCGATGGCGTCATCGTCGAAAATCATTGGGACATACCCTTCCTCAAGCCCGGAGAGCACGGATACGAAACAGCGGCCAGCATGGGTGTCGTCACCGCCTCCGTCGTCGGTGAGTTCGGCAGCAGAGTCGGAGTATCCATCCTGTCCAACGCGGGCGAATGCGGCGTGGCCGCGGCGTGGGCCGCCGGAGCGAGCTTCGTGCGGGTCAACCAGTGGGCAAACGCCTACATCGCCAACGAGGGATTCATCGAAGGCCAGGCAGCCAAGACCACCCGCTTTCGCCACCGCATCGGTGCCGACCCGGTCAAGATCTTCGCCGACGTGCACGTCAAGCACGGTGCCCACGCCATCGTTGCCGATCGCACCATCGCCGAACAGACCGAGGACGCGGAATTCTTCGACGCAGACGTCCTCATCGCCACCGGCTCGAGAACCGGTGACGCCGCCTCGGTCGACGAGGTGTCGGTCATCAAGAACAACACGGTGCTCCCCGTCATCATCGGATCGGGAATCACGGCGGCCAACGTCGCCGACCTGATGAACGAGTGCGACGGTGCCATCATCGCTTCTTCGGTGAAAGAGAACGCACGCTGGTGGGGCCGTGTCTCCGGCGAGAAGGTTCGCGACGTGTCCCGCGCAGCCGGGAAGTAGACGATGATCGTATTTTTCGGCTACGCCAACAACGATGTGACGGTTCATGTTCCGCATGTTCCAACCCTCGGAGAGAGGGTGCAGGCCACGACGATCGAGTCGATCGACGGCGGCATGAATGCCAACGCCGCAGTGTCGGCAGCCCGCATGGGAGCCCGCGTCGCGTTCGCCGGAGCGGTGGGCCCGGACATCCGATCCTCCGAATTCCTCGCGGCCCTCGAACGAGACGGAGTCGACACCAGCTGGGCACCGCGCGACGCATTCCTTTCCACCGCAGTGGTTCTCATCGCCGACGGCGGGGACCGATCGATCATCAGCCAGGACGACGCCAACGACGCAGGCAGACTACGCACGGTCCTCGACAAGCTCTCGATCGACGGTGGACGCGTGTTCCTCGACGGCTACCGCGCATCGATGCTCCCACCCACACTCCCCGACAACGTCGGCCTCGCCATCGACCTCGACGGCTGTGACGACCTCGACGCCGCACTGCACGCATTCGCCCTTGCCGACCACGTCATCGTCGGACGCAGTCTGTGGCAGAACAGCTTCGGCATTCCAGCCGAACGGTGGCCGATACTGACCGCCGAGCACGACACCCACCTCGTCGTCACCGACGGCGAACGCGGGTGGACCCTGGTCACACCCTCGGGTGAGACCATCACCGAACCGGCAGTACCGGTCGACGTCATAGATGCCGTCGGAGCCGGAGACTGCTTCTGCGGCACCTACATCGCCTTCATCGACGCGGGCGAACCCCCGATCCACGCAGCCCGAATGGCGGGAATCTCGGCAGCACTCGCCTGCGCCACAGCCGGACCACGCGGATGCCCCACGCCGACCGAACTCACCGACTTCACGACCACGCTCGCCACTGTCGACCTTCAGGAGACCCGATGATCAAACGCGCACTCCCCCTCGTTCTCGGTGCCGCACTCGCGCTCACCCTCACCTCGTGCGACTCCGCATCCAGCAGCGACACCGCGGGCGGAACCGACGCAGCCGCGTCGAGCATCCCGGATCCGAGCCGCGTCGCCGATTCGTGCGACGGCAAGAACGGCACCCTCAAGGTCGGCCTCGTCACCATCAACCTGCAGGCCCTGTTCTTCAACCAGATCAACAACGCAGCCCAGAAGATCGCCGACCAGACCGGCGTCGAACTGCAGATCATCAGCGGCAACGACGACTCGGTCAGCCAGGCCAACGCTTTCGACAACCTCATCGCCTCGGGCGTCGACGCGATCATCGTCGATGCCATCGACACGGACGGCATCAAGCCCTCGATCGTCAAGGCCGATGCTGCGGGCATCCCGGTCGTCGCAGTCGACGCCACCGTCGACGATCCTGCCGTGGACACGCAGGTCGGCACCGCCAACGCCGAAGGCGGCGTTCAGATCGGCGACACCCTCACTGCGTTGGCGAACAACACCGGCACCGTGGGAATCGTCGGCGCACTCAACAGCACCATCCAACTCGAACGTCAGAAGGGCTTCACCGATACCGTCTCGGCGGCCGGGATGACCGTCGGCACCGTGGTCGACGGCCGCAACATCCAGGAGAACGCGCAGACCGCAGCCGAGAACCTGCTCACCGGCAACCCGGACATGCAGTACGTGTACGCCACCGGGGAGCCTGCTCTGATCGGATTGGTCGCCGCGGTGAACAGCCAGAACGCCCAGGACCGAATTCAGGCCGTCGGCTGGGATCTGTCCGATCAGGCCGTCTCCGCTCTCAACGCAGGGTGGCTGAAAGGCGTCGTGCAGCAGAACACCTTCGAGTTCGGCTACGAGGCCATGAATGCCGCCATCGACCTCGGCTGCGGACGGACCGCACCCGCTGACATCCCGGTACCGACCCAGATCGTCACTCCGGAGAACGTCGGCGACTACATGTACTACCTGGAGAAGTAGCCCTATGGCACAACAAGACCTGACGGTCGCGCCACTGATCGAACTCTCGGGAATCACCAAATCGTACGGCCCGGTGAAATCGCTTCGCGGAGTCGACCTTCGACTCGCCCGCGGCGAAGTACTCGGCGTCGTCGGAGACAACGGCGCCGGCAAGTCGACGCTCATGAAAATCCTTGCCGGTGCCGTCCAACACGACGGTGGCGAGATGCGCGTCAAAGGAGAACCCGTGCGCTTCTCGACACCGCTGGACGCACAACAGAAGAAAATCGGCATCGTCTACCAAGACCTCGCCCTCTGCGACACCTTGGACGTCGCAAGCAATCTGTTCCTCGGCCGCGAGCCACGCAAGGGGCCGTTCCTCGATCGCCACGGGATGCACGAACGTTCCGCCAAGATTCTGGCGGACCTGCACGTGAAGGTGAAGTCGACCTACCAGGAGATCGGGCAACTCTCCGGTGGGCAACGCCAGACGGTAGCCATCGCACGCGCGGTCTCGTTTCGACCGGACGTGTTGATTCTGGACGAACCCACCGCCGCTCTTGCTGTGGCAGAGGTGGAATCGGTTCTGAAGCTCATCACCGACGTCGCAGCCCAAGGCGTCGGAGTCATCCTGGTGACGCACCGCCTACAGGACCTGTTCCGGGTCTGCGACCGCATCACCGTCATGTACGAGGGGCAGAGCGTCGACGATGTTCCGATCGGCGATCTGAACATCGAGTCGCTCGTCGGATTGATCACGCGCACGCCGGTTCCCCAGCGTTCACCCTCCTCGCCGGAAGGCCGCCCATGATCACCGTGGACAAGAAAGCCCAGCCGACCGTGGAGAAACTCGCGGCTCGCCCGACTCTGTGGCAGCAGACCAACAAGCCGACCCTGGCCATGCTCGCGGTCACCATCGCAGTGGCCCTGGTGTTCTCGGTGACGACGTCCTCGTTCTTGACCTTCACCAACATCTCGAATCTCGCGACGCAGATTGCTCCGGTTCTCATCATCGCCGTCGCCATGACGTTCGTGATCACCACCGGTCAGATCGATCTGTCGGTCGGAGCGACCGTTGCCTTCGTCGCCGCGATGAGCGCCGAACTCATCCAAGCCGGAGTCGACTCGTCGGTGGTATTCGTCGCGGCACCTCTGATGGGTGCCGCATGGGGCTTGGTCAACGGTTGGCTCGCCGCGTATCAGGGCATTCCGCCGTTCATCGTCACCCTGGCGACCCTGTCGATCATTCGCGGCATCGCGTTGTACAGGACCGAGGGCTTCTCGGTACCGATCACTCCCGGTACCGCCTTCGCGAAACTGGGTACGGCGTCGTGGCTTGGCTTTTCGGCAAGCGCATGGATTGCTCTGGCCGTAGTGATCGTCGGCGCTGTTGCGCTCAACCGCACACGATTCGGCCGCTACGTCACCGGAATCGGCTCGAACGTCGAATCCGTCCGACGCTCCGGCGTCAACACCCGTCGCGTGCTGATGATGACCCTGGTGTTCACCGGGCTCGCCGCGGGCATCGCGGGCCTATTGATCGCTGCACGACTCGGATCGGGATCGGCCAACTCCGCCAATGGTTTCGAGCTCACCGTCATCACCGCAGTGGTGTTGGGAGGCACCAACCTGTTCGGCGGCCGGGGAACGGTCATCGGCACCGTCATCGGTGCAGTGTTGACCGGCATCATCGCCAACGGCCTGACGCTACTCGGTGTGAGCCCGTTCCTGACACCGATCATCACCGGTGTCGTTCTGCTCGTTGCCATCTGGATCAACATGCGCGGGCACTCTCTGGCTTCGCTGTTCAAGCACCTGCAGAGCGCACCGGGTAAGCAATGATCGTCCAGACCGTCACCGGGCCGATCGACTCCAGCGAACTGGGACTGGTGCTACCGCACGAGCATCTGCACAACGACGCCTCGGCCGCGTATTCCGAAGCTGCCGACCCGGCTCTGGCGCAGTTGCTGTCCGGTCCGGTATCGGCGGACCGCGCCTGGCTGCTGCACGACAACCCGTACCACAGCGCAGACAACTGCCGAGTGGACGACGCGGCGGCCGTACTCGACGACCTGAAAGTGTTCGCGGACAACGGCGGTACCACGGTCGTCGACCTCACGCCGCCGGGCATCGGGCGGCGACCCGAGATCCTCGAGCACTACTCACGCGAGTCTGGAGTACGCGTCGTCATGGGTTCGGGCTGGTATCTCGAACCCACGCACCCGCCCGAGGTCACCGCGCTCGGTATCGACAACCTCGCGGCCCGGCTCATCGCCGAATTCACCGGCGACGGGCCGCGGCCGGGGGTGATCGGTGAGATCGGAGTTTCGCCGTCCTTCACCGACGCCGAGGCCAAAGCGCTGAGAGCCGCCTGCATCGCCCAAAGAGAAACCTACGTCCCTTTGTTCGTCCATCTCCCGGGCTGGCAACGCAGAGGACATCAAGTCCTCGACATCGTCGTGGACGAGATGGGTGTCGACCCGGCAGCTGTGGTGCTCTGCCACATGGACCCCTCGGGCGACGACCCCGACTATCAGTGCGCCCTCGCCGATCGCGGAGTCTTCCTCGAGTTCGACATGATCGGCATGCCCTTCGAGTTCGCAGGCGAGGGCCAGTCGCCGTCGCCCGCCGATACGGCGTTCGCGATCTGCGGCCTCGTCGGTGGCGGCTATCGATCCCAGTTGCTGCTCAGTCACGATCTCTTTCTCAAGTCGATGCTCCGCAAGTTCGGTGGCAACGGATTGGCCTACGTTCCAGTCTCTTTCGCAGCGCGGCTGGTCCGCAGCGGAATGGACGCACACCACGTCTCCTCGCTCATGCAGGACAACCCCAGGTCGCTCTTCGAGAGCGCCGGAAAAGGATAGAGAACCACCATGGGTAAGAAAGTTCTGATCGCCGGCGAAAGCTGGATGACCTCGTCCACCCACGTCAAAGGCGTCGACGAATTCACCGTCCATTCCTACGTCGAAGGGGTCGGACCCCTGCGTGACGCACTCACCTCGCGCGGGCACGAAGTGGTTCACATGCCCGCGCACCTCGTTCCCACACAATTCCCCGGCACGGCCGAGGCCCTGTCCGGGTTCGACGTCATTGTGCTGTCGGATATCGGAGCCAATTCGATTCAGCTCGCGCCCAACGTGTTCGACCGCTTCCAGGCCGGCGACGACAGGCTTGCCTCACTGCGTGAGTGGGTGAGCAGCGGAGGAGGATTGATCATGATCGGCGGGTACCTGTCGTTCTCCGGTTTCCAAGCGCGCGCCGCGTATCGGCAGACTGTGCTCGCCGACGTATTGCCGGTGACACTGCTGGCCGAAGACGACCGAGTCGAGGCTCCCGGCGGAATGGTTCCCGATGTCGTCGACAGCACGCACGCCGCACTGGGTGCCAGCGGAACACAATGGCCCGCCTTGCTCGGTTACAACCGAGTGGTGCCGAAGGAGGGCGTTACCGTGCCCGCCACCATCAATGGAGATCCGCTCGTCGCGGTCGGCGAATACGGCTCGGGCCGATCTGCGGTCTTCACCTCCGATTGCTCGCCGCACTGGGCCCCGCCCGAGTTCTGCGAACAATGGCCCGGTTACACCGACCTGTTCGACGGCTTGATCACGTGGGTTGCCGGCGCGTGACCCGCTCGCAGCAACTCGTCGAGCGTCAACAGCCCAACCTCGCTGCTGCTCAGCAAGTTCGGTTCATCGTGCAATCGACGGACGGATCACTCTCCGATGAGGACTTTCGAAGGTACCTGGTGATCGAGGAGGCGTTCGTACTCACTGCGGTCCGCATTCTGGGGCTGGTCGTCGCGGAGTCGACGTCGTTGGACGACGCGTCGGATCATGTGATGTCGATGTCGAACCTCGTCGGAGAACAGCGAGCGTACTTCGCCGGTCTCCGCGAGAAGTTTCCGTTCGACGGCAATACCGAAGAGTTGATCGCGAGTTCCTCGGCGCTGTCGGACTATGCCCTCGGACTCGCGCAGCGAGAAGGTAGAAGTGCCGCTCTGGTAGCGATGTTCGCCGCCGAGACTCTGTACTTGTCGTGGTGCCGAACTGCGATGAGGTTCTCCACCGAACGCGAACCGGCACTTCAGGAATGGATTGCGATGCACACTCGATCAGCGTTTGCCGCTCAGGTCGACGCTCTGGCCCGAGAAGTCGACCGGATGGCCGCCGTGGACGACGAGACACTCGACAGGTGGTTCGAGGGGATGCTGGCCGCCGAGAAC
Source organism: Rhodococcus sp. Leaf233 (assembly GCF_001426165.1). Taxonomy (NCBI): domain Bacteria; kingdom Bacillati; phylum Actinomycetota; class Actinomycetes; order Mycobacteriales; family Nocardiaceae; genus Rhodococcus; species Rhodococcus sp. Leaf233. Next base: position 125,035 of record NZ_LMRO01000012.1, read on the forward strand.
AAATTTCACAACGCAGTGTGAGTGCCTGCGGCAGTGGTGCGACTATATGCCCTCTGCGGCGCATTGCCGCACCACTGCGCGAAGCGCACTCAGCTCTTCTGCGGCTCGATGGTCTTCTGCGTGTTGTCGTGGGCGATCTCGATCTTGCGCGGCTTCGCGCGCTCCGCCAGCGGGATGGTGACCGTCAGGACCCCGTTGTCGTAGGAGGCCGAGATCTTCTCCGCGTCGACGCCGTCTCCCAAGGAGAGTTGCCGACGGTACGTTCCGGCGAACCGCTCCGACGAAAGCCACTGCACACCATCACTACTCGGAGCGGTGCGATGTGCCGTCAGAGTGAGGGTGCCGCGGTCGATGTCGACGTCGATGGAGCCGGGATCGACGCCGGGTAGGTCGGCGTTGAGTACGTAATGGTCGTCGAGCTTGTACAGATCCATCGGCATGAATCTGGGCGCACGGTCCGAACCACTGGTCGCGCCGAGCATGCCGGCAGCAATGGAGTCGAGGTCACGGAACGGATCGAAGCGAAGCACAGCAACCACCTCCTGTACGACGAAGCGTCCGCCCCTGTGGCGGGCCGCCCTTCACTGTGCAGAACCCAAATTAGCACTCTCCACCAGAGAGTGCCAATAGGGTAGTCCGATTTTTTTCAATCCAATTGTGTTGCAGTGGTGCAGCTGTGGGCTCAACTGCACCACTGCGGACATCTCAGGCTGCGTCGGCCAGTCTGACGAGATCGCGCCCCTTGGTTTCCGGGGCCAGGTAGGCCGACACCAGGGTGATCGCGGAGTAGATCACGAGCATCGCCGCGATGGGCCACCAGCTACCCGTCCATGCGGTGAGACTGGCCGCGAGCAGCGGTCCGATGGCGGTGGCGAGAATGCCGCCGATCTCCTTGGACAGCGCGAGCTGCGTGAATCGGGTACGTGCGCCGAACAGCTCCGCCATCGTCACGCTTTCGAGCGAGAACAGGCCCAGCACACCGAGGTTCAGAGCAAGAACCATTGCGACGACGAGGGCTACGGTGTTGCCGCTGGTGACCATCAGCATCAGCGGGAACGCCAGGATCATGGTGAGCGCACTGAGCACCATGTACATCGGACGGCGGCCGAACTTGTCGCCCAGGATTCCGATGATCGGAATGGTGGCGAACCCGATGAGCGAGCCGTAGACGATCGCGCTGGTGGCGATGGAACGATCGATCAGCAGCGTCGACGCGATGTAACCGACCAGGAACGTCTGAATCAGTCCGGAGTTGCCCGCCTGACCGAAACGCAGACCCAGCGCGATGAAGAACGCGCGCCCCTTCTTCTGCTTGAGACCGGACTCGAGAACGCTGACCTTCACGTCCTCGTCGGTCTTCTCGATCTCGTCGCGCGAGAGAGCCACACCGTCGACCACATCGGCACGCTCCTCGAAGACCGGGCTCTCCTTCAGGTTCGAGCGCAACCACACCGCGAAGATCATCAGGAAGAAGCTCGCGAGGAACGGCACTCGCCAGCCCCAGCTGAGCAACTGATCCTCGGACAGGACAGCGAGCAGCAGGGCCCAGATGGCCGAGGCCGCAAGGGTTCCGGAGTTGGTTCCCAGGGAGACCAGCGATGCGATGAGACCTCGACGCTTGTCCGGTGCGTATTCGACCAACATGACCGTCGCCCCGGCGATTTCGGCTCCGGCACCGAAGCCCTGGATCAGGCGGAGGGCAACGAGCAGGATCGGCGCCATGATGCCGATCGCGTCGTACGTCGGCAGTGCGCCGATGAGGGTGGTGGATGCGCCCATCATCGCAATGGTGATGAACAGGACCTTCTTTCGACCGATCCGATCGCCCATCCGGCCGAAGTAGATGGCACCGACCAGGCGGGCCACGTAGCCGACTCCGTAAGTGGCCATGGCGGCGATCAAGCCGATCGCCGGGCTCACGTCGGGGAAGAAGATGCGATTGAAAACGATCGCGGCGGCGAGCGAATACAGCTGGAAGTCCATGAACTCCATTGCCGTACCCAGCCAACCGGACATCGCCGCCTTGGTGAGGTCTTTAGTGCTGCGAGTCGGGACGGCGGTGTTACCGCGATCGTCCGTCGACTCGTTGGTGTCCTGTGACATCCGAAGCTCCATTGCTGGTGATGATCGATGAGTTCATGATGCGAGTTCGCCGCGGCCTCCGCGAGACCTGTGCCTCATCGAGGAGGGTTGGTGGCGCTCGCCACAGTGATATACAAGCACTGTTATACCAATAGGTCAATGACCCTTCGCGAACCGAACTACGCGGTGCCGAGCGCACTCGCAGAACGGGCCAGTTCCTCTATCGCGGCCCAGTCTCCCGCCTGCACCAATGAGCGCGGGGTGAGCCAGCTACCGCCGACACACACCACATTCGGCAACGCCAGGTAGTCGACGGCGTTCTGCGGGGTGATCCCACCGGTGGGGCAGAACGTCAAGTGCGGCAACGGGCCTGCCAGCGCGCCCAGTGCCGCTGCGCCACCGGAGAACTCGGCGGGAAAGAACTTCATCTCGGTCGATCCGGCCTCGGCAACGGTCATCGCCTCGGTCGCAGTCGACACGCCCGACAGAACAGGCACCGGTAGCGTGCGTACCGCGTCGAGAAGACCCTTCGACGATCCGGGTGAGACCAGGAACCTCGAGCCGGCATCCACCGATCTCATGGCATCGTCGCGGTTCAACACCGTTCCCGCGCCGATGACCACTTCCGGCACGTCCGCAGCGATCGCCGCAATGGCACCGAGCCCGGCCTCGGACCGCAACGTCATCTCGATGATGCCGATACCGCCCGCATAGAGTGCACGCGCCAGCGGCACTGCGTCCTCGACCCGATCGATGACCACCACAGGAATCACCGGGCTCACGCGCAATACATCTCGGGCAGTGAGGTTTTCGAGCAATGCTTCGTGTTCGGAGGTCATACCAGCACTCGTTTCCACTCGCTCAGCGAGTTGGTCCGTAGGAAGTCGGTCCACGCAACGACCTGCGTGCCGAACGGTGACGTGGGCCCGAGATCGGACCCGAAGATGGACTCGACAGCGAGCAGGTCCGACGCCGACCCGGCCCGGGCCAAGTGCGCCGACAACGGATCGTCCAGTGCACGTCCGGCTTCCGTCTCGGCCAGAACGAAGGCGCACCAGGCTGCGACGGCGAGTGCGAGCATGTCCGTCGAGCCACCCGCCGACGCCGCGTCCCGCACGGTTCCGAGTAGGCGCGGTCCGAGCTTCTGCGATCCGTCCATCGCCACCTGCCGGGTGGTGTGTTTCAGCGCCGGGTTGGCGAATCTCGTGCGTACCTCGTTGCCGTACCCGACAGCGTCCATTCCGCCGGCCGTCGTCGGCGCAACATCTCGGAGAACCATGGCCCGGCATATCTCGTCGAGCTCCGGATCCTGGACCGCCTCCGCGATAGTGTTGTGTCCACGCAGAATTCCGAGGTAGGCCAACACCGAGTGGGTGGCATTGAGGACGCGCAACTTCATGGTCTCCCACGGCTCCACGTCGTCGACGAACTGCACGCCCACTCGATCCCAGGCCGGACGCGGACCAGCGAAATTGTCCTCGATCACCCATTGCCGGAAGGGCTCGCACACCACCAGGGCATCGTCGCGCAGTCCCGTTCTTCGTTCGTTGTCCGCCCTGTCCTCATCAGTGGTAGCCGGCACGATTCGATCGACCATGCTGCTGGGGAATGTGACTCGACGCGAGATCCATTCGGCCAGGCCATCGTTCATGCCGCGGGCCTCGACGAAAGCACTGACGAGTTCGGACAGAATCCGCCCGTTCGACGGTAGGTTGTCGCAACACAACACCGTGAGAGGCGCATCGCCCGCCATGCGTCGAGCCAAGCCCGCCACCAACTGTCCGGCAACGGTGCGCGGCGGCCTGCCGGCCAGATCCGCCGCGATCTCCGGATCGTCCAGGCGCAATCGACCCGACGCGGGGTCGAGTCGATAGCCCTTCTCGGTCACCGTCAGCGTGACGATGTGCGTTGCGGGATCGGCGATGGCCTCGACCACCGCGTCGGGGTTCGCGGCTGCGTTCCGTACGGCGAGCATCGAACCGACGACGGTCGCCGTCGTCTCCTCGGTTCCCTTCTGCACCAGGGTGAACAACCCGTCCTGTGGGGCAAGCTGTTCCACCACGGTGTTACTGCGCTGGGTGAAACCGGTGATGCCCCAATTGGTCTCACCGGTCAGCAGCGCCGCCTCGGAGGTGAACGCGGCCTGATGCGCCCGATGGAATGCCCCGACGCCGAGATGCACGATTCCGCTGGCGGTGGGACGAACGACCTCGGCGGTCGCATCGGACAATCGCGTGGCCACCGTCATGTCGTCACTCGTTCTCTGTGACGTCGGATTTCGGACAGCGGTGCGATGAGACCAGTGCCGCCCCGCCCGCCGACGCTCAGCGATGCCGCAGCAGCTGCCATGGCCGCCGCCTCGCGAAGATCGTCGCCGAGAGCGAGACGCGCCGTCAGGGTGCCGGCGAACACATCACCGGCACCGGTCTGATCGATGACCTCGAGCGCGGGGATCACCGGCTGGTGCGACGTCCCCGCAGCGGTGAAGATGCTGGACCCTTCGGACCCTCGCGTGACCACCACGGAACGTGCACCCCAGCCCATCAGGAAAGCTGCAGCAGCCTCCGGTTCGGTTGTGCCCAGGAGCAATTCGATCTCGCTCGGTGCCGATGGCACCATCACCTCGGTACAGGGAGCAACGCTCTGCAGGAATGCGCGGGCCTCGTCGGCCGTGGTCAACCTGGGGCGAAAGTTGGGGTCGTAGACGAATCTGCTCGACCGCTGCGCCGCGTGCAGCATCGTGCGGGCGAGCGTCGGCGACAGTGCCGCAGCGATTCCGCCGCCCAGCACGGCACCCGCGTTCTCGATCACACCCTCGGGCAGGTCCGCCACATCGAGCTGACTGCCCACCGATCCGGCTCGGGCATAGGAGAATTGGCGATTCCCCTCGGGATCGATGTGCAGGAAGTAGACACCCTGCTGTCCGGGAACTCGCCGAATGCAGGTGTCGTCGATGCCGAGTTCACGAATTCGCCGACAGACGGCGTCGCCGAGCTCGTCGTCGGATACCCGCGCGATCAGCGCGACCGAGGCACCCGCGGCCGCGGCCGCGGCACCTGCGTTGACGACGTCTCCCGACACCCCGAGCACCCCGTGCGCTCCGTGCCGGAAGGCCTCGGTGGTCGAAACCTCCACGAGGGGCTCGCCGAGCAGGACGACATCGAATTGCGTTGTGGTCATGTGGCGCTTCACCAATCGTGCATGCTGCCGTCGAGACGGCGATTGACGGGCAGATACTTGGGGTTGTACGGGTACTTCGCGGCGGCCTCTTCGTTCACCTCGACGCCGATGCCCGGCTTGTTTCCCGGGTGCATGAAACCGTCGGTGAAGGTGTAGCTGGTCTGGAACACATCGCCGGTCGGGTCGACGTGACCCATGTACTCCTGCACGCCGAAGTTCGGGATCGACAGATCGACATGCAATGCGGCTGCGAGGGAGACGGGCGAAAGATCGCCCGCACCATGAGATCCGGACCGAACGCCGTAGAGATCCGCCAACGAGAAGATTCTGCGCAGATGGGTGATGCCGCCGGCGTGTGAGACCGACGCTCGGATGTAGTCGATCCACCGGTTGGTGATCAGATCCTGGCAGTCCCAGATCGAGTTGAAGATCTCGCCGACGGCGATGGGGGTGGTCGTGTGTTGGCGAATGGTGGCGAAGGCACTCTGATCCTCGGCTGGAGTGGGATCCTCGATCCAGAACATGCGCATCTCTTCGAGGTCGCGCCCGAGTCGTCCAGCCTCGATCGGGCTCAGACGGTGGTGCACGTCGTGGAGCAGGTGAAAGTCGAACCCGTGACGTTCACGCACGGCACCGAGCATCTGCGGTGCGAACCGCATGTACGGGGTGGTATCCCACGAATCTTCCTGCGGCGCAGCGCCGGAGGCTGGTTCGTAGAAGCCGTCGACCGGAATTCCGTAGGTCTTCTTCAGGCCCGGAATGGCCGACTGCGCGCGAATTGCTTTGTAACCCTTGTCGAGATGAACCTGGACGTCATCGAGCATCTCTTCGATGCTGCCGCCGCTGGCGTGGCCGTAGACCATGATCCCGTCTCGTGCAGCACCGCCGAGGAGCTGGTAGACCGGCATATCGGCGGCCTTGCCCTTGATGTCCCAGAGTGCGACGTCGACCGCGGCGATGGCCGTCATCGTCACCGGCCCACGTCGCCAGTAGGCACCCTTGTACAGGTACTGCCAGATGTCTTCGATCCGATGGGGATCGCGTCCGATCAGAAGTGGCGCAATGTGGTCCTTCAAGTACGACTCGACTGCGAGCTCGCGTCCGTTCAGCGTCGCATCACCCCACCCGACGATGCCCTCGTCGGTGGTGATCTTGAGCGTGACGTAGTTGCGGCCCGGAGCCGTCACGATGACGGTGGCGTCGATGATTTTCATTGCGGTCCTTGCGAAGTGGTGTCGATGACGATCTTGAGCTGGGTGGGGTCGGTGAGCGCGGCCTCGAGCGCTGCGGCAGATTCGGCCAACGGGTACGTCGATGTGACGAGTGCCGCGAGGTCCACTCGAGCCGATCCGGCGAGTGCGATCGCGTCGGCGAATGCCGAAGGGCCGTAACGGAAGCACCCGCGGATGTCGAGCTCCCAGCGTTGCACTGCTCCGATGGGGAATTCGGCAGACGCGCGTCCGGGCACGCCGACGAGCGCCAGAATGCCTGCCGGGCCGAGTGAGCGTGCCGCGTCGGCAATGGCTCCGGGATGTCCCGAGCAGTCGAAGGCGATGTCGAAAGCGCCTTCCGGCAGTGCGTCTTCGCCGGAACGCATTGTCGTGGTGGCACCCAGCGCTGCCGCGACCTCGAGTCGAGCTGGTGCGACGTCGGTGATGGTTGTCTCCGACGCGCCCAGGGCGATGACCGTCTGCAGAACCAACAGACCGATGGGCCCGGCACCGGTGATCGCGATGCGCTTGCCCAGCACCGACCCGACCCGTGCGGCAGCCCACGCTGCGACGGCCAGGGGCTCTATCAGCGCAGCGACGTCGTCGCCGATCGAATCCGGGAGTGGGTGCGCGAATTCGGCTGCGAGAACGACGGATTGCCGCAGCAGTCCGTGGTTCGGTGGGGATCCGAAACAGACAACGCTGGGGCAGACGTTGTAGTGACCGCTCAGGCTCAGCGGTGAGGTGCCGTTCGGAATCGCGGGTTCGATGGCCACTCGCTGGCCGATCCGGTCCTGGGACACGCCCGCGCCGACCTCGGTGACGACCCCGAATCCCTCGTGGCCCAAGACGGTGGGCTGCGTCAGCGAGTTGGAGCCGTTGCGGCCGTCGGCGTAGTAGTGCAGGTCCGAGCCACACAGGCTCACGCCGTGTACCTCCACCCTCACCTGGCCGTCGCCGACCTGCATACGGTCGATCTTCTCGATCCGCAGGTCACGTGGACCGTGTAGGACGGCTGCCTCGTCGTTGCCGCTGATCACTGCCATCGCTGTAGAGCCTCCGCCGTAGTGCCTTGAATATCAGTACTACCATACTAGTGACGGGCAGCACTTCGTCAAGGCTTCGGCCCTGTGGGTCACCGACGAGGTCACGTTAGTCTTGACCGGTGAGCACACAGAGCAGCAGGAAAGTCACCGCACGGGAGCGGGCGTACCGAGAATTGCGCCTACGCATCGTGTCGCTGACGCTCCCCCCGGGTAGCCCGCTGTCGGAGAACGACCTCGCCGAGCAGATGTCCGTGAGCCGCACACCCGTTCGCGAAAGCTTGATCCTGTTGGCCGAAGAGGGTCTGGTTCAGGTCTTCCCACAACTCGGCACCTTCGTCTCGCGGGTCGACACCGACCGTGTTGCCGATGCCCAATTCGTCCGGGAGGCAATCGAAACCGCGTCATTGAAAGACGCAGTCGCGTCTCGCTCGGACCAGGACCTCTCTGCGTTGCGCGCCAATCTGGCAGCGCAGGCCGAGCCTGGAATCGACATGGACCAATTCTTCGAGTTGGACGAGCAATTCCACCAGCTACTCCTCGCAGCCGGAGGACATTCCGCCGCATGGCGATCCGTCGAATCCGCGAAAGCTCATCTGGATCGGGCCCGACGACTCGGTCTGCGCGACACCCGTCCCATCCCCGACCTCATCGAACAGCACACCGCAATAGTCGACGGCCTCGAAGCCCGAGACTTCGAGGCCGCGGCCCAGTCGATGCGCGAGCACCTGCGCGCCGTGTTCGCCGACGTCGAATACATCAAGAGCAAAAGCCCACACCTGTTCTCCAATAGCAACGAACGCCCGACGCGCAAGGTTGTCTCCAGCTGGGAATGAGTGCGGCTGCGCCGCAGTGGTGCGATTATGTGCCCTCTAGAGCACATAATCGCGCCACTGCCGCAGGCATTACAGGCGTTCGATGATGGTGGCGTTCGAGAGCCCGCCGGCCTCGCACATCACCTGTAGGCCGTAACGCTGCTCGCGCTCGGCGAGCGCGTGGACCATGGTCGTCATGATTCGGGCACCGCTGCCGCCGAGCGGATGGCCGATGGCGATGGCCCCGCCGTTGACGTTGACCTTGTTCATGTCTGCGCCGGTTTCCTTCGCCCAGGCGAGCACAACCGACGCAAAGGCCTCGTTCACCTCGAACAGGTCGATATCGTTCATCGTCAGCCCGGCTTTGGCGAGCACCTTCTGCGTCGCCGGAATGACGGCGGTGAGCATCATCAACGGATCGTCACCGACCACCGCGAAGCTGTGCAGCCTCGCCATTGAAGTCAGGCCGAGTTCCTTCGCTTTCTCACTGGTCGTGATCATGACGGCCGCACTACCGTCGTTGACCTGACTTGCGTTGCCTGCAGTGATGTTCCAACCGATTTCCGGGAACCGCTGCGCCATGGCGTCGCTGTAGTAGGCCGGTCGCAGTCCCGCCAGCGCATCGAGTGTGGATCCGGTGCGGATTCCCTCGTCGCGGTCGAGTCCGCGGATTGCGGTGATCTCCCGCTTGAAACGCCCCTCTTCGGTGGCTGCGGCAGCCTTCGCATGACTCGATAGAGCGAACTCGTCCATCTCGGTACGGCTGATACCCCATCTCGCCGCGATCAATTCGGCACTGATGCCCTGCGGCACCAACCCTTCCGGATACCTCTCGATGAAACCGACACCTGCCGGATCCTCGGTTCCCACCAGGTTCGACCCCATCGGAATGCGGCTCATCGACTCCGAACCGGTAGCCACGGCCAGATCGTAAGCACCGGAGATCACGCCCTGTGCGGCGAAATGTATTGCCTGCTGGCTACTTCCGCATTGCCGATCGACGGTAGTTGCGGGTACGGATTCCGGATAGCCCGCCGCCAGCGCCGCGCGCCGAGTCATGTTCGACGCCTGATCCCCTACCGCGGTGACAACTCCGCCGATGACGTCGTCGATCTGGGTCGGGTCTATCCCACTGCGCTGCACTACTTCCCGCAGGCTGTGGGCCATCAGGTCGACTGGATGCTCGGGATGCAACGTGCCGTTCGCTTTGCCCCGCCCGACCGGGGTTCTGACTGCCTCGACGATGACTGCGTCTCTCATGACGGCTCCTTGTCCGATCGATCCGGTCCTATCGGATCGCTGACACCACGGTAAGAGCTGGCTATAGTTTTGTAAAGTCAGTAGGATCGTGGCATGCCCCTCCACATGGACGGCCCACTGTCCGATCTCGACAGCTGGACAGCAGGTGACCGTTGCTCCATCGCACGCGCGCTGTCGGTGGTCGGCACCCGATCGACGATGCTGATCCTGCGCGAGGCGTTCTACGGAACCACCCGCTTCGATGACTTCAGCCGACGCGTCGGCATCACCGACGCCAGCAGTGCGGCCCGACTCAAAGAACTGGTCGACGTCGGAATCTTCGTCAAGAAGCCCTACCGCCCCGAAAAGGGCAGAACGCGCTACGAATACGTTCTGACGAGAATGGGCGAGGATCTGCTGCCCGTCGTACTCGGATTGATGCAGTGGGGCGACCAGTACCTGCAACAAGACGACGGACCGCTCGACGTCGTCGATTCCCGAGGCGAGCCCGTGCGCGTACGGGTCACCGACCGCGTCGGTTCCGAAGTGCCGATGAACGAGCTGCGAGTACGCGTTGCCGGATGATTGCCGGGCCGACGCGTAGCGTCTCCGCCATGGACGATGAATCGTGCATCGAACCCGAGAATGACCCGCGAGCACAGTGGCGACAGCTACCAGACCCCGTGCAGCCCAGCCACGAGGGCCAGGCCCTGGAATCCGACACTTCCATTTGGGACCACAAACCCAAGAACGACCCGAGCATGGACATCGTTCGCTGATTTGCGCAAGTGCCTTCTTCGGGTCACACCGCTTCGACGGCGAGTGCGACTCCGATACCGATGAACAGGACTCCGATCACTCGGTTCCAGGATGCCGACTTCGACGAACCACCGGTCAGACGGCCCACAGCCGCAGTGACTACCGCCCAGACCACCAAACCGATTGCCACATCCACGATTCCGAGTATCCCGATCTGCAGGGGAAGCGGTCCGTCGGCATCGACGAACTGCGGCAGCAGCGCGACGAAGAACAGAATGGCTTTCGGATTGAGCACGTTCGTCACCAGGCCCATGCGAAACCAGCGCACATCGGAGGTCGCACGCCTCTCCGACGACGACTGTCGCAGCGCGGAAATACCGAGCCACACCAGGTACAGACCCCCGAGAATCTGAATGATGCTCAGCGCCATCGGTGATCGGGAGATGAGCAGTGACAGCCCCACCACCGCAGCGATCATGTGCACGCACAGTCCGGTCTGCGCGCCGAGGCCCGCTCGCCACCCGGCACTACGGCTGCTCGCTGCCGCCCGGGCCACCACCGCGAAGTCCGGACCGGGTATCGCGTAGGCCAACAGCACGACGCCGAGGAACGGTAACCATTGGATGTCCGTCATCGTCTCGACGGTATCTGATGCTTTTTGATACGTAAACCGTTAGAATCAGCGAATGGACTGGAACTGGCTCGGCGACCACTTCGCACTCGACGTGGTCAACACCGTGCAGTTGCAACGCGGCACCTACGTCGAATTGATCGCCTCCGCCGCCGATCTCTGGGAATGGGCCGAGCTACAGGGTGCCCGGGTGCCCGAAACAATCCCCGACGATGCCGACATCGACACGTTCCGGCTGACGCGAGATCACATGCTGGCGCTACTGCGGGCGGTGGCGTCGGACATGGAAGTTCCGGGAGACAGCGTCGATCACATCGACGACATTGCCCGACGCCATCCGGTGACCCGTCGGCTCGATCTTGGGGGCGGCGGTGGCGTCGGACATGTTGTGGGGACGTCGGATCCGGTCGACGTGATACGCGCCCGTGCAGCGTCAGCGGTCATCGATCTACTGAACGGACCGGATCGCGCACGATTGTCACTCTGCGACGCTCCGCGATGCGGTCAACTGTTTCTGCAGGATCGACCCAATCAGCAATGGTGTTGCAGCGCATGCGGAAATCGAGCACGTGCGGCACGACACCACGCAAAGGAGAAGCGCGGATCATGAACAGTTCAGTACGCCAGGTGGCGCAGCCGACACATCTACGCTCCCAGCAGCAATCCACACCCCCCACACGGGGCGTAAATTCCGAACCGGGGCGTAGATTGCGACCCCACCCACACATCCACGCCCCCACCGACACATCAGCTCCCCACCTTCGGAAACCCGACGCCGATCGGAGTCAGAAATCCGAAACCGAGGAGCCGATACGCGGCAACAAGCGCAGCCGACACATTTACGCCCCTATCAGCAATCCACACCCCCTACACGGGGCGTAAATTCCGAACAGGGGCGTAGATTGCAACCCCCACCCACACATCCGCGCCCCCACCGACACATCAGGTCCCCACCTTCGGAAACCCGACGTCGATCGGAGTCAGAAATCCGAAACTGGGGAGCCGATACGCGGCAACAGGCTCAGCCCAATTGCACTGTCGCAGTAGCGCGGTGGCCGAAGATTCGCTTGCCCTCGAAGGTCGCGCCGATCGAGATGACGGCCGTACGGGACTCCTCGTCCTTCGACTTGATCTTGCCGCCGAAGACGATTTCGGCCGGCTTGTGTGTGTCCACCGGGATCGGAGTGGTGAATCGAACGGTGTAGTCCTTCACCGCGCCTGGATCGCCGAGCCACTCGCTGATGAATCCGCCGCCGACACCCATGGTGAGCATCCCGTGTGCCAGGACGTTCTCGAGATCGATCATCTTGGCGAACTTCTCGTCCCAGTGAATCGGGTTCGCGTCACCGGCGACGCCGGCGTAGTTCACCAGATCTCCGCGAGTCAAACGCACAGTGCGCGAGGGCAACTCGTCGCCGACATTCACCTCGTCGAACTTCCGAGTGGGCTGACCCCGGTACTCCTCGACGATGAGCGGCTCGTGTTCCTGCGGAGTGGACAGGGTGTCGTGCTCACTCGCCTCGGCACTGCTGGTGTCGGTCGTCGCACCGAACATCACGATGTTGCGAGCCGCCTCGGAGATGGCCGGATCGATCTCGCCGGATCGCCCCACGAGCAGCGTGGTGTACGTGGTCTGCACCAGTTCGTTCTTCTGGTTGGACACGACGTTCTTGGTGATCATCATGTCTCGACCCATGACCGTCTTGAACGCGTCGAGGGAGACATCGCAGGTCAACTGGTCACCGGCCAGAATCGGCTTCTGGAACACCAGTACCTGATCGGTCTGCAGAATCTGGCTGAGGTCGTATCCCTCGGCGATGGACTGCAACAGCTTCTTCTGCGCCAGAGTGCCGACCAACGACATGAACGTCAGCGGGGCCACCAGAGCGCTGTGGCCCAGCGCTGCTGCGGCATCGCCGTCCCAGTGGGCGGGGTGGAAATCCTGAACGGCACGGGCGTACTCGCGAACCTTCTCGCGGCCCACCTCGTAGTAGTCCTCGGTGCGGTAGTGATACCCGACCATGCTGCGCGCGTGCTCCGCCGGATCGAATGCTCCCGCATCGGATGCTGCTGCGCCGGACTCCGCTACCTGCTCTGCCACTGTTGCCCCACCGTCTCGTCCCTACTGTTCATCATTACCCGAGCAACCTACCCAACGACGACGCACGTTGGCCAGGAAGAGGCTCAGGCAGAACGGTGCCGCGGGGCGTCCCGGTACCCCACCATGCCCACCATCGCGGCCGGCTGAGTCAGCACCGACGCACTGCTCATCGCGCCGCGCGGACGGTGTTGGCGCGACGCGACCGCATCGATCGCCATCAGGGCAGCCCCGTGCGCAGTGAGGGACTCGGGATTGGCAGGCGCGACGACGGGCAACATCAGATCGCGTCGAAACATCCGACGAAGCGACGGCAGGTTGGCGCATCCGCCCACCATCACCAACGCGTTCACGGCGCAGGGTGCGTCGACGATGATGCTGGCCACCCAATCTTCCAGTGATCGGATACTGCGCTCGAGAACATCGTCGAACGTGTTGCGCCACAACCGGACCGGTCCGCCGACGAACGGCCCGGCGACCTCGGCCACCCGCAGGCGTGACAGCTGTTCGCGTGCCGTGCGAACCGACACCAGCAACTCCGCGCGGGCCCGTTCCGAGGCCAATTCGTCTGCCCCGTAGACGGACAGAAGGTAACGCGAGATCTGGGCGTCACACCCGATCCCGCCGAACAACGTGGTGCGGACCGAACTGTGCACCGCTCCCGTGGCGGGGTCGGCAATGGACACGGTGGTTCCCGACGCCCCGATGTCGCACACGGCCACGGTGCGCGCACCCTCGAGCATCCCCGTGCCGCGTAGATACCGAAGTTGTGCCCCGAGCTCCGACGCCACCAGCAGACGATCGGCCTCGTACGTCGAATATGCCGACGTGCGTCCGCGCGCACCGGGATCGTCCGGAACGGCGAGAACGATGTCCGGTCGATCCACCATCTGATCCCGCGACATCGAATCCAACAGATCGAGCGCGACCTGCAGATGGTCGTCCGGATCGAACGATCGCACGACGTGCGCAGAACGTACCGACTCGTCCGACGCATCCAGGGCTACACCCCGGGCAATGGCTGAACCCACCGAGACACCAAGGACAGATCTCATGTTCCCTCGACTCGTCTGCTACTCCGACCTGGCGATCGTAGCGCCTCGAACCGTCTGGAAGTCGGTAAACGCCCTGTTCTATTCAACTTTCGGTTTGTTTTGGGATTCGTTACAACCACTCGGGCGACGAATTGGGTCAGGCGACGTGCCCGAACCCGTCCCGACGGTCGGCGAGCAACGAGCCCCACTCCTCCTGCGCCGACGACATCGCGACACAGCCCACGCCGTTGTCGGAGTCCATTCCTCGTGCCGCAGTGACGATGGACCGAGCCGACTGCACGAGAGAAACATCGAAACGGAAACTGTGCGCTGCCAATTCGGCGAACGCCTCATCCGGACTGCAGCCGCGCAAAGCAATGAGAACACCCACCGCCCTGTCGATGGTCGTGCGCGTCACCGGTTCTACTGCGGATTTGTCGGTCATCGAGAACTCACCGTCTACTGGTCGATCACCCGATGGTAGCCAGGCTCGAGCAGAAGTTCAGGTGTCCGAGTCGAATTCACACACCTGTCACACCACGGACTTCTCGAAGTAGCGAACCCGCTCGCTCACAACGGATTATCGATGAAATCGTCACTCGGCCGGATCGGTGACAGGTGGTTCCTCCGTCCGAGGCGCGGGCTCGGGATCCGTCGGCCCCGAAGGCTCCGTGGGCTCCACGGGCTCGGTCGGCCCCGTGGGCTCCGTCGGCTCCGTGGGCTCGGTCGGACCCGGTTCCGTGGGATCGGGGACGTCCGTATCGGTGGGAGCTGTGGTTTCGTCGTCGGTCGGCGGAGTCTCGGTCTCGGGCTTCGAGTTCTCTGTTTTCGTATCCCGACCACCGGGGGCGGAATTGCCGCCACCCGAGTTCTCCCGTCCCGTCGACGACGAGCTCGGTGCGTTCGACGTCGCACTCGGGGCCGCCGCCGGGAACGCGTCGATCCAGATGCCTCCCGACCCGGAGCCGGCGGTCGATACATCCAGAACACCCGCGCCGATCGGTGGAACCGCGGACGGCCCAGCCACAGGAACAACCGGCCCGGCGCTCGACGCCGGCCGACCGGGCACCGATGGGGCGATGCTGGAATCTGCGGTATCGAGTACTGCGTCCTGAGTCGGCGCGGGTGAGGAGAACGCCCACACGGTTGCGCCACTCAGAGCAGCCAGCACGGCCACACCCAATCCGACCATGGTCCATCGAGATCCCCGCGACGCAGCATCGAATTCTCCGGCCCGATCGTCCAAGCCGGGTTGCCCCGCAGCGATCTCGTCACCCGGCGGACGGCCCGTCCTGGACGCGGCACCGACGACGGCGGCGGCCACGTCCAACGGGTACTCGTCGGGCAACCGCGGATCGTCCATCGCCAAGACCTCGACGTCGACGACGCGGTGGTCGGCCAGCGCGGCCCGAACGATCTCGCCGTGCAGAAGGTTGTCGCAGACCACGGCGGCACCGTCGACGATCAGGTCTCGTTGAGCTGCCTGTACACGCATGATTCCGAGAACCGTCGCAACGGCGTCACCGATTCCGCCGGGGGCAGCGGCGATCGACACGGGTCGCGAGGTGACCGGGCCCAGACCGGGGAGATCGGTTTCGACCAAGACGGCCGAGATCTCGTCGGTTCCGACGTGAACGCCCAACGCAACGGACATACCCGTCGACCCCCCCAACTCGATTCGGCCTCACAGTACACTTCGAGGGCCTAAACGGGGAAAACGACGGTTTGTGTGCCGGGGTCAGAACTCCAGCTTGCTCGCCTCGTCACGAGCCAGTTCGGCTGCACGGCGCTCACGCTCGAAGAGCAGTCCGAACGTGAACCCGTTCTCGCCGGAGGCGGTTCCCGCTCGAGCCCCGAGGGTGCGCAGAATCTCCGCCGCGATGACGGCATCCTGATGCTCGCCCAGAACTTCTTGAATCTGCTTGTATCTCTTGATATTCGACTTGGACACCTTCTTGTCCACGACGGGTGCCACCAACTCGGCCGCATACCGAGCCCGCTTCGAGGCCTTCCTCGCGCGGTGCAGTTGCTCGTCGTCGGTGCCTCGCACAGCCTTCTCGGTGCGGTCTACGGCCTTCTTACCGGCCTTGCGCGCCAGCTTGATCAGCAACCGCTCGCTCACCTCGCCGTCGATCGGCAATCCCCTCGACCAGGCAGCCACGGTCGTGAGCAACTCTCGATACCGTTCGCCGTCGAGCTCCGCCATCGCAGCTCCGCGGTGGCGGATCTGCTCGGCCAGCAGGTCGTTCTCGATGCGCGACGCCACCGGGCCCAGAACCAGTTCCGACGGAAGGTCTCGCAGCGCCGCTGCAAACCGCGCCCGCTGCACCTGCCGATCTCGCACCTCGCCGAGCAGGCTTGCATACCAGGACAATTCGGCTTCGAGTGCGGCCGCGGGCTCGTCCTCGAACACGCTGCCGAAGACGCGAAGCGTACTGCGATAGCGCCTGATGGCCACCCGCGTGGAGTGAATCGGATCCAGTCCGCGGCGCAGATACACGTCGCCGGCCACGATGGCCTGCGCTTGCTCGTCGAGATAATCGACGAGCAACCGAAGCCCGTCGTGCGCCGGCTCCTCCCGAACCACCGACAGCGCACGGTTCAACTTGGATGGATGTGCCGACGGCGTCGCACCCGACGCGCGAAGCACCTTGCTCGCCTTCTTCAGGAACGATTCCGAGCCGGCGGGCCCGAGCTCGACTTCCACCTCACGCCACTGCGGCCCGGTCGCGCCGCCGATCAGGACGACCGACACCGCGTCGTCGGCGAATTCGGCCACGACGGCTCCGGATGCATCGGTGACGGTACGAATCTTCCGACGCGTCGTCAGGGTGGCGACAGCCGACAACTGCTTGCCCATGACCGCCCCGCGCAGTACGTCGGCCAGCTCGTCGGGCACGACCTGCGGGTCGCCGTGGCCGAGCGGAAGCCTGATCTCGGTTCGCGCCTTCTCCGCAGGAACCTTTGCGTGCCAACCGTTGTCGGAGTCTCCGGTGCGTCGCCGAAGGGTGATTCCCCGACGCAGCAGATCGTGACCGGTGGTGTCGAAGTACTCGCTGACCAGTTCGGTGTCGGTCTCCACCGCCGCGCCGTCGGCAGGAACGAGCGAGGTGAGGGAGGGGAACTCGAAGTCTGCATCGACATCGAACTTGTCTTCGCGCTCGGTCTGTGACTCCATACCGACCATCCTGCCTCGAGGACGCGGCCCCGTGGCGGTCGAAACCGTAGATCTATCGCCACCACGGCGAAACGAACGGCGGTGTCTACGGTCGCCGAGGCGTGGTGATCGTGGGTTTCGTCGGGGTCGAGGCGCGAGTGGTGGTGTGCGGCAACGTCGTTGTGGTCGGCGCAATGGTGGTCGGCGCGGAGGTGGTCGGCGCAGTGGTGGTCGTGGGGTGAGCCGGAGCCGTCGTGGTGGTCGGAGCCGTGGTCGTCGTCGGGACTCGCGTGCCCTCACGCGCGGGCCGAAGGACAGTGACGTCAGGAATCGTGCGGGTCGGAGGCGGTGACTCGGCACTGCTCGGCGAGGTGGGTGCAGGAGAGGACGTCGAGACTCCAGATGTCGGAGACGTCGAGGACGACGCGGCCACGTCCGTGGCCGACACCGAGGGCGGCGTCGACACGGACGGTGAGCCGTCCACCGCAGGCATCACAGCCTGCGATCGGGCGGAGGGCGACGCATTCTGCGAGGTCGCGATCGACGGTTCGGGGGTGTCGTCGGTGGTTCGGGCCGCTGCCGCGACCACGGTTCCGGCCACGCACACCGCAACGAGCGCGGCAAGTGCGCCCCCGACGCGGCGGGACTTCGCTGCCCTGGCCATTCGCCTCGACGGGCTGCCGCTGTGCCGCGGACGACGGGAGGGCACGGCGGTCACGGCGGTCACGGCGGTCACGGCAGGGGCCGGTGCAGGCCTGGCTCCCACGGTCCGCGCGATCCCGGCCGCCCCACGGGCGGCCAACAATTCCGGTCGTTCCGGAACGTAGACGGGCACCGACACGGCGTCGAACAGTGTCTGCCGAACGATCTGCATGTTGGCACCGCCGCCGACTGCGACAATCGCCTCCACGTGAACGCCGCTCGCGGCGACGGACTCGAGCACGTCGACGGCAGTGAAGACTGCTGCACGAACGGCGTCGCCGATGAGCTCGTCGAGGTCGTGTCGCCACAACGAGGCGCGACCGCCGACGAACGGCCCGACGACGGAGACGCTGCGCAGGATCGACAGCTGGTGTTTGCCGTCTCGCACGTCGTGCACGAGCTGTCGACGAGCTGCCACCGTCAACGCCTCCGCCGCGCCGAACGTCTCGATCAGGTGGTCGCTGAGCACACGGTCGCAGTCGTCGCCGCGGAGTTCTTCGGTGCGATGCGAGGCCAGGACGCGACCGGACTCGACGTCGACCACCGACACGCTGGTGCCGGATGCGCCGACGTCGAACAGCGCGACGCAACGCTCACCGGCGAGCACTCCGGTTTCTCGTAACGCGCCCAGCTGCGCACCCAGTTCGGATACGAGCACGATGCCGTCGGAGAAGTCCTCGCGGAAGGCCGTGTCGGGATCGCTCTCACGAAGGGCGAGCACCGGGTAGTGGCGAGTGGACGCGTATTCGTCTGCCGTGCTGTGCACCGATGCGACGACGGCATCCCAGGGATCCGGGGCGAGACCGTTGGGCGCAGGCCCGGTGGCAACCGGTTCGAGGACGTGGAGCACCGTGTCGACACCCGAGCTGTCGCTGATCACACTGCGGACGCCACTCGACCCCAGGGAAGCGCCGAGTACGGACGGATCGGGTACCGCGGACACGAGAAACCTCATTCTGGTAGGCCCCAACCCACGTTCGAGCACCAGAATACCGCTACAACCGGGAACTCACCAGGTTTCGTCCAAGAAAACAGACCGAACGTTGGTCTATGTCACGTCCGACTGGATGAAGTTCAGATACGCCTTCGACGGAGTGGGACCACGCTGCCCCTGGTACTTGGAGCCCACCGCGGCGCTGCCGTACGGATTCTCCGAGGGCGACGACAGCCGGAACAGACACAGCTGCCCGATCTTCATTCCCGGCCACAGCGTGATCGGGAGGTTGGCGACGTTGGACAACTCCAACGTGATGTGACCGCTGAATCCGGGGTCGATGAATCCTGCCGTCGAGTGCGTGAGCAGTCCCAGCCGGCCCAGAGAGCTCTTCCCCTCGAGTCGACCCGCCAGATAATCCGGCAACGTCGTCAGTTCGAGAGTGGAACCGAGGACGAATTCCCCCGGATGAAGAACGAACGGCTCACCCGCTCGTGGCTCCACCAACGTCGTCAGCTCGTCCTGCTGCTGGGACGGATCGATGTGGGTGTACCGGGTGTTGTTGAACACCCGGAACAGCTTGTCGAGTCGCACATCGACGCTCGACGGCTGCACCATCGACGGATCGAAGGGATCGATCGCCAGGTTGCCCAGGGTCACTTCGGCACGAATGTCACGGTCGGAGAGCAGCACCACTGCAGGCTACTGGTCCTCACGGGCCTTACGCGAAGCACCCGAGTGACCACTTCCACAGGTACGTGCGGACCGAACAGTCGGACAATCGATCGGTCACACCTCTCACATTCGGTGACACTCCCTCAGGAAGAGCCCCTATGTACATTCGACCCAAGCGCATTCGAATCGACGTTCCTTCGTACTTCGATCATCCCTCCCAGTGCCACATTCTGGCCACGACTCCCACCCGAAGTCCCGCTTTGTGGACGCAATTTCTCGACGGTGCCGAAGAAAGCTACCGACGCCACGACGTGACACCAGCGCTCGAGATATCGGCAATTCGCGACGGCGGGACCACCGCATTGTTCTTCGCCGCTCTCGACCGAACCGGAACGATCCTCGGCGGCGTTCGCGTTCAAGGGCCGTATTCTTCGGCCGATCAATCACACGCACTCGTCGAATTCGCCGCGCATCCCGAGGGCCGTCATCGCGTTCGCGCGATGCTCGACAGCCGTATCGAGGACGGGGTCGTCGAGATCAAATCGGCGTGGGTTGCCCCGGGAGCACCCCGCGGTCGCGCCGTCACCACCATGATCGCGCAGTCACCGGCGTACAGCACAGCACTGCTGGGCGCTCGTTACGCGCTGGCCACTGCCGCCTCCCACGTCCGCGCCGCGTGGCTGCGCACCGGAGCAGCGATCGCAACGCACATCGAACCGGTGCCGTACCCCGACGACCGATACCGAACCGAGGTGTTCTGGTGGGACCGAACGACTCTCGCGTTCGATGCCGAACTCGAGACGTGGCGGCGCATGAAACGCAACACGGTCTCGCTGCTCGCGCAGCACGGCACGTCGAAGAACCTGCACTCGGCGGTGGCGTCGTGACGATTCCGAACACTGTCGAATACAGCTGGCAGCCTGTGATATTCGACGAGACGGTCGCCACACAGCGGGCCGCCCTGGACGAGCTACGGGGTGACACCTCGATCACCGTTCTCGACGAACGCGCCACCCAGCGAGCCGGACTGCATGCATTGTTGCCGAGCCCTGAGCAGAGCCTTCTCGACGAAAGCGACAGGTGGGTCTATTTCCCGTGGCGCAATACCGTCGTCGCCGTTCTCGGTCCGAATTCGTATCGGCACCTCCGACTGGACCGAAACAGAAACAAGATAACCCTCGAGGAACAGCAGAAATTGGGAGATCTCACGATCGGCGTCATCGGATTGAGCGTCGGACACGCCATTGCGCACACTCTCGCACTCGAGGGAATCTGCGGAACTCTTCGCCTCGCGGATTTCGACGAGATAGAACTGTCTAACCTCAACAGGATTCCGGCGTCGATCATCGATCTGGGCGTCAACAAAGCCATCGTCGCCGCCCGGCGAATCGCCGAAATAGATCCGTACCTGACGGTGGAGGTCTTTCGGAACGGGATCGACGAGACCACGATCGACGAGTTCTTCGACGGACTCGACCTGCTCGTCGAGGAATGCGACTCCCTCGACATCAAGGTCCGCGCACGAGAGGCGGCCAGGTCGCGTCGAATCCCCGTACTGATGGAGACCTCCGATCGAGGTCTGCTGGACGTCGAGCGATTCGACCTCGAACCACAGCGGCCGGTGTTTCACGGCGTACTCGGCGACATCGAGTCCGCCGGCCTGCACGGACTCGGAACCCGCGACAAGATTCCCATCGTGCTCGATCAACTCGACGCCTCCCTGCTCTCGGCTCGGATGGCGGCCTCGATGGTGGAGGTGGGCGAAACGATCGAGACGTGGCCCCAGCTGGGCGGCGACGTCCAACTGGGGGGTGCCACCATCGCCGCGGCGGTCCGACGCTTCGGGACCGGAGCGCACCTACCGTCCGGACGTATCCGCATCGATCTCGAGGTGCACCTCGACGGGCTGAACACGCCGGCCCCCACCCGCAGACAGGTCTCGGGTGATGCGGCCGGTCCGCAGAGTGTGGATTCCCACGACTCGATACTCGAAGCGGCACGACGAGCGCCTTCCGGCGGAAACAGTCAGCCGTGGACCTTCTCCTCGAACGGGCCGACCTTCCGGGTCGACGTCGATCGATCCCGAACGTCCACCCTCGATATCGCGTACCGCGGCAGCTTCGTCGCTGTGGGCGCAGCCGGATTCAACGCGCGCGTGGCCGCCGCCGCCCAGGGCACGCTCGCCGGCATCGAGATCACCGACGAGGCGGTCGAGCTGTCGTTGCGCGACGGTACCGCCGAGCCGATCACCGATCGACGCCTCCTCGACGCCGTGCTCACCCGATCCACGGACCGAGAGCTCGGGTCACCGTCGACGCTGGACGATGCGGTGGTCGCCGATCTCGTTGCGGCCGCAGCCGCCGAAGGCGGACGTGCCGTGCTGTTGACGACGCGCGAGTCCATCACCGCGGCAGCAGACATTCTCGCGGCCGCCGATCGGATTCGGTATCTCACGCCGCATCTGCACCGAGAGATGTTCTCCGAACTGCGCTGGGCAGGCGATCCGGACCCGGATCGGGGCATCGACGTCGCCAGCCTCGGCATCGACGCCGCAGACCTGTCCACGCTGGACATCATCGGGCGGCCCGACGTCATGGCCCTCGTGGCTGCCTGGAACGCAGGCGCTGCCCTGGCCACCGACATGCGCGATCGGGTATCGGCGAGCTCTGCGCTCGCAGTGATCGTGGTGCCCGGATCGACTCCGGCGCATTACATCCGGGGTGGATTTGCCACGGAGAACGTTTGGGTGACTTCACATCTGCACGCACTGGCAGTTCAACCCGTCTCGCCACCGTTCCTCTACGCACGCACGATGGACGAGCACCGAGAATTGTCTCCGACCCACGCAGAGACGTTGCAGCAGTTGAACTTCGAGCTGCGGACGTTGGCGGAACTGGACGAGGCCGAGTCGATCGCTCTGGTGTTGCGGCTCGGTACCGCGCCACGAGGCGCGATATACAGTCGCAGAGTCGCGGTTTCGGCGTCCTTACCGGGGTAGAGTCCGGCATAGACCAGGGGGAACAGTCCTGCACTGCGTCTACAGGAGCGGTTCACGAGACCGCGTCGACGAGAGGCGGGAGTAGGGCCCTGGAGAACAGTCGGACACTCGAGGTCCTCGTCACCGGCGTCGCCACCGAACTCATGGGAGTCGACGCGGCGACGGTGCGAGAAGCATACCTGTCGGTACTGCGTCAGCTCGTGGACTACCTCGGCATCGATTTCAGCTTTCTCCGGCACCACGATTTCGATGCCCGGGCAACCAGACTCACCGCGGAATGGCCACCGCGCCTGAGCGTGCCCGATCCCGACCCCCTGGCCGTCGTCTACTTCGACGAGGCCGACTCGGTCTTCGCGATGGCCGAAACACTGTCCGAACCGGCAGTGTTTCGGCCCGACCCGGAGCAGGAGGACTATCGCCGACGCGTCGAGACCGCCTCGGGATTGAGCGCCACCTCGATGGCCGTCGTGCCGCTGCTGCACTCCGAACGCACCACCGGAATTCTGGGCTTCATCAAAGTGGGAGACCGGAGTTGGTCCGAAGCAGAACTGAACGCCCTCAAAGCAATTGCTGCTCTCCTGTCGCAATTGCAGGCGCGAGTCAGTGCCGAGGAACAGATCAGGTTCTCGGCCTTGCACGACGGTCTCACCTCACTCCCGAACCGCACCGCACTCACGCAGCACCTCCATGACCGACTCGATCCGTCGATGCCCGGTCCGGTGGCGGTGTTGCACATCGACCTGGACCGCACCAAGGCGCTGAACGACTTTCTCGGACACCTCGCCGGCGACCAGTATCTCCAGGCTGTCGCCGGGCGCCTGCAGACGTTCGTCGACGAATCGGCGAGTCTCGCGGCCCGCCTGAGCGGCGACGAGTTCGTCGTGGTCCTGGCGGGCCCGTGTTCCCACCGCGTCGCCACCGACCGTGCCCGCACGATCGCCGGGTCGATACAGGCACCGGTCACTCTCGGTGTCGAGAGAATCGGTCGCAGCGCCAGCATCGGAATCGCCTTCGGCGTGCCCGGCACCCACACCGCCGACTCTCTGCTCCGACAAGCAGGGCAAGCCGCTCTGGTGGCCAAGCGTGCTGGTGGACATCACATCTCGCTGTTCACCGACGAGATGCACGCGCAATCCGAACTCCGCAACGACGTCGAGATCCATCTGCGTGACGCCATTGCAGGCGACTCGCTGACGTTGCACTTCCAGCCCGAGGTCGACCTCGTCACCGGGCGCATCACTGCGGTGGAGGCACTGGTTCGGTGGCTTCACCCCACCCGCGGGCTGCTACCACCGTCCGCCTTCATTCCGGTGGCGGAGGAGACGAACCTCGCCGGCGAGCTCGGTCGGTGGGTTCTCGACCACGCGTGCCGGACCTTGGCCGCGTGGCAACGGGACATCCCCGGCCTCGACATCGTGATGCGCGTGAACATCTCGCCCGTACAGCTGGTCACCACCGGCTTTGCGGCCACCGTGGCGAGCGCCCTCGACGAATTCTCGATCGCGGGCTGCAACCTGTGCCTGGAGATCACCGAAGTAGCCGTCGTACAGGATCTTTCGCGTACTCGAGTGACGCTCCGAGAACTGCGGGACCTCGGCGTGCAGGTGGCGATCGACGACTTCGGTACCGGATACAGCTCGCTGTCACACCTCAAGGAACTGCCCGTCGACGCGCTCAAGATCGACCGCGCGTTCGTCACCGACCTCGGATCGGGAGCGACCGACGACCTCGCGATCGTCCAGTCGATCATCGGGCTCGCGCACGCGTTCGGCCTGAGCATCATCGCCGAGGGCGTCGAAACCGAGAGTGCCAGGAGCACATTGGTGGCCTTGGGCTGCACCCGCGCTCAGGGCTACCTCTTCTCCGAACCGGTGCCGGCCGAGGACGCCCAGGCCCTGCTGCACGGTGTACGCATCGACGTCGGGCCACCCTGCTAATCTGGACGCCGCACCACACGCCGGTGTAGTTCATTGGTAGAACGCGACCTTCCCAAGGTTGAGAGGCGGGTTCGATTCCCGTCACCGGCTCCACGTTCCTCTTGTCGGCGGTAAACCCGTCTTTCGATCGATCCCTGCGTCTGCACCCTCGCCGTCACCGGTAGCTCGGTCGGCAATCGGCATGCGACACAATAATCGCTACAGAACTATTGTTGTGACTTTTATGCGTTCATGTCCGAATTCGTAGGGACATTTCACAACTGCAGGAATACCGTGTGGTCATGCGCGGACCACGCCGAAGTCTGATTCTTCTCGTCGTCGCACTCACCGCTGCACTGTCGGCCTTGTCGACCCAAGCGGCACCACTCGCACATGCCGGCCCGCTCATGCCCATCGCAGCTGCACCGCCGCAACCCGACCACGCCGATGCCATTCGGTACGCGTCGACCAACCGCGACGCCGCCCCGCCCGGGGCCAACGACATGAGCTGCGTGCCCTCTGCCGAGCACCCCAATCCTGTCGTTCTCGTCCACGGCACCGACGCCACCGCCTACTCCGATTGGGCCGGCTTCTCACCCATCCTGCGCGCCGCAGGCTTCTGTGTCTTCGCGATCAACTACGGCGCGTCGCCGGACGGTAAGTCCAACGGCTACGGAGTCATCGAAGACAGTGCAGCACAACTGAAATCGATGACAGCGACCATCCTCGACGCGACCGGCGCCGCGGCGGTGGACGTGGTGGGCTACTCGCAGGGTGCTGCCGTCGCCCGATACTTCGTCAACAGGCTCGGCGGGGCCGATGTCGTCGACCGATGGGTGGGAATCGCGTCACCGACCTACGGCGGCACCATGTACGGAGTCGCCCCCGTCGTCCAGGCCGTGCCCGGCGCGACCGGTCTGGTAGCCGACGAATTCGGCCCTGGCCTCGCCCAGTTGATGGCCGGATCGGACTTTCTCGAAAACCTCAACGCCGGCGGCGACACCGTCCCCGGCGTCGACTACACCTCGATCGCCACCAAGGTCGACGAGGTCATTCAGCCGTATACCAATGCGCTGCTGCGAGATCCGGGAGCGCACAACATCGTGATCCAGGACGTGTGCCCCGACACCGAGGTCGCCCACTTCACCTTCACCTACGACCCGACCGCGCTGCGTCTGGCGCTCAACGCACTCGACCCCGCGAATGCACGTCAGCTGTCCTGCGTTCCGGTACCGCTGGGAACGGGAATCCTCGACGTCGTGCTGGCCAGCCACTGACCCGTCAGGTCAGTAGTTGATGGGCTCGAAGCCCGACATAGAGTTCGGCGGCCTGCACGGGATCACGGAAGTCGCGACCGGTGAGTTCGGCGATACGCCGCAATCGGTACAGCACCGTGTTGCGGTGGTAGTGCAGCTGTTCCGCGGCATCCTTGGTGGAGCCACCGCACGAGAACCACGCATCGAGAGTGGCGAGCAGACTCGTCCGCTCGGCGCGGGGCAACGCCAACAGATCGCCGAGGATCTGACGGGCCGCGATACGGCCGGATTTCGGGTCGCGCGCGAGCAGTAGCGGCACCGGTACCGAGTCGTAGCGCACCGGCGTCGACGGCACAGAATCGGGAAAGCTGCACGACCGGGCCAGACGGGCCTGCCCCACGGCGTCACCGATTCCCGACGGCGACCGGAACACCGAACTGACACCGATCCGCCCCGGGCACAGTTCTCCGAAAGTGGCCAGTGCTGTATCGATGTCGGATTCCCTAGCGGCACAGAACAATCCGATGCTGCCGTCCACCTCGGCATCCCACACCGACTCGGTTCCCGCGGCCCGCAACCGAGCGACGACGCCTTCGATACCGAGTCCCGTCGACGAGGGTTCCTGGGAAACCACCGCAAAAAAGCCGCGATCCGGAATTCGGAACGCACGCAGGGCATCCGCCGCCGCGGCCGGATTCGCGGCGTGATCGGCGAACAGCACCCGAATCAGCCGGCCGCGGGCTTCGGCGCTCTCGCGGGCTCGCATGTCGGCGCTCTCTCGATACGCCTCGGCCGCCTCGTCGGAATACACGTCGACCAATGCCCACACCTGCGCCGCCATGTCCAGCAGCGCGTGGCTGGCCCTACCGTGCGAACGCACCATCAACTCGTCCCAGACCAGCCGACCACCGAGCCGGAACGCGTGCAGCAATGCCGCCAGCGGTACACCTTGCTCGGCCTTCAGCCTGCCCGCCTGCTGCGCCGACTCGAGCCGAACCGGTGCACGCCCGGACAGCTTGCCCAACATCGACGCCAGATTGCTGCGAGACGCTTCGTGGAGTTGATCCGCGGTGAGCAGCGTCGCCTCCAGATACGCGTGCTCGGCTCCCAGGATGCGCCGGACCAGTTCGCTCGCCAGCTCGTCGACGTCGTCGAGCATCGCCGCCGCCAGCTCGGTCGGTGACGGATGCAGAGCGGACTCGGTGGTGGTCATGACTGAACCATAGCCCGGCCGATGTAAGCCACACCACACCCAAACTGTGCGACGGCACAATCCGCTGCGCTCGATTGACAGCGGCGGCCCATAGCCTGCCGCCCCGAATGCGACCAGAATCACACTCGAAGCCGTGTATCCGAACGACGAGTGGAGACGAAAAGTTGACCAGCGAAGTCACCCCGCATCTGCAGCCTGTACCGACGAACGGACCGGACGCCACCCTGGCGGTCGATACCGCTCTTGCCGACCTCGACGCAGGCGAGCAGACCTGGGGCAGGCTCGGCCTGGCCGACCGCCGGGCACTGCTCGAGCGCATGCACGCCCTCACCACGACGCACGCGCAGGAATGGGTCACCGCCGCCGCGTCGGTCAAAGGCCTCGACCCCTCGTCCAACCTGCTCGGTGAGGAATGGCTCTCCGGCCCGTACTCGCTTCTCGGCGGTCTCGGCACGCTCGCGCACACCCTCTCGGCGCTCGAGGCAGGCGGTAGCCCGCTGGCCGGAGCGAAGTTCGGAACAGCTCCGGGCGGACGAACGACCGTATCGGTGTTGCCGCTCAACAACTTCGAGAAACTACTGCTCAACGGATTCAGTGCCGAGGTGTGGCTCCGGCCGGGAATCGACCGTGCCACGGCACAGCGCACCGCAGGCCTCGCCCAACTCGACCCGACGCGCACCGCGGGCGTCGGCGTCGTCCTGGGCGCGGGCAACATCACCTCGATCGCCCCACTCGACGCCCTGTACGAACTGATCGCCTTCAACCGCGTCGTCGCGCTCAAGCTCAACCCCATCATGGACCCACTGCTGCCGGTCTTCGAGAAGATCCTCGCCCCACTGGTGGACATCGGCGCGCTGCGTCTGCTCACCGGTGGATCCGACGTCGGCACCTACCTGGTCAACCACGATCGCGTCGACCACGTCCATATGACGGGCAGCGCAATCACCCACGACGCCATCGTCTTCGGCCCGGGACCCGACGGTGCCGCCCGTAAGGCGGCGAACCGGCCGATCCTGACCAAGGAGATCTCCAGTGAACTCGGTGGCGTCTCACCCACCATCGTGTTGCCGGGCGAGTGGAGTCGCGCGGACATCGAGTTCCAAGCCGAACACGTAGCCACCCAGCGACTGCACAACAGCGGATACAACTGTGTCGCTTCGCAGGTCGTCGTGCTGTCCTCGGAATGGAAGCAGCGCGACGAGTTCATCGCAGCCCTGCGCGCCGCACTCGACCGGGCACCGGCCCGCGCCCCGTACTACCCGGGCAGCGACAGACGCGTGTCCGACGCCACCGCCACGTACCCGTCGGCCGAACGGCTCGGCGACGGCGGTGGCCGGGTGCTCATCACCGACCTCGATCCGGGCGAGTACGCACCGCTCCTGCAGACCGAGTACTTCGCACCCGTCATGGGCGTCATCGAGCTGCCTTACAGCGGAGCAGCATTCGCCGCCAAGGCCGTCCAGACGGCCAACGAGGAGTTCACCGGCACCCTCGGCATCAACATCATCGGCACGCCGAGCACCATCAAGGAACTCGGTGAGAAGTTCGACTCCATGCTTGCAGACCTGCGGTACGGCACCATCGCCGTCAATGCCTGGACCGCCCTCGGATTCCTCACCGCATCGGCCACCTGGGGCGCGTTCCCCGGCCACACCGTCGACGATGTGCAGAGCGGAATCGGCATCGTGCACAACGCATTACTGATCGACGGTGCCGAACGGACCGTGGTACGCGGACCCTTCCGCCCACTGTCGAGGTCGCTGATCAGCGGAGAGATGTCCATCTCCCCCAAGCCGCCGTGGTTCGTCACCAACAAAACCGCAGCATCGACCGGGAAACTGCTCACCGCGTTCGCCGGAGCACCGTCCTGGACCAAACTCCCGGCAATATTCGCCTCCGCCCTGCGCGGCTGAGCAGCGTCCAACGACAGCTGCCGACGAACCCGAAGGACAATCATGAGCACACAGAACACAACCGCCGACTACATCGTCGTGGGCGCGGGCTCGGCCGGCGCAGTGGTGGCCAACCGGCTCAGCGCCGATCCCCGCAACAGCGTGATCCTGCTCGAGGCAGGCCCGGAAGACAAGAACAAGTTCGCCCACATCCCCGCCGCGTTCTCCAAACTCTTTCGTACCGAGGTCGATTGGGACTACCTCACCGAACCGCAGCCGGGGCTACGCGACCGCAGCATCTACTGGCCGCGCGGCAAGATGCTCGGCGGCTCCTCGTCGATGAACGCCATGATGTGGGTACGCGGATTCGCCGCCGACTACGACGAGTGGGCGGCCAACTCCGACGACTCGTGGTCGTTCCGCAACCTCGTCGGATACTTCCGCAAGATCGAGAACATCGAGGGCACAACAGAACTGGACGCCGGAACCGGCGGGCCGCTGATCGTCTCCCACCAGCGCAGCTCACGCCCGCTCACCTCGTCCTTCCTCTCCGCCGTCGAGGAAGCCGGCTACTCGGTCGAAACCCCCAACCTGCCCGAACCCACGGGCTTCAGCCGCACCATGGTCAACCAGAAACGCGGTGCCCGCTGGAGCACCGCCGACGCCTACCTTCGCCCGGCGAAGAAGCGCACCAACCTCACCGTCCTCACCGAGGCACAGGCCACCCGGGTTCTTTTCGAGGGCAGCGCCGCCGTCGGCGTCGAATACACCTCCGACGGCGTCACCCATACGGTGCGCGCACACAAGGAAGTCATTCTGTCCGGCGGAGCCATCAACACACCGCAGCTGCTGATGCTCTCCGGCATCGGAGACAAGGAGCAGCTCGCAGCCCACGGCATCACCGTCCGGCACCACTCGCCGGACGTCGGGCAGAACCTCCTCGACCACCTGGCCGCCCTCATCGGATGGAAGACCGAGAAGGACTCCCTGTTCCATGCCGAGAAGATTCCGGAGCTCATCAACTATCTCGCGCGCCGACGCGGCATGCTCACCTCCAACGTCGCGGAGGCATACGGCTTCATCCGGAGCCTCGAAGATCTGCCGCTGCCGGACCTCGAGCTCATCTTCGGACCGGCCCCGTTCTTCGACGAAGGCCTGATCGCCGCCGACGCACACGCCGCGGTCATCGGCACAGTCCTGCTGCAACCCAAGAGCCGAGGCGAGATCACGCTCCGGTCCGCCGACCCTCTGGCCAAGCCCATCGTCGAGCCGCGTTACCTCAGCGACCCCGACGGAATGGACCGCAAGGCCATGATCGAGGGACTGCGCGTATGCGTCGCGCTGTCGGAGACCCCGTCCCTGAAGGGCCAGCTCGGGGACGTCGTACGCCCCAGGGTGGCGTCGAACATCTCCCCGGCGGATCTGCTCACCGAGGCCCTCGAGCAGAACGCGCACACTCTGTACCACCCGGTGGGCACCGCGCGGATGGGCAGCGATGCCGGCAGCGTCGTCGACGCCGCGCTGCGGGTTCGGGGCGTCGACCGACTCCGGGTCGCCGACGCATCGATCATGCCCAGCATCATCCGCGGCCACACTCATGCACCGTCGGTGATCATCGGCGAACGAGCCGCGGATCTGATCCTGGGCTGAGCCGAACGTGAACATGTCTGGTTTGACCGTTCACACCGTGGGGTAACAGGTCGGCACCGCTTCAATGCAGGCATCGCGATGAAGACCCATCCGATCGGCAAGCAGCGCCGAATAACCCACAACGCTCGAGAGACGAGCACGGAAGGTTGACCGACATGTTCACTGTTCGTAAAGCTTTGGCCGCCACCGCAATCGGTGCACTCACCATCGTTCCGCTCGCCGCGTGCTCCAGCGACGACGCATCCAGCACCACCGACGCAGCCACCTCCTCGGAGTCGTCGGCCATGGAGACCACCGAGAGCACTCCCGAGCCCGCAGCCGAGGTCGCCGACCTCAGCAACGGCGTCGACACCGCAGTTGCTCTCGACCCCGGCTTCCTGGGCGCACTGACCACCCTCGGCCTCACGCCGGGCGTAGTCGGAACCGCAACTCTCGCAGACGGTTCCATTCGCTTCCCGATCACCGGTGGCGACGTGAAGTACTGGGAGCCCGGCACGGTCGACCCCTACGTGCAGGGCGAGATCAACCACGACGGCAGCGGATTGTCGCTGACCGCAGGCGAGACCGTGGTCGAGCTGACCAACTTCGACATCGATCCGGGCACGTCGCTGCTCACCGGTGACGTCACGGTCAACGGCGAAGAGGCTGCTGCCGACGCCGTGCTGTTCGACCTCGACGGCCGCACCCTGCAGCCGTTGGCAACCGGCCCCGAGAACACCGCCATCCTGCAGGGCACGCAGGTGAAGATCTCGGAGACCGCAGCCGGACTGCTCAACGACACGTTCAAGACCGACGCTGTCACCCCGGGACTGCTCGTCGGCGTTGCGACCATCACGGTCAAGACTGCCGCATAATCAGCTCCTGAACCCGTGCGCGGGCAGTCACCGACGACGTCGGTGCTGCTCGCGCTCTGGTGCTTTCACAGACGTTTCGTAAAACGCGACAGGGGACCGACATGAGAGCCTTCCGACGGGTATACGGTGGGCACCCTCTGCATGCCGTCGGCCTGGTGCTCTCTTTCGCTCTGGTCGGCTACGTCGTTCACATCGCCGGGCCGAAAACGTTGTGGAACAGCGACATCTGGTGGCATTCCATCGCCGTCTGGTTCTTCGGATCGGTACTGCTGCACGACGCGGTCCTGTTCCCGCTGTACTCGGCGGCCGATCGCCTTCTCACCGGGCTCGGACGACTACAGCTGACCGTCTCGCCCATCAACTACATTCGCGTCCCGGCCCTCGGCACAGCGCTGACGTTCTTGATGTTCTTCCCCGGAATACTGTCCCAGGGCGCGGAGACCTATCGTGCGGCAACAGGTTTGACCCAAGACCCCTTCTTGGAACGATGGCTGGTTCTGACAACGGTGTTGTTCGCCGCCAGCGCCGTCGTCTACTTCATTCGCTTCACCGTGGTACGGAGCCGAACATGAGCGTCACCGCAGACACCCTTTTCCACCGCGCCGCCGCTGGATTGCCTTGCTGGATCGGCGATTCCGACGGCTCGAGAGAACGTCTGCCCACGGCCCGCTGGATGGGCGGAAGCGCATCCTCGGAAGAGGATCGCCGAGCCGACCACGCCATGATCAGCCGATGTACCGGGTCCACCATCGATCTCGGATGCGGACCCGGCCGGCTGACCGAAGCTCTTGCCCGACGAGGACTCTCGGCGCTCGGCGTCGACACGTCGAAGGCTGCCGTCGACCTGACCATCGGCCGCGGCGGAAACGCCGTTCTCCGTGACCTCTTCGAGCCTCTGCCCGGCACCGGCACGTGGTCGTGTGTGCTGCTCGCCGACGGCAACATCGGCATCGGCGGGGATCCGGTGCGCCTGCTACGCCGAGCCGCCGATCTGCTGGCACCACACGGAGCCATCATCGCCGAGGTGGACGAACCGAGTGACTCCGGGATTCGGCACCGCACCGTCCGCTGGGAAACCGACACCATGGTCGGCGACTGGTTCGCCTGGTCGAGTGTCAGCGCCGACGCCACCGCCGACCTCGCCCGCGCCGCCGGCTTGCAGATGGTGGACGTGGCTCCGATCGACGGCCGCTGGTTCGCGCAGATGACTCCGGCTCCGCTCACCAATTCGTGAACAGCAGATGATTGACGGCCAAGGCCCCGATCACCTGCAGCGCCAACCAGAATCGATGTGTTCGACGCGGCAGCACCGCCGGGGCGATCAACATCCACATCGCGAACGGCAGCCAGATTCGCTCCGTCTCCGCTTTGCTCAGCTGACTCAGATCGGCCATCACCACCGCCGCGAGGCCGCCGAGCACCAACAGGTTGATCGGCTGCACCCGCGCGGCGATGCGTGGGAACGCCGCGGGCACAGCGATGCCGAGCGCGCAGAACAGTGCAGCGAAGTTCGCCCAGCCCCAGTACTCGAACGGACGATCCTTGGCGATGCCCTGGTAGTACCGCTCCTGCACCAGCTCGTACCCGTCGTACCACCAGAATCCGTACGCCGTGAAGATCCCCGCAACGAGCAGGGCACCGATCACCGCGCCGAGGAACGGCAGAACCTTTCGGCCCGCTATCAGCACCGCGACCGCCGGCAGACCCATCAACACCAGGCCGTAGTTCAAATAGATTCCGAACCCGAGAAGCACTCCCGCACCGATGGACGCGGGCCACAGCCAGCGCTTCGTCGAGACCGCCAGCAGCGCGATACCCCACGCCGCGACCCCGGCATAGAACGCGTCGGCGGAGACGGCGATCCAGATCGCTGCCGGTGCGATCGCCACGAACGGTGCTGCGCGCCTGGCCATGTCCTCGTCGCCCAGAACACCCAGCGTGAGAACCACAGCAACTGCGGCACTGGTTCCCACCAACACGCACAGCGTTGCCGCCCAAGCCCCACCGCTCAAACCGAGACGGTCGAGCCAGACGAACGTCAGCAGCGCACCGGGCGGATGGCCCGAGACGTGAGTGGTCCACGAATCCGCCTGGTAATCCAGAATGCGCTCGGAGAATCCGCGCAGTGTCGCGGGGATGTCGGTGATGCCGGGCACCTCGTGCAGGTACTCGTCCGTCGAGGCCAACCGGTCGACGAACCCACGCTTCCAACCGTCGACCATCGCCAGCGCCATCGTCCACGCCGCCGACGCACCCCAGACGACGAACAACAGCCGCGTCCAGGACAGGCGTCGAGCCACGGTCGGTCCCCACAGCACGGTCGCCACCGCGATGAGGACGGCGAACGGCGTTCCCCATCCGACATGAACCTCACGAAAACCGAACAGCGGTGCGGCGTCGGCGAAATCGCGCACCTGCTGCGGTGTTCTGTTGATGATCGGGGTGACGATCTCGTTGCCCAGATACGGAACGACGAACGCGACGGCAACGAGCACGACGGCCAGCGCACCGGCGACGGCTTCTTTCCAGTAACGGATAGTGTTTTCTCCCTGCGGACTTGAAGACGAACACGGTTTCGGACCAGCATATCGACCGACGGTGATGGAGGATGGGTAGATGAACACGCAAGCGGGGTTACAGGCCGAGATCGCGGTGATCGGCGGCAGTGGCTTCTACTCGTTCTTCGCCGACGACGCCGAAGAGATCGAGCTGGACACGCCCTACGGATCACCGAGCGCACCGATCACCGTCGGCGAGGCGGAAGGACGACGAGTTGCCTTTCTTCCTCGACACGGCCGCGCTCACGAATACTCGCCGCACACCCTGCCGTATCGGGCCAACATGTGGGCGCTGCGCATGCTCGGTGTCAGCCGCGTGTTCGCCCCGTGTGCCGTGGGATCGTTGGTGGCCGAATACGGTCCGGGAACCGTCGTGATTCCGGATCAACTCGTCGATCGGACGTCCGGCCGCACCCAGACCTACTTCGACAACGGCGGCATCCACGTCGAATTCGCCGATCCCTACTGCGCGGAGTTGCGCAGCGCGGCCGTCCAGGGGTCCGCGGTCGACGGCGGTGTCATGGTGGTCGTCGAAGGCCCCCGGTTCTCCACTCGCGCCGAAAGCCAATGGTTCGCGCGCCAAGGTTGGACACTGGTGAACATGACCGGTCACCCCGAAGCCGTCTTGGCCCGCGAGCTCGAACTCTGTTACGCGCCGATAGCGTTGGTGACCGACCTCGACGCCGGGATCGAATCCGGTCAGGGAGTCAAGGCAGTGGACGTGTTCGCCGAATTCCAGAAGAACATCGAACCGCTCAAGGCGCTCGTCCGATCCGCAGTGCGCGACGCACCGACGGGCGAGTGCCCCCACTGCCGGGTGCACGCCGGAGTCACACTGCCGGTCGAGCTGCCATGACTCGCGTACTGCTCACCGGCGCAGCCGGATTCATCGGGGGCCACATTCTCGACGCAGCGCGCGACACCGATCTCGAGATGGTCGCCGTCGACGCCATGTTGGGTTCGGCCCACGGACCCGGCGCGACAGCCGAGGGCATCACCGATCTGGATGTGCGAGACAAGGATTCACTCGTCGAAGCGCTACGCGGTGTGGATGTCGTGTGCCATCAGGCTGCTGTCGTCGGCGCAGGCGTCGACGCCGCGGACGCGCCGGCATACGCCAGTCACAACGACTTCGGAACTGCAGTCCTGCTCGCGGCAATGTACGAGGCAGGGTGTTCCCGCCTGGTGCTGGCATCGTCGATGGTGGTCTACGGCGAAGGGCGCTACCTCAATTCCTCCGGCGAGACCGTCGTGCCGCGACCGCGTACCCGAGCCGATCTGGACGCCGGGCTGTTCGACAACCGCGACCCTGCGTCCGGCGAGCCACTCGATTGGCTACTGGTCGAGGAGGATTCACCGCTGCAACCGCGCAGCACCTACGCAGCGAGCAAACTGGCGCAGGAGAACTACGCCTCCGCGTGGGCACTGTCGACCGGTGGTTCCGTCGTCGCGCTGCGCTACCACAACGTGTACGGCCCGCACATGCCGCGCAACACCCCGTATTCCGGTGTGGCGGCAATGTTCCGGTCCTCGCTCGAACTCGGGAAGCCGCCCACGGTCTACGAGGACGGCAAGCAGGCCCGCGATTTCGTCCACGTACACGACGTGGCAGCAGCGAACATCGCGTCCATCTCCGCCGAACTGGACGGCTTCACCGCGCTCAACGTGTGCTCGGGTCATCCGATCACCATCGGGGAGGTGGCGTCCGTTCTCGCCGACGCGAGGGGTGGACCGGCCCCCGAGGTCACCGGCCAGTACCGAGCCGGGGACGTACGGCACATCGTGGCCAGTCCACAGCGGGCAGAACAGGTTCTGGGATTTCGCGCGCAGATCCTGCCGCAGGACGGTCTCACCGCGTTCGCCGATGCTCCGTTGCGCGACGCCGAGGGAACGGGCCCACCCCGTGTCTGAGCCCGGATCGGTCACCGTCGTCATTCCCTGCATGAACGAAGCCGAATCGCTTCCGGCCGTGCTGGATTCGATCCCGCCGGGATATCGAACGATCGTCGTGGACAACAATTCGACCGACGCCACCGCCGCGGTGGCAGCCGCCCACGGCGCGGCAGTGGTAGCGGAAACCGTGCCTGGATACGGAGCCGCCGTGCACGCGGGCGTCCTCGCCGCCGACACCGATATCGTCTGCGTGCTCGACGGAGACGGCTCGATGGACCCACGCGACCTACCCACCCTGGTGGCTGCACTGGACAGCGCAGACCTGGCCGTCGGCCGTCGCCGGCCCGCCAAGGGAAGCTCCCCGCTGCACGCAAAAATAGGCAATGCCGTTCTGTCTCTTCGACTTCGGACCAAGTACAAGTTGCCCGTACACGACCTCGGTGCCATCCGAGCGGTCCGCCGACAAGCGCTACTCGACCTCGATGTCACCGACCGACGCTCCGGCTACCCGCTGCAGCTACTCGTGCTCGCGGCCGAGGCCGGCTGGACCGTCGTCGAACACGACGTGGACTACCGACCACGAACCGCAGGCACGTCCAAGGTCTCGGGCTCGGTCCGCGGCACCATCGTGGCCGTGCGCGACTTCTGGAAGGTGCTCTCGTGACCGTCACCGCCCTCGTCGTGGCCAAAGCGCCCGTTCCAGGACTTGCCAAGACCCGTCTCGCCGCCACGATCGGCGACGCGGCCGCCGCCGAGGTGGCAGCCGCCGCACTGCTGGACACCCTCGACGCCGTCGCGGCAGCGAACGTCGACCACCGCGTCGTGGCCCTCACCGGCCATCTTCACGACGCGGCCCGCGCCGAGGAACTCACCCGAGCCCTCGCGTCGTTCACCGTGATCCCGCAGCGCGGCGACGGACTGGGCGAACGGCTGGCGAATGCGCACGCCGATGCCGCGCCCGCGGGTGCGGTACTTCAGATCGGAATGGACACCCCTCAGGTCACCGGGCGACTGCTCAGCGACGCAGCCGCGCTGCTGGCCGACACCGATCTACTCGGTACCGCCGAGGACGGCGGTTGGTGGATCCTGGGTCTACGGAATCCTGCTCAGGCCCAAGCATTGCTGGACGTACCGATGTCTGCACCGTCGACGGGCGACGACACCCGGGTGGCACTGACCGCTGCGGGTGCCGAGGTGACCATGGTGTCGCAATTGCGAGATGTGGATTTCGAGTCCGATCTCGATGTGGTGTCGAATATGTGCACACCGAGCAGTCGCTTTCGCCGAGTCGTCGAACAATTACGCAACACTCATTGATTTCTGTTCTCGAAAAGGCCGCGAAACAATCCATCGGGTCTCTACATCTGTTGGGGAACAAGAAGCTTCACTTTGTCGCATTTGCCGGACCGCACGCGATGTATATCGAACAGCAACACTTCATAACCACCGTTTCACGGCGATTTCTCAGACATCAGTGCTACAAAGTGTCCATGACCGGGTTGCTGATAGGCGTAGTCGTCTGGATGGTGTGCGCTGCAATAGTCGCCACCGTCCTCGGCCGCGTCGCGCACCGAGGAGATTCCGAGGAACTCGGATCCACCATCGAGTGGAATATCGACGGTCTCGATCGCGAAGTTCAACACGAGAACTGACGGTCTCAATCGACTCGATCGACCAATTCGATCAGGATTGCCGACGCTGCGGCCAACGTTTCCCGCTGCCGAGCCGACAACTCGTCCAGCTGTTCGGCAAGAGCGATTTCGCGAGACGCCACTTCGTCGCGAGCAGTCGCGACGCCCGCCTCGGTCAACTGCAGCACCACCTGCCGGCCGTCGGTCGGGTGCGGCTCATGGACAATCAGGCCGGCCTCGACCAACTGATGCGACGACCGCGACACCGACGGCGGCTTGATTCGTTCCCGAGAAGCCAGTTCACCGGTCGTCATCGGGCCCTCACGAAGCAACGTCGTCAGAATCGACAACTGAGCCACCGGCAACCGGTCGCTCGAATGCCGCAGACGCAGTCTCCGATTCAGCCGCATCGCACTGACGGACAGATCCCGCGCCAGCTGGGAATCGGGTAGATCACTCACGTGTCCAGATTACGACACCGAGGGGCATTCGCCCGATTCGCGAAACAGGCTACGAGTTGATTGAACTTGCCCATAACAAACCGCTGCCATGGTTCCGAGGTGTTATCGGGGAAACACCATGAAACGGGGCAGTTTTGACACGCGTGGGATCCAGACTCTTGACAGTCGCAGCACTGACGGTGACGGCATCGATGCTGGTCACAGGCCCAACGGCCCTAGCCGACCCCAACGCAATCAACCCAATCGCCGGTCTGAACGGAACATTCGGATTACCGCAACTGCACGGCCGCGCACAGGCCGTCGCCCAGGTGACCGGAATGTCGAGCCCGAACATGACCCAGAACGTCAACATGATCGGCACCGACCTCGGCATCATGTGGGACAACGGCCGAGGCGAGGTCCTGACCGCCTTCGGCGACACCGCAGGCGTCGGCGTCCCCAACCTCCTGCAAGGCAGCCTCTGGTCCTGGCGCAGCAACGCCATCGTCCGCAGCAACGACCGAAACCTCGCCGACGGCATGAACTTCGACAGCGTCGTCAAGGACGCCGTCGGACAAACCAAAGAAGTCGTCCCCAGCCCCGAGATCCCCTTCGTCGAAATCAGCCGAATCCCCACCGCCGGAGTCGCCGTGGGCGACACCCAGTACCTCAACCTCATGTCGGTCAAGAACTGGGGACCCGCAGGTACCTGGGACACCAACTTCTCCGGCCTCGCCGCCTCGACCGACAACGGAGAGAACTGGGCCGCACTACCCGAGACCCACAGGCCGAGCGCCGGCGGAGATCGAAACTTCCAGCAAAGCGCCTACCTGAAGGACAACGGATACATCTACCAGTACGGCACACCGCCGGGTCGCTCCACACTCGGCCACGTCGCTCGCGTCAGAGAGGCGGACATCACGAGGCTCGGCGAATACGAATATTGGACGGGTAAGGAGTGGAAGAAGGGCGACCCTGCTGCGGCCGCCCCCATCGTCGATGGCGTCGGCGAACTGTCGGTTGCATACAACGCCGCTGTGGGCCAGTACCTGATGATGACCACCGACAACGCCAATTCCATTGTGCTGCGGCGCTCTTCATCGCCCGTCGGCCCGTGGGGCCCGCCCGAGGTACTGGTCGACACTCGCGAGATCAGCTCGATCTACGCCCCGTACATCCACCCGTTCTCGACGGGCCGCGACCTCTACTTCTTGGCGACGGTGTTCCAGAACTACAACGTGCTGTTGCTGCGGGCCACGCTGTAGCAGTTCCCATTAGGCTTCCGGCGTGGACGCTGCCGAATGGGATCGCAAGTACGAACGCCGAGAACTCGTCTACGGCGAGGCTCCGAATGCCACTTTGGTCGAAGTCGCGACGACGCTCCCGCGCGGTCGAGCCCTCGATCTGGCGGCCGGCCAAGGTCGCAACGCCATCTGGCTCGCGACGCGCGGCTGGACCGTGGACGCCGTCGACTTCTCGTCGGTGGCATTGACGCGGGCGAGTCGGGTGGCCGAGTCGGCCCCGCGTTCGGTGCGCGAGCGCCTGACCTGGATACACGCCGATGTGACGAAGCTGGCAACCGAGCCCAACTATGACCTGGTGCTCATGTTCTACCTCCATTTGCCTCCGGACGAGCGCCGCCGAGCCGTATCGGCTGCGGTGTCGGCGTTGAAACCTGATGGAATCCTCATGATTCTCGGCCATCACTCGTCGAACATCACCGACGGCGTCGGCGGTCCACAGGAGCCCGAGATCCTGTACACGCCAGAGGATCTGGCGGCGGACGTCGGGGACCGACTCACGGTCACCACGGCCGAGAACCGGTATCGAGACGTGACCGGCGGCACAGCGATCGACGCTCTATTACTGGCGAGTAGGTCCGCCCTTGGCAGCGGAACCGATCGGGGGTAATATCCGTTAAGTTACCGACGAGTAGCTAACTTGGGCGGTACTCACGAGACCGCACCACCGACTGGAGAGCGAACGAGCAATGGGCCATTACAAGAGCAACCTCCGGGACCTCGAATTCAATCTCTTCGAGCTGTTCGGACTCGACGAGACCCTCGAGGGCGACAACTTCGGCGACATGGACGGTGAAGTAGCCCGTGACATGCTGCGCGAGGTAGTACGCCTGGCCGAGGGCCCCCTGGCGGAATCCTTCGCGGACGCCGACCGCAACCCCCCGGTCTTCGATCCCGAGACCCACAGCCTGAAGCTGCCCGAATCCTTCAAGAAGTCCTACAAGGCCCTCGCCGACGGTGAGTGGTGGCGTGTCGGCCTCGACGAAGAGGTCGGCGGCATGGCAGCGCCTCGCAACCTCTTGTGGGGCATCAACGAGATGCTCCTCGGCTCGCAGCCCGCCGCCTTCATGTACTCCGCAGGCCCCGGCTTCGCAAACATCCTGTACCACAACGGAACCGACGAGCAGAAGGAATGGGCCAAGGTCGCCGTCGAGCGCCAGTGGGGTGCCACCATGGTCCTCACCGAGCCCGACGCCGGATCCGACGTCGGCGCAGGACGCACCAAGGCGATCAAGCAGGACGACGGCTCCTGGCACATCGAGGGCGTCAAGCGCTTCATCACCTCGGCCGTCTCCGACGACCTCTTCGAGAACATCTTCCACCTCGTGCTCGCACGCCCCGAAGGTGCCGGACCGGGCACCAAGGGTCTGAGCCTGTTCTTCGTTCCGTCCATCCTCTTCGACTTCGAGAAGGGTGAACTGGGAGAGCGCAACGGCGCCTTCGTCACCGGCGTCGAGCACAAGATGGGCCTCAAGGCCTCCGCCACCTGTGAGCTCACCTTCGGTGGCCACGGCGTCCCCGCCAAGGGCTGGCTCGTCGGCGAGGTCCACAAGGGCATCGCGCAGATGTTCGACGTCATCGAGCACGCTCGAATGATGGTGGGCACCAAGGCAAT
Organism: Rhodococcus sp. Leaf233; assembly: GCF_001426165.1. Lineage (NCBI taxonomy): Bacteria > Bacillati > Actinomycetota > Actinomycetes > Mycobacteriales > Nocardiaceae > Rhodococcus > Rhodococcus sp. Leaf233. The sequence continues at coordinate 165,812 of NZ_LMRO01000012.1, forward strand.
CGGTACCCTCTCCACCGGCTACCTCAACGCACTCGAGTACGCCAAGGAACGCGTCCAGGGCGCCGACCTGACGCAGATGACCGACAAGACCGCACCGCGCGTCACCATCACGCACCACCCCGACGTGCGCCGCAGCCTCATGATGCAGAAGGCGTACTCCGAGGGCCTGCGCGCGGTGTACCTCTACACCGCCGCACACCAGGACCCGATCACCGCCAAGCAGGTCTCGGACGCCGACGAAGACATCGCCTACCGCGTCAACGACCTGCTGCTGCCCATCGTCAAGGGCGTCGGCTCGGAGATCGCCTATCAGGTGCTCGCCGAATCGCTGCAGACCTTCGGTGGCTCCGGCTTCCTGCAGGACTACCCCGTCGAGCAGTACATCCGCGACGCCAAGATCGACTCGCTGTACGAGGGCACCACCGCCATCCAGGCGCAGGACTTCTTCTTCCGAAAGATCGCCCGCGACCGCGGCGTAGCCCTGGCTCACGTTGCCGGACAGATCAAGTCGTTCATCGACAGCGAAGCAGGCAACGGACGCCTCAAGGCCGAGCGCGCACTGCTCGCCACCGCCCTCGAAGACGTCCAGGCCATCGTCACTTCGATGACCCAGCACCTCATGGGCGCACAGGACCAGCCCACCGAGCTGTACAAGGTCGGCCTGGCATCGGTGCGTTTCCTGATGGGCTTCGGCGACCTGCTCATCGGCTGGCTGCTGCTGCGTCAGTCCGAAATCGCCATCGCCGCACTGGACAACGGCGCAGAGGGCAAGGACAAGGCGTTCTACGAGGGCAAGATCGCAGTGGCCTCGTTCTTCGCCAAGAACATCCTGCCGCAGCTCACCGCCACGCGCGCCATCCTCACCAACATCGACAACGACATCATGGAACTGGACGAAGCAGCATTCTGATTCCCTGAAACCTTCGACGGCCGCACCTGTTCACGGGTGCGGCCGTTGTTGTTTGTGGGCCGTCGGTCTCGCCTCGGTTGCCGGCCTGCGTAGCGGCGCAAACGCGCGCGCGTTTGTCAGATGCGCGCGGATTCTGCGGGATACTCAGGCGATTTCGCGCGCGTTCGGCAAATGCGTGCGCGTTTGCGACCTAGCCGGGGCCGATGGACTTCACGCGCCACGGTCACCGAACCCGACCCACGTAAACGCTCCCCCTTAGACGCTTCCCCCTAGCCCTGGCGACGCTTCCCCCACCCTGGCGCAAACGCGCGCGCGTTTGTCAGATGCGCGCGAATTCTACGAAATACTTAGGCGATTTCGCGCGCGTTCGGCAAATGCGTGCGCGTTTGCTCCCGACTCGATGTAATTCGCACGCTGCCTCGCGGTGGCGGCAGGGCAGCGGCCCGTTCTACAGCTCGGGCAACGCGAGCCACCAATTCTGCTGGATTCGCCAGGTCCGCCCAGGTCCAGCGCACCACCGGATAGCCGAGATCGCGCACCGCGTCCTCCCGTATCTTCTCCCTGAACACCACGTCGCCGGGGTTCTCATCCTGTCGTAAGTACTTGGTGTACTTGGCTTTACCGTCGAACTCGCACACGACGAGGCCATTGACCATCCAATCGATCCGTGCCACCGATCGCCCACTTGGATCCAGGATCTCCACCTGAGACTCGACGTCGAATCCAGCCTCGCGCAATATGATTCGACTCTGCGATTCCCCGGGGTTTTCACTGCGCCCGTCCATGAGGTTCACGGCTCGTCGCGCCTGCGCCACACCTTTCCAGCCCCGAGCCCGCTGCAACTCCGCGTCGAGCTCACTCTCGTCACAGCACTTCAACGCCACGTCACCTGCGATTACCGCAGACAGCAGCGTCTCGGTTCGAGCAAGGTCGACCACTGTCCGAGCCAGCGAGGTCACCGAGACACCGTCGACCGTCACGCTCGATAAGGACGGTGCACAGTGCACGGTCAAAGCCGTATTCGTACGACCGCCGCCGCGGCGGTGTCGGGTGACGTGAACCTTGTCCAATCCGCCAGTGGGTAAGGGTAATCCGTGCAGTAGTGCAGCCGAACGGTGACTGACGACGTAACCACCGGACAAGATCGGCAAAATCGCATCGATCAACAGTCTGTGCCGCTCCTGTTCTGTCAGCCCGGCCAATCTCGACGACGGAACGTAGACGCCATTCACAAAGCGCTCCCAGCCACCCCGCTCATACATTGCGCGCAACTCGTGATCGGCGCTCCCGTCTGCCAGCGCCTCGGAGCGTCGAATCATTCGGTCGTCCTTCATGCTCCGAGTCTCGGCCATGCGTCGACGGAGTCGAGCTCGAAAGCTGACGACTGTGCACAACTCCAGGCTTGTGGATGAATACAGGTACCGGCGTACCAGTTCGCCTAGCTGTCAGTCCCGCAAACGCGCGCGCATTTGTCAGGTGCGCGCAGAATTGTCGACTATTCGGCCACTATTTCGCGCGCGTTCAGCACGTGCGCGCGCGTTTGCGAAGCAGACGGAGCCGAAACAGGTGGACGAGCAAACGAGGCCGCACCGAGCGAAGCGCAGCTGCACCACCAGGAGAACCGGCTCGGCAAAGCGTCGCTGGCCGACTTCACGAGACCGACCTAACAAACGCGCGCGCATTTGTCAGGTGCGCGCAGGATTGCCCACGATTGGGCCACTATTTCGCGCGCGTTCAGCAAGTGCGCGCGCGTTTGCGAAAACCGGAGGGCGAACCGAACAGGCCGAAGGTGGGCGGACAGGGCCGAACCGGTGGGCGAACCGAACAGGCCGAAGGTGGGCGGACAGGGCCGAACCCGTGGGCGGGCCGAACAGCTGAAGGGGGCCGAACCAAGTCGAAGCGAGACTACTGCTGCAGTTTGCGGAACTTGCTGCCGTGGAACACGATTGGATTGACTTCACTCTGCACTTCGAGGGAATGGATGCGTAGCAACACTATTGCGTGATCGCCCGCTGGAATTTGTTGCTCGACGGTGGTGTCGAGCCAGGCGGTGGCACCGACGATGAAGGCCGCGCCTCCGTCGGTGACGGTGAGGTCGAGACCGGCGAAGCGGTCACCGGTCTTCGCAGCCAGAGTGCGGACGGCATCGTTGTGCGCTTCCCCGAGCACGCTGACGCCGATGTTCGGCGCAACTTCCAGCTTCGGCCACGTGGTCGACGTGTTCTGGATGCACACCGCTACCAACGGCGGATCGATCGACACCGACACGAAGCTACTGGCCGCCAAGCCCACCAGGACACCGTCGATTTTCGCAGCGATTGCCACGACGCCACTGGGGAACTGCGCGTACGCCTCACGAAGTGTCTGTTGATCGAGGACGGTGCGTGTGAGCGTCATGGAGGATGCTCCCTTTCGATCGTGCGGTGCCGAGCGCACCTCTACTGTTGCAACCTCGTCGCGGCGGCATTCGTTCCGGGCATACGTCTACATCCAGCAAACACCCGATCGAGCGTCGACGCCACAGTCCGAATCCGCGTGATTCGAAGTGACACGTCGAGCACAGGACGTCACTCGTCGTCGTTCGGGCGCGGGGGATCGTCGGGTTCGGGGGCCGGACGATCGGGCTGGACGCACTTGACGATCGGGATGGGGTCGTATTTCACGGTTCTGGTGTTGCGCGAGATCTCCCTGCCCGACGCGGCGTCGCTGATCACCCGGGTGTCACTGGCGGTGAATCCCGGTCCCCCGCCGGATGCGACGCAGCCGGCACCGGCCGGCAATGTCACGGTGTTCGGCGAGGTGGGCCGCGTCCGGGGCCCGGTGATCGATTCGACGTCGACGGTTTTGGTGCCCCACAGCCGGACGGTGACGCTGGACGAATCCGCGAACGACTCGATCACCACGCCGGTGTCGTTGGGGTTGGTGAACTTCAGGTCGATGGCACCTTCGAAGACCGTCGCCTCCCGGGCCTCGGGGTATCGACTGATGTAGTAGCTGTGCTCGGTGTGGTCGGTGTCTTCCATGCCCGCGAAGTACGACGCGTTGTACAGAGTCGTCGCGAATTGGCTGATGCCGCCGCCGACGGCACGATCGGGTCGACCGTTGTCGATGATTCCCGATTCGACGAAGCCCTGAGCGGTCCCGCGCGGACCGGTGTACCCGTTGAGCGAGAACGTCTCCTTCGGCTTGACCAGCGCGCCGTTGACGATCTGCGCGGTGAGCCCGATGTTCACGCCCGACGCGTACTCGAAACCTCCGGTCGTGTACTCCGCGACCACCTCTCGCACGCCGAGATTCTCAGCCGCTTCGGTGGTCAGGGCAGGCGGTGCCGGTTCGTAGACGGCCTCGGTCGAGCGCGGACCGTCCGCAGCCAGCAGGGCGGGAAGCTGCTCGAGGGTCTTGTTCCACTCGACCAGCTCACCCATCACTCCGGGAACGACGGTGGGAGCTCCGCCGGAGAACGTGAACGACGCGTCCTTGGGAGGAACTTCGGTGCGGACCAGTTGCGGAGCAAGAATGCCGGTGGCGATAGCGGTGTCGTAGATCGGCGTGAGGCCGCCCTGCCCGTCCGGGTCGAAGCGCAGCACCTCACCCACACGGTCCACCGGCAACGTCGCATCGACGTTCTGTCGGCCTTCGATGACCACCGGCTCCGAGACCGCGGGCGCCGCGACGTTGGACAGTGCCTGATCGACCGCATCCTGCGTCACGGTGACAGGGGTGGATTCGTAAACGACCTCGGTCGCACCCGTCGACCACTCGGTCTGCAGATTTCGACGCGTCCCGTCGGCGTCCAGAACTCGCCCGGCCAGCGGTTCGACGGCTACCGGGGTGGCACCTTCGAAGACGACGTCGCCTTCGACGGGCGCACGGTCCGTCTCCGCTCGCAGGCCGTCGATGGCGACCGAGAGTGCCTGCTCGTCGGTGGTCGAGACGACGCCGATCTCGCGGCTTCCGAACAGCGACGTCAGACGCGTGATCGGGTTGATGGGCTGCGTCCCCGCGCGATCGAGCGTCGCGTTCCAATCGACTCCCAGCCCGGCCGCGGCAGGCAACACCTCGACCTGCCGGTCGTCGATGCCCACCTGAATCGGCTCCTCCGCCCGAGGTCCCAATTCGGCACGCAGTACGGCCTCGGCGTCGGAATGACTCTTGCCGCCCACCTCGATGCCGGCGACGGTCACACCGCGCGGGACCCGATCGCTGGAGGCAATCCAGTCCGCCGCGTACAGCAGCCCGAGGACGGCAACCACCGCGCCGGTACCGATGGCAATCTTCTTCCACGGAGGCGTGGACCCGGATCCGTCGTGCTCCGCCGAACCGTTCTCAGGAGTAGTAGAGGGAGGTTCGGCCGGTGGCTGAGGTTGCCCGGCGTCAGAAGCGGACGGCAGAACAACGGGCTGCGCCACCGTCGGCGATTCGTCCGCCACCGGTGCGGGCTGCGCGTCCGCGCCGGGTGCAGCAGACTCGGCCTCGTCGATCTGGTCGACGTCCGAATTACCGGCGGTATCGAGGTCGGCAACCGGCTCGGATCGGTCGACCTCGGCGGTGCCATCGGCTTCGGTTCCCTCGGCCTGCGTCAGCTCGGAATCGTTCGAGTCGGCATCGTTCGCCTCGGATTCCGTGGCGTCCTGGCCCTCGGAGACCGGCTGCTCTGCGTGCTTCGGCGCCTCGGCGTCGTCGCGGATGGCCCCGAACACCTCGGTCGGTGTGTCGTACGGCGGTACGTCGGGGCGGGGCTCGGCACCCTTCGGCGCGTCACCCGACCTACTGTTGCCCTCGCTCACATTCGACCCTTCCAGGACCGTCGATTCATATTCCGGCCTGCTGCGCGGCGTACCCCGCGGACGAGCTTACGCAAACCGCACAGCACCGCTCGTTCCGAGACCCTCGCGTGCGCCGTACGCAAAAGGCCCCGCACTGCTGCCGGGTCGGGGGTCAGGCAGCAGTACGGAGCCACACGGAATATATGCAGACTTCAACCACTCGTTACAGCGAGTTCGGAATTGCCATCGTCATTTCATTCGATTGAATGAACCGTAGGCCGTCGAACCGTCGTCCTGCTCCACGGCCCGCGCCCAATGTCCCGTCCTGACCAGCGCAAGAGTGAGCAGGAGCCGGTCGCGTGCATCCGTCAAGTCACGCTCGGTCAATTCCTCGATTCGACGCACCCTGTAGATGACGGTGTTGCGATGGCAGTAGAGCGCCTTCGCAGCGTTGGTGGGTGAACCGTCCGAAGCGAGCATGTGCGCCAACGTGTCGAGCAACGTTTCTCGGTGGGGCTCCGGATGCGTGAACAGAGCGCCGAGCGCATGGCGAACCAACAGTTCCGACGACTGATCGTCGGCGGCCATGATCACCCTCGGCAGTCGGTCCGTCGCCAACGCGACGCCACTGTCTTCGGTGATGGTCTCGGCCGTCAGTGCCGCCAGGCGATACGCTGCCGCGAACGACGCCACGCCCTCGGGCGAATGCGCGACACCGACGGGACCGACCGCCCGTGCGGCAAGGGCGTCGATGACCGATCTCCACGATCCGGTCCCGAGTGCCACGAGCGCGAATTGGTGCCCGTCCCGAGTGTTCCAGTGGGACACTGCGCCGATCTGGTCCATCGCGTCCTCGGGCGCGGGGAGCGGAGGCGACCCCTGATCGTCGAGCGGGCCGACCACGCAGGCAATCTGCTGTGAAGCCGAAAGGCCGAGGGTCGCGCGGGCCTCGATCACGAAAGCCGGATCACCGCCTCGGCCCGACCGGAGACCGTCCAAGATCACCAGCACATTGGCGAGATCACGCTGCTGCATACGCGCGCTCTCCTGGCGGTACGCCTCGACGAGAGTTTCGTACTGACTGTCCAGCGCTCTCCACAACTGCTGGCCGGCGACGAGCAGGAGATGCTCGTCGATCACGGACCGGCATTGTTCACGCTCGAGCATCAACTCTTCCCACAGCGTCCGACTCCCGAGCGTGTACGCCTTCAGCACCAACTCCATCGGAATGCCTTGGCGCGCACGCTCTCTCCCGGTGCGACGCCATACCTCTCGGGCGTTGTCGCCCGCGGCCGCAAGACCGGACAGCGTGCGTAGGCCCTGGCTGATATGCGCGCGAGTACTGCGACGAATTTCGCCGGCGATGTCAGGAGTGGTGCTTGCCAGGTACGCGGGTTCCTGCTCTATCAGCGCCAGCGTGATCGAGTCGGCAATCGCATCCGCCCGCGGCAACAGCGCGGCCCACGCACCGCGAATCTTCTCCTGTTCGGAGGGCTTCACAGCGCCGCGCGCAGCGGATCGCGACGTCGCGCGACGCACCCCGGGAGAAGCCATCCGCCCATTTTTGCGCACAGAGCCCACATCACAGGGTGATTTGACCGTTACTGGTGCCCAGACACCCAAACATTCTGTGCGGAGCGCCCATACCGCGCGTTGTGCTGGACGCCCCATAGTGGACCCAACAGATTGTGAGGTGCATCACTTGAACTCTCTCGACACGATGGATCCGGTCCTCACCATGACGGACGTCGACGTGTCCTTCGGCGGCATCGTCGCGCTCTCCGGAGTGACCATCGAGGTACGCCCCGGCGAAGTCCTCGGCGTCATCGGACCCAATGGGGCAGGCAAAACCACACTGTTCAACGTTGCGTGCGGTCTCGTTCGACCCCAATCGGGAACCCTGGGCCGACACGGCGAAACCTTGAGCCGCCTGCGCCCACACGACCTGCCCCGGCTCGGCATGAGCCGAACGCTGCAGGGACTGGGACTGTTCGATCGAATGACCGTGCTGGACAACGTCATGGTCGGGGCCGACCGAACGGCACGCACCGGAATCCTCAGCGGCCTCCTCGGCCTTCCCTCGAGCGCGGCCGACGACGCGGCGGTCCGCTCGACCGCGATGAACACCCTGGAACGACTGCGCATCGACGGCTACGCGCACCGGCTGCCACCGAGCCTGCCCTACGCGGTGCGCAAACGCGTGGCCCTCGCGCGCGCACTGGTAAGCGAACCGTCGTTGATCCTGCTCGACGAACCCGCCTCGGGCCTGTCCAACGACGAAATGAGCGAACTCGGTGACGAGATCCGCTCTCTCACATCAGTAAACAAGGATTCCCAGCCGGACCGACCGGCAACATCGGTCATGCTCGTCGAACACCACATGGACCTCGTCATGACCGTCTGTGACCGGATCTACGTCCTCGACTTCGGCAAGGTCATCGCCCAGGGCACGCCGGATCAGATTCGCGAGGATCCGGCCGTACTGGCCGCATATCTCGGAAACGAGGTGGCACATGACAACTGACGCGACACACCTGAAAATCACCGACCTCACTGTGCACTACGGGCCGGTCACCGCCCTCGATTCGGTGTCGATGACCGTCACCGCGGGCACGATCACCGCCGTACTCGGAGCGAACGGTGCCGGAAAGACCACGCTGCTGCGCACTGTCTCCGGCCTCCTGAAGCCGACGTCGGGACGTATCGAGCTCGCCGGCGTCGACATCGTCGGCATACCTCCGGATCGCATGTCCCGTAAAGGGCTTGCACACGTGCCCGAAGGCCGGGGCGTGATAGCCGAATTGACCGTCGACGAGAACCTTCGCCTCGGTGCGTTGGGACGCAACAGAAGTCACGACGCCGTGACCCTCGATCGAATCTACGACATGTTCCCGCCGCTGACCGGACGCCGAACCTCGTCGGCGCACACGCTGTCGGGCGGAGAACGGCAGATGCTGGTGATCGGTCGAGCACTGATGGCAACACCGTCGGTTCTCCTCCTCGACGAACCGTCGCTCGGGTTGGCACCGAAAGTCGCCGCACAGATCTTCGAAACGCTGCGCGCACTCGTCGATTCCGAATCGATGACCGTCGTGCTCGTCGAACAGAACGCGCGCAGTGCACTGTCCATCGCCGAACATGCCGTCGTCCTCGATCTGGGCAAGGTCGCGGTGGAAGGCCCGGCCGACACCTTGGCCGGGGACGACGCCCTCCGACACGCCTATCTCGGGTTCTAGAGCAAGCCGAAAGGACGCCAGCCACAGTGCAACAACTGCTCACCATCCTCATCAACGGCGTGACGACAGGCATGGTCTATGCCGCGTTCGCCCTCGCTCTCGTCCTCATCTGGCGATCGACCCGCATCGTCAATTTCGCCCAGGCACCGATGGCTATGATCACCACGTACGTCGCACTGGTCGTCATCGACGCCGGTTACTCGTACTGGTTGGGCTTCGGAGTCGCGCTGCTCAGCGGACTGTTGTTGGGAGCGTTGATCGAACGACTCGTCATTCGGTTCGTCGACAGCTCCTCGCACATCAACCCGGTGATTCTGACGCTCGGGTTGTTCATCATCATCCACGCGGTTGCGGCCATCATCTTCGGGAACCAATTTCGTTCTTTCCCAGCACCGTTCGGTCTCACCGGCCAGAAGGTCGGGGACATCAACGTGGCCCTCACCGGATACGACGTGTTCAAGATCGTCGCCGTTCTCGTGGTCCTGGGCTTGCTGATTCTGCTGTTCCGGTTCACCGATCTGGGTCTGAAAATGCGCGCCAGCGCATTCGAGCAGGAGGTGGCCAAGCTGCTCGGAGTCCGGGTGAGTCGAATGCTCACGCTCGGTTGGGCTTTGGCCGCAGTCGTCGGATCGCTGGCCGGGCTGCTCATCGCCGGCGGCTCGCTGGTGCACCCCGGGTACATGGACTCGATCGTCGTCTTCGGTTTCGTCGCAGCCGTTCTCGGCGGTCTCGACAGCCCGGCAGGCGCAGTGGTCGGAGGCCTGCTGATGGGCGTCGGGCTCAGTTTCGTCAGCGGCTACCTCGGCCAGGACCTCGTGTCGAGCGCGGCGTTGATCATTCTGATCGTCGTTCTCCTCGTCCGCCCGAGCGGGTTGTTCGCCAGCGCAGCAGCCAGGAGGGTATGACGTGAACGCAACTCTCACTCGAATCACGGCCACCCCGGTACGACGCCACTTCCTCTGCGCTGTTATCGGACTCGTCGTCATCGTGCTGGCGCTCGAATCACTGAGCACTTTCCGTCAGAGTCAGCTGACGGCGGTCGCGTACCTGGCGATCGCAGCCGGCGGATTGACCGTGCTGACCGGTCTGAGCGGGCAGCTCTCGCTCGGGCACGGTGCGTTCATGGCCGTCGGTGCGTACACCGCGGCATTGATGCTGCGGGCCAACGATTCCGGATGGTCGGTGCCCCTCGTACTGCTGGCCGCCACCGTGATCTCTGCCCTGGTGGGCGTGGTCGTGGGAGTGGCCGCCGCCCGACTGCACGGCCCGTACCTGGCCGGCGCGACGCTGGCGCTGGCCGTCGCCGTACCGGGACTGGCCCTGTACTTCTCGGACTACCTCGGCGGTGAACAGGGTCTCGTCGTCCCGGCTCCGAAAGTGCCGGACCTGATCGACGACATGATGTTCTTCGTCACCGGAAACGAGCTCAGCGGAACCAAATTCGTCGCCTACGTCAGCTGGGTGCTGCTCGTCGTCGTGTTCTTCCTGCTGGCGAACGTCTCGTCGAGCCGGATCGGCCGTCGCTGGCGGGCCGTTCGGGACGACGAAGTAGCCGCCGAGCTGTCCGGGATCGACCTCGGGCGGGCACGCATCCTGGCGTTCGTCGTCAGCGCCGCATGTGCGGGTGCCGGAGGTGCCGTCCTCGCGATGTCGGCGCGGATCGCGGCCCCGAGCGGGTTCACGCTGACGCTCTCCCTGACATTGCTCTCCGCCGTCGTCATCGGCGGGCTCGGCACTCTGTCCGGGGCACTGATCGGGGCGCTGCTGCTCACCTACATCCCACCGGTGGTCACCAACCTCGGACTCGATCTGGGGCTGAGCAGTCTGCAATCCGCCGAACTCGCACCACTGGTGACCGGCATCTTCACCGTCCTGGTCATCCTGTTCGCCCCACTGGGTCTGGTGGGCACGTTTCGAAGGTTGCGTTCAACCAGAAAAGAGATGAAATGAAGAAGTTCGGATCGGTGGCGGTCAGAACGACCGCACTCGTCGCCGTCGTCTCGTTGGCCGCAGCGTGCGGTGCAGGCGGTAGAGACGAGGCAACAGAATCCTCGGAAGGCTCGACAATCGGCATCACCGACACCTCGGTGAAGATCGGAGCCCACTTCCCCCTGACCGGGGTCGCCGCACCCGGGTACAGCGAAATACCCACGGGCGCAAAGGCTTACTTCGACTACGTCAATGCCGCGGGCGGCGTCAACGGCAGGCAGATCGAGTACGTCGTTCGTGACGACTCCTACGATCCGACGACCACCACCCAGGTCGTCAACGAACTCGTCCTCCAGGACGAAGTGTTCGCCGTCGTCGGTGGACTCGGCACGGCGACGCACAGCGCAGTCATCGACTTCCTGAACGAGGAGGGTGTGCCGGATCTTTTCGTCTCCTCCGGCGCGATCATGTGGGGCAACGACCCGGAGAAGTACCCGAATACCTTCGGCTGGCAGCCCGACTACCAGGTCGAGGGCAAGATCATCGGCGACTGGGTGACGAAGAACCGGCCCGACGCCAAGGTCGGGCTGTTCCTCCAGGACGACGATCTCGGCAGGGACAGCGAAGCCGCGGTACGCCAATACCTGGACGACCAGATCGTCGAGGTCGTGCGCTATACCTCCGGTAACACCGATGTCGCACCACAGATCGCCGCCCTGCAGGGTGCCGGAGCCGACCTCGTGCTCGGCTTCAACGTCCCGTCGTACACCGCACTGAGCCAACTGACCGCGACGCGGCTCAACTACGATCCCGAGTGGTTCTACAGTTCGATCGGCTCCGACGTCGACCTGGTCGGTTCTCTGCTCGGACGCTTCTCCCAGGGCGCGGTCACCAACGGTGCCCAGTCCCTCGAAGGCATGATTTCGCTCGAATACATCCCCGGCGTCGACTCCCCCGAGAATCCATGGACGCAACTGTGGCAGAAGGTCTGGGCTCAGAACGGAACAGGTGACCCACTGACCAACTACCGCATCTACGGACTCAGCCAGGCCTACGCGTTCGTGCAGGCTCTTCAGGCGGCAGGCGAGAATCCCACCCGTGAGGGCATCGTCTCCGCAATCCAGGACGGCGGAATGGACTTCCAGGGCCCGCAGTTGGCCCCGTTCCGATACTCCGACGAAAGCCACCTCGGAATCTCCGGAGCCAGTGTCTTCCAGATCCGCGGAGGTGTACCCGAGTACCTGACTCCGGTGTTGCAGACCGACATCGGAGACTCGGCAGTGGAGGAATACACCGGGGACGAATCGACTCCGCCGGAAAGCGGTATACCCGGCTGATCGGACACGAAAAGGCACGCAGAGCGAGCTCTGCGTGCCTTTTCGACGTTGTGATCAGCAGATCCGAAAACCCCTCGTTTGCCGGATCCGCCGACCCTGTGACCCCCAGATCGTGTCCCCGTATCGGGGAGCAGCCGAAGCTGCGGTGATCAGCGCTCGATGATGGCGGTGACGCCCTGGCCACCGGCCGCGCAGATCGAGATCAGGCCGCGACCCGAACCCTTTTCGGCCAGCATCTTCGCCAGCGATGCGACGATGCGTCCACCGGTCGCGGCGAACGGATGGCCCGCGGCGAGCGAGGATCCGTTGACGTTGAGCTTGCTGCGGTCGATGGAACCGAGCGCACCGTCGAGTCCCAGACGCTCCTTGCAGTACGCGTCGCTCTCGAACGCCTGCAGCGTCGCGAGCACCACCGAGGCGAACGCTTCGTGGATCTCGTAGTAGTCGAAGTCCTGCAACGTCAGACCGTTGCGGGCGAGCAGACGCGGAATCGCGTACGTCGGGGCCATCAGCAGGCCGTCCTTGAACGATCCGTTGCCGTGGATGTAATCGACCGCGGCGGTCTCGGAATCCACGAGGTGCGCCAACACCGGCAGGTTGCGCTCGGCAGCCCATTCGTCGCTCGACAGCAGCGCAGCCGACGCGCCGTCGGTCAGCGGAGTCGAGTTGCCGGCCGTCATGGTGGCGTCGCCCAGCTTGGTTCCGAAGACCGGCTTGAGGGTGGACAGCTTCTCGACGGTCGATCCCGGACGCAGGTTGTCGTCGCGGGTCAGGCCGAGGAACGGCGTCACCAGGTCGTCGAAGAATCCACGGTCGTATGCGGCCGCCATGTTGTGGTGGCTCGCTGCGGCCAGTTCGTCCTGGTCCTCGCGGCGGATGCCGAATTCCTTCGCGGTGATGGCGGCGTGATCACCCATCGACAGGCCGGTACGCGGCTCACCGTTGCGGGGGATCTCGATGCCGAGCATGCCGGGACGAACGTTGCCGAGCAGCTTGAGGCGAGCGGTGGTGCTCTTCGCCCGGTTGAGCGAGAGCAGGAACTCGCGCAGTTCGTCGTTGACGCCGATCGGAGCGTCGGACGTCGTGTCCACGCCGCCGCCGATACCGGCGTCGATCCGGCCCGAGGCGATGGCGTCGCCGACGGCGATGATCGACTGCAGACCGGTTCCGCAGGCCTGCTGGATGTCGAAGGCCGGGGTGTACGGGCTCAGCGCGCTGCCGAGCACGACCTCACGGGTGAGGTTGAAGTCCCGGGAGTGCTTGAGCACGGCACCGGCTGCGACGAGGCCGAGACGCTCGCCCTGCAGACCGAAACGGGCGACGAGACCGTCGATGGTGGCGGTGAGCATGTCCTGGTTGGACGCCAGCGCGTACTTCTTGTCCGAACGCGCGAACGGAATGCGGTTGCCACCGACGATTGCGACCGGTCGTAGCTGCTTGCTTGTCACTGACGTCTCCAAACATCGTCCCCAGCATGTGGGGAATGGCCCTGGTGGAGTTTCATCTTACTGGCGAGTAAGTTGGTTGTCGACACCCGGTCGTGCGCCTCGCCCTCAGAGCGAGCAGCGCTGAATGAAAGGTACGACAGTGGCAGCCTCCAAGGGAGCCCCAGATCTCTACTCAACGTTCCTCGCGTCCGCGCCGGGAGCCTTCATCGCCAAGCAGGCCGGCCTGCCGCAGCCCGAGAAGCTGCGCCGCTACAAGGCAGGCGAGCCGCCACTGGCCGGACCGGTCCTGATCGGCGGCAACGGCCGCCTCGTCGAGCCGCTGCGTGAGCTGCTCTCGGACTACCCGCAGTCGCAGCCGCACGACGACAAGCACGGCGGACTGGTGTTCGACGCCACCGGCATCGGTAACGTCGCCGAGCTCGAGCAGCTCTTCAAGTTCTTCCAGCCGGTCATCCGCAACCTGGCACCGTCCGCTCGCGTCGTCGTCATCGGCACCACCCCCGAAGAAACGTCGAGCGTCGACGAGCACATCGCGCAGCGCGCCCTCGAAGGCTTCACCCGCAGCGTGGGCAAAGAGGTCAAGCGCGGCGCGACGGCTCAGCTCGTCTACATCTCCCCCAACGCGTCGACCGGACTCTCCGGCCTCGAATCCACCCTGCGCTTCCTGCTGTCGGCCAAGTCCGCCTTCGTCGACGGCCAGGTCATCGTCGTCGGCGACGCCGACTCGCAGGCGCCGGCCTCGTGGGACAAGCCGCTCGCCGGCAAGGTCGCCGTCGTCACCGGCGCTGCCCGCGGCATCGGTGCCACCATCGCCGAGGTTCTCGCCCGTGACGGAGCCACCGTCATCGCCGCGGACATTCCCGCAGCGGGAGAAGCACTCTCGCAGACGGCCAACAAGGTCGGCGGTACCTCGCTGGCCCTCGACGTCACCTCGCCCGACGCCGGCCAGGTCCTCTCGAAGCACCTGCTCGAGCGCCACGGCGGTGCCGACATCATCGTGCACAACGCCGGCATCACCCGCGACAAGACCCTCGCGAACATGGACGACGCCCGCTGGAACTCCGTCATCGGCGTCAATCTCGCTGCGCCGCAGCGTATCACCGACGAGCTGGTGGCATCCGGCGCGCTCAAGGACGGCGGCCGCGTCGTCGACGTCTCCTCCATCGCCGGTATCGCGGGCAACCGCGGCCAGACCAACTACGGCACCTCCAAGGCCGGCGTCATCGGCCTGGTGCACGCCTCCGCACCGGTGCTCGCGAAGAAGAACATCACCATCAACGCGGTTGCTCCCGGCTTCATCGAGACCGCGATGACGGCGGCCATCCCGTTCGCCACCCGCGAGGCCGGACGGCGCATGAGCTCGCTGCTGCAGGGCGGCGAGACCGTCGACGTCGCGGAGTTGGTCTCCTACTTCGCTTCTCCCGCATCCAACGCCGTCACCGGGCAGGTCGTGCGCGTGTGCGGCCAGAGCCTCCTCGGCGCATGAGCACCGTCACGCTCACCGAGCAGCCGAAGACGTCCCAGATCTACACCTCGGCTGCACTGGGTGCCTTGCCCTTCCTCGGGTCCAAGTCGAAGACGGTGCCCAGCACCGTGTTCGAGCTCAAGGGCCTGCGAGTGGACCAGGACAACCTGGCCGGCTACTGCCGCGCGACGGGGCTGCGATTCGGCGATCAGCTCCCGATCACCTACCCGTTCACGCTCGTGTTCCCGACCGTGATGAAACTGATGGTGTCCAAGGGCTTTCCGTTCGCCGCCATCGGTTCGGTGCACGCCGAGAACGTCATCGAGCAGTTCCGCGGCATCTCGGCATCGGAGCCGCTGGACATCCGAGTGCACGCGGAGAATCTGCGCGAGCACCGCAAGGGCTTGCTGGTCGACCTGATCAGCGAGGTCAAGGTGGGACGCGAACTGGTCTGGAAGCAGACCTCGAGCTTCCTGAGCCTGCAGAAGACCTCGCTCTCGGGTGGACCCCGTGAAACACCGCCTGCAGACGAGGTGCCGCCGCCCCCGACCCGCACCCTGCGCGTCGATCAGCGGATCATCAGCCGGTACGCGGCCATCTCGGGAGACCGCAACCCGATCCACGTATCCTCGCTCGGTGCAAAGGCTTTCGGCTTCCCGAAGACCATCGCTCACGGAATGTGGAGTGCTGCAGCGGTACTGCAGACGGTCGAAGGTCGTATCCCGGAGGCCGTGAAGTACAGCATCCGATTCGGCAAGCCGATCCTCCTGCCCGCGACGATCAACGCTTACGCCGATGCCGTCGGCACCGGCTGGGACCTGTCACTGAAGAACCCGAAGAAGGGCTACCCGCATCTGACGGGAACCCTGCGCTGAGTTGGCTCGAACTCGAAGTTATGGACGGATTTCCCCGGATTTCCGTCCATAACTTCGAGTTCGGCTGTGTAGGTGGCGGCAGGAGTGGAGCCTGCGGAACGACCCGGGCGGCCAGCTAGGTAGTGGCAGTTTTCTTGCCGGCGAGTCCGCGCCACGCCAGGTTTTCCAGGAGGTCCGCTGCGGCGTCGACCTCGATTTCTCCGCCTGCCACGCGGTCGGCCACGGCCTCACCGGCCCCGACCAGCGCCACGGCCATCAGCCCGAAGTTCTGTGACTGTTCCGGGTCTCGGGTACTCATCGCCAGCAGACCTGCGGTCAGCTCGATCAACCGGTCTCGGCTGCTCTGCACCTGCGAGGCAAAAGCCTGCTGACCGATCGCCTGGCGGTAGAGCACCATCCACGACTTTCGGTTCTCGCCGACGAAGCCGAGAAAACCGACCAGCGCGCGGCGCAGTTGTTCGCGCGGCGTCAGGGTCGGGTCTGCAGCGGGCGTCAGGGCCTCGACGAACTTGAGGCCCTCACGATGGATGCACGCAGCGAACAGCTCGTCCTTCGAGCCGTAGTACAGATAGAGCATCGGCTTGGAGATGGCCGCCTTCTTGGCGATCGAATCCATCGATGTCTCGTGAAACCCGTTGTCGGAGAACACATCCACTGCCGCATCGAGCATCTGCTGCTCGCGGACGGCGCGGGGCAGTCTCTTGGTGCCGCCAGCCATGGATCCTCCAATACGTACGAAGCACTAGACGTTACTCCACAGTAAGGTCGAGCGACGACCGATCAGGCTCCGCACGCCCCTTTGAACCGGGCAACCGTCGCCGCCGCCTCGTCCACCTGGGCTGCGGGAAGGCGCCCCGTCGCCACTGCGTCCTCCAGATTGTCCAACACCGCCGGCACCTGATCGGTGGTCAGCCACAACGCCACGTCGGCTCCGGCAACCAACGCCGACTCGACCGCGTCGACGATCCCGAGCCGCGCCGTGATCGCTGCCATGCCACTGAGGTCGTCGGTGAAGATCGGCCCGTCGAAGGGCTTCGCTCCGTATCCGGCGCCGTCACGAAGCAACGCCATGGCCGCAGGGCTGATGCTGGCGGGAACACCGGGGTCGGTCAGTCCTGGCACGTCGAGGTGGCCGACCATGACGCCCACTCCGGTGGTGTCGAGCGCGGCGAACGGCAGCAGATCCTTGGCTTTCAGCTCGTCGAGCGGCGGCGTGGTGACGGCCCCGGTGTGCGAGTCACCCGAACCCGAGCCGTGCCCGGGAAAGTGCTTGATGACCGGCTCGACACCCGCATCCTTCAACCCCTTCGCGTACGCCCCCGCGTACTCGATGACGACCTGCGGATCGTCGGAGAACGAGCGGTCGCCGATGACGGAATCATCGGGCTGAGCACTGACGTCGACAACCGGCGCGAAGTCGACGGTGACGCCGAGATCCTTCAGTCCCCGGCCTCGCGTCAAGGCCTCCTGATACGCCTCGTCCACCGACATCGTCTGCGCCAGTTCCCGCGCCGACGGTGCCGCACCCAACAGATCGGCAACCCGCGACACGCGTCCGCCTTCTTCGTCGATCGTCACCATCGGTGCCACCGCGGACGCGTCGAGCACCTGCGGAACCTCACGGTTACCGAGCATCGACTCGTCGGTCCAGCTGCCGACGAAGATCCCGCCCACCTGCTCGGTGGACATGATCCGAATCGCGTCCTGCGTTCCGGTGACGCCCACGGTGAGCAATTGAGCGAGACGTTGCCGCTCGGTCAGACCGTCGACGAAGGTGACACACGCGTCGGCCGGCGGAGGCGTCGACTGCGGGACCGTCGTCTGCGGAGCGGTCGTCGTCGAGGACGGAGCCGACTGCGTCGAGGCCACCTGCGACGATTCACTGGAACACGAGACGAGCAACCCCACCCCGACCGTCACTGCTGCAGCGGACCGAACCGAAAACCGAAGTCGCATGGAATACGACGGTAGCCGAGAAGTTGCGTGTTGCTGACCGCCCTCCGGTTGGGATCATTGCGACTTTGTTGCACTCCGAGCGACCGAAACCCACATCGATCCGGGGCGGGGGCGGGGTAATCTGGACGAAAGCGACATGAGGAGAATCACCACCATGACTGCTGACCTCATACTCATTGCCTACGACGGTTCCGACAACGCCAAACGAGCCATCGACTATGCGGGACGGTTTCTCACCACCTCTCGCGCGATCGTCGTCACGGCCTGGGAACCGATGGTGCGTCAAGCAGCGCGGATGTCGGGTCTGTCGGGTGTCATGCAGCCCGAGTGGGTGCCGGACGACGAGGCCGAGGACGTCGCTCTCACCGATGCGAAGGTCACCAACAGCGAGGGCGTCGCCCTGGCCGAGGCCGCAGGCCTGAAGGTGGAAGGCCAGTGCACCGAATGCACCACCGCCATCTGGAGCGCGATCGTGGAGAAGGCCGACGAGATGAACGTCGACATCATCGTCACCGGCACCAGGGGCACCACGGGGCTGCGTGCCCTACTGCAGAGCTCGGTGGCCGAGCACGTGCTGCGGCACAGTCATCGACCCGTGCTGATCGTTCCTCCCGGAAAGTAACGCGTCCACCGGCCGGTTCACAGGGTGCAGGTGATACCGTGATGCCCGCGTGGGGGACAACCTCGCCCACTGCTTCACTGAGCCGACTGACTGGAGAACCGAGATGAAGTTCGCTGTCCCGGGTGTCATTGCCGCCGTCGTCGGAGCCGTACTGGGTGCCGGCGTCGTATTCGGAGTCACCGCCGGTGCAGCAGACAACTCTCGGCCGGACATCGATCGCACCGGAAACGCCGACTCGTCCTTGCTGAACCAGGTTGAGTACGGCAGCCGCTGACGCTGGTCGCTCACGTGGATCGTTGATCTCGGCCGAGCCGCTCGGTCGGATTTGGCTCTTCGGAGTCTCCGCTCTCGCATTCCTGCTCACGTTTCTGCAGGTCCCGGGCTTCACCGTCGCCGATACCAAGTACGACCTGGCGCAGAACCCTCTCGGATTTCTCGAACGCGCCTCGCATCAATGGAACAGCGCCGCACCGCTGGGCCAGGTGCAGAATCAGGCCTACGGCTACTTCTTCCCGCACGGAGCGTTCTTCGCCGGCGGTGATCTGCTGTCGATCCCACCGTGGATCACCCAACGCATCTGGTGGGCGCTGCTACTCGTCGCCGGCTTCTGGGGAATCGTCCGGCTCGCCGAGGCACTCGGTGTCGGCAGTCGCACTTCCCGTCTGATCGCAGCGACAGCATTCGTGCTGTCCCCCAGGGTGATCACCACTCTGGCGTCTATCTCCTCGGAGACGATGCCGATGATGCTCGCGCCGTGGGTGCTCGTTCCCATCGTTCGTTACCTGAACACTCGGTCCGCAAGAAACACGGTTCGGCGTGCGGCGGCACAATCGGCGCTGGCCGTGGCGTTGATGGGCGCGGTCAATGCCGTCGCGACGGCCGCCGCCGTTCTGGTGGCCGTCATCTGGCTGCTGTGCCATCGGCCGAACCGCCGCTGGCTGGTGTTCGCGGCCTGGTGGACCGGCTTTCTGGTGCTGGCGACACTGTGGTGGATCGTCCCACTGCTGTTGCTGGGCAAGGTCTCTCCGCCGTTTCTCGACTACATCGAATCATCCGGTACGACGACCCAGTGGACGTCGCTGACCGAGGTGCTGCGCGGTACCGGCAGCTGGACCCCGTTCGTCTCTCCCGAGCGGGTGGCGGGCGCCGTGCTGGTGACTCAGCCTGCTGCCGTGATCGCGACCGGCTTGATCGCGGCCGCTGGCATTGCGGGGCTGGCGATGCGCTCGATGCCGGCCCGCGGCCGGTTGACGATCATGTTGTTCGTCGGCCTCGTTGGCCTGGGCGCAGGGTTCGTCGGCGATCTCGACGGTCCGTTCGCGGCAACCGTGCGAGTGTTCCTCGATTCCGCGGGCGCACCTCTGCGCAACATTCACAAACTCGAGCCGGTCATCCGAATCCCGTTGGTACTCGGCCTCGCTCATCTGCTGGCCCGGGTTCCACTGCCGGGTTCGGTTCCACGGCCGACGTGGCGAGCGGCCGTCGCGCATCCCGAAAAGCACCCGATGATGGCGGTGACCGCGCTGGTCCTGGTGGCGCTGACGCTCTCGACGGCGCTGGCATGGACGGGCAAGCTCGCGCCGCGCGGTGCGTACGAGGCCGTGCCGCAGTACTGGCACGACGCCGCCGACTGGCTCACCGACCATGCCTCCGGCTCGAGTCCCGACGGCTCCGACGCGCAGCGTGCACTGATCGTGCCCGGCGCACCGTTCGCTCTGCAGACTTGGGGCCTGACGCGCGACGAGCCGTTGCAGGCTCTCGCGACCACGCCCTGGGCCGTCCGAGATGCGGTGCCGCTCACGCCGCCCGGTGCCATTCGCGCCCTCGACTCGGTGCAACGACTCTTCGCCGACGGCAGGCCGTCGACCGGCTTAGCCGATACCCTTGTGGGACAGGGCATCAGCTACGTCGTCGTGCGCAACGACCTGGACCCGGAGGATTCGCGGTCCACCCGACCGGCGTCCGTCCACCGCATGCTCGACGGTTCGCCGGGGCTCGAGAAGGTGGCAGAGTTCGGCGAGGACGTGGCACCTGGTCAGGTGGACGGGGTGGTTCTGGACGGCGATCTACGGCCTCCGTATCCGGCCGTCGAGATCTACGCGGTCGATGCCGCAGCGGACGTACCTGCCTCCGGTCCGTACACGGTCGATGTGGATCGGGTGCCGGTGGTGCAGGGCGGGCCCGAGTCGATTCTTCGATCGAACGAGTTGCGCAACAACGGTGTTCGCCTGCCCGTTCCGGCCGGGCCGACGCTGTTGGCGTCGGATGCAGCTGCTGCGGGCCTGCCCGTCGATTCGGTGACGGTGACCGACACACCGATGAATCGCGAGACCGACTTCGGTCAGGTGGACAATCACAACTCCGCGTTGCGGGCCGCCGACGAGCCCCGCCGTTCGCTCAACGAGGTGCCCGATTATCCGGTGTACGGGGCGCAGACCGTGGACGCGGAGTGGGAAGGCGCGACGTTGACCGCGTCGAGTTCGGCGTCGGACGCGACTCAGATCGGGGGCAGTGTGCCCGGCAGCGGGGTCGCGGCCGCAGTGGACGGTGACCTGGCCACCGGTTGGATCAGCAACGGCATCGAACGCGCTGTGGGGCAATGGCTTCAACTCGATTTCGATACTCCGGTGCGCGGCGGGCTGCTGCACATGCGGACCAGCCCGGGAACGATCGGAGACCCGGTCAAGTGGGTCGAGGTCACCACTCCGAACGGCTCGACGGCGGCCCGGGTGGACAAGCCGGGAGACCCGATGACGGTGTCGCTGCCCGGTGGGGAAACTCCGTGGCTGCGCATCACCGCGAAGTCGACGGTCGACGGCACCCGGGGCAGTCAGTTCGGCATCAGCGAAGTGTCGGTGGACGACTACTCCGATCGAGACAACCCCACGCCGGTCTCCATCGTGCATCGCGCGGTACTGCCACCCACTCCCGCGGGCGCGAGCGTCGACGCGTGGGAGCTGGGCCAAGAATTTCCGGGCCGCTCCGGTTGCCTGGACACCGACGATCGAATCCGCTGCAGCAGTGGACTGTCCAAGTCGCCGGAGGAACTGGGCCGCTTCTCGCGCACGATCGGCGTCCCGATGGGCACCGCGGTGATCCCCGAGCTGACGGTACGCACGCGGCAGTCCCCCGAGCTCGAGGCCCTGCTGGCCCAGCCCGGCCGGCCGTTGGCGAGTGGGGCGTCCGACGTCGCGGACCTCGACGGTTCGGCCTTCGCCGCCACCGACGGCGACCCGCGTACGTCGTGGACGGCACCGGAGAAGTCGATCACCGATCGAGCCGGCACCGACCCCACTCTCACCATCCAATTGCCCGCTCCGACACTGGTGGACGGACTCGAGCTGAGCCCCAGCCTCGGCGCGCTACCTGCCCACCCCACGCGGGTGGCAGTGAATCTGGGCAACGGTCCGATGGTGCGCGATGTGGATACCGACGGTTCGACGACACTCGCGTTGGCACCGTACGTGACCGACAGGATCGTGCTGTCCATCGTGGACTGGGACGGCGTACTCGACCGAAACTCGTTGGGCTTCATCCAATCTCAACCGCCCGGATTTGCCGAGGTCACACCGCTGTCCGCCGGCGAGCCGATCGGGCCGCCGTACGACGGTGACCGGCAGATCACGGTCGACTGCTTCGACGGGCCCCTGGTGTCCATCGCGGGGCAGACGGTGCGCACCTCGGTGACGGCCACCGCAGACCAATTCCGTTCCGGCGCAGCTCTACCCGCATCGGTCTGCGACGCGGACATCCCGGTGAACGAAAATTTCGTCAATCCCGTGTCGCTCCCCGAGGGACGCCAGGACATCGTCGTCGAACCCGGAGCGTCGTTCTTCGTCGACGGGCTTCGACTGCGCGCCATGCCCATTCCGGCGTTGTGGCCGGACACGTCTGCACCGCAGGCGGCGCGCACCACAGCATGGAGCCCCGATCACCGCGAAGTGACCCTCACCTCGAGCACCTCGGATCGCCTGCTCGTCATCCCCGAAAGCAACAACAGTGGCTGGCGGGCAACGACACCTGGAGGGACCGAACTGACCCCGGTGGTCGTCGACGGCTGGCAGCAGGCCTGGATCGTCCCGGCCGGGGCGTCGGGCACGGTGTCGTTGGATTTCACCACCGACCGCTGGTATCGACTCGGGATCTTCGGCGGACTACTGCTGTTGATTCCGTTGCTGATCGCGGCGCTGCGACGGCCTCGCGGCGTCGTCGATCGAGGCCCCGCGCCCAGGCCCTGGCGTAGCACTCCGGTGGCGTTCGCGGCGCTGCTCGGCGCGGCGATCGTGCTGGCAGGCGTCGTCGGAGCGATCTCGGTGCTGGTTCTCGGTGTCGGCTCGGCGCTGCTGAACCGCCGTTACGGGTCGGAGCTCACGTCTCGCGTATTGGTCAGCGCAGCAGGTGGATTCGCTCTGCTGGGGGCAGCGCTGCTCTCACTCGGGCCGTGGCGGTCGGCCGACGGATATGTGGGCGGGTCCTACGCGGTGCAGCTGGCATCGTTGATCGGCATCGTCGCGTTGGCCGTCAGCGCGATGCGGAAGCCGTGACCGCCTTCTTCGGCGCGAACCTGCGCCGGGCCGGCTCTTCCACCAGCGCATAGCTCGCGGCAGCGACCGGAATCGACAGTGCCAGGGTCACCGTCAGCACGAACCACATGTCGCCCGAGAAGGGGACGATGCCGAACACCGGAAACACAACGGCGAGCACGGCCAGGTGCCAGATGAAGATCCCGTACGACCAGCGTCCGAGGGTCAGCATCACCGGATGCTCGAACACCCGATGCCTGCGGCCGGAATCGGCCAGCACCAACGGCGAGAGCATCGCGAACGCCAGCACGGCACCGAAGACGATCTTGAGCTCGAACTGCCACGGCTCGGGCCGCACCAATCCTTGTGGGCCCGCCAGCGGCGTCGCCGACAGAACGAATGCCGTCACCGCGATCGCGGGCATCACCCATGTGCGACGCGCCCAACGATGCACCCACATCTGCGGACCGACCGATACTTCGGCGAGCACCATGCCGGCGGCGAACCACGGGAAGTAGCCGGGCAACCAGTTGTCGTGATGGATGGCTTCCGGTGTCGCGATCGGAATGAACGCCCAGGAGAGCGTCACCGCGGACGCAGCGAGCAGAACCCACACTCGGTACCTCGCCGACGATCCCCGAAGCCGGATCATCAGCCAGGCGAACAGCGGCAGCAACAGATAGAACGCCACTTCGACCGACAACGACCACATCTGCGTCATGCCCTCGGTCAGTGTCAACGGTACGAACACCTGGGTCAGCGACAGGTTGGCCAGCCACACCCGATAGTCCCCGCCTGCGTGCGGCAGAAACAGCAGGACGAGCACCGTGACCACCCAGTAGGCGGGCAGGATGCGCACTGCGCGTGACCAGAAGTAGCGGCGAGTGGGCTGCGCCTGCGTGAGTCCGCGGGCCTGCGCGGCATGCGGGCGCCACAGCAGAAATCCCGACAGCGCGAAGAAGATCGCCACCGTGAGATCGAACCGGCCCCAGACTCGGCCCATCAGCGGGGAATTGGCGGCCCCGGTCTGGAATGCGACGTGGGTGACGACGATGCCGAGCGCGGCAACTGCCCGCATCCCCTCCAGAGCGGGCACGAAGGCACGCAACGGTACGACGGACGCCGAGTGGACTCGAGTGCTCATGGTGGCTCAAGTGTGCCGTGTCGAACCGGCATGGACGAGACCGGTGCCACTGTCGACTGTTACTGTCACCTGCGACGTGTCGTAAGAAATCGGGCAGCGCATCGGGGAATTCGTACGATCCCGCCTGCGGTGTCTTCCAGTGAAGCGGTCGACTAAGGAGATTCAGCATGGCGGAGCGCTCAGGGCCGAGCCGGATATTGGCCCTTTTCCTCATCGGCTTGGGCGCATTTCTGGTGGTTGCCGCCATCCTCATCCCCACCTACACCGTCTCGGCGCTCGAGAAGACTCCACTCGACCTCGAGGTCACCACAGTCTCCACCGGCACCGGAAGCGTCCTCGACGCGCGGTCGCTGGCAGCCGGTCGCGCCGTGGTCGATCAGAACGTTCCGCTGACCTCACAGCGATTCGTCACCGTCGAGGATCCCTCCGACGCCGACATCATGACTCTTCAGGCCGGACAGACGTTGCGCCGCACCGACAAGCAGGCCGACACCGGCCTGCTGACCGCCACGGTCGACCGCGTGAGCATCGACCGCAAGACCTCGATGCCCGTCGAAAGCCCGATCGGCACCATTCAGGTGGCAGGCGACAAGCCGGCCGAGGAAGTGGCCCACACCGGTCTGCAGTACAAGTTCCCGTTCAACGCCGAGCAGAAGAGCTACCCGTACTTCGACGTCAACGCGCGCGCCTCGAAGGACATCGACTTCGTCGAGGAAACCGAAATCAACGGCACGCCGGTGTACCAGTACCAGCAGACCGTCGGACCGGTCGACCTGTCGACCGTGGTGAACCTGCCGACCAACAAGGTCACGCTGCCCGCCGACACCTGGGGCGTCGAAGGTGGAACCGCACCGGTGACGATGACCCGCTGGTACGAGAACACCCGCACCCTGTGGGTCGAGCCCGAGACCGGCGTCGTCGTCAAGGGCGAAGAGCAGATCCACCAGTACTACGGCCGTGAGGCAGGCCGTCCCGAGGTCGACGTGCTGAAGGCCCCGATCACGTTCGACGAGAACACCGTCGAGTACCAGATCCAGCAGGCGAAGGACGGCCAGGACAAGCTGTCGCTCTTCGGCCGCACCGTTCCGATCGTCGCCGGCATCCTCGGTGTCATCTCGCTGATCGCCGGAGTCGTTCTGCTGCTGCGCGGCGGCGGCAACGGTGGACACCGTCAGCCGGCCCGCACCGACACCGGTCCTCGCCCGACCCCCAGTGGCGGCACCGCACCGAACCGCGACTGGACGACCGATCGCACGGAAGAGATTCCGAGGACGAACCTCTCCAAGGAGTAAGTGCCTATGCAGGAGTAGAGCCTGCGGAACGACCAGATAGCCAGTGGCGTGGTTGTGTGCCCCAGCGGGGACATGACCACGCCACTGGCGTTTTCGGCCACTCAGGCCGTCGAGAGGATTCCGTACTGGTGTGGTTGGCGCATCAGCACGAGGTCTTTGCGGCGCACGACGTTGGTGGGGTACGCCCCACCCAGGCTCGAGGTGTCCACGACGCAGGTCGCGTGGCCCGGTGCGTCGCCGTCCACGAGGGCTTCGGTTCGGGGGAAGGCGAAGGTATCCGGCCCGAATACTCCGCTGTGTCCGGCAATTCCGCGGTCGGTGTCGATCGTGTTGGCGAACGCGAAGTACACGTTGTTCTCGCCTGCCCGGACGCGCATGTGATGCCAGTGCGTGGGATCGGCTCCGGTGGGAATCTCTGCTGCATGAGGGATGTCGGTTCCGGGGTGGGAGCCGACGAAGGTGCCTGCGAGTGCGGCCGGGCAAACGATCAGATCACAGCCACGCAGCGCCAGAATTCGGCCGGCCTCCGGCAACAGTGCATCGTGACCGACGAGCATTCCCACTCTCCCGACGGGAAGGTCGACGACGATCCAGCGGTCGCCCGCATCGAACAGCGAGGTGTGTTCGACGGACAGATGGATCTGGCGGTACGCCGTGCAGGTTCCGTCCGGCTGAACCAGCACTGCGGAGTTGTACACCCGATCGGAACCGATGTCGTGCTCGGCCACACCGACGACCATCGAAACACCATGCCGGGCAGCGATATCGACGACGCGTGAGAGCGACGTCCCGTCGATCGACTCCCCTACCTCGCGCGGCGGGCGATCCGCGGAGACCGGCCCGGTGACGGACAGTTCGGGAAACACGATGAGATCGCTCGCGCCCGCGAGGCCGGCGGCCCACTGCTCGATGTCGTCGAGATTGCCGTCGATCGACGTCCCCGGAGTGCATTGCACGACGCTCACCGACGAAGTCCGCCCGGCCGGTAAGGGCGAGTGGCCGTAGAGGGTGAAGAAATCGAGCGGGTTCCACGCGTACGTGTTGGTCTGCAGTTCACGGTACAGATTCGGCCTGCGCACGGGCCCGGCCTCACGTGTGCGACGAATGTCGATGTCGCCGAGAACAATACCGTCACCGACGTCGAGTCGACCGGCCACGTTGCCGTCGGGTTCGATGATGCAGGTGCCGCCGCTGAACTGAACGGTTCGTTCGAGACCCCAGCGGTTGCTCTCGATGACGTAGCAGTTGTTCTCGAAGGCCCGACTGATCCAGTAGGGGGCAGGAGTGCGTTCGGCGAGCCAGTTGCTGATGTGGCAGATCACGTCGGCACCCTGAAGCGCAACCACTCGCGCCGTCTCCAGGAAGTGCAGATCCATGCAGATGAGCAGTGCGATGCGACCGAGCGGGGTCTCGAACACCTGGTGCCCGAGATCGCCCGGGGCCGCCCATTTGGGCTCGGCGATGTACGGATGCGTCTTGCGGTGTGTGCCGATGATTCCCTCGGGACCGATGAGAACTGCACTGTTGTAGAACAATCCGCTCGTCGCATCGACTTCGGGCATGCCCACGACGATGTAGCAGTTACGACGGGACGCGATCTCGGCGAACGTCTCGGTGGTGGGGCCTGGGATCTGTTCGACGACGGTTGCCGCTTCCTCGGTGTCGTGGAAGCAGTAGCCGGTAGTTGCCATCTCGGGTGTCGTGATCAGGCGCGCTCCGTCCGAGGCCGCCTTCTCCACGAGGTCAGTCAGAGCGGCGACGTTCGATTCCTTGGCGAACAGCGTGGGCTCGAATTGGACGGCCGCTGCAGTGAATGTCATGACGCCACAATCCTTTCGGCGATGAGGGGGTCGTTCGATTTCGGTGGTTCGTAGAACTGTCCGCGGGTTGCCATCGTGAGCGGAACGTAGAGAAGAGGACCGAGAAGCATGGCGATGAACGACGCGTAATACGACGGGTAGAGGCCGAACACGCCGAGTCCGCCCACCGCGACGCCCGCTGCCATGGCGATGATGCCGCAGGGGTTCCAATTGCGCACTCGCCCTTCGCGGAACTCGATGTTGTCGCGGGGAGCCAGGCCGAGCAGTCTTCTGCACACGAAGTAGTCCGCGAGCAGAATGAAGATCCAAGTGTTGGTCATGATGCCGGTGACGGCCAGGAACTTGTCGGTGTACTGCAGAATGTTGACGGGGTAGCACAGCACGCCCACCACCAGTAGCGCCACCATCCACCATTGACGCCCGACCTTCCTGGGCGAGAGCACATCCCACGCGTTGGACAGGGCCAGGGATCCGGAGTACAGGTTCATGACGTTGATGCGGACCTGGGTGACCACCGCGAAGATCACGCCGAGCAGACCCATGACGATGGCGAAGTACAGTCCCGGGTCGGTGGCCGAGAGTTCCGGTGTTGCAGTGGTTCCGGTGAAATGACGCAGCATCGTGAAACCGAGGAACACACCGAGAATCATCACGACTACGATCATCAGCAGTTCTGCCAGCATCAGTCCGGCCGTTCCGACATAGCTGACGCTCTTCTTGACGAACCGTCCGTAGTCGGTGGCGATGAGTGCTTGGAACACGACCTGCCCGTTCGCGAGGCTGAAGGCCTGCCACAGTGCGGTGGCGGTGAATCCTCCGGTCGCTTCCCATTCGCCGGGCCCGACGAGTACGTAACCGCTGGCGAGCATGTACATACCGACGGCGAACAGGATCAGGAAGATCGGCATCCCGAAGCGCTGCAGAATGTTCATCGAGTGCATACCGCGCCAGGAGAAGAACAGCGCCACGAGTGCGACCAGCGCGAATACCACTGTGGCCCAGGCGGAGTCGATATCGATCCCCGCGAGCTCACTGAGCCCGTGTGAGACGATGCTGCCCTCGAAGATGAAGTAGAACACGTAGTTGACCGCGTAGACGAGCGAGGCGACGGCAGAACCCTTGGTTCCGAACCCGAGCCCGCGGGTGAGCAGTGGCAGCGACAGACCCTCTTGGCTGGCGATACGCATGATGAGGCTGCCGACGAGCGTCGCACCGATCACCATGTACGCCACGGGGATCAGGAACATCGGCCATCCCACCAGAAACCCGATCTGGCCGCCGAGGGCGAACCAGAACATCGCGGTCACGTTGCCGGTGAGGACCAGCAGGATCGCCGGCCGCCGCCAGCGTTGGTCGTCGGGCACTCGGGAGGTTGCGTAGCTTTCGATCTGATCGTCGAGGCTGGTCGCTGGCCCCTCGAAGTATTTCTTCATGTTCATGAACGGGTGTCCACTTTGGTTCGCGGCGAGAGCGCTGGCTGCGCTGCATCGGAACAATACTTTCCGTGGACACTATTGCAATATGAAACATGTTAAAAAGAGATCACGAAAGCGGCCGACCTGGCAGGTTACGGCGGAGACCGCGTCCGAGACCGGACGCCGAGAAAGGTCAGTGGGTGATCGAGGCCGTCTTCGCGTTGGTCTCGAGGGCCCGGAGCAGAGACTGCAACAGCTCACGATCCGACTCCGACGGGAAGACCATCGCCGCGGCGTCGTTCATCATCGGGGCGGCCGCGTCGTGCTTTGCTTTCCCACGGGCCGTCAAGCGGATCAGCACCTGCCGACGATCGACGGTGCCGGTACGGCGGTGCACCAGATTGTTGGACACCAGCCGGTTGACCGCCTTGGTCAAGGTCGGCGGCGAGAGCAATGCGAACTCCGCTGTCTCGGCCATCGTGTGTCCCTCACCGTCGGACAACAGCGACAGCACTCGCCATTCTTCGAGGTCCAATTCCCACGGCACGAGGGTGGCGCGCAATCGATCCGACACGGCCCGCTCGACCACGGTGAGCAAACGCGCTGCCGACGCAGCATCCTGGTGATCCACGTGATCGTCCCCCCTGCTCGGTTCCTGCGTCGGCGCTACAGTCTCTCTCAGCGATTCTATGGTGAAGCGAACCGCGAAGAGACACCGAGCGGACGGACGGCACGATGAACAGCGATCGGTTCGACACGTTTCGCGTCGGCCTGATCTTTCCGATGTCCGGACCGTTCGGCATCATCGGACCGTCCAGCGAGCTGTCGGCCCAGCTGGCCAGGGACGAACTCAACGCCTCGGCCGGTGTGTTGGGCCGCCGCGTCGAGTTGATGTCCATCGACGGCGGCCGCGATCCGGTGACGGTGGCCCACGAGGTCGCGACGCTGCTCGATGCCGGTGCCCTCGATGCGGTGGCGGGGATGCACACCTCGGCAGTACGGCGAGCCGTCATTCCGGTGACCCTCGGACGGATTCCGTACGTGTACACCTCCATGTACGAGGGCGGCGACCGCTACCCGGGACTGTTCATCACCGGTGAGACCCCTGCCAACCAACTGGTCCCGGCGCTGGAGTTCCTCGTTCGCGAATTCGGACGACGCCGCTGGGCAATCGTCGGAAACGACTACGTCTGGCCCCGAAAGAGCGCTTCCATCACGGCAACTCGGCTCCGTGGGCTGGGCGCATCGGTGGTGCACGCGGAGTTCGCACCGGTCGGCACGAGCGACTTCGCAAGGACCGTCACCGCGATCGAGCGGTCGGGTGCCGACGCGACCGTGGTCCTCCTCATCGGCGACGACGCAGTCCATTTCCATCAGCAATTCGCCGGTGCCGGGCTGGACGCGCACTGCATCCGCCTCAGTCCACTGATGGACGAGAACATGTTGCTGGCGGCCGGCGGCGAGAACACCCACGGGCTGTACGTCGCGTCCGGCTATTTCGAAACCCTCGCCACCGAAGCAAGTTTGGGATTCTCGGCTCGTTTCGCTCGTTCCTTCGGGGTCGATGCGCCGATCGTCGGCGCACTGGGACAGTCGTGCTACGAGGGCATCAAACTGCTGGGCGCGCTGGTGAACAGGGCAGGCACAGCAGATGTTCGCATCATCGAATCCGTATCCGATTCGGTGTCGTTCACCGGCGCCCGCGGGCACCTGTTTCTGTCCGACGGCCATGTCTCGCAACCGATCTACTTGGCATTGGCCGGTGCCGTCGATTTCGAGATCATCGGCGAGATCAGACCTGCCGGCGACTGATCCTGTCTCCGAGCAGAACGACTGCGCACACGACGACCATCGTGACTGCGGCGGTAACGGCTGCGACGGTGACGAACTGGGCCAGCGTGGAGGCCACGAACAGCAACAGCAGCACCTCGACCGCGAGGGCGAACCAGGCGACGAGGGCCAGGTGGGTGCGCTCCCCCGCGATTGCCCACAGCAGTGCGCTCTGCAGTACCGCCAGACACGCCCCCTGCAGCACGAAGAGCCACACGTATTGCTGCACACCGGAATACGTGTCACCGACAACCAAAGGAAGTAGCGGCGACGCCAGCGCGCCCCCGAGTACCAGTACCGTGCCGAGTCCGGCGACGACGGTCAGCGCCGATCGCACTGCGGCAGCCGAGTGCAGCGGGTTCGCCATGCGCGGATACAACACCACTCCGACCGCCTGCGGCAGCCAGAACGCCGCTTTGGACGCGACGGCACCGACCGCATACAGCCCGGCTTCGGTACTGCTGAGCAACGACCGAGCCAGCACCAGATCCAATGCGGACATCGCGATCAGCACCAACTGCACCTGCGAGGCCTGCAGCACCGTCAGAACGGTCACCCTGGTTTCCGACACCGCGTTCACCGGCGCTCCGGCGGCCGACCGCGCGCCGACGGCCACCACGCCGATACCGGCCGCCGTGGCCAGCAGCACCGAACCCGGGCCGCCGCCGAGCAGCAACACGACCACCGCCGGCGCCACCTTGCCGAAACCGGCCGCCGCCAACACCACGCTCAGTGCGCCGAACCGGCCGCGTCCTTGCAGCAGCCCCTGCTCCGCGGCCAACAACACCAGCACCGGCGCAGCGATCACGGCCGACACCGTCGCCGCTGCCGAGACGTCCATGGCCGCCGACAAAGCCGGGGACACAGCGAGAGCCAGCACACCCACGACCGCCGCACAGCGGTAGCCGACGCCACGCAGCTCGCGCGAACTGCGGCCGCGCACCACCTCGCGCGCGACGACGGACTGCAACGCCAACGCCGGGACCGCCAGAACCAATTGCACCGCAAGAAGACTCGCGAACTCGCCGTAACCCTCGACGCCGAGCATGCGACTCGCGAGCACCTGTAGCAGATACGCCACGACATTGGCGAACATCGAGCCGGCCGTCACCATCCCCATCCCGGCGACGGACGCACCCGCCGGGTGGTCTGCCTCGGACGAGGCGCGAAACGACATGCGTCCACGGTATAGGGTGCCGATCATGGCGTGGTCGAGGTCGAGGTGGACGCCGCCGCTCTACAGCCTGCTGCTCTCGCTCGTCGTTCTCGGACCACTGCTCGGCCCTGGATATCTCCTGCTTCGCGACGCCGTCAGCACCCCCCGTTCCTACTTCACCGACTCCGCCTGGGGAATCGCCGACGCGGCCGCGCGGGCAGTGCCGCAGGATGCCGCGATCGCGGCCCTGACCACGGTGTTCGACGGCGGCCTTGTGGTCAAGGCCGTTCTGCTGCTGGCGTTGTGGACGGCCGGCTGGGGCGCGGCGGTGATGGCGCAGAAGATGCTGCCCACCGCACCACTGCCTGCCCTGCTCGTCGCGTCGACGGTGGCCGTGTGGAACCCCTATGTCGCCGAACGCCTGCTGCAGGGACATTGGAGTCTGCTCGTCGGCTACGCCGCCCTCCCGTGGACGGTGGTCGCCGCACTCGCAGTCAGGTCCGGTCGCTCCTGGTGGGCCCTCGCCGTCTGCCTGGCCGCGGCCGGGCTCACCCCTACCGGTGCGTTGCTGGCGGCAACCGTCGCGCTACTGGTCGTCGCCCTCCCCGGGGGTGCCCGACGCGGCCTGCGCGTGGTCGCCACCCTCGCGATCGCCGCCGTCGCGTCGGTGCCGTGGCTGGCGGCGACGATGGTGTCGGGCGGTGGCGTCGAACCGGCGGATCCGGCGGGTTGGGCCGCGTTCGCAGCACGCGCCGAACCGGGTCTGGGCACGGTGGGTAGTCTGGCCGGTCTCGGCGGCATCTGGAACTCAGACGCCGTACCCGGTTCTCGGACAGGACTTTTCGCTGTCATGGGGACGGTCCTGTTGCTGACCGTCGTCGCTCTCGGGATACGGCCGCTGTATCGCCGTCGACGCAATCCGGTGATCGTGGGCCTGGGTGTCGTTGCACTCGCTGCCATCGTGCTTCCTGCGCTGGCAGCAACCGGACCGGGGTTGGCGGCGGCTCGCGTACTGGGCGACACCGTCCCCGGGGCCGGTCTGCTCCGCGATTCGCAGAAGTGGGTCGCGCTGGCCATGCCGATGTACGCCCTCGCCGCTGCGGCCGGTATCAGCTGGTTGGCGTCCCGACGCACCCGATTGGGCAATGCATGGCTGCCGGGGGGCATTGCCGTGCTGGCGTTGCTCGTTGCGCTCCCCGACCTCGGCTGGGGCGTCGGCAACGCACTGAAGCCGGTGACGTACCCGCAGTCGTGGCAAGCGGTGTCGGCGGAACTCGCCGACCAGGACGGCGACGTGGCCGTCCTTCCCGCCGGAATGTTCCGACGCTTTCCCTACAGCGGCTCAGCACCCGTTCTGGATCCCGCACCCCGTATGCTGCCGCTCGACGTACTGCAGACCGGTGAGCTCCTCGTCGCAGGCGGCACGGTCCGCGGGGAAGGGAAACGGGCGACGGACGTGCAGAACGCTCTGCTCGCAGGCGACTCCGCGGACACTCTCGCGGCCCTGGGTGTCGGCTGGGTACTGGTGGAGAACACGACTCCCGGCGAGCTCGGCAATGCACAGCAGACGTTGGACCGACTCGACGCCGTGTACTCCGACGAGGAACTGACCCTCTATCGGGTGCCGGATCCGGCGATGCTCGAAAGTCGTTCGGCGACAGCCGTTGTGCTCGCACATCTGGCGTGGGCACTGCTGATGCTCGGCGGACTAGCGGTAGGACTCCTGAGCCGATTCGGCAGGCGTGTGCGCGTCGGCCGCCCCCACCAGGCCTGACGACCAGGTGCCGCGCGTCGTCCCGTCGAGCACCGAGAACACGCCGTCGGCGCACTGGCCCCAGGAGAACTCACCCGCGCGGACTCGTGCCTTCTCACCGAGGCGAGTGCGGGCCTCGGCATCCTGCAGCAGTTCGGCGACGGCACCGGTCAGCGCGGACACATCGCGGTCCTCCGCTCCGGATGTCGAACCACCCACGAGAACACCGGTGACGCCGTCGATGATCGAATCGGTCAGCCCCTTGGAGCTGCGATAGCCCACCGTGGGAACACCGTGCTGGGCAGCTTCGACGACGGCGAGGCCCCAGCCCTCCTTTCGGGAGGGCATCACATGCACCCACGACCGACCGAGCAGTGCATGCTTGCGCTCCTCGTCGACGTGACCGTGGAAGGTGACGTATCGATCGACGCCCAGGCTCGTGACGTACTCGCGAAGATTCCGTTCCCACCACCCGCCGCCGATGACGTCGAGATGGATGTCGGGAATGCTGCCGCGCAGTGCAGCCACGACGTCGATCGCGTCCTCGATCTGCTTGTGTGGAACCAGCCTCGACAGCACGGACAAGGACGGGTGGGGCGTGCGGGTGTCCTCGCCGCCTTCCGGTACAGACAGTGGGATGTCGTCGGCACCGTTGCGGACCACGGCGATGCGCTCCCGGTCGACACCGAGAGCGATCAGCTCGTCTGCAGAAGGCAACGACACCGTCAGGTACTGATTGCGGCGGTGCACCTTCGGTGAGATCGTCGACTCGAGCCACCAGCCGAGCTTTGCCATCATCGGGCCCGCCACCGGCCACTGCTCGCGGTGACAGTGATGCACCAGCAGCGTCACCGGCACACCGAGTACTGCGCGGGAGAAGAACGGAATGCCGTTCTGGGTGTCGATCACGGCATCCGGGGAGATCCCTTTGAGCGGCCCGAAACCGAGCCGACCGGCGGCGATGGCGGCCAGAGCGCGGGGATACACCGACAGGCGACCACCACCGCGACTGATCCGGATGCCGTCGACGATCTCCTCGGCCGGAGCACCGGGATAGGACGCCGTCCGCAGCGTGACGCGGACACCGCGTCGAGCCAGGCCCGCGCCTACTTGCTCGAGGTAGCGCTCGCTGCCACCGCCCTGCGGATGCCCGGTATCGCGCCAGCACAGCAACAGAACCTCGCGCACCGCTCGCTTCACCCCATCCACCGTGCTCGCTTCTCGACCGTCGTCGAATACCGCTGCCACACTAACCGCTAGGGTTCGTTTTCGTGACTTCCGCCGTGACACGACTGTTCGCCTCTCGCGCGACACTGCGTCGCTCGGTGAAACTCCTGAAGGACTTCGGGCACGAGCAGAGTTCTCCGGACATCTTCTACGGTGCCCTGGCCCGTGATTCGGTCGAACTGATCGGAGACCTGTACCGCGGCCTGACCGGCACCGACATGTCGGCAGCGACCGTGCTCGACGTCGGCGGCGGACCGGGATACTTCGCCGAGGTCTTCGGCGCGAGTTGCGCGCGCTATCTGCCCGTCGAACCCGACGCCTCGGAAATGCACGCCGCCGGACTGCAGATCCCCGGTTCGGTTCGCGGCTCCGGCATGGCGTTGCCCTTCCTCGACGACAGCGTCGACATCTGCTTCTCGTCGAACGTCGCCGAACACGTCCGCGAGCCGTGGACCATGGCCGAGGAAATGTTGCGCGTCACCAAACCCGGCGGCCTCACGGTGCTCTCGTACACCATCTGGTTCGGCCCGTTCGGCGGCCACGAGACCCGGCCGTGGCACTATCTCGGCGGCGAATACGCGGCCCGACGCTACGCCCGCACCACCGGGCACGAACCCAAGAACCGATTCGGCGAATCCCTGTTCGACATCAGCGCGGCAGACGGATTACGTTGGGCGCGAAGCACTCCCAACGCAACGCTACTGGCCGCGTTTCCGCGCTATCACCCGCGCTGG
Organism: Rhodococcus sp. Leaf233; assembly: GCF_001426165.1. NCBI lineage: Bacteria > Bacillati > Actinomycetota > Actinomycetes > Mycobacteriales > Nocardiaceae > Rhodococcus > Rhodococcus sp. Leaf233. The sequence goes on from NZ_LMRO01000012.1 coordinate 201,250, forward strand.
GCATGGTGGATGATGCGTATACCGATACTCCGTGAGTTCCTCGGCAGCAACCTCGTCCTGGTCCTGAAACCGAACGCATACCCAATGGGTCATTCCGCAGGCTCCACTCCCGCATAACCTGGATCGATGACGGCACTCGCGCTCGACATCGGCGGCACCAAGATGACAGCGGCACTCGTCGGCGACGACGGACGTCCGCAGCACCCGGAGACAGTTCCGACACCGGCCACCGGCGTGTGGGAGGCCTGTGCCGAACTGCTGCACGGGGTCGTCGGAAGCGTCGACGTGACGCGGGTCGGGGTCGCGTGTTCCGGTCCGGTCGACCTCGTCACCGGGTCGGTCGCGCCGATCAATGTCGACGAGTGGAAGAACGGATTCGGCCTGCGCGAACACATTTCCGCCGCACTGCCCGACGCCGAGGTACTTCTGGCCATGGACGGCAGCGCAGCGGCATTGGGTGAGCATCGATTCGGTGCCGCTGTCGGGATACCGGACGTGCTCAGCCTCGTGGTGTCCACCGGCATCGGCGGGGGCCTGGTGCTGGGCGGGAAAATCGTTGCCGGGGCCAGTGGCAATGCCGGGCACATCGGCCACATCGTCGTCCCCGGTTCGACGACGCCCTGCGCGTGCGGCGGAATCGGGTGCGTCGAGACCGTCTCCAGCGGCCCCTCGGCGGTGCGGTGGGCTCGGGAGCAGGGCTGGCCGGGGAACACCGGTGTCGAACTGGCTACGGATGCCGCCGCGGGCGAACCGCTCGCCGTCACCGCATTGCAACGTGCCGGAGTGGCGCTCGGTCAGGCCATCGCCTCGGCGGTCGCACTGGTGGACGTCCGGATGGTGGTGATCGGCGGCGGCTTCGCTCAGGCCGGCCCGCCGCTGTGGGATCCGATCCGGGAGTCGATCGCCTTGCACGCGCGCCTGAAGTTCCTCGACGGCCTGCAGGTGGTGCCGGCTGCGTTGGGCGGCCTCGGCACCCTGCACGGCGCGGCCGCTCTCACCGCCTGATCTCGCATACTTCGAAAGCCAGAACGGGGCCCACCCCTCGGTGAGCCCCGTTCTGTCTCGTGAATACTACGCGCCCAGGCGTTGCTTGAGGGCGTCGAATTCGTCCTGAATTCCGGTGGGCAGTTTCTCGCCGACGAAGTCGAACCACTCCTGGATCAGCGGGATCTCGGCCTTCCACTCGTCGGTGTTCACCGCGAGTGCCTCGGCGACGTCGTCGACGGTGGTGTCGAGGCCGTCGATGTCGAGTGCCTCGGCCGTGGGGACGACACCGATCGGGGTCTCGACGCCCGCGGCCTTGTGCTCGATGCGCTCGACGATCCACTTGAGCACGCGCGAGTTCTCACCGAATCCGGGCCACAGGAAGCGCTTGTCGTCGCCGCGACGGAACCAGTTGACGTAGAACACCTTCGGCAGCTTCGACTCGTCGGCGTTCTTGCCGAGGTCGATCCAGTGCTGGAAGTAGTCGCCCACGTTGTAGCCGAGGAACGGCAGCATGGCCATCGGGTCGCGTCGGACGGTACCGACGGTGCCCTCGGCGGCAGCGGTCTGCTCGGAGCCGACGGTGGCTCCCATGAACACTCCGTGCTGCCAGTCGCGAGCCTCGGTCACCAACGGAACGGTGGTCTTGCGTCGTCCACCGAACAGGATCGCCGAGATCGGCACACCCTGCGGGTCGTCCCACTCGGGAGCCATCGACGGGCACTGAGCCATCGGCACGCAGTACCGCGAGTTCGGATGTGCGGCATCGGTTCCGGACTCGGGCGTCCAGTCGTTGCCCTTCCAGTCGATCAGATGATCGGGCTTGCCTTCGAGGCCTTCCCACCACACGTCGCCGTCGTCGGTCAGGCCGACGTTGGTGAACACCGAGTTGCCCTGATCGATGGTCTTCATCGCGTTCGGGTTCGAGTCCCAGTTGGTGCCCGGAGCGACACCGAAGAAACCGAACTCCGGGTTGACGGCGTAGAGACGACCGTCCTCACCGAAGCGCATCCACGCGATGTCGTCGCCGATGGTCTCGGCACGCCAGCCCGGAATGGTCGGCTGAATCATCGCGAGGTTGGTCTTACCGCACGCGGACGGGAACGCCGCGGCGATGTAGTACGCCTTGTCCTCGGGGGAGATCAGCTTGAGGATCAGCATGTGCTCGGCGAGCCAGCCCTCGTCGTGGGCCATGGCCGACGCGATACGCAGCGAGTAGCACTTCTTGCCCAGCAGCGCGTTGCCGCCGTAACCGGAACCGTAGCTCCAGATCTCGCGATCCTCGGGGAAGTGCGTGATGTATTTGGTGTCGTTGCACGGCCACGGCACATCGGCCTGGCCCTCGGCCAGCGGAGCACCGAGCGAGTGCAGCGCCTTCACGTAGAACCCGTCGTCGCCGATCTTGTCCAGAGCGGCCTGACCCATGCGGGTCATCACACGCATGGAGATGACGACGTACTCCGAATCGGTGAGCTCGACGCCCAACTTGGGATCGGCAGCGTCCAACGGTCCCATGCAGAACGGAACGACGTACATGGTCCGTCCGCGCATGCAACCGCGGTACAGCTCGGTCATCAACGACCGCATCTCCGACGGGTCCATCCAGTTGTTGGTGGGACCGGCGTCGATCTCTTCCTTGGAACAGATGTACGTGCGCGACTCGACGCGGGCCACGTCCGACGGATCGGAATTGCCGAGGAACGAGTTCGGCTTCTTCTCGTCGTTGAGACGGGTGAAGGTTCCTGCCTCGACCAGCTTGTCGGTCAGGCGCTCCCATTCGGCGTCGGATCCGTCAGCGAACACCACGGAGTCCGGTTCGGTCAGTTCGGCTACCTGAGCAACCCAGGCAAGCAGTTCTTTGTGTCGAGTCGGCACGCTGTCGGTGCCGCTCAAACCGGGAATGGTCGCTGAGGTCATCTAACTCTCCTGGGGTTAGCCGGAACCGGGAAGAATTCGCACGATCGCTGTGGGCAAGCACGCACGAGTAGATCTCGGTTTTCCCCTCTCGGCGGGGCGCTGCTCGGCCGTTCGAGCTGCAGTACACCATGTTACTGGATACAGCAAGCCGAGGACCGAGCGCCGGATGTCCTGTTCATCAGGTTAACGCCGAGCGACGTGATTCCAGAAACAGGGTGTTGTCCGATTGGTCACAAGACCGATTCAGATAGGGAAAGACCGACGCAAGAAGCCATCCACCAGCGCCGATGCAAATCAGACCGAATGGCCTACAGTCGGCCGGATTCGGACGATCTGCCCTGCCCGAAACCGTTCGCTTCCCGAAAAATCTCCCAGGATTCGTAGTGCCCGTCACGGTCGAAGGCGGTGAACTTGTCTGTCACACCGTCTCCATCGACATCCGTTCCCACCGTCGTTCCGGCCTCCGTCGTCCGAACGGAAGTCTCGTGACGACCGTCGCCGTCGAGATCGAACCAGTCCGTCGAGACATAACCGCCACCATCGCCCGACGCGTCCTCGGCCGGCTCGTTCGTCTCGAAACCGCCCCCTGCGAAGCCATCCACCGCGATCATCGACGCTCCTCACTGTCGGGTCCCTGTTCGCCGCCTGCGAACCTGTTCGGACGTGCACCTACCCGCTTCGACGCATCGGCGCGCCGATCGGTTCCGGATCGCCGGGAGAGAATTCGACGGGCTTCGACGGCACGACCGAGTCGCGCCCGGACCCGCGAAATCGCTCCAGCCCGCGCTCGAGTGCAGCCAGATCCCGATCGCAGGCCGAGAGCAGCGCCGATCTGTGATCGGCGAGCGTGCGAAGCTCGGCATCGATTTCGGCCAGCGACAGATCGATACGTGCCGCCGCCTCCCGGTCCGCCGAGGTCAACGCCGACGCGAGTGCGGACTCGGCATCGAGAATGCGAGAGAGCAGCCGCTGTTCCACGTCCGATTTCACGCGAGCCAGACTTTCCTGGGTCCAGCCGCGAAGGTGCGCACGGTCGGCGACGAGTGCGCGTGAGCGGGTCAACCACCACGCGATCGCGGCACCGATGGCCAGTGAGACGATCGTGTTGGCGACGGCCAAGGTAGGAATCAGAGCCAGGGGCGAAACGACGAGCCGACCCAGTCCCACCCCCGCCGAGGCCCCCAGTGCAACCATCAGGACGTCCTCGATCCCGCGGCGCCTGGTCGGTTCGCCGATGTCGATCTCACCGCCTGCAGTACCGGATTCGGGCACCGTGTCGGCGAGCCCGAGTTCGACTTCCACGACGCGGAGACCGGTGGACAATGCAGCGTCGGCGCGTGCTCGAACTGCCTGTACGGATTCGGCGAGGTGCCCGGGCAGATGGCCGAGTTCGGCCCGCCGCGATCCCTCTATCGTCTGCCGTACCTGCGCGCCGAGCATCCGAACGTCCTCGGCCGCAGCGTGAACACAGTCGACCCGAAGCCGTTGAATACGGTTGTGCAGCAATGCTCGTCGGTCACCACCGAGATGTTCGCGTGCACCGAGCAACCGCGCCCGCCTGGCACGCAGAGGGGCGGTGTCACCACCTCCGGTCACTGCGCGAGCTTCGGCCACGATGGCGGCCTTCGCCTCTGCGGCAGATTCCTGCACTGCAGCAACGTATTTGCGCTGTGCCCCTACCGCCGCGGCCTGCATCAGCAATGCGTCGATTCTGTCGGCGACCGCCCCGAAACCCGACTCCGCGAACACGGCAGCATCGCCAATCTCCCTACCGGCTCGTGCCAACCGTGCCGAGACCGGATGAACGGAGTGTTCCACCGCACGCGGCACACGCTCGGCGACGATCTCGATATCGGCGTCGACCACCTCGCGCCACCGGCGATGCACATCGACCTTGTTGACCACCAACACAACCGGTGTCGACTCGAAGGCAGGACGCCAGCGCTCGACGTCGGCACGGCCGACCGGAGCCGACGCGTCGACGACGATCACGACCACCGCGGCCTCCTCGATCGAGTCGGCGAACCCGATCTCCGCGCCGTCGCGCCGGGTGAGCAGATGGCACATCTCGGTCTTTCCGGATGCTGCGGTGCCGGTGACGTGAATGCCTGCAGGTCGGCTGCTGCGTGCACGATCGATGCGTACAAGGGATTCCGAGTTCCGTCGACGCAGAACGCCTTTCAGATCGTCCGGCAGCGGGAACCGGTTCGGATCGGTCACGGTCGGAGCATCCGCACATAACCGCGGCACAGGGCCAGGGCGGAGCGCCGGACGGCGTCGTCCTCCGAGGTGGCGGCACACCGCTTCCACACCAATGCCTGCTCCAGCAGGGCCCGCTCCGAGCCCGTCTCGATCGGTACCCCCAATCGCGCTGCAGCACAGCGCATATCGGCAGCCACCGCCTCGTCCGAAGCCAGATACGATTCGACGGCACCTCGAACGTCTCGGTGACGGGCGGATATCTGCAGCAGTTGTTCGTGCAGGTCGTCGTCGCGGGCCGTCGCAGCAGCCGAGACAGCATCGGACACGACCGTCGTCACGGCGTCGACCCCGGTGGCCTCCCACAGCTCACGCAATACATCCGCGTCGGACACTTCGCTACGCCGCCGGAGCGCATCGACGAGTAGGGCGAGACCGCGTAATTCCACCCGGTCCAGCAGTGCCTCTCGGCGCGGCGTCGAGAGCGGAATATCAGCACTCCCAAACCGATCGACCGTCATCAGATCCCCAGTACGCAGCGCACCGGCCGCGACGGCCCGCACATCGGCCATGTCCACAGCGGAGCCTCGGTCCGCGCCGCCCAGGCCCGCTGCAACAGATCCCATCACCGGCAGCACTTTTCGCCCCAGTTGCTCGGATGCCGCTGCGGCTGTCGCCGCGGGTTCGTCGAGAGTGTCGGCCTTGTTCAGCAGGATCACGGTGTGTGCCGGCGGTCCGCCGGGTCGAGCGGACAGGAAGGTGATGTCGTCCGGGGACACGGCACCGGCCAGCACGTGGACGAGAACGTCGATATCGGATGCGGTGCGGCTCTGCCGCACCTCCGCGGCACGCGGGACATCGGCCCATCCGCTCTCGTGCAACCGGACCTCGAACCCGTCGGTATGCAGTCGCGAGGCAGCGAGCACCGAGACAATCACCGACTTCCCGACTCCGACGCGGCCGGAAACGTGCACCTTCAGCGGCCGCAGACGCCGCTCGACAGCATTCTCGACAGCCTTCCGGCCTGCGCCGGCCCCGGCCGCGTCCACCTCTTCCGAGCGCACACGCAATCGACCCAGACCTGCCTCGGCACCGTCCATCATCGATCCCCCCGGAAACGACCCACCGAACGGCCACATCGAGATGTGCGATCGGCTCGTCGAGCACGATCGGCCACGTGGCCCGCAGCCCCCTGCTGCGGCACCGATTCTGGCACACGACGGCCGTTCCGGACGGGCCGTCGAGAATTACACCGTTGTAGTTATAGGACGTGGCCCTACCGCTGATCAGCGATGGAACAGCAAGTCTCAACTTCAACTCGAGACCCACCTGTCACACACTCCGCCGATGCGCGACAATGGACCGGTGAACGAGCCACAGGACACCTCTGCCGACACCGGAGACAACTCGGTGCAGACCCAGGAACGGGGCTCGCGGCTGTACCCCAGAGTGACCAGTTTCCGCTCCCGCCGCGGAGCGCTGACCGACGCTCAGCAGAGCACCTGGGACAACCTGTGGCCACGCATCGGCCGCGATGTCGCCGACGAGCAGATCGACATCGACGCCTGGTTCGGGCGCAGCGGTCCGGCGATTCTCGAGATCGGGTCGGGCACGGGCACGGCCACCACGGCAATGGCGATGGCCGAGCCGCACGTCAACCTCATGGCCGTCGAGGTCTACCGACCCGGGCTCGCGCAGACTCTGCAGCAGATCGAGCGCGAGAACATCGAGAACGTCAGGTTGTTCCGCGGCGACGCGATGGACGTCCTCGAGAACATGCTGACCTCGGAGTCCTTGACCGGCGTCCGCGTCTTCTTCCCCGACCCGTGGCCCAAGGTGCGCCACCACAAGCGTCGTCTCCTGCAGGGCCCCACGTTCGCGATGATCGCGGATCGCCTGAAGCCGGGCGGCGTTCTGCACGTGGCCACCGATCACGCCGAATACGCTGAGTGGATTGCCGAGGCCGGGAACGCCGAGCCCGGTCTGACCGTTCTCGATTGGGAGTCGCCCATGACGCACGAGCGGCCGGTGACCAAGTTCGAGGGCAAGGCCCAGCAGGTGGGCAGCTCGGTGACGGAATTGATCTGGGGAAAGAAGACAGCATGAGCGTCAGTACGGACATGCCCGACACCGTGATCGATCCCGCCGAGCTCGGGGCGATCGGTGAGTCCCGCCACAGCAAGCGAGTCCTGCTCGTGTGGGATGCACCCAACCTGGACATGGGTCTCGGCGCGATCCTGGGTGGCCGGCCCACCGCCGCCTACCGCCCACGATTCGATGCGCTGGGCCGATGGCTGCTCAGCCGCACCGCCGAACTGTCCACCTCGGGCACCGCGACGCTCGAGCCCGAGGCAACGGTGTTCACCAATATTGCACCCGGCAGCGCCGACGTCGTCCGCCCCTGGGTCGAAGCATTGCGTAACGTGGGCTTCGCGGTGTTCGCCAAGCCCAAGGTCGACGAAGACAGTGATGTCGACGCCGACATGCTCGACCACATCGACTTCCGCAACCGTGACGGCGGCCTCGCCGGTGTCATGGTCGCGTCCGCCGACGGTCAGGCGTTCAAGGGGCCGTTGGAGGCCATCGCAGCAACCGGAGTACCCGTTCAGGTACTGGGATTCCGGGAGCACGCAAGCTGGGCTGTCACGTCGGACATCCTGGAATTCCTCGACCTCGAGGACATTCCCGGCGTCTTCCGTGAGCCACTGCCTCGGGTGAGTCTCGATTCGCTCCCCGACGAGGGCGCGTGGCTGCAGCCCTTCCGACCGCTGTCCGCCCTGCTCGTCGGGCGCCAAGGAGTTTCTTAAGTGTTCGCCAGATGGGGAGACATCGTCTACCGCCTGCGGTACACCGTTATCGGTGTCATGGTGGCCGGGCTGTTGGGCTTCGCTGCCTACGGTCTCGATCTCAACAGCCATCTCAGTCAGAGCGGTTGGGACGATCCGACCTCGGAATCGGCCCAGGCTGCCCGTCTGGCGGACACGACGTTCGGACGCGACAAGCAGGGTGACGTCATCGTCCTCTACACCGCGCCCGAGGGGTCGTCGATCGACGATCCGGAATTCCAGTCGAAGGTCGTCTCGAGCCTCGAATCGCTCCCCGTCGACCATCCCGACCAGATCGAGAAGGTCAACGGCACCTACTTCAAGGTGCCCGGCGCACCCAACCTCGCAGCTCTCGGTACCAACGACAAGCAACATGCCATCGCCAGCATCGCGATGAAGGGTGCCGACGACACCGAACTGACCAACAACTTCCAGGCCGTCAAGGACGCCTTCTACATCGACGGCGTCGACGTGCAGGTGACCGGTCTTCAGGCCGTGGCCGGCGCACTGCAGTCGACGATGGCAGGCGACATCCACCGCATGGAACTGCTGGCGATCCCCGCCGTCGCGGTCCTGCTGTTCTTCATCTTCGGCGGCGTCGTCGCCGCGGCGCTCCCGCTGATCATCGGCGGTCTGACGGTGGTCGGAGCCAACGGCATCGTCAAGGTGTTCACCAACTTCACCGAGGTCAACTCGTTCGTCGCGCCCGTGGTCTCGCTCGTCGGACTCGGGTTGGCCATCGACTACGGACTGTTCATCGTCTCGAGATTCCGCGAGGAACTCGGTGACGGACATACGACGCCGCAGGCCGTGCGCCGTACCGTCATGACGGCGGGTCGCACCGTCGTGTTCTCCGCGACGATGATCGTCGCCTCCCTCGGTGGCCTGCTGCTGTTTCCGCAGGGCTTCCTGAAATCCGTCGCATACGGATCCATCGCCACCGTCGCGCTCGCAGCGCTGACGGCCATCACGATCCTGCCCGCGATGCTCGCCATCCTCGGCCCACGCGTCGACGCCCTCGGTCTGAAGTTCATGCGCAAGACCAAGTCGAGCGAAGAGATCGAGAACGGCATGTGGGGCAAGCTCACCCGCTGGGTGATGCGCAACCCCGTCAAGGTCACCGTGCCCATCGTGCTCGGATTGGTCCTTCTGACGCTGCCCGTCGGCAACATCAAATTCGGTGGCATCAACGAGACGTACCTACCGCCGGACAACGTCACCCGCGTCGCGCAGGGAGAGTTCGACAGCCTGTTCCCCGGCCAGCGCACCGAACCCATCAAGATGGTCATCGAGGGCGCGCAGGGTCCGACGCTCGGCGCGATCACCACGCAGGCGAACAACGCTCCCGGATTGATCGAGAAGTTCACTCCCGTCGGTGCCAGCAAGGACGGCGTCATCGTCTTCAAGGCCGGGTTGACCGATCGCAACGACTCGAAACCGGCCATCGACTTCCTCCGCAGCATCGACGTGCCCGACGGCGCGACGGTCATGATCGGAGGTACCCCGGCAATCGAGCAGGACTCGATCAGCGCACTCATCGACAAGCTGCCACTGATGGCCGTGCTGGTGGTGTTCATCGTGACGATGCTGATGTTCCTGACGTTCGGATCGCTGGTGCTGCCGATCAAGGCGGTGCTGATGACCGTCCTCGGCCTCGGTGCCACCATGGGCATCCTGACGTGGATCTTCATCGAGGGTCACGGGGCGGGGCTGATGAACTTCACCCCGGGGCCGATCATGGCTCCGGTGCTGGTGCTGATCATCTCGATTGTGTTCGGCCTGTCCACGGACTACGAGGTGTTCCTACTCTCCAGAATGGTCGAGGCACGCGAAAAGGGTGCCAGCACAAGCGAAGCCATCCGCATCGGAACCTCGCATACCGGACGCATCATCACCGCGGCGGCACTGATCCTCATCGTCGTCACCGGCGCGTTCGCGTTCTCCGATCTGGTGATGATGAAGTACATCGCCTACGGCATGATCGCCGCTCTCATCATCGACGCGACGCTGATTCGCATGTTCCTCGTGCCCGCCACGATGAAGCTGCTCGGCGACGACTGCTGGTGGGCTCCGCAGTGGATGAAGCGCATTCAGCGCAAGCTCGGCCTCGGCGAGACCATCCTCGAAGACGAGCTGCTGCCCACCGGAGACGTGCCCGAACTCGCCCTCGCGGGCGGCGCACCCTCGTCGACCGTCGCACCCCCGATGCGTCCGACACCGCGCCGCGGTGAGCCCCTCACCGAACCCATCCCGGTGGTGGCACCGCACGGAGGCGGACCGATCCGTGCCACGCACGCCGCGAAGGAAGAGTCGCGTCGAAGTGTGACCGGCCGGCCGGCGACGCCACCCGAGCCGACCCGCGCGGCACCGACCACTCCCCCGAAGCAGGCTGAGCCCCAGCCCGATTCGGTGCAGCCGTACTCGTCGCAGGCCTACTCGCCCCAGGCTCGCCCGTCGCAGGCTTACTCGCCGCAGGCACCCGCGGCGCGTCCCACTCCGCCGCGTCCTGCCGAACCGCGCCCACCCGTATCCGGGCCGACTCGGGCGCAGCAGGTTCCGCCGCGTCCGCACGTCGAACCCGAACCGACTCAGGCAGCGGACGTCGTTCGACCCGCTCCCCCGAGTGCCGCACCCGCACCGGCACCAGCACAGTCGCCTCAACCGCCGAGTGCACCCCCGAGCCGCACCCGTAGCACGCGAGCGGGACGGGCCGAGGAGCCGGATTCGCGATCCATCGAAAGCTGGCTGGCCGATCTGCGAGCCCCGAGCGCATCGCAGGCACCACGGCCGAGCACTCCGCGAAGCGAGTCGCTCACCAACGGCTCCCACGGTTCTGACAGCCACACCTCGAATGGTCACGGCTCGAACGGTCACGGCACCGGTGCCAACGGGTCGTCGTCCAACGGCTCGACCGCCAACGGGGCTGCTACCAACGGAGCAGCTTCGAACGGAGCAGCTTCGAACGGAGCCGACGAGCACGGCACCAACGGCTCGCATACCGGTGCCCACGGCGGCACAGCTTCCGGACGCAACGGTTCCGGGCGAAACGGCAACGCCGACAACGGGTCCGAACGCCGTGGCTCGAACGGAAACGGCATCGACCGCAACGGTTCGTACAGCAGCGGTTCCAACAGCAGTGGTTCCAACAGCAGCGGTTCCGACCCCCGCACCTCGGAACGACATGACACCGAAAACAACGGCAACAGTGTCGGGGCCAGTTCGGAATCGGATCGCGAGGAGAAGCCGTCAGGTCGTCGTGCCGCTCCATCCACCGAAGGCGGGGACAGTGGCCGCCACCGCGGCGGCGACAACGGCCAGGTGCTCAGTGTCAGCGAACTGTTGGCGCGGGAGCGCAACCGCTCACGCTGACGCCAGTCGTCACAGCCGGGCGGCGCCCCTCCCCCCGCAACGCGTGAATGAACCACTGCACCGTCGAGACGTGTGCGCAGTGGTCCATTCACGCAGTGGGGATCAGGAGGCAGCGGGGGTCAGGAGGTGACCGCTCCCTCTCGGTCCGCGAATACCTTGGCGTATCGGGTCCCCGCGATCAGCAGCAACAAGCCGACTGCGATGAAGGCGATGACGCGGAACAGGCCGTCCAGGGCGACGAGGTCGAACAGGAACAGTTTGGCGATGGAGGCGGCGGTCAGAGACAGTCCGGCCAGCAGTGCCAGGTGAGCGTGGGCAATACTCCGTAACCCGAAGGCCAGCAGGGCGAATGCTGCGATCATCCACTCGATCGTGGCGGCGGTGTGCCCGGCGGTGAATCCGGTGGTGTTGCCGCCGATCGAGGTTCCCAGGCTCACGGTGGCCGAGGTGAGGCCGTACAGGGCGAGCACTCCGGAGACGATGGCCAGGGTCTGCATTCCGTCGTCGATGAGTTTCAGTTCGGTCAGGACATAGGCGAACGCGAATGCTGTTGCAGCGAGCAGTATTCCGCCGATAATGATGCCCGCATTCCCGGCAGCGTGATCGGAATCCAGGAGAGCCTCCGGCGGGGAGATCGAGACGAAGGTCAACGCACCGATCACACCGAACGCGCTTCCGATCAGGTACGCCAACGACGAGCGGGTGCGGTGGGCCGCGGCGAACAGCGCCAGGGCAACCGCGAACAGCACTACCGGACGCACGTCGACCGTCGTCGATTCGACTGCGGCCTGCAGCATTGCCACGGCACCGATGATCGAGACCGTGATGCGGGCATGCGCCGGTAGCCAGTGCACCAGCAACACGATCACCAGTGCCGCGGCCACCAGAACCAACTGCACGGTCACGGTGGTCCACCGATCGAACACGCTCGCCGAGATCAACAGCGGCAGCGCAGCCAGAGCCGTCATGACGGTGGCCACCACGTCGGAGACGTTGCGGCGCAGCAGTTCCAGAGACATGCTCATCCCGGACGCAGCCACCAGCAGGACGACGAGAAGCAGTCGATAGTCGGTCGGTTCGGACAGGTCGGTGCCGACCAGCGCTATCAGGACCGTGCCGACGAGGGGAAGGGTTCGGACGATCTGCAGCAGCGGCCAATCACGGCCGATCTGGGCCGGGAAGCTCGCAATGTACGTGGCGATGAAGAACGCGATCAGGGCCAGGGTCGGACCGTCGGTCAGGATGGGGCCACACGCCGCGACTCCGGCGAGAATCAATACCGCCATCGGCTGCGACTTCCACTGCACTGCGAGAGCTGTTCCCGCAGCGGCGATTCCGAATGCAGCGATCAGGCCGATCACCGGATCGAGCCAGCCGTACAGGACGGACGTTGCCAGAACGTCGAGGTACAGACCCGCAATACCCGTAGCGGCCAGCGAAATTCCGCCGACGCGTCCTCCGGACCGGCCGAACACCCGCACACCGGCACCGATCAGGGCGAGGGAGAACACCCCGCCTGCGGCGACGCGCAGGGGCGGCCCGAACCAGCCGGCCTGTGCGGCCAGAACCAGCAGCATCACGACGCCGACGAGCGTGACACCCGCGCCTGCGACGGCGAGCAGGCGACTGATGACGCCGTCTCGTTGCCACCACGGCTCACGGGGCGGAGCGGGTGGCCGCGGCGCGACCACCGGCCCTCGCAACGGCGGGGCTGCCATGGACCGGCCGACCGCAGGAGGCGGCGTGACCGGAGGTGCCGACACCGGGCCGCGCGCGGCATAGGGCTGCTGCGGTGCAGGCATCTGGGGCGCCGAGAACGTCTGCGGAGGGACGGTCGGCACATACGACCGCGGCACCGGCTGTGGCCTGGCGGGAGCCGAAACGGTCACGGAAGTGGGTGCAGTACCGAGCTGCGACTGCAATGTTTGCAGGTCGACGGCCACCTGACGCATGTGGTCGCCCAGGGAATCGAAGCGGCTGGACAGGCGCGCGACGAGTTGCGGGTCCAGCCCGGAGTTCTGGGAAGAAGTCATGGGATAGATCCTGCGGGCCGCGCGGCTCGATAGCCTGAGTAGTGCTACTCGGATCCCTCGAGTAGTCCAGCCCGACTATCCGAAAATTTTACGGAACGAGCTACCGAAGGGGTGCTTGACGGTGAGGGAACCGAAGCGGACCTTCCCGGTGAGCACCACGTGCAGCGGTCCGTACGGCGGGCCGGTGCGCACCTTGTTGGTGACGGTACCTGCGACGGCCTCGGCACCGTTGACGTCGGCGGTGGCTTCGGTCGGGAGGATCACGGTGACCGAGCTGCAGTAGTCGTCGACGTGGATGTCGACGACCTGGCTGACCATGACGGCCTGCGTGAAGTCGAGTGTCACCGACGACAGCCGCGTCACCACGTTCAATCGGCGCGGCACGTTCCACGGGCCTTTGCGGGTGATGGTGGACATGCTGCCGCGCACCGTGTCCGGGGTACCGCCACCGTGTCCCCAGTGCTCCTGCACGACGCGGCGCGGCGTCGGTTGTGGGGTGGGATCGGCGAAGGGTTTCGGCGACGGGAGGTGCTCGCCGGCGATCTGCATGCCCGGTAGATCGGCGAGTACCGAGTTCAGTTCGCCCCGGGTCTTCGACGCCAGAGCGGTGTCCATTCTTTCGGTGAACTCACCGAGCGACAACATGCCTTGGCCGACTGCTCGTTGCAGCAGCTGCCCGACGTGCTCGCGTTCGGCATCGGACACTCGCAGATCCCTTGCCTCCATGGGCCCAGGGTAGCGAAGTTCTCAGGCGGCGTGCCCGCGGAGAACCGACAACATTCCGTGTACCGATGCGGGCCAGCCGAACTCTTCGGCGCGTATTCTCGCCGCGATCCGGCGTCCGTCGGCCGGAAGTCGAAGCAGCCGTTGGATTTCCGCTGCGAAGCCGTCGGCGGTGTTGATCGAGGATCCACCGCATTGCGGGGTGACGATCTGGGCCAGTGCCGAGGTTTCGGAGACGACGACGGGTGTGCCCGCGGCGAGCGATTCCAATGCCGCGAGGCCGAATGTCTCGTGCGGTCCCGGCGCGAGAGCGATGTCGGCCGAGGCGAGCAGCTCGGCGACGGCCGACCTGCCGTCGACGAAGCCGAGGAAGTCGACGGGCAGCCCGCGGGCACGTCGTTCGAGGCCCGCTCGTCGGGGGCCGTCGCCGGCAATGACCAACCGAGCCCGCATACCCGAATCGCAGAGCGCGGCAAGCGAATCGATACTGGTCTCGACATGCTTTTCCACCGACAGTCGGCCGCAATGGACCAGCAGCCGGTCGGCGCTACCCAGCCATGCCGAGCGCGCGCCGGCTCGGCGTCGTCGGGGATGGAACAGCTCGAGATCGACGCCGAGCGGTACCCGATGGACGTTGGGTGTTCCGATTCGATCGAATTCCTGCTGCGCGAACTCGGTGGTGCAGACGACGGCGTCGTACGACTCGGCACTGCGTCGGTTGGCCGCGTCGGCGAGGGGCCGGGCGTATCGCATCGGCATCGTCTGAGCCAACAGACGGTCGAGGCGCTCGTGAGAGATCATCACGCTGCGGATGTCGCGCCGCGACGCCCACCTGCCCATTCCGCGCAGGGTCAGCCGGTCCGACACTTCGATCACGTCCGGACGTAGACCCGACGCGATCGAGGCCACTCGCCGCGGGTCGGCCACACGGTAGCCGCCGGTGAACGGAACTTTCGGTGCCGGCACCTCGACGCGCGTCACTCCCGACTGCAGCGTCGTCTCACTCCACCGGGCACCCGGCACGATCAGCGTGACGTCGTGACCAGCGGCCACGTAGCCCGATCCCAGCTGATCGACGGCCGTCCGCAGACCGCCGGACCGCGGCCCGTAGAAGTTCGCCAGTTGAACGATGCGCACCTGCTCAGTCTCTCCAGCCGGACGTCCACCCGATGCCCCGGCGGTGGATGGTGACCGAACGTTCGGCGAATATCCGTGTGGAGACGGCTACCAGCGGGTAGGTGAGGGCTATGCGAGTGACACTGCAATCCACCGGAGACGCCCCGGCACCCGAGGTCTGGGAGCGTTACATGGACCCGACGGTCTGGAAGACCTGGGCTCCGCAGATCATGGGCGTCGAATACCGCGGTGAACGCCTCGACTCCGATACCTCCGGCCGAGTGCTGGGGCCGTTGGGGGTGCCGATCGACTTCGAGGTGCACTCGGTGGACGAACACTCGTGGACGTGGGCGTGGTCGGCATGGTTCCAGAACAGGGCCATCGGCGTGGATCTGACACACGGAGTCGTCTCACGACCCAGTGGAACGAGGGCGTGGATCACCATCGACGGCCCGTTGCCGCTGGTTCTGCCCTACCTGCCGATCGCCAAATTCGCGCTCGGCAGGCTGTGTGCCCAGTAGGGGCTACTCGGACCGGGTGACGGTCTTCTCGTCGCTCTTGTCGGCCACTTCGGTCGGCTCGGGCGTCGGAAGCTCGGACTCCTCGCCCGACCCGTCCAGATGGCCGTCGAATTCATCGATGGCCTCGGCGCGCTCGTCGCCGGTCTGATCCTGGTCGGCGTCGACGCCCTTCGTGTGCTCGGCCGGATCGACTGTCGTGTCCACTGCTTCGTTGTCGGTCATGGGGTCAAGAGTGCCCGTCGGGCCGGGTCGCAAACCCCTACAGACCCTTTTCGATGGCGTACCGGGTCAATTCGACGCGGTTGGCCAGCTGCAGTTTTCGCAGTGTCGCCTGCACGTGGTTCTCGACCGTCCGGTGGCTGAGCGTCAAACGGGTCGCAATCTGCTTGGCGCTGAGCCCTTTTGCGACCAGTCTGAGCACCTCGGTCTCGCGCTCGGTCAACGTGGGGCGGGTATCGGACTCCGGCTCCGGTGACGACGACATCCGCCGGAATTCGCCGAGAACCAAACCAGCCAGACCCGGGGTGAACACCGCTTGTCCGGCTGCGGTGGCGCGGACGGCGTCGAACAGCTCCTCCGCCGATGCGCTCTTGACCAGGTAACCCGTCGCACCAGCTTTGATCGCGTCGAGCACGTCGCTGCGTTCCGCCGATGCCGAGAGCACCAGAATCGTGGATTTCGGGGACGCGTCCAGCACTGCGACGGTGGCATCGGCACCGTTCCCGTCGGGCAGATGCATGTCCATGAGGACGACGTCGGGAGTGGTCGCTCGGGCGCGGCGTCCGGCCGCGGCTACTCCGTCCGCGGTGGCGACCACCCGAAATCCGGCGGCCTCGAGATCCCGGGCGACGCCGTCACGCCACATGGGGTGATCGTCGACGACCATCACCGCGATCTCGGCGTTCGGATTCTCGTCGCCGGTCATCTCGCTCCTCTCGTTCGCGGAACCCGAATTTCCCATTCGGTGCCCTCGCCCTCTCCGGTGTCGAGTATCGCAGTACCGCCGAGAGATTCGACCCGGCCGAGGATGGACTTCGAGACGCCCATCCGGCCCTCGGCCTCGGCGGCGGCGAGCCGTCCGGCGGGTATTCCGCGGCCGTCGTCACGAATGCTCAGGATCAGCTCTCCGTCGACGTCTTCGAGCAGTACGTAGGCCTTCGCATCGGCACCTGCGTGAAGTTCGACGTTGGACAGGGCAGTGGTCACGACGGCAGCGAGCTCGTCGGCGACGTCGGATTCGACGAGCACCGGGTCGGCGGGAGTCGACACCGAGATCGACGTGCCGGCCTGGGTGCGCAGCAGGGCGCGCACGTCGACGATCGATCCGGTGTGATCGTCGCGCGGAGCCGACTGTTCGGAGATCAGCACGCGCAGAGCGACTTCCTGCTCACCGGCGAGCTCGGCGAGTTCGGCTGCCGGCCCGCCTATTTCGAGACCTCGACGGCGAACGAGGGCCAGCACCTGCAGAACCCCGTCGTGCACCTGTCGGGCCAGCCGCTCACGCTCCTCGGTGATCGCGGCCAACCGTGCCGCACTGCGCAATTCCTCGTGGGCGCGCCGGGCTGTGTTCGACGCCAATCCCAACGCGAGCCCGGCCGACAGCAGCACCGGGGCGGTGGCGTCGGACCACAGGTCGGTGTCGAACCGGTCCCGTACCAGGGCACTGACCAACGACATCACCACACCCGAGGCGATACCACCCTTGGGCCCCAACAGAATTGCGGCGGAGATGACGGCGTTGGTGGCCCACAGGGTGGTGGGCAGGGTCTGGCGGGTGCTGTACCAGTCGTAGTCGGCCACCAACCGCGTCGACGCCATCAGGGCGATCACGATGATCTGATCTGCGAGCACCACCTGCCAGCGCGGCAGGGTGGCCCGCGAGAGCAGGAGTGCCGAAGCTCCGGACCATACGGCCATCAGGGCGACCAACGCCCAACTCAGCCGCGGGTTGGTGTAGTTGTCGACGGTCGCAGCCTGATAGCTGACGGCGTACACGAGAGTGACCAGGCGGAAGGCCTGCGAGGCCCGCCACAGCGGGCTGTCGGGATCGGCCGAGTTCAGCGTCGGCCGCACTCGGTCAGTCGTCCGCATCGGTTTTCGGGTCTGCAGTGTTCAGCTCCCCCTTGGCAAGTCGATCGGGCTCGGACGAACCGGGAGGGGTGTCCGGGTCGCTGGGTTCGGCCGAGTACAGCGTGTCGCTGACATCGAGTTCCTCGTACACCTCGTCGGGGTCGTCGGCGAGCAGCGACCGGACGGCGGTGTTGAGCACCGCAACGATCGGGACCGCCAGCAGGCCGCCGACGATGCCCGCGAGCAGAATGCCGACGGTGATGGACAGCACGACGGCCAGTGGGTGCAGCCGAACGGCGCGGCCGAGCAGAAGTGGCTGCAGCACATGGCCTTCGAGCTGCATGACCGCGATCACGATGCCCAGGGTGATGACGGCGGTGATGAGCCCCTTCGTCACCAGGGCGATGAACACTGCGACGAATCCGGTCAGCACGGCACCGATGATCGGAATGAAGGCGCCGATGAACACCAGTGATGCCAACGGAAGTGCCAGCGGTACACCGAGAATGGCGAGTCCGGCTCCGATGCCCACCGCGTCGGCTGCGGCGACGGCCACCGTCGCGCGAACGTATCCCACGAGCGATCCGAAACCTTGGATGCCGGCTGTGCGAATCTTTCTGCGCGCCTTCGTCGGTGCGAGCCGGGTGACGAACTGCCAGATCTGATCACCGCCGTACAGGAAGAAGATCAGCGTGAACAGCGTCAGCAGCGCCCCGGTCAGAATTTCGCCGATCACCGTCGCCGTGGTCAACGCCCCGCTGGTGACGGCCTCCTGGTTGTCCTGGATGACCTTGACCAAATTGTCGGTCGCCTGCCGAATCTGGTCTTCGCTGATGTGCAGCGGCCCGTTGCTGAGCCACTCCTCGACACTGTTGATCGATTGGGTGAACTGATCGCCCACCTGCGGCAGCCCCTCGATGAACTGCTCGACGATGAACGTCATGATTCCGGCGACGACGCCGATGCTGGCGATGATCACGATGATCACCGCGGCGACACGCGGCACTCCTCGGCGCTGCATCCAATCGACGATCGGCACCAGCAGAGCGGCCGCCAGCAGCGCCAGACCCAGCGGGATGACCACCGTGCTCAGTTTGGCGATCACATAGGCAAAAGTGATGAATCCGGCAAACAGGACCAGCAGTCGCCACGTCCATTCCGCCCCAACCCGTACCAGCGGATGCACCGAATCTGCGGCCGAAGTGAGGCGCGGGGACGCCCCCGTACCTTGCGCCCGCAACTCGTCGGTGCTCACCCGCTAAATTTAACCTGTGCTGGCATCTTTCCGAGCGGTCTCGCTCACCCTGAAGAGTCGCTGGCCGCTCTATATGCTCTCGATGCTCATCGCCAATGTGTTCGGTGCAGTGCTCGTATTCGCCTTCGTTCGCTACGGTCTGCCCATTCCGGAGTCGCAATCGATCGTCGCCGATCGCGTCCGCAACGTGTACATCTTCGGTGCGTATCTGGGTGTTGCCCTGGTGGTCAGCCTGATCTACGCGTACACACTGCTGCGCTCGGTCATCAGGTGGCAGCTCCGCGGCGGCCCGCCCACCCGCAAGGAACAGATGACGACGCTGCACGCGCCGCTGCGTCAGGCCATCGTGCACCTGATTCTGTGGATCATCGGCGGCATCATCTTCGTGCTGCTGACCATCGCGGAGATGCCGTCGCTGTCCATCGCCGTCATCGTCACCGTCGGCATGGCCGCCACCGTCACCTTCGGTTTCACCTACATGCTCGGCGAACGCATTCTGCGCCCGGTCGCAGCACTCGCACTGAGCGAAGGCCGTTTCGACCGCACGATGACGCCCGGCGTCGGTACCCGCATGGCCATGACGTGGGGACTGGGCACGTTGATGCCCGTCATCGGCATCATCTTGCTGTGTGCCACCCAGCTGACGACCGACCTGGTGTTCTCGCCGAACGCGCTGGCCGTGGCCATCATCCTGCTCAGCGTGCTGGCCATCGTGCAGGCCTTCGTCCTGTCGATGCTCACGGCGAGCCAGATCTCCGACCCGATCAGCCAACTGCACAACGCCATCGAACGCGTGCAACGCGGCGAGACCGACGTCGAGGTCGACGTGTTCGACGGCAGCGAGATCGGTCGCCTCCAGGTCGGCTTCAACCGCATGATGGAGGAATCCGCCGAGCGACGCGTCCTGCGTCAGCTGTTCGGCCAGCACGTCGGCGAGGACGTGGCGCGTCGAGCACTGCAGTTCGGTACCGAGCTGGGCGGCGAGACACGATTCGTCGCCGTGCTGTTCGTCGACATGGTCGGATCCACCGCCACCGCGTCGGAACGCCCGCCGAGTGAGGTCGTGGTGTTGCTCAACGAGTTCTTCCGGGTGGTCGTCGACGTCGTCGGACGCCACCACGGCTTCGTCAACAAATTCATGGGCGACGCGGCGCTGGCGATCTTCGGGGCACCGCTCGACCGTCCCGACGCTCCCACCGCGGCCCTGGCCGCGGCGCGTGAACTGCGTTTCGCTCTGGACGAGATCACCGGACTCGACATCGGCATCGGGGTGTCGGCGGGACTGGCCGTCGCCGGCAACATCGGCGCGTCCGAGCGCTTCGAGTACACGGTCATCGGAGACCCGGTCAACGAGGCGTCGCGGCTCACCGAACTGGCGAAACTGCGGCCCGGACGCGTTCTGGCATCCACCTCGGCCCTGTACTTCGCCGACGACGAGGAGCAGGAACAGTGGGAGTTGGGCGACCAGGTGCAACTGCGTGGCCGACGACGGGCAACCCACCTGGCCTGGCCGGTGGAGTATCCCGACTCCTCCTCGAGTGACGGTTAGTCTGACAGGATGCCCGACCCCAGCTCGACCAGCGGACCCGCAGTGCGGCGCCCGCGAAACCGGCTGAGATGGGTCAAGTGGATCGCCGCAATTGCCCTGGTCGCTCTGCTGGTGGGCGAGGCGATCTACCTGTGGCCACGGCTGCACGAATCCTGGACAGCAGTACGAGAAATCCATTGGGGCTGGCTGGCTGCGTGCGTATTTGCCCAAGCCGTGTCGCTCAGCGCGTTCGGCCGAGTCCAGAAGCAGCTGCTCGACGCGGGCGGCGTGCAGGTGCGGCAACGCAAGTCCGTGGCCGTCATCTACGGCAGCACCGCAATGTCGCTCACTCTGCCCGCCGGCCAGGTGTTCTCGACGGCCTTCACCTACCGCGAGACCCGACGCTGGGGTGCGAGTCCGGTTGTCGCCTCCTGGCAGCTCGCCATCTCCGGCGTCATCGCCGCAGCCGGGTTGGCAGTGCTCGGCGTTGCCGGCGGACTGGTGGTCGGTAGTTCGTTCAATACCTTCACCGTGGTGCTCCCGATCATCGGCGTCATCGCGATCGTGGCCGCTGTCCGATACATCTCGAACCACCCGGAGTCCATCAAACAGTTCGCCCGCTGGGGTCTGCGCAAGTACAACGCGTTCCGCAACCACGATCTCGACGCCGGAGCCGAGGCCATCGACAAGGTCATCGGCCAGATCCAATCCGTACAGCTCGGCAAGCGGGACGGCGCGCTCACACTGTCCTGGTCGGCCGTGCACCGGCTCGCGGACGTCGCGTGCCTGGCGTTCGCGTGCTTCGCCGTCGGCGCAGATCCACGACTGTCCGGGCTGTTCATCGCATTCGCGGCGGGCAAGGCCGTCGGATCCGTCCCTCTCGCACCCGGTGGCCTGGTGGTCGTCGACGCCACCCTCATCGCGTTCCTGACCAGCGCCGCGTCCATCACCGCATCTCAGGCAGTGGCGTCGGCCCTGGTCTATCGCGGGGTCAGCTTCATCTTGGTCGCCATCGTGGGGTGGATCGTGTTCCTCGTCCTGTTCCGTAAGCACCAGCACGCCGATCTGGAATTCGACATCGCCCTCGAGCGGCAGGAGACCTCCGATCTCGGCCGAGCCGCCGAGCACGATCGCGACTCCAAAGGCGATCCGGAGACCGCCTAGCCCCGTGCTGTTCGGTATGGCATCCGTCACTGGTCGTTCACCCGGAATATATACGGACCCCGGTCCGCTTGTGTACTATGAGTTTGAAACTTCAACCCAACAAGGAGTCCTCATGACCACCGCCATCGCGCTTCCCGAGCTGACCGCAGGCACCTGGGCCATCGATCCCACCCACTCCACCGTCGGATTCACCGTCCGCCACCTGGTGGTCAGCAAGGTCCGCGGCCGCTTCCAGAACTTCAGCGGCACCGTCACCGTCGCCGCCGACGGCACCCCGTCCGTCGACGCCGAGATCGACGTCACCTCGATCACCACCGACAACGAGCAGCGCGACGGCCACCTCAAGACCGCCGACTTCTTCGAGGTCGAGAAGTTCCCGACCGCGACGTTCAAGTCCACCTCGGTCAAGGCCGACGGCGGAGACTTCGTCGTCACCGGAGACTTCACCCTCCACGGCGTCACCAAGTCCATCGACCTCAAGCTCGAGTTCAACGGCGTCAACGCCGGCATGGGCAACGGACCGGTCGCAGGCTTCGAAGCCAGCACCACCATCAACCGCAAGGACTTCGGCATCAGCATCGACATGCCCCTCGAAGGCGGCGGCGCAGTGGTCGGCGACAAGATTGTCCTGAACCTCGACATCGAGGCCGGCCTCCAGGCGTAAGTTTCACCCCCTCTACTCCTTCCGGATTGACCCCTCGCCTTCCGGATTCACCCCTCCCCTTCCGGATTCACCCCTCCCCTTCCGGATCACCCCTCCCCTTCCGGATCAATGCGCCTTTGTTGCAGTCCAACCGACTGAAACCCACATTGATCCGGACCTGGGGGCGAGATCCAGTGGCATCGAACGGCCCGCACCTGCACTCGTAGGCGCGGGCCGTTCGCGTCGGTGTCCTACAGTGGGTCCGTGAAGTTTCGTTCCCCGGCCGTCGCTGCCGTCCTCGATCTCGTCATGATCGTGCTGTTCGCCGCGATCGGCCGTCGCAGTCACGACGAAGCCACCGCGCTGTCCGGCCTCTTCCACACCGCGTGGCCGTTCGTCGTCGGTGCCGCTGTCGGCTGGATCGCTACGTTCGCTCTGTACCGCAACAAGTTCGACGCGTTCCTCATTGTTCCGACGGGCATTCTGGTGTGGGTCACCACGGTCGTCGGAGGCATGATCCTGCGCACGGCGACAGGTCAGGGAACCGCTACCGCGTTCATCATCGTTGCGACGATTTCCACCGCGGTTCTGCTGCTCGGTTGGCGCGCGATCGCCAGATTCATTCCCTCGGCTCGGTGACAGGGACCTTTTCGCGATAGGATCATTCACGGTGCGCCGGGAAGTCTGGTCGGCAATAGTTCTGTGCTGCGCACATGTCCGTCGACTCGGCGGACGCGCTCAGCACGACGTTGCTACCGAAAGGCGTTGTTCCCGTGTCTGATTCACCGATTCCCAAAGAGAGATTGCCGCTGTTCTCTCGCGGTTCCTGGTCCGAGGCCGACCGCATCGCACAGGTCTTGCGCAAAGAGACCGTCGGCGGCGCATTGCTTCTCGTTGCCACCGTGGTCGCGCTCGTGTGGGCCAACTCGCCGTGGTCCGCCGCCTACGACACATTGATGAGCACTCGCGTCGGGCCGTCGGCCCTGCATCTCGATCTGACTCTGTCGACGTGGGCCGCCGACGGGCTGTTGGCCATCTTCTTCTTCGTCGTCGGACTCGAACTCAAACGCGAGTTCGTTGCCGGTGATCTGCGCGATCCGGCACGCGCCGCATTGCCGGTGGCCGCTGCTGTCGGCGGAATGGTCGTTCCCGCAGTCATTTTCGTGCTGTTCAACCTCGGCACCGGGGATGGCGCTCTGCTCGGCTGGGCCATTCCCACCGCGACCGATATCGCGTTCGCGGTGGCCGTTCTCGCCGTGATCAGCACGCATCTGCCGACAGCGCTGCGAACCTTCCTGCTGACTCTGGCCGTGGTCGACGACCTTTTGGCCGTCAGCGTCATCGCGATCTTCTACACCGACGACATCAACTTCATCGCCCTCGGCCTGACGCTGATCCCGCTCGCGCTGTTTGCGGTCGCCGTGCAGATGCGCGTCCGCTCGTGGTGGGTGCTCATCCCCCTGGCCGTGGTGACGTGGGTGCTCATGCACGAGTCGGGTGTCCACGCCACCGTCGCAGGCGTTTTGCTCGGCTTCGCCGTCCCGGTGATCCGGAGCAAGGCGAACGGCGGCCCCGATGCGGGCCCCGGTCTCGCCGAGCATTTCGAGCACAAGATCCGACCCATCTCCGCGGGTATCGCGGTGCCGCTGTTCGCCTTCTGTGCAGCCGGTGTGACCGTCGGCGGCTTCTCCGGCCTGGCCAGCGCACTCACCGACCCGATTGCCATCGGCATCATTGCCGGCCTCGTCATCGGCAAGGCCATCGGCATCTTCGGCACCACCTACCTGGTCTCGCGCTTCACCCGGGCGACGTTGGACGCCGGCTTGAAATGGCTCGACGTCTTCGGCGTCGCGATGCTCGCCGGTATCGGTTTCACGGTGTCGCTGCTGATCGGCGATCTGGCATTCGGTGAAGGAACAGAGCGCGACGATCACGTGAAGGTCGGTGTGCTGACCGGTTCGATCGTTGCCGCAACCATCGCGTCGATCATTCTGCGTACCCGCAACAAGGCGTACCGCGACTTCTACATCGAAGAGACGCGGGACGACGACCACGACGGAATTCCGGACGTGTATCAGCAGAAGAAGTAGACCGCGGCCGACATCTAATCTGTTGCCACTGGTGTAGGGCCTCTACAGTTGTCGCCGTGATCGACATCCGGGTCCAGGCATGACCGACCCACAGCCGCTGGCCCGTCGACTGGGCCTTGTCGATGCAGTCGTCATCGGTGTCGGCTCGATGGTCGGGGCGGGAGTGTTCGCATCGTTCGCTCCCGCGTCGGCCGCAGCGGGTGCCGGCTTGCTGATCGGCCTCGCCATCGCGGCTGTCGTCGCGTTCTGCAACGCGACGTCGTCCGCGCAACTCGCCGCCCAGTATCCGACGTCGGGCGGGACGTACATCTACGGTCGCGAACAACTCGGTGAGTGGCCCGGCTTCCTCGCCGGCTGGACCTTCGTCATCGGCAAGACCGCAAGCTCGGCGGCCATGGCGATGGTGTTCGCGGCCTACGTCGCCCCTTCCGGCTATGCGAAAGCCGTTGCGATCCTTGCCATTGTCGCGTTGACGGTGGTGAACTACTTCGGCATCACCCGTACGGCGCTGCTGACGAAGATCCTCGTCACCGCGGTGCTCGCCATCCTCGTCATCGGGGTGGTTCTGGGCTTCGCCGGCTCGCCGGGCAACGGCATGGGCACGTCGGGATCCCTCACCGGGGACGGCTGGTACGGAATTCTGCAGTCCGCGGGATTGCTGTTCTTCGCCTTCGCCGGCTACGCGCGCATCGCCACCCTCGGCGAGGAAGTGGTGCGGCCCGAGCGCACCATTCCACGGGCCATCGTCTCTGCACTCGGCATCGCGTTGCTGATCTATGCAGCGGTTGCCGTGACATTGTTGACGGTATTGGGCCCGGACCTGCTGGCCTCGTCGTCGGCTCCGCTGGTCGATCTCGTTGTGACGTCGGGGTATTCGTGGGCATCACCCGTCATGCGCATCGGTGCCGGACTGGCCGCGCTCGGAGCGTTACTGGCCTTGATCGCCGGTATCGGGCGCACGTCGTTGGCGATGGCCCGCCACCATGATCTGCCGTCGTATCTCACTGCGGTCCACCCTCGCTACTCGGTGCCGCACCGGGCCGAGATCACTCTGGCGGCGATCGTCTGTGCCGCAATTCTCGTCGTGGATCTTCGTGACGCCATCGGCTTCTCGTCCTTCGGGGTGCTGCTGTACTACCTCGTCGCCAACGTCAGCGCGTACACCCAGGGCACCGAACACCGACGCTATCCGCGCCCCCTTCAGGCGCTCGGAGCGCTCGGGTGCCTGGTTCTCATTGCCACGCTGCCCTTGTCGTCGATCGCGATCGGCACCGTTGTCGTACTGCTCGGCGTCCTCTACCGTCTGGTCCGGGTTCGGCGACTGTTCACTTGACGGCTGATTCGACAGGGGTCAATATAGACCAATGTCGAATCAAGACCGGACTTCCTCGGCCGGCGCATGCTGTTCGCCGCTCGTCCACGAACCGCTGACAGTGGACTGGGCCGGGGATCTGGCCCGCATGTTCAAGGCTCTGGGCGATCCTGTGCGCCTGCGGTTGCTCAGCCTCGTCGCCAGCCATGCCGGCGGCGAAGCGTGCGTGTGTGACATATCCCCTGCTTTCGACCTGTCGCAACCGACGATCTCCCACCACCTCAAGGTGCTCCGCGAAGCCGGGCTGCTCGACTGTGAGCGACGCGGAACCTGGGTGTACTACTGGGTCGTTCCAGCTGCCTTGCAACAACTATCGTCGGTACTCACCGCAGCGGACCCCACGGTGGTCACGGTATGAGCACCACCACGGACACCGCCGTCGTCGGCAAACTCTCCACGCTCGATCGGTTCCTCCCGGTGTGGATCGGTGTCGCCATGGTCGTCGGCCTGATCCTGGGACGCATGATCCCCGAGCTGAACGACGCGCTGTCCTCCATCTCCGTCGACGGGGTGTCGCTCCCGATCGCCGTCGGCCTGCTCGTCATGATGTATCCGGTACTGGCCAAGGTCCGTTACGACCGCCTCGACACCGTCACCGGAGACAGGCGGCTGCTGATCGGATCGCTCGTTCTCAACTGGATCCTCGGACCGGCGCTGATGTTCGCTCTCGCATGGCTTTTCCTGCCGGACCTGCCCGAGTACCGGACCGGCCTGATCATCGTCGGCCTCGCTCGATGCATCGCGATGGTCATCATCTGGAACGACCTCGCCTGCGGAGACCGTGAGGCCGCGGCCGTGCTCGTGGCGATCAACTCCGTGTTCCAGGTCTTCATGTTCGCCGTCCTCGGATGGTTCTACCTCTCGGTACTGCCCGGCTGGCTCGGCCTCGAGCAGACCACGATCGAAGCGTCGCCGTGGCAGATCGCGAAATCGGTGCTGATCTTCCTCGGAATCCCGCTGATAGCCGGATTTGCATCGCGCTTCTTCGGTGAACGCGCCAAGGGCCGCACATGGTACGAGGAGAAGTTCATCCCGAGGATCGCCCCGTGGGCTCTCTACGGGCTGTTGTTCACCATCGTCGTTCTCTTTGCGCTACAGGGTGATCGGATCACGTCACAGCCCTGGGACGTGGTGCGCATCGCGCTGCCCCTGCTGGTCTACTTCGCGGTGATGTGGGGCGGCGGTTACGCACTCGGGGCCGCCATGGGCCTGGGCTACGAACGCACTACCACCCTCGCATTCACCGCTGCGGGCAACAACTTCGAGCTCGCCATCGCCGTCGCCATCGCCACCTACGGCGCAACGTCCGGGCAGGCGCTCGCCGGAGTCGTCGGTCCGCTCATCGAGGTGCCGGTCCTGGTCGGCCTCGTCTATGTCTCCCTCGCCTTGCGGAAGCGGTTCTCCCCCAGCCTTTCCACGACCACGTCATCGAAGGATTCCTGATGTCCGAGACACCCAGCGTGCTGTTCGTCTGCGTCCACAACGCCGGCCGCTCTCAGATGGCCGCCGGATTTCTGACTCATCTTGCCGGCGATACCGTCGAGGTACGTTCTGCCGGTAGCGCTCCCGCGGACACCATCAACTCGGCAGCGGTGGAGGCCATGGCCGAGGTCGGTATCGACATCTCGTCGCAGTCGCCGAAGATCCTGACCACCGAGGCCGTCGAGACGTCCGACGTCGTCATCACCATGGGCTGTGGCGACGCGTGCCCGGTGTTCCCCGGCGTGAGCTACCGCGACTGGGCACTGGCCGATCCGGCAGGAAAAGGCGTCGAGGCAGTGCGCCCGATTCGCGACGAGATCAAGCGTCGGATCGAAGACCTGATCGCCGAACTGGTTCCAGCGAAGCAGAGTTCGGCATCATGACGACACCCAGCGTGCTGTTCGTCTGCGTCAAGAACGGCGGCAAATCACAGATGGCGGCCGGCCTGATGCGCAAGACGGTCGGCAATTCGGTCGAAGTGCACTCTGCCGGAACCGAACCCGGTAGCGCAGTCAACGCACTGTCCGCCGAGGCACTCCTCGAAGTCGGCGTCGATCTGTCGGGTGAAGTACCGAAACCGATCGACCCCGCTCTGCTCGCCCGGATGGACTACGTCGTCACCCTCGGCGGTGAGGCCAAGGTAGACGTGGTCGACGGCCCCGGATTCGAGAACTGGGACACCGACGAACCGTCCGAACGCGGTATCGACGGCATCGAGCGGATGCGTCTGGTGCGTGACGACATCGCAGGCCGCGTCGGAGAACTGACATCCCGATTGCGCAGCGCGGAAACCTGATTCGAATGAACACCGAGGTGGTGGTGATCGGCGGCGGTCAGGCAGGACTGGCCGCCGGCTACTACCTGCGACGAGCCGGTCTGGACTTCGTCATCCTCGACAACCAGACGCACGCCGGCGGGTCCTGGCAGGACTACTGGCCGTCCCTGCATCTGTTCTCGCCGGCCGAGTACTCGCGACTACCCGGTTGGCCGATGCCGGCGTGGCACAGTGGTTTTCCGCCGGCATCGCATGTGGTGGACTACCTGCGGGCGTACGAGAAGAAGTACGACTTGCCGGTGCAGAGGCCCGTCGACGTGAAGTCCGTGCATCGTACGACCGAGGGCTATCGAGTCGACACCGACGGCGAGTCGTACGGTGCCGCAGCAGTCGTCAGTGCGACGGGAACGTGGTCTCGGCCGTTCTGGCCGAGCTACCCGGGCATGCGTGAGTTCGGTGGGACCCAGCTGCATGCCGCTGACTACCGAACGCCGGATCAGTTCGTGGGCAAGCGAGTAGGAATCGTCGGCGGCGGAAACTCGGCGGCGCAGATACTCGCCGAGATATCCACGGTTGCGCAGACCCTGTGGTTCACCAACCGCGAGCCGAGGTTTCTGCCCGACGACGTCGACG
Source organism: Rhodococcus sp. Leaf233 (assembly GCF_001426165.1). NCBI lineage: Bacteria > Bacillati > Actinomycetota > Actinomycetes > Mycobacteriales > Nocardiaceae > Rhodococcus > Rhodococcus sp. Leaf233. Next base: position 229,949 of record NZ_LMRO01000012.1, read on the forward strand.
GTCGGGTGCTGTTCGATGTCGCCAGCGATCGGTCCCGCACTCTGGCGGCAGGCGGTCCCGATACCGGCGGGGTCGCCGGTCTGGGCGACATCGTCATGGTCCCGCCGGTGCGGGAGGCCAGGGATCGCGGAGTGCTGCACGCCCGGCCGATGTTCACCGCGATCACCACCGACGGCGTCACCGACGGACATACGACGGAAATGCTGGATGTAATCCTCTGGTGCACCGGATTCCGACCCGCACTGCGGCATCTGCAGCCGCTGCATTTGCACACCGAAGGATCACGAATCGTGCTGGACGGCAATCACGTCCGCGGCGAAGCGACGCTGGTGTTCCTGGGCTACGGCGACTGGACCGGCCCCGCCTCGGCGACGCTCATCGGCGTCGGCCGGACGGCACGCGCAGCAGTGGACACTCTAGTTCGACGAGGAAAGGTAGATCCGACATGAACGAATACCCCGTAGTGGTGGTCGGCGCAGGCCCCATCGGTCTCGCTGCCGCGGCGCACCTGGCCGAAACCGGTTCTGCCGTCATCGTTCTCGAACGTGGACCGTCGGCCGGATCGGCGGTGTCCGAATGGAATCACGTGCGGCTGTTCTCTCCGTGGTCCGAGGTCGTCGACCCGGCTGCCGCCCGAATGCTCGAACCCACCGGTTGGACTCCACCGGACGGCGACACCTACGCCACCGGACGCGAATGGGTGGAGCACTATCTCGCGCCCCTCGCTGCTGTGCTCGGCGATACCGTCCGAGTCGACTGCGAAGTGGTCGGCGTTGCCCGCCGGGGACGCGACCGCGTCGTCGACGCCGGACGCGACACCGAACCACTGTCGGTGCATGTTCGCCGTTCCGACGGCAGCGAGGAACGCATCCTCGCTCGCGCCGTGGTCGACGCGTCGGGCACCTGGGGATCACCGAATCCATTGGGCAGCGAGGGACTTCCGGCCATCGGCGAGAAGGCCGCCGCCGACCGCATCGACTACCGAGTCCCCGATCTGGCCGATCCGGCGATTCGCTCCCAGTTCGCGGGCAAGCACACCGTCATCGCCGGTAGCGGCCACTCCGCGCTGACCGGCATCATCACCTTCGCAGAGCTCGCCGCCGACGAGCCCGGCACGACGCTCACCTGGGCCGTGCGTCGAGGCGTCACCGCGGAGGTCTTCGGCGGCGGTGCGGCCGACGAACTCGCGGCGCGCGGCGCACTCGGCCAACGCGCGAAGAAGGCCGTCGACGACGGTTACCTCACCGTGGTCTCCGGATTTCGCACCGAAGCCGTTGCTGTACAGGGTGATCGGCTCGCCCTCGTGGGCGACGGCGGCACCCGTATCGAGAACGTCGACCGCGTCGTCGCACTGACCGGGTTCCGTCCGGACTTGTCATGGTTGTCCGAAATGCGCCTCGATCTCGATCCCACTCTGCAGGCACCGAAGTTCGTCGCCGAGCTGGTGGATCCGAATATCCACTCCTGCGGCTCGGTGTCACCACACGGAGTCGAGGAGCTCACTCAGCCCGAGCCCGGCCTGTACCTGGTCGGCATGAAGAGCTACGGACGTGCGCCGACGTTTCTTGCGATGACCGGATACGAGCAGGTGCGCAGCATCGCCGCCGAACTGGCAGGCGACCACGAGGGCGCGCGAAAAGTGGAGCTGACGTTGCCCGACACGGGCGTCTGCGGTGGGGCCGGCCTGTTCGACGAGCCCGACGCCCCGACGACCGGTGGATGCTGCGGTGTCTCCCCGGAAGCTGAGGCACAACTGATCTGAGTGTCCACTATTTCGTTCCGGAAGCGGGATCGCGCCTCCCGGCTGAAATGGTGGACACTCAGATCACCTACGACGTCAGCCGAATGCCTGGTACCCCAACCAGCCGGCGAGGCCGAGTCCCAGAATGCCGACCCCCACGCGAAGCACGATCGGCGAGATCACCTTGACGGTCGGTGGCCCGCAGGCACCGCCGACGAAGCAGCCGATTGCGAGAGCCAGAGCGGCCCACCAGTTCACGTGGCCGGAGAACGAGAAGATGATCGCCGCAATGAGATTGGCGATGCCGAGGAAGAAGCTCTTCAGAATGCTTGCGCGCCAGAACGTATCGGACGTACAGATCAGCGCCAGAGCCAGGAAGATAACCCCGGCTCCGGCTCCGAAGTAGCCCCCGTAGATGGCGACGGCGAACAGCGCCAGCGGGTACAGCGTCGGAAATTGCCTGCCGCCGGACAACGTTCGGATTTTCGGCTGCAGCAGCAGCGCAATCGCAGCCATCGCGACCAGGAACGGCACGATCACCTCGAACGATCCCTCCGGAGTGACGAGCAACAGGATGGCCCCGGTGGTCCCGCCGAGCGCCGAGTAGACGGCGTAGCGAATCAGCTGTTTGCCGTCCTTGGCGAGTTCGGCCGACGAGCTCGTAGTGGCACCCACTCCGGCAGCAACCAGCGCGACGGTGTTGGTGACGTTCGCCGAGACCGCGGGAAGCCCTACCGCCAACAGCGCCGGATAGGACACGAGGGATGCGAGCCCGGTGACGAACCCGATGAGGCCGGCGAAGAACCCGGCCACCACCAGTAGTCCGAAATCGAGCACAGTCACCGGACAAAACTACCGTGCCTAACGATCGAGCCCCTATTCGACGGGGTTCGCCATCTCCTGCAGCAAGCGGCTCGTCATCCGCACTGCCTGATCCCCACCGTCGGCGTCCTCGATGTAGACGGCGAAGGCAACATCGCCGCTGGTCGCGAGCACGAAGCGATCATCGCCGCTCTCCCCGGCAAATCCCTGCACGCCGTCGAACGTATCGAGACCACTGCTGTTCGACGATGCGGCCACGATCTCACGCAGGCGGGCTGCAGCGTCAGAGCCCATGGGCTCGGCTGCGCGGTTTGCTACTGCAGTCTGACCGGCGACGATGGCCGGAGTGGGCGCGCTGCCGCGGGAGATCGCCGCTGCCATCTGGGCCAGTCCGAACGGTGTCACCGTCGCCTCGGCCCCGGATGCAGTGGAGACGTTCCGAATGCCGTCGATCGCGCTTCGGCTGTCAGCGGGGGTGCCGGTGTAGGCGTCGAGACCGGGCATCGCATAGTGAATTCCCAGACCCAGGCGTGCTGCCGCGTCTTCGGCACTGTCGTCGCCGCGATCGGCCTGTACCGCTTTGATCAACTCCGACGCGGTGCCGGCCGGATAGGAGCCGGCGAACACCACGTCGCCCTGCTCGTTGGCGTAACTGTTCTGTGCCGCACCGAGAATCGCCCCGGTCGACATGGACACCGCCACGATCGACGCGGACGTACCCGCCATCACCACAGCGTTCTCGGCCGCGAGTTGGACGCGCGGATCGAGCGTTGCGTGCAGGTCCGGTCCGCCCGGTCCCTGGAATCCCACGCGTCGTTCACCGGTTCCGTCGACGGTGTAGGTGTCGACGGCCCAGCCTGCGGTAGCGTCGCGGCCGGATTGCCATGCGGCGCGCAGGGAGTCGAGCACCGGGGAGGTGATTCGACGGTCGTCGACGATGAGCTTCGGCTGCGGGGCGACCACCACTCCCGGCACCGCTCGCAGATCGTCTTCGAGAACGGCGAAGTCGTCGTCGCGCAGTGTCACTGCGGTGATCGGAGCTCCGTGGGCCGAATCGAGTTCCTTCAGTAGCGATTCGGAGGTGATCAGCGGCGCGACGACGTCGATGACATCGGCGAGTTGCTGAGCCGACGCCGCCGGATCACTCATCTGGGCGGGGTCGAGAGAGATGGCGTTGATGGTCCGCTCGCTCATCAGCACGTTGTTCGCCGAATCGAAGATCAACGGCGGAGCGGCGTCGGTGCGGGTGTAGCGAACCGACCCGCCGGAGGTCAGATCCGGAACGAGCGTGGCCGGATCCCACGCGATACGCCAGCCGACACTGAGCTTCTTGGTTGCGCCCTGAGCGCTGTACTTCCAGTCCTTGCCTTCGCCGAAATTCCAGGCGGACGCGAGCGTGAAGAATCCGCTCTCGTCGGAGAGATCCATGTACTGCGTCAGGTCGAAGTCGCCCGTCGATCTACCGTCGGCCGACAAACCGTCGAACATCTGATTCAGAGCTGCCGTCGCGGCGTTCGGGTACGTCGTCAGTGCGGCCGCCGCCGCGACATCGCGGTTGTCCAGCGCGTCGACGAATTTGGAGACCAGTACCTCGGCCTCGCTCGGTGGGCGGTCGACCATCCAGAACACGGCCGAGACCGACAGCGTCGCCGATGCTGCAACTGCGACGAGGTAGCGACCGCGGACCTTGCGCGGGCCACGACGGACACGACTCATAGAACTCATGAGTCACAATATTCACTGTAGTCACACGAGTAACAAGCACGGGATTCATACAAGCCGGTCACGATTGAGATACGGAGTGGTCCGTTTACCTCGGGCTGTTACCTCAGAAAGCGTCCTGCAGCCTCGATGGCGGGCGCCGAACTTCCCGCGTTGTTCACGAAGACCGCGAACGCGAGATCACCGGAGATCCCGACGAACCAGCCGTGCGCTCCTTCGTTGTTCGGCCCGAATTCAGCGGTTCCGGTCTTGCCGAGCAGCCCCGGAATGTCGTTCAGTGCCGTGGCCGTACCACCGGTGATGGTCTCGCGCATCATGGCCTTGATCTGCTCGGTGACCTGTGGGTTCACCGCTGCCGGCTGCATGTTTCCCACGCCGGGCTTACCCGAGACGACCGTCGGCGGGAGCAATCCGTTGTTCGCGATCGACGACGCGACCAGCGCCATGCCGAACGGTGACGCAGTCACCTGCCCTTGGCCGATGGCGGATTCGACGCGCTGCGCCGGGGTGTCGGCCGACGGCACCGAACCGGTGACGGTCGTCAGGCCCGGGGTCACGTAGTCGACGCCGAGGCCGTACTGCGCGGCCGCGTCGGTCAGACCGTTCGGCGGCAGGGCGACGCCGAGTCGGCCCATCGTCGTGTTGCACGATTTCGCGAAGGCAGTGTGCAACGGAACGTCGCCGAGCGCGAAGTTGTCGTCGTTGGGAATCTGACGTCCCTCGATGTTTTCCGTCGCCGGGCACGGCAACACCGTGTCGGGGGTGACGGCACCGGATTGCAGAGCAGCCGAGGTGGTCACCGTCTTGAAGGTCGACCCGGGCGGGTAGAGACCGGTCAGAGCAATCGGGCCTTCCGCATCCGCTGCGGCGTTCTGCGCGACGGCGAGAACCTCTCCGGTAGACGGCCGAAGCGCGACGATCGCAGCCTGCTGCGGCACCGACGCCAGGGCGTTCTCGGCCTTGATCTGCAACGCCGAGTCGACGGTGGTCGCGATGTCGTCACCGGTGGAGGCATCGCGACCGGCAAGCTGGGTGACGGTGTTGTCGGCAGCGACCGATTGGATCGCCCAGCCCCGATTGGCCGCCTGCTCCTGTTCCCACAGCGTCGTCAGGTCGCTGAGAACCGGCGAGACAAGATTGCGATCGGTGGCCAGCAGCCGAGTCTGTGGTGCCAGGGTGACTCCCGGAACGGCCGCGAGCTGCGCTCCGATGGGATCGATATCCGCCTGACGGAGCGAGACTATGGTTGCTGAATTGCCTTGTGCAGCAGCAACGGACGACGCAACAGACTGGGCCGTGATCCCGGGAACGACAGATCCGACGAGAGCGGCGACGGCCACCGGATCGGCCGTCGCATCGACGTTGACGAGGGTGACGACCTGCTGCGACATGAGCTCGCCGCCGTTGGCATCGAACACCCTGGGCGCGACCAGCGCGTCGGTCGGGGTGAATCGGACCGAGGAATCGGCCGTCAGTCCGGGGACCAAGATGGCCGGGTCCCAGGTGATCTTCCACCCTTGCGGAGTCTCTGCCGCGGTCGCAGACGTCGTGTAGTTCCACTCCTTCGGCTGGCCGTCCGGTTCCGCCGTGCCGTCGGTGGTGGTCGAGAAGCGCCAATCGGCGTTCAGCGTGAACGTGCCCGCATCCTCGTTCGCGTCGACAGCCTCGAAATCGGGAGTGGCCGTCACCGTTCCGCCGCCGGACAGCCCGTCGTACAGCTGGGTTAGAGCGGCGCTCGCGCCCGCGGGATCGGTCGTCAGCGCGGCTGCCTGATCGATGTTCGAGCTGCTGACGGCGGCCGCGAACTGCTCGGCGACCGTCTGCGGCTGATCGGGCCCGCTGTTTCCGCAGGCAGCGACCACCAGCGCCAGTACGGACACGATTGCGGCCAGAGTCGTCGGTCTTCTCGTTGTGCGCACGGAGTCGAGCATGCCCCAGGCCTCCGACGAATCGGCGGTGGCGCGAACCCGAGATGGGGTGTAATCATGTAATCATTATTACTGAACCTACAGAGGAGTCACCATGAAACCCAACGGACGCTCGTTCGGTCGCCCCGGCGGCTGGCAGCACGCAGATGTTCCCGACGCCACCGATGCCGGCGACTGGTTCGGCGGCAGATTGCCCGACAGCTGGTTCGAGGGCACCGCGTCGGTCGAGGTGGATCGCGAAGAGATCGTGGTGGTCGGGACGTTGCCCACCGAGGAGGGCAGTTCACCTGCCGCCACCGAAGGCCGCATCGCCCGATTCCGAGAAGGCACCCGGGCCGAGCGCATGCAGATTGCCGACGAGGCCGAGAAGCGCTATGGACGCAAGGTCGCCTGGGGCGTTCGGACCGATTCCGAGGTAGTCCTGTTCACCCACCTGGCCGTCCCGGTCATGACCCGCCTGCGTCAGCCCGAACGACGCGTCCTCGACACCCTCGTCGATGCCGGAGTCGCGCGGTCTCGTGCAGACGCTCTGTCGTGGGCCGTGAAGTTGGTCGGCGAGCACACACAGGACTGGTTGGACGAACTGCGCGGAGCCATGTCGACAGTGGACGAACTACGCAAGAAGGGACCCTCGGTCTAAATCGCTTGCGAATTGCCCACGTTCGGCATTAGCGTGGAGATCGCCTTGTTGCCCACAGATTCGGAGAGGCCATTGCTCTTCCAAAGGTTCTAGACGCCTGCAGTTCGACCGCACGCACACCTTTGGAGCATCCATGCCTCATTCATCTTCCCTCTCTGTCTCCGATCTGACGTTCTCCTGGCCCGACGGCGACCCCGTGTTCGACGCGTTGTCGGCCATCTTCCCCGGCGGCACAACAGGTCTCATCGGTTCGAACGGTGCCGGAAAGTCGACCCTTCTGAGATTGCTCGCCGGAGAACTGACACCGCAGCGCGGTTCGATCTCGATGCCCGGCGTCCTGGGTTATCTCCGTCAGGACATCGCACTCGACCCCGAGCTCCCGGTGGATCGCGTGCTGGCCATCGATTCGGTCCGAAAGGCATTGCATCGCATCGAATCCGGTACATCTTCCGAGGACGATTTCGCCATCGTCGGATCGGCCTGGGACGTCGAGGAGCGCGCCCTGGCGTTGCTGAACAAGCTCGGTCTGGGCGGCATCGTCGGCACCCTCGACGACCTGGATCGACCGGTCGGCACGCTGTCCGGTGGCGAAGCGATGCTGCTGGCTCTCACCGCGCAGTTGCTCGCCGAACCAGACGTACTGCTGTTGGACGAGCCGACGAACAACCTGGATCTCGTTGCACGAGAACGACTGTATGCGGCCGTGGACGGATACTCCGGGGTGCTCGTCGTCTGCAGCCATGACCTCGAATTGCTCGAGCGTGTCGATACCGTCGCCGAGGTCCGCGCCGAACGCAGCGGCACCTCCCGAGTACGCCTGTTCGGTGGAAACTACACGCACTACCGATCGGTGATCGACGCCGAGCAGGAAGCAGCGCGGGCGAGCATCCGAGACGCCAAGAACGACGTGCGCAAGCAGGAACGCGAATTGGTCGACACACAAATCAAACTCGATCGCAGGTTGCGCTACGGCAAGAAAATGTCGGAGCAGAAGCGCGTACCACCGGTCCTTGCGGGCCGACGCAAGCGGGCCGCACAGGAATCGGCCGGCAAACTACGCGGTACCCACGGCGACCGCGTCGACGATGCCCGAACGTCACTGTCTGCAGCCGAGGATCTCCTTCGCGACGACCGCGAGATACGCGTCGACCTGCCCGCAACGAAAGTTCATCCGGGACAGGTAGTTCTGACGCATGACGACGTTCACGTCGTCGGTCCCGAACGCATCGCGCTCGTCGGGCCGAACGGAAGCGGCAAGACCACCCTGCTGCGCAGTCTCGACGCCGCCGAGGCCGAAGTGCCATGGAAATACCTTCCGCAACGCCTCGACATCTTCGACGAATCACGCACCGTTGCCGAGAACATCGCCGACGTGGCACCGCACGCCACCGCCGAACAGATCCGTGGGCAACTGGCGCGATTCCTCTTCCGCGGATCCGACGCCGATGCCGTCGTCGCCACCCTCTCCGGAGGCGAGCGACTGCGAGCCGCACTGGCACGAATCCTGCTGGCCGAGCCTGCACCGAAACTACTGATGCTCGACGAGCCCACCAACAACCTCGACATCACCAGCCGCCAACACCTCATCGACGCACTGAACACATTCGAGGGTGTACTGATCATCGCCAGCCACGATCGCCCGTTCCTCGACGCGATCGCCCCTACCCGCACCATCGACCTGACGCCGATCGCCCAGCCCACCGAGTCGGCCGAGTCGGCCGCGGAAACACCCACCCGGGAGGAGTCAATGTGACGTTCGGTGGCCTTTTCGGGGGTCAATGTCACGTTGAGTGGACTCGACGGGCAACAATCGCGGAGTGGAATACGCCTCGAATGCAGATGATGGGACGCAAATCGCATACACGGTGGTGGGGTCCGGGCCACCGTTGTTGATGGTGCACGGCAGTTTCCTGACGCACACGATTTGGCGGACGTTCGGATATGTGAAGGCGTTGCGCGGGACTCGGCAGCTCATACTGGTCGACAGTCGCGGTCATGGCCGCAGCGAGAAGCCCCATACTCCCGACGCCTATGCCATGGCCAATATCGTCGGAGATCTGACGGCGGTTCTCGACGCGGTCGGCGCTCCGACCGTCGACTATCTCGGCTATTCGTTCGGTGCGCGGGCCGGTCTCGCGTTGACGGCGGCGAGGCCCGAACGCGTGCGTTCACTCGCGGTGGGCGGCGGTAGTCACGGCGCTCAGGCGGGAGCGTTCGACAGGCTGTTCTTCCCGGGCTGCGCGGACGTGTTGGAGCGCAGCGGCATGGACGGGTTCCTCGAGGCATGGAACGAGCACCGCATGTTCCCCATCGACCCAGGAACACGAGCGGTGTTCTCCGCCAACGATGCTCAGGCCATGGCCGCGTACATCCGAGCGTCCGACGCCGATCCCGGCCTACCCGACGAGGTCCTGCAGCACTTCACCCAACCGTCGCTGTTCTACGTCGGCAGCGAGGATCGAACCCGGCTCGAAGACACCCGTGCCGCAGCCGCCCTGGCGCCCGACTCCGAACTGCACATCGTTCCCGGATTCGACCATGCGACGACGATGGCCGCATCGGCCGAGGTGCTCGATTTCCTCGAGCGGTTCTGGAGCAACTGAGCTGAGTGTCCACAAGTCGCGTCCAGGATCGGGATCCCGGCTCCCACCGCGAATAGTGGGCGCTCACCTCACCCACGACAACCGACCCTGCCGGCCCCACCCACAACTGAGCTCAGCGTCCACAATTCGCCTCGAGAATCGGGATCCCGTCGCGAGCAGCCAATAGTGGGCGCTCACGTCACCTACGACAACCGACCCTGCCGGCCCCACCCACAACTGATCTGAGTGTCCACAATTCGCGTCCAGAATCGGGATCCCGCCTCCAGCAGCGAATAGTGGGCGCTCACGTCACCTCTTCAGCGCAGGGAACTGGTCGTCACGCCACTCGCTGTCCAGTGGTCCGACGGCCGCGTCCTCACGGGCGCGCAACTCCACGCGGCGGATCTTGCCCGAAATAGTTTTCGGTAGCTCGAAGAACTCGATACGCCGAACTCGCAGGAACGGGGCCAGGTGCTCGCGGGCGTACTTCAGGATCTCGAATGCCGTGTCTTCGTTGGGTTCCCAGCCAGCTGCGAGTGCAACGTACGCCTTGGGGACGGCCAACCGCGTCTCGTCGGGAGCCGGAACGACGGCCGCCTCGGCCACCGCGGGGTGTTCGATCAGCACGCTTTCGAGCTCGAACGGGGAGATCTTGTAGTCCGAGGCCTTGAACACGTCGTCGGTGCGGCCGACGTAGGTGATGTAGCCCTCGGAGTCCCGCGATGCGACGTCACCGGTGTGGTAGTAACCGTCGGCCATGACGGCAGCGTTGCGTTCGGGGTCGCCGAGATAGCCGGTCATCAGGTTGAACGGCTGCTGCGCCAGGTCGAGGCAGATTTCGCCCTCGTCGGCCAGTTCGCCGGTGGTGGGGTCGACGATCACCACGGGGACGCCGGGCAGTGGCCGGCCCATCGATCCGGACTTCAGCACCGCACCCGGCGTATTGGCAACCAGCGCAGTGGTTTCGGTCTGGCCGAAGCCGTCCCTGATGTTCAGGCCCCAGTCCTGCTGCACCCGCGAGATCACCTCTGGGTTGAGCGGCTCACCGGCACCGATTGCCTCACGCAGTGAACCACCTCCGCCGGCAAGGTCTGCCTGAATCAGCATGCGCCACACGGTCGGTGGCGCGCAGAACGTCGTCACCTCGGCCCGGCGGATCTGCTCGAGCAATGCCTTCGCGTCGAACTTGCCGTAGTTGTAGATGAAGATGGTCGCCTCGGCGATCCACGGTGCGAAGAAGCAGCTCCACGCATGCTTGGCCCAGCCCGGCGAGCTGATGTTCAGGTGCACGTCGCCCGGGCGTAGTCCGAGGAAGTACATCGTGCTCAGATGCCCAGCGGGATAGGAGATCTGAGTGTGCTCGACGAGTTTCGGCTTGCTGGTGGTACCGGAGGTGAAGTACATCAGCAGGCGGTCGGTGGGTGCGGTGACGGACTCGAACGGCCTGGCCTCGACGGAGCGGGCATCCGAATAGTCGACCCAACCGTCGTGGGCGGTAGTGGCGATTCGCAGATAGTCTCCGGGCACGTCGTCGAATTTGCCGGTGTCAGAGGGGTTCACGATCACGGCGCGAGCATTGCCGCGCACCACTCGGTCGGTCAGGTCGGCGGGCCCGATGGCCGTGGTCGTCGGCATCAAGACCGCTCCGAGCTTCATCACCGCGAGCATCGACTCCCAGAGTTCCACCTGGTTGCCCAGCATCAGGATCACCGAGTCGCCGCGGCCGATTCCCTGCAATTCGAGCCAACGAGCCACCTGATCGGAGCGACGCGCCATGTCGTCGAAACTGTATTTGGCCTCGCTGCCGTCCTCTTCGACGATCCACAACGCGATGCCGTCGTTGCCACGGGCAATCGCGTCGAACCAGTCGATGGCCCAGTTGAACGTCTCGCCGAACGACGGCCATTCGAAAGTCGCTACCGCACGGTCGTAATCGCCGTAGGTGTCGAGCAAGAGATCGCGTGCGTTTCTGAATGCCGTATATGCCGAGTCGACCATGTTTCCTCCTGCGCCTGTGATGCCCATCACCGCCACGGTAGGGGAGATCAACAATTCCTCGCTACCCCTGAACGGGGGTGGCAACTCGGCTAGCCTCGATCACCGTGGCCATCCGATTCTTTGCGATCGCGTGCGTACTGGGGATCATTCACGCCGCGTTCTCCGCCTATTGGGCTGCGGGTGGTCGATGGATGCTCGACACTGTCGGTGCCTTCGCCACGGAGTGGGCCGACTCCGAACCGGCAACGGCACGAACGGCACTGCTGGTGCTTGCCCTCGTCAAACTCGCCGCAGCAATTCTTCCGGCCCTCGCCTATCTGAACCGGCCGCGCCTGGCAGCACAGAACCGGACGAGGGTGCCATCATTGATCTTCGGCATATCCTGGCCCGGCTCTGTACTGCTAATTGTCTGGGGCGGTGCGTCGTTCATGGGAGCGGTGATCGGGTTGGTCGTCTCGGACGAGAACCGATCAGTCAAGTACGGTCACCTGTTCTTCGACGGCATCTTCCTGCTCTGGGGCGCCGCGCTTCTGACGGCACTGATCCTGTCGAGAAAAGCCCCGTACCAACCGCGTTAGATGCGCTCCCCCGTCTCAGGGTGGAAGAGGTGGATCGCACCGTCGAGTCGCGTCAGCCCGATGCTCTCGCCGATCTTGGCCGGAGCTCGGACGGCCGAGCGGGCGACGAGTGAGACCGGCCCGCCGTCGAGCCCCTTGACCTTCGGGTCGTCGAGGTGCGCGTAGAGGTAGGACTCGCTGCCGAGTTCCTCGATCAGATCCACCTTGCCCTCGAAGCCTTCGCCGCCGCCGTGCACGATGCCGAGCTGCTCCGGGCGTAGCCCGACGGTGACGTTGTCGAGGCCGAGGCCGGCGAGCTTGGTCAGCTCGTCGCGTTCGAGGGGAAGCAGGAAGCTGCCGATCTGAACGCCACCCGAGCCGATGGGAACCGTCATCAGGTTCATTGCAGGCGAGCCGATGAAGCCGGCGACGAATGCGTTGACGGGGTTGTCGTACAGGTCTGTGGGAGAGGCGAACTGCTGCAGTTTGCCACCGCGCAACACGGCAACGCGATCACCCATCGTCATGGCCTCGACCTGGTCGTGCGTGACGTAGACCGTCGTGGTGCCGAGTCGACGCTGTAACGCCGCGATCTGCGTTCGCGTCTGGACTCGCAGTTTCGCGTCGAGGTTGGACAGGGGCTCGTCCATGCAGAACACCTGCGGCTCACGAACGATGGCACGCCCCATGGCAACTCGCTGACGCTGACCACCCGAGAGCTTGCCGGGCTTGCGATCCAGGTACTCGGTGAGGTCGAGGATCTTTGCGGCCTCGGCCACCTTCTTCGTGCGCTCCTCGAGGGACACACCACGCATCTTCAGGGCGAAACCCATGTTCTCCCCGACGGTCTTGTTGGGGTACAGGGCGTAGTTCTGGAACACCATCGCGATGTCGCGGTCCTTCGACGGCACACCCACCATGTTCTTGCCACCGATCTCGATGGCACCACCGTCGATCTCCTCGAGACCGGCGAGCATCCGCAGAGCAGTGGACTTGCCGGAGCCGGAAGGCCCGACCAGCACGACGAATTCGCCGTCCTGGATGTCGAGGTCGAGTGAATCGACGGCGAGCTTGTCGGCACCTTCGTAGACGCAGGATGCCTTCTTGTACGTGATTGCAGCCATGAGACTTTCTCCTACTTGATTGCGCCGAAGGACAGGCCGCGCACGAGCTTGTTCTGCGCGAACCATCCGGCAAGGACGACGGGAAGTGCTGCGAACGTCGCAGCTGCGGAAAGCTGGGCCCAGTACAGACCCTGACCGGTGATGAATCCGACGAGGTACACCGGAATCGTCTGGGCCTGAACGGCAGTGAGGTTGACTGCGAAGAAGAATTCATTCCACGAGAAGATGACACAGATCAACGACGTGGCCGCGATGCCGGGCGAAACCAGCGGCAGGATCACCTCACGTACCGAGGTCCACAGTGACGCGCCGTCCATACTCGCGGCTTCGAGCAGCTCGCTCGGCACTTCGAGGAAGAACGATCGCATCATCCACACGGCGATCGGAAGATTCATCGCGGTGTACAGCACGACCAAAGTCCAGATGTTGTCGAGCATTCCGATGTCACCGACGATGACGTACAGCGGGACGATCGCGGCGACGACGGGCAGCATCTTGGTGGAGATGAAGAAGAACAGCACGTCCTTCGTCTTCTTGACCGGTCGCAGCGACAGCGCGAAGGCAGCCGGAACACCCAGCAGCAGAACAAAGATCGTCGAGACGACGGTCGCGAACGCCGAGTTCAGCAACGTCGTGCCGATGCCGCTCTCCAGGACCCCTCGATACTGATCGAGGGTAGGTGTGAAGAACAGCTTGGGCGGGTCGGAGTAGGCGTCGGCCTCCTGCTTGAAACCGGTGAGGACCATCCACAGCACCGGGAAGAAGAACGCGATGCCTGCGACCCAGGCGACGAAGGACCAGATGGAACCCGGGCCCCACTTGCTCTTGCGCTTGATCGGCGCGGAAGTAGTTGTCTTGTCTACAGTTGCGGTACTCATCACGCAGCCTCCTCGGTTCCGCTGAAGCTCTTGAAGATCAGTCTCAGCGCCAGGGTGCTGACGATGATGGTGGCCACGACGGTGACGACGCCCATGGCCGCGGCCTGGCCGATGTCGAAGCCGAGGAACGCTCGCTGGTAGATGTAGAACGGCAGGTTCGCGCTCGCCACACCCGGTCCGCCGGAGGTCATCATGTAGACCGCGTCGAAGGTGTTGACCAGATAGATGGCCCCGAGCACCGCACCGAGCTCGATGAATCGACGCAGATGCGGCAACGTCAACTCACGGAACAGCTTGACCGGACCCGCACCATCGACCCGTGCGGCCTCGGCGATGTCCTTCGGCATCGACTGCAGGCCGGCAAGGATCAGCAGCATCATGAACGGGGTCCACTGCCAGATCAGGTTCGCCATGACGGCGGGCAATGGGTAGCGCGAGACCCAGTCGATCTGATCGACACCGAACGGACTCAGCGCGAAGTTGATCAGGCCGAAGACGGGATCGAACATCGTGGTCTTCCAGATCAACGCGCCGGCAACCGGGGTGATGAGGAACGGGGTGATCAGTAGGGTGCGAATCAGGCTGCGGCCGATGAACTTCCGGTCCAACAGCAGAGCCAGGAACAACCCGAGAACCACCGAGATGATGACGGTTCCGACGATCATGATCACCGTGTTGAGGGCGACCTCGCGGAACTGACTGTCCTGGAAGACAGCGACATAGTTGTTGAGCCAGTTGAACTTCTGCGAACCCGGTCGGACCAGGTTCCACGACTGCGTCGAGTAGTACAGCGTGAAAAGGAACGGAACCTGGGTGACGAGAATGGCGAACACCATGGCCGGCAGCAGCGGGCCGCGGCGACGCCACCCTTCGGCCTTGGAGATCGTCCTCGGTCTCGGTACGAACTCCTCGGAATCGGCCTGCGCCGATCGTGTTGCGGTGGTGGTCATCCCTGGTCCTCCTGGTACGTCTTACCGACCACTTCGGCGTATTGCTGCGCTTGTTCGAGCGCGTCGTGGACGCTGATTCGTCCTGCTACTGCGGCGCTGATCTGTTGACTGACACGGGTTCCGAGGTCCTGGAACTCGGGGATGGTCAGGAACTGCACTCCGGTGTACGGAACCGGATCCACCGTGGGATTGTTCGGATCCGCGCCGTTGATCGAATCGAGGGTGACCTGACCGTACGCAGCGGACGCCTCCTCGTATTCGGGAATCTGGTAGGTCGACAGACGGCTGCCGGGAGGCACTCGCTCCCAACCCAATTCGTTGCCGACCTTGTTCAGGTATTCCTTGCTGGTCATCCACGAGACGAACTTCCAGGCGTCGTCCGGATTCTCGGACGTCTTCGGGATACCGAGGGCCCAGGAGTACAGCCACCCGTTGTCGCCCTTGGCGGCCGACGGTGCCTTGGCGTATCCGATCTTGCCGACGACGTTCGACGACGTCGGGTCTTCGAGGACCGACACTGCAGATGTGGCGTCGTACCACATTGCCGTATTTCCCTGCGACAGTTGCGTTCCGCATTCGCTGAAACCGCTCGTCGCTGCGCCTGCCTGACCGTGCTCACGTACCAGGTCGACGTAGAACTGAACGGCCTGTTCCACCTCTGGGCTGTTGAGCTGTGCGTTCCAGTTCTCGTCGAACCACCGGCCACCGAATGCGTTGATGACGGTATCCAACGGGGCGAGTACTTCACCCCAACCGGGCTTGCCGCGCAAACAGATTCCCGATACGTCCGGGCTGTCGAGCTTCGCGGCGGCGTCGGCGACTTCCTGCCAGGTGGGCTCCTCCGGCATGGTGATGCCGGCAGCCTCCATCAGGTCCTTCCGGTACATCAGGAAGGAGGATTCGCCGTAGAACGGCACCGAGTACATGCTCCCCTCGTACGACAGCGACTCCTTCAGGGTGGGAATGAAGTCGTCCTCGTCGTAGCCCGGTGTTGCGTCGGCATACTCGGACAGGTTGGTCAGCCAGCCGTTCTCGGCCCACTGCGGGGTCTCGAAGTTGCTGATCATCACCACGTCGAACTCGCCGCCGCCGGTGGCGACCGAGGCGGTGATCTTGGCCCGCGCCTCGTTCTCCGACAGCGACACGAACTTCAGATTGATGCCGGGATTCTCCGCCTCGAACTCCGGAGCGAGCGAAATGGCGTCGGACATCTGTGAATTGGAGACGATCGCGACGGTGATCGTCTTGCCGGCACCGTCACCACCGAACGAGCCGGCTCCGGCGCAGCCGGACAGCACCAAGGTTGTCGCAAGCGAAGCCGCGACAGCCACTTTCGGTAAAACCCTCACTGAAATACCTTTCCATTGGAGGTCGCCGTTGCAGGAGCTTGCGCAACGAGCCAGCGTGCACTTTCGATGTCGGTCACCAGGATCGAGGCCAGTCCGCCGCGCAGAGCACCGAGGAGCGCCTCGTGTTTACGTTGCCCACCGGTGACGAGCACAGCCCGATCACACGCCCTGATGGCGTCGAGCCCCACCGACACGGTTCGGCCGGGGAGTGATCCTCCGGTATCGATGCCGTCGGCGTCGTAGAACCGTCCGCCGATCTCGCCGACTGCACCGAGGCGGCGCAATTCTTCGAGCACGTCGAGGTCGATGAAGCTGCCCTCGAACAAGGTGGTGGACGTGGAAACGGGACCGATGCCGTACATCATCACATCGGCATCGGTCCCGGCTTTGAGGGCGCGAGAGATCACGGAATCCTGCTCCAACGCAACGACTGTCGCCTGATCGGCGTACAGCGGCGCGTTGAGCCTGATGGGTGTCGCTTGCAGGTACGCAGCGCACCGTCCGAGTGTGTACTCGACACCGGTCTGATAGTCGGCCGAGGTGATGGAGCCGTCGAGTTGTACCACCGCAGCACATTTGGTGGATCGGGTCTTCAGCGAGCTCGCCACCGCCACCGTTTCGGGGCCCCAGGTGAACCCCAGGACGTCGCGATCCTTGAGTCGACGCGAGAGCAACGTCGCTGCCGCTCGGCCGAGGGATCCGTAGCCGGTGTCCGTGCCGTCGATGACGTCCGAGACGACCAACACCTCGGTGAGTCCGAACTTCGCTTCGAGCTCACGCTCGACGTCCGCATGCACGGTGCCCTGCAGATCGTCGGGGACGTTGATCTCGATCGTCACGAGCCCCTGGGAACGAGCCCGCGCGACCAACCGTCCTGCAGTCGGGCGCGAGACGCCGAGCTTCACGGCGATCTCGGCCTGCGTCGCACCTTCGAGGTGGTACATGGTGGCGGCGCGCAGAGCCAGCCGGAGATCTTCTCCCGACCGCGCGGACTTCGCCCCGCCGGGCTCCGATCCGTCCATGACGCCTCCCTGACCAGTGAGCAAATGCTCAGCTCGTGTTCATCTGCTCACTAAGCTAACATTAAGGTGTGATCTACACAACACCCCCTCGCATCCAGCGGCCCGTGCCACAGTCCATGCAGGCCAGCGTGCTCACCGGCGTGCACGAGATACGAATGGAGGACCGGCCGGTGCCGACCCCCGCCCACGACGAGGTGCTGGTCCAGGTCACCGCCGTCGGCGTGTGCGGGTCCGATGCGCATTACTACCGGGAGGGACGCATCGGCGAGTACGTGGTCGACGGCCCGCTGGTCCTCGGTCACGAGGCGGCCGGTGTAATCGTGGCGGTCGGCTCCGATGTGTCCGACGCCCGCGTCGGGCAGCGGGTGTCCATCGAACCGCAGCGTCCCGATCCCACCAGCGCCCAGTCGCGCGCCGGCCGTTACAACCTGTGCCCGGCCATGGAATTCTTCGCCACGCCGCCGATCGACGGCGCGCTGGCAGAGTACGTGCTGATCCAGTCGGTGTTCGCGCACGACGTCCCCGACTCGATCTCCGACGAAGCCGCAGCACTGTTCGAGCCGCTGTCGGTCGGTATCGCGTCGGCGCAGAAGGCCGGAATCACCGCCGGATCCAACGTGCTGATCGCCGGCGCAGGTCCGGTCGGCATCGTCACCGCCCAGGTGGCCCGTGCTTTCGGTGCCACCGAGGTGATCGTCAGTGACATCGACGCACCGCGACGTGACAATGCCGCGAAACTCGGTGCGACGCGGGTGCTCGATCCAGCAGTGGAGGACGTGCGTGCGCTCGAGGTGGACGCGTTCATCGACGCATCGGGTGCAGCTCGAGCAGTCGTCGACGGTATTCATGCTGTGCGGCCGGCGGGTACCGTCGTACTGGTGGGCATGGGCGGTTCGGATTACCCGCTCCCCATCTCACTGATTCAGAACCGAGAACTGGTTCTCACCGGCGTGTTTCGGTACGCCAACACGTGGCCGATCGCGCGCGAGCTCGTCCTGGCCGGTCGCGTCGACCTCGATGCTATGGTCACCGCGCGTTTCGGCCTCGATCGCGTCGAGGATGCCTTGAATGCAGACAAGCAACCCGGCAGCATCAAAGCCGTTGTGATTCCCGGTCTTTCCCAGAGCCCATCGAAGGAGACGAACGTATGAAGTTGAACTCGCGCAATCTCGACGACTTCATCGAGGACGTGGCCGTTCCCACCTACGACCGTTCCGACGTCACCGTGGGCATCGTGCATTTCGGTGTCGGCGGCTTCCATCGAGCACATCAGGCGATGTACATCGACCGGCTGTTGCAACAGGGGCAAGGGTCCGAGTGGGGCATCTGTGGAGTGGGCGTACTTCCCGGAGACCGCCGGATGAAGGACGTGATGGAGGCGCAGAACTGCCTGTACACGTTGGCGCTCAAGCATTCCGACGGCACCTGGGACACCCGCGTCATCGGATCCATCGTCGAATATCTCTTCGCGCCCGACGACGCAGAGGCCGTCATCGAGAAGATGGCCGCGGAGACCACGAGAATCGTCTCTCTCACGATCACCGAGGGCGGCTACAACTTCTCCGCGACGACGGGCGAGTTCGACGTCGAGAACCCCGCCATCGTCGCCGATCTCGTGGACGGGGCCGTTCCGGCAACCACATTCGGGCTCGTCGTGGAGGCATTGTCACGGCGCAAGGAACGCGGACTGAAGCCGTTCACGATCATGTCGTGCGACAACATCGAAGGCAACGGCCACATCGCACAATCGACATTCACCACCTTCGCCCGCCTGAAGGATCCAGCTCTCGCAGAGTGGATCGCCGCAGAAGGGGCGTTCCCCAACTCCATGGTCGACCGCATCACTCCGGTCACGACACCGGAAGTGATCGAGGAACTCTCGGCCCGCTACGCCATCGACGATCAGTGGCCCGTAGCCGGTGAGCCGTTCACACAGTGGGTGCTCGAGGACAACTTCACGCTGGGGCGACCGCCTCTCGAGGACGTCGGAGTTCAGGTTGTCGACGACGTCACGCCGTACGAGCTGATGAAGCTGCGCCTACTCAACGCCAGCCATCAGGCGCTCGCGTATTTCGGCTACCTCAGCGGTTTTCGACTGGTGCACGAAGTCTGTCAGGACCCGCAGTTCGCCGCGTTCCTGCTCGCGTACATGGACGAGGAAGCAACGCCCACGTTGCAACCCGTTCCCGGCATCGACCTCGCCGAATACAAGCACACGCTCATCGAACGGTTCTCCAACCCGGAAATCCGCGACACCGTCGCCCGCCTGTGCGCCGAGTCCTCGGATCGAATTCCCAAGTGGCTGTTGCCCGTAATCCGCAAGAATCTCGAGAGCGGCGGTGAGATCACTCGCTCCACCGCAGTCGTTGCCAGTTGGGCACGCTACGCCGAGGCAGTCGACGAGGCCGGTGAGCCCATCGACATCGTCGATCAGCTGAAGGATTCACTCGTTCCGATCGCGCAGAGTCAGCGAGAGCATCCGACGGCCTTCATCGCCAATCGCGCAGTGTTCGGCGATCTGATCGACAACGAACGTTTTGTCGCCGAGTACACGAAACAGTTGGCGTCACTTCAGGAGAACGGTGCGCGCGCGACCTTGGAGGCGCTCATGTCGACTCGCTGAATTTTTCGGTGTCTCGAACCTGGCCGGAGACGATGACGGTATCGCCTGCGCCGATCACCGTGTCTGCCGTGGCGTAGGTGAACCCTTCACCCGGACGCTTGACTGCAACGACGGTCACTCCGTGCTTGGTGCGAATTCCACTCTCGCCCAGAGTTTTTCCTAGCAGCGAGGCCGGGGGCGACGTCTTCGCCATGGCAAAGCCGTCGTCGAACTCGATGTAGTCCATCATCCGACCACGTACCAGGTGAGCTACTCGCTTACCCATGTCGTGCTCGGGCCTGACGACGTGGTGGACGCCGATCTGGCTGAGAATCTTGGCGTGCGCGTTGCTCAGAGCCTTGGCCCAGATGGTCGACATCGACAGATTCACCAGAGCCGATGCGGTGAGCAGGCTCGCTTCGAGATTGGAACCGATGCCCACGACGGCGCGGTCGTACTCGTGTACCGAAAGTTGTCGCAACGACTCCTCGTCGGTGGTATCGGCCACCACAGCATGCGTCAAACGGTCTGCCACGCGTTGCACTACGGCCTCGTCGCTGTCGACGCCGAGCACCTCGACTCCCTGGCTCATCAGTTCCAGCGCCAGCGACTTGCCGAAGCGGCCGAGACCGAGAACGACGACGACGTCGGAGGACGGTTTGCTAGCCAATGAACGGCCTTTCCGTGGGAAGCGTGTAGCGCCGACCGCGGTCGCGGGCGGCGAGAGCACTGACCAGAGTGATGGAACCGATGCGGCCCAGATACATCAGGACGATCAGAATCATCTGGCCCCAGCCCGGCAACTGCGCGGTGATTCCGGTGGACAGGCCCACCGTCGCGAATGCCGAGACGACCTCGAAGAGAAGCACGTCGAGGTCGAAGTTCGTGCCGGCCAACAGCGCCACCACCGGCAGCATGATGAGGGCCACCCCGATCAACGCGACGGTCAATGCCTGACGTTGCACCCGAGGATCTATTCGACGGTCGAACACCGTCACCTCGCGGTCACCGCGGATTTCGGCCACGATGACGAACAGCAGCAAGGCAAATGTGGTGACCTTGATGCCGCCTGCCGTACCGCCGCTGCCACCACCGATGAACATCAGGACATCGGTGATCAAGAGGGTCGCGTTGTCCACATCCGCGTAATCGACACTGTTGAAGCCTGCGGTGCGGGGCATGACGCCCTGGAACGTCGCGACGAGCATCTTGTCCCAGAACCCGAATCCGCCCAGGGTTCTCGACCACTCGAAAAGCAACACCACCGTCGGACCGAGAACCAACAGAACGGCGGTGACGGACAACGTCATCCGGGTGTGCAAGGTCCAGCGCTTGCGAGAACGAACGCCGCGGGCACGCGATCGGATACGACGGGCGATCTCGAACAGAACCGGAAACCCGATGCCGCCCAGCACGACCGCGATCAACAACGGCACACAGATCCACGGGTCGGTGGCGAACCCGATCATGTTGTCGCTGAAGAGCGCGAATCCTGCGTTGTTGAACGCCGACACGGAATGGAAGATCCCCAGCCAGATCGCGCGGCCGAGGGGCTCGTCGTATCCGAAGAAGAAGCGCGCCGACAGACAGAGCGCGACGACGCCCTCGATGATCAGACTGGTACGAAACACACCCACGACGACGCTTCGAACGTCGCCCAGCCCGGATGTGCGTACCTCGGCTGCCGCATTCAACCTGCCCCGAAGACCGATCCGATCCGCCAGGAGCAACCCGACCAAGGACGCGATCGTCATGATCCCGAACCCGCCGATCTGAATCAGGCCGAGAATGACGCCCTGGCCGAGACCCGACCAGTACACCGGGGTGTCCACCACGATCAGACCCGTCAGGCTCACCGCCGAGGTCGACGTGAACAGCGCCTGCAGAATGCCGGTGTCGTTTCCAGGCACGGTGGCCGCCGGAACCATCAGGATGCCCGCACCGAGGAGTATGGCCACCGCGAAACCCGTTGCCATCACTCTGACCGGCGTCGGCCTGAAGAGCGCGAACCGTCGTGATGCCTGGTGAGCGTCTGTCACCCGGCAGACAGTACCGGTGGGACGAGCCGCTTCGCGGCACGTGCGCGGAACTTCGTAGCAGGGGTCGAGTTTCCGCGCACGTCAGCGCTCCACGTCAGCGCACCACTGCCTTCGCCACCGTCCAGGCCCGGCCCTGCTCGCTCAATGTGAATCCCAGCCCCGGGCGAGCGGACAGGTGCATCCGGCCGTCCCGCGTCTCGAGGTGCTCGTCGAACAATGGGTCCAACCAGTCGAAGTGCTCCACCCAGGTCTGCAGTGGGTACACCGCTGCGAGGTGCAGATGAATCTCCATCGCAAAGTGCGGGGCGAGCTGCACGTTGTGGTGTTCGGCCAGCCCGGCCAATTTCAGGAACTGGGTGATGCCGCCGATGCGGGGTGCGTCGGGCTGCAGGATGTCGACCGCGCCGGCCTCGAGGAGGCGGACATGCTCGCCGACGCTGGCCAGCATCTCCCCCGTCGCAATGGAGGTGTCGAAATTCCTGGCCAGCATCGCATGCCCCTCGGCGTCGTAGGCATCGAGCGGTTCTTCGATCCAGACGAGGTCGAACTGCTCGAGGATGCGGCACATGCGGTTCGCCGTCGGACGATCCCACTGTTGATTCGCGTCGACCATCAGCGGGACGTCGTCACCGAGAAACTCGCGTACCGCGGTGACGCGGGAGATGTCGGTGCGCCAATCAGGTTGGCCCACCTTCAGTTTGATACCGCCGATTCCGTTCGCGAGCGACCCGGCCGCGTTGTCCATGACCTCCTCGATCGGAGTATGCAGAAATCCACCGGAGGTGTTGTACGTCTGCACCGAATCGCGGGACGCGCCGATCAGCTTCGCCAGCGGTAACCCGGCGCGCTTGGCTTTGAGATCCCACAGGGCAATATCGATCGCAGCGATGGCCTGTGTCGCAACGCCACTGCGGCCGACCGACGCTCCGGCCCACACCAACTTGGTCCAGACCTTGCCGATATCGTTCGGGTCCTCACCGATGAGCACCGGCGCGATCTCCTGGGCGTGCGCGAACTGGGCAGGCCCACCCGCCCGCTTCGAATAGCTGAAACCGATTCCCTCATGGCCCTGTTCGGTACGGATCTCGACGAACAGAAACACCACCTCGGTCATCGCCTTCTGTCGACCGGTGAGAACCTTGGCGTCGCTGATCGGATTGCGCAGCGGCAGCACGATCGAGGACAGCGTCACCTCGGAGATGCTGTCGACGGACGCGTCACCGGATGCGAGGGCCCGAATCGCCGCATCGGGCGCGGTGAGTCCGCTCGAGGGCTTGTCGATGTACGTTGTCATCTCACATCTCCTGTGTTTGCGAAGGGTGTTGCCTCACAGCCTAATTCGGGCTCCTTACGCGTCCAACATAATTCAGCGGGCCATCGATACGGCAAGTGCATTGATGTTCGACGCGATGTCGGCGACCCGGCCGACGAACGTGTGATGCGTGACGCCCGACGAGTGCGGCGTCATCAGCACGTTCTCCAGCTCGCGGAACGGCAGGGAACTGGGCTCACCACGCCCGTCCGGCCCCGGGTAGCTGTACCAGACATCGATGGCGGCGGCGGCAATCTCGTTGCGAGACAGAGCGTCGAACAGTGGTTGTTCCTGAATCAGCGGGCCTCGACCGACGTTGACGACTATCCCTCCGCTTCCCAGCCTGCGCAGTTCCTCGGCACCGATCATGCCGCGGGTGTGCTCGTTCAGCGGTGCGGAAACCACGAGTACATCGGCGAACTCGGCAAGCTTTCCCAAATCCTTTGCATCCGAAACCCATTCGAGCCCCTCGTCCGAAGCCCGACCGCTCCCGGTGACGGCAGCACCGGTTGCCCCGTATGCCCGAAAAAGCTGCCAGGTCTGCCGGCCGATATGTCCGAACCCGACGAACCCGATCCGCGCACCGCTCAGCGACAACGGCTGCGGGATGGTCGGGTCGTACACGGACGTGGCAAACAATCCCGAGCGGAGGGCGCGGTCTTGCTCCAGGAACTTTCGTCGCAACATCACCGTTGCCGCGACGACGTATTCGGCAATCGACTGCTCGTGGTGAAAGGTGTTGCACACCTGCACATCGGGCCGCATTCCGGATCGATCCACGTTGTCGGTACCGGCGCCGGCAACGTGAACCATCCGCAGCCTCGGGGCAGCCGCGCCCATGGCCGCACTGAACTTGCCGCCGACATAGACGTCGGCGTCGTGGAGATGGGCGATCACGTCCTGCTCGTCGAAGGGAACGCTCCACACCACCTCGGCGTTCGCCGGTAGACCCGCCTCGAACTGCTCGCGATGCGGCACGACGTTGCGGTCACCGACGACGATCTTCATCGACGCACCAGAACTTTTCGAACCAGAACTCATCGAACGAGGGCCGGGCGCTTGCTGTCGAATGTCCAGCCCTCGATCAGGTACTGCATGCCGATGGCGTCGTCTCGGGCCCCCAGTCCTTCCTTCTGGTACAGCTCGTGCGCCGCATCGATCTGCTCGAAGTCGAGTTCGACACCCAGACCCGGCTTGTCGGGCACCGTGAGGTAGCCATCCTCGATCGTGAACGGCTCCATGGTCACTCGCTGCCCGTCCTGCCAGATCCAGTGGGTGTCGATGGCGGTGATGTTCCCGGGAGCTGCAGCAGCGACGTTCGTGAACATCGCCAGGGAGACGTCGAAGTGGTTGTTGGAGTGCGATCCCCACGTCAAGCCCCACGCGTCGCAGAGCTGCGCGACGCGCACGGACCCGGCCATCGTCCAGAAGTGTGGATCGGCCAGCGGGATGTCCACGGCACCGGACCGGACGGTGTGGCCCATCTCGCGCCAGTCCGTCGCGATCATGTTGGTCGCGGTCTGTAACCCGGTGGCCCGCTTGAACTCCGTCATCACCTCGCGGCCCGAGAAACCACCCTCGGGGCCGACGGGATCCTCGGCGTACGCCAGCACGTCACGCAGCCCTCGGCAGGTCTCGATCGCATCCTTCAGCAACCAGCCGCCGTTGGGATCCAACGTGATTCGCGCCTCGGGAAAGCGCTCGGCCAGAGCACGAACAGCGGCGGCCTCCTCGGCTGCCGGCAGTGCACCACCCTTGAGCTTGAAATCTTGGAAGCCGTAGCGTGCCTGCGCAGCCTCGGCGAGGCGCACGATCGACTCCGGATCCATCGCCTCCTCGTGCCTGATCCGCAGCCAGTCGTCGGCTCCGGCCGCCTCGTCGGCGCTGCTCCGGTATGCGAGATCGGTCTTGTTGCGATCGGCGACGAAGAACAGGTAGCCCAGCGCCTGCACCTTCTCGCGCTGCTGTCCTTCGCCCAGCAACGCCGCGACGCTGACGCCGAGATGCTGACCGAGCAGATCCAACAACGCCGATTCCACTGCCGTTACCGCATGAATGGCGATCCGCAGATCGAACGTCTGCGCGCCGCGGCCACCGGCATCACGATCTGCGAACGCGCGACGCATTGCGGCCAGCACCGCGTTGTACCGGCCGATGTTCTGCCCCTCGACCAGTACGCGCGCGTCCTCGAGCGTCTGTCGAATCGGCTCCCCGCCCGGCACTTCGCCGACGCCGGTGCGCCCGTCCGAGTCGGTGAGCACCACCAGATTGCGGGTGAAATACGGCGCGTGCGCGCCGCTGAGGTTCAGCAACATGTCGTCGTGACCGGCAATGGGAATGACACGCATTTCGGTGACGACGGGGGTGCTGGTGTGGACGACCATGCCCGACCTTTCTCGCATACCTCTGGTGATTCGGCTCACAGACGACAGTAGGGCCAGCTATCGATTCCCGTCCAACACCATCTGCGCATCGACTGATGCAGTCGAGGTATCGAGGACCGGCATCCACGCTCGAATAGACGGTCAGCGAGGCGATACCGAGACTGCATCAAACACAACATTTTTAGACTTGGACATGTATCGATCCGGCTCCTACCGTGGTGAGCTATGAGCCAGGTCACGGCCTCGGCGTCACTGCACGTACCGCACCACAGCCTTAGGAGTCACCCCATGACAGCGTCGACGACACAGTCCACCGACCTCACCGGTCGGATGATCATCGCCGGCGTTCCGGTTTTCGGTGCCGGGACGCAGATTCACGGAATCGATCCCGGTACCGGAGAGAATCTCGAACCCGCTTACGGCCACGGCGACGACTCGGATGTCGAGCGGGCCTGTGCCGCAGCGGCCGACGCCTTCGCCGACTACCGCGCTACCTCGTCGGACACTCGCGCACGGTTTCTCGAGACCATCGCCGACAACATCGCGGCCCTGGGCGACACGCTCATCGAGCGTACGGTCGCCGAGTCCGGTCTGCCGCTGGCACGCATCACCGGCGAGGTCGGCCGCACCACCGGTCAACTCCGTCTGTTCGCTTCGGTTCTGCGCGAGGGCAGTTGGAACGGAGCCCGCATCGATCCGGCCCAGCCCGAGCGCAGCCCGCTGCCGCGGGCGGACATCCGCCAGCGCAAGATCCCCCTCGGGCCGGTTGCCGTGTTCGGTGCCAGCAACTTCCCCCTCGCCTTCTCCGTCGCAGGCGGCGACACCGCGTCCGCCCTCGCTGCCGGCTGCCCGGTGATCGTCAAGGCACACGACGCCCATCCAGGAACGTCCGAGCTGGTCGCCCGCGCCATCACCGACGCGGTTGTCTCCACCGGAATGCCCTCCGGCACATTCTCGTTGCTGTTCGGCTCCGGCCGCGGACTCGGCACCGCTCTGGTCACCGACCCCCGCATCAAGGCCGTCGGATTCACCGGATCACGTTCGGGTGGAACAGCTCTCGTCGCCGCAGCGGCGGGTCGTCGTGAGCCCATCCCGGTGTACGCCGAGATGAGTTCCATCAATCCGGTGTTCGTCATGGACGGTGCACTCGCCACCCGTGGAGCCGAATTGGGCCGCGCGTTCGTCGCATCGCTGACGATGGGCTCGGGTCAGTTCTGCACCAACCCCGGTCTGGTCATCGCCGTCGACGGCCCGGGCTTGCAGTCGTTCATCGACGCCGCTGCCGCCGCAGTGCAAGAATCCGCTCCCTCCACGATGCTGACGCCGAACATCGCCTCGAGCTACGCCGAGGGTGTGCGAACACTGTCCGACGCGGTGACGGTGGTAGCGCGGGGATCCGACACCGACGCCCCGAATGCCTGCCGCGCAGCGCTGTTCGACACCGATGCGGACACGTTCCTCACCTCGGAGGCAGCGCAGGCCGAGGTGTTCGGCGCGTCGAGCCTCGTCGTGCGCTGTGCAGATGCCCAGCAGGTTCGGCGGGTGGCGGCACAGCTCGAAGGTCAGCTCACCGCCACCATTCATGCCGACGAATCCGATCATTCCGAGGCCGGAAAGCTGCTCTCGGTGCTCGAACTCAAGGCCGGCCGGATCCTGTTCGACGGATGGCCCACCGGTGTCGAGGTCGGCCACGCCATGGTGCACGGCGGGCCGTTCCCCGCGACCTCGGACTCCCGCACCACGTCGGTCGGATCGCTCGCGATCGAACGCTTTCTGCGCCCGGTCGCCTACCAGGACGTACCACAATCGTTGTTGCCCAACGCCATCGCGGACGGAAATCCGGACGGCATCTTCCGCCGCATCGACGGCCAGCTCACCCAAGACTGACGCACCCCACCTAGTTCTCGAGGAGACCCCCATGCTCGACGGAGTTCTGTTCTTCCCCGTCACCCCGTTCACCGCATCCGGTGAGGTCGATTACGACCTCCTGGCCGCTCACATCACGAAGGGTGTCGACGCGGGACCCGGTGGAGTGTTCATCGCCTGCGGCACCGGCGAATTCCACGCCCTCGAACTCGAGGAGTTCGGCAACATCGTCCGTACCGCAGTCGACAGCGTCGCAGGCCGCGTTCCTGTCTACGCCGGTGCAGGCGGATCCGTCGCGCAGGCAAAGGCATTCGCACACGCGGCGAAGACCAACGGAGCCGACGGCATTCTGTTGCTGCCGCCGTACCTGGTGACGATGCCGCAAGCCGGTCTCGTCAATTACACCAAGGCCGTTGCCGCCGCATCGGACCTGCCGCTGATCGTCTACAACCGCGGCAACGCTCGCTTCACCGAGGAGTCCGCCGTCGAGGTTGCACAGCTTCCCACCGTCGTCGGATTCAAGGATGGCACCGGCGATCTCGATCAGGTCGGCCGCATCGTCCGTGCGGTACTGGACACTCTGGAGCCGTCGGGCAAGCCCTTCCAGTTCTTCAACGGACTACCCACCGCCGAGGTCTCCCAGCAGGCGTACCGAGCGATCGGTGTCACGCTGTACTCCTCCGCGACATTCGCGTTCGCACCCGAACTGGCACTGGCGTTCTACCGCTCTCTCGACAGCGGAAACGACAAGCTTACTGCCGCACTGCTACGCGAGTTCTTCCACCCGCTCGTCCGCTTGCGCGACAAGGTTCCCGGCTACGCCGTCTCTCTCATCAAGGCCGGCGTGACGATGGAGGGCATCGAAGCAGGGCCGGTTCGCCCACCCCTGGTGGACATCAGCGCACCGCACCTCGAGGAACTCACCGCAATCGTTGCCGCCGGCCGGGCCGTGCTGGCAGACGAGCTCGCGGTGCACTGATGCAAGAACCGGTACTGATCACCGGCGCTCGAATCACACCGATCGCCTTCGTCGATCCTCCGTTGCTCAACACCGTCGGCGTACATCAGCCGTATGCGCTCCGCGCGATCATTCAGCTGGACACCGACGCCGGTGTCGTCGGACTCGGTGAAACGTACGCCGACACTGCTCATCTGGCTCGACTGGAAGCGGCCTCCACCGCCATCTCCGGTCTGGACGTGTTCGCGCTCAACGAGATCCGAGATGCCATCGATGCCGTCCTGGGAACCCTGTCGATCACCGGCGGCGACGGCGTCGCAGGCATGATCACCACGGCCAGCACCACCGATCGGGTGTTCTCCCCCTTCGAGATCGCGTGCCTGGACGTGCAGGGCAAGGTCCTGGGTCGACCGGCGTCCGACCTGCTCGGCGGCAAGGTTCGGGACTCCGTTCCGTTCAGTGCGTATCTGTTCTACAAGTGGGCAGCTCATCCCGGCCAGGAGCCCGACGAATGGGGCGAGGCGATCGATCCGGACGGATTGGTTCGTCAGGCCCGAAAGATGATCGACGAGTACGGCTTCGGGGCAATCAAAGTCAAGGGCGGCGTCTTTGCGCCCGACGAGGAGATCGCCGGAATCAAGGCGCTCCGGCAGGCGTTCCCGGAGCTGCCGTTGCGGTTGGATCCCAACGCCGCCTGGACTGTCGACACATCCATCCGGGTAGCCGCCGAACTCGAGGGCATCGTCGAATATCTCGAAGATCCCACACCCGGGCTCGACGGGATGGCCGAGGTTGCGCGCGAAGCCAAGATGCCGCTGGCGACGAACATGTGTGTCGTTGCCTTCGATCACCTGAAGCCTGCCGTGGTGAAGGATTCGGTGCAGGTGGTGTTGTCCGACCACCATTACTGGGGCGGACTCCAGCGATCGAGGTTGCTCGCCGGAATCTGCGAGACGTTCGAGATGGGACTGTCGATGCACTCGAACAGCCACCTCGGAATCAGTCTGTCCGCCATGGTTCATCTCGCAGCGGCGACACCGAACTTGACCTATGCCTGCGACACGCATTGGCCCTGGAAGAACGAGGATGTCGTCGTGCCGGGGGTGTTGAACTTCGTCGACGGCGCAGTGGCCGTTCCCACCGGACCCGGTCTGGGCATCGAGATCGACGAGGACGCACTCGCGGCACTGCATCAGCAGTACCTCGACTGCGGAATTCGTGACCGCGACGACACCGGATACATGCAGAGCATCGATCCGAGCTTCGAGAACACCTGCCCACGTTGGTGATCGGACTCTACGTCTGCAGCGGCGCGACGATATTGGCGAGCATGGTCGCGATCGTGGCGACGACGATGCGGCGATCCGCGGCGTAGTCGCTCTGGTACCAGGTCATGGCGGTGTGGCTGATGGCACCAATGGCAGCGGTGGCGAGCAGGTCCACGTCGAGCTCCGGGCCCGACGGCACCTCGCCGGCGAACGTGCGGAGGTAGCCGAGCAGCAGGGTGCCGAATTGCTGCATCACCGTCAGATACGTCTGCTCCACGCGAGGGCTGACGCCGAGCACCTCCATCCACACCACGCGGGCCAGGTGCGGGTCCTCGACGACCCGGAAGAACGGGTCGAGCAACTGCTCGGTGACAGCCCTCAGATCACCGTCCCGATTCACCTGCACAATTGCGTCGGACACCGAATCGGTCAGGCGTGCAATGCATTCGGCATAGACGGCGAGCAGAAGATCCTCGGTCTTGTCGAAATACTGATAGAAGTGGCGATCGGCGATCTTGGCCTCACGGCACAGTCCACGGACGGTCGCGGCGCGGTACCCGACGCTGCCGAACACCCGCAGTCCCGCGTCCAGCAGCTGCCGCCGCCTGCGATCGTCGCGGTCGGCCGCACTCTCACCGCCGTAGGCGCGGCCGGCCGCTTCGGACACTGTGCTCATGACCGCCGGGCATCCAGTTCGGCAGTCAGACGGATCAATTCGGCATCCCGCTCCATCGCGGCGTCCATGATCGGGTTGACGATGCCGCGCAATATCGAGATCGGGATCCAGCGACCGGGTACGGCGATGCGCGCCGCTCGGCGTCCGATACCTCGTACGGCCACGCGGGCAAGCTTGTCCGGTGTGATCGGGCGGAGCAGTGGCGAGGGAAAGGCGCGGGCAGTCATCGCCGTCGCGACGGTGTCGCCGCCGAACGCAACGTCGGCGATCGGCGTCGCCACCCACCCCGGATACAGCACTCCCGCTGTCGCTTTCGTGCCCGCGAGTTCCGCACGCAGAGCACGACCGAGTTGTTCCACCGCCGCCTTCGAGGCCGCGTACGGTGCGTTCGCCAGACCGTTGAGGTAGGCGTACGTGGACGAGGTGAGCAGCACGTAGCCCCCGGACTCGACGATATGAGGAAGGACGGCGCGCACCGTGTTCCACACGCCGACGAGGTTGACGCCGATGACCCTCTCGAACACTCCGTCCTCGATCGACCGAACGGTCGATGCCTGTGCACCGCTGGAGATTCCGGCGTTGGCCATCACGATGTCGAGCGAGCCGAAGGTGTCGATCGCGGTGGCGACGGCCGCGTCGAGCTGCTCTCGCACGGTGACGTCGGCATGGGCGATCGCTACGCGCTGGTTGCCCAGCTTCGCAGCAACCGATTCGAGATCGGTCGACTCCATGTCGACCAGAACGATCGAGACACCGCGCCGATGCAGTGCTGCCGCCACAGCAGAGCCGATACCGCCTGCCGCACCGGTTATCAGCGCTACCTGGCCCGAATGATTCTTCATGCCGATACCTCGTCCTTCGTCGTCACGTCGGTGGACGACCGATGGATGTGATGGGCTTCCGGCCGAAAACGCTTGGCCCACCGTCGGAACGTGAAGCTGAAGCCGGGGAACATGGCGACGACATGCCCGGATTTCGACTGGTACCAGCTGTGGCAGCCGCCGTCCTTCCAGACGGTGCCGTCCATCTCGCGGTGAATCGTGTCGGTGTACTCCTGCTCGGCGGCGGCAGTGACCTCGATGGCGGTTGCACCCGCGTGCTGAACTGCGTCGACGGCTCGCACGATGTACTCCATCTGCGCCTCGATGAGGAAGATGGCGGAGGTGTGCCCGATTCCGGTGTTCGGTCCGGTGACCACGAACAGGTTGGGGAAACCGGGAATCGTGGTGCCGAGGTAAGCGCGGGGGTAGGGATCCCAGACCTCGGACAGCGCCCGGCCGTCCCGCCCGATCACCGGATACGAGATGACCCCGTCGGTGGCGTCGTATCCGGTCGACCACACCAGCAGGTCGACGTCGACGTGTTCCCCCGAGGTGGTCACGATCCCGGTTTCGGTGATCTCGGCGATACCGTCGTTCTTGTCGTGCAGGGTCACGTTCGCTTCTCCCAGTGCGGGATACAGCGTGTTGGAGAGCAGCACGCGCTTGCACCCGATGGTGTAGTCGGGGGTGACTTTCGCCCGAAGCTGGGAGTCCGGAACCTGAGACTCGATGTGCTTCAGGGCAGTCCGCTGGGCAACGGCTTTCAGCATCCGCCGCGAGTACTTGAATCCGATGATGCGGGTCTCGAGACTCCAGTAGATGCCGGCTCGCACCAGCCGTCGAATGGGCTCGGATCGCAGCAACTTTCGTTGCAGCGGCGTGAATTCGCGATCGTGACGCGGCATCACCCAGTGTGGCGTGCGCTGGAAGACGTGCAACGCTTCGACGTCGGGCTGGATCGCGGGGATCACCTGTGCGGCGCTGGCACCGCTACCGACGATGGCTACCCGTTTTCCGGCGTGATCGTAGGAAGTGTCCCAGTCGTTGGTGTGGAACTGCTTGCCGCGGAACTTCTCTCGACCCGAGAACGGTGGGATCACCGGGGTGCTGAGCGGGCCGGATGCATTGACGACGAACTTCGCTGCGTAGTCACCGCGAGACGTGGTGATCAGCCAGTGATCGCCGACCCACTGGATCTTCTGAACGTCGGTTGCGGCATGTGTGCGTTGCGGCAGCCCGTTGGACTCGAGCACGTGCTGGGTGTAGCGCTCCAGTTCCTCCCGCTCGGCGAACATGCGCGACCACTCGAACGGCTCGGAGGCAATGGAGTACAGGGGACTCTGCACGTCGACTGCCGCGCCCGGGTAGCGATTCTGCTTCCAGGTTCCACCGAGAAAGGGCCTTCGCTCGAGAATGACGAGGTCGTCGATACCGCGGTCGAGCAGGGTTTTGGCGGCGCATTGACCTCCGAAGCCGCTACCGATGATCACCACCGTGTGAATACGCATATCGACGAACCCCTCCAGCACAAGACGCAATCCGATGTTGCGTGTCATCACATTAAAGTGATGACACGTGATTCCGCAATGGTCCTTCGTGTCGAGGTGCCCCCACCGGTGAACGCGCGCCGACAAGCCGGCGAGCCGATTGCGAACTACCGGCCGGGCAGGACGTTGCCCGTATCAGGCCGGCCCGATGGTAGCTGCGACCACTCGTTCGTCGCTTCGATCCACCGGCCCTCCGCGCGTGGACGCATCGAAGTCGACGACGCGCGGAAACGCCGAGCTCTGTCCGTGTCCGAGTCCCGGATCATGGCCGGTCAGCACGACGTCGGAATTGGCGACGATGCGGTGGATCGAATCCATTGCGGCGACGACGTCCGTGACGATCCCGGGTGGCGTATTGAGTCTGATGTTCTCCGGTGAATTCATTGCGTCGCCGCAGAGGGCGGCAACACCCTCGGCAGTGTTGACCAAGATGGTCTGGATGCCCGGGCAATGGCCTGGCGTCTGCATGGACCTGATGCCGGGAGCGATGTCGAAGTACTTGCCCTCGATCAACGTGTAGTGAAACGGCGTGAGGTCTCCGGCAAGCCATCGGCCGGTGTAGATGCTGTCCTGGAGTTCGAAAGGCTCGGCTGCGCTGTCCCATTCGATGCGTGAAACGAAGAATTTTGCGTGCGCGAAGAGCGGGTTGTTGTCGCTGTGGTCGTAATGCAGGTGGGTATTGACGACGATGCCGATGTCCTCCGGCGTGAGGCCGACCGTTCCCAACGATCCGACGATCGTCTCGTCGGCCGCCTGACGACAAGGTGCGACGTTGTCGGCGACCCATCCGGGATCGGCGATCCCGGTGTCGACCAGAATATTCGGGATCGTCTCGCCCTGAATCAGGTACGCCCACACGGGTACCCAGATGGACTCGCCGAAGCCGTGCATGTACGTCTGCGAGCTTCGGTCCACCTCCAGCCACCCTTGACGCAGAGCAGTGACTCGATAGATCGGAATCGATCCGTTGGACGATGCGGAATGGTTCACCGTGATACTCCCAGTCATGCGCGCAGGCGCGGGGTTCGTGAATTGGCGAGCAACAGCACGAGCAGAATCAATCCGGTCACGATCTGTCGTACCGCGTTGCCCACTCCCACAGTCAACAGGAAAGTGGTCAGCACCTGTAGCGCGATAGCTCCTGCCGCTGTGCGAATCACGTTGCCGTCACCACCCGACAGCGCTGCACCGCCGATGACGGCGGCCGAAATCGTCAGAATTTGGTAATCGGCACCGAGTGAGAGATTCGCCGTCCCTGCGTAGCCGAGCAGGAGAATGCCTGCGACGCCGGCAAGTACACCAGCCCCGACGAAGGCAGTGATCACGACGCGTTGGACGGGTATTCCGCTGAGCCGGGCCGCCTCGCGGTTGCTACCGACGAGGAGCAGCTGACGCCCGAACCGGCTGCGGTGGAGAAAGACCGCCAACAGTCCTACCAGGACCACGGCGATCAGCGTGATCGGTCTGATGCCACCGATGCTGGCGGACGAGAGGTTCAACAGCACGGCGGGCACCGATCCGGCGGGCGTACCTCCTTGGGCGATGGCGAAGGTGAGGCCGGAGGCGATGACGAGGGTGCCGAGAGTGACGACCAGCGCGGGCAGTCGGAACACGGTGACGATCGTTCCGTTCACGAGGCCGAACAGGGCGCCGACCACGACGACGACCACCAGTGCAACCGGCATCATGGACGGCCCACCTGCCATGGCCATGTATGCGAGCACGGCCGTCAACGACATCACCGCACCGATGGACAGGTCGATTCCGAAGTCACCGGCGATGATGACCAGAGTCTGCCCCGCGGCCGCGATCGCCAGAATGGCGGCGACCGCCAAGATGTCGTTGAGGTTCTGCCACGTCGCGTAGCCCGGTGACAGCACGCCACCCAAGACGAACAGGATCACTGCAGTGGCGACCGCGGGAAT
Source organism: Rhodococcus sp. Leaf233 (assembly GCF_001426165.1). Classification (NCBI taxonomy): domain Bacteria; kingdom Bacillati; phylum Actinomycetota; class Actinomycetes; order Mycobacteriales; family Nocardiaceae; genus Rhodococcus; species Rhodococcus sp. Leaf233. The sequence continues at coordinate 264,660 of NZ_LMRO01000012.1, forward strand.
CCAGGTGGCCCGCCGGATGCGTGCCCGCAGTCCTGGCCCCGTAACGATCCGCTCGGTCGATGGTGTGACGGTCATGATCGTGCCTTTCTGGCCCGGGCAGCGCGGGTGGTCGCCGCGAGTGCAACGACGATGATCACTCCCGACGCGAGTTGCTGGAAGTAGGTGGGGACATTCAGCGCATCGATGAGAACACCGACCAGGCCCAGAGCTGCGGCTCCCAACAGCGGCCCGACGGGGTCGAGAAGGCCTCCTCGAAGTGCCGCACCGCCGAGCACGGCTCCCGCAACAGCGTTGAGGGTGAACGTGACTCCGATGGTGGGGTCTGCGGACGCCACGGACAGCGTGAACAGCACGCCGGCAACACCTGCGAGCACCCCAGCTGCGGTGAAAGCCAGAACCGTCGTGCGTGACACGTCGATCAAGGCCGAATATGCACGGCTACGGTCGCTTCCGACAGCACGCATCTGCACGCCCAGCGGAGACTTGGCCACCACTACCGCCAACGTGACGACGAGGACGACGGCCAACAGCGGCAAGGACAGCAATGCGGGAGCGCCGTAGGCACCGACCGCCGCCGAACTGACGCTTCCGCCGGGTTTGGGGAAGAACCACAGACCGATACCCGTGACAACGAATCCGCTTGCGAGCGTGGCGAGTAGCGGCTGAAGGCGGGCGTAGGCCACGAGGAGCCCGTTGATCAAACCGAACAGCCCGGTCACCGCGACCGCGATCGTTGCTGCCAGTGCGAACGGTAGACCCTGGGAACACAATCCTGGTTCCGAGCATGCGGCAGCAGCACCGCTGGGACCTGCCGTGAAGAGCGAGAAGCCTACCGAGCCGAGCAACACCGTGAGGATGTTCGCCATGCCCATCAGTGGACCGATGGACAGGTCGATGCTCCCGACCGACATCACGAAACCTACCCCGATCGCCAGGCAGATCGATGGCGCAAAGATCGCCAGAAACCCCGAAAGTGATGGTGCACTGACGAATTGCGGTCGTAGCGCCGTACAGACGAGCAACATGGCCACGAACAGAACGAGGACGGGAAGACCCGGCCACCGGCGCACCTGCTGCAGACGGGTGGACGACCCGTCCGAGGTGTCGTCCGCCGGTCGCGACCGGGGTGAATCGAGCGTGGTCATCGTGCCGCCTTTCTGGCGCTGTGGGTCAGTCCGCTGCGAACCGATGCATCGGATATCTTCTGCTCCGTGACGTCCGCTCCGTACAGTTCGACGACTCGTTCGCCGCGGTAGACGACGATCACGCGATCGCACACCTCGGCAAGTTCGTGGTCGTCACTCGACGTCATCAGCACCGCCGACCCGGAATCGGCTATCTCCCGGACCAAACGGTGGATCTCGCGGCGGGCCCCGATATCGATTCCGCGGGTGGGATCGTCGGCGACGAGGACCGAGGGGGTCGAACCCAACCAGCGCCCGAGGATCACCTTCTGCTGCTGTCCACCGGACAGGCCCCCCATCGCGGCTCTGCGGTGTGTCGAGGGGAGTTGCAGGCGTCCGAGCATCGCACCGACATCGAACTGCATTCTGCGCGACAGCGAGACCGACCGCGCATTCTCGTCCACGGTCCGCACGCCGAACGACATCTCCCGGTCGCGCTCGCCCGAGACGAATCCGACTCCGCTGGAGACGAAATCGCGCACCTGTCCCAGTTGCAGTACTCGCCCGTCGACGGTGACCGTGCCCTCTGCCGGTGTGGTGCCTGCGAGCGCTCGCAGCAATTCTCCTTGCCCCTGACCGCTCAGTCCTGCAATACCTGTCACCGTCTTTGCTTTCAGGGTCAGCGAAATCGGCCCGGCTGCACCGGTAACGAGTACCTGCTCGGCCACCAGTACCGGATCCCCGGCCTTCTCCGTGGCTCGAACGACGCGGCGGCGGTCGTCCGCGACCTGCTCTTCACCGGTCATGGACGTGACGAGATCCTCGATGCTCAGATCGGAGAGTGAGCCGTCGAGCACGACACGGCCGTTTCTCAGGACCGTCGCGCTGGTGCAGAAACGCTCGATCTCCTCGAGTCGATGCGAGACGAACAGCACTGCGCTGCCACCTGCGGCGATATCTGCAATGACCTCGCCCACGAGATCGACTCGCTCGGCGCGCAACGAGGCGGTGAGCTCGTCGAGGACCACATACTTCGGCCGGGCTGCGAGAACTCGCGCCAGTTCGACCAACGATCGTTGTTCGAGATCGAGATCGCGAACGTAGGACCCGAGAACAGCTGCCGACAGGCCGACGCGATCGAGCGCCGAGCTCATGGCGTCTCGCTCGCGTGACGGGGCGGACAGTAGTTTCAGTCGCGTGGGAATGCGGCGGACGCACAGGTTCTCGGCGACGGTGAGATCACCGGCGAGCGACACTTCCTGATAGGTAGCCGCGATGCCGAGCCGAGCGGCTGTGCTGGGCCCCGATATATCGACCTTCTCGCCGTCGATCTCGATCGTGCCGGTGTCCGCAGCGGTGACACCGGTGATCACCTTGGTGAGCGTGCTCTTACCGGATCCGTTGCCGCCCAGGAGCGCTCGCACCTCACCCGGTTGCAGCGTGAGATCTGCGCCCTGGAGTGCCCGGACATGACCGTAGTCCTTGGTGATGTTCTGTACATGCAGTGCCATCAGAAGAACTCCTCGATGCGGTCGACGGGCATGGATGCTTCGAGCGTGTAGTTGTCCGGCTTGCCGTCCACCCGAGCCAGTGCATCATCGAGGCTGATGACTTCGGTTCCCTCCGGCGTCCACGGGCCGGGTTGCCCATCACGCGTGATGGCCAACGACGGTGCGAGCAACACGGCATTGCGCAGATCCTCGCGCTCGGGGTTCGGCGCGAGCATGTTCGATCGAATTGTTCTGCCCTGCAACAGACGAACCGCGAACTCGATCGAATCGGCACCGTTGGTGGGCGAGTACGGCACACCGATGGACACCAGATCGGGCAACGAAGCCCATGAGCGCAAGAACCCGGCGGTGTAATCGCCGGTCATCACTCTCGGTAGATCACGACCGGATGACTGGAAGGCTCGAATGACGCCCTCCGCCATCACGTCCTGCATCAACACCCCATCTATCTGCGATTGGGTTGCGAGGACGTTCGCCATCGCGGTGCGTGCCTTCGCTGGATCCCAGAATCCAGGAACCGATGCGATCACCTCGATACCCGGCGCGCCGGCAAGCACCTCTCGAGCTGCCTTCACGCGTTGAACGTCTGCGGTGGAACCCGGCACCCCGGTGACCATGACGATTTTTCCTCGGCCGCCCAACTGCTCGACGAGCCACTGAGTCTGCATCCGCCACCATGTGCTGTTGTCACCGATGACGTTGACTGCGTCCGGCGTCGGAGCAGGGTCGTTGGACACCACGACCAGCATGCCTGCGGCCTGCAAGCGCGGAATGACGGCCTGGACCGAACCGGCCGACACCGGATCGATCAGCACGGCGTCCAGATCGGAGCTCAGGAAATTGTTCAGTTGACTGATCTGCTGCGTGATGTCGGCTGCGCTGTTGACGACGCGCAGTTCCGACAGAATCCCGGACTGTCGGAGCTGCGCACCCTTGTCCTCGATGTTGGCGACGAACTGACCGCGCCACGAGTTTCCGATGACTCCGTTCGCGTAGCCGATGCGAAATCCGCTGGAGCCGCCCGTAGTACCCGCAGCCGAGGAGCAGCTCGCCAGCACGCCCATCAGGGCAGCACCCGCGGTGCCGCGCAGAAGAGCGCGTCGAGAGAGAACCGGACCGATGTCCATCTTCGTCCTTCCAGTGATCGCCGACGATTTCCCGGCCATGGTGCCGGTGCTTGGGTCGACCGAGGGAACTGTAGGAACCTGCACGAAAATTAAGCAACGTTAAGTTGTGAGATCGACCACTCGACACATTTCGATGCAGAGGAGATCACGTATCTCGGGCACAACGTCCGTTCGGACCGAATTCGTCAGCCACTCGAGCTGGTACGACACGGCTGACTCGCACACTTACCGGCAGATCCGAGCTCCATCGCGCTTAACGTTGCTTAATGATTCAGGTCACACTTAACCTCGGATTCCGCCACGAGAGAGGGAAGGAGGTCGAGACAGTGCAGCCGAACGAAGGAGACCACACCACCGAGGGCACCGATGGTGTCGCAGCCACCTCGACCATCCGACCTCGCGTCTCGGCCGCACAGGTGGCCCGAGCTGCTGGTGTCTCGGGCGCGACCGTGTCGTACGTCATGAACGGGCGTGGAGGGGTGTCGGACGAGACCCGCTCACACGTTCTCGACGTCGCGCAGCGCCTGGGTCACACGTCGAGCGTGCGAGCCGCTCAACTACGAGCCCAACGCACTCGCGTCATCGGATTGGTGCTGACCGACATCGCAAATCCCTTCTATGCCGAAATTGCGGCCGGGGCCATCGATGCAGCACGCGCCAAGGGCTACGAAGTCTTCGTCTCCCATACCCAAGAAGATCCGGACACTCTGCGCAGCATCACCGAAGCCATGATCGCCCGCCAGGTCGACGGAGTAGTGCTCACGGTTCTGCATCCGGACGACGGCGATGTGATCCGGTCTCTACGCAGCGCGCACATCCCCTTCGTGCAGCTCTCGCGCCGCATCGACAGCATCGCCGGAGACTTCGTCGGTATCGACGACTTCACCGCTGCGACAGAGATGATGGAGCATGTCGTCGGCCACGGTTACACCGATATCGTGACCATCACCGGACCACGCACCTCGAGCGCGTCCGCCGCCCGCGAGGCCGGATTCCGCAGCGTCACCGACCGACGCGGTCTTCGCGGCTCCAGCAGCTCCGGCATCACCACCTACCTGAGTGAAGCAGGCGGAGCGCAGGCCGTGCAGAAACTGCTCGCCGGCAAAGTACTGCCCAGAGCGCTGGTATGCGGCAGCGACGTGATCGCGCTGGGAGCTCTCAGTGCGCTGCGTACGAACAACATTCGCGTCCCACACGATGTCGCAGTCACCGGATTCGACGGCCTGTTTCCCGGAGCATCCTCTCTCGTCGAGCTCACCACCGTCCGCCAGCCTCGCCGAGAACTCGCCGAGCAGGCACTCGAACTTCTGGTGCGACGCATCGACGGCGTAGGCGGATCGTTTCAAGCTGTCCTGCGCGCACACGAAATGCGCATCGGAACCACCTGCGGCTGCGTCAGAACGAACGCTGCGATCACTGCACCGACGACCTCCAGATCTCACCCCTGAAACCTTTCGCCCACAACATCTCTCACTGACACCACAGCACAGTCCCGAACGGTGTAACCCCATGCCCGAGAACGCTCACATCCTTCATCGGCCCCAGGGCGGCATCGGTCCGCATCCTTCGACATCCGCCACCGAACCCAACGAAGAGGCATACCCATGAGCATCAGAATCCTGATCGTCGGTGCAGGCGCGATCGGAGGTGTGACCGCCTCACACTTGGCCCGTGCCGGCCACCACGTCACAGTCCTCGATGCCAACGCCGCACACGCGTCGGCGATGCGTGATCCCGGGCTGCGGTTCGACGAACTCGGACACGAGTCCCTCGTGAAAATCGATGCGGTATCCAATGTTTCGGAGCTCACCGGAACGTTCGATTTCGCCCTGGTCTTCCTCAAGGCGCTCTACATCGACACCGCCTTGGCCCCCCTCGTCGAACGGAACCTGGTCGACACGTACGTGTCGTTCGGCAACGGGCTCGTCCAGGACACCGTCGAACGACTCGTCGGAAGCGACAGGTTCTTGATCGGGGTCGTCGAATGGGGCGCTACCAATCTCGGCGTCGGACACGTCGCGCAGACGACAGTGGCACCGTTCGTCATCGGGGAGAAGGATGGATCGACCTCGCCCCGCACCGAAACACTGGCGGCGCTCATGGCGGACGCAGCTGAGGTCCGCGTGGTCGACAACATACTCGGGCAAGTATGGGCAAAGCTGTTGCTCAACAGCACTTTTTCTGGTCTGGGAGCGGTCAGTGGGCTCACCTACGCCGAGATCGCGTCGGATCCGAACGGACGCAACGTCGCATTTCGACTGTGGGCCGAAGGATTCGACGTCTCGCACGCTCTAGGGATCGAACTCGACGAAGTCGCTGGAGTGTCACCGACAGCTCTCGTCGTTCGTGACGACGCCGATCGGCCGGCGGCCGACGCGGCGTTGGAAGACCTGATGTCGAAACTGGGGCCGACCAAGGCATCGATGCTCCAAGATCTCGAACGCGGCGCGCTGACCGAAGTCGACGTCATCAACGGTGGCGTCACCACCTCTGCCCGACACGTCTGCGCACAGGCCCCGTTGAACAACCTCATCGTCCAGATCGTGCACGCCTGCGAACGAGGGGAACGCAGACCCGATCGATCCACACTGGCCGAGCTCGCCGGCACCTACAACTCGACATCCTGACCGAATACGACCGAGGAGAACATCATGGACGACAAAGTAATCATCACCTGCGCCCTGACCGGCGGCATGACCGTGCCCGCACAGAGCCCCGCAATACCCGTGACCGTGGATCAGATTGTGCGCGAGGGAGTTCGAGCAGCCGAGGCAGGTGCCTCGATTCTGCATCTGCACGTCCGTGAGGAAGCGACCGGCAAGCCGGTCGCGGACCTGGAACTGTTCGATCGACTGCTGACCGAATTGAAGAAGGAAACCGACGCCGTACTCCAACCGACTACCGGTGGCGGACGCGGTATGACCATCGAAGAACGTGGGTCGGTCCTGAAGTTTCGTCCGGAAATGGGGACGTTCAACGCCGGTAGTTTCAACTTCGGCATCTTCCCGGTCGCGGCGCGAGACCTTCCGTTCGCGGACTGGGAGCGCGACTATCTGGAAGGCACCCGGGACTACATCTTCAAGAACACCTTTGCCGACATGGAGTACATGGCAGCGCTGATGAAGGACTCGAACACTCGGCCGGAAATCGAGGTCTACGACGTCGGTCAGCTGTTCAATCTCAAACAGCTCATCAAGGACGGGCATCTCGAGGCACCGTTCAACATCCAATTCGTCCTCGGTGTGCTGGGAGCAAACGGCGGTGAGCCGGACCAACTGATCCACATGCTCCGTACTGCGGAACGACTGTTCGGCCAGGATTCGTTCACCTGGTCCGCAGCCGGCGTGGGCTACCCCAACGAATTCAACCTCGCTGCACTCTCTCTCATGCTCGGCGGCAACATCCGAGTCGGAATCGAAGACAACCTACGGGTGCGGCGAACCGAGGTTGCCAAGTCCAATGCCGACCTCGTCACCAAAGCAGTAGAGCTCGCGGCCCTGTTCGACCGCTCCCCTGCAAGTCCGGCCGAGGCGCGAACCCGGCTGGGCCTCAAGGGCAACGAACACGTCGGATTCTGATCGTCCATGACTGTTCTGATATCGGAAGATTCACGCCCATCGGTCGATTCGAGCGCATGGGTCGCTTCTCCGGCAGTGGTCGTCGGAAATGTGACCATCGGACCTCGTGCAAGTGTCTGGTACGGCTCGGTCGTCAGAGGTGACGGTGACTCCATCACGATCTCGACCGGAAGCAACATCCAGGACGGATGCGTGGTGCATTCGGACCCCGGCTATCCAGTGACGATCGGAGCGAACGTGTCCGTCGGACACCGCGCCGTGCTCCATGGCTGCACGGTGGAAGACGACGTGCTGATCGGGATGGGTGCGCTGATCCTCAACGGCGCACACATCGGCCGCGGCTCGATGATCGCTGCGGGCACGCTCGTGTTGGAAGGGAGCGTCATACCACCCAACTCCATGGTTGCCGGACTACCGGGCACAGTGCGTCGGGACACGACCGAGGACGAGCGCCGCGGCGTCGTCGCGAACGCCGAGCGCTACGTCGCTCTGGGGGCCCGACATGGATCGATTTCCGGCACGCCGTCGTGACAGGACCGAAAATCGTTGTGGCACCGGACAAGTTCAAAGGATCTCTGACGGCCGGGCAGGCGGCCGGTGCGTTGGCTCGCGGCATTCGCACCTCGATCCCGTCGGCCGACGTCGTGGAGTTTCCCATCGCCGACGGCGGTGAAGGAACAGTCCAGATGATGCTCGCCCGAGGGTGGCAACGTGTGTCGTGTTCGGTGACGGGGCCGACCGGTCCGTCCGTCCGGGCAGACTATGCATACCTCGGCGGTTGTGCCGTCATGGAGATGGCCGCCGCAGCCGGCCTGGCACTCGTACCGGGTGGCCCCTCCCCGGAGTCCGCCATGCACGCCACGACCTTCGGAGTCGGCGAGTTGATCGCCGATGCCCTCGAACGCGGCGCGCACCGCATCGTGATCGGGGTCGGTGGCAGCGCCTGCACCGACGGCGGCATGGGCGCGGTGACGGCACTCGGAGCACGGATCGACCGCTCCGGGGCGAGATTGACCGGCGTCGACTCTCGGCTCTCCTCCAACGACCTCGTGGTGGTCTGCGATGTGGACAATCCATTGACCGGTCCCACCGGCGCAGCTGCGATCTACGGGCCGCAGAAAGGGGCCACAGCCCTTCAGGTCGACGCCCTCGACGCGAGATTGCGGCACTGGGCCGATCACGTGAACGTGGCGACCGGCCGTGACCTGCGCACCATGCCAGGTGCAGGTGCAGCGGGCGGACTCGCATTCGGACTCGCGAGCGTTCTCGGTGCGCGACTCGTTCCCGGCATCGAATTCATGCTCGAATTCACCGGCTTCCACGACCTGCTCGCCGATGCACAGTTGGTCGTCGTCGGCGAGGGTTCGCTCGATGCACAGAGCCTGCACGGAAAGGGGCCCATCGGAGTTGCCAGGGTTGCCCGCGAACACGGGATCGCAGTCGTTGCCGCGGTGGGCAGAAGCGAGATCAGCGACGGTGCCGCCCATGCAGCAGGCGTTTCCGACGTTCATACGCTGACTTCTCTCGAACCGGACGTCGAGCTAGCCATGCGCGACGCATCGCGCCTGTTGCAGATCGTGGGCACGACCATCGGCGACCGGTACGCCGAAATTCGGCCCAGGACATGAACAGACAACTGCGGTGGCGGCCTCACCTGCACCATCGTGTCCATTGCAGACGCGTCCCGGCGACTCGACGACTCCCGCGACGAGGTTGGACATCCTGTCCACTACGGGCAGATGCTCGAATCTACGGACCGGGGTGAACGCCAGGTCGGCAGTCCCCCGTAGCGTTGAGGTCATGTCTAGATCACCACGCCAACGCAGATCCCCCGCCGCACCTCGAAAGCGATCCTCCTCAGCGCTGTCGGCAGGGCACCTTCGCGTGATCGCGACGGGCGGTCTCGGCGAGATCGGCCGGAACATGACCGTCTTCGAATTCGACGGAAAGCTGCTCATCGTCGACTGCGGCGTGCTGTTTCCCGAGGAGCATCAGCCCGGCGTCGACGTCATCCTCCCCGACTGGAGTTGCATCCGGGATCGCCTCGACGACGTCGTCGCCATCGTTCTGACGCACGGACACGAGGACCACATCGGCGGCGTTCCGTATCTGCTGCGCGAGCGTGGCGACATTCCCGTCATCTCGTCGCGGCTGACGCTGCATTTCCTGGCTGCCAAGTTCGAGGAGTTCAAGGTCTCGACCACGCTGATCGAGGTCGAGGCGGGGCAAACCCGGCAGGAAGGCCCGTTCGAGCTCGAGTTCATTGCCGTCAACCACTCGATTCCCGACGGTCTGGCCATCGCCATTCGTACCGACGCCGGGCTGGTGCTGCACACCGGTGACTTCAAGATGGACCAGTTCCCGCTGGACGGTCGGATCACCGACCTCCGGAGCTTCGCACGCCTCGGCGAAGAAGGGCTCGATCTCCTCCTCGTCGACTCCACCAACGCCGAAGTGCCCGGGTTCATGGTCTCCGAACGCGACCTGGTCCCGGCCATCGAGAAGGTGTTCCGCGAAACGACGGGACGCGTGATCGTCTCGAGCTTCGCCAGTCACGTGCACCGCATTCAACAGGTACTCGACGCCGCACACGCACAGGGCCGCAAGGTTGCGTTCGTCGGCCGATCGATGGTGCGCAACATGAAGATTGCGACCGACCTGAGCTACCTCGACGTTCCCGACGGCCTCGTCGTGGACCTCCCGAAGCTCAACCGGCTCCCGGCCAACAAGATCACCCTGATCTGCACCGGATCGCAGGGCGAGCCCCTCGCGGCGCTGTCGCGGATGGCGTCGGGTGAGCATCAGATCAAGGTCGGCGACGGCGACACCGTGCTGATGGCGAGCAGCCTGATCCCCGGCAACGAGAACGCGATCTACCGCGTCATCAACGGCCTCGTCGACAAGGGTGCACGCGTGGTGCACAAGGGAAATGCCAAGGTGCACGTCTCCGGTCACGCCAGCGCCGGCGAGCTCGTCTACTGCTACAACATCCTCGAACCCGCCAATGTGCTTCCCGTACACGGTGAATCGCGGCACCTGCGTGCCAACGCCGATCTCGCCATCAGGACCGGTGTTCCTCGCGATCGCGTGATCATCGCCGAGAACGGAAGCGTCATCGACCTGTACGACGGCGTCGCGCAGATCACCGGCTCCGTCCCCATCGAACTGATCTACGTCGACGGCAGTGCCGTCGGTGGCGTGACGGAGGATTCACTGGCCGAGCGTCGCCTCCTCGCGAACGAGGGCGTGCTGACCGTCATCGCCATCGTCGATCCCGACACCGGGCTGCTGGTCGACGACGTCGACTTCATCGGACGCGGATTCGCCCACGAAGCAAACGCTTTCGACTCGTTGGCCAAGGCGATCGGCAAGACCCTTACACGCGAGAGCGACGTCAAGGTTGCCTCCCGCGAGAACATCGAGAAGCGCATCGTGCAGGAATCGGCCCGCTGGGCCAAGCAGACCTTGGGCCGCCAGCCCCTCATCGTCCCGGTGGTCGTGGACGGCTAGAGCCGGTCCGGTCAGATCTGGGCCGGTCAGATCTGGGCCGGTCAGATCTGGGCCGGTCAGATCTGGGCCGCTGCGCCGCGAGTCGACAGCACCTCGGTCAGCTCCTCGGCGTAGGCGAGCTGCCGCCGCAACGTGCGGCAGCTTTCCTCGGCCTTGGTGTGGCAATCACGAACGAAGGCCGCGGCCGACGACCTCGCGTCGTCGGTCGCGTTCTCGTCGCCGAGAACGTCGAGGGATTCCAGTAGCTGTTTCATTTCGGCCAACGTGAAGTCGAGTGGCTTCATCCGGCGAATCACGAGCAGGCGTTCGACGTCGGACTCGGTGTAGAGCCGAAAGCCGCCGACGGTCCGAGCAGAGGGCGTGACCAGACCGACATCGTCGTAGTGACGAACCGTGCGAATCGACAGCTCGGTTCGTTGAGCTACCTGCCCGATCTGCATGTGTACGCCGTCGACTGTCATGTGCCGCCTCTCTTCGCCCGACCAACCACCCTAGTCAGTGCTCGGCACCCAGGTTCCCACTGAGACGATCGTGCCGCTCGGTCGACGGCGCGTTCAGGCCCACGATCTCCACCGTCTTGCCCTTGGCGGCGTACTTGGTGGTGATGGCGTCGAGGGTCGCAACGGTCGACGCGTCCCAGATGTGCGACTCGGACATGTCGATGACGACGTTCTTCGGATCTCCGACGTAGTCGAACTGGTAGATCAGATCGTTGCTCGACGCGAAGAACAACTCGCCCTTGACGGCGTAGACGCGGGTGTCGTCGTCGGGATGTGCGACGTCGACAACCTCGGTCAGGTGCGCAACCCGCCTGGCGAACAAGACCATCGCGGTGATCACTCCGACGACGACGCCGTACGCGAGGTTGTGGGTGACCACGGTGACAGCCACGGTGGCCACCATGACGAGAGTTTCGCTCTTGGGCATGCGCCGCAACGTCTTCGGGTGAATGCTGTGCCAGTCGAAGGTGCCGACCGACACCATGATCATCACGGCGACCAATGCGGCCATCGGAATGAGCGCGACGATGTCGCCGAGACCGACCACCAGGATCAACAAGAAGGTGCCGGCGAGGAACGTCGAGATACGGGTGCGGGCACCGGAGACCTTCACGTTGATCATGGTCTGGCCGATCATCGCGCAGCCGCCCATACCGCCGGTGAATCCGGTGACAAGATTCGCCACGCCCTGGCCCCAGCCCTCACGAGTCTTGTTGGAGTGCGAGTCGGTGATGTCGTCGACGAGCTTGGCCGTCATCAGTGATTCGAGCAGACCGACCAGGGCAATGGCCAGAGCGAACGGCGCGATGATCGACAGGGTGTCGAACGTGAACGGCACGTCCGGGATCAGGAACGACGGCAGCGAGGACGGCAGTTCACCCTCGTCGCCCACGTCCGGGACGGCCAGCGCGAAGACGAGCGTGACGGCGGTGAGGATCACGATGGCGATCAGAGGTGCCGGCACGACAGTGGTGAGCTTCGGCAGGAAGAACATGATGAGCAGTCCGACGGCGACCATCGGGTAGACCAACCACGGCACCCCGATCAGGTACGGCACCTGTGAGGTGAAGATCAGGATAGCCAGGGCGTTGACGAATCCGACCATGACACTGCGCGGGATGAATCGCATCAACTTGGCGACGCCGAGGACGCTCAACACGATCTGCAGCACTCCCCCGAGGATGACCGCGGCAATGAGGTAGTCGAGGCCGTACTCGCGAGCCAAGGGGGCGACCACCAGGGCGATCGCTCCGGTGGCCGCGGAGATCATCGCCGGTCGACCCCCGACGATGGAGATGGTGACGGCCATCGTGAACGATGCGAACAACCCGACGCGGGGATCGACACCGGCGATGATCGAGAACGAAATGGCTTCCGGGATCAACGCCAGCGCCACCACCAGTCCGGCAAGAACCTCGGTCTTCAGTCGCCTCGGTGAGCGCAACGCACCCAGCACCGAGACGTCTTCGACGGCGGTGCCGGGCACCTGGGCAGCTCGAGACACGACGACTCCGTTCGATGGTTACGAGGGACGACAACCGGGATGGGCGTCCACTCCGCGAGCAACTCTACTCTTACCGGAGGGAAGGTTACCAATCATCGAGGCGTGGACCACGTGCGCTAGATTTATACGAAAAAGCACGCCGGTACTCCCAGCGCGATGCAAGGAATGAATCGATGTTCTCGCTCAACAGGCTGTCCTGCTTCATCGCCGTCGCCGAGGAATTGCACTTCGGCCGCGCCGCCGAACGTCTGCACATGACGCAGCCGCCGCTCAGCAGGCAGATCCAACAACTCGAGAGCGAAGTCGGCGTGCAGCTCATCGACCGCACGAGCCGGTCGGTGACCCTGACGGCCGCGGGATTGGCCTTCCTACCCGAGGCCCGACGCATCCTCGACCTCGCCGAGGGCGCACTGCTGACGGTGCGACGCGTTCCCACCGGAGACCTGGGGACTGTGATCGTGGGATTCACCGGGGCATCGGCGCATGCGGTGCTCCCGCAGCTGCTCGACGCCGCGCGCGAGAAGCTACCGGACGTGAAAATCGTTCTACGCGAGATGGTCTCGGCGGTACAGATGGAGTCCTTGGCCATCGGCGATCTGGATCTCGGGTTGGCCAGACCCCCGCTCAAGCGACCGGGCATCGCGTCCCGGCCGGTGCTGCACGAGTCGTTGATCGCGGCGATGCCCGAAGAACACCCGCTGGCCGCGAAGGACGAGCTGTCGGTAGAGGACTTCGACGAGCAGCCGATCATCATGTACTCGCCCGTCGACGCGCGGTACTTCCACGAACTGCTGATCAGCACCTTCACCATCGTCGGGGTCTCGCCGCGCTACGTGCAGTACGTGACCCAGGTACACACGATGCTGGTGCTCGTTCGCTCGGGAATCGGACTGGCCCTGGTACCCGAGTCGGCGTCGACCATGCGGCCGGAAGGCGTTGTGTTCCGGCCGGTTCGGACCGTAAAGGAACGCCCCGTCGAACTCGACGCTGCCTGGCGCGTCGACAACGACAACCCGGCACTGCACCGCTTCATGACCGACGTGCTGCCGACGCGCGAGTGGGCGTGACGACTACCGCGGCGTCCCCACCGGCGGCTTGACGGCCGTCACCGGGCAATGTGCTTCGAGCAGTACGCGCTGAGAGATGCTGCCCATGAACAACTTTCCGACGGGCGATCGACGTCGGATGCCGATGACGACCAGCTGAGCCTGCTCGTCGAACGACAGGTCGATCAGGTTGTCGGCGTGCGAGCGGCCGGCCTCGTTGTCGTGAATCTTCGTCGTGACACCGACCGCCGACGCCTCCTCGCGAGCCGATTCGACGGTGGCAGCGAACTCGGCGTCTGCCGCGCTGTTGTCCTCGGCCACGATGAGCAGATCCGTTCCGCGCATCTGGGCCTCGCGAAATGCGAAGGGCAGCGCGCCTTTTCCTTCGGTGGTCGGCGAGTAGCCGACGACGACGGTCACTTCGTCACCGGCGTGACGAGGGAGCCGTCGGCCAGGAATCGATCGAGGTTCTCCAGTGTCAGTGCTTCCATGGCGGCGCGAGTCTCCACCGTTGCGCTGCCCACGTGCGGCAACAGCACCACGTTGTCCATCGCGAGCAGGGCGTCGGGCACGTTCGGTTCGTGGGCGAACACGTCCAGACCCGCACCGGCGAGCTGCCCGGAGGCGAGCAGTTCGATCAGCGCCTCCTCGTCGACGACGCTTCCGCGCGCCACGTTGATCAGATAGCCCTGCGGCCCCAGCGCTTCGAGCACCGCGCGATCGACCAGATGGGCCGTTCCCGAGCCGCCCGAGGCGGCGACGATCAGTACGTCGACGCTCTCGGCGAGCGCTACAGGATTGGCCGCGTACGCATACGGTGAACCGTCGATCTCGTTGCGGTTGTGGTACGAGATGGGGCATCGGAATGCGGTGAGCCGGTCCGCGATTGCAGATCCGATCCGGCCGAGCCCAATGATCCCGACTCGTTTGCCAGTGACCTGGCGGGTCAGCGGAGTGTTGCCCTCAGCCGGCCAGCGGCCGGCCCGTACGAATCGCTCCGCGGACGAGAGCCCACGCACGGTGTCGATCACCAGGCCGACAGCGAGATCCGCGACGCAGTCGGTGAGCACATCCGGGGTGTTGCTGACCCCGATTCCACGCTCGGTGGCCGCGTCGACGTCGGTGGTGTCGTATCCGACTCCGAAGTTCACGACGGCTCCGAGCTGCGGCAACCGCTCCATCAGCGCTGCGTCGACGCCGGTTCGGCCGGACGTGACGACGGCGGTGATCGACGGGCCGTGTTCGGCCAGGAACTGCTCACGCTCGTCCCCGTCGGGCAAGGTCAGCGCGTCGTAGTCGGCAACCAGAGTGTCCATCAGGGACGGCTTCAGCGGCCCGACTCGGAGCACGCGGCCCCCCTGACGTGAATCTTGTTGCAACACAGACTTTTCCTGTTGACCGGTGGTCACCGTTGTTCTCCTCGCGATGTGGTGGAGCGTGCGCGTTTCCTGTACGGTATGCCGCTTCTCGGATACCTGTCCAACACGCAAATAACATGGACCGATACCCAAACGGCATGAACATGACCCTCAGCATGCAGGTATACCTAACCCGCTTCGACGTTCGACCTGCTCAGAGGCGCTGAACTGCGAGCAGCCGCACTGATTCAGCACAATTGTGACGTGGATAACGGGCCGAAACGTCGCTTTCGTCCGGTTGACGGTGGAGATCACCCACTCCTACCGTGTGTCTACCGTCACAGATCCCAATGCGGCTCGATGACGCGTATCCCTTTTCCCACTGGAGGCCACCATGAGCCCTGCACTCTCCGTGCAGCAGGGACGGACCCATCGCGTCGCCGCTATTGCTGTTGGCGCACTATCACTTTCATTGATCGCAAGCGGCTGCACCGTCGCGAACTCGAGCAACGGAACCGCAGCCCGCGCAGACACCCTGCGCATCGTTCTGCCTCAGGAACCGCCCACCCTCGAAGCCTGCGACGTATCGCTGACGTCGGTCGGAGTGGTCACGCGCTCGAACATCACCGAGCCGCTGATGGAGCGCAATCCGAGTACCGGTGATCTCGAACCGAAGTTGGCGGACTCCTGGGAGCAGACCTCGGACACCGAGTGGACGTTCGCCATTCACCCCGGCGTGACGTTCAGCGACGGCAGCCCCTTCGAAGCCGAGGATGCAGCGTTCTCCATCGACCGCACCGTCAACTCCGAACTGGGATGCAACGTCGAGGGATATGTCTTCGGCGACGCCGATCTGGTGGTGAAAGCCGTCGACCCGTTGACGCTGACGGTGCAGTCACCCGAGCCCGATCCCATTCTGCCGCTGCGGCTCTCGTTCGTGGAGATGGTTCCGCGCACTTCGAGCTACACCGAGCGGGTACGCGAACCGATCGGCACCGGCCCGTTCGCGATCGAGCGGTGGGACTACGGCCAGAAGCTCTCCCTGGTACGCAACGAGACCTACTGGGGCCCGAAGCCCGAATACGCCAGGGCCGAATACCAATGGCGCAGTGAAGGCAGTGTCCGCGCGTCGATGGTGACCAACGGCGAGGCCGAGATCGCCACGTCGGTCGGACCGGAGGACGGTGCAGGCGACCTCGGCGTGGCCTATCCCAACAACGAGACCACGGCACTGCGCATGCAGGCCGCGCAACCGCCACTGGACGACATGCGGGTTCGGCAGGCGATCAACTACGCCATCAATCGCGACGGCATCGTCAAGGCGTTGTTCCGCGGACTCGGTTCACCTGCAGCACAGCTCATTTCCGAGGGCGTCGTGGGATACAACGAAGACCTGACTCCCTGGCCCTACGACATGGACGAGGCCAGGACGTTGATCGAGCAGGCCCGTGCCGACGGGGTTCCGGTGGACACCGAGATCCGTCTCATCGGACGCACCGGTCAGTTCCCGAAGATCAACGAAACGGTGGAGGTCATTCAGAACTCGCTGTCCAAGATCGGCATGAATGTCAAGATCGAAATGATGGACGCCGCAGGAACTGCCGAGTACCAGGAGCGGCCGTTCCCGGACGTCGGTCCGTACCTGCTGGTCATCCAGCACGGCAACCAGGCCGGCGACTCCGCCTTCACGGTCGATCAGTACTTCACCAGTGACGGGTTCCAGAGTGCCTACGGCACAGCGGACTTCGACAAGGAGATCGCCGCTGCCGGCGCTCTCACCGGAGAAGACAGGCAGGCCGCGTACGCCCAGGTGTTCGCCGACGAACCGAAGGACATCATGCAGATGGCCTACATCGCGCACATGAACGGGGTGCTCGCCAAGGCCGCCTCCGTGGACTACACCCCGGACTCGGCCACGGTCGACGAAATGCATCTGGCCGCGATGACCCGCGCCGAGACCGAGAGGCCCTGACATGTTCAGATTTCTGCGCCGACGGATCTACACCAGCCTGATCCCGCTGTTCGTCGTTCTACTGGGCGTCTTCTTCCTCGCCAGGCTCACCGGCGACCCCACCAGCCTGTACCTACCCGAGTCGGCCACCCAGGCGCAGCGCGAAGCGTTCCGCGCCACCAACGGCTTCGATCAGCCGGTGCTGACTCAGTTGCTTGACTACTTCAAGGGTGTCGTACAACTCGACTTCGGGCAGTCACTGCGCACCGGCGAGGACGCGTCGGCAATGGCCCTGCGCGCCTTCCCCGCAACGCTGCAGCTGGCGTTCGCAACGATGTTCCTCGCCATCCTCGGTGCGGTGATCATCGGCTGCTGGGCCGCATACCGGCCGAACTCGCTCGCCGATCGCATCTCGAGCCTGCTGTCGATGACGGCGGCGTCCATTCCCGACTTCTGGTTCGCCATCATGGGCGTCTACGTCTTCGCCATCCTGTTCGGTTGGCTGCCCACCTCCGGGGTGGACAGCGGAATGCTCTCGTGGGTGTTGCCGATCGCCACGCTGCTCATTCGCCCGCTAGGCGTCCTGACTCAGGTCGTCCGTGGCGCGATGGTCTCGGCACTGTCGGCACCGTACGTTCGATTGGCGAGAAGCAAAGGGGCGGGCGACCTTCGAGTTGTCACCCACCACGCTCTGCGCAACGCCGCGGCACCGGCGCTGACCGTGGCCGGCGACCTGATGGTCGGACTCGTCAACGGCGCGGTGGTCGTCGAAGCCATCTTCGGCTGGCCGGGTATCGGAAAACTGATGATCGACGCCATCCTGCAGCGCGACTTCGCTGTTCTGCAGGCGGCCGTGTTGTTGACGGCGGTGAGCATCTTCGTGCTCAACATCGTCATCGATGCCTGCTATGCACTGCTCGATGCCCGGGTTCGCGACAAGGTGAAGGTCTAAGAACATGTCACTCGACTTCGAAGCACCGAAAACATCCGAGCCGGAGGATGTTCCACCATCGGCTCCGGTGGAAGCCCGCAAGGCGTCGGCCCCACTGTGGAAGCTACTCCTGCGGGACAGGGTCGCCACCGTCGCTGCCGCAATCCTGGTGCTGGTCTTCCTCACCGCGATCTTCGGCCCGATGTTGGTCGGGGACGCCGCAACCGACCAAGATCTCGACCGCTCGAACCTGCCCCCGTTCACCCTCGACACCGGCTGGATGAACATCCTCGGCACAGATCCATTGGGGCGCAGCATGTTGGCCCGGCTGATCGTCGCCAGCAGAACCACACTCTCGGTGGCCATTCCGGCCGTGATCCTCTCGGCGATCATCGGCTCGTTCATCGGTATGTGGGCCGGCTTCCATCGCGGCTGGCGCGAGACCGCGGCGATGCGCGTCGCCGACGTCATCCTCAGCTTCCCGTCCCTGCTGATGGCCGTCGTCGTGCTCTACGTCTTCTCGCCCAGTGCCGCGAACATCGTGCTGGTCCTGACGGTCACGCGTATCCCGATCTACCTGCGTACCGCCCGCGCCGAGTCCGCAGAACTGCAGAGTCGGTTGTTCGTGGACGCTGCCCGTACGTTCGGCGCGAAGAGCGGATCGGTGATCAGACGCCATGTGGCCCCGATTCTGCTGCCGACTCTGCTGACCGTCGCGACCCTGGACTTCTGCTTCGTCATCCTGGCCGAGTCGTCACTGAGCTTCCTGGGCATCGGCATTCAGCCGCCCGACGTCTCCTGGGGCCTGATGGTCTCGCAGGGCCGTACCTACCTGCAGACCGCCTGGTGGCTCTCCTTCTTCCCCGGCCTCGCGATCGTGTTGACGACCGTCTCGGCCACCGTTCTCGCCGCCTGGGCCCGCATCGCCACCGATCCCGCGCAGCGGTGGCGACTCAATGTCCCCCGATCCAAGCGGTCTCGCCTGATCCCCGCACGAAAGGTCGTCTCATGAGCGCACCGGCAACCAGCGCACCGTCGGCGCGACCCGACACCGGTAGTGTCGCCCTGGACGTACGCGGACTGACCGTCGACCTGCGAACGCCGTCGGGTGTCATCCGCGCCGTCGACAACGTCACCTTCAGCGCCCGCCGCGGTGAAACTCTTGCTCTGCTCGGTGAATCCGGCTGCGGCAAGTCGATGACGGCACAGGCCATCGTCGGGTTGCTCGAGCCGATCGCCGACATCACCGGCGGCTCGGTGGAGATGGGCGACGTCGATTTGGTCACCGCCAAGACCAAGGTGCGACGCACGATCGCGGCCACCGAACTGGCCATCGTCTTCCAGGATGCACTGACCGCACTCAATCCCGTCTATACCGTGGGAACCCAACTGGCCGAGCCGTTTCGGATCCACCGGGGTATGTCGGCCAAGCAGGCGCGAGTCGAGGCCATCGCCCTGATGGCCCGCGTGGGTATCCCCGAGCCCGAATCACGCGCCGACTCCTACCCACACCAGTTCTCCGGCGGCATGCGGCAACGCCTGCTGATCGCGATGGCCGTGGCCCTGAGTCCGTCGGTACTGCTGGCCGACGAACCGACCACCGCCCTCGATGTCACCGTGCAGGCGCAGATCATGGCACTGCTCAAGGAATTGCGCACCGAGCACGACATGGCCGTCGTACTCATCACCCACGATCTCGCTCTGGTGGCCGAAGAGGCCGATCGAGTGGCAATCATGTACGCGGGCAACGTCGTCGAAACCGGGTTGGTTTCGGAGGTGTTCGGATCGCCGCGCCACCCCTACACCAAGGGTCTGCTCGACTCGGTACCCGTGCACGCTGTCCGCGGCGAGGATCTCAAATCCATCGGCGGCACCCCGCCGGATCTGCACTCGATCCCCGACGGATGCGTCTACCAGGCACGCTGCCCCATCGCCCGTGAGATCTGTATCAGTAGCCGCCCGCCGCTCGAATCCGTCGGCAACGGCCGCCTGTCGGCCTGCCACTTCCCGAACGAGGTATCGCGCAATGTCTGAGCAACTGTTGACCGTTCGTGGCCTGAACAAGACCTTCGACGTCGGCCGCGGGAAGCTACGCGCTCTGGACTCCATCGACCTCGACCTGCGGCGCGGCGAAACCCTCGGCCTGGTCGGCGAATCCGGCTGCGGCAAGTCCACTCTCGCGCGGACGTTGATGATGCTCGAACGCCCGGACTCGGGCACCGTCGCCTTCGACGGCACGGATCCGTTCGCGCTCCGCGGCAAGGAACTCCTCGCCTGGCGCCGCCGCGTACAGATGGTGTTCCAGGATCCGTACGGTTCACTGAACTCACGCATGACGGCCGGGGACATCATCGGTGAACCATGGCGAACCCACAAGAGCCTGTACAAGACTCGACGTGACCGCTCCGCGCGGGTCCGTGAGCTGCTGCATCTGGTGGGCTTGCGACCGAGCGACGAGAACCGGTTCCCGCAGGAGTTCTCCGGCGGTCAGCGGCAGCGCCTCGGCATCGCGCGCGCTCTGGCACTGAACCCCGACGTCATCATCTGCGACGAGCCGGTGTCGGCTCTCGATCTCTCGGTCCAGGCCCAGGTGCTCAACCTGCTCAACGATCTGCAGAAGCAACTCGGCATCTCCTACGTGTTCATCTCGCACGATCTGTCGGTCGTTCGGCACGTCGCTGACCGCGTCGCGGTGATGTATCTGGGCCGCATCGTCGAATCCGGAGCCACCGAGGCAGTGTTCGATCGGCCCGCGCACCCCTACACCGCAGCGTTGATGTCGGCTGCACCCACACTCGATGCGTCGAGCCGCGGGGACAAGATTCTGCTGAAAGGCGAGGTGCCGTCGCCACTGAATCCGCCGTCGGGATGCCGTTTCCGTACTCGCTGCTGGAAGGCGACCGACCTGTGCGCGAGCGACGCACCACCCGTCGCACACGACGCCGACGAGGCCGATCATGTTGCCGAATGCCATTATCCGCTCGTGGCAGGAAATCTCGGTCTCGTCGCCGCCGGAACATGACACTCACGCACCTGAGTGTCACCGGCTTCGTCGTCGTCGCCCTCGCGATCTTCTTCGCATCCGCGATGCAGGCGTCGATCGGCTTCGGCATGGGCATGCTGGCCGCCCCCATCGTGGCCATCGTCGACCCCGGACTCGTACCGGGAACGCTGATCATGCTCGCGGTCGTGGTCAGCGTGCTCGTACTGGTACGCGACCGGACGGCTCTCGATCTCTCGGGAGCCGGGTGGGCACTCGCCGGACGACTGCCCGGCTCGGTGGTGGGTGCGCTGCTACTGGTCCTGTTGCCCGAACGCGGGCTGGCGATACTGTTGGCACTCGTGGTCCTGGGCGGCGTCGCGCTGACGTCGTTCGGCTGGGTTCCGTTGCCGCACAAACGCAATCTCGTCGTCGCCGGGGCCGCGTCGGGAGTTCTGGGAACCGCCACCTCCATCGGTGGGCCACCGATGGCTCTGGTGTGGCAAGGCAACTCCGGAGCCGAACTCCGCAGCACGATGAGTTGCTTCTTCCTCGTCGGCTCGGTCATCTCCATCGCGGTGTTGACGGTGGCCGGAGCGGTGAACAGCCACACCGCCACGCTGTTCGCGTTCCTGGCCCCGGCGACAGTTCTGGGGTTCCTGCTCTCTCGGGTGATCAACCGAGTTCTCGATCGACGACGCCTACGTATCACGGCAATCGCCGTCTCGGCCGTGGGCGCGATCGTGCTCGTCGTCCAGCAAGTACTGGCCCTGACGTGAGTGAAGCGTCACGTGTTGCATCGGCTCCAGTGGGTAACCGAATTCGATGACTACGAACACCACGCGCGCGTTGATCGTAGGTGCCACCGGCATTTCCGGGCAGGCGCTGTGCCGCGCAGCACTCGATGCAGGCTGGACCACCTACGGACTGAGTCGGAGCGGCAGTACCCCCGTCGACAGCGTCGTGCCGGTCGCGGCGGATCTGCTCGACCCGCAGTCCCTCGAAGACGCGCTGAAGGACGTCCGCCCCGAGGTCGTGTTCTTCACCGCGTGGATGAAGAAGGACTCCGAGCAGGAGAACATCGAGGTCAACTCGGCGACCCTACGCAATGTGCTGAATGTTCTCGGCCCCCTCGATTCGGTGAAACACGTCGCTCTGATGACCGGGCTCAAGCACTACCTCGGCCCGTTCGATGCATACGGTGAGGCCGTGATGGCCGAGACGCCGTTCCACGAAACCGAGGACCGCCTCGACACGCCGAACTTCTACTACGCGCAGGAAGACGAACTGTTCGCCGGCGCAGACAAATACGGGTTCGGATGGAGCGTGCACCGCGCTCACACCGTCTCCGGTTTTGCCGTGGGCAACGCGATGAACATGATGCTGACGCTGTCCGTCTACGCGTCGATCTGCAAGGAACTGGGCGAGAAGTTCGTCTTCCCCGGTTCCGAGACCCAGTGGAACGGGCTCACCGACCTCACCGACGCCGACTTGCTCGCCGAGCAGATGGTCTGGGCCGCAACCGACGACAACGCGCGCAACGAGGCGTTCAACATCGCCAACGGTGACGTCTTTCGCTGGCGCTGGCTGTGGCCGCAGTTCGCCGAGCACTTCGGCGTCGAGCCCGAGGGCTTCGACACCGAGCCGCGTCCCCTCGAACCCCGCATGTCCGACGCGGCCGCCGCGTGGAAGCGCATCGCCGAGAAGCACGATCTGGTGGAGAGCGATGTCTCCCGCCTGGCGTCGTGGTGGCACACCGACGGTGACCTCGGCCGCGACATGGAATGCCTGACAGACATGAACAAGTCCAAGAAGGCCGGCTTCCTGGGCTTCCGCTCCACGCCGGATGCCATCGCCTCGGTGATCCAGCGTTACCGAGATGCGCGCCTGATTCCCTGAGTGCCTGCGGCAGTGGTGCGGTTATGTGCCCTCTGCGGCACTCAACCGCGCCACTGCGGCGCAGCCGCATACCCCGCGTAGCGCTCTCGCACCGCCGGCGTGGGGTCTGCCTCGTATGTCTTCGAGGTGGCCTGCGCCCAGGTCGGCGGCTCACTGGTCCCGGCCAAAGTCCATGCTGCCTGGCGCGCTGCCCCGTCGGCGACGTATTCACCGGGCTCGGGTACGGCCACCGGCACCCCGAGAATTGCCGGAGCCAAGGCTCGGAGAGCCGCTGACTTCGCACCGCCGCCGATGAGCAGCACACGCCGTACGTCCACTCCCTGTGCACGCAGGTAGTCGATACCGTCGGCCAGTCCGCACAGCAGTCCTTCGACGGCAGCACGAGCCAGGTGGCCAGGAGTCGAATTGTTCAGTCGCAGTCCATGAATCGCACCGGACGCATCGGGGAGATTGGGCGTCCGCTCGCCCTCGAAGTACGGCACCATCACCACACCGTCGCTCGTCGTCGACAGAGCCAACCGCGACAACTCATCGTGATCGACGCCCAGCATTCGCGCCGTCGCATCGAGGACGCGAGCCGCGTTGAGCGTGCACACCAACGGCAGCTGACGCCCGGTGGCGTCGGCGAATCCGGCGACCAGGCCCGAACCGTCGGCCGCGGCAGCGGTGGTCACCGCCGAGACGACGCCGGACGTGCCGATCGAGACCACCACATCACCGGGCTGCGCATCGAGGGCAAGCGCCGCCGCGGCATTGTCTCCGGTACCCGGGCCGATCAGCGCACCGGCGGCAGTGTGGCCTATCGCCTCGTTCGGCGCTGCCACGCGGGGCAGCAATGGGCTGCGGCCACGAAAACCCAGCTGCAACAGATCCGTTCGATACTCGTTCGTGGCCGCCGAGAAGTATCCGGTGCCGCTCGCATCGCCGCGGTCGGTGGCCAAGGCGTCGAGCCCCGACGCGCCACCGAGCTGCCAGCCGATCCAATCGTGCGGAAGGCACACCGCCGCAGTGCGATCGGCGTTGTCGGGCTCGTTGTCGGCGAGCCACCGCAGCTTGGCGACGGTGATCGAGGCCAACGGAACCACGCCGACCGCGTCGGCCCAGGCCTGACCGCCGTCGCCACCGGTCTTCTCGCCGAGTTCCGCGATCAGATCTTCTGCCGCCTGGGCCGACCGAGTGTCGTTCCACAGCAATGCTTTACGAATCACGGATCCGTTGTCGTCGAGGCAGACCATGCCGTGTTGTTGCGCGCCGACCGACACCGCAGCGACATCGTCCAGCCCGCCGGCGGCGTCGACGGCCTCGTCGAGTGCTTCCTTCCACCGCTGCGGGTCGATCTCGGTGCCGTCGGGATGACCGGCGCGGCCGTGACGCACCAACTCCCCGGTGTCGGCATCGCGAACGAAAACCTTGCACGATTGGGTGGAAGAGTCGATTCCGGCAACGAGAGCCACGATGAGCTGGTCCTTTCGTACGCAAGTGTGACCTACGACCCTACCCGCGGGGCGTGGTCGCCTCGGTCACCAGCGTGCGTGCACAGGCGATGGCCTGCGGGGTGGTGTCGAAGACGTGTCGAGCGTCGTCGTCCTTGGTGGTGAACACCCCCAGGGCTGCGAGGGGACGCAGGTGCTCGGGCTTGGCACCGGAGATCAGGACGGTGATGTGTCGGTGTTCGAGTTCGGTGATGGTGTCCTTGAGAACCATGGCGCCGGTGGCGTCGATCGTGGTGACTCGGGACATGCGCAGGATCACCACCTTCACGTCCGAGACGTCGGCGAGTTCGAGCAGGAAGCTGTGCGCGGCACCGAAAAACAGCGCACCGTCGATGCGGTACGCGACGATGTGTTCCCGCAGCAGGTCTCCTTCTTCCTTCGAGACCGCATCGAGTGTGTTCAGGGGGACCTGCTCGACCGTGGCCGATCGCGCAACGGCCCGCAGAGCCAGGACGGCAGCGAACCCGACGCCGACCGCCACCGCCGTCACGAGATCGAAGACCACCGTGACGAGGAAGGTCGCCGCCATCACCACGGTGTCCCCGCGGCCGGCGCGGGTGATCGCCCGGATGGACGCGGTCTCGACCATCCGCACGGTGGTTGCGAGCAGCACTCCGGCCAGGGCTGCAAGCGGGATATCGGCGACCAACCCGGCCGCGGAGTACATGATGACGGCGAGGATCACCGCGTGGGTGAGGGCCGCAAGCCTGGTGCGGGCACCGGATCGAACGTTGACTGCTGTCCGGGCGATCGCACCTGTGGCGGGAATGCCCCCGAACAGGGGTGCGGCGATGTTCGCAAGGCCCTGTCCGAACAATTCCCGGTCGGGGTTGTGGCGAGCGCCGACGCCCATCGAGTCCGCGGCGGTGGCGGACAGCAACGATTCCAGGGCAGCCAGAGCGGCGACGGCACACGCCGGGGCCAGCAACGCCGTCACGTCACCCAGGTGGAAAAAGCCCAGGCTCGGGGCGGACAACGACGACGGAATGGTGCCGATGCGGGCGATGTCCAGATCGAACAGCTGGGTGGCCACGGTAGCGGCAGCAACCGCGACCAACGAGAACGGGATCTTCGGTGCCAGGCGGCCGCCGACGAGCATGACGATCGCGACGGCGATCGCCACAGCGGGGGTGAGGATGCTCGCATGCGCGACAAACGAACGGGCGGCATCGAACGCGGACTGCCAGACCTTGTCACCTTCGGCGTCCGTGATGCCCAGCGCCGACGGAACCTGTTGCAGTGCAATGACAACGGCAATGCCCGCGGTGAATCCTTCGATGACGGGCGCGGGCATGTACCGCACGGCTCGGCCGATACCTGCTACCGCGAGCACCAACAGAATGATCCCGGCCAGCAGCCCGACCGCGAGCACTCCCGTCGGCCCGTATTCGGCAACGATCGGGACCAGCACCACCGTCATCGCACCGGTCGGACCCGATACCTGAAACCGTGAGCCACCGAATACCGCGGCCACGACTCCCGCGATGATGGCGGTGGTCAGTCCCGCCGCTGCACCCAGCCCGGTGCTGACTCCGAATCCGAGCGCGAGGGGCAGCGCCACCAGCGCCACGATCAGGCCGGCGAGAAGATCCGAACCGGGTGCGCGCAGCGCGGGCTTCCACTCGCTCCAGCGGGGTAGAAGGGCGGATACCGCCCTCAGGGCGTCGTTCCTACGGGTGCGTTTCGTCGGTTCGGACATGCGACGCTTCCTGAAAACTCATCGTTCTTGATCCAGTTAATTGCTAAGTTTAGCAAGTAATGAATCAAGTCGCCGCGAGATACTGCGCACCATCCGCGATCGTCAGGTCAGTTGCGCGATCCGGACTCGCCGTCCAGCAGTTCGACCTGGTTGGCCACCACTCCGGTCAATATCTCCCGGGCTACCACCAGGAGGTCCGCCACCTTCGGCGACGTCAGCGTGTACGACACGGACAACCCCTCTCGAGTGCCCTCGATGAGACCCGCGCGACGGAGAATCGACAGCTGCTGCGATAGATTCGCCGGCTCGATGCCCACCTCGGGCAGCATCTCGGACACTGCGTGTTCGCGTTCGCTCAACAGCTCCAGCACTCGAATGCGCGCGGGATGAGCCAACGTCTTGAAGAAGTCGGCCTTCATTCGGTACAGCGGTCGACTCGAATCCGTGACCATGACGTCCCTTCGTGTCGCCCAGCACTGCTCAGCAGGCTACTTGCGAACACTAGCAATCAGCCACCGAGAAGGACGACCTCAGTGCCCCTGCCGAAACTCCGCTACCTTCACTGGCATGCGCGGAGAACCCGAGGAATCCACCGACTTCAGGCTGACCGTGGCCACCGCGGCCCTGGATCTGTTCTCGGTCAAGGGCTACGACTCGACGACGGTCGACGACATCGCGGTGGCGGCCGGAATCTCGCGTCGGACGTTCTTCCGGCAGTTCCGCGCCAAGGAAGACGTCGTCTTCGCCGATCACGAGATCCTGCTCGAGCAGGTCGGCGCTCTGCTCGCGGCCGACACCGGCGACCCATGGCAGGCCGTCTGCGATGCCGCACAGTTGGTGTACGAGCGATTCTCGGACTGGAAAGAGATGTCGCGGCTGCGATATCAGGTGGTGCATCGAATTCCCGCCCTGCGCGATCGCGAGATCGTCACCGTGTTCCGCTACGACCGTCTCTTCGTCGAATACCTGCAGCGGGCGCTTCCCGACCGCCCTCATCTGGAGATCCTGCAGTTCTCCGCCTCGGTGACCGCGACCCACAACTACTTTCTACGACGGATGATCCGCGACGGCCTGCCGACGTCCGTCACCGACTTGCGCGCAGCGTTGGCGCAGGTCCGCGCCCAGTCCTCGGGAGACGTCGTGGTCGCGACATTCCCGCGGGGCACGTCCGTGAACACCGTCGCCGACGCGTTGGCCCGCCACCTTCCGGAGTGACACCCACCCAAGATGGCACTCAGTGCCGTCTTGGCGAGCCCCACCCTTGAATCGGGGCCGGTCCGGTCGTACACTGAGGTGAAGCTTGGCACTGAGTGCCCTTTCTGGGCAGTGCTGTACCCCCGACATCGCGAGGAGCGTGGCCGACATGGCCGGAAATCCCGACTTCGATCTCTACCAGTCACCCGAGGAGCACGAGGAGCTGCGCGCAGCGATCCGGGCCCTGTCGGAGAAGGAGATCGCCCCGTACGCCAAGGAGGTCGACGAGGACTCGCGCTTCCCGCAGGAGGCGCTCGATGCCCTCAACGCCTCCGGCTTCAACGCCGTGCACGTTCCCGAGGAGTACGACGGTCAGGGTGCCGACTCGGTTGCCGCCTGCATCGTCATCGAAGAGGTCGCCCGCGTCTGCGGCTCGTCCTCACTGATTCCCGCCGTCAACAAGCTCGGCACGATGGGCCTCATCCTCAAGGGCTCCGAGGAGCTCAAGAAGCAGGTCCTGCCCTCGCTCGCAGGCGGCGCGATGGCGTCGTACGCACTGTCCGAGCGCGAAGCCGGCTCCGACGCCGCCAGCATGCGGACCCGCGCGAAGGCCGACGGAGACGACTGGATCCTCAACGGCTCCAAGTGCTGGATCACCAACGGCGGCAAGTCCGACTGGTACACCGTCATGGCCGTCACCGATCCCGACAAGGGTGCCAACGGCATCAGCTCGTTCATCGTGCACAAGGACGACGAAGGATTCGTCGTCGGCCCCAAGGAGAAGAAGCTCGGCATCAAGGGTTCGCCCACCGCCGAGCTCTACTTCGAGAACTGCAAGATCCCCGGAGACCGCATCATCGGTGAGCCCGGCACCGGGTTCAAGACCGCGCTCGAAACCCTCGACCACACCCGGCCCACCATCGGCGCACAGGCCGTCGGCCTCGCTCAGGGCGCTCTCGACGCAGCCATCGCATACACCAAGGACCGCAAGCAGTTCGGCACGTCGATCTCGAGCTTCCAGGCCGTGCAGTTCATGCTCGCCGACATGGCGATGAAGGTCGAAGCTGCCCGCCTGATGGTCTACAGCTCCGCGGCACGCGCCGAGCGCGGCGAGAAGAACCTCGGATTCATCTCTGCCGCAGCGAAGTGCTTCGCCTCCGATGTCGCGATGGAGGTCACCACCGACGCCGTCCAGCTCTTCGGCGGTGCCGGCTACACCACCGACTTCCCCGTCGAGCGCATGATGCGCGACGCCAAGATCACGCAGATCTACGAGGGCACCAACCAGATTCAGCGTGTCGTCATGTCGCGGGCGCTGCTCAAATGAGCAACATCGAACTCGTGGGCGTCATCGGCGGCGGCACCATGGGTGCCGGTATCGCCGAAATGTGCGCCCGCTCCGGTAGCTCGGTGCTGATCCTGGAAACCAGCCAGGGCACCGCCGACGCCGCCGAAGCACGCCTGGACAAATCGTTCGCACGGGCCGTCAAGTCCGGCCGCATCGACGCCGACGCGGCCGAGAAAGCCCGCGCCGCAATCTCGTTGACGCTCGACATCAACGATTTCGCGGACCGCGACCTCGTGATCGAGGCGGCACCGGAGATCGAATCGCTGAAGCTGGATCTGTTCGGCAAGCTCGATTCCATCGTCAAACCCGAAGGAATCCTGGCGACGAACACCTCGTCGATCCCCGTCATCAAGATGGCCAACGCGACGAAGCGACCCGGCCAGGTCGTCGGAGTGCACTTCTTCAACCCCGTACCGGTACTGCCGTTGGTCGAAATCGTCGTCAGCCTCCTCACGAGCGAAGAAACCGTCGACGCCGTCACCGATTACGCGGCGAACACCCTGGGCAAGAAGACAATTCGTGCGGGCGACCGTGCGGGATTCATCGTCAACGCATTGCTCATCCCCTACATGGTCTCGGCCATCCGGATGCTCGAATCCGGCTTCGCCAGCGCCGAGGACATCGACGACGGCATGGTCAACGGTTGCGCCCACCCCATGGGACCGTTGCGTCTGACCGACACCGTCGGCCTCGACGTCACCCTCGCGGTCGCAGAATCGTTGTACGCCGAATTCCGTGAGCCGCATTACGCTCCGCCCCCGCTGCTGCAGCGCATGGTGGACGCGGGAATGCTGGGCCGTAAGAGCGGCAAAGGTTTCTACACGTACTCCTAGCCCACAGCCTTGTTTTTCCGGCACGCCCCCTTCCGGATCAATGCGGCATTCAGCTACTTGAAGTAGCTGAATGCCGCATTCATCCGTTGGCGGGGATGGTGTGAACTTGGGGGATGGCGTGAACCAGGGAGAGACCCGACTCAGTTTGTTTGCGGGCGACTCTGGGCATTCGGCGTGGAGACGGAATCGAGCAGCAGGTTCCCCACGCAATGAATACCAGGTTCGGAGACGACCCCATCGTGAGTGATCAGTACACCTTCACCAATCCCGTCACGCAGTACCGCCAGGACGGATTCCCTGAGCAGCACCAGGATCCGCCCGGTCTCGCTGCCGATCTACAACCCCTGGCCGACCACGGCGAGCAGACGTACCGCGGGTCCGGACGGCTGACCGGCCGTAAGGCCCTGATTACCGGTGCCGACTCCGGCATCGGGCGTGCGGCCGCCATCGCCATTGCCCGCGAGGGTGCCGACGTAGTTCTCAACTACCTGCCGTCGGAGGAGAAGGACGCTCAGGACGTCGCCCGGCTGGTTCGCGACGCCGGTCGCACCGCCGTCCTGGCACCGGCAGACCTCACCGATGAGAAAGCTGCCCGCGCCCTCGTGCACACCGCCGTCGACGAGCTCGGCGGCCTGGACCTGTTGGTCAACGTGGCAGGCAAGCAACAGTTCGTCGAGGATCTGGCGGATCTCACGTCGGAGCAGTTCGACCAGACCTTCAAAACCAATGTGTACGCACTGTTCTGGATCATTCAGGAAGCGGTGCCGCACATGCCTGCCGGCTCGACGATCGTGAACACCAGCTCCATCCAGGCGTACACACCCTCGCCCGGACTGGTGGATTACGCGACGACGAAGATGGCCATCAACACCATCAGCAAGGCTCTCGCGCAGCAATTGGCACCGAAGGGAATTCGGGTCAATGTCGTTGCGCCCGGTCCGTTCTGGACTCCGCTGCAGGCCGCGGGCGGGCAGCCGACGTCGGCACTGCCGGAATTCGGGAAGGAAGCCCCACTGGGCCGGGCAGGTCAGCCGGCCGAGATCGCGGGCGCGTACGTGTACCTGTCCTCAGCGGAATCGGGATACGTCACCGGAGACACCCTCAACGTCAACGGCGGAATGCCGACGCCGTAGTCGCCTTCGCGCTCTGCGTGAATGGACCATTCACACCCGTCTGGGCTCGTGAATGGTCCATTCACGCGTTCGGGAGACGTCAGTCCTTCGGGCCACCGGCTGCGTAGACGACCTGACCCGAGATGAAGCCGGCACCCTCGCTGACGAAGAACGACGCCAGGTGGGCGATATCGTCGGGATGTCCGACGCGGTTGACCGGAATCTGCGACGCCGCAGCAGCTTTGAAGTCGTCGAACGACATTCCGACCCGCTCGGCGGTGGCTGCCGTCATCTCGGTTTCGATGAATCCGGGGGCGATGGCGTTGGCGGTGACGCCGAACTTGCCGAGCTCGATGGCGAGAGTCTTGGTGAATCCCTGCATGCCGGCCTTGGCCGCGGAGTAGTTAGCCTGACCGCGGTTGCCGAGGGCCGAGGTGCTCGACAGGTTGACGATGCGGCCCCACTTGGCGTCGATCATGTGCTTCTGCACTGCACGCGTCATCAGGAACGAGCCGCGCAGGTGTACGCCGAGCACGGAATCCCAGTCCTGCACCGTCATCTTGAACAGGAGGTTGTCGCGGGTGATGCCTGCGTTGTTGATCAGTACGGTCGGTGCACCGAACTCGCTCGCGATGCGGTCGACTGCAGTCTGCACCGACTCCTCGTCGGCCACGTTTGCGCCGATGGCCACTGCCTGCCCACCTGCGGCCTCGATCGCGCCGACGGTGTCGCTGCACGCGGCCTCGTCGAGGTCGACCACCGCGACGCCGAAACCGTCCTTGGCCAGTCGCTTGGCCACTGCTGCACCGATGCCCCGGGCACTACCGGTGACGATGGCCGTCCTGATCTGATCACTCACGAATATCTCCTGACACAACGCCGAATCGAATTACCTGTCATCTGTTTCTACCAACCCCGGCGGCGCAGTCAGTACGCAGCCACCGCTCCGTCGAGTGCTTTCTGCATTCCCTCTGCCACCACGCGGGTGATGTCGATCGGTTTCTGGGGCAGATCGGTGATGGGCGTATCGAAGTAGACGCTTGCCTGCTTCACTTTTGCCGAGCCGGGGCCGTAACTCAGTCCGATGCAGATCAACGTCGGTTCGACGGCGAGTTTGCGGGCCCGCATCGCGATGTGGCCGATTCCGCTGCCGACGTGTTGCACCGTCGTCGGGTCCTCGAGGTTGCAGGTGCCTTCCGGGAACACCGCGAGGTCGTCGCCGCGCTTCATTCGTTCGGCACTGATGTCCATCATGCGGTTGCCTGCCGCGCTGACTGCCCGCATCCCGTGATTCTTGCCGCGAAAGACGGGAATGCCACCCATCATGTCGATTCGCTTGCGCTGCTTGGGGTCCTGGAACAATTCGTCCTTCGCGAGCACTCTGGTGCGCCCGATCACCGGACGCAGCGGCGACGCCCAGGCCGCCGCTGCGAGGGTGTACGGATCACTCTCGGTGAGGTGATTGACCGCGATGAGCAGACGCGTGTTGTCGTACACCAGACGCCGCAGCTCCTCCCGGGCACCGTCGGAGTACGACACCCGCGGGCGGAAGCGTCGGGCGAGGGCGGCGTACGCCAGCCTCGCAACCTGACGATTCTGCTGATGACGCAGATAGAAGTCGTACACCGTCTCGTCGTTCTCGAGAATTACCGCAGGCCGATCCATGACGCGAGCTTAGCCTCACTCGCGCGAGGAGCCCATAGCCCGGATGCCGACGATCAACCCGACCGCCGCAGTGGCCGCGGCTGCGACGACACCTGCCATCACCGTCGAACTCGCGAAGTCTCCGGCGAACAGTGCACGTTCGGCGTCGACGAGATATCCGAGGGGGTTGATGTTCACCAGGAACTGCATCCACCCCGGGGCGGCCGTCAGCGGCAGCATCGTGCCGGAGAGGATGAGCAGCGGGAACATCAATGTCTGCTGGATGGACCAGAACACCCAATCCTGTCCGCGCACAGCCAAAGCCAACGCGTAGGACAGCGCGCCGAGCCCGACGCCGAACACCCCGAGCAGCACGATTCCCACAGCGGCACCGATCGGATTCACGGACAACCCCAGCGGCAATGCGACCAGAACGATCAACACGGCCTGCGCAGCGAGCGGCACCATTTCCTTGAACGCGCGCCCGACGAGCAGAGCAGATCGCGGCAACGGGGTCACCAACATTCGCTCGTGAGAACCCTGCTGCAACTCGGCCAGCAGATTCGAGCCCGTCATGGAGGTGCCGAAGATGGTGATCATCGCGAGAACACCCGGCACGAACCAGTCCCAGACACTTCCGTCGCCGAGACCTGGGACATCGGTGAGCAGTGGGCCGAACAGAGCGAGCAGGATCAGCGGTTGGACGAGACTGAAGATGACGGTGAACGGATCGCGCACCATCGGCCGCAATTCCCGACCCATCACCAGAGTGCTTCCGGAGAGAACGTTCATCGGAGTTCTCCTGCCACGCTCGCGTTGTCGAGCGCTGCGGCACTTTCTCGAAGACTACGGCCGGTCAGTCCGAGGAACACGTCGTCGAGAGTCGGTCGGGTCATGTCCGCAGTATGGACGCGGATACCGTGTAACTCGCTCCGCCGCAGCACCTCCGGGAGAACGACTTCGGCGCGTCCGACACGCAGGTTCA
Source organism: Rhodococcus sp. Leaf233 (assembly GCF_001426165.1). Taxonomy (NCBI): domain Bacteria; kingdom Bacillati; phylum Actinomycetota; class Actinomycetes; order Mycobacteriales; family Nocardiaceae; genus Rhodococcus; species Rhodococcus sp. Leaf233. The sequence goes on from NZ_LMRO01000012.1 coordinate 297,987, forward strand.
GCCGCGAACCCGATCTCGTGACGTCTCTGATGCCGTCGATGCCGTCGAGAAGCGGAAGAAGCGCCGACGCGTCGGACACGGTGAGAACGATCAGATCGCCTGCCAGTTCCGATTTCAGCGACGCGGCGGTGTCGTCGGCGATGACGGTTCCGTGGTCGACGACGATGACCCGCTCGGCCATCGAATCGGCCTCGTCGAGGTAGTGGGTGGTCAGAACGATGGTCGTGCCCATCTCGCGTCGCAGCCGGAGGATGTGATCCCACAGGTTGGCCCGACTCTGCGGGTCCATTCCGGTGGTCGGCTCGTCGAGGAACAGCAATGCCGGTCGATGCACCAGCCCCAGGGCAATATCGAGTCGGCGACGCTGTCCGCCGGAGAGCGTCGAGACGGTGCGCGAGCGCAGTTCGCCGAGTTCGAGTGCGTCGATCAATTCGTCTGCGCGAGTTCGTGATCGCTGACGAGTCATGCCGTAGCACAGGCCCTGCACGACGAGTTCGTCTCGCACGCGCTGGTTGTGTCCCGCGCCGTTGCCCTGCCCCACATAGCCGAGACTGCGCCGGACACTGTCCCGGTCCCTGCCCACGTCGAACCCCGCGATCCGGGCCGAACCCGACGTCGGTGCCAGCAGCGTGGTCAGCATTCGCAGCGTGGTCGACTTGCCCGCACCGTTGGGGCCGAGGAGAGCGACCAGTTCTCCCTCACCGATCGTCAGATCGATGCCGCGCACCGCCTCCACGGTCTTCTTGCCCTGCCGAAATGTCTTGGTCAATCCCGATGTTTCGATCATCTCGTGCGCCCCTCGTCGTATCGGTGAATCCGTACGAGAGGAGACGCTAGAAACGATCGCGGTCAGCTACGGTCCGCGATGCTCGGCGCGAGCGAACTAGCCGAACACCGGGAACTTGCGCTTGCTGGCGAGCTCGTCCATGCCGGCCTGAATACTGGCGCGGACCTCGTCGTATTTCGCGTCGACGTAGGCCTCGTCGTCACAGCGCGACGGATCGTGGTCCAGCTCGACCGGAGGCATGAACCGGGTTCGGATCTTGGCGGGCAACGGAATCTGCGGCAGCGCGGCAGGCGCGATGATCCACGGCAGCGAGATGGCGATGGGAAAGACCTTCAGGCGCGCAAACCTGTCCAGTCCGAGCGCTTTTGCGAGCTTGTCGCCTCGAATGAGCACCGGCATGGCGTCGGCCCCGCCCACGGTCGCCACCGGCACGATGGGCACACCCATCCGGATCGCAAGCTTGACGAAACCGGTTCGACCACCCAGTGTCGCCTCGTCACGCTTGCTCCACGGCCGCAGCGAATCGACCTCACCACCGGGCCACACGATCACGTCTCGGCCCTCGGCCAATGCGGTCGACATCGAGTCCGGAGCCGCCGGCAACACACCCATGGATCGAAAGACCTTGCCGATCAACGGAAATGCCATCAGCGCGTCGTGCGCAGTGCCGTGCAGGATTCGCTTGTCGCCGAAATGCCGCCACCACTGCGCACCCACCGTCCACGCGTCCCACACGAACGGCGCACCCGAATGCACTCCGACGACGAGAACCGGCGACTCGGGAATCGTCTCCCAACCGTCGATCTCCATCCGGAAGTAGCGATCCATCACCCCGTTCCAGAGCTTCTGCTGACGGTCCATCGCCACGGTGTTCTGATCGTCGAGATCCCAATTTCCTGCACGGTCGGCGACCACGGACCCGAGCCCCCCCGACGCCTTCTCGCGTCGCTCCTTCATCTTCAGCCGAGCCGCTGCGGCATAACGCTGCGCTTGCTCGCGTAAAGCGTCCTTCGAAGGCTTGTCGGAGCTGTCCCCACCCGTTACGTGATCCCCATCACTCATACCCGCACGGTACTCCACCGCGAACTCCAGGTCCGACGACCGTGCTCGGTATCCCCGCGCGGGCATCGAGCTGTCCGTTATGGTCGAATCTCCAGCCGAGTGAAGGAGGTACACAGATGGATCCGATCGAACCGGCGTACGGGACGACTCCCCTACTCCTGATCGCCGCAGCAGCCGTCGCAGTTCTGCTGTTCCTGATCATGAAGGTGAAACTGCACGCCTTCGTCTCGCTGGTTCTGGTCAGCGCCGTCACCGCCGTCGCAGCGGGGATCCCACTGGCAGACGTGCCGTCGGCATTGCTCTCGGGCTTCAGTTCCACCCTCGGTTCGGTCGCTCTACTCGTCGCCCTGGGCGTGATGGTCGGCCGACTGCTCGAAATCACCGGTGGCGCTCAAGTATTGGCCGATACTCTGATCAACCGATTCGGAGCCAAGCGCGCACCGCTCGCCCTCGGTGTCGCCGCGCTGATCTTCGGCTTCCCCATCTTCTTCGACGCCGGACTCGTCGTCTTCCTACCGATCATCTTCACAGTTGCCAGGCGTTTCGGCGGGTCGGTGCTGCTGTACGCACTGCCGACCGCAGGCGCGTTCGCCGCGATGCACGCCATCGTTCCCCCGCACCCCGGTCCCGTCGCCGCCACGGAACTCCTCGGCGGAGATATCGGTTCGGTGCTTCTCGTCGGAGTTCCCGTCGCAGTCGTCTCCTGGTTCGTCGGCTCCTACCTGGTCGGTACCCAGCTCGGCAAACGATTCGTCACCGCGCCTGCCGACCTCTTCGCCGACGGCGCAGCCAACTCCGAAGAACACGACAAAGAGATGGCCGGCCTCCGCGACCCGGCCCCCAAGTTCGGTGCGGTGCTGTTCATTCTGTTGACACCGCTCGTACTGATCTCGCTCAACACCGTGGTCAACACTCTGACCACCTCGGGTGTGCTGACCGGAGACGAGACCTGGGCAGCGGCCCTGACTCTCATCGGTCAGACGCCCATCGCGCTGCTCATCACCTTGCTGTTGGCCCTGTTCATCCTCGCGCCCGGACGATTCCCCGTCGCCGACGGTGCCAAGTACATGGACCAGGCCCTCGGTCCGATCTGCTCGATCATCCTGATCACCGGTGCCGGCGGCATGTTCGGCGGAGTACTTCGGGCCAGTGGCATCGGCCAGTCTCTGACCGCCTCGTTGTCCGATCTCGGACTGCCGATCCTGTTGCAGGCCTTCCTGATCGCCACCGCGCTACGCGTGGCGCAGGGTTCGGCCACCGTCGCCTTGACCACCACCGCCGGGCTGATCTCGGTCCAGGTCGCCGAGCTCGATCTGAGCAATTTCAAGATCGCGCTGTTGGTGTTCGCACTGGCCGCCGGAGCCACCGTGCTCTCCCACGTCAACGATTCCGGCTTCTGGCTCGTCAGCCGCTTCTTCGGCATGGACGAGAAGACGACACTGAAAACCTGGACCGTCATGGAAACGACACTGGGACTGGCGATATTCGCCCTCGCGTCGCTGCTGTGGGTGGCGTTCTAGCGGGGTTCGGCCACAACCAGCACGGCCGCTACACCGGATGTATGTCGTCGAACGTCGGTACGACGAGCTCTGGCATCGGCGCGACCTTCCACCAGCTCACGGCCATCCCGACAGGCCAAGAACTGAGGGGGGTCAGAGCTGCTTGCGCATCTTCACACTCGTGGTTTCATATCCGGCTGACTCGTACATCCCGCGCGCGACCGCGTTGAAACCGAACACGCTCAGTCCCAGCGTCCGCGCGCCCTCCGCCCGTGCATGGTCTTCGGCGAGCTGCATCGCTGCTCGCCCATAGCCCTGGCCACGGTGCTCCGGCTCGACTACGACATCCCACACCCACCACGAGCTCGCGTCGTCCGAGTTGTCGCGACCGATCCAGAGGTACCCGACAATCTGGCCGCTATCGTCGACGAGGTCGAACACAGTGTTGTTCGGGGTGGGAGCACCCGCTGAGAAAGCACGCTCGATGGCATTACTGGAGTGCTCTTCAGCGGCGCGCGGCGTCTCACCTGTAGCGATCAGGTCCGTCTTGTACTCGCTTTGGCTCCGTTTCAGCCATGCGGGAAACCGTTGAAGAGGGATCGGGACGAGTGTGAGCGACATGTCGCCAGTCTGACAGCGGTCTCCTGCCGACCCTAGACAGGTATGACCGACACGCCCTAGCCCTACTCGCCGACCGAGGCACGACGCCGATTGCTGGACATACTCTTTCGAGAGATCGCTTCGCTCGTGACAGTCGGCGACCCCGGCTGCTATCGTCCGTCGCGCTTGGGTTGCCATCGAGCTGCGCGCTCGCCGATCGATGCGAGCCGAGCAGTCTCGTGCACACGAGCGGCTCGGGTCTCGGGCCGCTTGGCGGTCACGATCCACTCCAGAATCCCCCGACGCGCGGACGGTGGAAACTGGTTCCAGTTGTCCTCCGCATCAACGTGTTCGGCGAAGGCAGCCGCAAGGTCGTCGGGAACGATCAGCTCCTCGACCTCGTCGAGTACGGTCCATGATCCATTGGCGACTGCAGCCTCGACGGCGCGCTCCCCCGCCGGAAGCATCAGGCCCGCTTCACGAAGAGCCTCGATGCGGATCTTGTTCGGACGGGACCATGCACTCGCGGGTTTCCGGGGCGAGAAATACAACATGGTGCGCTCGTCGTCGAGCTTGCGCGGTCGGCTGTCGACCCACCCCACGGCGAGTGCTTCCGCAACGGCGTCGTCGTAGCTGATCGCCGGTCTCCCGGTGGCCTTCTTCCACGACACCAGCCACGCGCATTCCGCAGTTCCGTGATGCGCGATCAGCCATGTCCGCCACTGCGCACGTGTCTCGGCATGCACCCTCGGTGCGTCGTCCATGACGGCCATGTGGGGGGCCTTCCTCCGTCGACTCGAAAGTCCGTCGCCGTCTCGGCGACGCCACTCGATTATGCTGCGATCGTTGGCGAAATTCCCCCCAGCGGCGTATCGACGATGCGAGGCAATCGTGAGTGACCGCATCCGGTTCGACGGAGTGCTCGAGCCGTTGACGTGGGGCAAGAACACGTACACGATCATCCGAGTTCCGCCTCGATTGGTCGAGGCAGCGGAGCTGTGGCCGACTCGTCGAATCGACGGTTCGATCGACGGACTGAGTCTCAATCTCGGTCTCAACAAAGCAGATTCGACTGTGCTGTCCGGGTCGTTCGTCTACATCGGTGCAGGTCTCCAGCGTCGGTTGGGCGTCGCTGCCGGCGATCTGGTGTCGTGCGAATTCGAACCGGCCGACCCCGATCTCGTTCCGGTGCCAGAGGATCTGGCGCGTGCGATGGAAGACGCGAGCTGCACGACCGTATGGGAGCGGAAGAGAGCGAGCGACCGGCGTCGGTTGTTGATGCCGATCGACAATGCTGCGCGACCGCAGACCCGAGCAGAGCGCATCACGCGACTGGTGAGCTCGTTGACGGAAAGTGAACAGACGGAGGGCTGACACGAAGGCCCGTCGTCACTGCACCGGAACGAGGATTCTCCACGCCCCCAGTGCGAGTGCGCCGACGGTGACGACGAGGAACAGTCCGACCCAGACGATGCCGGGCAGGAAGGTGAGCCGAGCCAGTTGATCGGCGTCGGAGTCTCGCGCCCGTCCGGCACTTCGGGATTTCTGCAGTTCGAGAACGGGGCGCGGACCGGCGATCAGCAGGAAGAACGTGATGAAGTACGCCGCAGCGACCTGTTGTTCCCCGGTACCCCACCAGGACACGACGAACAGCAGGCCACCGACGGTGACGAGAGACAGCAGTCCGTAGATATTACGAATCATCAACAGCATCAACGCAATCGAGATGATGCCGATCCACAGCACGGCCGAGGCTCGCTGTGTACCCAGCACCAGAGCGGCTCCGAGTCCGAGAAGCGACGGCCCGACATAGCCCGCGAAAGTCATGGCGATGACCCCGAGACCGGTGGGCTTGCCCTTGGAGATCGCGACGCCGGACGTATCCGAATGCAGCCGAAGACCCATCAACTGACGCCCGGTGATCAACGCGACGAACAGGTGCGCACCCTCGTGCGCGATGGTCACCACGTTGCGTGCAATCCGCCAGGTCTGCGGCAACACGACGATGACGAGCGCCGCCAGGGCAGCCACTTGGACGATCCACACGGGTGGATCAGGACTCACCGCGGAAATGCGGTCCCAGAATTCGTTCACACCACACCCTATGTGAGCGGAACTTCGTAGCAGACTACGAAGTTCCGCTCACATGGGTCACCTCAGGACGCGCGCGCCTCGGCCTTGGCCCGTTCGCGGGCCAGCGAGCGATCTCGCATCTCCTCGAACTTGGTGGCCTGGCGCTCGAGGTCTTCGAGGAACGCGGCGAGTTCTTCGCGCTTGTTCTCACCGCGTGCGGTGAAGTCGTTGCGCTCGAACACTTGCCACTTGCGCAGCACGGGCCAGACGACGTCTTCGAGGTGCTGACGCAGGTCGTAGATGCCGTGCTTGGCCATCANTGAAGTCGTTGCGCTCGAACACTTGCCACTTGCGCAGCACGGGCCAGACGACGTCTTCGAGGTGCTGACGCAGGTCGTAGATGCCGTGCTTGGCCATCAGCACACCGTTGCGGCGGAAGTTCGGCATGCCGGCACCGGGCATGACGAAGTTCGTCACGATGTCCGAGACGGCCTGCAACGTCTGATCCGGCGAGATGTCCATCGCTGCACCGGTGATGTTGCGGTAGAAGATCATGTGCAGGTTCTCGTCGGCGGCGATGCGCTGGAGCATGCGGTCGGCGATCGGGTCGTCACAGACCTTGCCGGTGGTAGAAGATCATGTGCAGGTTCTCGTCGGCGGCGATGCGCTGGAGCATGCGGTCGGCGATCGGGTCGTCACAGACCTTGCCGGTGTTGCGGTGCGAGACACGGGTCGCGAGTTCCTGGAACGTCACGTACGCGACCGAGTGCAACAGACCGACCCCTGCGCCGGCGGGCGACGCGTACCCGTTGGTCATGTGAATCATGCGGGCTTCTTCGAGGGCGACGGGATCGACGCCTCGGGTGACGACCAGGTAGTCGCGCATGACGATGCCGTGGCGGTTCTCCTCGGCGGTCCAGCGGCCGACCCACGTTCCCCAGGCACCGTCCTGGGAGAAGTTCTCGGCGATCTCACGGTGGTAGGACGGCAGATTGTCCTCGGTGAGCAGGTTGGTGATCATCGCGGCCTGCGCGACGTCGGAGAGCTTGGACTGCTCCGGGTCGTAGTCCGTACCGCCGAGCGCGGCGAAGTTACGGCCTTCGTCCCACGGCACGTAGTCGTGGGGATGCCATTCGCGCGCCATCGAAATATGACGGTTCACATTGTCCTCGGCAGTGGGCACCAGCTCCTGCAGAAGCTCGAGCTGTGTCAGATCCCTGGCCATTCGACATGCCTCCTCGCATTGACGTCAGCTCACGAGCCTAGGTCGATACGGGCGACTATCACGAAGCCTCGCCGAAACTCTGTTACAGGTAGCAACCGTTCTTCGAGACCGGTCGTGCTCTGTCACAGCATCACGAATGAGCCGCTTCCATCCCGGGGAGGCTCGGCGAACGGAATACCCATCCGCGAAGGGCGAGGAATCGAGCGGCACCGACCAGACCGCTGACGGCGATCACAGCCAGAACTTGCACGTACGTGGCGGCGGCGGGAACAAGGAGGTGGACTGCGGCCAGCGCGGCGGTACTCAGACCCAGCCCGATCAGGGCGAGTCCTCCCGCTTCCCACTGGGTCTGGAACCAGCCGACGCGGTCGGCGGCGTGGAAGGTGTGGCGACGGTGCAACTCGTTGGCGAGAACGGTGCTCGCCGACGCTCCCGCCAGATTGGCGGGAAAAGATCCGAACGACGCGAGAGCGACGAACAGCAGTGCATAGACGCCGTTGCTCGATACCCCGACGATCACGAAACGAGCGAACTGCGCCCGCACAGTCTCACCGAACAGGCGTGCCCTGCAGTCGGGCACCGTAGGCGCTGACAGTGCTGTGCTCACGAGGTCTCCAGTTGTAGAACCGGAAGCGTCGACCGACGCTTCGAATCGATACAACTCCGCGTCTGCGCGAATCGGTGCCAGAGGTGACCGAGGTCTCAGACCTTCGAGGAACTTTCTTCCCGTTCACGCTTCTTGCGACCGAGGTCGATGTTCAGCTTGTCGGGCTTGATCGACGCGACGAACAACACCGCGACGAGCACGACCACCACGACGATGGTGATGACTACCACCGCGATGCCGAAAATTGCCAAAATACCGTTCATGTCCTGCCTCCCGTGTCAGGCAATACGGTACTTGTCGTAGACGGGCCGGTCCACGCCCGCCCCTACAGCCCATTTCCCGGCAGTCAGCTGACCAACCGTTCGACCGCGCGCATCGGCAGAGACAGCCAGGTCGGTCGATTGCGCGCTTCGTACAGAACCTCGTAGACCGCTTTGTCCAGTTCGTACGCGCGCAGCAGATCGGCTTCGTCGCGTGGATCGTGGCCGGCCACCGACGCGTACCCGTCGAAGAAGGCCGTGATGCTCCGCGCAGCCCACTGCTCGGCGCGTTCCCGTAGAGCCGGGTCCTCCGGCAGGTCGACGAGGAGGTGGTTGGCGGCATAGTCGAACGACCGCAACATTCCCGCGACGTCGCGCAAAGCACTGTCCATTTGTCTGCGCTCGTCCAACGTCTTGGCCGGCTCTCCCTCGAAATCGATGAGCAGCCACCGTTCGGGGGTCCCCAACACCTGCCCCAGATGCAGATCGCCGTGAATGCGTTGGACGGTGGTACTGCTCGACGCCTCGGCCCGTGAGATCAGGGCCGTCGCGGCGGGGATGTACTGAGCGATCGCCGGAACCACTCGCGCTACTCCGGAGATGCGCTCGAGGATCTCTTCGACGGCCGTCGATTCCACGGAACGTTCGGCGGTACCCAAAATCGAAGCGAGGTCGTGGTGTACCTGCGCGACGGCAGCGCCGAGTCGATACGCGTGGGGAGCGAAATCGGCGGACAAATCTTCGATCGGTGTGGCGGGGGAATCGAACACCTCGCGCACGCTGGCCAGCGCAGTGGTCCATCCCTCGGCAGAGTTCGCGGCGAAGTCCTGGATCATCCCCAGCGTGGTCGTCTCACCGCCGACCTGCGCTTCGAGCCACCCTCGCAGCGGTGCCACGTTGACGCTGCCGGCCTCGGCCAGCGCACGGTGCAACTCGACGTCCGGACTGATTCCGGGCGGTACCTGACGAAACAGCTTGAGCAGCAGCAGATCACCGAGGATCACCGACGTGTTGGACTGCTCTGCACCCAGAACCCGACCGCGCATGCCCTGCGGCACGCTCGAACCGTCGACGACCTTGAATTCGATACTGCCAGTTGGGTTCTCATCGGAGAACGCGTCACCGTACAGGGCGATGATCTCCGGATCACGTAACCCGTCGAACACTGCCACCTCACCGGGCACCGGCAACAGCCACGGGCGTAGTTCCTCGGGCACCTCGGTGCGGAAACCGAGGGGCACCTGATAGGTCTGAGTCACCGACGTGCCGTCTTGGACGAGGTCCACCTCGACGAGCAGGTGCTCGGCGGCGAAATGCGGCTCGTCGTGCAGTACGTCCCGAGCGACGATCCGCACGGCACCCACCGTCGAACCCTTTGCGCCGAACCATCGTTGACCTGGCAACCATGACACCAGTGCGTCCTCGAGCAGGTGTCGAACAGCGTGTGCCGCGCTCGAGCTGGAACCGACCATGAGTATCTCTCGCCGCCTTCGGGGAGTTGCAGAGCGTGTGACCGTACCGTGTCCGAACCTACCCACTCGGGGCCGCCGTCACACCCCGGCGGCAAAGACACCCGAACGTTATGCAGGTCGTACGCCGGTGCATCGACATGCTCGTACAGTGGGGACATGTCCGCTCCACTGACCGCCCACATCGACGTGCATCGTGCCGGTGATCGACCGAAAACCCGTGTGTCCTGGCTCGACTCGAAGCACTCGTTCTCTTTCGGCCAGCACTACGACCCCGAGAACACCCACCACGGCCTGTTGTTGGTCAACAACGACGACATCGTCACCGCCGGGCAGGGATTCGAGACGCATCCGCACCGCGACACGGAGATCATCACGTGGGTGGTGCAGGGCTCTCTGGTGCATCAGGATTCGATCGGGCACTCCGGCATCATCTATCCCGGACTGGCGCAACGGATGAGTGCGGGCAAAGGCATCATGCACTCGGAGAAGAACGACTCCTGGAGTATCGACGGCAATCGGCACACCGAACCCGTCCGCTTCGTACAGATGTGGGTGATACCCGACAGTCCCGGCACCGCACCGGGCTACGAGCAACTCGAGATCGACGACGAACTGCTGCGCGGCGGACTCGTCACCGTCGCGTCGGGAATGAACCGACACCGTGGTCAGACGGCCATCGGCATCGGCCAGAAATCGGCCGCGTTGCACGCTGCGCGACTGACACCGGATTCGACCGTGACCGTTCCCGACGCACCGTTCGTGCACGTGTTCGTGGTCCGCGGCACCGTCTCGATGGAGGGTGTCGGAGAACTGTACGAGGGTGACGCGGTACGCATGAGTTCCACTGGCGGACAGCGAATTACATCCTCGGAACCAGCCGAGATCCTGATCTGGGAGATGCACTCGCGACTGGGCGGCTGACAGGAACGCTCGATGACAAGTTGATCACGGGGGCACGTGGCGTCTGCGCGCACGACAGAGATCTGCATACACTCCGAGCGTTCACGATCGCCGATCTCGGAGGTATCAGACGTGTCGAATGACTATCCCCCGCCCGGAAACTATCCTTCACCCGGCGAGTACCCCCAGCAGGGTGGATACCAGCAGGGTGGATACGAGCAACAGCCGGTAGCACCGAAGAACACCGTCGGCACGGTCGCACTGGTCCTGGCGATTCTGGGTGTGCTGTTCTCCTGGACCGTCATCGGCGGAATTCTCCTCGGCCTGATCGCCATTGTTCTCGGCTTCATCGGTCGGTCGAGGTACAAAAAGCGCGTCGCCACCAACGGCACCGTGTCCCTCATCGCGATCATCCTGGGTTTTGTGGCCGCAGCATTGTCGGTCGTTCTCGTCGTTGCCGGCATCGGTTTGTTCAACGCAGTCGGTGGACAAGACTTCACCGATTGCATCAGCAACGCAGGCAGCGATTCTGCAGCGCAGCAGCAGTGTGCCGACGAATTCCAGCAGAACGTCGAGAATCAGTACGACGACTCGACACCGAACTGATTCGCGGCTGATTCACTCAGCCGCGGACATCCCGTCGGCGCAGCGCGGTGATTCCGATACCGCCTGCGGCGGCGGCGATGGCGACGAGCCACAGCAAGGGCGTCACTGAGAACTCTCCACCTGGCAGCTTTGGCAGGTGGGTGAACGGCGAGATGTCCTGTGACCACTGTGGCAGCCCGACCACCGCCCCGATCTGTCCCAGGACAACGAAGCCGCCCAGGACCGCCCACAGGACGGTCGCGAACCCAGGTACCGCGCCGAACAGAGCCACGCCGATGGCCGTCACCACCCACACGGCCGGGAGCTGAGCCAGAGCGCCGACCACGGCGGACGGCAGTTCGCGCGACATGTCGCCGGTTGCCGACCCGTACGTCAGCCCGATGGTGAGGCCGACGACCAGCAGTAGCCACACCGGGCCGAGGACGGCGAAGAGTAGATACCCCGCCGCCCACCGACGGCGTGAGATGCCGGTGGCCAGCACGATCTCGGCCAGACCCGACTCTTCCTCGCTGTGCAGACGTAGCACGGCCGACGCGGAATAGGCCGCCACCATGATGCCGACCATGCTCAGCACGACGGCGATGAACGACTGTTCGATCGTGGTGCCGCCGAACTTGCCCAGTGCGTCGCTGATGGCGGCGCTGCTGCCGAGTTGATCGCCGATGCCGTCCGTGGACGACCCGATCGCGATACCGAACAGGGCGAGGCCGAGGGTCCAGACGACGGTGGTTCCGCGGGACAGTCGCCACGCGAGGGCGACGGGACCGGACAGTGACGGAACGGCAGCCACCCGGCCGCGGCGTTCGGCCCGCAGACCACTGCCGAGATCGCGTCGATTCGCTGCCACGAACGCTGCGGCGACGAACGCCGTAGCGGTCGCCAGCGACAGCAACAGCGGCCACCACCGTTCGTCGGCGAACGGCCGCACCTGCGCCGACCACCCGATCGGCGAGAACCACGACAGGGTTCCCGAACCGATGTCGCCGATCGCTCTGAGAACGAACGCTGCGGCCAACACGCCGAGGGCATAGCCGCGAGCCGCGCGAGCCCCGGACGCCACCTGTGCTGCCAGCCCCGCGCAGCCGACGAACACCGCACCGACGACGACGATCGAGGCACCGAACGCGACGCTCCCGGCCACCGGCAGACCGAACGCCCACAGCGAGACGAACGTCAGCATTCCCGTCGCCACCACGCCGCCGCCCGCCAGGAGCACGGCCGCCGTCAGTCCTGCAAATCTGCCCACTGCAGTCGACCCGACCAGTTCGACACGACCCGCGTCCTCCTCACCGCGGGTATGCCGAACGCCAGTGAGGATCGCCGCCAACGGAACGAGGGTCAGCATCAGTCCAGCGCGCCACGACACCAGGGCACCGAGGTCGCTACCGAAGATCGGCCCTACGAGAGCCGCTTGCGCCGGCACTGCCTCGGTGCCGAGATAGAACGCTCGACGGTCTGCCGCCGTCGGATACAGCCCCTCGAAGCTGACCGCGTACAGCAGCGGGAGCGCTCCGAGCAGAACGACCCAGATCGGCAACACGAGTCGGTCGCGGCGTAGATACAACCGCAGCAATCCCGCTGTGCCGCTCAGGCTGTTCATGCGTAGTACCTCAGGAACAGCTCTTCGAGAGTCGGCGCGGAGCTGATCATGCTCTGCACGCCTGCGTCGGCCAGGACGTGCATCACCGCAGCGAGCGCCTCGTTCTCCACCGTGCAGGTAATCGTGGACCCGTCCACGGTCACCCCACTGACCCCGGTGAGCCTGTCGAGATCGCCGGGTACTCGATCCACAGTGATGGTCATCGTCGTGCGAGTGAGGTGCCGCATCGACGCCAGGGTCCCGGTGTCCACCGTGCGCCCGTCCCGGATGATGGTGACCGAACTGCACAACGCATCCACCTCGGACAGGATGTGCGAGGACAGCAGCACCGTGACTCCGCGTCGCGCAGCATCTTTCACGCATTCGGCGAACTGCTGCTCCATCAGGGGATCGAGACCGGAAGTGGGCTCGTCGAGGAGCAGCAGCTCCACGTTCGATGCCAGGGCCGAGATCAGAGCGACCTTCTGGCGATTGCCCTTCGAATAGGTGCGACTCCGCTTTCCTGGGTCGAGCGAGAACCGTTCGATCAGCTCCGCCCGGCGGCCGGAGTCGATACCGCCGCGCATCCTGGCGAGCAGATCGATCACCTCCCCGCCGGTCAACGACGGCCACAGCGTCACATCTCCGGGAACGTAGGCCAGCCGTCGATGCAGTGCGACGCCGTCTGCCCACGGATCACCGCCGAGCAACCGGACCGTCCCCGACGTCGCGCGCACGAGACCGAGCAGGACGCGGATCGTGGTGGATTTACCCGACCCGTTGGGGCCGAGAAAGCCGTGCACATCACCGGTCTCGACGTGCAGGTCCAGGCCGTCGAGGGCCCGGACCGAACCGAACGTCTTCACCAGATCGTCGACTGCGATGGCGTCGGTCATTGCTCGGCCTCCAGATAGGTGTCCAAGATTCGGGAATCGGTGAACAATCCATCGGTGTACAGCTCGAGTGCCGGCAACATGACCTCGTCACCGAGCGCGCTCAGAGCCGCACGGAAATCGACGTCCGGGCCGGCCATCTGCACGTACAACAGCAGACCGCCCACGTTCTGGCGCGTCAGGAACCGGGCGCGCGCCGCGGGGTCGCGGCTGGGTGTGAATCGGCCGTCGCGCACTCCGTCGTCGAGGTACCGGACCGCGTCGTCGACCATGTGCTCGAACAACTCTCGGGCCAGCGCTCCGCCCGAGGAGAAGCTCCGCACGATGTAGGCGACGAGCGGTGCGTACTCGTCGATGCGAGCAAGCTGTTCCATCACCCCGGTAGGACCGGCCGAGGCGGCCTTCGATTCGCGGATCGTACGCAGGACGTACTCGTCGCACGCCGCGCGAAGTCCGTCCTTGGACCCGAAGTGGTGGTTGAGCAGCCCGGGTGAGACGCCGGCGGCGCTGGCGATGGACCGCACACCGGCGGTGAAACCCTGCACGCCGAAGACGTCGATCGCGGTGTCGCGGATCCGCGCGCGAGTGGTCAGATCCTCGGATGCTGAACGCATGTACAGCACATTAAACACCCGTTCAATCGAGCGCAAGAGTGTAAAGATGGATACATGACTTCAGTAGTGAACTCGGGCATCGATCTCAGCTACCAGGACGAGAACACACGCGCGCAGGACGACCTCTTCGTGCACGTCAACGGCAAATGGCTGGAGGACTACAGCATTCCCGCCGACCGCGCCGTCGACGGTGCGTTCCGGACGTTGTACGACCGCGCCGAGGTCGATGTACAGACCATCATCGAAGAATCGGCGGCCGCGAATCCGCCCGCCGGTAGCGACGCACAGAAGATCGGCGACCTGTTCTCGAGCTTCATGGACGCCGACCGGGCCGAACAGCTCGGCACCACCCCGATCGCCGACGAGCTCGCCGCCGTTGCCGATGCGACCGACTTGGTCACGCTCGCAGGCGTTCTCGGCTCTCTGCAACGCACCGGAGTCGGCGGCGGTATCGCTCACTACGTCGACACCGACGCCAAGCGATCCGACCGCTACCTGGTGCACTTCAGCCAGTCCGGAATCGGCTTGCCCGACGAGTCGTACTACCGCCAGGACGAGTACGCCGACATCCGCGCGAGCTACATCGCGCACATCGCGAAGATGTTCGCGCTCAGCGGCGTCGAATACGACGCACAGACGGTGTTCGATCTCGAGCACAAGATCGCCGCGGGCCACTGGGACGTCGTCGCCCGGCGCGACGCCGAGAAGAGCTACAACCTCGTCCAGTTCGACACTCTGGTGCAGAACGAGCCCGGATTCAATTGGACCGCATGGATTTCCGGCCTCGGCGGCACCACCGAACAGTTCGCCGAGATCGTCGTGCGCCAGCCACCGTTCGTCAACACGTTCGTGTCCCTGTGGACGTCGGAGGACATCGAGACGTGGAAGGCGTGGCTCGCGTGGCGCGTCGTCCATGCCCGGGCTCCGTTCCTGACCAGCGCACTCGTCGACGAGAACTTCGCGTTCTACGGAACGACGCTGACCGGAACCGAGGAGAACCGCGAGCGCTGGAAGCGCGGCGTCTCGCTCGTACAGGACGTCCTCGGCGAGGCCGTCGGCAAGCTCTACGTCGAACGCCACTTCCCGGCGGACTCGAAGGCACGCATGCAGGTGCTCGTCGACAACCTCACCGAGGCCTACCGCCGCAACATCTCCGAACTCGAATGGATGAGCCCGGAGACGCGCCGCAAAGCCTTGGACAAGCTGGACAAGTTCACTCCCAAGATCGGCTACCCCGACCGCTGGCGCGACTACTCGAGCGTCGACATCACCGCCGACGATCTGCTCGGCAACTACCGCCGCGGCTACGAAGCCGACTATCAGCGTGATCTCGACAAGCTCGGCGGACCGGTCGATCGCGACGAATGGTTCATGACGCCGCAGACCGTCAACGCCTACTACAACCCCGGGATGAACGAAATCGTCTTTCCCGCAGCCATTCTGCAGCCGCCGTTCTTCGACGCCGAGGCCGACGACGCAGCCAACTACGGCGGAATCGGAGCCGTCATCGGGCACGAGATCGGGCACGGATTCGACGACCAGGGTGCCAAATACGACGGCGACGGCAACATGGTGGATTGGTGGACCGACAGCGACCGCACCGAATTCGGTAAGCGCACCACAGCCCTGATCGAGCAGTACAACGAATTCGAGCCGAAGGCACTGCCCGGCCACAAGGTCAACGGCGAATTCACCATCGGTGAGAACATCGGCGATCTGGGTGGCCTGTCCATCGCCGTCGCCGCCTACGAGATCTCGCTCGAGGGCAAGGACGCACCGGTGCTCGACGGCCTGACCGGGTTGCAGCGCGTGTTCTTCGGCTGGTCGCAGGTATGGCGCACCAAGGCACGAGACGCCGAAGCGATCCGTCGTCTCGCCGTCGATCCGCACTCGCCGCCGGAGTTCCGGTGCAACGGAGTCGTGCGCAATCTGGACAGTTTTCACGAAGCGTTCGACGTTCAGCCCGGTGATGCGCTGTACTTGGACCCGGGGAAGCGCGTCAAGATCTGGTAGCACGTGAGTGGAACTTCGTAGTCTGCTACGAGAAACCACTCACATAGGGCGGGACAACGGGGAGGACAGTCGGATGAGGGAATTCGTACGGTGGATCGCGGCACACGGGGTCATCAGGTTCGGAGCCAAGCGTGCTGCGGCCGCCGGTGACCGGCAGGCCATGCTGGTCGCCGATCCCGCGACGCGGGCAAATCCGACGCCGGTGTACGAGGAACTGCGGGCGACGGCACCGCTGGTGAAGACCCGAATCTCCAACATCACCGTGCATCACCGGGTGGCGTTCGCGCTGCTGCGCTCCGACGATTTTCGGGTCACCCAGCTGGGCGGCACGCTGCCGGCACCGCTGAAGTGGGTGGAACGCCACACCCGCTCCGGTGCCCTGCATCCGATCCTCCCGCCGTCCCTGCTGTCGGTCGAACCGCCCGATCACACCCGCTACCGCAAGCTGGTGTCCTCGGTCTTCACCGCCCGGGCGGTCGCGCAGATGCGAGATCAGGTGCAGGAAACCGCGGACGCGCTACTCGACGAACTGACCGACGGCAGCTCTGTCGTCGACATCGTCGACCGATACTGTGCTCGCCTTCCCGTCGCAGTCATCGGCCGCATCCTTGGTGTTCCGGAGAAGGACAATCAGCGCGTCCTCGAATTCGGCGAAATGGCGGCACCCAGCCTCGACATCGGTATCTCGTGGAGCCAGTTCAAGCAGGTGGAGCGTGGCCTCATCGGTTTCGACGCCTGGCTCTCGCAGCACATCGCCGAGCTTCGCCGCAACCCCGGCGACGACCTGATGAGCCAACTGATCGCCGCCGAGGACGAGGGCATCGGCCTGAACGACGAAGAGCTCAGGGCCACGGCAGGATTGGTATTGGCGGCCGGGTTCGAGACAACCGTCAATCTGCTCGGAAGCGGCATCCAACTCCTGCTCGATCATCCAGATCAACTGGCTGTGCTGCAACAGGATCCATCGCACTGGCCGACCGCGATCGACGAGATGTTGCGGATGGAATCTCCCGTTCAGCTGACTGCTCGGGCGGCCAAGCACGACGTCGTCGTGGAGGGTGTGCCGATCACGAAGGACTCACTGGTCGTCCTCGTGCTGGCCGGTGCCAACCGCGATCCGCTGGTGTTCGAGGACCCCGACCGGTTCGACGTCACCCGCGACAACGCGGGTAAGCACCTGTCGTTCTCCGGCGGACGCCACTACTGCCTGGGCGCAGCGCTGGCGAAGGCAGAGTCGGAGGTGGGTCTGAAGACGTTGTTCGACAGGTTCCCCAACCTGCGTTCGGCAGGCGAGGGAACCCGTCGCGACACGCGCGTATTGCATGGGTGGGCAACACTTCCGGTGGATCTGGGTGAACCCGTCAGGACAACCGCAGGCCGGTAGCGGAGTCGAAGAAGAACAGTTCGTCGAGCACCGGCTTCAACCGGACGGTCTCGGCGAGGGCGACCGACAGCTTGCGATCCACCCTCACCGAAATACGTCCCGAGGGCGTCGTCCACTGACCGTCGGCGTTGGGTGCCGAGGCGTACACGAACGACTCCGCACCCAATTCCTCGATCAATTCGACGGTGAGCCGGAGTCCACCCGCATGTTCGCCGACGAGCTCCCACGATTCCGGCCGAACCCCGACGACGACGCGGTGGCCCGCCGACGACGGAACAGGGATCCGAACGTCTCCGAGGACCGCAGCGCCCTCGTGCACGGGAGCGTCGACGAGGTTCATGCCGGGAGACCCGATGAACCCGGCGACGAAGGTATTGACGGGATTGTCGTACAGCTCCCGCGGTGCGGCGATCTGCTGTAACTTGCCGTCCCGCAACACCGCAACCCGGTCACCCATTGTCATCGCCTCGACCTGATCATGGGTGACGTACACGGTGGTGGTACCCAATCGCTTCTGCAGTCCGGCGATCTGGGCCCTCGTCGACACTCGCAATTTGGCGTCGAGGTTGGACAGCGGCTCGTCCATGCAGAACACCTTGGGTTGACGAACGATGGCTCGCCCCATGGCCACTCGCTGCCGCTGCCCACCGGAGAGCCTGCCGGGCTTGCGACCCAGCAGCGGCTCGAGTTCGAGCATCCTCGCGGCGTCCAGTACACGAGCCGCAGTGTCGGCCTTGCTCATTCCCGCGTTTCGCAGTGCGAAGCCCATGTTGTCGCCGACGGTCATGTTGGGGTACAGCGCGTAGTTCTGAAACACCATCGCGACGTCCCTCGCCCGTGGGGCGAGCGAGGTGACGTCCACTCCGCCGATGTCGATGTGGCCGCTCTCGACGGATTCGAGGCCGGCCAACATCCGTAGACTCGTCGACTTTCCACATCCGGACGGCCCCACCAGCACGATGAACTCGCCGTCCGCTATGTCGAGTTCGAGCGTGTCGACAGCGAGAGAGTCCGCGCCCGGGTACCTGTGCGAGACACCCGCATAGTGAACGGTCGCCATTACTTCGGCAGCTTCGGGGTGATCTGACGGTCGATGATCTGCTGCAATTGATCCGAGACGGACGCGAATGTCGTTGCGACGTCGGCATTCTGCAGAGCGATCTGCTCGAGACCGCTACCGATGATCTTGTCGCCGCCGGGCACGAACACGCGGGCAGCGTCCTGGGAGCGGGTACGCGCCAACTGGTCCACGGCTGTCTTCGCGTTCGGGTTGGCCTCGAGGAACGCGATTTCCGACGGGTCCTGCTGCGCCGACTTGCGGACCGGCATGTACCCGGTGTTCTGAGAGAAGTACGCAGTGTTGGCACCGTTGGTGACGAAATCGATGAATTTGAGCGCGTTCACCTTTCGCTCGTCGGAGATCTTGGCCGGGATGGCCAGACCCGCGCCGCCGGTGGGGCATCCGGGCGCACCGTCGGTGGCCGGCAGGAAGGCCGTACCGAACTCGAACGCGGCACCCTTGGTGATGGTGGACAGGTCTCCGGTGGAGGCGATCGTGGAGGCGAGGATGCCCGCGGCGAAGTCGTTGGCGATGTCGTTGGAGACCGCCGCGTACTTCTTGGTGTGGATCATGTCCTGCAGGAACTTGCCTGCTGCAATGGTATTGGGGTCGTCGAACTTCAGCTCGAACTGATCGGAGTACGATCCGCCGAACGTCCAGATCGGTCCCTCGAACGTCCACCCGAGATAGTCGACGGCGTTGCCCCAGCCGTGGGCGAGCTTGCCGTTTCCGACGACGGCCTGGATCCGCGGGCCCCACTCGTCGAATTCCTGCCACGTGGCCGGTCCGCGATCGGGCAGGCCGGCTGCCGACCAGACGGCCTTGTTGTAGTAGAACAGCGGAGTCGAGCGCGCGTACGGCAGAGCCCAGTGGCTCCCGTTCCAGTTGTAATCGGCAAGAAGCGAATCCACGTAATCGGACTGGTCGACCCCGGCCGCAGAGAAGTGCTTGTCGAGGGGCTCGATCGCACCGGTGAGTGCGTAGTTGAACCACCAGACATCCGAGAGTACGACGACGTCGGGCACATCGTTGCCCGAGAGCGCCGCGTTGAACTTCTGCGACACCTCCTCGTAGTTCTTGCCGCCGTCGATGAGGTTGACCGTCAGTCCGGGGTTCTGCGCCTGGAACCGCGAGATCAGCTCCTTCTCGAATTCCTGGGACTTGCCCGGGTGGTTCGACCAGAAGTTGATGGTGTTCGCATCGCCTTCGACGCCGCCGCCGCCGGACGAGCCCGATCCGGGACCGCTGCACGCCGCGAGGGCTGCAGCGGCCGCAGCCGCACCGGTGAGCGTGAGGAAGCCACGCCGATTGATGATGTGTGCCATGGTGTTCGACTCCTGATAGTGAGGTGGATCAGCCCTTGACCGCACCGGAGGTGAGGCCCTTGATCATGTGGCGCTGCAGGACGAGGAAGACGAGAAGAATCGGCAGAATGGTGAGCACTGTCGCGGCCATGACCGCTCCCCAGTTGGTGTAGCCCTCGCTGTTCTGGAGCAGCGTCAGGCCGACCGGGAGCGGAGCAACCGACGAGTCGTCGGACATCAGGAACGGCCAGAGGTATTCGTTCCATTCGGTGACGATGGTGATGATCGCGAACGCCACCATCGTCGGACCCGACAGCGGCAGGATGACGCGGAACATCAACCGCACCGGGCCCGCGCCGTCCATGCGCGCGGCCTCGATGATCTCCGGTGGCAGCGACAGGAAGTGGTTACGCATCAGGAAGGTACCGAATGCAACGCCTGCCAGCGGAATGATGATGCCCTGAAACGAATTTCGCCAACCGAGCTCGGAGATGAGCGAGTAGTTGGAGATGACGGTGATCTGGTTGGGCACCATCAGCGCGGCAATGATGACGAGGAAGACGATGTTCTTGCCCGGGAATCGCAGAAAGACCAGGCCGTATGCACTGAGCACACCGAGGACGAACTTGATCGACGCGACCGCCGTGGTGATGACGATCGAGTTGCGCAGGTACGTGAAGAACGGCACCTCCGTCGTCGCCTCGTCGTAGTTCTGGGGGTGAAAAGTGCTGGGCCACCACGTGACCGGTTGAACGTAGATGTCGGGTCGGTCCTTGAACGAGGTGACCAGAATCCAGAACAGCGGTAGGCCGATCATCAGCAGGACGGCAACCATGGCCGCGTAGCCGAGGACATTCGCGCTGCGACGCGTGCGCTGCGGGTCCCGACCGAGCGAAGGCTTTTCCGGGACTGCAGCATCGGGCTTGCTCACCAAGGTCATCGCTGATCGTCCCGATCCATGATTCGTACCTGTACGAGAGTGACGATCAACAGCACGAGGAACAGGATGGTCGCGACGGTCGCCCCGTAGCCGGCCCGGAAGTTGCGGAACGTTTCCTCGTAGACCTGGTAGACCATCGTGGTGGTTCCGGTGCCCAGTGGGCCACCGCGCGTCATGACATTGATGATGTCGAAGACCTGAAGGGAGTTGAGCAACACCGTGATCGAGAGGAAGAACGTCGTCGGACGCAGTTGCGGCAGAAGCACTTTGCGGAACGTGGTCCAGCGGCCGGCCTGGTCGATCTCGGCCGCTTCCATCAATTCCTTGCGCACACCCTGCAGCGCCGCGAGATAGATGACGAAGGTGTAGCCCAGGTTCTTCCACAAGTAGGTGACGGTGATCATGACCATCGCCCATTTCGGATCCTGATAGAAATCCGGGACCGCACCGAGGCCGAATCTGCGCATCAGGTCCTGGACGAGTCCGAAGTTGGGATCGAAGACGAACTGGAATGCGATACCGATCGCGGCACCGGAAATCACGTACGGCGCGAACACTGCGGAGCGAACGAAGTTGCGGCCCCGCAGTTTACGATCGAGCAGCAGCGCAAGTATCAGACCGAGCACCAACGAGCCGACGACGGCGGCCACGGTGAACACGACGGTGTTGCCGACGATCTGCCACGTGTCGTCGCGGGACGCCCATTCGCGGTAGTTCTCGAATCCGACGAACGTGGACGTGGGCGAGGACAGGTTCCAGTCGAAGAACGAGAACTGGAAGTTCTCCACCAACGGGCGGTACGTGAAGACCGCCAACAGAACCAGGTTGGGTCCCACGAGAATCAGGAACAGTGCGTAATCGGTCCACGGCCGCGAGAAGAAGCTCTTCTTGCCTGCCGTGGGCAGCACTCGTTCGGTTGTTGCACTCACCGCGAGGACTGTGCTCAGTCGCGGCTAACGAATGGTGAACGCGGCCCCAACTGGTGCCGTCACGCAAACCAAATGCTGCGCAGTGGTGTGGTTATGTGCCGCGGAGGGCACATAACCACACCACTGCCGCAGGCACTAGCGGTTCCAGTCTCCGAGGCCGTCGGATCCGCTCAGGGTGCCGCCGTCGGTGTTGACGACGATGACGGGGTCACCCTTCTGGGCGTTCTCGAAGAACCACTTGCCGTCTTCGGTGCTGACGTTGAGGCAGCCGTGCGAGGAGTTGGAGTAGCCCTGCTGCGACTCGGACCACGGTGCCGCGTGGACGAAGATGCCGCTGTAGGAGATGCGCGTGGCGTACTCGACGTACGTGCGGTAGCCCTCTTCGGAATCCACCGGCACCCCGTAGGTGGAGGAGTCCATGTACATGTCGCGGAAGCGCTCGCCGACGATGTAGGTGCCGTTCGGGGTTTCGTGGCCGACCTTGCCCATGGAGGTGGGCATCGTGCGAACGACCTCGCCGTTGCGGGTGACGGTGATCTGCTTGGTGTTGTCGTCGGCCGTGGTGATGATCGAGTCGCCGGTGGAGAACTCGGCTTTCGCTCCGCCTGCTTCGACCGTCACCTGGGTGTGCGCCGGGTAGAACTCGTTGGGCAGCCACCGCACCTGCGTGTCGTTGATCCAGTAGAAGTGGCCGTCCACGGACGGGTTCGTGGTAACGCGGATGGCGCGCAGTGCGGCGTCGCGATCTCCGATGGCCTCGTCGAAGCGGATCGCGATGGGTTGCGCCACTCCGACGACCTCGCCGCCGGACGGGCTGATGCTGGGGTCGGCGAAGTTCGCCGGGGCCAGCGGTGCCACCCGTTGCTGTGGGGCGGGTGCGGGTGCCGCCGGGTCCGAGGATCCGGGCAGGCCGGGGATCGACACGTCGGGGCCACCCGGCCACAGCGGAGCCGCCTGGGCAGATCCGAATGCTGCAGAGGCGGCGAGCGCCGTACCTGCGAAAATTGCCCCGATGCGGGCGAACCTGCGAGTGCGAACCTGAGTTGCCATGTGACCCGACCATCCTTCGTACTGCGTCGTGATGCCCAGTAGCAGTGCTGCCGCGGGGCAACGCCCATTAACACATACCACCCGGACTTTTGCTAATCGGATATTGCCGAAAACGACGACGGAATCCACGACGACGAGTAGCTTCCCGCCACCCGAGCCCCTTCTTCGAGCCGTAGGTGTCGATCGTCTGCGAACGGGTATGTCGCATGCAACGTACTCCGTCCAGCCACCGGCGGTTCCGCAACGGGCTCGAGGTCCGGTGTCCGAAAGGGTGGCTCGTGACTGTCGATACCAGCACTCCAGTCCGTCGCATCGTCGTCGTCGTGCCCGCACACGACGAACAGGATCTGCTCGACGCCTGCTTGGATGCTCTGACGAACGCCGCACGTCGCGTCGCCGACGTCGCCCCGGTGACGGTATCCACGACGGTCGTTCTCGACGCGTGCACCGACGGTTCGGCGCGTGTCGCGGCGCGTCACCCGTCCGTCTCGGTCGTGACGGTGGCCCATCGCAACGTGGGAGCCGCGCGGGCGGCCGGATTCGCAGCGGACCTGAACGGCGGTCTGGGCCGCGCCGACACGTGGTACGCCACCACCGACGCCGACTCGACGGTGGGCGAGCAGTGGCTGGTGGGGCATCTGCGGCACGCCGCCGAGGGTGCCAGGGCTGTCGTCGGGACGGTGTCGGTGCGGTTCGAGGACCGCATCGTCGACGACGAAGCACTGCGCTCCTCCTACGACGCTCAGTACGTGAACGAGGCGGGCCATCCCCACGTGCACGGTGCCAATCTGGGTGTTCGGGCGACGGACTACTGGGCGGTCGGCGGGTTCGCGCCGCTCGCCACCGGCGAGGATCACGACCTGGTCCGTCGTCTGGAGCTCGGCGGCACCGTGTGCCGCAGGGTGTGTGACATTCCGGTCGATACTTCGGGCCGCCTGCGCGGCAGAGCACCCGACGGTATGGCCGGCTTCCTTCGTTCTCTGGAGCCTTCTGCATGACCGACACCGGATTCGTCGACACCCCCGATCGCACCACCGATCTCGAGTCGGCGTTACGCGCGCAGTTTCTCGCGTTCGAGGCGGACGGGCGGTTGGATCTGGCTCTCCCCGGCTCGGGAAACACAGACCACCGGTGGCAGTCGCTGGCTGCGCTGGGTCGGCACGACACCGTCCTGGGCCGCTGGGCCGAGGCACACACCGATGCGATCGCGATTCTGCACGAGCTCGACGGCCCGACGCCCGAGCGTGGCCAGATCTGGGGCGTGTGGGCTGCGGAACCCCCGGCTCCGATTCTGGAAGCGGTACGCGGCGATTCGGGGTGGCTCCTGTCCGGGACCAAGCCGTGGTGTTCGGGGGCGTCCGTCTGCACCCACGCACTCGTGACCGCTCGCGTCGACGGCGAGCCGCGATTGTTCGCAGTGGACCTGACTCATCCGGGTGCTGCCCCGGTGCCGAACACGTGGCATGCCGTCGGAATGCGCGAGAGCGACTCGGGCTCGGTGGCATTCGATCGTGTCCCCGCTGTCGTGGTCGGTGGACCGACGGACTACCTGACCCGGCCGGGCTTCTGGCATGGGGCGATCGGAGTGTCGGCCGTCTGGTTCGGTAGCGCCTGCGCGGTGGCCGACACCCTTCATTCGACCGTGCGCTCGCGTCCCGACCCACATCGCGCCGCTCACCTCGGTGCCATCGCATCGGCTCTCGGAGCCGCGTCGAGTGCCCTGACCACCGCGGCAGCCGAGGTCGATGCAGATCCGTTCGACCGCTCCGGCCGCGCTCGGATCCGTGCTCGCATCGTGCGCGCCGTCGTCGAGGATGCCGCCACGCAGTGCATCGACCGCGTCGGGCGAGCGCTCGGTGCCGGCCCGCTGTGCGCAGACGCAGAGCATGCTCGACGCGTCGCCGACCTCACCGTCTATCTGCGACAGAGCCACGCCGAACGCGACCTCGAAGCCCTCGGACACGACATCGCACAGGAAGACAACCCTTGGTAGAGAACGCATTCGACGCCGACGTCGACCTCGGTACCGCCGAATCGGACTGGCTGTCCGCAGATTGGTCGATTCCCGGTCTGCACTGGAGCGATGTCGTCACCATGGTCGTCGTGGCACCCCATCCCGACGACGAAGTACTGGGCGTCGGTGGGTTGCTGTCGATGGCCGCAGCCGCAGGTGTCGACGTACGGGTCGTCGCGGTCACCGACGGCGACGGTTCGCATCCGGGATCTCCGACGGTGTCGGCCGAGGACCTGCGCGCCCTGCGGCCCGTCGAGTCCGAGCGTGCCCTCGCCGAACTGGGCATCGTTCAGCCGCCGACGCGGCTGCAGTTCACCGACGGCGAGGTCGAGCGGCACGAGGACGCTCTGGCCCGCGCGCTGGTACCGCTGCTCGACGCCACTCCGGGTACCTGGTGCCTGACGCCGTGGCGCGGGGACGGCCACCCCGATCACGAAGCCACGGCGCGTGCCTGCCTCACCGCAGCCGCCGTCGTGGGGATACCGGTGGTGGAATATCCGATCTGGATGTGGCACTGGGCAACTCCCGAACACCGGGCGGTGCCGTGGTCACGCAGTCGCCGCATCGACCTGCCCGCGCACGCCGTCGAGGCGAAACGGGCGTCGATCGAGCGTTTCGAATCTCAGATTCGACCGCTGTCCGATCACCCGGCAGATCGCGCAGTGTTGCCACCGCACATCCTGACGCGGTTCCGACGTCCGTTCGAAGTCGTCTTCGCATGAGTAGGCTGTCCGCATGAGCTTGAGTCCGGAATACTTCCGCGATGTGTATGCCGCGCACGAGGATCCGTTCATGCTCGACAGCAAGTGGTACGAGCGTCGCAAGTATGCCCTCACCCTCGCATCGCTGCCCAAGCCGCACTATCGACGCGGCCTCGAACCCGGTTGCTCCATCGGTGTGCTCACCGAACAGCTCGCTGCCCGCTGCGAGCATCTGGTGTCGACAGACGTGGTGCAGAGCGCACTCGATACGGCTCGCGCGCGCGTAGGCGAGAGTGCTGCAGTCGATTTCGCACTGTGGTCCCTCTCCGACGACGTATCTGCGTTGCCGAATCCCCACGAGAAGTTCGATCTGATCGTCGTCAGCGAGGTGGGCTATTACCTCGACGACGACGACCTGGCGGCCGCCATGAGCCGCATCGTCGGGCGGCTGGAGGCCGGAGGCACACTGGTGGCCGCGCATTGGCGTCACGACGTGGACGACTATCCCATCTCGGGCGACCGGGTTCACGAGATCATCGCTGCCACAACCGGACTGGCCGCACTGAGCCGCTATCTGGACGAGGACGTGCGGATCGAGGTGTTCATCGCCACCGATGTTCCCGCCGTATCGGTCGCCAGCACCGACGGACTCGACGTGCGATGAGGCCCGAGGCCCCGGTCGCTATTGGGTGGACTTCGCCGCGTCGTCGACCAACTGCACGGCGAGATCGGCCAGCTTGACGTTGGTGTCCTGAGAGAGCTTGGCCAGCAACGCGAATGCCGCCTGCGAATTGAGATTGTAGCGTTCCATCAGCATGCCCTTGGCCTGCCCGATCAGATCCCGGCTGGTCAGCGCGGCCCTGATCTGCTGTTCTTCCCGGGCGCTGGAGAACGCGATGGCCGCGTGCGCAGCGAACAACGAACCGATGGATTCGGCCTCGGCCGAGAACGCGCCGGTTCGCGTCGAATGCAGGTTGAGTGCGCCGAAGTTGAACCCTTCGACGTAGAGCTGAAAGCAGATCATGCTCTTGACCCCGAGCGCAGACGCTGCATCGGTGAACTGTGGCCAGCGGGTCTCGCTGTCCATGTCGTCGATACGGATGGTCGTCTGTTCGATCGCCGACTCGAGGCAGGGCCCCTCGCCCAGCTGCTCCTGAATCTTGTCGCAGTGCCCGGCAACTTCTCCTGAAAGGGCTGCGCTGTGCACGAACTTGCCCTGCATGACCGTCGTGATGGATGCGTACTCGGCATTGGGGACCTGAGCGACCGCGGCCTCGGTGATCATGGCCAGGACGCGATCGGGATCGGAATGCTGACGCCGCAGCTTCTCGGCCACCTCGGCCAGCCGGCGACTCAGCTGGAAGTCGGTAACCCGCGGGATGGCACCCGACGCGTTCAGTGTCTGCTCGCTGATGGTGGTCACCTCGTCCTACTGCTGCACTCTGCCCGCGACTGCACTCTGCCCACTAATGCGCAGGGGGCGTACCCGGTATCGGCGGATGCCGACAACACAGGATACGCCCCTGGGCGCTGAGCTCAACGACCGTGAGCGAGGCTCACAGAGCGCTGGGTGCCACCAGAGAGTGCACGAAGCCGATCTTCTTCACGACGGTCGCCGGCAGCACGAACGGGTACAGGTCCTGGTGACCCATCGATCGGTTGATCTGGTTGAGTGCCCACGACAACGGCAGCCACCAGTCGATGATCTGATCGAAGCCGACCTCGCCGGGCAGCGGGCTTTCGAGGGTGGATCCGGCCGGTGCCATCCCGAAGGCCGCGGCCGTGTCGAGGGTGTCGCGGATGTGCAGGTAGTGGGCGAAGGTCTCGGCCCAGTCCTCGGCGGGGTGCATGGTGGCGTAGGACGAGACGTAGGTGTCCTCCCAGCCCTCCGGTGCACCTTCGCTGTAGTGGCGATCGAGCGCATCCTGGTAGCTCGAATCCGGATCGCCGAACAGTTCCTCGAACGCCGCGCGGTGTTCACCGTCTCCGACCAGCACCATCTGGTAGTAATGGCCGATCTCGTGACGGAAGTGCCCGACCAGCGTGCGGTAGGGCTCCGACATCTCCACGCGGAGCTGCTCGCGGTGTACGTCGTCGCCCTCGGCGAGGTCGAGGGTGATCAGACCGTTGTTGTGCCCGGTCATCACCTGCTGGTTGGCGCTGGAGAGCAGATCGAACATCAGACCCGTGGACGCGTCCTCGTCCCGTCCGACGATCGGCAGACCCAGCTCGGTGAGCTCGAGGATGACGCGACGCTTGTTGGTCTCCGCATCCGCGTAGGCGGCCATGGCCTCCAGGTCGTCGTCGGCCGGGCGAGTCCGCGTCAGCCGGCAGGACAGGCACAGGTCGTCGGAATCGGATGCGTCGACCAGCCAGTTGCAGCGTGCGGTGTTGAGATTGGCGCACGTCTTCCAGACGGCACCGTCCACCTCGGCCTCGGAGATGCCGTCTTCCTTGTCCGGGAGCACCAGGAGGGCTCTGCTCGGCAGATGGAAGCCGAGTGCGCTCGAGCAGCTCAGACACAGTGAGTTCTCGAACGACAGCTTCTGTCCGCACTTGCGGCAGATGAAATCACGCATGGATGTTCCTTAGTGGCAGGGGTGAGTCGGGCTCGTATTCCCGATTCTCGGCGGACTAATGCCGTTCGCCGAATATGTCGTGCACATCTCTTCGACAACGCTTCCCGGCAAGAGAACCATCCAGGGTACTGACCTGCGTGGAAGTAAAGCGTCGACCGCCGTGTTGGTACAGACTGCTTCACAACACCTCCGAGGAAGGACCCGGGCTGCAGATGGCAGATCAGATCACGCCGACGGACCGGCCGATGGCACGATTCGTCGAACGGATCTCGCGGGCTCGCGGCGAGAAGAACAGTGAAACCTTGGCCGCGGGCTTCCTGCTGGCGGCCACGTTGATCGCCCTGATCTGGGCGAACTCACCACTCGGTGACACCTATCAGTCGTTCTGGCACACCGAACTGTCGATCACCGTGGGTGAGCACGGCATCTCCCTCGACCTCGCCCACTGGGTCAACGACGGGCTGATGGCGCTGTTCTTCTTCGTCGTCGGCCTCGAGGTCAAACGCGAGTTCGCGATGGGTGAGCTCACCGACAGATCGCGCGCAGCGATTCCCATCGTGGCTGCACTCGCCGGTCTGGCCGCACCCGCGCTGCTGTTCCTCGCCTTCAACCCCTCCGGCCCGGCCGCCCAGGCCTGGGGCGTGGTCATCTCCACCGACACCGCGTTCCTGCTCGGTGCCCTTGCGGTACTCGGCCCGAAGAAGGCCGCGCGGCTGCGGATCTTCTTGTTGACGCTGGCCGTGGCCGACGACGTGGGCGCGCTGGCGATCATCGCGTTCTTCTACACCGACGATCTCGACGTGGTTCCGTTGGTGTTGGCGTTCATCGGGCTCGGACTGATCTTCCTGTTGCGTCGGCTCGAAGTGTGGCGCGGTGTCGGGTACTTCGTCGTCGCACTGTTCACGTGGGTCGCGATGTACGAGTCGGGAGTTCACCCCACGCTCGCCGGCGTGATGATCGCACTGATTCTTCCGGTGTACCCGCCGCGTCGCTCCGAGGTGGAACGAGCCTCGGACCTCACCCGCGCCTTCCGTCAATCGCCGAATCCCGAATACGCCCGCGCCGCGAGACTCGGCCTGGATCAAGCCGTCTCGGTCAACGAGAGACTGATGCGCCTGTATCAGCCGTACACCGCGTTCATCATCGTGCCGATCTTCGCGCTCGCCAATGCCGGGGTGGTGCTCAGCTCGGACACCCTGAAGGCTGCCTCCACGTCGACGCTCACCTGGGGCATCATCGCCGGCCTGGTGCTCGGCAAGCTCATCGGAATCACCGGGGCCTCGGCCATTTTCGCGAAGTTGCGACCCTCGGCTCTGGCTCCGGGGCTGACCATGTCGCACATCGCGGGCGGTGCGGCGATGTCCGGAATCGGATTCACGATCTCGCTGTTCATCATCGATCTCGCGCTCGACGATCCGCTGCTGGCCGACGAGGCCCGCGTCGGCGTGCTGGCGGCCTCGGTCATCGCTGCCCTGCTCGGCTGGATTCTGTTCCGCATCGACGCGAGGATCCACCCGCCGAAAGCCGAAGCGTCGCTGCGTATTCTGCGTCCGGTCAGCGCCAAGCGCGATCACATCCGCGGGCCCGTCGACGCTCCGCTGACGATCGTCGAATACGCCGATTTCGAATGCCCGTTCTGCAGCAAAGCAACCGGCAGCGTCGCCGAGGTACGCAAGCATTTCGGCGACGACCTCCGGTACGTCTACCGACACCTGCCGCTGGACGACTACCACCCCCATGCCCGCTACGCCGCGTATGCCAGCGAGGCTGCCGCGGCGCAGGGCAAGTTCTGGGAGATGGCCGACGTGTTGTTCCGCAACAGCGACGCCCTCGAACCCGACGACATCGACGGGTACGCACGCGAACTCGGCCTCGACATGGACAGATTCGAGGACGACATCCGCACCGGCGACTACGTGGTGCGCGTCGAGGACGACGAACTCGACGCCACGTCCTCCGATGTGGGCGGCACTCCGACGTTCTACCTGGGTCGCGGCGACAAGAACCTCACCCGCCACGTCGGACCATATGATGCGGCGACGTTGATCCGGGAACTCGAATCCATGTGAGGGTGGGCCGGGTTGCACAGAACACGGCTCGATCGACCGGATCCCGTCGACAACGCTACGTAGTGTGCAACCCTGCCCAGGCCGAGGTGTGCAACCCTGCCCAGGCCGAGCGGAACTAGCTGTCGGTGCGATTTCCTTCCGCATCCCAGTGCTCGGCGACCTTCTTCGACGGCTGCACTCGGGGTGGTTCGCCGGGCATCTTGGGGTAGTCGGGCGGGAAGTTCAGCTCACCACCCGGCAGTGTTTCCCACAGGTGCAGAAGCGGTTCCAGTGAGTAGGCCTTCGTGTCCATGTCGGCCCACGGGTCGCCGTCCTGCACCAGGTCCGTCACGGTGACGAGGTTGAAGTCACGCGGATCGGTGACGTCTGCCAACTGCGACCACGTCATCGGCGTACTCACCGTCGCTCCGGGCCGGGCTCGCAGACTCCACGTGCTGGCTATGGTGCGGTCACGGTTGTTCTGGTTGTAATCGATGAAGATGCGTTCTCCGCGTTCTTCTTTCCACCAGTTGGTGGTCACCCCCTCGTCGCGACGTTCGAGTTCTCGGCCCAGGCCGATGGCCGCGTGGCGCACCTGCTCGAAGGTGTACTCGGGCTCGATGCGCACGTAGATGTGAATGCCCCGATTGCCGCTGGTCTTGGGGTAGCCGCGTAAGCCCAACTCCTCCAACAACTCTCGCGTCACATCGGCGACCCGCAAGGCGTCGGCAAACGTCGTCCCGGGCTGCGGATCGAGATCGAGCCGCAGCTCGTCGGGATGGTCGACGTCCGGTCGTCGTACCGGCCACGGATGGAAGGTCAGCGTGCCCATCTGGGCTGCCCACACCAGAGACGCAGTTTCGGAGGGACACAGTTCCTCGGCAGTACGCTTGCTCGGGAACGCGATCTTCACGGTCTCGATCCACTCGGGCGCACCCTTGGGCAACCGCTTCTGATAGAAACCGTCGCCCTCCTTGTCCTGGGGGCCGAGCGCCAATCGCATGCCCTCGCGGTAGCCGTCGGGCCACCGCTCCATCGCGGTCGGGCGGTCGCCGATGGCCCGCATCAATGGTTCGCCCACCGCGGCGAAGTACTCGCACACCTGGAGTTTGGTGATCTCCGGGGTGCGTTCGGTCGCTTCGTAGATCACGCGGTCGGGACTCGACACTCGCACTTCGCGCTCGCCCGCCTGCACGAACGCCGGTGGTGTTTTCGCGGCCATGCCTATCGCCCTCCAGCAATCACATCGGCGACGTCGTAGCGCACCGGCACTTCGAGCTGGTCGTAGGCGCACGAGCGCGGATCGCGATCCGGTCGCCAGCGCAGGAACCTGGCCACGTGCCGCAGCCGCGCGCCTTCCATCTGGTCGTAGGCGACTTCGATGACTCGCTCGATGCGCACCGGAATCCAATTGCGATCGTTGGACGAGTTCCAACGCGTCGCCTCGCCGTCGTAGGTGACGTCGTCACCGAGCCGGAGCGGTTCGAGTTCTTCGAGCAACTCCAGCCGCCGCTTGTCGGTGAACGCCGACGCTCCGCCGATCATGCGCAGATCCTCGCCGTCGTACAGGCCGAGCAGCAGTGATCCGATGCCATTGCCGGACTTGTGAATTCGATAGCCGATCAACACGCAGTCGGCGGTACGGGCATGCTTGATCTTGATCATCTCGCGCTTGTTGGGCAGGTACGGCCCGTCGAGCTTCTTCGCTACGACGCCGTCGAGGCCTGCTCCCTCGAACCGCTCGAACCAGTCCTCGGCCACGGCCGCATCGTCGGTGGCCGAGGTGACGAAGCAACTCGGCCCGCCCGTGCCCACCGCGTCGAGCAATCGCGCCCGCCGCGTCGAGAACGGCTCACCCGTCAGATCCTCGTCGCCGACGGCCAACAGATCGAAGCCGATGAACTGCGCCGGTGTCTTCTCCGCCAGCATCGTCACTCGGCTCGCCGCGGGATGGATGCGCTCGGACAACGACTCCCAGTCCAGGCGTGTGGAACCGTTCTTCTCGCGCGGCACCACGATCTCTCCGTCGATGACGATCTTCTCGGGTAGTTCGGCCTTGACGGCCTCGACGAGCTCGGGAAAGTAGCGAGCGAGGTCCTTGCCGCCGCGCGATCCCAGCACCACCTCGTCGCCGTCGCGGAACACGATGGCGCGAAACCCGTCCCATTTGGGCTCGTACGACCACGCCGGCGGCCCGTCCTCGGGCTGAGGAGGCACCACTTTCGCGGCTTTGGCGAGCATCGGCGCAACCGGAACGGCGAGAGGAAGATCCACGCACTTCATCCTGCCTCATGCGGCCGACAACCGAGTCCGATATTTTCTACACACATACGGTCGATGCACCCAGCACGCTTCTTTCGTCGAGAGCAGGACTCACCATGGCGTCACCCACTCGTTCGGTCCGCGCTTTCGTCGTCGCTCTGTCCGCCTGCGCGGCGGTGCTACTGAGCGGATGCGCCGCGGAGGTATCCGGGACCGCCGTCGCCATCTCCGGTGCCAGCATTCCCACCACCACGACGCCGCCTCGCACCACCACCGGGTCCCCGACGCCCGACATCGACGAGGGTGGCAGCGTCGACATCGACGTCGAGATCGGCCAGTGCGTCGAACTCGGTGGGACGGTCGAGAACGCCACCGTCGCCAATGCGACCTGCGGATCCCCACAGTCCAACTACGTCGTGTTCGCCAAGACTCCGACCTCGGCCGAATGCCCGCCCGACGCCGATCAGTACTATTACGAGACGTACTTCGACATCGAGCAAGGGGCCCTGTGCCTCGACATCGACTGGATCGTCGGCGGCTGCATGGACCTGGTGGGCGAGTTCGCGCAACGCGTCGACTGCGCCACCCCGGGTGCCGACACCCGCCGGGTCGTGACCATCCTGCAGGGCACCACGTCGGTCGACGACTGCCCCGACCCCGCGCTGTACGGATTCGAGAAGGACTCCCGCAACTTCGTCGTCTGCGTCGAGAAGTTGTGACCGAGCAGCCTGCAGAGCGGCCCGATGTAGCCATTTCTCTGTCCAGTGCGCGGGGCCGATGGATCGTCGCGGCCACCGTGCTCGGGTCTTCTCTGGCGATGCTCGACGCCACCGTGGTCAACATCGCACTGCCGGCGATCGGTCGGGATCTGGGATCGGGTGTCACCGGGCTGCAGTGGACGCTCAGCGGTTACACGTTGGCGCTGGCGTCGCTGATCCTGCTCGGCGGCTCGCTCGGTGACCGGCTCGGACGCAGGCGGGTGTTCGTCTGGGGCACCGTCTGGTTCACGGCGGCCTCGGTCCTGTGCGGTCTTGCCCCCAGCATCGAGGTGTTGATCGCCGCCCGGCTGCTCCAAGGCATCGGCGCGGCATTGCTGACCCCGGGTTCGCTCGCGCTGATCTCGGCGTCCATCAGATCCGACGATCGCGGAGCCGCGATCGGGCTGTGGTCGGGGTTGGGCGGAGTGGCATCGGCGATCGGTCCACTGCTCGGCGGCTGGCTCGTCGACGCCGTCGGCTGGCGCGCGGTGTTCCTGATCAATGTTCCACTGGCCGTGGTGGTCGTGTGGGTGGCGATGAAACATGTTCCGGAGAGCCGTGATCCGCACGCTGCCGGTCGCCTCGACGTCCCCGGCGCGGTGACGGTCGCCGCTGCCCTCGGGCTGCTGACGTACGGTCTGATCGAGTCCCACGTTCTTGCGCTCGCGTTGGGGATCGTCGCGGTCGGAATGTTCGTGGTGATCGAGCGCCGCACCCACGATCCGCTGGTACCGCCGTCACTGTTCGCCTCGCGCGTGTTCCTGGCAGCCAATCTCGTGACCTTCGCCGTGTACGCCGCGCTCGGCGGGGTGTTCTTCCTCCTGGTGTTACAGCTGCAGTTCGCGGTCGGGTTCTCCCCTGTCGCAGCCGGATTGGCCACCATCCCGATCACCGTGCTGATGCTCGTACTGTCGGCCCGCGCGGGCCGGCTCGCGGGGCGCATCGGCCCGCGCATCCCGATGACGGTCGGGCCGCTGCTGTCGGCGGCGGGGCTGCTGCTGATGCTGCGCATCGTGCCCGGATCCACCTATGTCGCCGATGTTCTCCCCGCCGTCGTCGTGTTCGGCCTCGGCCTGTCCACTCTGGTGGCCCCGTTGACCGGAGCCGTCCTGAGCGCGGCACCGGACGACCGCGCCGGAATCGCATCGGGCGTCAACAATGCTGTCGCCAGAACCAGTCAACTACTCGCCGTTGCTGCGCTGCCCGCATTGGCAGGCATTGCCGGGTCCGATTACTCCGCGCCACAGGTGTTCTCGGCCGGATTCCACTCGGCAATGCTGATGTGCGCCGGGCTCTTGGTACTCGGCGCTGTCATCGCGGCTGCGCTGATCAGGAGCACTGGCAACCCCTCCGACTGCCCACCGCACTGCGATCTGGGTGCCCCGCCGGTCGACAGACGCAGCGTCGACTGACTGCTCACCGCACGATCAACACCGAGCATTCGGCATGGTGCACGAGGTTCTGACTGACCGACCCCAGGATCGCACCGCGGAGGGCACCTCTACCTCGGCACCCGACCACGAGCATCGATGCCGACGCAGACAGCGCTCGCAAGCCTCGCGTCGGGCTCGATTGGGCACTGACGGTCGTAAGCTGCACAGCCGGATACTTCTCGTGCATCTTCTCCACATGCGTTTCCAGCCAACGCTTCTCGTCTTCCTGCACCGCCTGCCAGTCGATGTAGCCGGCGCTCATCCCGATGCCGGCCTGAGCCGCGAACCCCCAGTAGTTGACCGCGATCACGGGTGCGCCCAGGTTGTCGGCCATCTCGAGCGCGGCACCCAGCGCTCGATCGGACTGTTCGCTGCCGTCGATCCCGACCACTATCGGACGGACCACGTCGGCCTTGTCGTTTTCGTTGCGGAGCAACAACACCGGACACTTCGCGTGCGTCATGACGCGCAGCGTGTTGCTACCGAGGGTGAGGTCGCGGATCGCGCTCGACTTCCTGGATCCCAGCACCACCATGTCTGCTCCCACGTCGGCCACGTACGACGCTATGGTGCCGTCCACACTGACGGTGTCCACGGATACCCCGGGTGCGGCGGCGTGTACCTCGCCCTCTGCTCGGACGAGGTGTTTGCGGCCCATGGCACGAAGATCCCTCTCCAGCGCGCCACCGTCGACGAATGCTGCCGACCCGTACCAATCCCCCACGGGGACTGCATGAACGAGACGTACGGTCGCGTGGACCTTGTCCGCGTAGGTGCCGGCCCATCGGGCTGCAGCCTCGGCCTCGGCCGATCCGTCGATACCCACGACGATGGGAAGTGTGCGGGCGGTGGAATTACTCATGTGATCTTCCTGTCTCGATGTCGACGGCCACGGCACGGTCGCCATGACATGATGAATTGCGTTGCAGTCGAATTGGCAGTCCGCGCTCGCGTCCGGTCAGCGGCCGAAGAGCGCGGACACCTCGTCGAGATCGATGTCGGTTCGGCAACCGCTCGGCTCCAATTCGACGTAGAAACTCTCGTAGCCGCGCGGGTCCGCACCGCGCTCACCCGTGCTGCGCCGCTCGAACACCCGTGCGTCCGGCCACCGTTCGAGCACGGCTGTTCTGAGGATGTGTCCGTCGGGCGAGACCCCGCTGAGCGGCCCGTACTCGGCGATCACCACCGAATGGACGACACCGCCGATCGATGCAGTGGTCACCGGAAACACCATCGGTACCGACTGCGTCGGAATCTCGACGACCACGGAGTCGGAATCGACCCGCATCGAGCCCGACACCTGCGGCCTTTCACTGTGGGTCATCCTCGTCGTTCCTGTTCTCGCGGGCTCACGTCCGCCGGAATCCGGCGTCACATCGACCCCGCGACAGAATCGGAATCCGAAGGCGCATGCGACCTGTGCGCGGCGTGCTGCCCTGCACGAAGGCTCACTGCGGCCATCACGAACATCGCTGCTGCCGCACCTCCGCAGACCGCAGCCCAGCCGGTCACACCGGACGCGAGCAACGTCAAGAAAAGGCCTACCGCTGCGACGGCACACACCAGTAGCACTTCGGCGAGGACATTTTCGGCCTCGGCCAACACGGCCTGCCCGTCGTGTCCGTCGTGTACTTGCTGCTTCATCTCGAACTCCTCGAAGTCGACGAATCGGTAGAACCGACATTGCCGAATTCTCGATGCCGACGGCAGGGTCGAAAGTCCCGATCCTGCCGCCATGAGGCCCGGCCTTCACCCTCGTGAATTCGTCTCGCCCGCAGTCGGTCCACGCATCAGCTCGACCCCCGACACCGACGTCGGGGTCACTTCGACGAGTCGGTGCATCGGTGGGCCGTCCGAATGCGGCCGGGGCAGTAGCTGTTCGAGGACTTCGAGTCGAGCATCCACGACCGCACGGGCGATTCCGTGAATCACGACAGTCGATACGGTCAGGTGAGCGTCGTCATCGGCGTCCACTTCCAGGACGACCGAGGAATCCAGCGCGCTCCACCCCAACCGCGACCGCCCCTCGGCGTAGAAATACACCCGACTACCGCTCCACACGATGGAGACCGGGTCGATGGTGGGCCCGAAGTGGTCGTGGCCGATCAGCCGTGCGACGGTCGCCTGTCGCGCAAGCCGATGAGCGTTGTTGGAGTCCAGAACTCGTCGTCGATCCTCACTCCCGCGCACACGATTCGGTACGGTGCGGTTGGTCATAGGTCTCTGCAGATCATCACCGGGCAGTGGGCGTGGCGGGTGAGGTTGCTACTGGTCGATCCGAACAGTGCTCGGGCAACCACTCCTCGCCCGTGACTGCCGACCACCACGAGACCGGCTCGCTTGGACAGATCGACAAGGAGATGCGCCGGGTTACCCTGTCGCACCACATGTTCGACACTGACATCCGGATATTTCTCGGCCCACCCGGCCAGACATTCGGAGAGCAGCATCTGCTGCTCACGCGCGATCTCGATGCTGTCATGCGGCCCCGGCGGAGAGAGTGCCGCGCCGTGAGACCACGAGTTCCAGGCGAGCGCTGCGATCATCGGTACACCGAACAACGAGGCCAGATCGAAGGCCTGCTCGACGGCCGCCTCACTCGTTGCACTGCCGTCGATACCGACGAGGACCGGCGCGTCGAAGCCGGCGTCGCCCTCCCGCCACACGATCACCGGGCACAGGGCCGCATTCGAGGTCTCCTGCGCCGTACTGCCGAACAATGCGGACACGATCGGACCGGAACCCGAATTGCCGACGACGAGCATCCGCGCGGTGGAGGAGAGTTCGACCATCATCGTGCACGCCGTCGCCTCCTCCACCGAGATGGAGACGGCAAGGTCGGGATGACGGGCCAGCACTGCGGCAGCGACGTCGGTCACCATGTGTTCGGAAGCTCGGCGCTGCTCGTCTCACACTTCCCTCGGCACAACATATGCGGGCTCGCCCATGTAGATCACAGGCTGCTGTACTGCAGCGGCGATGAGCAGGGGAGAGTCCACCCTTTCTGCCAGAGCCGCCGCCCAGAGCGCAGCGCCGATACTGCCGGCCGAACCATCCACCCCCACCACGATTTTCTGATGTGCTGCGAGAATCACGATCGTCTCCTGTTCGTTGCGCGTGCGGGAGCAGACAGCACCGAGGCCACCGCATGTCGTGGCGTTCGAGGCGCCGGGGCGCCGACCATCGGTGTACCGACTCGAATCAGCACCTGTGCCATGCCGATGTGCGGTGCCAACGACTGGACGAGTCGCCTGCTGCCGGCCTGTTCCGTCATATGAGTCAACGGGCACGTCGCCAAGCCGTCCGCGGTCGCTGCCAGCAGAAACGTCGACATGGCACGGCCACAGTTCAGCCAATCCAGTCGCTCGTCCGACGGTGTGCCGAGCAGCACCACCGTGGACTCGTCTTCGACCGGCTCGCGCGGAACCACCGTGCCGACGCGGTGCGGTTCGGGGAATGCTCGTCCCACCTGGACCCTCGACGCATCCGCGCGGTTCGTCAGCGCCTCGGGCGGAATACCGCCGGAACGAAACGAGTGCCCGGCCCACCATCTGATCTCGGCCTGGTACGTCGCGTCGAACTTCCGGATGCCCGCGCTCAGCGTCGAGGCCCTCGCCAACGTCTGTTTCGACTCTGCCGACAAGACGGTCATCTCGGTGCCGTAGTGCTGACGACCGAGATACCGCGTCAGAACACGATCGGTCGGCACCGGGCCGAACGCTCGCCGATCCGAGTGCCGACGATTGATCGCACTCAACATGTCGAACTCACGCGACCGAGGATGCGCGTCGTGCACGAGGCGGATACGCGCAAGATGATCCGGCGTGCCCGGGGTGGGCAACAGGTCGATCTCGGTCTTCCACCGAAACGCCGCGGCAGCCTTCTCGAGATGGTCCAACGCAGCCCCGCAGCTCATCACCATCTGCCGTTCGGTCGGGTCGATCACCCCCAGCACGCGGGAGGTGTCGGTGTACAGATCGAGTCCGTGTTCGGAGTAGGTCCACCTCCACGGCTGGCTGTTGTGCACCGACGGCGCGCGGCACGCGAGCTCCACCAGCATTTCCACCACGGCCGTATCCGGCTGATCGTTCATCGTCTCTCCTCGACATCCCACCGCGATGCGGTGGATCCGTCCCCACTGTCGCCCCGAGGTCGCGCTGCTCGACAGGGCCGTTCGTCACTCGATGGAGGGCATTCCGGTGCATGCCGAAAGAGCGCAGCGCCACAGGTTTAGTGTTGACGGTGAATGCGACTCGGGGCGGAACCTGAGGACGCGACCGAGGAGCCACCATCGCCGACCGTTCAGGAGTGTCATGACGACCCCGCACAATCCACCCGAAGTCGACGTCAAGCCACGTAGCCGGGACGTCACCGACGGGCTGGAGAAGACTGCCGCCCGCGGCATGCTCCGCGCCGTCGGGATGGGCGACGACGACTGGGTCAAGTCCCAGATCGGCGTCGCGTCGTCGTGGAACGAGATCACTCCCTGCAACCTCTCGCTCGAACGACTGGCGAAGGAAGTCAAGAAGGGCGTCCACGCGGCCGGCGGGTATCCGTTGGAATTCGGCACCATCTCGGTGTCCGACGGCATCTCGATGGGCCACGAGGGCATGCACTTCTCGTTGGTCTCGCGTGAGGTCATCGCCGACAGCGTCGAAACCGTCATCAGCGCCGAACGTCTCGACGGCTCCGTGCTGCTCGCCGGCTGCGACAAGTCGCTGCCCGGAATGTTGATGGCTGCCGCGCGTCTCGACCTCGCCAGCGTCTTCCTCTACGCCGGATCCACGCTGCCCGGATTCGCCACCCTGTCCGACGGCAGCGAGCACCAGGTGACGATCATCGACGCCTTCGAGGCCGTCGGTGCCTGCTCCCGTGGACTGATGTCGCGCGCCGACGTCGACACCATCGAACGCGCCATCTGCCCCGGCGAAGGTGCCTGCGGCGGCATGTACACCGCGAACACCATGGCCAGCGCCGCCGAGGCCATGGGAATGTCGTTGCCCGGCAGCGCTTCTCCGCCGGCACCGGACCGTCGCCGGGACGGCTTCGCACACGCCAGCGGCGAGGCCGTCGTCGAATTGCTGCGACGCGGCATCCGCACCAGCGACATCCTCACCAAGGAAGCCTTCGAGAACGCGATCGCCGTCGTCATGGCTTTCGGTGGATCCACCAACGCCGTGCTGCACCTGCTGGCCATCGCGCACGAAGCCCAGGTCGAACTGACCCTCGCCGACTTCACCCGCGTCGGAGCGAAAGTTCCACACCTCGCCGACGTCAAGCCCTTCGGCAAGCACGTCATGACCGACGTCGACGCCATCGGCGGTGTCCCCGTGGTCATGAAGGCTCTGCTCGACGCCGGCCTCATGCACGGCGACTGCATGACCGTCACCGGAAAGACCGTGGCGGAGAACCTCGCACACATCGCTCCCCCGGACCCCGACGGCAAAGTGCTGCGCGCACTGGACAAGCCGATCCACCCGACCGGCGGCATCACCATTCTCGAAGGATCACTTGCCCCGGGCGGAGCCGTCGTCAAGTCCGCCGGTTTCGATTCCGACGTATTCGTCGGTACCGCACGAGTTTTCGAGCGTGAACGCGCGGCCATGGATGCTCTCGAAGACGGCACCATCGCGGCAGGCGACGTCGTCGTCATCCGCTACGAGGGACCCAAGGGCGGACCCGGAATGCGCGAAATGCTCGCGATCACCGGAGCCATCAAGGGCGCGGGCCTGGGCAAGGACGTCCTGCTGCTCACCGACGGCCGATTCTCCGGCGGAACCACCGGCCTCTGCGTCGGACACGTGGCACCCGAGGCAGTCGACGGCGGACCCATCGCCTTCGTCCGCGACGGCGACCAGATCCGACTCGACGTCGGCAAGGGCACCCTCGACGTTCTCGTCGACGCAGCCGAAATGCAAGCACGCCAGGAGGGTTGGGCACCGCTTCCTCCGCGCTACACCCGCGGAGTGCTGGCCAAGTACTCGAAGTTGGTCGGTTCGGCATCGAACGGTGCGGTGCTGATCTAGCCACCCGCCCTAGCCCTAGCCCTAGCCCTAGCCCCCGGCCCTAGCCCCCCGGTTGGGATCAATGTGGGTTTCAGTCAGTTGGACTGCAACAAAGGCGCATTGATCCCAACCCGGCGGCAGTGCAGTGGTCCATTCACGCGTTCGGGAGGTCTACAACGGCATGGCCCAGATAGGGCTCGAGCGTTCGTTCATCTCGGTGCACGTCGCGTGTTGTCGGCTGGCTCGTTGGTAGAACGTCTGCAACGGTTCGGTCGGCTCCACGTCCGGCGGTGTGGGTGCGACGGGCAGTTCGCCGAGTTCGAGCGCCAATTGATAGATGCTGGGGCGTTCGAGTTCGGCGTCGACCAGTGCCGGCGCGGCAGCGTTGTGCGGCTTCGCTGTTCGCGGTACACGCGGTACACGCGGCGTACTCGGCTCGGGCTTGGCTGCCGACGGGCGTTCGAGTAGCTGCTCGAGCTCGGCGACCTCACGGACAGCCGCTGCGCTCGTGGCCGGCGGCGCAACGAAGGGCACGATCGGCTCGAACGCGATCATGTCCGACGACGACGCAAGCGCCTTGTTCTTGGCCGGGATGAGGAACGCCACGATCACGGTTCCGGTGCCGAACACCACGGCCGCAACGACACTGGTGTGCACGACGGCACTGCCGAAGGCAGAGATGGCATTCGCTTCGAGATTGTCTGCGAAGCCGCTCAGAAATGCATTCTGCTCGCGAATGATGTCCGAGACGATCACCGCACCGGCCAGCGAATCCTGCGATGCCGCAAGCCCTTCTGCGGCCTGACCGGTGTACTGGCCATTGGGTTGCTTACCGGGGAAGGTCTGCAGAAACCCCTCGATTCCCTGTCGATACGACGCCGCCAGAACCGAACCCAATACAGCGATGCCGAGAGACCCACCCAGTTCGAGTGCAGTGTCGTTCAGTCCGCCGCCGACACCGAGCTTGTCGTCCGGGAACTCACCCATGATGGCATCGGTGCAGGGCGAGACGGACAGTCCGATGGCCAGTCCGAGCAGCGTCAGTACGGGCAGGAAGTCGACATACGTTGCCGTCGAATCGATTCCGACGAGGGAGACGACCGACAGCGTGCCCACGATCATCCCTGCGGTGACGGTGACACGCGGCCCCATCTTGGGGGTCAGCCACATCGTGATTCCGGACCCGACGAACACTGCGCCGGCCAGCGGCAGCAGATGCACTCCGGTGGAGACCGGGCCGTACCCGAGAGCGAACTGCAGGTACTGCGCCACGAGGTAGATCGCCCCGAACGTCACCAGGAAGAACACCAGTACCGCAAGGGTGGCACCACCGAGAACACGCGAGGAGAACACCCGCACGTCCAGCAACGGATTGGGGTGTCGTAGTTCCCAGCCCACGAAACCCAACACCGACAGCAGTCCGACGAGGCCGAAGTACAGCGGCCCGACGGTCCAGCCGAAGTGCATGCCCTCGATGATGGAGTAGACGATGGTCGAGACGGCCAGAACCGACAGCAACCCGCCGATCCAATCGATCGCACCGGCATCGACGGCTCGCGACGGCGGGACGAGTACGACGGCTCCGGCTATGGCGGCCAGCGCAATCGGTACGTTGATCAGAAATGTCGAACTCCACGTGAAGCTCTCGAGAAGCCATCCGGCCAGCAACGGCCCGGCGGCGATGGCGAGGCCGGACGTGGCCGCCCACACGGTGACGGCTGTGGCCCGCTCACGCTTGGGGAACGTGGCCACCAGCAGAGACAACGTCGCAGGCATGACGATCGCGGCAGCGACACCCATGACGATTCGAGCCAGGATCACGCCGAGCGTGGCATCGGTCAGCGCCCCCGCCACCGACCCGGCCACGAAGATGATCAGTCCGATGATCAGCGCGCCGCGTCGGCTGTACCGGTCGCCGATCACTCCGCACAACAGCATCAACGACGCGTACGGGACGGTGTATCCGTCGATCACCCATTGAAGATCACTG
This sequence comes from Rhodococcus sp. Leaf233, assembly GCF_001426165.1. Taxonomy (NCBI): domain Bacteria; kingdom Bacillati; phylum Actinomycetota; class Actinomycetes; order Mycobacteriales; family Nocardiaceae; genus Rhodococcus; species Rhodococcus sp. Leaf233. The sequence continues at coordinate 340,634 of NZ_LMRO01000012.1, forward strand.
CTGGTCAAGCCCAGATCCATCGTCATCGACGGCGCTGCGACGAGCAGGGACGTGTTCGCCATGACCACGATCAGCAGGCTCAGGCACAACACCACCAAGGCCGACCATCGTCGGGCATAGGGTTTGTGCATTTCTTGGACAGGTGTCATCGCAAGCAGTGTCATGTGTTCCCCCCGTTGGCAAAGTGCGACACACCTTGCACAGTGCTGTGCAGCTTAAGAAATTCGCGCTAGGATCGGCAATCTTTTGTGGCGGCAACCACACTGCGTCGACGCGATCGTGCTAGAAGTGGACGTGTGCCGAAGACGACGGAGTCGAGACCGAGCGCACGGACAGACCGATCGCCCGTGCAGCGAAGTGACGCCCGCTCGAACAGAGCGCGAATTCTCGATGTCGCGCAGGGGGTACTGGCGAACAATCCGGACGCGACCATCAACGACGTCGCGTCCGCGGCCGGGGTGGTCCGACGAACGGTCTACTCGCACTTCGCCTCTCGCGAAGCCCTGATCGACGGCATCGCACTCGAAGCCGCAGAACGCATCTCCGCCGCGCTCGAACGTGATCCGGCCGTCGACGAATCCGCCGTCACCGTGTTCGTGCGACAGACGCTGGCACTGGCACGCGTCGGCGATCAGTACCGGCTCCTACTTGCGGTTGCGCGTACCGACCTGGGACACAACGGTCTTCACGACCTACTGGGACCGATGCGGGAGTCGGCTGCGGCTGTCATACGACGTGGACAGCGCGAGGGTGTGTTCTCCACCTATCTGCCGGCCGAGGTGCTGATCCTCAACATCGAAGCCATCGCGCTGTCGATCCTCGAGGCCACCAATGCCGGGCTGCTCACCGACCCCACAGGTGCGGCCACCACGTCGAGTCTGGTCCTGCTCGGAATCGCACCGGACGAAGCCGAACGCATCGTGATCGGTGTCCGTGCCGCGGACGCGCCAGCCGGAGCCCACCCCTGAAACGACGAATGCCCCGCCTGCGCAATGTGATTGCGCCGACGGGACATCGGTCTACGAGTGCGGGTCAGGGAGCGGGTACGAATCCTGCGCCGAGTCCGTTGCCCTGATCGACGTTGCGAAGGATCGCGTCGAAGTTGGTGCCGACCTCGGGGCCGAAGCACGCGACGCCGAGGTACGCGTTCACCATGCCGACGAGGGTGTTGCCGACGACGACCGGGCTACCCGAGTCACCCTCGACGACGCACAGCTGCGCCCAGGTCTCCTGCGACTGCAGAACGTCTCCGTACGCGAGGCCGCAGGTGTTGCCGGTGGTGCGGCCTTCCTTGCAGACGATGTTCGGGAACGCCGTCGGCGGGCCGACCTGAGAGATGGTCACGTTGCCCACGCGGCTGATCGGGGCAACCTTGTCACGCTGAAATTCGATGAGGGCGTAGTCGTACTCCGGGTTGGAGAATGCGATGCGGCCCACCTCACCGAGGGAGGTGTCGTACTCCGGGACGATGGAGGCACCCGCTTGGCCACAGTGACCGGCGGTGAAGCCCACGAGATTTCCGTTGCGGTCGTTGCCGATCGTCGTCAGCGTGCACTCCGCCTGGCCTCCGACGATGATTCCGGACCCACCGCCGAGAGCTGCAGGAGCGGCCGCGGATGCGGTCCCCACGCCGACGCTGGCTACGATTGCAGCCGCCCCCACGACGACGAGCATGAATTTCTTGAACATGTACTCCCTCTCAGCGGTGTCGGCAGAACCCTAGCAACAGAACGTGTCGTAACACGAGCTAGTCGCTCATACGTCCTGCTCGAGGGCCGCAAGAGTCGTCCGAGCTTCGTCGAGTTGACGACTCAGTTCGGCCACGCGGCGTGCCGCCTCTTCACGTGCATGGGAGATGACAGCCTCGACGGCATCGCGTGCAGTGACATCGCCCAGTTCACGAACGGCCCGACCGACCGCTTCCGGACTCACCGGCTGCGCCTTGGTCGGCCTCTTCGCGCCCTGCGTGACGGTGACCGACCAATCGTTGTCGGCACCGGCATGAATGGTCACGCTCACTCCGCCCGGCGCCTTCTTCGGACGACGTGGGGCCGAGCCGGTCGACGCAGACGCCGCACCGGTGGGCTTGGCGGCCACGTCGGTCGCCGGTACCGACTTCGGAGCAGCGCTCGATGTAGAAGCCGTGACCGATGTAGAAGCCGTGGCCGATGTAGAAGTAGGGCTCGTTTTCGAGACAGCGACCAGCTCGGAGGCAGCGACCGGCTTCGATACCGGCGCAGTCGATGCCGTCTTCTTTGCGGGGATGCGCTTGGCAGGCGCGGGTGGGGTCGCCGGGTTGCGGGTGATGCGCAGTTCCTCGGCCTCGTAGGGCAGTTCGTCGTTGACGCCCTTCGGGCTGATGGTGACGGTGTTGCCGTCGATGGACACCACCTTGGCCGACGTACCGTCGGGCAGGCCGAGGCTCGGATTCGGCTCGCGGAGATACACGGTGGCGCGACGCCCCTCGGCGAGCGCTGCTGCCAGCGTCGTCAGGTTCTCGGGAGTCAGCGAATCGTTCACGGCGCGCCCACGGGGTGGCATCGACTACCGGCCTTTCTCGAAAGTGTTTGCGAATACTGTCGCACAGATTCACGTGCGCAGGCAGCACGGCATCGAGTATCGGTCGCGAGGATGACGTCGATCCCAAGTATGTGTAACCCCGAGTAACCGTAACCAGAAGTAACTGTTACTACGATTAACACTAAAGAGGCTTGGCCAGAGAAGGCCGATGACACGACTCTAACGGACAGGCCGTCCGAGCGCCCGTCGAGTGCCGTCGACCACCTCGCCGAACCGCCCTCGCGCCGGGATTCTCCCGCGTAGCCTGACGGCGTACCTTCTTGCGCAGGTACGGAACAGGAGCTTCGATGTACCACCTCGACGCGGACCAGCAATCGCTCAGCGACGGTCCGCACGTGTACTTGCTCGATGCCAGAAGCACTCTCGAGGTTCAGGCCCTGAATCAGTGGATCGACGCCACCACCCCGGACGGAGAACGTCGGCCCCCGTCGGTCGTTCTGTCCGGTGAGGCCAGGACATCACTGTCGGACACCGTCCGCGGGTACGCCGACGATCCGCTGCTCATTCCGCTGCGGGTCACGTTGACCGATCGAAGCACCGGCATTCTGCACCGCATCTTCGCCCCGAGAGGACGCTCGAAGCCGACACGGGTGTGGCAGCGGTGGGTGGCCAACGACGATCCCGATCACTCCGCAGTGTTGGTCGGTGAACCCGCAACCCTGAGCGATCTGCAGGATCGGTTCGAGCGCGGCGGCGGCACGTCGTTGTCGTCGTTCATCCTGCGGCAGGCGAGTCTCGCACTGGACAAGGCCGAACGCGGAGTCATCGGCTCGGAGTACAAGATTCCGCGCTTCGTCGTCGAGGACATGACGGAGCAGAAGAAGTTCAGGGACGGCATCACCGAGCTCGCAGACCACGTCGGCCAGGATCGCGACACCGTCGACAAGAGGGTTCAGGACATCCTCGGCGAGATGGTGGCGACCGAGACCAGGCGCGCCGTCGAGATGTGGGGCACCCTCGGCGCGTACTTCTCACGGGCGTACAAGGTCGACGTCGATCGCGATCAGCTGCAGAAGGTTCGCGAACTCAACAAGAACTATCCGTTGGTGTTCCTGCCCAATCACCGTTCCTACCTCGACCCACTCGTGCTGCGTCCCGCGCTTCTCGCCGAGGGACTGCCGCTCAATCACGTCATGGGCGGCATCAATGTCGGCTTCTGGCCGTTGGGCCCGATAGCCAAACGCAGTGGCGTGGTGCTCATTCAGCGCAAATTCTCGGACGCGATCTACAAATGGACGCTGCGTCAGTACATGAGTTTTCTGCTCAGCAAGCGGTTCAACCTCGAGTGGTACATCGAGGGCGGACGCAGCCGCACCGGAAAGCTCCGCCCGCCGCGGTTCGGTCTGCTGACCTACCTCGTCGACGCCCTCGAGTCGAGCGACGCGGAGGACGTCTATTTGATTCCGACGTCCATCACCTACGACCGACTGCACGAGGTCGGCGCGATGGCCGAAGAATCGCACGGGGCGAAGAAGCAAGCCGAAGGCATTCGCATGGCCATCGGGTACATCCGCGCTCAGGGCACGTTGCGCGGCAACGTCTATCTGAACTTCGGAGAGCCGATGTCGGTGGCGGCGATCGTCGCCGAGAACACCGACAAGCGCGTCGCGGTGCAGAAGATCGCGCTCGGTGTCTCCCATGCGATCAACGATGCGACGCCGGTGACCCCGGCAGCACTGGTCACGATGGCGCTGTTGGGTATCGAGGATCGCGCACTCAACGTCAACGAGATGTGGGCCATCATCTCGCCGTTGGCCGGCTACATCAAACGCAGAAACCTACCCACTGCGGGCGGGGTGGACATCGCCGACGTCGACGTCGTCCGCTCGGCCGTCATCGCACAGGTCAACGCCAACGTCGTCAAGCGTTTCGACGACGGCCCCGAACCGCTGTTCTACCTGGCGCAGGACAAGCATCTGGTGGCGGCGTTCTTCCGCAACAACGCCATTCACTTCTTCGTGATGCGCGCCATCGGCGAGCTGGTGGTGCTACCGACCGAGGGTGACTCGACACCGCTGACTCAGGAATCGTTGTGGACGTCGGCCCTGCAGTTGCGAGATCTACTCAAGTTCGAGTTCTTCTTCGGCGACAAGAAGGACTTCGGGGAGCGTCTCGAATCCGAGGTCGATCTCATCGACCCGGAATGGCGCACCAGCATCAGCGACCCCGATTATGCTGCGCGACAGCTTGAATCGCAGGATCTGCACCTGGCGCACCGCGTACTGCAGCCGATCTTCGAGGCCTATCAGGTAGTGGCCGACCAGCTGATGCTGCTGCCGCAGAGCGGAGAATTCGACAAACCGAAGTTCATCTCGGAATGCCTCGGCGCTGCCCAGGCCAGGCGGCTCCGGCAGCAGCTCGATCACAGTGAGTCCATCTCGGGCGAACTGTTCGACACTGCACTGCAACTGGCCGAAAACCGCGACCTGATCGATTCCAGCTCGGACGGCATCGCCCGCCGCCGCAGGGACTTCGCGCTGGAGATCGACGAATGGGCCCGCAAGGTACGTACCATCCGGGATATGGCGCACCGAATGCTCCGTGAGGTGGAACCGATCTCTGCCCCCGAGGAGAACAATCCATGACCGAGTTCGACGATCGACTGATTGCGATCGCCGCCGCCCCACCCGGCCGAGACACCATTGCCTTCTTCGATCTCGACGGCACACTCATCAACGGATTCTCTGCTCGTGCAGTGTTTCTCGAACGCCTCAAGACCCTCGACGTCACGGTCAAGGAACTATGGGAGATCTCCAGTGCCGTCGTCGAGATGCGGATGCGCAACTCCCCCGTCGACAATCTGATGGGCAAGGCCGTCCGCGGCCTCGAAGGCCGTCGCGAAGAGGACCTGATGGAACAGGCATACACCCTCTTCCGCAACGAGATCGCGCCGATGATCTACCCGCAGGCCCGGGCCCTCGTCGAGGCTCACCGGCACGCCGGGCATCGCCTGGTGATGGCTACCTCGGCCACGCCGTACCAGGCACTGCCGGTGCAACAGGACATGATGTTCGAGGAATTGCTGTGCACGACTCCGGTGGTCACCGACGGAATTCTCACCGGTGAGCTCGTCGGCGATTCGCTCTGGGGACCCCGCAAAGCACAGGCGGCGATCGACTACGCCGAACGTGAAGGCATCGCTCTGGCAGGCTGTTTCGCATACTCGAACGGCGGTGAGGACGTGCCACTGCTCGAAGCCGTGGGCCGTCCCATCGCCCTCAACCCCGATCCTGATCTTGCGCGCTATGCCGCCAAGAAGAATTGGCCGGCCCTGACGCTGGACAGCCCGAAGCGTGGCACGGACATCACGTCGGCCGTACGCAGCACGGCGGCGCTCGGATCGGTGCTCGCGAGTGCGTCGATCGGGCTCGGCCTGGGACTGCTGACCCGCAGTCGCCGCACCGGTGCCAATATCACCAGCACCATCGCCCCGGACATCGCGCTGACCCTCGCCGGGGTCAAGCTCGACGTCACCGGAACCGAAAATGCCTGGTCGGCGCGGCCCGCCGTCTTCATGTTCAACCATCAGAGCACCGCCGACTCGATCATCGTCACTTCCATCCTGCGACGCGACATCACCGCCGTCGCCAAGCGGGAACTCGAACGCGACCCGCGCTTCGCATTGTTGGGCAGGATCTTCGACGTCGCCTATGTCGACCGCGGCGATCCTGCGCAAGCGCGAGAGGCCATGCGGCCCGCGATCGAGAAGCTGCACAGCGGCATCTCGGTCGCCATCGCCCCCGAGGGCACTCGCATGCCGACGTCCCGTCTCGGCCGATTCAAGAAGGGCGGTTTTCACCTGGCGATGCAGGCCGGCGTGCCGATCGTTCCGATCGTCATTCACAACGCCGGTGACGTGATGTGGAAGAAGGACTTCACCGTTCACTCCGGTACGGTCAAGGTCACCGTCGGCGAGCCCATACCCACCACGGATTGGGATCCCGACAAGATCGACGAGTACGTGGACGCCGTCCGTTCCTATTTCGACAGAACGTTGGGATATGCCTGAGAATCAGATCAACTCGGTAGTACAGACGGAGATCGAGCGGAATCTATTGGGCGGCGAGCCCAAGTACAACCGCGCCGACATCGTCGAGAAGTCCGAGATTCCGCTCGAGCGGGTCATCGCCCTGTGGATCGGCATGGGCTTCCCCGTCCACACCGATACCGACGCACTCGTCTACACCGACGCCGATCTCGAAGCCTTGAAGCTGATCACCGCACTGACCGCGCAGAAGGTGATCAAGCCCGAGATGGAGGTTGCGATCGCACGCACCCTCGGGCAGTCGATGTCCCGGCTCGCGGAATGGCAAGTGGGCGTTGTGAACTCTCACATACTCGAACGCATCATCGACAGCCAAGAAGACACGAACGACATCGACGCGATACGACGGAACGCCCGTGCCATCGCCGCCGAAACCGTCCCCACCCTCGAAGCGCTCCAGGGATACACCTGGCGACGCCACCTGGCAGCAGCGGCCGGTCGATCCATCGCCGCTCCCGACGACGCCGCCGACAGTCCCACGATGGCCGTCGGGTTCGCCGACATGGTCGGCTACACGAGCCTGACGCGTCGACTCGATATCGGAGAGTTGACGACGCTACTCGAGGAATTCGAGTCATTGGCCACCAATATCATTGCGCGAGGGCGCGGTTCGGTGATCAAGAACGTCGGCGACGAGGTGATGTTCAGCGCGCAGACCCCCGAGGACGCCGCACACATCGCGCTCGACCTCCAGGACGCCTTCGACGAGCAGGAGGACATGCCGGACCTGCGGGTCGGGCTGGCGTGGGGCCCGGTACTGGCCCGGTACGGCGACCTGTACGGGTCGGTGGTCAATATCGCTGCGCGCCTGACCAGTTCGGCCAATCCCGGAACGATCCTGGTCGATACCGTCATGACGGATGAACTGCGCCACGACTCCGAGTTCTACCTCAAATCGGTTCGCTCACTACGGGTCAAAGGGTTCCACAAGCTCAAGCCTCACCGGCTCAAACGCAACAAGCGAACCGGTCAGCGTAGCGAGGAGTAGAACTCCAGGTGTCGACGCGCAGCCTCGTCCCAGGTGAGGCTGTGCGCCAGCGCCAGCCCCGGTGACGGATCCTGCGGCTCGTGCAACGCACGGTCCAATTCGCTGGTCATGGTCTCCACCGACGATGCGTAGGTGACGCTGTCTCCGAACACCTCTCGCAGTACCGGCAGATCACGCGCCACCACCGGAGTCGATGCGGCAAGCGCCTCCATCGCGGCCAGGCCGAAGCCTTCCTTGGTGGAGAAGAACGGCAGCACCGCAGCCTGCGACACGAGATGCGGCAGCTCGTCGTCGTCGACGGTTCCGAGTATCACCGGCTCGATGCCCAGTTCTACTGCTCGACGGTCGAATTCGGCTCGATAGTCACGGTAGTCGAACAGTGTCTCGCCGCCGGCGAACACCAGTTGCACGGTGCGATTGGACAGCCCGGCGAAGGCGTCGAGTAGATCGAGACTGCCCTTGCGTGGCTCGATGCCGCCGACGGCGAGCACGTACCTGCCGAGCTTGTCCCGCCAGTGCGTTCTGCCCGATGCTGCAGCTGCCGAGAACCTTTCGGCATCGACCCCGTTGGGGATGACCGTGGGTTCGAGTCCCCAACCGCGATTCACATCGCTCGCCACCGCTGTCGATACACAGATTCGCGCGTACGGCGCGGTGATCGCTCGTTCGTGACATGCCGCGAGCTCGGGTGTGGTGAACTCGTCCAAATGATGGATGGTCCTGATGCACCGGCCGACGGCGTTGGCCGAGATACAGTCCTGAGCATGGACGATGTCGTACTCGTCGGGCGTGAAGGCCTGCCGCAGAACGCCTATCGATCGCAGAATCCGCGCGCCGACGCTCTCGTTCTCGCGGTGGGAAAACGGGACCATCCGCACGGTGACAGCCGGGTCGACCTTGCGGAAGAACTCACTGTCGCCCCCGCGGCCCAGCGACCACACCGACACATCCTGGCCGGCGCGTGCCAGCGCTTCGGCCAGAGCCAACGTATGCACCACGCCTCCGCGCGGTTTGGACGAATAGGTCAACAGCGCGATCTTCATAGATCCGGCTTCTCCTGCAACAAGTTCGGATAGGCGTCGACGCGTCGCTCGGCCAGGTGATGCAGACCTCTCCGGGCCCGATCCACCTCGGCATCGACGTCGATCTCGTGCACGGCCAAACCGCCTTTGGACCACGTCTTGGCCAACACGTCTCCGCCGGGCCCGACAATCTTCGCCTGGCCGAGGAACCGCAGGGATCCCATCACCCCGGTCTGGTTGGACGAGACGAGCACCACCTGGTTCTCGGCAGCGCGCGCAGCGTCGTACAGATCGAACAGTCGGGACTGCCGATCGTTCGGTAGCGAGGAGGCCCGATCGGTGACGCTGGCCGGCCACGCCGACAGTGCCGCAATGATTCTCGCGCCGTCCAATGCAAGCGTGCGGGCCGACTCCGGGAACGTCTTGTCGTAGTCGATCAGCATGCCCATCCGTCCGACCGGTGTATCGAAGGCCTCGAACCGATCTCCGGCGGCGTAGGCCAAGGATTCCCCGAGCGGCTGATGCACCTTGCGGTGACTGCCGAGGATCCCGTCGCCCGTCAGGCACGCAGCCGCGTTGTACCGCAGCCCCTTCGACAACTCGGTGTACCCGATGCACACCGTCATCGCACCCGCCGCTGCGATGATCGCGGCCAACTCCGGACCGTCCGGATCGAGAGTGGGCGGCAACTCGGACGGATCCGGATTGCTCAGGCTGTTGATGTAACCCCCGAGGGATGCGTCGGGCAGCACCAAGAGATCGATTCCCTCGCGGGCCGCACTGGAGATGATCGTCGTGATCTTCAGTACGGCCCGATCGACATCTCTACCGAAATGTGCTGCCAATGCACCGATCTTGATGGGAGCCACGTCGAGATCAGACCATCTGACTCTGCGGCTGCGCGGGGTTTCGGGACTGCGTCGAGTTTCGGGACTGCGCAGCACTGATTTCGAGGCCGATTTGATCGGCCAGGAATGCGGCGTCGCGGGCCACCGAGGCGAAGCGTCCCGAACCCCAGGTGTGCTGCCAGGGCAGGCCCAGGAAGTACAGGCCAGGAACCGATGTGACGCCGCGGTTGTGCGTCGGGTGGCCCTCGCCGTCGAACGCCCCGACCTTCAGCCAGCGGTAGTCGGTACGGAACCCGACCGACCAGACGACGGCCTTGATGTCCGCGGTAGCGAGATCGAGTTCGGTGGTCTCGGACTCCGGACGCCACACCGGCACGTAGCGGTCCTCGCTGGGCGCACTGATGCCCTCGCGCTCGATGTACGCGTCGATGTTGTCCTTGATGCTCTCGGCCACCCGATCGGCAGCGTCGAGCGACGCTTCGAGGGTCGGGGCGAACTGCAGGACGCCGTCCTCCACGCCCAGCAGACGGCCGTACAGCTGCATGCCCTCGGTCGCGAACGCGCGCAGGTCGATGTCTCGACCACCGTCACGGCCGGTGACGTAGTGGTTCGTGTTCTCGCGTTTGCCGACGCCACCGGGTTGATCTTCGATGGAGACATCGTAGACGCCCATGTCGTGCAGCCAGGCGACACAGTCTCGCCCCCGATAGAAGCGTGCGACGCGAGGTGCGGTGCCGGCGACGAGATGAACCCGGCGGCCGTCGAGATGCAGATCCTCGGCGATCTGCGCTCCGGACTGGCCGGTGCCGACGACCAGTACGTCGCCGTTCGGGAACTGGTGCGAGCCGCGGTATTCGGACGAGTGGATCTGGACGATGTCACGGGGCAGCTTCTCGGCGAATCGCGGAATGGTCGGGATGTGGTAGCCGCCGACGGCAACGACGATCTGATCGGCGTGCATGGGGCCGGCGGAGGTCTGTAGGTCGAAGCCGCCTGCCGCGGATTGCAAGGCCTGATTCACCGAAACATACTCTCGGACCGGTGCATCGAAGCTCTCGGCGTAGCGTCGGACAAAGGCGTAGACCTCGTCGCGCTGCATGAACCCGTCGGGATCGTCACCGTCGTAGGAGTATCCGGGGAGCGCACACTGCCAGTTGGGGGTGACGAGGGTGAAGTTGTCCCAGCGGGAGTCTTTCCATTCGTGTGCGATGGTGTCGCGTTCGAGGACGACGTGGTCGATGCCTCGCTGCGTCAGATGCCAACTGATGGACAGTCCGGCCTGCCCGCCGCCGATGACGATCACCGAGTAGTTTTCTGTTGCACTGTGGTTCTCTGTCATAGCAATTCAGCTCCCGACATGCTCAGTACGCGAACGGCACCGGCCTGATACGACGCGCTGACACCGTGAATCTCTTCCATCTGCTGCGCGGCCGACGTGCACCGCATCCCGAACTTGGCGAGAACTCGATCGCTCGCCACGGTCAATGCCTCGGACGTTCGCTGAACGAACTCGGCCACCGGGTATTCCTGCCCGGGGCTCAGATAGTCGTGCATCACCAAAGAGGGCGAGTAGCAGGACTGTTCGCGTCCGTCGGGCCACCGCACCACGAACGACATCTCAGGCATGAACGGTCTCCTTGGTGATGGTGCGATAGACCGAGGGCCGTCGGTCGCGCAGGTTGTACATGCCACCGCCACGTGCCGCGCCGATGAGCGCCTCGACATCGACGGTGGCTGTGGCCAAACCCGGCTCGACGCCTGTGCCCGCGAGGATCTCACCGCCGGGCCCGACGATCTTGGCGCTGCAGACGAACCTCAGAGACCCGAACGTGCCGGCCTGATTCGCTGCGACCCAGATGATCTGATTTTCCAGTGCACGAGCGCGGTCATAGATGTCGAAGCGTTGCTTCCACCGATCTTCTTCCATGTTCGGGGTCGTCGCGGTACGTGCCGTCGGCCACGCGGAGATGGACGCGACGATCTCGGCTCCGTCGAGCGCGAGTTCGCGGGCCGCCTCGGGGAACCCCTTGTCGTAGCAGATCTGCATGCCCATCCGGCCGACCGGAGTGTCGAAGGCGGAGTAGCTCTCTCCCGCTGCGTAGCAGAGATTTTCGCCGAGTGGCTGGTGCACCTTGCGATACGAACCGAGGATGCCGCTGCCGTCGACCGTCACTGCGGCGTTGTAGCGGGTATCGCCGTCCTTCTCACAGAATCCGAACGTGACGACGGTATCGCCCGCCATGTCGATGACCCGCCTGATCTCGGGGCCGTCGAGTTCCAGAGCAGGCGGTAGTGCCTTCAGTCGACGCTGTCTCGATTCTTCGGTCTCGTCACCGCCACCGAGGCTGGGCAGGTACCCACCCAGGCACGCTTCCGGTAGCACCAGCAGTTGGCTACCGCGATTACGCGATTCCTCGAGCAGGGCGGCGATGGTGGCGTAACCCTGTTCCATGTCGCGGCCGAACTCGGCTGCGGCCACGGAGATCGTGATGTCGTTCATGCTTCTCCCAATCCGGTCACCGTCGAAGTGACCGCGCGCGTGGTGATTCCGTCGGGCCATCGCAAGGCGACGCCCGGAATGTCGGTGAGCTCTCCGCATTCTGCGGACAGTGCAGGTCCGGACGGTGCAGTCGGTGCACCGGGACGGTCCGCGGTGATCATCGCGAACCCGGGAAAACACGTGATCCATTCGCCCATCGACGCCGAGTCGGGCTTCGGAATCGAGGAGATGTCCAATACGGCACCGGTTCCGCTTGCCTCGGCCAGCATCCCGGTAGTGCCCGCCAGGCCGGCCATCGAGACGTCCTTGGCGGCCTTGGGCGCGGTACGGGCGACGAACGACGCCATGGTCGTCAGTTCGGCCGAGTTGCGCCGAGACGTCGAATCCCATTGCTGGCCCTGATATCCACGACGCCAGCCACCCTCGACGTCCGCCGTCAGCGTCAATCGATCGCCGACGCTTCCCCCGCCGGCCCGTACCGGGTTCGCTGTGCGCCCCAGAGCGGTGACCGACAGCGACGACGGCACCCCGGCCTGGGTGTGACCACCGAGTACCGGAACCTGCCAGGCCGCAGACGCATTGGCGAGGCCGCGGATGATGCGGGTCAGTCGAGATTGCGTGGGTGCACCGACGGAGTCGAGCATGCCGACTGCGTAGGCACCCATCGCCGAAAGGTCGTTGAGGTTGACCAGGGCCGCGCACCAGCCGGCCCACTCCGGGTCGCGGTCGACCATCGAGGGAATGATCGCATCGCAGGCGGCGATCATGTCGCTCCCGGGAACCGGGACACCGTCGTCACCTCGAAAGCCATTGGCACCGAGCCCGAGTGGCTGCGCCTTCAGCGGTGCGAGGACGCCGGCGAGCATCGCCTTGGTCGACGACACCAGCCGTTCGATCCTGTCGATCGGCCAGTACATCGCCACGTGTGGAGTATTCGCGACCTCGACGTCTCCACGCCTGATCCAGCCGAGACGGGTGAACAGTGTCTCGTTGCGCTTCTGCACCGTCGCGTCGAAGCGCAGCACGCCGCGACTTTCGGCATGAGCACAGGCCGCACGAACCAGCGCCGGGCCTACACCGGAAGTGCGTGCAGAGGTGGTGACCACCAGGCGACTGCCGGCCCACCACCCCAGATCCGTTGCCGTGCAGGGTGTTAGGCGCACCCCACCGAGCACGGTGCCGTCTCGATCGGTGGCCACGAGAACGACGCAGCGAGGATCGTCGTCGACGTCGTCGTGATCGGTGCCGGCGAACAAGCCCTGTTCGGCGACGAACGTCTCTCTCCGCAGTGCCCGATACGCGTTCAGTTCTGCTGTACCGGTGCACGGCTGAACGATGAACTCCGGTTGCACGACAGTGATTGCAGCACCGGACAATCCGGCGAGATCGTTACCCTCCACGACGCCGTACATGTCAGCCTCCCGCGTTCTGCAGAACGCTGCACGCACCGCAGGCCGCGCAGCCTGCTTTCTGGTCGGACCCGAGCATCGCCGCTGCCTGAAGTTCCTTGGCGACGCGTCGGGTGACGCTTTCGAGGACGTCGGCAGCGGGAGCCGTCGCCCGGTCGACATCCACCGCCAACGTGCCTGCGAGCGGCCGGAACGGGACAACGAAGGGATACACACCCATCTCGATCAGTTCCGCTGCATGCGAGACCAATTCGTCGGGATCCTCACCGAGACCGACCAGTATGTACGTCGAAACCTGGTTACGCCCGAAAACCCGGACCGCTTCTTTCCATGCCGCGCGGTACTCGTCCATCGAGACCGAAGCCTTGCCCGGCATCCATCGGCGGCGCACGTCGTCGTCGAGCGATTCGACGTGAATACCGATGGACTCGGCTCCGGCGTCGTACAGATCCTGGATGGTCTGCAGGTCACCCGGAGGTTCGCACTGCACTTGGATCGGCAGTTCCGGGACCACGGCCTTGATGGCACGTACGCACCGGGCCAGATGACGGGCACCGCGATCCTTCGCGGCCGAAGTGCCCGTCGTCATGATCATCTGCGTCACCCCGTCCAGCCGGACAGCGGCCTCCGCCACCTCCGCAAGTTGCGCGGGCGTCTTGACAGCGATGGTGTCGCCCGCGTCCAGAGACGCTTCGATGGAACAGAAGCGGCACCGTTGATCGGCGTCGTAGCGAATGCACGTCTGGACCACGGTCGTGGCCAGAACACTGGTGCCGTGCAGCTTGGCGATCTTCTCGTAGGCGACGCCGTCGGCGGTGGAGAGGTCGTAGAACTTCGGGCGATCGACGGCCTGAACATCGAGGCCGATGTCGTTGCCGTCGAACAGAACTCGCCCTTCTTCGAGTACGTACGGACTGAGCGGGTTGCGCGGGATTGCTGCGCCGAGACCATCGATGCGGACATGTCCATCGTCACTCGGGCCGGCACCGGCAGTTCTGGACACCGGCGTTGCTCCTCGAATCCCGAGCAACGCCAGATCCACACGTGTAGAGATGGACATAACCGTCCCCTAGACCATGTAGGTCGAATTGATGATGGCACCCTTGCGCGCGTAATGGATCAATGCGTCCTGCACGTCCAGGGGGTGGGCCGGGATGACGCCCTCGATGAGGTCTTCTTCACGACCCCCGTGCAGGGCCAGTCCGAAGCGGCAGCAGAACACGGTGCCGCCCTCGGCGATGAACGTCGCGAGGGAGTCGTTGATGTTCTGTTCACCCGGGAAGCCCGAGTCTCCGGTGGTCGGGAAACCGCGTGTGGCAAGGCAATTGATAGCACCGGGTCCGTAGAAGTACATCGCCGACTCGAAACCCTTGCGCAGAGCGCGGGTGGCCTGCAGCACCGCGACGAACGATACCGACGACTCGTGGGCGATGCCGTGCACCAGCGTGAAGTAGCTTTCGCCGTTCTCCGCCTTGTAGTCGGGGAAGATCTTGGTGGAGCCGTAGATGTTGCTGCCCTTGGGAAGTGAGGGATGCGGAATCTCCTCGAGGGACTTCTTGATGTTCTCGGCGATGGACTGGTCGAGATCTGACACGTGCGTCTCCTGAGGTTCGCAGAGCGGGCTGGATGCGGTGGACACCGATGTCCACCCGAGAAAACCGTCATGTCCGACGAGAGGGCAGATCCTCTGCGGCCATGGAACGAGTACAGGCCTCGTCGATTTCCGATTGGTCACGCTCGGAACAACGTCGTGTTTCAAGGGCCTCACAGTGTTGACGTGGTGTTACGCGGTTACTGTGAAGGGAAGTCCATCCACCCACCGCAGCATGACGAGGAACTCGATGATCGGCGCCGTCACCGGCTTGTTGTACGTGTTGTCCCTGGTAGTGGGGATCTGGGTGCTCGTGAAGCTCGCCACGAACAGGCCCGTTCTTCTGAAGAACAAGGCCGACCGCGCGCTGTTCTGGACGATCGCGGCTACCGAAGGCGTCGTTGCACTGCAGGCCGTGATCGGGTTCGTGATGATGTTCGCCTCCGATCGCGACATTCACCGCCTCACGTTCGGGTCGTACCTCGTCGGACTGCTGTTCCTGCTCCCACTCGGAACGTGGTGGTCTCTGGGCGACCGTTCCCGCGGCGGCACCGCGGTGCTCCTCGTAGCCGTCCTCACCCTCGCAGCCATGGTGTTGCGACTGAGCCAGATTTGGGCCGGATATGCCTGACAAACTTCAGCAAGCCACGCGCACCGGATTCGGACGCTTCCTCATCGCCGTCTACGCCGTGTTCGCCGTTGCCGCGACATCGCGATCGATCGTGCAACTCACCACCCGATTCGACAACGCCCCGGTCGCGTACCTGCTGTCGGCATTTGCAGCCGTGGTCTACATCATCGCGACGGTCGGCCTGGCACGAGCAACCGAGGCATCGCGACGAGTGGTGACGGTCTCCTGCATCATCGAACTCGTCGGAGTCCTCGGCATCGGCACCCTCAGCTACATCCAGCCCCAGGACTTCCCGGAGCCGACGGTGTGGTCGCACTTCGGATCCGGTTACGTCTTCATCCCGGTCGTGCTGCCCATCGCAGGACTGTGGTGGTTGCGAAAGACACGCCAGCAGTAGAGGTCTGCTCTACATCTCGCGCAACTGTGTCAGGTGTCGACGCACCTCTGTGGCGGCGACGCAGCATCTGCTTAATGGATGTTCACCTGCACTGCCGGCCGACCCCTACATCGAGGCCACTGCGCGCCGCCACGTTCGCGTTCAGCGGTCCCGGGCGATCCTCACTCGACTGACGTTGCGGCCTTATCACGGGCCACCGACAGGTTCCGTATCCCGAATCCTTCTGCACAGCAATAGTTTTCGATTGCACCATCATTGTGTATCGAACACACGTTCGATACACTTGGTCCATGACCACGGAGATCTGGCAACTGAGCGAAAGCGAACTCCTCGCCGACGCTGCTGATGTCTCCCACCGAATCCAACTGCTCGAAGCCCGGCGGATCGCCCTCGTCGCCGACATCGACACCCGCGTGAGCCGAGAGAAGCTCGGCTTCCCCGGACCCGCCGGCTGGCTGACCTCCACCACCCTCCTCACCCCGAGCAAAGCGAACAAGATCGTGGCCCTCGCCCGCGGCATGAAGAACTTCCCCGACATCGCCGACGCCGTGAACACCGGCGTCATGACCATCGACCACGCCGCCCTGATCCTCACCTTCGCCGAAACACCACCGAAGAACCTCCCCCAAGAGGGTCGCGACATCGCCCGCTCCGCGATGATCGCCGCAGCAACCGGACCCGGCGCACGCACCGACAGCATCCGAGAAGCGATCACCAAACTCGAGGACACCTACGGCGGCAACAAGCCACCACCGGAAGACACCGACCGCAACGAACTCTTCGCCTCGAAAACCCTCAACGGACGTCTCGTGGCGAAGATGGATTTCGATCCGCAACGAACTCTTCGCCTCGAAAACCCTCAACGGACGTCTCGTGGCGAAGATGGATTTCGATGCGATCACCGGAGAAAAGCTGCTCACCGCGCTTTCGCCGTTGACCGAACCCCGACCCGCCGCAGACGGCACCCCAGACGACCGCAGCCCCGCCAAGCGCAGAGCCGACGCCTTCGGGCACATCCTCGACCGCTACCTCGCCTCCAGTGACCGCCCCACCGAGGGCGGTGAGAAGCCGCACGTCAACCTGCACATCCAGTTGCAGGACCTCCAGAGCCTGGCCGGCCAGAGCAGTGACGACATCACCGATGACGAAACCACACGCGCTACAACAGAATTCGACTCAGACCTGGTCGACCCGGTCGACATCGACACCACAGCAGAAACCAACAACGAGGCCGGTTCAGTGACTGCGGATCGTGGCGCATATCGGGACCTGTTCGGCGACGGCACCACCGTCGGCTGGCTGCCGTGGATGGGCCCGCTCTCCCGCAACACCTCTCGCCAACTCGCCTGCGATTGCCTCCTCACCGCCATCGTCATGGACGAGAACGGCAACCCACTCAACCTCGCCCGCACCGCCCGCACCGTCACCGCGAAACAGAAACGTGCGTTGACCGCCCGCGATCACGGTTGCGCGTTCCCGGGATGCGGAAAACCCGCCGCCTGGACCGAAGGCCATCACATCTGGCACTGGGCCGACGGCGGCCCCACCGACATGAACAACCTGGTCCTGCTCTGCGGGTTCCACCACCGCCTGATCCACCACAGTGACTGGGAAGTCTTCATCGGCACCGATCAGCACCCCTGGTTCGTACCCCCGGCAACCGTCGACCCCTACCGACAACCCAGACCATCCCACGCCCGAGCAGGCCCCCACATCGCATAACCACCTGAACGCACACCAGCCCCGCACCGAGAACACGGTGCGGGGCTGGAAGAGATTGTCCGACAGCTACTTCAGGAATCCCGAGATGCCGTCACTTCAATGCAGCAAGGTTCGCCACCGACTGCTTCACATCGGTATCGAGTGCACGGGCGACCACCGAACCCACCGGACCGAACAGCACGCCCCCACCGAATTTCGCGTCGAGTGTCAGCTCCGAACCGCCCTCGGCCTCACGCACGTGGACGGTCAGCGAGATCCTCACTCCACCTTTGCCGCGGCCCGACATCTCGATCAGCTTCGGCTCCTCGTACTCGGTGAACTCCCAGTTGATCGTGTTCTTGAAACCCTTCACCTTCACCAGCGACTCGACCTTCGTGCCCTTGCCGACCTTGTTCGGCGGCGGACTGCACCAACCACCGTGGATGGTCATCCACTCGTCGAACCGCTCGAGGGCGGAAGCCTTGTCCCACGCGCCCTGAGGGTTCTCGGGCATCTGTACCGAGACACTGATCGTTGCCATGCATTCGAGCCTGTCACAACTTGCTCGCAGGTTCAGACGGCGAGCACTAACCTGAGACGATGGCCACGCTCGAGATCGAAGGCCGAAAGGTCTCCGTCACCAACCTCGACAAGGTGCTGTTCCCAGAAACCAGCACCACCAAAAGCGACATCATCGAGTACTACGCTGCCATCGCCCCGGCGATGCTGCCGCACGTCGCAGGACGCGCCGTTACCCGAAAGCGGTGGCCGAACGGCGTCGAACAATCCTCGTTCTTCGAGAAGAATCTCGCCGCATCCGCACCCGACTGGCTCGACCGCCGATCCATGCAGCACTCCGACCGAGTCGTCACCTACCCGTTGTTCTCCACCGCAGCGGATCTGGTGTGGCTCGGGCAGCAGGCGGCCATCGAAGCGCACGTGCCGCAATGGCGTTTCGACGGCACCGAACCCGGCCCTGCCACCCGCATGGTCTTCGACCTAGATCCCGGCGACGACGTCGACCTCGCCCGATGCGCTGAGGTGGCCTGCGAGATCCGTGACCTCATTGCAGACATCGGCATGACCGCGTACCCGGTCACCAGCGGCAGCAAGGGAATTCACCTGTACGTACCGCTGGACAAACCGCTGTCGACGTCCGGCGCATCCACCGTCGCCAAACGCGTCGCCACCCTGCTCGAAGAACGGTCACCGGATCGGGTGACCGCCACGATGGCGAAAGCGAAGCGCACGGGTCGAGTGTTCGTCGATTGGAGTCAGAACAACGGAAAGAAGACAACCGTTGCGCCGTACTCACTTCGGGGCCGATCCCTACCAACCGTCGCGGCCCCCCGAACCTGGGAGGAGCTCGAATCGCCAGGGCTGCAACAACTTCGATTCGAGGAAGTTCTGGAACGGTTCCACGACACCGGAGACCTATTGGCCGATCTCGACCCGAAACCGGCAGCGGAAGAGCACGACACCTCCGACACGGACAAGCTCGGCAAGTACCGCAGCATGCGTAGCGCGGACCGAACTCCAGAGCCTATCCCGAAAACCGCCGAGCCCCAGGGTAACGACGATACGTTCGTGATTCAGGAACACCATGCGCGACGCCTGCACTACGACTTCAGGCTCGAACACGACGGTGTCCTGGTGTCGTGGGCCGTCCCCAAGAACATCCCGGTCGAGACCGGGCAGAACCGTCTCGCCGTCCACACCGAGGACCACCCGCTGGAATATGCGACGTTCTCCGGACGAATCCCCAAGGGCGAGTACGGCGGCGGTGACGTCTCGATCTGGGACAGCGGAACGTACGAGCTCGAGAAGTGGAGGGACGACGAAGTCATTGTCGTTCTGCACGGAGCCAAAGCGAGCGGCAGGTTCGCCCTCATCCGCACCAAGGGCAACCAATGGCTCATGCACCTGATGAAGGACCAACCCGGAGAGCACCCGATAAAAAAGGACAGCCCGCCGACGGACAAGCCGGTGCTGAAGAACATCTCACCGATGCTTGCAACCGCGGGCGACATACTCGATCTACCCGAGGACGAGTGGTCGTTCGAGGGTAAATGGGACGGCTTCCGCATCGTCGCGGAATTGACTCACGGTTCGATGACCCTGCGCACCCGAAGCGGAAACGACTACACCGAGAAGTTCGGAGCCATCGGGTCTCTCGCCGAGGACCTGGCCGATCACGACGCCGTCATCGACGGTGAAGTGGTCGTCTTCGACAGCAACGGCATCAGCAGCTTCGAGAAGCTACAGAACGCCGCCCGCGACGACATCCGGTTCATCGCCTTCGACCTGCTCCATCTCGACGGCACGTCCCTCGTGCGCAAGAAGTACTCCGACCGGAGACGATTGTTGGAACTGCTCACCACCGGCCTCGACTCGGTTCTGGTGCCGCCGTTGTTGACAGGTTCGGCTGCCGACGCCATCGCCGAGAGCCGGGAACGGGGGTGGGAGGGAGTCATCGCCAAGCGCACCGATTCGATCTACCAGCCGGGCAAGCGCGCCCACACCTGGATCAAGTACAAGAACTGGCGCACGCAAGAAGTGGTGATCGGCGGTTGGCGACGCGGCCAGGGGCGTCGTTCCGGCGGATTCGGCTCGCTGTTGATGGGAATCCCCGACGGCGACGGCCTTCGCTACGTCGGTCGCGTCGGCACCGGTTTCGACGATCGCGCGCTCGATTCACTGGCCGCAGCGCTGGCTCCGCTGGAAACGTCGGAGAGTCCTTTCTCCACGACGCTTCCGACGGCCGACAGGCGCGGTGCCGTGTGGGTGGAACCGGTTCTCGTCGGAGAAGTGCGGTACTACGAGGCGACAGAATCCGGCCATCTTCGCCACCCGAGCTGGCGCGGATTGCGACCGGACAAGTCGCCGACGGACGTCGTTCCCGAGTAGCCCACGCCGGTATTTCAGCGGCGAATTTTGTCGAATCCCAGAAACCGGCAGAAAAACCGTTCTTCGGTTGCCATAGAATCACCGGGTGCGTACCGTTGCGCTCATCGTCGCCCGGGGAGCGTAACGAGTCACAGTTCAATAGCTATATCGAGTTGCGGGCCAGCTCTACGGGGGCTTGCCGAATCGTCGAAACGCGCGCCGTTTCGATTCAGGCATGGAGGGGTTTACCAGATGCGGGTTCTCAAATTGGCAGGCGCTGTCAGCATAACGGCGGTTGCCGTTCTCTGTTCGACGCTTGTCGGCCCAGGTCAGGCCGCTGCGGCACCCTTGTTTCCGACGCCGATATCGGACGGTTTCTATGCACCGCCCGCGGACCTCGCCGCTATGGCACCGGGGGACGTGATCTCCAGCCGGCCGATGCCGCCACCTCCCGGCTTCTTCGACGTCGACGTGTGGCAGCTGAAGTTCCGCTCCACGAATTCGGCGGGTAATCCCATCGCGGCGATCAACACCGTGCTGGTCCCTCGCAACAAAGCCCCCAACGGGCCGGTGCTGTCTTACCAACACATCATCAACGCACTCGGTCTCGAATGTGCACCGTCACAAGCGCTCTGGTCCAACGATCCCAATCTGGCGATCCGCGAGGCACCCGCGCTGAACGCCGTTCTGCAGCGTGGCTGGACGGTTGTCATCGCCGATCACCTCGGCCCCAACAGTGCCTACGGTGCAGCCAAGCTCGGCGGACAGATCGTGCTCGACAGCATCCGCGCCACCCAGCGTTTCGATCCGCTGCAGCTGCGGCAGAGCCCGGTTGCGTTGGCCGGATACTCCGGTGGCGGCATGGCGACGGCGTGGGCAGCAGCGTTGCAGAACGACTACGCGCCCGAGCTGAACATCGTCGGCAGCGCCGCGGGCGGTGCGCCGATGAACCTCGAGCGCATGGCTCGCGATCTCGGTTTCGCACCCCACCCGGTGTTCGGTCTCGCCTTCGCCGCTGCGCTCGGCCTCGAGCGCGAGTACCCCACTCGCATTCCGATCAGCTCCCAGTTGAACCCGTTGGGCAAGCAGATCGAAAGCGAGATCCAGAACGGATGCACCAACGACATCATCGCCGCCGGAGCCGGTAAGAGCGCGATGGAGGTCGCGGGCACGTTGGACCTGATGAACAGCCCGGAGATGATCGCGGCCGTCAACGAGAACAGCGTCGAGATGTACCCCGGTGTGCCGAAAGCTCCGTACTTCGAGTGGCACAGTCCCACCGATGCGCTCATCCCGGTCAGCTCGATCGACAACACGATCGCACGCTACTGCCGGGCCGGGGTCAACGTCACCGAGGTCCAGGTACCCAGCAACGATCACCTGACCGCTGCCGTACTCGGCCTGCCGCAGGCTCTGGAATGGATCGATCAGCGGTTCGCCGGAGTGCCCGCCGTTTCCAACTGCTGACCGTATTGTCCGACCCGGTGCGTGCTGGATGAGCGCATGGGTCGGTTAGGCTAACCTCGCAAACACACGCGCGAGGAGTCCCCATGAAGAAGACCGTCCACGTAGTCGCCGCCGGTGCCGCAGTCATGGCACTGGCGGTCGGCTGTTCGTCGAGCGACGAACCCACTGCCTCAGGTAACTCCGAGAACAGTGCCAACTTTCCCGTCACCATCGAGCACCACTTCGGTGAGACGGTCATCGACGCCGCACCCTCCCGCGTCGTGACCATCGGATTCAACGAGCAGGACTTCGCGCTGGCGCTCGGAGTCAAGCCCGTCGCCACCCGTGGAAATCTCAGTTACGACTACCGCCAACGCCCGTGGGCCCAAGAAGCATTGGGCGGCACCGAGATCCCCGAGGTCGGCAGCACCGACCTGAACCTCGAACAGATTGCTGCGCAGTCACCCGACCTGATCCTCGGACCGTACTCGTTCATCGATCAAGGCCAGTACGACCAACTTTCGGCGATGGCGCCGACGATCGCAGACATCGGTGGATACGACGACGTCCCCGCGGCCACGTGGCAGCAGGAATTCGCCGTGGTCGGCGAGGCACTGGGCAAGAAGCAGGAATCCGACGAGCGAACGGCCGAGCTGGAGCAGAAGTTCGAGACCACCCAGACCGACAACCCTCAGTTCGCCGGCAAGGCACTGACACTCGCGTTCGTCATGGACGACGGCAGCTACTTCGTTCTCGGTAAGGACGACATCCGAGCGCTGTTCTTCACCGACCTCGGCTTCGAGATCCCCGACGCCAGCGAAACGGTCAGTCCCGAAAACCTCAGTCGACTCGACACCGACGTCCTCGTCATCGCCGGGCAGAGCCGCGAACAACTGCAGGCAAACCCGCTGATCGCCGCACTCGACGTCGTGAAGCAGGACCGCACCGTCTACATCGGCTCGTTCAGCACCGACCTACCGTCGGCTCTCGGCTACTCGAGCCCACTGTCCCTCGACTACGCAATCGACGGATTCACCCCGATGCTGGCCGCCGCAACCGACAACGACCCGGCCACCGTGGTCCCAGATCCGATGTCATAGGTCACTCCGCAGGCTGCGCTCCCGGCCTTCATAGGTCACTCCGCAGGCTGCGCTCCCGGCCTTCCTAGGTCACTCCGCTGGCACAGTGTGCGCGAACTGTGTTCGATGCAGCTCCTCGTAGCGGCCGCCCGCTGCGAGGAGCTCGTCGTGTGTTCCGCGCTCGATGACCTGTCCGTTCTCGATCACCAGGATGGCGTCTGCTGCTCGGATGGTCGAGAGTCGGTGCGCGATCACCACCGACGTCTTGCCCTCGAGCGCCTCGGCCAGCGCTGCCTGCACGGCGGCCTCGGACGTCGAATCCAGTGAGGCCGTTGCCTCGTCGAGAATCACCACCCGTGGCTGCGCGATCAGCAGCCGGGCGATTGTCAGACGTTGACGCTCCCCGCCGGACAGGCGGTAGCCGCGCTCGCCGACGATTGTCTCGAGCCCGTCGGGCAGGGAACGCACGAGATCGGCGAGCCTGGCCCGCGACAGTGCGTCCCACAGTTCGTCCTCGGTGGCGTCGGGGCGCGGCAGCAGCAGATTCGAGCGAATGCTTTCGTGGAACAGATGACCGTCCTGAGTCACCATTCCCACTGTGTTGCGGACGGATTCGGCGGTCAGGTCCCGCACGTCGACGTCGCCGAGCCGCACTGCGCCGCTGTCGACGTCGTACAACCGAGCGATCAGTTGCGCGATCGTGGACTTGCCCGCACCCGAGGTACCCACCAGGGCGACCATCTGACCGGGTTCGGCCCGGAACGACACACCGTGCAGAACCTCTTCGCCGCCACGGGAATCCAGAGTTGCGACCTCCTCCAGGGACGCGAGCGACACCTTGTCGGCCGACGGGTACGCGAACCTGACGTCGTCGAGTTCGACGGCCACCGGCCCCGGGGGCAGCACCGTCGCGTCGGGCTTGTCGGCGATCAGAGGAACGAGATCGAGCACCTCGAACACGCGCTCGAAACTGACCAGCGCGCTCATGACCTCGACACGGGCACTCGCCAGTGCGGTCAGCGGCGCATAGAGCCTGGTCAGCAGAAGGGATAGTGCGACAACCGAACCCGGGTCCAGTCGACCACTGAGTGCGTAGAAGCCGCCGAGTCCGTAGACCACGGCGAGGGCCAGAGCAGACACCAGGGTGAGCGCCGTGACGAACACGGTCTGCACCATCGCGCTCCGAACCCCGATGTCGCGGACTCGGGCGGCTCGAACCGCGAACTCGACGGATTCCTGGTCGGGATGACCGAACAGCTTGACCAGTGTCGCTCCCGGGGCCGAGAAGCGCTCGGTCATCTGGGTGCTCATCGCCGAATTATGAGCTGCCGCTTCGCGTTGCAGACGTGCGAGGCGTCGACCCATGCGGCGTGCAGGCAGGACGAACACCGGCAACAGGATCAGCGCGAGCAGAGTGATCTGCCAGGAGATTCCGATCATCACCACGAGCGTCAGAGCCAGCGTCACCACGTTGCTGACGACTCCGGACAACGTGGTGCTGAATGCGCGTTGGGCACCGATGACGTCGTTGTTGAGGCGACTGACCAGAGCGCCGGTTCGGGTGCGAGTGAAGAAGGCGATCGGCATCCGCTGCACATGGTCGAACACTGCGGTGCGCAGATCCAGAATCAGACTCTCACCGATGTTGGACGAGAGCCACCGGTTGATCAGACCGAAGCCTGCGTCCACGATGGCGATCACCGCGATGGCCAGAGCCAACAGCACCACCACACGTAGCTCTCGCCCGTCGACGATCGCGTTGACCACCCGCCCGGCCAACACCGGAGTTGCCACCGCAAGTACCGCCAGCGCGACGCTGAGCACCAGGAAGCCGCCGAGGGCGCGTCGATGCGGTGCTGCGAACGACAGGATCCGACGCGCAGTCTCCTTGGAGAACGAAGACTGCGCGCCGGAGCTGTTCATCGTGCGATACATCTGGTTCCACGCGGTCATCTCCATGCTCATGACACCAACGTAGAACCTCGACCGAACTCGAGGTCAAGCAGAGCCCGAGAACGGTCGCCGTCACCTCACGCGGCCGCGGCAGCTTCCGCCGGTTCCAGCGCGAGCGCCAGGATGTCGGCCACGTCGGTCATCGGCCGAACGTCCAACGCCTCCAGGACCTCCGCAGGGACGTCGTCCAGATCGGGTTCGTTGCGTGCCGGAATGAACACCGTCTTCAGCCCGGCGCGCTGAGCCGCCAGCAGCTTCTGCTTGACTCCACCGATCGGCAGCACACGTCCGTTGAGCGTCACCTCTCCGGTCATTCCCACGTCCGACCGCACCGGACGCCCGGTGGCCATCGACACCAGGGCCGTCACCATCGTCACGCCCGCCGAAGGACCGTCCTTGGGCACTGCCCCGGCCGGAACGTGCACATGGATACTGCGATCCAGTGACTCGGCAGTGACGCCGAATCGAGCTGCGTGCGCTCGCACGTAGGACAGCGCGATCTGCGCAGACTCCTTCATCACGTCGCCGAGCTGGCCGGTGAGCGTGAGGCCCGCGTCGCCCTCGGTGGAGGCCGCCTCGATGAACAGCACGTCGCCGCCGAGCCCGGTCACTGCCAGACCCGTTGCGACGCCGGGCACTTCGGTTCGCTCGTGCGCCTCGGGGGTGAAGCGCGGACGACCGAGGTAGGTCACCAGATCCGGCTCGTCGATCTCGAGCACGTCCGTGGTGCCCGCGAGTTTCGTCGCCACCTTACGTAGAGCCTTGGCCAGCAAGCGTTCGAGTTGCCGCACCCCGGGCTCACGGGTGTAGTCGGCAGCGATCTTGCGCAGTGCGGCGTCGGTGACGGTCACCTCGTCGGATGTGACTGCCGCCCTCTCCATCTGACGCGGAAGCAGGTAGTTCCGAGCGATGACGACCTTGTCGTCCTCGGTGTATCCATCGATGGTCACCAGCTCCATACGATCGAGCAGTGGTCCGGGAATCTGATCGATCACGTTGGCGGTGGCAAGGAACACGACGTCGGACAGGTCGAGATCCAGATCGAGATAATGGTCGCGGAACGTGTGGTTCTGCGCCGGGTCCAGTACCTCGAGCAGTGCGGCGCTGGGATCACCACGGTAGTCCGAACCGACCTTGTCGATCTCGTCCAGCAGCACAACAGGATTCATCGATCCCGCCTCGCCGATCGCCCGCACGATGCGGCCCGGCAATGCGCCGACGTAGGTGCGACGGTGTCCGCGGATCTCAGCCTCGTCGCGGACCCCACCGAGGGCAACACGGACGAAGGTACGACCGAGAGCGCGCGCCACCGATTCGCCCAACGAGGTCTTACCGACACCGGGAGGTCCGGCGAGCACCATGACGGCACCGGAGCCGCGTCCGCCGACGGACTGCATACCCCGCTCGGAGCGCCGTGCACGAACGGCCAGATATTCGACGATGCGGTCCTTCACGTCGTCGAGGCCGTGGTGGTCGGCATCGAGAACGGCTCGCGCCGAATCGATGTCGGTGTTGTCGGTCGTGGTGTTGTTCCACGGCAGGTCCAGCACGGTGTCGAGCCAGGTGCGGA
Source organism: Rhodococcus sp. Leaf233 (assembly GCF_001426165.1). NCBI lineage: Bacteria > Bacillati > Actinomycetota > Actinomycetes > Mycobacteriales > Nocardiaceae > Rhodococcus > Rhodococcus sp. Leaf233. The sequence goes on from NZ_LMRO01000012.1 coordinate 367,280, forward strand.
TCCACCCCGACTCGGGGCTCTGATCACTTGCCCGCTCCAACTTGCCCACTTCACGGAGCGCCTGTTCGCGCACCTTCTCGGGCAGGTCCGCAGCCTCGACACGGCCGCGGTAATCATCCGCACCGTCGGGTTCGTCCTCGCCCAGTTCTTTTCGGATGGCAGCGAGCTGCTGGCGCAGGAGGAACTCCTTCTGCGTCTTCTCCATGCCCTCACGGACGTCGCCGGAAATCTTGTCGTTCACCTCGACCTCGGCCAAGTGAGCCTTGGTCCACTCGATCAGCGATGTCAGACGCGTTGCCACATCAGGTGTTTCGAGCAGGTCACGCTTCTGGACGTCGGTGAGGTAGGACGCGTAACCCGCGGTATCGGCGATCGCGCCGGGGTCGGTGAGCTTGTTGACCGAATCGATCACCTGCCACGCGTCGCGGCGCTGCAGCATCGCGACGACGAGTTGCTTGTATTCGGCTGCACGCGCTTTGAGGTCGTCGTTCGGAGTTGTATCGGCGACTGGCTCGGCCTCGACCCACAGGGCCGCCCCGGGGCCACTGACCCCGTGGCCGATGTGCGCACGACGAGTTGCCTTGATGACGGCGGCCGGGCGACCGTCGGCCAGCCGTCCCATCTGCACGATGGTGGCGAGAACGCCGTAAGCGGCGTACCGATCTTCGAGTCGGGGAGCCACGAGCAGCATGCCGTCGTTGCTCGCCTTCGCTGCGTCGACGGCGGCGCGTGCGGCCTCGTCGAGTTCGACGGGCACCACCATTCCGGGCAGGACGATCGGGTCGGTCAGGAACAGTACGGGGACACGAACGGTTTCGGTCACTTCTCCTCCAAAGGATTGAGCTATAGGGGCTCAACTTCGAAAGGAGTAGTGATGTTCCCCGAGCGGTCGATGTTCTCCGTGGGCAGAACACCGACCGTCCACGGCGTTTTACTTCAGGACGCTGACCAGCTTCTCCGCAAGAGGACGCGTCGATGCGGGGTTCTGGCCCGTGTAGAGGTTGCGGTCGACGACCACATGCGGCGACCAGGCGTCGGCGTTCTCGAACTTGGCGCCGTTCTCGCGCAGCCGGGTCTCGAGGAGCCATGGGGCCTTGTCGGCCAGCCCGGCCTGGGTCTCTTCCTCGTCGGTGAAGCCGGTGAGCTCGTACCCGTCGAAAGCCCAGGAGCCGTCGGTACGGACGGCCGGCAGCAGGGCCGCCGGTGCGTGGCACACCGCCGAGACCACCTTGTTCGCATCGAGGAAGTCGACCACGAGGGCACCGAAGCTCGTCGAGACGGCGAGATCCTCCATGGGCCCGTGGCCGCCGGGGACGAACACGACGTCGAAGTCGGAGGCCTTCTGGTCTTCCAGCTTCGCGGGCGAGGACAGGATCGACTCGATCGAGGCCAGGTAGCTCTTCTGGTCCGCCACCTTCTGCTCGTCACCGCCGTTCGCGTCGACGGCCAGACTGCCCTCGTCGACGACCGGAGCCTTGCCACCCGGCGTCGCCACCGTGATGTCCCACCCGGCCTCGACGAATGTGCGATGGGACTCGACGAGCTCCTCGGCCCAGTACCCGGTGGGGTGCTTGCTTCCGTCGTTCAGGGTCCAATGGTCGGCAGCGGTTACCGCGAACAGCAAAGTAGTCATGGTCGAACAGCCTCTTTTCTCTATCGGGATCCGTTCGGGAATGCCACGAAACGCCGCAGTCGAAACGCCCCAGTCGAAACGCACCGCCGAAACGCACCGCCGAAACCGGCCGTGTATGGCACTCGTCTCGTCACGTACGCGAAGCGATCACGACCACCGCGTCGAATTCGTCCGATGCGCTCACCCGCGCGTGGAATCCGCAGTCGCGCACTGCCCGCAGAGTCGAATCAGCCAGTGCAGCACTGCTTTCGATCAGCAAGTGACCGCCGGGGGACAACCATGCAGGTGCCCCCTCGGCCACGAGACGGTGGAATCGGGCACCGTCTTCGCCGCCGTCGAGCGCGATTCGCGGCTCGTGCAATCGCGCTTCTCGCGGCATCAGTTCGATGTGGGCCGTCGGGACGTACGGCGCGTTGACCACTATCGCATCGAAGGATCCGAGCAACTCCGGCGGCAAGGCGTCGTACAGATCGCCGCGGTGCACCGTGCCCCCGACGGCAGCCAGGTTGCGCGTGGCGCATTCCACGGCCGCCGCGTCGAGATCGGCGGCATGTAATTCGGTGACGCCACCGACCGACAGTCCTACCGCACCTGATCCGCAGCACATGTCCAATAATCGCGACGGCTGCAGTGCTGCAGCGCAATTCACCAGGAATTCAGTTCTCCGACGGGGTACGAATACCCCCGGTTCGACGGCGACGCGTCGACCACAGAACCACACCCAGCCGACGATGTGTTCGAGCGGTTCCCCGGCGATACGGCGAGCGAGCAGGGCGGCGAGATCGTCGCTGTCCGATGCGGATTCGACCAGAATGTCGGCTTCTTCTTCCGCGAACACGCAGCCGGCCCCGCGCAGACCGGACACGACCTCGTCGTACTCGGGTCTCACCATGGATGGAGCCTCCTCCAAGTGCCTGCGCCCAACTGCCCCGCGCTGAAATACTGTAGCCCGGCATGTGTCACAGGGAGTCGAATGAAGTCGGAACCCGAGGTCCGACAGATGTGTCTGGCGTTGCCCGAGACCTACGAGGAGCAGGCGTGGGTCGGTACCCGATGGCGGGTACGTGGCCGCACCTTCGCCCACGTCCTCGACATTGTCGACGGCACTCCTCCGGCATTCGCAACAGCAGCGGGGACCGACGGACCGGCTCACGTCCTCGTATTCCGTTCCCGAGGAATAGAACTCGACGCATTGTCGAGGCAGGACGGCTTCTTCGCCCCCGGCTGGGGACCCGAGATCATCGGCATGCTGCTCGGCGAGTCGGTGGATCGAACGGAACTCGGCGAGCTGATCACGGAGAGCTACTGCACCCGGGCCCCGAAGAAGCTCGTCGCACTCCTCCGACGTCCGGAGTGACGATTCTCGTTTGACGCTGCGGCTGCCCGAAGGACAGAGTGAACACATGAGCCCACCCGAGAATCTGCTCGCCGATTGCGGCAGCTGCTTCGGACTCTGTTGCGTTGCTCTGCCCTTCGCCAAGTCGTCGGATTTCGCCGTCGACAAAGCCGCCGGGGAACCGTGCCGCAACCTTCAGAAGGACTCGCGCTGCGGCATCCACTCGTCGCTTCGGGAGAAGGGCTTTCCCGGATGCACGGTGTACGACTGTTTCGGTGCTGGGCAGAAAGTGTCGCAATCGACGTTCGCGGGACGGGACTGGCGAGAAACGCCGTCGAACTCGTCGGAGATGTTCGCGGTGTTCCCGATCATGCGGGATCTGCACGAGTTGCTCTGGTACCTGGCAGATGCACGTGGCCGGACATCGACCGCATCCCTGCACAGCCGGCTTACCCACGAGTACGAGGAGCTGGACGCTCTCACGTCGGAGACTCCCGAGGTCCTGTTGTCGGTCGACGTCTTCGCAGTGCGCTCGCGGGTCAACGAGGCGCTGCTCGATGCAAGCGATCTGGTGCGCGCAGAGGTGTCGGGCAAGAAGAAGAACTACCGCGGACGCGACATGATCGGGGCCAAGCTGGCCGGTGCGGACCTCCGCGGTGCGAGCTTGCGGGGCACGTACCTGATCGGGGCGAATCTGCGCGGTGCCGACTTGCGCTGGGCCGACCTGATCGGGGCCGATTTTCGCGGTGCCGATCTCCGCGGTGCGAATCTGCGCGAGACGATCTTCGCGACGCAATTCCAGATCAATGCGGCGCTCGGTGACAGATCGACACAACTACCCGAGGCGTTGACCCGTCCCGGACATTGGACGTGACCGTTCAGCTCAGTGACCTGCCGGTGCGCTCGAGCGCTTCCTGAACGATCCTCACTGCCTTCGGTCCGACTCCGTGCAGTGATGCGAGCTCGGCAGCGGGCAACCCGGCCAGGTCGTCGAGACCGGTATATCCCGCAGCTCGCAATGCCCGCATCGCGGGGTTTCCGATCCCCGTCGGAAAAACGGGTTCTGTTGTACTCACCGGCGCATTCTAAAACAGACCGGTAGCCTGTTGCCGTGCCCGAAACCAAGCAGAAACGCGTTGTCATCACCGGAGCGAATACCGGTATCGGCTACTACACAGCTTTGGAGCTGGCCAAGCGCGGCGATCACGTGACGCTTGCCTGCCGCAACCAGGACAAGGCCGACGCCGCAGCGGCGAAGATCCGCGCGGAGGCCCCGAACGGAACTGTCGACACGGCCACCCTCGACCTGGCCGATCTCGGTTCGGTCCGCAAGTACGCCGAGTCGGCTCCCGAATCGATCGACATTCTGATCAACAATGCGGGCGTCATGATGCCGGCGAAGCGAACCGAAACGAAGGATGGGTTCGAGCTCCAGATCGGCACCAACCACCTCGGTCATTTCGCGCTGACCGGATTGCTGTTCCCCAAGCTCGCCGCCGACGCGAAGATCACGACCGTCGCCTCGGTCGCGCACCGTCAGCGCCCCAAGCTCGACTTCGACGACCTCCAGCTCGAGCGTGGCTACAACGCGCAACGTGGATACGCGAACTCCAAGCTCGCGAACATCCTGTTCGCGCTGGAACTGCAGCGTCGGATCGACAAGGCCGGATCCAAGGTCACCAGCAATGCGGCACACCCCGGCATCTCGTCGACCGAGCTCTACTCGAGCCCGGATGGTCTGGGCAGCAACAAGATCCTGGCGACCCTGGCACCCATCGGACTCAAGTTCATCTCTCAGTCTGCCCGCGCCGGAGCGCTTCCCACGCTCTATGCAGTCGACGTCGCAGGCGGCGGTACCTACAGCGGTCCCACATCGCTGTTCGAGTCCCGCGGCAAGCCTGGCCCGGCGAGCATGACCAAGATGGCTCAGGATCCCGCACTCGCAGCCCAGCTGTGGGACGCCAGCGAGAAACTCACTGGAGTCGGCTACCCGTTCTGAGACGGAATCCCGGCGAGATAGACCGATATCGGAAGCCGTAGTCCCGCAGCCCCTTTCGCGGTTCCACGGCCGAAAATCGCGTCGGCCATCAGCCCTTCGCACAGCGAGACCAAGCCGTCTCCGTGGGCTGGCTCGTCGAACAGTTCTCTGGCCCGTTCGAGTGAGAAGAACGAACGGGCCAAGTCGGCCCTGATGTCGGCCGGGACCGCAGGATCGAGCATCAGCGCGTAGCGGGCCCGGAGCTCGACCATGCGATGGGTGATCGCATGGTCGAGATAGCGTGCGATCACCGTCGCAACATCGGTTTCGGTTCCGACGATCCCCAGAAAGGATGCCCGCGAGAGCTCGATCAGGCGGGTAGCCACGGCGGCGAGCAGATCGGCCTTGGTGCGGAAGTAGTACGACGTGGAGCCTGCCGGAAAGTCCAGCGCCGAATCGATCGACCGGTGCGTCAACACGCGCAAGCCGTCTCGGGCGATGACACCCAGTGCGGCGTCGGCGATGGCGGTGCGGCGGTCCACAGCAGTGACCCTACACACGCACTCTACAAATGTAGAGTCGCGGGGCGTACGGTTCGTTACATGAGGCCGACCGCATCGCGACACGTCTTCGACGCTGCATTCACGCTCGACGACGCCCAGGCCGCAGCGGCAGACATGCTGTCGACACCCGGCGACAGAGGTGTCTACCTGTGGGGACCGGTCGGGCGTGGCAAGACCTGGCTGTTGGACAGCTACTTCGCCGCGGCCGACACTTCTGCGAAGAAGCGCGTGCACTTCCACAGCTTCTTCCGCGATCTCCACGCGGCGTACTTTCGCCACGGGTTTTCCATCGACGCAGCCATCGACGATGTCCTGTCGACAGGATCGGCTCCGGCGGCACTGCTGTGCTTCGACGAATTTCACGTCCACGACATCGGAGACGCCCGCCTCATCACGCGGATGCTCGACGCACTCTTTGCCCGTGACGTCGTCCTGGTCGTCACCTCGAACTACGCGCCCGACGAATTGCTGCCGAATCCGCTGTTCCACCCGACGTTCGTCCCGACGATCGAGAAGCTGAAGCAGTGCCTCGAGGTGGTCTGCGTCGACGGCCCCGTCGACTACCGCGCCGCCGGTACCAGTGGATCACGGTTCGCCTCGGGTACGTGGACTGTGGAGCCCGTCTCGGGTGGTCGGACGTTTGCCGAGCTGTGTTGTGCTGCCCGCTCGACGGGCGATTACCTCGAGATGGTCCAGCAAGCACCGCAGCTGACGATCACCGACATTCCGGCTCTCGCGAGCGTGGACGACTTCGCGGCTCAGCGCTTCGCGAATCTCGTAGATGTCCTGTACGACCGCGATGTGCGTACCGAATTCCACAGCGTGGTGCCGCTGACCGAATTCGCCGTCGGACGTAGCGGACTCGATACCGACAGACTGATCAGTCGACTCAGCGAACTGGGCTCTCGGTCACGCACGAGTGCGAACAACCGTCACCGGCCCGCAACACAAAGGGAGACACCCACTACTGACGGCGGTCGGGGGCGACAGCAGTAGCGGGTGTCTCATTGACGATTCGGGGCCCGTCGCCGGGTGGATGGGTAGCGGATGGGAAATTCTTTCGAAGTTTTTTCACCGACCGAGGCATAGCCTGTGACCATGCCTTTCACAGCAGCGAACCACTACGACTTCAGCGGTGACGACGTCACCGGAACCGTCGACGCCCATCGCTCCGCCGGAGTGTGGGCGGCGCAGCTCGTCCTCAGTGGAGAAACGCTGGAATCCACCGACGTCACCCGATCCGATCTGGGATTCGAGGTGCGGACCGTCGTCGAGACCCTCTCGGACGGTAATCGGACCCACCTGCTCGTCGTTCTGCCCCGCGTCAATATCGATACGGACGACGGCCAGGACGTCACGTTCACCTCCTACGCAGTGCTGTACACCGTGCACGGCGGAACCACCGAGCAGCACGGCCCTACCGAGTCGTACGACGTGCGGTTGCTCACCGGAACCGCGTCGCTCGTGCAGTGACCGCCGCGGAAATAACCCGGACCGCACCCCGGTTGTACGGCATAGTCAATGCAAACGCATGAACTTGTCGTTCGGGTAGGAGCACGCCATGCAGTTCGGAATCTTCACCGTCGGAGATGTCACCACCGACCCCACCACCGGGACGACGCCCTCCGAGCACGAGCGCATTCGATCGATGGTCACCATCGCCAAGCATGCCGAGGACGTTGGTCTGGATGTTTTCGCGACCGGCGAGCATCACAATCCGCCGTTCGTACCCTCGTCACCGACGACCATGCTCGGCTACATCGCGGCCACCACCGAGAAGTTGATCCTGTCGACGTCGACGACGCTGATCACGACGAACGACCCGGTCAAGATCGCCGAGGACTACGCGATGCTCCAGCATCTGTCCGAGGGACGCATCGACCTCATCATGGGTCGCGGCAACACCGGCCCGGTCTACCCGTGGTTCGGACAGGACATCCGTCAGGGCATCCCATTGGCTCTGGAGAACTACCAGCTGCTGCGACGCCTGTGGACCGAGGACGTCGTCACGTGGAAGGGAAACTTCCGGACGCCACTCGACCGGTTCACGTCCACTCCCCGTCCGCTCGACGACATCGCGCCGTTCGTCTGGCACGGGTCGATCCGCAGCCCGGAGATCGCAGAAATCGCCGCCTACCACGGTGACGGCTTCTTCGCGAACAACATCTTCTGGCCGAAAGAGCACTACATCCAGCTCATCGATCTCTACCGGGAACGCTACGAGCACTACGGCCACGGCCGCGCCGACCAGGCCATCGTCGGTCTCGGCGGTCAGGTGTTCATGCGCAAGAACAGCCAGGACGCGGTGAACGAATTCCGACCGTACTTCGACAACGCACCCGTCTACGGCCACGGCCCCACGATGGAGGAGTTCACCGAGCAGACCCCGCTGACCGTCGGATCGCCACAGCAGGTGATCGAGAAGACGCTCGCATTCGCAGACTACTTCGGCGACTACCAGCGTCAACTGTTCCTGATGGACCACGCCGGCCTGCCGCTGAAGACAGTGCTCGAGCAACTCGACATCCTGGGCGAAGACGTCGTACCGGTACTGCGCAAGGAATTCGCTGCCCGACGCCCAGCCGGCGTTCCAGAGAATCCTCCGACCCACGCCTCGATGCTGGCAGAGAAGGCCGCGGCCGCTGCGAAGGAACCAGCAGTTGCCGTCTGACACGGAGGTGGCGGTGAACGCCTGGGAGTCGCTCTTTCGCTCCCAGGTTTCCCTGATGCGCCGGTTCGCCGCCGACGACATCTGGGATCCGATCGGCATGCGCGAATACGACGTGCTGTTCACCCTGAGCACCAGCCCGGACCGCAGACTCCGGCTGCGTCGACTCAACGACGAGATCCTGCTCAGCCAACCGTCGCTGAGCCGGATGTGCGACCGGCTCGAGGCGATGGGTTACGTTGTCCGAGAGCACGATCCGTCGGACAAACGCGGGACCGTGATCTGCCTGACGGACGCGGGATCAGACCTGCAGGCCTCGATCGGACGCAAACACGCCGCCCGCATCAGGCGCTACGTCGGCGATGCATTGAACACCGACGAGCTCAGGACACTCGACAGTCTGTGCACCAAGCTCAGACTCGCCCAGACCGACATCCGGGAGCACTGATGATCCAGGTCCTCACCCCACGCGAGGTTCCACTCGGCGGCCCTCGTGCCATGAAGGTGCGCCGCACCCTGCCGCACAAGGACCGATCCCTCATCGGCGCATGGTGCTTCGCAGACCACTACGGGCCCGAGCACTCGCGCATGGACGTCGCACCGCACCCGCACACCGGCCTGCAGACGGTCAGCTGGCTGTTCTCCGGTGAAATCGAGCATCGCGACAGCGTCGGATCTCATGCGATGGTGCGGCCCGGGGAGCTCAACCTGATGACGGCCGGGCAGGGCATCAGCCACTCCGAGGTGTCGACACCCGACACCGACATCCTGCACGGGATGCAGCTGTGGGTGGCACTGCCCGCCGTATCTCGTTTCGTGGCACCGACTTTCGAGCACTACGTTCCCGATTCGATCCCCCGGCCCGGCCTGACCGCTCGGGTGTTTCTCGGATCGCTTCTGGGCGAGACCTCGCCGGTGTCGACGTACACGCCACTGCTCGGAGCGGAGATCGTGCTCGACGCCGGGGCGCGGGTCAGCGTCGAGATCGACGAGTCCTACGAACACGGAGTTGTCGTCGACCAAGGATCGGTGACGCTGAACGAGACCGATCTGGCCGCAGCCGAACTCGGCTACCTCGAACCCGGGCACCGGTCGATGCAGCTCCACAATCCCGCCCGCGAACCGGTTCGATTCCTCCTGTTGGGCGGTCCGCCGTTCGGTGAACAGATAGTCATGTGGTGGAACTTCGTCGGCCGCAGCCACGAGGACGTGGTGGAGTATCGGGCCGCGTACGAGGCCGAGAACGGTCAGTTCGGCACCGTGGAGGGCTACCCCGGGCCCAGGTTGCACGCACCGGAACTACCCAACGCGCGGATGAGACCCCGCGGCTGATCCGGAACATGCGCGCGGCTCGGCCGTCAGAACAGGGTGGCGATCTCCGGTTCGGACGGGCGCGGCGCAGCGGGAACGGATTCCTTCTGTGCAACGGGTCCGCTGCGAGCCTCGGTCGGTGCAGGCACCGCGTTCGCTCCGGCGGCCGCGATGGCACGGGCGGCTTCGCCCGCCAGCGCGTCGGCTGCTTCGTTGAAGTGATTGCCGACGTGGCCGCGAACCCACCGGAATCGCACCGGCCCTTCGCGTTCGGTGATGGCTCGCTCGATGCTCTGCACCAGATCGAGGTTGCGCACGGGGGTGCCGCCCGCAGTCTTCCACCCCTTGCGCTTCCAGCCTGCCAGCCACTCCGACGCGCACTTGATGGCGTACTGAGAGTCCGATTCGATCAGCAACGGCTCCGGGCCGGGGTGGGCCAACACTGCCTCGAGCAAGGCGCGGAGCTCGGCTACCTGGTTGGTGCCCGAGGGCTCGCCGCCGGAGTTGCTCGGACCCGTGTGATTGACCCACGCCCACCCGATTGCTCCGCCGGGGTTACGCAGACAAGAGCCGTCCGTACTCACGATGATCACGGACAGGACCCTACTTCGGGCCACCGACAAACCCCGGCTGACTCGCCCCGGCAGCCGGGAGAGACTTCTCCCAAGCTGGGCATGGCTGACACTGTGCTGCGAAACATCGAACCTCAATTCCCGCGGGCGATCCATTCTTCGAGGTGCGGGGACTCGTCCCCGATACTCGTTCCGTCTCCGTGCCCGGTGTTGACCCGGGTCTCGGCGGGCAACGCGAACAACCGATCCCGAATCGAGCCGATGATCGTCGGGAAATCCGAATACGACCGACCCGTCGCACCTGGCCCACCGGAGAACAACGTGTCCCCCGAGAACAACTGACCCGCCTCGGGCAGATACAGACAACTCGACCCCGGCGAATGACCGGGAGTATGCAACGCCACGATCTCCGTCCCCGCGACGGTGATCCGCTGACCGTCCTCGAGCACCGAATGCCCGATGCCCGGATGCGTCTGCTCCCACAACACATCATCGGCCGGATGCAACAGAATCGGCGCATCCAACTCCCCCGACAACTGCGGCGCGACCGTCACATGATCGTTGTGACCATGCGTACANTCTCCGTCCCCGCGACGGTGATCCGCTGACCGTCCTCGAGCACCGAATGCCCGATGCCCGGATGCGTCTGCTCCCACAACACATCATCGGCCGGATGCAACAGAATCGGCGCATCCAACTCCCCCGACAACTGCGGCGCGACCGTCACATGATCGTTGTGACCATGCGTACACACGATCGCCCGCACGTGCCGACCGGCGACCGCATCGACGATCGGACCGGCCGTATGCGCAGCATCGACGATCACCACCTCGTCGTCGTCACCGACCAACCAGATGTTGTTGTCGACNCCGACCGGCGACCGCATCGACGATCGGACCGGCCGTATGCGCAGCATCGACGATCACCACCTCGTCGTCGTCACCGACCAACCAGATGTTGTTGTCGACCTCCCACTCGCCACCATCGAGCGCGAACGTCCCCGACGTGACGACCTTCTCGACCCGCAACTGCCCGCTCACAGGACCACCACCGAACGCAGCACCGTGCCCTGATGCATCTTCTCGAACGCCGCCTCGATATCACCGAGACCGATCCGTTCGGTCACGAACTTCCAGCACCGTGCCCTGATGCATCTTCTCGAACGCCGCCTCGATATCACCGAGACCGATCCGTTCGGTCACGAACTTCTCGAGCGGCAACCGGCCCTGCTCGTACAGATCGACCAACATCGGAAAATCACGCTCCGGCAGGCAATCGCCGTACCACGACGACTTCAACGACCCACCCCGGGAAAAGAAATCGATCAACGGCATCTCGACCGTCATCTCCGGCGTCGGCACCCCGACGAGGACGACCGTCCCGGCGAGATCGCGGGCGTAGAACGCCTGCTTCCACGTCTCCGGGCGACCGACGGCATCGATGACCACATCCGCCCCGAACCCACCGGTCAACTCCTGGATGGCCTCGACGGCATCGACCTGCGAGGCATCGACAGTGTGGGTGGCACCGAGTTCGAGAGCCCAGTCGAGTTTTTTCTTGTCGCGGTCGACGGCGATGATCGTCGACGCCCCCGCCAGGCGGGCCCCGGCGATCGCGGCATCACCGACACCGCCGCACCCGATCACCGCCACCGAATCACCGCGGGAAACGTTCCCGGTGTTCATCGCCGCACCCAGCCCGGCCATCACCCCACACCCGAGCAGACCGACGACCGCCGGATCGGACTCCGGGTCGACCTTGGTGCACTGGCCTTCGTGGACGAGAGTCTTGTCGGCGAACGCCCCGATCCCCAACGCCGGCGAGAGTTCGATGCCGTCGGCGAGAGTCATCTTCTTCGACGCATTGTGGGTGTCGAAGCAATACCAGGGGGTGCCCTTCTTGCAGGCTCGGCATTCCCCGCACACCGCCCGCCAGTTCAACACCACGAAATCACCGACCTCGACATGAGTGACAGCATCGCCGATCGCTTCGACGGTGCCCGCGGCTTCGTGGCCGAGCAGGAACGGGAACTCGTCGTTGATACCGCCCTCGCGGTAATGCAGATCGGTATGACACACCCCGCACGCGGCGATGGTGACCACGACATCGTTCGGGCCGGGATCGGGAACCGCCCTCGCGGTAATGCAGATCGGTATGACACACCCCGCACGCGGCGATGGTGACCACGACATCGTTCGGGCCGGGATCGGGAATGGTGATCGTCTCGATCGAGACGGGCTCACCCTTCGCCTTGGCGACGACGGCATGAACGGTTTGTGACACAAGCACTCCTGGGGTCAGGTGATGTACGGAGGACGATTCACTCGCCGAGCCAGAGCCTGCGGCGGCACACCTCGAGCAACGCGGACATCGTGTCGCGGTCGAGAGTCGATTCTGTGTCGGGTTCGCGAAGCACTGCGGCGAGTCTGGTGAAGTATTCGGTCGGGCTGATTCCGAACCCGACCAGAATGTCCTCGGCCGGCCCGCCGCCGTAGGGCATCCACCGGGTCGCGAAGTCGATCATGCGCTTCGTTTCCGGGCAGCCGAGAGTCGACGCGAGGGTTTCGGTGGTCGTCCTCAACGGTGTTCCCTTCGTCGATGAATCCGATGTCCAGGTTGTCGTCCTACCGCGAGAAAAGAACCACGCACAACGGCTAGCAATCACTGGCCGAACGGACATCACACGACGCCGCTCCGAGTACTAGGATGCGCACGTGAGCAGCCCTGCCCCGTCGACCCCCGCCAGGTCCGAACCGACCGACTCGCTCGCCGCGCTTCGGGAGGTCCTGACCGGTCCGCTGGTCGAGATAGCTGCTCGTTTTTCGTGGTGGTCGTCGCAGCGGTATCCGCACTCGGCGATGATCATTTTCACCAGGGAATGCACCGGCCGTCCGAGAAAAGTCAGTGGCGACGAGTCGATGACGAGCCGCGTGACGATCAAGGAGCTCGACGACCTCAAGCAATCGGTGCAGCAGAGTGGGCGCCGAGCTCTGGACGGCCCGGGGCGCCTGGCCGGTGCACAGCGACGTCTCGCGACGCAACTCGACGACACGACCGACACCCTGCTGGTCCTGGTGCCCAAATCGGCTGCGCCGCAGTTCGATCCGGACTCCGACGTCGGCGTTGCCTTCGGAATCGTAGCCACCTCCATACGCCATCAGGTGGTCCAGGCAAGTCCTGCGTATCTCGCCGAATCCCTGGCGGCCTCGAGCGAGCGTGCTCGGGTGATCTCGGAGATGGTCGACGCCCACGTCGATACCCTCACGTCCGTGCTGTCCACGCTGCGCTCGAAGGACCTCGATGACGCGCGAGCACGCGCAACCGCCAGCGATACCGCGTCGGCGGCACTGATCGAGCTTCGCTCCATCGAAGAAGCCAACCGTGAGCTGGGGCAGGAAGCAGTGACCACCGCCTTCGCCAGGCTGCAGGGGGAGCTCGCCACTGTGTTGGACCAGTCCTCGATCGACGTCGAATACGTCGCTCCCCCAGTCGACGGAAGACCGGTCCCCGGCGAGATCGCACGCGCGGCGCGAGCCGTGGTTCGGACCGTCGTACTCGCCTACGTGGCTCAGCCGGATGTTCGACGGGTACGTATCGCGTGGGATTGCGACGGAACCAACCTGCTGCTCGAAGTCCGCAACGACGGCCTGCATGCCTGCGACACCGAGACTCTGACCCAACAGCTCTCCGGACGCGTGCACACCCTCCGGGGATCGATCTCATTCGAATCCACCGCTGGGTGGGGATCACGTGTGAGCATCGCGATTCCTCTCGACCCGCCTCCCGCACGAGCCGACGAACAACTACTCGCCGGCCTCAACCGTCGCGAGAGAGAAGTTCTCGGCTACCTCGCATACGGCAAGCGCAACAAGGACATTGCCGCGAGCCTCAACATCGGCGAGAGCACGGTGAAATTCCACGTCGCAAGCATCCTGAAGAAACTCGAGGTCAAGACCCGCGGTGAAGCGGGTGCCGTGGGCATGAAGGCCGGAATCCGAGCATCGTGACGCGTTCGACCACTCGGGTGAACGACGACCCGTCTCGGCGTGGTCCGACCCAGCGTCGGCGCATCGGCATTCTGCTCTTCGACCAGGTCAAGATGCTCGACTTCGTCGGCCCGGCCGAGGTCTTCCTCGAAGCGAACCAGCGAGTCGACGGCTACGACATCGTCTTCCTCTCGATCGACGGCGGTGACGTGGTGACCTCGATGGGAATGACGGTGTCGGTGAACGCCGCCGTTGCCGACAGCGGCGACTTCGACACCCTCATCGTTCCCGGTAGCGAATCGGCTCCGGCCGTCTTCGAGGACCCGGCGTTGCTCGACGCGGTGGCGCTGCTCGCCCCCCGAGCGCGGCGGGTGGCGTCGATCTGCAGTGGGGCGTTCGCGCTGGCGGGAACCGGTCTGCTCGACGGCCGGAGTGCGACCACTCATTGGAAGTTCACGTCGGCTCTGGCGGAACGCTTTCCCGACACGCGTGTCCAACCCGATTCGATCTTCGTTCGCGACGGCGACATCTACACCTCGGCCGGGGTCGCTGCCGGAATCGATCTGGCGTTGGCGTTGGTCGAAAGTGATCACGGTGCCCCGATAGCCAGAACGGTCGCGCAACTACTGCTGGTGTACATGCAGCGCTCCGGCGGCCAGTCGCAGTATTCGGTGTCGCTGAAGGGTCCGCCGCCGCGGACCCAGGTCTCTCGCGCTATCACCGACTACATCCATGCCGACCCGACACGACCCGCGAACCTGAGCGCTCTCGCGGCACACGCCAATGTCAGTGTGCGGCATCTCAATCGCATCGTGCGCGAGGAACTGGGCACGACGCCTCTCGATTACGTGACCGCGATGCGTCTCGATATCGCGGTGGCCGCACTCGAGTCCGGCTACTCGGTGGCCCGGGCCGCTGCCGACGCAGGATTCGGCACGCCCGCTGCTTTTCGGCGTGCGTTCGTCACCAAGTTCGGTGTGACACCGTCGGATTACCAGAGAAAGTTCCGCACGACCGATCCAGCCCAGTGATACTCGGCCCCAACGCTTTCGTTCACCTCGGGAGGATCGAACACCGCCGGTCGAAGGTGTCCCTGGCAGGGTTACCGGACCGGCGACCGCCTGGATCTATGGTCGAATCATGCACAACGTGGAGGCGCTCGAGTCCTGGGCGTATTCGCCTGCAGTACTGCTGGATCGGCATCTGACCGTCGAATCGTCCACGATGCTCGCTCGCGCGGTGTCGCCGAGCTTCGCCGAGGGGGTCAATCTGGCCGTGTTCACATTCGTCGACGCCGGTTCGCTCTGCGGCGATCGAGACGATCCCGCCGCCGACCCGCCTGCCGGGTGGGAATCGTCGGCGGATCAGGTGGTCGCCATGCTTCGTGAGTCGTTGGATCGGCACGAGCCAGACGACTCCTTTCGCCGCATCGTCGGCGAACTGTCCACCCGTAGTTCGGCATTCGCGCAGAAGTGGGCCGGTGAGACCAGCGCGAGAAAAACCGGAACCGTGACGATCGAACATGCCGTCGTCGGTCCGTTGATGCTCGACTACCTGTTGATGCCTGCCGCCGAGGACCACGTACTGATGGTGCTGCGGCCCCGAACAGCACAGTCGAGGGCAGCTCTACGTCAACTGGCCGACGCGGTCCGATCGTCCGAATCGGACCGAGGAACAACGAACTGAGTGTCGCGGCTGGGGACTCCGGCAACCAGATGCCGGATCGCCGATGCCGACCGACTACCGGGATCGGCGAAGTAGGTGGTGATGAACTGCCCACCCTCGCCGACGATCTCCAAAGTCTGCGAACGGAATTCGACCAGACCGAACGGCTCCACCGGGACGACGGAGATGCTCGACGACAACGGCCGTACGTCGTGTTTGGCCCACATCCTGCGAAAAGCGCGGCTCTCCACCGACAATCGGCCCACCAACTCCGTCAGTCGCGGGTGACCCGGTGCCGCGTGGAATCGCAGCGCCGACACCATTCGCTGCGCCGTGACGGCCCAGTCCTCCGGCGAGGCGGCACTGTGCTCGTGCGCGAACACATCGAGCATCAGGTTGGTACCCACTTTCAGGCCCGGCGTCATCAGCGCAGCCGGACCGTTGAGCGCAAGCAGATCGTGATGGCGGTCGGTGATGTACGCCGGCGTGTGGACCCACTGCTCCAACACCCGGGCCGACGCCTCGGTCACTCGCGGCGGAAGCGCCTCGACCACGGCCGGGCCGGACTGCGCGCGCGCCACCCGGTGGAAGTACGCCCGCTCGTCCTCGTCCAAACGCAGAGCCCGACTCAGCGCAGCCAGAACCTGCTCGGAGGGTTGATGATTGCGCCCCTGCTCGAGCCTCAGGTAGTAGTCGGCGCTGATATCGGCGAGCCGGGCGATCTCTTCTCGTCGCAGGCCGCGCACTCGGCGGTTGCCGTCGCGCACCAGACCCACCTGCTCGGGTTGCAGCGATTCCCGGCGCACCCGAAGGAAGTCCGCAAGCAACGAGCGTTCGGCCATCGTCAGGACCTCCTGTCGACAACCATCATCTCCTACCCGCCGTCCCGAATCGAGTACGAATCCGGCCCTCTGTCGACCGTTTCAGGACACGACAGCCCGAGACTTGCGCAGATCGATGGTCAACAGCACGAACGCCACCGCCGCGAGCACCGCAATCACGACGGCGAACACCACTCCTGCCGTCACCAGGCCCCATCCGGTCGCCACGGCTCCGGCCCCGATCACCGGTACCGAAATGGCGATGTACAACACGACGAAGAAGGTCGAGGTGACCTCTGCCCGACGGTGCGGAGGTAGCTCGGCACCGATCGTGGACATGCCGTTGGCGAATGTCATGCCCTGACCGACGCCGCAGAGCAGCGCCGCTACCACCAGAACGGCCAACGAGGTCAGCAGCAGCGACGCGGCCAGGAACACCAGACCGAGCAGCAGCAGCGCGCATCCCCACCGCTGCGCCGACGCGGGATCGGCTGCGCGCAAAGCAATCTGGGCTGTCGCCGACGCAGCGAAGACCGTGAACACCACCACCCCGGTGACGGCGTGATTGTCGACTCCCAACACACCGCCGATGAATCCCGGCGAGACGGCAGTGAACAGGCCAAGTACGGCGAAGCCGGCGAAACCTCCGATCGCGGCGCGCACGAAGGTGCCGCGCACCTCCGGTGGAACGGACAGCCGCTGCATGTGCGGGCGTGCTCCGCCGTCTACCCGCACCGTCTCCGGTGCGAGAAACACCGCCACTGCTGCCGCCGCGAGCAGAACCATGTCGACGACGAACGTCAGACGCAACGGTTGCGGTAGATACTCCGCGAGCACTCCGGCCACCAACGGTCCGAGGCCGAGGCCCCCGATGTTCGCTGCGGTAGCGATCGCGGATGCACGGTCACGCCATCGGTCGGGTACCAACTCGATCAACGTCACCGTCGCGGTACCGACGAAGATGCCGGCCGAAATTCCCGACAACACGCGGCCGATCACCAGGGCCGTCAGCGAGCCGGCGGTGACGAACACCACGGCGCTGATCAATCCGAATGCTATGGCCGCCAACAGCATCGGGCGTCGTCCCAACGAGTCGGACCAGCGGCCGAACGCCAACAGAGCTGCGAGCACACCGACGGCATACGCCGCGAACACAAGGGTGACGACGAAGACGGAGAAGTGGAACTCGACCTCGTAGAGCGCATAGAGCGGCGTCGGCATGGTGGTGCCCATCATCGCCACCACGAACGCGAACGCAACTCCGACGAATGCCGTCGCACTCGACACCGACATGCGGGGCGACGACTTTTCGTCCGATCGGGTCACGCTGATCTCCTGTTCTGCAAGGGCCGTCCGTCCTGTGCCGTCGACAAGGAGATCGAACCAGAGCCGGCGAGTACGTGCTCACTCACCGTCCGCCGCCCTCGTAACGAAGGAGTGCGTCCCGCAGCGCGGACCGCGTGGTGATCTGCAATTTGGGAAACACTCGGTACAGATGACCGCCGACAGTACGAGCCGAGAGATACAGCTGTTCGCCGATCTCCTTGTTGGTCAGACCGGCAGCAGCAAGCGACGCGATGCGCAGTTCCTGCCCGGTCAACCCCGAGCCCGCATCACCTTCACGCGGGTGCGGGCCGGCTCCTGCAGCCCGTAGTTCGTCCTCGGCTCGGCGCAGCCACGTGCGTGCGCCCAGTTCTGCGAACAGATCTGCGGCGTACCTCAGCCGACCGCGGCTTTCGATCACCCGGTGGTGGCGGCGCAGCCACTCGCCGTAGACCAGCGCAACCCGCGGCGCATCGAAACACCATCCAGCGGTGCGTAGTTCATGCAGACTCGCCTCGAAGAGCGCCTCGGCTCCGGCCTCCGCCAGCATCGCTTCGGCTGCAGTCAGAAGCGCACTGTGGCGGGCTCCCCAGAAATCGGGCCGGGTTCGGCGCAGTCGGTCGAGATACGTGCGCGCCTCGTCCGACCGCCGCAGCCGTACACAGGATTCGACGTAGTCCAGTATTTCGAGTGGTCCGTACGGAGTGATCGAACAGCGCTCCGCCGAGAGATCGCGGCGGCGCATCCGCTCGTAGGCGACGTCGAAGCGGCCCAGTGCCACCGATTCGGCTGCAGTACAGCTCTTCTCGCCACCAGCGACAGCTGCCACCGAGGATTTCAGCAGGCACTCCTGCTCGTCGAAGAGGCCATCCGGCAGTCCCGAGGAGACGGCCTCGGCGAACGCAGAGAACTGTCCTCGAGCGGCGAGTGCGGCGAGGTGCCGCAGCCGGGTCAGAGACTCGGCGGCCGGAAACCCAGCTGCGACAGGGTCCAGCACGTCCGACAGCCGACAACTGTCGTTCGGATCCCACAGCAGGGTGGGCAACGCCAGCTGCAGCAGTACCGGTTTCCACGGGTCTCCGGTGCGCAGCGAGGCTCGTACCGCGTCCAGCAGCGCCGGGCTGTCGAGTGCCCTCACGTGCACTCTCGAACCCGAGACGCCGAGAGACCGCGCGACGAGCACGTTGACCGGATCGAGATGCTGTTCGTATTTGACCGCCCATTGCAGGGCCTGCGCAACCAGTTCGCTGTCACCCGTCAGTGCGCTGTACGCCAGAACCGAACCGATCAACTGGTCGACGACGTCAGGGGCGACCGCATCCGGCAATCGATCGAGAGCCTGCACGACGACGCCGAACGCAGCACGGGAGTCGCCTCCCCGGGCCACGGCGGCAAAGGCCCGGGCCGGAACGGTCTCGGACAGGGCCGCATCGGGATGTCCCGACCGCATACGGTCCAAGATCGCTACCGCGAGATCGACAAAGCCGGCGAATGCCGCCATGGACGCCGCTCGCACCTCGACGGCCCGCGCGCGTCCACGATCGGATTCGAGCGCTGCTGCACGGCAGAGCAACGCCACCGCCCGGCGGTAGTGATGCAGCGACGCCAGGTCGTGCGCCCGCTCGTCGAGCGCAGCGACGAGGCGCGCGTCGGGCGCTCGGGCTGCGAGTGCTCGATGCACCAGACGCTCGTCGGGCGTCAGCCGTGTGTCGACAGCCGATTCGAGGTGAACGGCGATGCGCTCCTCGGCGGTCGAACAGGCAAGAATCCACAGTTGCGCAACAGTGTCGCCATGTGGGTGGGCGGCCACGGAGTCGCCACCGTGCTCGCGAGAGACGATGTGTCGCAACGCATCACCGAGAATGTGACGCCTGGACTCCTCGTCGAGCCCGGCGACCTCGAACGCGCCGATGTCGGCGAGAGTATCGGTGAGGTGGGCGCGGTCGAGCATCGCACCGCCGACGGATGGATCCCGGCCCCAGATCGGCGCAGCGCGAGCGAGTTCGGTCGCGACGAGAGGGTTTCCCTGCGACAGCTTTACGATCAATTGTCGTTGCGCCGCTCTCGTTTCCGTGCCGTTCAACAAATCGCGCACCGCGTCGTCGGGCAGGGGTCGCACACGATGGAAGGCGAACTCCCGCCACAACGGCGGCGGGACGGTGTCGACGGTCGTGGCGATACACCGGACATGCGGGGTACGTACCGCCGCCTTCACCGCACGAGCGAGTCGGTCGCGCGAGCCTGCGGGCAACAGATGCAGGTCCTCGATTACCAGCAGCGTCGGCTTCACATCTACGTCGGCCGCCACCAGATCACTGAACAGCCCCTCGTCGAGTAGTCCCTCGCCACGCGCCCCCGCGGGTGAGTACGCGAGGCACGGCAGATCCACCACCTGGAAACCCAGCGCTGTCGCCTCGCCCGCGATGGTGTTGGCAACCGTGGACTTGCCGATGCCTCGTGCACCCGAGATCACCAGGATCCGCCGGTTCTCCGGCGAAGCGGACAAACATGAGCGGCCCTCACGCAGCACTGCGTCGCGATCCGGTGATGTGGGCATTCGTCCAATATATTTTCACCCGTGTCTGCGCAAGGGTGTTGAATATGGCCCTGGCAGGGACACACTGAACCGGCCGACCACGACTGCGACGGAGGCGACCCGAGCGATGACCGAGAACGCCTCCTCCGGCCCTACCGATCACGGCGTCACCCGCCTCGTCGACTTCGAGCAGCGCGTCGACATCCGAATGTCCCTGTCACCGCTGCGTCGGGGCCGCGGCGACCCCACCTACGAGTCCACGCCGGACGGCGCCGTGTGGCGGACGTCGCGCATGATTTCCGGCCCGGTCACGTACCGATTGGTGCAGGCCTCACCGAGCAGCGTCATGGTGCGCGCCTGGGGGCCCGGTGCCGACGAACTGCTCGACGCTGTGCCGGCTCTCCTCGGCCGGGACGACGACCCCTCGAGCTTCGCTCCCGAGCATCCGATTCTGCGCGAGGCACACAGACAACTTCCGCACCTACGCCTCGGCCGGACCGGTCTGGTGCTCGAGGCCCTGATACCGGCGATCATCGAGCAACGCGTACACGGCATTTCGGCGTTCGGCTCGTGGCGGTACCTGGTGAGCAAGTTCGGCGACCCCGCACCGGGCCCGGCCCCGAAGACGATGTTCGTGTTTCCCACCGCCGACGTGTGGCGACGCATCCCGTCGTGGGACTACCACCGCGCCAACGTCGACCCGGCTCGGTCGAAGACCATCGTCCGTGCCGCGCGCGCAGCCGGACGTCTGGAGGAGGCGTCGACGATGACGCCCGAGGATGCGCAACGCAGGCTGCGCGCGATCCCGGGCGTCGGCATCTGGACCGCGGCCGAGACCGCTCAGCGCGCCCTGGGGGATCCCGACGCGTTGTCGGTGGGCGACTACCACCTGGCCGCGGTGGTGGGCTGGTCGCTGTTGGGTAGACCGATCGACGACGCGGAGATGGTCGAGTATCTGCAGCCCTTGGCACCACATCGACATCGCGCGATTCGGCTCCTGTATCTCAGCGGCAAGGCGACCAAGCCGAAATTCGGGCCACGGACCGCGCTGGTGGACCACACCTGGCACTGATCCCGGCCTGCTCGTACAGTCGAGTTGTTCGCCGACCTAAGGAGTAGTTCGTGGTTGCTATCGGTACGTCCGATCTGGACATCTTTCCGCTTGCCCTCGGCGGGAACACCTTCGGCTGGACCAGCGACGAGGACACGTCCTTCGACATCCTGGACGCGTTCACCGCAGGAGGTGGCAATTTCGTCGACACGGCCGACTCGTACTCGGCGTTCGCCGACGCCAACTCGGGCGGCGAATCCGAGACGATCATCGGCAAGTGGATGACGGCCCGCGGCAACCGCGACGACGTCGTTCTCGCGACCAAGGTGAGCCAGCATCCCGAGTTCCGCGGTCTGGCACCGGGCAACATTCGGGCCGCAGCCGACGCATCCCTGGCCAGGCTGCAGACCGATCACATCGACGTCTACTACGCGCACTACGACGACGACAAGACGCCGTTGGTCGAGTCGCTGGCCGCGTTCGACGACTTGGTCCGGGCAGGCAAAGTTCGGCACGTCGCCATCTCGAACTACTCCCCCGCGCGGGTCCGCGAGTGGCTGGGCCTGGCGAAAGACAACGGTTTTGCGGCACCGATCGCACTGCAACCGCACTACAACCTCGTTGCCCGTCGCGACTACGAGGGTGAACTGCAAGCCCTCGCCGTCGACAACGGACTCGGGGTGTTTCCGTACTTCTCCCTCGCCGCCGGCTTCCTGACGGGTAAGTACCGCACCCGGGAGGATCTGGCCGGTACCCAGCGCGAGCGACTGACGACGGGCTATTTCTCCGACGCAGGCCTGGCTGTGGTGCAGGGCCTGCAGGAGATCGCCGACTCCCGCTCGGCCGAGTTGTCGAGTGTGGCTCTCGCCTGGTTGCTCGCTCGACCGGGCATCACCGCACCGATCGCGAGCGCGAGCTCGCTCGCTCAGGTACCGGCTCTGCTCGACGCGCCGACACTGCGTCTGACCAGCCACGAGGTGGACACACTCACCGGACTGTCCGACGCGGTGGCATAGAACACGAAAGTTGTAGTCAGCAACGGGAACAGAATCAGCTCCTGCGCTGCTGACCTTCGGGTGGCCCCAGCATCGAACACATCCGTAACCAGCGCGCAGGTGACCGACACGCGCGAGAGCAGCACGTCGGCTCCTACAACCGAGCCGACGTCACGCGAGCGCCTCCGGGTGATCCTCGTACTCGGCGCGCTCATCGCCCTCGGTCCACTGACCATCGACATGTACCTGCCGGCACTTCCTGCCATCGCCGAGGATCTGAACACCCCGTCGTCTGCAGTGCAGCTCACGCTCGCGGGTACGTTGGTCGGCCTCGCGCTCGGCCAGCTGGTCATCGGGCCGCTGTCGGACATCGTGGGCCGACGACTGCCCCTCATCGTGGGCACCGGAGTGCACATTCTGGCGTCGCTCGCCTGCATCGTTGCTCCCAACATCGCCGTGCTCGGCGGCCTGCGTGTGATTCAGGGTCTCGGCGCCGCAGCTGCTGCCGTGGTCGCCATGGCCATCGTCCGAGATCTGTTCAGCGGGCGCGCCGCCGCGACCGTCCTGTCTCGCCTGATGCTCGTCATGGGTGTCGCTCCGGTGCTGGCACCGTCACTCGGCGGTGCGGTACTTCTCGTCGGTTCCTGGCGGCTCGTGTTCGCCGCGTTGGCGATCATGGGCGTGGCGTTGATGACGCTGGCAATCGTGTCGCTGCGCGAGTCCCTGCCGCCCGAGCGTCGGCGAGCCAGTGGCGTCATGCCCGTTCTACGGACCTACCGATCGCTGCTGCGGGACACGCAGTTCGTCGTCCTCGTCATGGTCGCCGCCCTGGCCATGTCGGCACTCTTCGCGTACGTCGCCGGTTCGTCGTTCGTCCTGCAGGAGGAGTTCGGCCTCGACGAGCAACAATTCGCCATCGTTTTCGCGGCCGGTGCGATCTCTCTGATCGGCGCATCCCAGCTCAACGTCCTGCTGTTGGGACGCTTCGCACCGGTGCAGATCGTCCTGTCGGCGCTGTCCTTCGGCGTCGTCGCCGGCGCGATCATGGTCGTCCTGGCGGTCACCGAGGTCGGCGGCATGGCTGGGTTCGTCGTCCCGTTGTGGTTCGTACTCGGGGCCGTCGGGTTCGTCATGCCCAACGCGCCCGCGCTGGCGCTGTCCCGCCACGGGGAAGCGGCAGGCGGCGCAGCTGCACTACTCGGTGCCGCGCAGTTCGGGCTCGGGGCGATCGTCGCACCGATCGTCGGTGCACTGGGCAACGACGCGATCGCCGTCTCGACGACGATGGTCGCCACCTCGGCGGCAGCGCTCATCGCACTCGGGTCGGTGACCGTCCTATCCGCACGTCGATGACCTCACTCGCGTCATCGTGTGGGCCATGGCGGTCATCCCACTAGGGTGACCGCCATGGCCGAACGCGAGCGCGACCCGCAGGGCAAGCCCCTCAACGCCCGGCCGCGCGACGGCCTCGGCCGCCCGCTGGCCCGCGGCGGCACCGGAACACCCCGGGTTCCCGACGATCTCCGTCTTCCACCGGACGCCGCGCTCACCGAAGCGCAACGATTCTTGGACGCACGTATGCCGTTTCACGCCCACGAGGTACTCGAGGGCACGTGGAAGAGCTGCGTCCCGGACGAACGCGAGCTGTGGCAGGGCCTTGCACAACTGGCCGTCGGATTGACGCACCTGATGCGAGGAAATCGCGTAGGTGCCGCTTCGTTGCTTCGCCAAGGACACGACCGCCTGATCGGTTACGAGGTCGAGCCCCCGCACCGGATCGACGTGACGGGTCTGCTCGGCTGGTCCGAGAACCTGCTCGAGGACCTGGAGACGGGAACGCTACCGACCTCACCAGGCGTTCCCGCACTGCGCCGGGCGGTGGAATCGGGATCGGACGGGGGCGTCCTGGCACACCGGCCGGACTCGAGCTAGCCTGAGGGAATTAGGTAAGGCTAGGACAATCTTCACCGGAAGTGGGGTTCCTCGGCGTGACCGTGTTCGCACCGCTGAAACTCGCCCATCGCGAGACGATCAGCCCAGCTCAGCTCGGACGTACCTTCTGCACCGAGGTCGCCGAACAGGTTCCCTACTGGGTCGCTGTCCTGACCCCGGCCGAACGTCCGCTGCAGGTCACGCCGTCTCCGCTCCGTGAGCGCACCACGGTCACGCTGCCCGTTCCCACGAACACCCACCGGCTCGACGCTCGGCTGCTCGCCGCCCTCGGATCTGCGGTGTCCACGTGGCAGCGAGACAACCGCCGCGGCTCGTCGTCGGGCGTCCTGGTCGATATCGACGTCGACGACACCGGATTCGTCCATCCCGTCCGGCTCCCCGCCGTTCCGGTCGACGCCCTCACCGAATCCGCCCGCGCCTCGTACCTCGTCGACGACGTCTGCAGACGGCTGGACTCGGCACCTCACGGTGGCCGCGACTACCCGCTGACCCGCAACTACCCGGCGCTGGCCTGCCGCCCGGGAGCGCAGATTCTGTTCCGCCGCGGCGTATCCGAAGCCGACGCCGGCCATGACGAGTACGCCATCGACATCGCGATCGGCGAGACGGAATCAGGGCTGGTGTCGGCCCGAATCACCTGGTCCACCGGCATCGAGGGAATGGACGAACTGGTCCGACTGTGGGCTGCAGCGACCACCGAGCTGACGGCAGTGCCCTCGTAACAGCCGGATCCGCTACAGGCTTTTGAGCAGCCGCACGTCGTCGTCGATTCCCTCGGCCGGAGTTTCGAGGATCACCGGTGCATCGGCCGCGAGCGCGACGGCCGTCAGAATGTCTGCGTCGATGGTTCCGGTGCCCAGGTTCGCGTGCCGGTCGCGGGCAGAGTCGAACTCGTCGCGTGAATTGTTCAGATGCACCAGGTCGATGCGTCCGGTGATGGCCTTGATGCGATCGACCACGTCGATCAGGTCTTCGCCGCCGGCCCACGCATGGCAGGTGTCGAGACAGAAACCGGCACCGAACTCCCCGATGGCGTCCCACAACCGCGCGATGTCGTCGAAGCGCCTCGCCATCGCCGAGTCACCGCCGGCAGTGTTCTCGACGAAGATCGGTACGCCGAAACCACCCTGCTCGGCCTGACGCTCGAACAGCTTGCGCCAGTTGTCGATTCCCTTGGCGGTGTCCTCGCCCTCCCGGACGTGACCGCCGTGCACCACCAAACCGATCGCACCGATCTCGGCAGCTGCTGCGGCCTGTTCGACGACCGCTTTGCGGGACGGGATTCGGATGCGATTGTTCAGGCTCGCCACGTTCAGAACATAGGACGAGTGCACCACCACATCGACGTCTCCGGTCAACAGAGCCTCACCTTGGGGGTGCGGGGTGAGCTTGTTCCACTTCTGCGGATCCGTCAGAAACATCTGGACCAGGTCGACGCCGAGCGTCTCGGCCGTGCCCAGAGGGTCGCTGCTGTCGCGGACATGTGCTCCGATGCGCATGACGCCCATCATAGGGGTCGAGTTCAGGGTCTCCCCTGATAGCGACCGGGCCCGAACACTGAAACACTGGCACCCATGAGCGACATTGCCGCACGTGCGGTCGACGTATCGAAGGTCTACGGTTCTGGCGACACCCAGGTGCACGCACTGTCCGGGGTGAACGTCGAGTTCGCCCGCGGAGAATTCACCGCCATCATGGGCCCGTCCGGCTCGGGCAAATCCACACTGATGCATTGCCTGGCCGGGTTGGACACCGCGTCCTCGGGCACGGTCACGATCGGTGACACCGAGCTGACGGCGCTGTCCGACAAGGAGATGACCGGGTTACGAAGGGACCGAATCGGTTTCGTGTTCCAGGCCTTCAATCTGGTGCCCACCCTGACCGCACTCGAGAACATCACTCTGCCGCTCGACATCGCCGGACGCACCCCGGATCAGGGCTGGCTCGATACCGTCGTCGACCGACTGGGCCTGCGCGACCGCCTGGGCCATCGCCCGAGCGAACTCTCGGGTGGGCAGCAACAGCGCGTGGCGTGCGCCCGCGCACTGGCCGGTCGACCCGACATCGTGTTCGGCGACGAGCCGACGGGCAACCTGGACTCTCGTTCGTCCGGTGAGGTGCTGTCGATTCTGCGCACGGCCGCAGACGAATTCGACCAGACCGTCGTCATCGTCACCCACGACCCACGAGCGGCCAGTTACGCCGATCGCGTCGTGTTCCTGGCCGACGGAGCTGTCATCGATCAACTGGCGTCGCCCACCGCCGACGCCGTCCTCGAGCGCATGAAGAAGCTGGAAACGGTCCACTGATGTCGCACTCGGTCGCCAAGAAATCGAATCCCGACAAGGCCCCGACGCGGGCCGCGTCGGGCAACCCCATGCGTAAGGTGTCGCTGCGAAACCTTGCCGCCCACAAGGTTCGGCTGGCACTGACGGTTCTGTCCGTCGTACTCGGAACCGCTTTCGTCGCAGGCTCGTTCGTCTTCACCGACACGCTGCAGCGCACGTTCTCGTCACTGTTCGCCGACACCGCACAGGGAGCCGACGTTCGAGTCGCCCCCGAGGATGCGCGATCGAGCGGAGTACCCAACGAGGACATCGCCGCCATCTCGGCGCTTCCCGGCGTGCGTGCTGTCTCTCCGTATGTAGGAGGACAACTCGTTCTGCTGGGTAAAGACGGTGCCGCAGTGCAATCCGGCGGAGCACCGACGATCGGCGAGTCCTACCTGCCGGACGAGCAGCGGCTCGGCGATCCGGCGACATTCGTCTCCGGCTC
Source organism: Rhodococcus sp. Leaf233 (assembly GCF_001426165.1). Classification (NCBI taxonomy): domain Bacteria; kingdom Bacillati; phylum Actinomycetota; class Actinomycetes; order Mycobacteriales; family Nocardiaceae; genus Rhodococcus; species Rhodococcus sp. Leaf233. Next base: position 394,446 of record NZ_LMRO01000012.1, read on the forward strand.
GGCCCCCACCGCGCCCGGCCAGGTCGCGATCAACGCAGGTGGCGCCGATCGAGCGGGCCTGAAGGTGGGCGACGCGACCCAGGTCCTCGTGCCGTCCAAGGGGATCACCGACATCACGATCTCCGGAATCTATTCCACTGCAACAGAATCCGGTGGTTTCATCGGGATTCAGTTTGTGCAGAGCCAGGCGAACGAGTTGTTCACCGACGGTGCGCACGTGCAGTACATCGACGTCGCGGGCAACGATCTCGCCGCACAGGGTAAGACGCAGAGCGACCTCAGGGACGAGATCGCCGCCGCGTTCCCGGATCTGAAAGTGCAGACCGCTGCCGACGTCCAGGCCGAAACCAAGGCCGAGGTCGAGTCGGCACTGTCGTTCATCACGTACTTCCTGCTCGCGTTCGGTGCCATTGCACTGCTCGTCGGCACGTTCATCATCTACAACACGTTCTCGATGATCGTCGCTCAGCGGGTACGCGAACTGGCGCTGCTTCGCGCCATCGGAGCCAGCCGCGGGCAGGTCAGTCGCTCGGTCGTACTCGAAGCGGTCGTCGTCGGCGTCATCGGAAGTGTGCTGGGCTTCGCCGGCGGCGTGGGACTTGCGTACGGATTGCGCGCTCTGCTCAATGCCTTCGACCTCGGGTTGCCGTCGGGCCCACTCGCCCTCGAACCACGCACCGTCGTCGTCGCCTTCGCGGTGGGCATCATCGTCACCGTCCTCAGCGCCTACGCACCGGCGCGGCGAGCAGCCAAGATTCCACCGGTGGCCGCAATGCGCGAGGAGTTCGCGTCCGCCGGCGACACCCTGCGAACCCGGACGTTCATCGGCGTCGGACTGGGTATTGCCGGAGCGGCAGCGATAGTCATCGGCGCTCAGTCGACCGGCGGCGCTGCCGCAGCAACCGTCGGCGTCGGCGCGGTGGCGGCGATCGTGGCCACGGCCCTGGCCGCACCGTCGTTGTCTCGGCCCGTCGTGGGAGCACTCGGGGCCGTCCTCACCCGGCCGTTCGGTGCGATCGGTCGCTTGGCCAGAACCAACTCGGTGCGCAATCCGCGCCGCACGGCAGCCACCGCATTCGCGTTGATGCTCGGCCTCATGCTCGTCACCGTCATCGGGGTACTCGGGTCGACGGCGAAGGCGAGTGTCGATTCGCTCGTCGACACCGGCGTCGAAGCCGACTACATCCTGTCCGGTCCACAGTCGATCGGTGTCCCGGCCGGAGCCACGGCGGCCGCACAACAGGTCGACGGGGTGGAACGAACCGCTGTGCTGCATCCGGTGTTCGTCACGATCGCCGGAGAAGAAGAATTCGGCGCTGCCATCGACGGCTCCCCGGAAGGGCTGCTCGACCTGTCCATGGTTCGGGGCACCGCAGACCTCGAGAGCAACGGCTTCTCGGTGTCCGAGACCGAAGCGTCCACCAAGGGCTGGGACATCGGCACCCAGGTCGTGTTCGACTCCGTCGACGGAGCTTCGGTTCCCGTCACCGTCACCGGTGTGTTCACCGACAACCCACTGATCGGCAGTTGGATCGTCTCGGGCGACATCTACGAGAAGGTGACGCCGTCCATCACGCGGTCGGATCTGCTGGTCCTCGTCAAAGCCGCGCCCGGAACCGATCTCGGTACGTTGCGGACCGACCTCGAAGCCGCGACCAAACCGTCCGTGGTGGTGCAGGTACAGGACGTCGAAGAATTCAAGGGCAGCCAAGGCCAGCAGATCGACACACTGCTCGCGGTGCTGTACGGACTACTCGCCCTGGCCGTGGTCATCGCGGTGCTGGGCATCGTCAACACCCTCGCGCTGTCGGTCGTCGAACGTCGACGCGAGATCGGCATGCTCAGGGCGATAGGAATGCAGCGACCGCAGGTGCGGCGCATCATCTACCTCGAGTCGCTGCTCATCGCCCTGTTCGGTGCCATCGTCGGCGTCGCCCTCGGCATCGCCTTCGGGTGGGGCTTCGTCCAGACCCTGCGCGACGAGGGCCTGGGTGCCATGACGGTGCCCTGGGGGCAGGTCGTCGCAATGCTTCTCGGGTCCGCGGTGGTCGGAGTGCTGGCCGCTCTGTGGCCTGCCGTTCGGGCCGCGCGCACCAAACCGCTGGAGGCGATAGCCGACCTCTGATCGGGGTCGGCGATAGCCGACCTCTGATCAGGGTCGCCCCGACACCGGGCATTTCGTAACGACACCCGTTCGTTACGAAATGTCCGGTTTTCGGCTTGCGCGGAAAGACGGCCCGCGTCTACTTTAGGGGTGGTAAAACAGTCTTCAAGTAGGTTTGTGTGCCTCAAACGAACCTTTACCTCGCGGGTCGGGCTCGTGCAAGGAGAATCATGACGATTCAGGACGCGTACGCGCCGACCCGATCTGTGCCGACGGTATCCGTGTCGAGCCGAGCTGTCTCGACGGGACCTGTACCGGCACGATCCGCGCTCGCCCCGCTGTGTCGTCCCGACGGCCGCGACACGCTTATGGCGCGCTACCGCGAGGTAGCCCACGCGATGCCGGACGCTGCCGCGTTGCACGCGGCGGGGACGTCACTGACCTTCGACGAGCTGCTGCATCGCGTGTATTCGCAGGCACGCAAGATCGCTGCCCTGCGCCCGTCCGATCATCGCCCCCTCGCCGTCGAGGCGGATGCGTCGGTCGACTCGATCGTGCTGATGCTGGCCGTCATCGCTGCAGGCCATCCATTGGTTCCGCTGGATCCGCAACTCCCCCACGAGCGCCGCGACCGCATCGTCGAACAGGCCAAGGCGTCGATCCTCGATTCGACGACCGTCGACGCAGCGGTCGATTCCTGCGTACCGCTGCCGACGGTCTCGGGCGGCCACACCGCGGTGATCAACTACACGTCCGGATCCACCGGTACGCCCAAAGGCGTCGTACTCAGTCATCGCATGTGCCTGACCAAGGCGTACGAGGTGTCGACCGCGCTGGGGTTGGGCACCCACGATCGCGTCGGCGATGCCCTTCCCGTCAGTTTCGGCGCGGGCCTGAACACTCTGTTCGCCGGGCTGCTCAGCGGTGCCACCGTTCATTGCCGTGACCCTCGATCCGGCACGGTCGGCAGCATCGCAGAGTGGGTAGCGGACCACTCGCTGACCACGCTGCACTGCTCGTCGTCGCTGCTGCGCGCCGTTGCAGGCCAGGTCACCGTACCCACGCTGCGCGTCGTCACCACCTACGGAGAATCACTGCACGCCGACGACGCGCGCCGCTTCCGCCTGGCTTCCGACAACCGCGCCACGCTCGTCAATTGGTACGCGACCACCGAGGCCGGGGCCGTCGCGTTCAGCGAGTACCCCCTCGACCGTGCGTTACCGTCCGGCTTTCTGCCCGCGGGCACTCCCGTCGCAGGAAAGCTCGTCGAGGTCGTTGCTGCCGATGGCTCCGCGTGCGAACCCGACGTCATCGGCGAGGTGCGGGTCACGTCGGCGTGCCTGGCCGACGGCTATCTCGAGGATGTCGGCGTGGACTCGGAGAAATTCGCTGCCCTCGGCGACGGCCTGTTCCGGTATCGCACCGGCGACTTGGGCCGGTTCGATCAGGACGGAACATTGCAGCTCGCCGGGCGTATCGACGACGCAGTCAAGGTACGCGGCTACCTCGTCGAACCGGCCGAGGTGGAGGCGGCACTGCGCGCGCTGCCGAACATCGACGATGCCGTGGTGATCGGCAGGAGATCCGGCGCCGATACCGACCTCGTCGCGTACATCTGCTCCGACCGGGCCGTCCGGGCGAGCCAGGCCGACATCAGGGCCGCCCTGCGCCGAACCCTGCCGGAATGGATGGTGCCCACCCACATCGTTGCGCTCGACGCCATGCCCCGCAACGAACGCGGCAAGATCGACCGCAGAGCACTGCCCGAGCCGTACGACCGACGCGTCGAACGCACCGCGGTCGGCCCCACCGAATACATCGTCGCGGAGGCCGCTCGCACTGCACTCGGACTGGACGCCATCGGGCGGGACGAGGATTTCCTCGAACTCGGTGGCAACTCGCTGACCATGACGGCGATGCTCGCCCACTTGCGCGAGAACCTGAAGATCGACCTCGATCCGCAGGACGTGTTCGCGTCGACCACCGTGCGAACGCTGGCGACCACCGTCGACGCTCGGCTTCGCGACACCGCCGCCGCACGTCGGCGCTCGTCCGGTGTCCACGACGTTCTGGTCCCGCTGCGCACCGGGGGTACCGGAGCTCCGATCTTCCTGATCGGTGGTGCCGGTGTGGGCGCGATGGCGTTTCTCGATCTGGTCAAGCACCTCGACGCAGACCGTCCCGTCTATGCCCTGCAGGCACACGGCCGAGGCACACGCGGGCGACCGGACCGGACCATCAGAGCCACTGCGGCACGGTATGTCGACGCGATCCGCACGGTGGCCCCCGACGGCCCGTTCCATCTTGTCGGCCACTCGCTCGGCGGCTGGATCGCCATCGCGATGGCAGAGAAGATCAGAGATTCCGGCGTCGGTACCCCGCATCTGCTACTTCTCGACACCCGGCTGTTCCGTCATCTCCTGGACCGGCTTCCCGGGGGTACGTCTGTCCCGGCAGCGCCGCCCGCACCGACCAGAGAAGACGCCGGCTTCCATCTGGGCCGTGCCGGTACGGCTGCGCTGTGGCTGCGTATGCAATTCGCTGGGCTGTTGCGGTATCCGACGACCATGGAATGGTTGGTGTTCGCCAGCATCGGGTACGTGGCGTTGAACAAGCATGTGCCGACTCCGTGGTCGGGGTCGATGACTGTGGTTCGCACCACCGAGAACGTCAAGGACCTCCGGTCGTGGCGAGCAGTCGCTCACGGCGAGCTGACATTCGTCGATATCACCGGCCACCACGCGAACATGTTGCGCGGACCGATGGCGAAGGAACTGGCCGACATCATCGACGACACCGTCGACAACGCGCGCTGACTGGGAATATCACCCGCGACGGCCTGTCGCGGTGGCGGCACAGCTTGTACGTTTGTGCCGGACGGCTAATTAGCCGAGCCACCGGCCCGAACCGAGACAGGGAGGTCGACCATGAGCGCATCGTACGAACTGCAGTCGGTGGAACTACACAAGGACGTCTTGCGGTACGTCGATATCGGCGACGGGCCGCCCGTGATTCTCGTCCACGGGCTGCTCGGATCGCACAAGTCCTGGGGCCCGCAGATCGAGCGACTGTCGGACCGGTATCGGGTCATCGCACCCGACCTGTTCGGGCACGGTGACTCCGACAAACCGTCCGGCGACTATTCGCTCAGTTCGCACGCGGCCACCATCCGCGACCTGATGGAGTACCTGAACATCGACTCGGCACCACTGGTCGGCCACTCGCTCGGCGGCGGCATCGTCATGCAGATGACGTACCTCTTTCCCGAACGGGTCGATCGCCTCGTGCTGGTCAGCAGCGGCGGGCTCGGCCCGGAGGTGAGCCTGCTACTCAAGGCCGCGACGCTACCCGGCAGCGAACTGGTGCTTCCGATGTTGGCCTCGGATTGGTTCCGCAGGAACACCGAAGGTGTGCTGGCTCGACTGGGCAAGTGGGGGGTTCCGGTAGAGCCCGGCCCCAGCATGGCCGAGACGTGGCGCTCGTTCCGATCGGTCGCAGACCGGTCGACGCGGGAGGCATTTCTGGCGTCGACGCGGGCCGTCGTGGGTCCTCGCGGCCAAACCGTCAGTGCCAAGCAGCATTTCGAGAAGTTCGAGTCCATTCCCTCGCTGCTGATCTGGGGCGGCAAGGACCGCATGATTCCCGCCAAGCATGCGGACAACATCCGACGCGAGGTACCCAACAGTCGCGTCGAGATCTTTCCCGACGCCGGCCACTTCCCGCAGCTCGACGAGCCGGACTTCTTCTTCCGGCTGCTGGGCGAGTTCTTGGCCGCCAACCACACCGACTCGAGCGACGCGGACCACAGCGCGCCGACGGAGATCACCCCGGCAGCCATGCCGCTCCAGCGCCCGTGAGCGTCATCCCGATGTTCCCGCTCGGCAGCGTGTTGCTGCCGGGCGAACGTCTCCCGTTGCACATCTTCGAGCCTCGATACCAGGCACTGGTACAGGACTGTCTGAAGATGGACGATCCCCGTTTCGGCGTCGTTCTCATTGCCCGGGGGCACGAGGCAGGCGGCGGCGACGTCCGACACGACGTGGCGACGATCGCCCACATCATCGGTCACGAGGCCATCGGAGACGGCAGGTATCTGCTCGAATGCGTCGGAGGCGAACGGATCCGCATCGACGCGTGGCTCCCGGACGACCCCTACCCACTGGCCGACGTTCGCGCATGGCCCGACGCAGACGTCGATGCCGTCATCGCCGACACGCAATTCGCCGCCACCTGGGCCAAGGTCGAGGATCTGTACGAGCTGATCGGTCGGCTCGAATCCTCCGGGGACATCGTGACGCCGGGCGTTCCGGATTTTCTGAGCCTCCCGATTTCGGCCGCCGAGAAGATCTGGTCACTGGCCTCGTTGATCCCGATGGGCCAGTCCGACCGACTCGACATCCTGTCGGCACCGGACGCCCCGTCGCGCTTGAAGGCACTCGACGACGCGATCGAAAACGTCACGGCCGTCGTGCAATTCAGACTTCAGCCCTGACCGGAGCCAGTCCGGCGAACCAGAAAAGAAATCAGGTCCGGCACCATCGGTGCCGGACCTGATCTTCGTAGTAGCGGGGACAGGATTTGAACCTGCGACCTCTGGGTTATGAGCCCAGCGAGCTACCGAGCTGCTCCACCCCGCGTCGGGTGATACCCACGGTACATGCCGTCGTGGCAGACTCCCAATCGCCAGGTCAACGCTCTACGGTTCTTTCATGCCCACCGAGTCGTCACCCGTCCTGTCTTTTCCACACCAGGCGGTCGCACAGATCACGCTGAGCAACCCTCCGGTGAACGCCTTGACCCAGCCTGCGACGCGACGGCTGCGGGCGATGCTTCGCGAGCTGGCCGAGAACTCCTCCGTCCGGGCCGTCGTGCTCACCGGCGACCGGGTGTTCAGTGCCGGTTCGGACATCTCCGAAATGCCCGCGATGCAGGCGGCAGGCGACGTCCTCGAACGCAAGAGCAATGTCGAGAACGCGACCCTCGAATTACTGGCCGACCTACCGCTCCCGACGGTCGCAGCCATCGACGGCTTCGCCCTGGGCGGTGGGCTCGAGATGGCGCTGTGCTGCGATCTCGTCGTCGCCGACGCGGGTGCCCGCCTCGGCTTGCCCGAGATCGATCTGGGGCTCGTCCCCAGCAGTGGCGGGACCATGCGTGCGTTGCGGCGGGTGGGTCAGTCGCGCGCAGCCGAACTGGTGTTGCTCGGCGAGCCCATCTCTGCCGAGACCGCTCTGGAATGGGGACTGATCAGCAGAGTGGCTCCATGCGGTGGGTCGTTGTCGATGGCACTGGACCTGGCACACCTGCTGGCCGCCAAGTCCCGCTCGGCCGTGCACGCGAACAAACGAGCTCTCGCGCTCACGTTCGGGCAGTCACCACACGAACCGTCACGACGCGCACTGCCGGTGTTCGAGGAAGCCTTCGAGTCGGCCGACGGCCGAGAGGGCGTACGGGCCTTCCTCGCCAAGGAGTCACCGAACTTTCGATAGCCGGGCCCGCGCGAGAAGTGCTGCGCCGGTGACGATCTCCCATCCGATGATGGTGTAGACGGAAATACGCTCGAACGCTCCGCCGCCGAGGATGCCGGTATCGGCGAGAAACAATGCGAAACCGGCCAGCCCCGCAACACCGGCCGCGGCACTGGCCGTCGTGTACCAGCGAGGTGCGCCGACGCGTCCGCCGTACCGGCCTGCAGCCAGGAGCACCAGGTTTCCACCGATGATCGCCATACCCGCGCCCGCTGCATGCGGAGTCGATGCTCCGTCGACCGAAGCATGCGCCAGCCCGACGACGATGCTGCCGACGCCGTGCACGACCGACGTGCCCAGCACGATCCAGCGCGCTCGACCCTCGAACAACACCGACAATCCGAGGCCGGCAAGAACGAACAGCGTGCCGTCGACCACAAAGCCGGTGTTCATCACCGGGTGCCACGGTGAGATATCCGGAATCCCGAGGTCACTGATGTTGTTGCGCGCGTAGCTGTACGGTCGGTCGGTCCAGCCCAGCGCCGACACCGCTTCGGCAGCGAGGTAGGTCACCCCGCCGGCAAGAAAGGCTCCAGCGGACAGGACGGTAGTTCTCTTCACGACTGCAGTATTCACCGCGCTCTACCCGATGGGTCATTCCGCAGGCTCCACTCCCGACAGCTGGGTCATTCCGCAGGCTCCACTCCCGGCGACCCCGATGCACCGGGCTTGTACCGATTGGTACAGTACCGGCTCATGAGCGATCGCCACGACGTGGTGCCGATACTCGCAGGAGTGTTCCGCGACCACGGGTTCGACGGGTCGTCCCTCGCGGTCATCAGCAGATGCACCGGACTCGGCAAAGGCAGTCTCTACCACTACTTTCCGCGGGGAAAGCAGGAAATGGCCGAGGCAGTCCTCGACGACGTCGAGCTGTGGTTCCACCACAACGTCTTCGAGCCGCTGCGGCACGGAGACGACGCGGCGTCGACGACCCACGACATGTTTCAGCAGACCGCCCGCTATTTTCGGTCCAATCGCCTGGTGTGCCTGTTCGGCGCGTTCACGCTCGGGCTCGAGCGTGCCACCTTCTCCAGCCGTGTCGCCGCGCATTTCACCCAGTGGATCGAGGCACTCACTCCGGTGTTGCAGCGGCTCGGACACGGCGACTCGGCGGCCGAGCTGGCCGAAGAGATCGTCGCCGGAATCCAGGGGGCGTTGGTGCTGGCACGGGCTTTCGACGATGCCACACGATTCGACCGGGTGCTGGCCCGACTCGAAGCCTCGGCCGCACGCGTATCGGCGGGAGTGCACGCATGACACCTGACGACACGACGCCGAAGCCGGCACCCGAGCTGAAGACCTTCGGGATACGAGAGTTGTTGCGACTCATCGTGATCGGATCGGTGCTGACGTACTTTCAGTTCATCGCCATCGGCCGCTGGGTTCGTGCGCCGCGGCGCGGCTGGCCGGTTCACGCCTCCAAGGCCGTCGTCGACGCGTTCTTCGTGCTCGGCCCCACCTTCGTCAAGGTGGGGCAACTGATGGGTTCGTCGCCCGGACTGTTTCCCAAGGTCCTCGCCGACACCTGTCTGCGATGCCTGGACGAGGTGCCGCCGTTTCCCGGGTCACAGGCCCGCGCGGTGATCGAGGCAGACCTGGGCCGGAGCGTCGACGAGTTGTTCTCCTCGTTCGACGACGTACCGCTCTCGTCGGCGTCGGTCGCCCAGGTACACCTGTGCGTGCGCCGCGATGATGGCCGCGAAGTGGTCATGAAGGTACAGCGGCGAGGCATCTACCACCGCATGAAGATCGACCTGCGAATCGCATATCTCATCGCGCGCGGTCTCGAGAAGTTCATTCCGTTCTTCGCCACGGCCAACGCGTCGGCCATCATCGTCGACCTGCACGCCGCGACGTTCGCAGAACTCGACAGCGCAGTGGAAGCCAAGCGCCAGCACAGCTTTCGCAGTGCAATCGGGGCATTCGGCGACAACATGCACGTCACCGCACCCGAGGTGTTTCTCGACTACTGCGGTGGACGCGTGATCTGCATGGAGCGCATGCACGGCTCGCCGCTGGACCGATACCGGCCGGGTGAGCAATCGGAGCTGATCGTCCGCCGTGCCGCCAAGGTCTGGATGGAGGCCCTGGTACTGCACGGCCTGTTCCACGGCGACGTGCACGCGGGAAACGTCTGGGTGCTCGACGACGGCAGAGTGGCCTTTCTGGACTTCGGCGTCATGGGCGAGGTGGACGAGCAGTGGCGCGCGTTGTTGCTCGACCTCTTCCACGCCACGGTCATCGACGGCGACTTCACCCGCCTCGCCGGTACCGTCAAACGTCTGGGAATCGTTGCCCCGCAAATGGGTTCGGACGCCGAAGTCGGCGCGATTCTGCAGTCGGTGTTCGCGCCGATGCTCTCGACCACCCTCGCCCACTTCAGCCTGGCGGACTTCATCCGGGCGTTGGTCGGCATGGGCAAGCAGTACAAGACGTCCAGTCCCGAGGAACTGATCCTGGTGGCCAAGCAGCTCGGCTACTTCGAGAGGTATGCCATCGAACTCGCACCGAACTGGGCGTTGGGCACCGACCCGTTCGTGTTCAAGAACGTCTTTCCCGCCGAGATCGCAGCGCTGTCCGAGGCACGGGGCATCGAGCTGCCGGAGTGATCCGGCAGCCCGCGCACCCGATCACAGACTGAAGTCGAGAACCACTTTCCCTGCTGCCGTTCGGTTTTCGAGCGAGGCGATCGCTGCTGCCGCGTCGGAGACGGGGAAGACGGACGGCTCGGGAGCCACGAGCGAACCGTCCGCGAGCAGCGGCTCGATCTCGGCCCACTGAGTAGCCAGGTAGCCGGGGCGCGTCATCCACCACGCGCCCCACCCGACGCCGACGACATCGACGTTGTTCAGCAGCAACCGGTTGACCTTGACGGTCGGGATCTCGCCACCGGTGAAGCCCAGCACCAGGATTCGGCCCGACGGCGCGAGCGAACGGATGCTGTCGGTGAACCGGTCACCGCCTACCGGATCGACGACCACGTCGACGCCACGGCCGCCGGTCAGCTCCTTGACCGCGTCCTTCCAGCCGTCGACCAGTACGACGTCGGTGGCTCCGGCGGCTCGCGCGATGTCTGCCTTTGCTTCCGAGCTCACCACTGCGATCACCCGTGCTGCCCCGAGCACCGGAGCCATTCGCAGAGCGGAGGTTCCGATCCCGCCCGCCGCGCCGTGCACCAACACCGTCTCGCCCTGCGCCAAGCGGCCGCGCTCGCGCAACGCGAAATGCACCGTCAGATCGTTGAACAGCAAGCCCGCGCCCGCAGTGAGCGACACGGACTCGGGCAACGCGAACACCGTGTCGGGCGAGACGACGGCGACTTCTGCCATACCGTCGCTGAGCCCCGTCAACGCTGCCACGCGGTCTCCGGCCGAGAAGCCGGAATCGGCCGGAGCCGACCGCACGATGCCGGCGATCTCGCTGCCCGGAACGAACGGCAACTCGGGCTTGTACTGGTACAGCCCACGGGTGAGCAACGCGTCGGGAAACGCGACGCCCGCGGCCCTGACCTCGATGACCACCGACCCGTCACGCGCGGTGGGTTCGTCGATATCGGCAACGGTCACCGAATCGGGTCCATCGAGACTGGAGATCTGTACCGCGCGCATGAAGTGTCCTCTCGGTCGGGATCGTTCCCTGCCTGCCACGGTACAAAACTGCCGTACTCACCGCCGCTACCGGCATCCACTCCTGGTGATGTGCTCCAATCGAGGGGTGAACACCACTCCCCTCACCGTTGTCTCGCCCGACGGCACCGCCCGCGGCGGCATCATCGTCATCCAAGAAGCCTTCGGGGTCACCGACCACATCGTCGACGTCTGCAACCGCGCGGCTGCGGCGGGTTGGGTAGCCGTGGCTCCGCATCTGTTCCACCGGCAGGAGGGGGTGAGCGTGCTCGACTACTCGGACATGGATTCCGCCATGGCGGCCATCGGAAAACTCGAGGCGGACGAGGTGGACTCCGACGTGGACGCAGCAGCGAGTGCGCTGGCCGAACTGGGGTTCGAGCCCTCGTCCATCGCGATCGTCGGTTTCTGTATGGGCGGGACCGTGGCCTTCCATACTGCGGTTCGACGGCAACTCGGTGCGGCCGCCACGTTCTACGGTGGCGGAATCACGAAGGGCCGCTTCGGTTATCCCGCGATGGCCTCGGTGGGCGACGCTCTCCAGACACCGTGGCACGGCTTCTTCGGAGATCTGGACGAGGGCATTCCGTTCCAGGACGTCGAGACACTGCGGGAGATCACCGCCACGGCACCGGTCGGCACCGAGATCACCCGATACCCCCACGGCAAGCACGGCTTTCACTGCGACGACCGCCCTGCCGTGTTCGATGCCGCAGCCGCAGGCGACGCGTGGACCAAGACCCTCGAGTGGTTCGACGCGCATGTCGCACGCTGAGCACCCTCGCTCCGACGCCGAACTCGCGGAGGAGACCGAGCGCATCGTCGCGTTCTGGACCGAGCTGGCGTTGCCCGGTCTGTTCGACGTCCACACGCACTTCATGCCGAAGAACGTGATGGACAAGGTATGGAGCTACTTCGACAGCGCAGGGCCGCTGACGGGCAGCGTCTGGCCCATCTCGTACCGCTTCGCCGAAGACCGGCGGCTGCAGGTGATTCGAGGGTTCGGCGTGCGGCGATTCACGTCGATGATCTACCCGCACAAACCTGCGATGGCGGCCTGGCTGAACTCCTGGGGTGCCGACTTCGCGGCTCGCACCCCCGATTGCCTGCAGACTGCGACGTTCTATCCCGAGGACGGAGCCACGCAGTACGTCGAGCAGGCGGTGACGAACGGAACCCGAATCTTCAAGGCGCACATCCAGGTCGGGAACTACTCGCCCAACGACCCGCTGCTCGACGGCGTCTGGGGCACCATTTCGGATGCGCAGATTCCGGTGGTCATCCACTGCGGCTCCGGACCGGCACCCGGCTCGTATACCGGCCCCGAGCCGATCGCCGCTCTGCTGCAGCGGTTTCCGACGCTACCGCTGATCGTCGCGCACATGGGCATGCCCGAGTACATCGATTTTCTCGACCTGGCCGATCGATACGAGAACGTACGCCTGGACACCACCATGGCCTTCACGGATTTCTCCGAAGCCGCTGCGCCGTTTCCCCGGCACGAGATGCCGCGGCTGTTGGACCTGCAGGATCGCATTCTGTTCGGGAGCGACTTCCCGAACATCCCGTACCCCTACCTGGACTCGCTGCAGGCGGTGAGCCGTCTCGGACTCGGTGACGAGTGGGTCCGCGCCGTGTGCTGGAGCAACGGCGCGGCCCTGTTCGGCTGAGTCCAGTTCGCGGATCTCAGCCCACCCAGAATTCGGCGATACGCTCGGCGATGGCGGTGCCCTGCGCCCGGCCCGCTATTGCCGCCGCTGCGCGTACGGCTATGTCGGTGGGGTCGGGTCCGATCGCAGCCGACGAATCCGCGTCGGGAACGATCACTTCCACCTTCGAGCCGCCCTTGACCAATTTTCCCCGTTCGACCTCGAAGGGGTCGCCTTCCAGGTCGAGTGCGCCGACCTTGAGCACCAGCACCTTCTCGAAACCCACCGCCAGATCGGCGTTCTCGCTCGCACGGATACCGCCGTCGACGTAGCGGTGATCGCCGATCGTCACCGGCGGCCACATGCCCGGGATAGCGCAACTCGCGGCCACGGCGTCGATGAGCTCGACGCCCGATCCCCGGTCCAGTACTCGATGGCGCCCCGTCAGGGCGTCCACGGTGACGATCCGCAGATCGCGGTCGGGCCACGAGTGCGTCGTCAGTCGGCGGGCGATGATGGCTCGTCGTTCCCGTTCGCTGATCGTCGATGTCGCCAGAGCTTCGGCACCGATGCGCCTGCGGGTGTCGAGCGCGCTGCCGTCCGAGTTCTGGGCTGCTCGGGCCAACATGGTGACGAGCTCGTCGATGGTGGCCTCGGCGTGTGGCTCGTTGTCCTGCTTCGACTCGTCCGCCTGACGCTCGAAGAACTCCGACACCGGGGTGCCGCTCGAGATCTGAGCGGCCACCGAAGAACCGGCCGACGTTCCGAGCAGCATCTCGGCGTCGCTGACATCGGCCCCGGCCTCGGCCAGTCCCAGAAGGACGCCTGTCTGCCACGCAATGCCCGCTACACCGCCGCCGCCCAATACGAGCGCTCGTCTGGCCATGGTCGTAACCCCGTTCTTCCGCTGGACCCGTCAGGAACTTACAGCCCCGCCGCCGACCCGCGGACGTAACCACGTGATCAGGTCGTCGAGCACGCGTTCCTGCTCCGGCTCGTTGAAGACTTCGTGGAACAGCCCGTCGTAGGTTTTCAAGGTCAGGTCCTCGGATCCCGCCAGCTCGGCGATCAGCTCGCTGCCCGAGACGTCGGCCAACCGGTCCGCGGTTCCGTGCTGCAGCAACACCGGAATGGTCAGCGACGGCAATCTGGCGGGATACGTACGACTCTCCTGCAACAGTGCTGCCGCGAGCCCGGCCGTGACGCTGCCGTGATAACCCAGCGGATCGGCGACATAGGCGTCGACGACGGCCTTGTCGCGGGAGACGTCGTCGGGGTCGAGTTTCAGAACCGGCAGCGACGGCAGGAACCTGCCGAGTACTGCACCCACCGCGACCAACGCTTTCGGCTGACCTACGGACGGGTTGACCGCAGGCCCGGACAGCATCAGTGCGTCCAGATCACCCTGATGGTCGAGGGCGTAGGACAGTGCGATGGCACCGCCCATGCTGTGTCCGAGGAGGAAGGTGCGGCTGCCGGGGTGCTCCTCAGCCGCGATCGAGAACAGTGTGTGCAGGTCGTCGGTGAAGTCCGACCATTTCGCCAAAGAGACTCGTTTGCCGCCGGATCGGCCGTGCCCGCGGTGGTCGGGTGCGTAGACGACGAGGCCGAGCGAGCCGAGCCGCTCGATCACGTGTCGGTACCGTCCTGCGTGCTCGGCCAGGCCGTGGGCCAGCACCAGAACGCCGGTAGGGGAATTATCGGCGGCGGCGTCCGGGGTCCAGACGTCGTAGACGATGCGAGTTCCGTGTACCCCGGCGAACGACGACTCGACATGCTGCATTCGGTCACCGTACAAGGACCGCGACGCCTTCGACGGCCCATCGCTCGAACCCCACAGATTCGTCTAGGTAACTATCCTCAGAGGCGTGGCGATGTACTTGTGACAGACCACCACCGCACCCCCTCGTACCGCGTGGGCAGCCTCGAAGATCAGGAGTGAGTTCACGCATGCCCGACAAGGACGCCGCAGGGGCCTCGCCGACGTGGCGCGATCCCAAGCGTTATCTCTGGCCGCTCGGCCTGACGATTCCGCTGAGCCCGTTCCTGGCGTGGGGCTTGGTGTCACTCCTCGGACCCGGCGCATTCTGGGCACTCGGGCTGATGATCATGGGCATCGCGCTGCCGTTGGTCGACAAGTTCGCGGGCGTCGATCGCAGCAATCCACCCGACGAGGCTCTCGCAGCACTCGACAAGGACAAGTACTACCGGTGGTGCGTCTACCTCTTCCTCCCGCTGCAGTACGCCGGCCTGGTGGCCGCGTGTTACCTGTGGGCCCACGGCCCACTCGGCACACCGGAGAGGATCGGTCTGGCCGTCACTGTGGGCGTCGTCGGCGGCGTCGGCATCAATGCCGCGCACGAACTGGGGCACAAGCGCGAGAACGTCGAGCGGTGGCTCTCCAAAGTCACTCTGGCGCAGACGCTGTACGGCCACTTCTACGTCGAGCACAACCACGGCCACCATCTGCGCGTCGCCACCCCCGAGGATCCGGCGTCGGCGAAATTCGGCGAATCGTTCTGGAAGTTTCTGCCACGCACGATGATCCACGGTCTGCATTCGGCCTGGGATCTCGAATCCCGTCGACTCGCGCGGTCGGGCTCGTCACCGTGGACGCTGCGCAACAACCTTTTCAACGCGGCCGCGATGAGCATCGTTCTGTTCGGGGCACTGATCGCAGTGTTCGGTTGGATCGTGTTGCCGTACCTACTGATTCAGGCCGCCATCGCCATCGTCCTGTACGAGGCGGCCAACTACCTCGAGCACTACGGCCTGATGCGCACCAGGCGTCCGGACGGTCGCTACGCCAAGCCCTCGCACCGGGACAGCTGGAACAGCGATCACCTGTGGAGCAATCTGTTTCTGTACCACCTGCAGCGCCACAGCGATCATCACGCGAATCCGGTGCGCCGCTACCAAGCACTACGAACCGTCGACGAGTCTCCGCAACTCCCGGCCGGATACGCGGTGATGATCTTCTGCTCGATGGTTCCGCCCTTGTGGCGCAAGGTGATGGATCAGCGCCTGATGGACTTCTACGACGGCGACCCGAGCCTCGTCAACGTCGACCGCACCGATCGCACCGCGGTCCGTCGACTCGACAAGCTGAGCGAGGCGCGGGCGCAGTCGTAGCGTCGACGCCTCAGACCGCGGCGGGCTCGTCGGTTTGCGCTCTCAGGTAGCGCCCGAAATGCGGCACGGTGAACGCGATCGTGCCGCGCTCGGCCGAGTAGATCAGGCCCTTCTTGATCAAGCCGTCCCGGGCAGGCGACAGTGATGCCGGCTTGCGTTTGAGCTCGGTGGCCACGGCCGAGGTCGGTACCGAACCGTCGTCCACCGACAGTTCGGCCATCGCGCGCATGTATTCGCGTTCGGCGGGCGTCGCGCGTTCGTAGCGCGAACCGAAGAATCCGACGGCCAGTTCCTCCTCAGCCGTCGGCGCGGCAACACGCACGTCCTCGGCGGAAATCGGGCTGTCGGCGGCGAGATCCCAGGTCGCTTTGCCGTAGGCCTGCACGAAGTAGGGGTAGCCATCGGCGGCTGCGTACAGCGCGTCGAGTGCCTCGGCGGTGAATTCGACGTCCTCTCGGTCGGCCGGCGCGATCAACGCGAGGTCTGCTGCGGCACGCTCGAGCCTGCCGATTCGGTGGTAGCTGAACAGGCGCTCGGAGTAACTCTTGGATGCCGACAACACAGCCGGTAGGTGCGGTAGTCCGGCCCCGACGATGATCAGCGGCGCGGTGTCCTGACTGAGTTCGTGGCAGGCCGCGCACAGTGCGGAGATGTCTGCGGGCCCGAGGTCCTGCATCTCGTCGATGAAGATGGCGATACCCACACCCACGTCCCCGGCCAGCGCGGAGGCGTCGAGCAGCAGTTCGACGAGGTCGATCTCGATGTCGCCGGAATCGGCGCGGCCGGTCTTGGCCGGGACGTCGATGCCCGGTTGCCACCGCTCACGCATCCCCTTGTCCGCGGTAGCGCGCAGCGCGAAGGCCTTGAGGACGCCGAGAAACTCGTCGACGCGTTCGGGGTCTCGATGCGAGGCCGCAATGCCGCGTACCGCCATGTGCAGCGCCGACGACAGGGGCCGGCGCAGTTCCTGGTCGGGGCGAGCTTCGATCTTCCCGGTGCCCCAACCGCGCGCGATGGCCGCGGATCGGAGGTGGTTGAGCAATACCGTCTTGCCGACGCCGCGCAGCCCAGTGAGCACGACGCTGCGTTCCGGCCTGCCGCGGGTGATGCGTTCGAGTACGACGTCGAAGGCGTCGAGCTGCTTCTTTCGACCGGCGAGCTCGGGTGGGCGCTGGCCTGCGCCGGGAGCGTAAGGGTTACGCACGGGGTCCATGGGGCCAAAGTTACAACGAATCGTGCGATATATGCGGACATCTAGCTCGTGTCCTAGAGATCCGTATTCGTTCGATACTTGCGGGACGCCCGAGGCCGGGGCTACTGTCGGCTCCGTGAAGCGCATTCTCGTAGTACGCCGCCGTAGCGGGGTCTGATTCGGACCGACCCCTCGCTGCGGGTCGTCGTGCTCTCTCGGTCCTCCCTTCACATTTCGCCAGGACCACCCTCATGAATTCACTTGCTTCCACCTACGCCACCGATCCGTTCCATGCCCGTTTCGGCTGCGCCCTGCCGCGCACGATGCGCGACGAGATCTCCGGGCAACACATGTCGTGGGCGGCCTTCGTCGACCGCTTCTCGCCCACCACCGGCCCTCTTCGGCTGGGCTCCTGGTCCGGCACTGGGGCCACCGGGGGCAAGATGTCGTTCGACGCCACCTTCGGTATCGGTGACACCATTTTCGCTTGTGCCGCAACAACATACGGACCGATCGAGGCGTTGACATCGATGCTCCACGACGCCGGATTCCGCATCGAGATCCTCTCGTTCCACCAGCAGCGCATCGGCGACGAGACCGCCACCTTCGTCCTGGCCGAGCACGACGGTCGCCGCGAATGGTCGATGTCCATCGAGCTCGACGCAACCCTGTCGTCGATCCGGGCCATCGTCGCCGGGGCCAATCTGCTGCATCGGTAG
Organism: Rhodococcus sp. Leaf233; assembly: GCF_001426165.1. NCBI lineage: Bacteria > Bacillati > Actinomycetota > Actinomycetes > Mycobacteriales > Nocardiaceae > Rhodococcus > Rhodococcus sp. Leaf233. The sequence continues at coordinate 412,399 of NZ_LMRO01000012.1, forward strand.
CCCCGACCAGTGCCGAGATCGCAGTTGTGTAGGCCGAAACGCCCTCATCGCCTGCACAACTGCGAGCTCGACACGCCCCTCGCGTTGGTAGCGCTCTCTTCGCCTCTGTACCGTCCAAGCAATACAGGCGAAGATCTCACTAGGGCATCTCCACGGTCTGGGCGCGGTGGATTTCGGCCAGTGCGCGGCGCACATACGTTTCGGCGCGGCTTCGACGAATCGCGAGCAGATCCGCCACCACCAGCAGGGCGTGCGCAGGCCGCGGCCGCGAACGTGACTGTTCGTCGACGTCCGTCACACCCAGCGCGCCGGTGAGCACTTCGACGAATCCGGCGATGTCCAAGCTCGGAAGCCACTCGGCTCCGCGGACGGTTCGGCCGAGTACTTCCTGGACGTTCTCCCCGGTCAAGCCATCGCTGTATACCTCTTCGAGCAAACTCCGTACCATCTCCGCATGCACGTTCCCGGCCTTGGCCGCGTCCGAGCGGTCCAACAGTTCGACGGCCTCGTCGAACGCGATCGGATCCTGCGCCACGACAGCAGCAAGGGCATCGACTGTGGCGTCCGCGATTCGACGCACATCGACGGGCCACTCGGTGGGCCAGGCCACGGGCACGCTGCTCGGGGGAACAGCCGCTGGGGAGGGGTCAGTCATCACAGAAGTCTCTCACTGTCCACCGACACGGTTCCTTTTACCTGTAACCGGTGTTTATACTAAGTCGCGCACTGTGGCAGCGGCCACATCGCGGACGTGGAGGAGGTCGACTCGATGAACGAGCGCAACGCCGTCGCATCGGATCCGGGCGAAGTGATGCTTCAGGCCAGGAACGTCAAGTTCGACTGGAGCGATCTGCCGATGCACTGGGTGCCCGGCGATCCGTACACCACGCACGTCCTCAACGTGCTGCATCTATTACTCCCAGCCGGCGAGCACTGGTTCGTCGACACGTTCAAAGAGGCCCTGCCCTACATCGACGACGAGAAGCTGCGCGACGACGTCATCGGCTTCATCGGGCAGGAAGCCGTGCACGCCGAGGCTCATACCGGCGTCCTCGTGCATCTGCAGAACAACGGACTCGACCCCACTCCGTTCACCGATCAGATGGAATGGGCCTTCGGCAAGGTACTCGGATCGGATTCGGTGACGAGTCTGCGATCGAAGAACAACCTCGTCGAGCGGCTGGCCCTCATCGCGGCCATCGAGCACGTGACGGCGTTCCTCGGTGATTGGGTACTCAATGCCGACGGTCTGGACCGAGCCGGCATCCATCCGACGATGCTCGATCTGCTGCGGTGGCACGGTGCCGAGGAAGTGGAACACCGCTCGGTTGCGTACGACACCCTTCGTTACTTCGACAAGCGCGAGGTACGTCGCCTGCGCACGTTCGTCGTGGTCGTTCCGTTGATGGGGTACATCTGGATGCGCGGCATCATCTTCCTGATGAAGAACGACCCCGAGCTGCAGAGCGCGCCGAAGTCGGTCCGCAAGCCCCGATCGGCCCTGTGGCGCAAGTCTGTTCGCCGCGGCACGCTGCCGGCGCTGACGCACGTCGGCCGCAGTATGTCTCGCTACCTGAAGAAGTCGTATCACCCGAGCCAGGAAGGCTCGACGGCTCAGGCCGTGCGCTACCTGGCATCGTCCCCGGCCGCACAGGCTGCGGCGCGGTGAAGCTCTCGACGCGTCGCGTTCCGCGGCTGTTACCCAAGGACGCGCCACCGGATCTGCGCGGACGCCCCCGCGCCGATCGCTCGATGCAGATGCTCGGAACGTTCCTCAACGGCTACATGCATGCGACTGCCGGCAAGGAGTACGACGACGCGGTAGCCGGCCACAATCCCGATTCCGCGCTGCGGTTGGTGGTCGTCGACCGCGAGATCATCGCCGAGGACGAGAACGTCGCAGCTCTGACCCTCGCCTCGCCGACGGGGGAGCAGCTGCCGACTTGGCATCCCGGCTGCCACCTCGATCTACATCTGCCGTCGGGTCGCCGTCGGCAGTACTCGCTGTGCGGCGATCCGTCCGACCGCAGTTGCTACCGGATCGCCGTGCGCCGAATCCCCACCGGCGCAGGTGGATCCATCGAGATGCATGCACTCGAGCCCGGAACCGAGGTCACCGTACGTGGCCCACGGAACGGCTTTCCCTTCGTCGCCGAGGGCAGCGCGCTGTTCGTCGCCGGCGGCATCGGCATCACCCCCATCATCGCGATGGTCCGTGCCGCACGGATTCTCGGGATGGATTGGCAATTCGTGTACTGCGGTCGCTCCCGGGACACGCTGCCTTTTCTCGACGAGATCGAGAGCTGGGAATCGGATCGCGTGTTCGTCCGGACCGACGACGTGCACGGGTACCCCACCGAGGGTGAATTGCTCGAGCGCGCACCCGCAGGCGGTGCCGTCTACTGCTGCGGCCCTACCCCCATGCTCGATGCCGTCCGCCGCGACTTCCGCCAGTGCCCTGCCACCGCATTGCATTTTGAGCGCTTCGGTCCGCCGCCGATCCTCGATGGCACACCGTTCGAGGTGCAGCTGATCAGCAGCGGGGCCGTACTCGACGTCGCAGCCGACGCCTCGGTGCTCACCGCTGTCAAGGAACGCAAGCCCAATATCGCGTACTCGTGCCAACAGGGCTTCTGCGGCACCTGCAAGGTGCGTGTGCTCTCCGGGGAGCCCGAACACCTCGAATCGCGATTGACCCCGGAAGAGCAGCGCGACCACATGCTCATCTGCGTCTCGCGTGCTCGAAGCGCCCGTCTCGTACTCGATCTATAGAACGGAAAGACAGTGAGCAGCAACGCAGTTCGTACGACGGTCGTCAACGAAGGCATTCGGTTGGCGGTGTTCGAGAGCGGTAACCCCGACGGGGACCCCATCGTCCTCGTTCACGGGTGGCCCGATACTCACGAACTGTGGAGCCACATCGTGCCGCAACTCGAAGACCGTTTTCGGGTGATCAGCTACGACTCGCGTGGAGCCGGCGAGAGCTCGGTACCTGCCGAGCAGTCGGCGTACAAGTTGGCCCGGTTGGCGGCAGACTTCTATGCCGTGGCAGATGCGGTCAGTCCCGACGCTCCCGTTCACGTACTCGCGCACGACTGGGGTGCCGTCGAGGTCTGGGAGGCCGCAGCCCAGCCCCAGGCCAAGGATCGAATCCGCTCGTACACATCGATTTCGGGGCCGAACCTCGATCACCTCGGTAAGTGGTCGCAGTCGCGCCTGCGTCGTCCCACTCTTGCCGGAATCAAGCAGGTTCTCGCGCAGACCCGAGCGTCCTGGTACACCGTCACCTTCCACATCCCCGGCCTCTCGACACTGCGCATCAAGCGACAGTTCGCCAAGGGCTGGCCGGCATTCCTCCAGGAGTTCTCGGGCGTCGATCCGAAGCTCGTCACCCAGAACCCCACACTGTGGTCGGACGCAACCAACGGCACCAAGCTGTACCGCGCCAACATCATTCCGCTGCTGACCAATCCGCGGGATCGATACATCGACATCCCGGTGCATCTCATCGTCAACACCGAGGACGTCGCGGTGCGGCCGTACCACTACGACGACACCGGCAAGTGGGTGAAGAACCTCACGCGCAACGACATTCCGGCAGGACACTGGTCGCCGATCTCGCATGCCGACGACATCGCCAGACTGACAAAGGAATTTATCGATTCGCTGAACTGATGGGCTGATGGGTCAGGGGACCAGTACCAGCTTGTGACGGGTGCGTGGGGCTCGCTCCCATGCACCCGCGACCTCGGCCAGTGGCACATTCTCGTATTCCACAGCGATCTGCCCGGTGACGGCCCAGTCGGTGAGGGTGCGATACGCCTGCGAGGTTGCGTCGGGTCCGTAGTGCATCGGCATGAAGCCGACGATGCTCGCCCCGAGTGATCGCAGGAGCTGCGCCGGCACGGTGATGTCGGCCCCGGCTCGGTCACCGATCTGCACCAGACGAACGAGGCGGTTGCCGGCTTGCAGTGCCGCGAGAGCGACTGTGCCCCAGGCATAGTCGACAACGACATCAACGCCGGAGGATGCCCGCCGAATAGCAGAGCTCAGCTCATCGACACTGTTGTCGCCGATGGCAACCGTGGCCGTGGCCCCGAGTTCACGGGTGGATTCGAGGGCGTGCTCGTCACGTCCGACGACCGTGATCGAGCCTGCGCCGAGCAATCGCGCCGCCTGTACGGCGAGGCGCCCGACCACCCCGGTGCCACCGAGGATCACGACGTTCTCCCCCGGCGTCATTCGAGCCCCATGGGTCAGCGGCATCAGGGCGGCCAGACCTGCATTACCCAGTGTCGCGGCGGTCGAGAAATCCAGCCCGTCGGGTAGTTCGATGAGCGAGGCCGTCGGCACCAAAGTCTGCTCAGCCATCGAACCGTGGGGCGAGAGCGCCGGTGAGAAGTAGACGCGGCGTCCGTCCTGCGTGGTACCCGCGCCTTCGATGCCGATGACCGTCGGCAGCGACCGCGGACTGAGGTAGTGGGTACCGGCGGCAATGACGATGTCGACGGCATTGAGCGTTGCAGCCGCCACGTCGATCACCTCCGAACCCTCCGCAGGTGCTGGGTTGCCGTGGTCCGTGTACGTCGGCACCCCGAACTCGGTCAGAACTGCTGCCTTCATGTCCGGCCTTTCGACGAATGGTCATTCACTGAATCCTGATTCAGTGTGTAGCCTGACTGCTGAGGTGTCAACAGGAAGGGGAACAGCGGTGGCAACCACTGGTCGCGCTCACCAGGCCGAGCAGACTCGCATCGAGCTGGAAAATGCCGCCCGCGCCGTCTTCGCCCGGTCCGGATACCTCAACACCAAGATCGTCGACATCACCCGGGAAGCAGGCCGGGCCGCAGGGTCGTTCTACAACCACTACTCGGGAAAGGACGGGCTGCTGTTGGCCCTCGCCGAACAGATCGGTGAAGACGCCGACGTCATCGTCGCGGCGCAGGATCCGTCCGCTCGCGATCACCCCACCATGCGTCCGCATCTGGAGGTCTTCTGGCAGTTGCTGACACGGCACCGGGTTGTGATCGATGCGCTTCGAGACGCCGCACTGGTGAGTCCCGAGTTCGCCGAACGGATGCAGCGATTCACGCAGGTCCAATTCGAGCCCTGGGTCGAACGCCTCAGCGCATTCGAGAAAGCAGGAGTCGAGCTTCCGGCACCTCCTGCCACCACCGCGATGCTGATCGGCGGTGCGGCGGAGAATTTCGCGCGGCTGTGGCAGGGCTCGCCCGAGGGCGGTCTCGACGCCCTCGTGGCGTTCGTCGATCGTGGGGTCTTCGGACAAACCGCTCAGCTGGACAGGTGACCGCGCAGCGTCGACGACGTGTATTCGGATCGAAAGAGGCCGCGCTGCTGCAGGATCGGGACCACGTGTTCGACGAAGTCCGCGAGTGAGTCCGGGTAGCGCGGGCACATCAGGTTGAATCCATCGGCACCGCGGCCGATCCACGATTCCATCTCGTCGGCAATGGAATCCGGCGTGCCGATCATCGTGGCATGCCCACCGCCGGCCGCAAGGGTGCCCAGCAACTGACGCACGGTGGGGCGATCCTTCTCGATGATGCGCAGGATGGTCTCGTACCGACCCTGCGGTCCCGTGAACTCGGCCGCAGGTGGCAGAGTCGGTACCGGTTCATCGAGTTCCCAAGCAGCACAATCCTGCCCGGTGAACGTCGAGAGCATCGCCAAGGATTGTTCCGTCGGCAGCAAGACGTCCAGTTCGGCCTTCTTCCGGTGAGCCTCCTCCATCGTCGATCCGATGTACGTCACCAAACCCGGCATGATGCCCACTGCCGCACTGTCACGACCGGCTCGATCGATTCTCGCCTTCACGTCGTCGTAATAGCCCTGCGCGGCAACGAGATCGTAGGCGACGGCATAGATCGCCTCGGCGTACTTCGCCGCCAGGTCGCGGCCCGGACCCGACGCCCCGGCCTGGAACAGAACCGGCCGACCCTGCGGTGAACGCGGCACCGTCAACGGACCGTCGACCCGAAAATGTTTGCCGTCGTGATCGATGGCATGCACCTTGGCCGGGTCCGCGTAGTGTCCGCTTCGATCGAGCGTCAACGCATCGGCATCCCACGAATCCCACAGCGCCAGAGCCGTATCGACGAATTCTTCGGCGCGCGCGTAGCGCTCCTCGCGAGCCGGGATGGCGTCCATTCCGTGATTGCGTGCTTCGGCGTCGAACATGGAGGTGACGACGTTCCAGCCGCCCCGTCCGCCGCTGATGTGGTCCAACGACGCCAGCATGCGCGCGGCATGGAACGGTGTGTAGAACGTCGACGACACAGTCGTGACCAGACCGATGTGGGTGGTCGCTCTGGCCATGGCCGACAGCGCCGTGATCGGTTCGAGAAACCAGGTTCCTGCGCCGGCCGGGTCGCGAACGGAATGCCCGTCGGCAAAGAACACCGCGTCGAACTTTCCCCGTTCGGCCAGCTGCGCAAGTTCCTCGTAGTACGCGATGTCGCCCAGGTCCTCCACTCGCGAATCGGGATGCCGCCACGCTGCACTGTGATGTCCGCAGCCGTACAGAAAAGCGTTGAGGTGCATGTCAGTTCTTGACCAAACCGCCGTCGACAACGAGGTTCTGACCGGTCACCGACCGCGCCCACGGGGAGGCGAAGAACAGCAGAGCATCGGCGAACTCCTCGGGCGTGGTGACGCGTTGCAGCGGGGTCGAGGCCGCGATGAAGTCGAACACCTCGGCCGGGGTCGCGGCACTGGCATCGGTGGTGCGCAGCAGTCCGCCCGACACCATGTTGACGGTGATGTTGTCCGACCCCAGGTCCGCGGACAACGTACGCGTCAGTGAGAGCAGGGCGGCCTTGGACGCGGTGTAGTCGTGGTACGGCACCACCGGATTCTGGAACAAGTTGGTGCCCACGTTGATGATTCGGCCAAAGCCCGCCTCACGCATTCCCGGCAGGGCCGCCTGCGTGGTGAGCAGCGCCGCGCGAACACTGCCACGCAACTGCGCGTCGAACCGATCCCAGGTGATGGTGTCGGCCTTCGGTCGAGCATCCCCGTCGAACGAGAAGTCGGCCAGTGCGTTGTTGACGACGGTGGTGATCGGGGTGCCGAAATGCGCACGGGCCGAGTCGAACACCGAGGCCACCGCGCTCTCGTCGGTCACGTCGCCCTGAACAGCAAATGCACGGTCGCCGAGCCTGTCCGCCAACGCCTCCGCTGCCTCTTTGCTGGTGCGGTAGTCGATCACCACACGCGCGCCCTCACCGGCGAACGCCGCGGCAATCGCTGCTCCCAGCCCGCGTCCACCCCCGGTGACCAACACTGTCTGCTCGTCGAGTCTCATGCGCTTCGCCTCTCGTTCGAGGTCGGGACCGTCGCGAGGGACAGGAAATACCGAAACATCACGACATTCCCTTCGCTGGTCCTAACCAGATCAGGTTCGACGGGTGTGATCTCAGCCCTGACGGGCACCCCGTGTCGCGATCGACTGTACCTGTAGGTCTCTCTACTGCTTTCTTGCGCTCGACGTAGACAGCCGAACACAACCATATGCAGCGATCAGCCGATGACAGCCCAGCCGTGGGGAGGAACGCTTACCCGTCCGTCGTTCAGGTGCGCCTCACCGGCCAGTACTTCGCTGCCCTGGGCCGGGTAGTCGATGCCCTCGTCGCCGAGGTTGAGCGCCACCGTCATGGAATTGTCGTCCGCGTACACGCGGTAGAGCAGCGCGGTGTTGGTGAGCTCGAGTGTCTCGGTGCGTGCGGAGTACAACCACGGATTGCGGCGCCGAACTGCGATCAGCTCCTGATGCACTCGGTAGACGGGCCAGCCGTACGGTGCCAGATCCTCGGAGGTGTCGGGGTATTCGGGACGGACCTCGTCGTCACCGCCGACGCGATCTTCCTTGATACCGCGGAAGGCCTGTTCGTCGCCGTAGTAGATCATCGGCATCCCGCCCACGGTGAACAGAACCACCAACGCGTGCAGCAGATGTCGCTCGTCCTCGATGACGCTGGCGATGCGATTGACGTCATGATTACCGACGAACGTGGCGGGCACGAAGGCGTCGAGCCAGCCGCTGTGACGCTCCAACGCGTGCGAGAGCTCGAAGAAGTTGAGCTCGCTCAGCCCACTCCAGATCGCTTTCCACAGTTCGTACTGCGTCACCGAGTCCAACGTGGAGGCCGAGACGATCCGGTCGTAGTCACCGTGGATGACTTCGCCCAGAAAGTATGCGTCCGAATGCTTCTCACGAACCTTCGGCAGCACCGCGGCCCAGAAGCGCGGCGGTACCGCGTAGGCCGCGTCGAGCCGCCAGGCGTCGACGCCGCGTTCGAGCCAGTGCGACAGCACGTCCACCACGTACTGCTGCACGTGCGGGCTCTCGTGGTTGAGCGCGACCAGTTCGTCGTGGCCCTCGAAGTTGCGATGCGTCGGCTCGTCGCCGGACCAGTCGAGGTGGAACCACTCCGCGGCCTCGGAATCCGGGCCCTCGGCCAGGGCCTCACGGAACTTCGGAAAGCTCTGCGCCACATGGTTGAAGACGCCGTCGAACATCACTTTCAGACCGCGGGAATGCGCCGCAGCGATCAGCGAATCGATATCCTCGTCGGTGCCGAGCCGACCGTCGACGTGGTAGTAGTCGACAGTGTCGTAGCCGTGCTTCTCCGACTCGAAGATCGGCCCCAGGGCGATGCCCGAGGCACCGAGCTCGACTGCGTAGTCGAGCCACTTCTCGATTCTGTTCAGCCGGTGCAGATCCGATTGGGATTCACCGTCCCATCCGTGCACCGGAGCGCCGGTGAAGCCGAGCGGGTACAGGTGCCACCAGATGGCATGCTTCGTCCACTCCATCAGGACGCCTCGATCGAGTCGCGACCGAGCTCGCCCGCGCCGGTATGGCCGGACAGGCTGGTCACCAAGTCGAATTCGGCCAGCAGGCAACGCAATACGTGCGCAACACCCTCCTGCCCGCCGAGGGCGAGACCGTAGAGGAACGGGCGGCCGAGGAGAACCGCATCGGCACCGAGCGCCAGCGCCTTGGCCATGTCGGCACCGGTGCGCACACCGGAGTCGAACAGGATCGTCAGTTCGTCGCCCACAGCCTCGACGATGGACGGCAATGCGTCGAGAGACGGCCTGGCACCGTCGATCTGACGTCCACCGTGGTTGGAGACCACGATGCCGTCGACTCCGTGGGCGGCCGCTTCTCGGGCGTCGCCGACGGTGCAGATGCCCTTGAGCACGATGGGACCGTCCCAATGCTCGCGCAGGAACGCCAGGTTCTTCCACGACAGGCCGGGATTGGGGAACATCTGCGCCCAATGCATGGCGGCCGCAACGGGATTCTCCTCGACGGGCTGAGCGAGTCCGGCTTGGAACGCCGGATCGCTCAGATAGTTCTCGATGCCGAGGTTCGCCAAGAATGGGAGGTACCCGCGGTCGAGATCGGCGGGCCGCCAGCCCAGCAACGTGGTGTCGAGCGTCAGCACCAGCGTGGTGAATCCGGTGTCCTTCGCGCGCTGCAGGAAGCTCAGCAGTACCGATTCGTCCGTCGGCCAGTACAACTGATACCAGCGCGGCGCATCTCCGCCCGCCTCGGCGATCTGCTCGAAGGAATGCGATGCCTGCGTCGAATGTATGTACGGCACACCGAGTTCCGCAGCCGCGCGAACCGTCGCGAGTTCACCGTCGGGATGGGCGAGAGTCTGAATACCCACCGGAGCGATCAGCAGCGGTGCAGGCATGTCGGTGCCGAGCACGGTGCACGCATGATCACGCGAGGCCGAGCTGCGCAGCATCCGCGGCGTGATGGCCCACCTGTCGAAGGCGGCCCGGTTCGCACGCGCCGTCGAGCCACTGCCCGCGCTGGCGACGATGTAGCCGAGCGCCTCAGGCGAGAGCTTCTCGGCAGCCTGGTCCTCCAGCCTCGCCAGGTTGGTGGTGATCGACGGTGTCTGCTGAGCGAACATTCCGGCGGCGTAGATGCCGAGTTGGTGATCGCTGAAGTTGCTGGGCCTGGCCTCGGTCATCGTTCGACCCTACCGGGGCACCGCCGAGGATCGGGCGAGAAATGCGTCCAGCAGCGCCGAGCACCGCTTGCGAGCTGCAGCTTCGGAGTCGGCAATGTCTTGCCTGATCTGGTGCACGTCCACCGCATGTTCGACGCCGTCGCGGTCCCACGCGGCCGCCCACGCATCGTAGGTGTCGAGGTCGATCTCGGGGTGGAACTGCAACCCGAGGTGCGGGCCGCAGACGAAGGCCTGCTGCGCTGCCTCGTTGCGGGCGATGACCGTCGCCTCCGGCGGAGCGACGAACGTGTCGCCGTGGAATTCCATCCACGGGCCCGAGGCGACGAGCTCGGGATCGGAGGTCTCGACGTCGACGAATCCGTACTCGGGGTACTCGGACTTGCGGACGGATCCGCCGAGCACGCGAGCAAGCAACTGGCCGCCGAAGCACACACCCAGAACCGGGACCTGCGCATCGATCGCCTGCTGCACGTACGCGATCTCCGGCGCGAGCCACGTCAGGGTGTCGTCGTACGCGGCGTCGGGTGAGCCCATGACCACGACCACCTGCGCGTCGGACAGCGTCGGTGGTGCGACATCGGGACTGTGGTCGAAGGAATGCACGTCCAACAGGAAACCCCTGGTGCGCAATTCGGCGGCGAGGGTGCCGATATCGCGACGCGCCAGGGACGGGTCCCGGTCGTGGACGAGAACTACGGCGCGCGGGTCGTTCGGGTATGTCACAGGGCTCCTTTACGGTGTTCGTGCACACCGTACGACAGACTGGATCCGATGCCACCTCGTAAACGCACTGCCCGATCCACCACTGCCCGCACCGTCAAGGCCGGGCAGAGCAGCGCTGCGCGAAAGTTCGCGGCTGCGAAGAACGGTGAGCCTGCGGCGAAGAAAGCTGCCCCGAAGAAGGCCGCACCTCGCAAGAGAACAGCCCCGCGCAAGACGTCGCCCCGCAAGTCCGCCGCCCCCGATCTTCGGGTGCCCGATCTCGGCGAGCGCGTCTGGGTGTTGGACGTGCCGTTCGAGGATCGGTCCGCGGCGGGCGCAGCGGGGGCGCGCTGGTACCCCGGACCGCGCGTGTTCGCGTATTACGGAACCGAACTGCCCGAGTACCTGCAGCCGTACGAATCGATGCCGTACAGCCTGCAGCGGTGGCTCGAGGACGACGCGAACGACAGTTGGCGCGACGAAGAGGTGCGCGAACGGGCGATGCAGCCTCGCGACACCCAACTCGAATCGGTCCGACGCCATCTGGCCGCGCTCGACGCCGGCTTCCCGTACTTCGCGCAGATGGATTCGACGGGTCTGGGTAAGACGTTGGCCGTGTGCGAGGCCGTGCGGCAGATGTCGGCCGCCGAGATCGGCACGGTTCTGGTGGTGGCACCCAAGGGTGCGCTGCCGGGGTGGCGTCGCACCATTGCAGACAGCGAGGCCGACATCGAACCATCCGACCGCAAGCGTTGGTTGCTGATCACCTATCAGTCCACCAAGAAGCTGCTGTCGGTTCCGCCCGAGACCGATCTGGGCAAACGTAAACGGACGCAGAACAAGCGGACCATCTCGCTGGGCGAGCTGCGGTTCGACATCGACGTGGTGATCGCCGACGAGTCGCATGCGTTGATGAACATCGAATCGCAGCAGTCGCAAATTCTGTGGCGGTATCAGGAGGCGGCCCGATCCGTCGTGTGGATGTCTGCCACTCCCGGCTATCAGCCGCTGCATTTCGCGTACATGGCCCGCGCCGTCGAACGCAGCCGCGGCGTCGAGATCCTCGGTGACGACGAGTATCTCGGCTATGCCGTGACGATGAAGTGGGCGGAGTTCCTCATCGAGTCCGGCTTCGCCGTCAAGGCAGGCAAGGCGACGACGGGGTTGACCACGTGGCGGTGGGAGCCCGAGGACGCGACGACGCGAGCCCGCGACATCGCGTCTGTGCACGGCTGGTTGTCGGGAGGCGCTGTGCCGTGGTCTATTTCGCGGCCGTCCCCACCGACTCCGCGGGAGCCCCTCGGCCAGGAACTCACGGCCGCGCAGAAGCGGCTGTACAACTCGGCGTGGGTGGACTACCGCAAGGAAGTCGGCCTGCCGATCTGGAAGGCCGTCGGCGGAAAGCGAGTGCTGCAGAAGAATCCGAGTACCCGCGCGGCGACGCTGCGATTTCGCCAGAAGTGCTCGTACCTGCGCATTCCCGCGTCTGCGGATCAAGTCCGGACGTGGGTCAAGGCAGGCAATCAGGTGTTCGTCTCGATGTTCTACCGCGAGTCGGTCGCTGCTCTGGCCCAGACACTTCGAGACGAGGGGCTCGAGGTCGCCGTGGTCGACGGGAGCATGAGCAGTCCCGAGCAGGAGGCGTCGATTCGTCGTTTTCAGACCGGCGACGCGTCGGTCATCGTCTCGACCACCACGAGCGCGATCAACCTGCACACCAACGAGTTACTGCTCCCGGAGGGGACGGTCTCCACACTCGCACCGCGCGTGACGCTGATTCACGATCCTCGGTGGACACCCATCGACATCAGGCAGATCGAGGGCCGCGCCAACCGCATCGACAAGGACCACAACCACACCACGTCGACCTGCTACTACGGCTACGCCGAGGGCACCGTCGAGGAGGAGATGGTGCTCACCGGGATCGAGCGCATCGCGGATCTGGGATCGATCGTGGGGCAGGCGGATCTGATCGATCCGGAGGCTTTCCTCGCGGCGAAAGTGGATGCCGGAAAATAGCGACAATTGTGAGCAATCGTCCACGCGCCCGAGTAGGTTCGGTCCCATCGACAATTCGTCGATAGTGGGCTCACTTTGGCACCAGGAGTAGTCATGATCGTTCTCGGAATCATCCTCGCCCTCATCGGCTATTTCGCCGGCATTTCAATTTTGACGACTATCGGCATCATTCTGGTGGTCGTCGGCGCGGTTCTGACGTTGCTCGGTTCGATGGGGCGCGCAGTCGGTGGCCGCAAGACGTGGTTTTGACATCCACGTTAGAACATACGTTCGATTTCTGTTAGTCTGAGCGGGCCCCCGGAGTTGGCGATGCGGCCAGCGGAGCCACTTCGGGCGGTCCAAATCGGGCGGTAGACAGTGTCGAAGGCGGTTGCGCGCGATGGCATCCGACGAGCGCGACACCGACCCGGTTGCCGGCTCGCTCTACCGCGTCGGCGATCGGTGGGCAGAACGAGCACCTACTCACTGCACCAACGGCCATCCGCTTGTCGCCGGTTCGGTACTGGTGGGTTCGCGTGCTTGCTCGTGTGAGCGGGGGCATCACCGTACCCATCAGTGCCAGAGTTGTAATCTCGTGCGGTTCACACCGGAACTCGGTCCCACGTGCAGCGACGCCAGCTTCGATTCACGCGCGGCGCGGTCACGGCCGGCGATCGTGGACAATCGGGGGCATGAGCAACAATGAAGCCGTCGTCGACCTGGTGCAACTGAGGCACGATTTCACGCGCTTCATGATGAGCTACAAGTTCGGAATAGACGAACTGATCACCAAGATCAACATCCTGAAGCAGGAATTCACCCACATCCACCGCTACAGCCCCATCGAGCATGTCTCGTCGCGACTGAAGACGCCCGAGAGCATCGTCGACAAAGCTCAGCGCAAGAAGTGCGCACTGACGCTCGATGCCATTCGCGAGAACATCCAGGACGTCGCAGGTGTCCGCATCACGTGCAGCTTCATCTCCGACACCTATCGCATCGCGGACATGCTCAGCAGTCAGACCGACGTTCGAGTCGTCGAGGTCAAGGACTACATCGCGAACCCGAAAGCCAACGGCTACAAGAGCTTGCACCTGATCGTCGAAATCCCGGTGTTCATGTCCGATCGCGTCCAACCGGTCTTGGTCGAACTCCAGATCCGCACGATTGCCATGGACTTCTGGGCGAGCCTCGAGCACAAGATCTTCTACAAGTACCGCGGCCAGATTCCGCCCACCCTGTTGGCCGAGCTGACCGAGGCCGCCGAGACGGCCAACACGCTGGACGAGAAGATGGAAAGCCTGCACGACGAGGTGGAGGAACTGAACGGCGATTCCGACAACTCCATCACCCTCGGTGCGATGCCTCCGATGGCCTTGCCTCCCGAATTGCTGCACATGTTGCTCACCGCCCAGGCCGAAGCGATCGACCCGGACTGACGGTGCGTTCGAAGAGCAGAACCCCGCTGCTCGACGGCTGAGCAGCGGGGTTCTCAGTTCGTGCCTGCGTTATCCGATGTGTACCGGCGTGTCGCCGACGGGCAGGTCGTCTTTCTTCGCGCGGACGAGCAGCAACACGACCGGGCTCACCAGCGCTACGAGGATCGCGGCGGTACCGAATGCCCAGGCGTAGCCGGAGACCTCGGCCGAGAACGCGTGGTCGATGGTCGCGAGCACGAAGTTGCGGATCGGCTCCGGCAGCGCGGCCAACATCTCGTCGCTGGGCACTTCCTGGCCGGCGAGAGCTTCCGCGGGAACTCCGGCGGGCGGAGTCGGCGCCGGATTCTCGGCCAGGTACGAGGTCTTCGACGAGGTGTAGACGGTGGTGAACACCGCAGCACCGAGTGCACCACCGACCTGCAGGGTGGCGTTGATCAGCGCCGATGCGGCACCTGCGTCGTGATCGGGAACGCCGATCAGTGCGACGTTCTGCATCGGAACCATCAGCAGACCGAGGCCGAGGCCGAGCAGCACGACGCCCGGCAGGACGTGCGTGAAGTACGAGGTGTCGACGCCGATCTGGGTGAGCAGCAGCAGGCCGACTGCGGAGACGACCGGACCGACGGCCATCAGCGGCTTGGGTCCGATCTTCGGCACGAGTGCAGAAGCGAGCGCGGCCGTGATCAAAATGCCGCCGGTCATCGGGAGCGACGCGACGCCGGCGATCACCGGGCTCATCTCCAGCACGATCTGGAAGTAGAACGTGAGGTACAACGTGCCACCGAGCAGGGCAGCGCCGATGACGGCCGAGCCGATGTACGCGGCACCGCGGTCACGGTCGAGCAACACACTCAACGGCAGCAGTGGGTTGGCGGACTTGGATTCGACGACGACGAACGCGGCCAGCAGAGCGAGGCCGAGCGCGATGAACGAGATGGTGGGTACCGTCGCCCAGCCGTCTTCGGCCTCGGTGAAGCCGTAGACCAGCGATGCCAGACCGAGAGCGACGAGGATCGCGCCGGGCAGGTCGTAGCGGGTGTCTCCGTGAGCCTTGCTCTCCTTCACCAGCGGCACCGCTGCGGCGATGGCGAACACTGCGACCGGGATGTTGACCAGCAGGCACCAGCGCCAGTTCGCGTATTCGGTGAGCACTCCGCCGAGGAGCAGGCCGACCGCTGCGCCGCCACCGGCAATGGCGCCGAAGACGCCGAACGCTTTGGCGCGTTCCTTGGTGTCGGTGAACGTCACCGTCAGGATGGCCAGTGCTGCCGGGGCGAGCAGTGCAGCGAACACACCCTGGCCGGCGCGCGCGATGAACAGCTGCCAGCCTTCCTGAGCGAGTCCGCCGATAGCGGAGGCAACGGCGAAGCCTGCCATGCCGACGATGAACGAGCGCTTGCGTCCCCAGTAGTCGGCAATGCGTCCGCCGAGCAGCAGCAGTGCGCCGAACGACAACGCGTAGGCGGTGATGACCCAGGCGCGGCTGCTGTCGCTGATGCCGAGATCCAGCTGAGCCTGCGGCAGCGCAATGTTGACGATCGTGCCGTCGAGCACGATCGTGAGCTGCGTGATGGCGACGATGCACAGCACCAGCCATCGGCGCTCGTAGTTCGGATTCAGATCCGGCGCTTCGCGCTCGGAGTGCTGCGACATGCTTGTACCCCACTCGTACTCGTTGATTCTGGGCACGAAAAATGTCCCGAGCAAAAAGGTAGGCGACCCAGAACCAATAGTCAAACGAACTAGTTGGTTGGGGGTATGGTGACCGCCATGAAACCTGACGCCAGTGCGACCCGCGCCCGCATCGTCGTCGCCGCCCGGGACGAGTTCTCGGTACACGGGCTGGCCGGGGCCCGCGTCGATCGGATCGCGGCCGCGGCCAAGGCCAGCAAAGAACGTCTGTACGCCTACTTCGGCGACAAAGAAGCCCTGTTCCGGGCCGTCGTCGAGGACGGGTTCGCGCGGTTCATCGACGAAGTACCCTTCGCCGTCGACGACCTCGGCGGATACGCAGCGCGCGAATACCTGCACCTCGCTGCGCATCCCGAGGAGCACCGCCTCCTGCTGTGGACTCAGCTTCAGGGCGGTATGGCGACCTCGGGCACCGACGACATCCACTCGGTCATCGCCGAGCGACACAGGGCCATGGCCGACGCCCAGCGAGACGGACTGATCTCCGACGCCTTCACCGTCGAGGATCTGATCACCATGATGTTCGGCATCACCTCGGCGTGGATGACCGCGCCGAGCAGGGACTGCGAGCCTGCCGACGACGCCGAAATTCAGCGTCGGGCGTCGAAAATCGAAGCCGCCGTGCGTCGACTCTGCGCTCCGTAGCGCTGTCTATCAATATCTAGCTTTGACGCAAGAGTGCGGAATACTGGGGTAGCGGCCCCCATTTCCGCAAACGCGCGCGCGTTTGCCAGACGCGCACAAAGTAGACACCGATCACGTCGCTATTCTGCGCGCATCTGGCAAGTGCGCTCGCGTTTGTCACCCCGGTCGGCTGCGTCCCTCGACCGCACACACGCGGGACGCCCCACCACGCCGAGTGCACGTGGTGGGGCGAGTCTCGAACTACGGCCGGCATCTACGCCGCACTACACCGGGAGTTTCTCGCGTCCGGTTTCCTTGATGGTCAGCACCGTGAGTACGCCGATCACGCAGACACCCATGACCCAGTAGGCGGGTGACATGGCGTTACCGGTCGACTCGACCAGTTGGGCGGCGACGTACGGTGCCGTTCCGCCTGCGGCGATGGTGCCGATGTTGAAGCCCAACGACACTCCGGTGTATCGAACTGCCCGAGGGAACAGCTCGGTGAACAGTGGAAACGCGGGTACCTGCACGACTCCGTTGAGAACCATGTAGACGAAGTACACACAGCCCACCACGATGATCGACGACGTCGCGCCGAGGATCATGAACACCGGCAACGCAATGACGACATACGCAACGTAGCCGCTGAGCAGTACCGGTTTGCGCCCGAATCTGTCGGTGAGCATGCCGCTGAGCGGGAAGGTCGCACAGGCCAACGCAATTGCGATCGCCGATGTCCAGTAGACCGAGTCCTTGGAGAATCCGAGGTCGTTGATCAGGTACACGCTGAAGTACGTCAGACCGATGTAACCGGATCCGTTCATCGCGATCGCAATTCCGACGACACGTAGCACCGACCACGGCTGCTTCTTCACGACATCGCTCAACGGGCTTTTCGCAACCTCGTTCTTCGCCGCCATTTCCTCGAACTCCGGGCTGTCTTCGAGCTTCAGCCGCACTCGCAGACAGACCAGAGCGAGGGGAAGTGCAAGCAGAAACGGAATGCGCCAGCCCCACGACGACATCTGGTCGTCGGTGGTGACGAGGGCGACCACACCGACAACGGCTGCGGCGACCGCGAATCCGAGGGTGGAACCGATCGGCGTGAACGACCCGAAGAAGCCGCGACGGTTCGGCGGTGCAGACTCTGCGATATAGGTTGCTGCACCGCCGATTTCACCTCCTGCAGAGAATCCTTGGGCGAGTCGGATGATGACGAGCAGAATCGGTGCCAGTACGCCCACACTCGAGTGTGTGGGCAGCATTCCCAGGACTCCACACGCGATACCCATACAGACCACT
This sequence comes from Rhodococcus sp. Leaf233, assembly GCF_001426165.1. Classification (NCBI taxonomy): domain Bacteria; kingdom Bacillati; phylum Actinomycetota; class Actinomycetes; order Mycobacteriales; family Nocardiaceae; genus Rhodococcus; species Rhodococcus sp. Leaf233. The sequence goes on from NZ_LMRO01000012.1 coordinate 430,172, forward strand.
GTCACGACCAGAGCCTGCCGACGACCCTTTCTGTCGCCGAGGCGTCCGAAGAAGATTCCACCGAGCGGACGTGCAACGTATGCGACGCCGAATACTGCCAGGGTCGCGAGTATGGATACGCCGGGGCTGGTGGACGGAAAGAACAGTGGCGCAATGACTACGGCGAGAAATCCGTAGACGGCGAAGTCGTAATACTCGATGAGCGTGCCGACGCCACCGGCGAGCGCGGCACGGCGCGCGGTGGTGGTGTCGGCTTTCGGTGCGCTGGTGACCGCAGAAGGCTGGTCGACGTTCGTCATCGCGCTGTTCCCTGTCCTGTGAGTGGTTGCTTGCTTCGGTGTTCGGCCAGAAGTAATTCGTACGATCCGCCGGCCTCGATGACTGCGACAGTACGAGGGCTGGGCGCACTACCCACCAGGGATCGACCATCGGCAGTGGTCAATGTTGCTCGTCGCCAATCGAGTTCGACGGCATCACCGGTGACGACCGCGCCGGAGACATCCGGAATGGTGATGAGGGGTACTCCGTTGAATGTCTCTCCGCGCCAGAATCCCGGCGAGAACGACTCGGCCACGATGGCCTGGATACCGGCGTTGCGCAGAGCCACCATCGGCGGATAGTGCGGGTGGCCGTAGCCGAAGTTCCGGCCGCCGACGATGATGTCGCCCGGCCGAACGCGATCGACGAAACCCGGATCGTATGCGGTCATGCAGACCGACCTCAGATGCTCGGGATCGTACGACTTGATATTCGCAACGCCGACAACGAGATCGATGTCGAAGTCGTCGCCGAAGACCCAGGCAACTCGGCCGGAGATGACGTCGGGCGGGGGTGGGTAGGCGCTCACGAGCCCACCTGCTGGATCGTACCGGCCAACGCGCTGGCGGCGACGGTATACGGAGAACCCATGTAGATGTTGGCGTCGGAGCTACCCATCCGGCCGGAGATGTTGAGCACGCCGGTCGATATGCAATTCTCGCCCGCCGCCAACGGCTTCTGATAGCCGAAACAGAAGTCGCAGCTCGACACTGCAATGTGCGCACCCGCCGCGCGCAATACGTCGAGCAGCCCCTCTCGCTCGGCCTGATCGTGCACCTTCTGCGACGTGGGCACGACATTGAGCTCCACACCGGGAGCCACGGTGCGTCCGTCGAGCACGAGTGCCGCGGCCCGCAGATCCTCGATTCGTCCACTGGCACAGGATCCGATGAACGCCTTGGTGATCGGAGTGCCGGCGAGTTCGGCTGCTGTGTGGGTGTTGGCTGCACGCGCCGAGCCGGGCTGCACGACCTGCGGCACGATCTGGGCGAGGTCGATGGTGTGCCGAGCTGCGTAGGTCGCATCGGAGTCTGGGTAGACCGGTGTGAACGATTGTCTCGCAACATCGTTGGCGTAGTCGAGTGAGGTCTCGTCCGGTTCGAATATCGCGGACACGGCTCCGGTGAACATCGCCATGCCGCACAATCCTTGCCGGTGATCGATTTTCATCGACCGGGCACCGGGGCCACCGAATTCCATCACCTGGTGTGCGCACCCGTCTGCCCCGACGAGGTCGATGATGGTGTGCACCAGATCGCGGCTGTCCACTCCCGGCGCGAATTCTCCGTACAGGTCGAACCGCGTGGTCGCTGGAATGTCCACGTAGAGTTGGCCGGTCACCCATGCCTCGATCAGATCGCGGCGGATACCCCAGCCCAGCGCACCGAACGCCCCGATTCCGCTGATGTGGCCGTCGAAGTGGACGAGGAAGTCACCGGGGATGGCCAGGCCGAGTTCGGCGGTGAGTTGGTGCCCGATGCCGCGGCCCTCGTGCAGCTCGATTCCGTAGTACTCGCACCAGTCTCGGGTGACCTGGTGTACTTCTTGTTCCCGGTCGTTGCGCTTGGTCAACATGTGATCGATGAAGACGACGTACCGAGACGGGTCCTCGAGTGAGGTGATACCGAAGTCGTCGCGCATCTGCCGGAACATCACATCGGTGTACCCGGGGAAGTCGTACGCGATCATCCGAGCCGGTCGAACCGCGTGGTTCTCACCGGCACGCACGGGATCACCGCCACAGGTCCTACCGAGGATCTTCTCGACCATCGTGAACGCGGCCGATGTCATCGGTTGGCCTCCGCAGGAAGGTACTTACGCTGCTGCGCTTCGACTTCGGGAAAACCGATGAGGTCCACGAACTCGTGGTGCTGCAGCGCGTCGGCACTGACGTCGGCGGGAGCTTCGCCTGCGGCCAGGCGACGCAGGGTCTCGCGTGCGGCACCGGTTGCGGCCATCAGCACCTGAGTGGGCAGCAGGGCCAGCCGCACTCCGATCTGTGCCAGAACCTCCGGAGTGAACTCCCTCTCGGTCCAGGTCGACGCGGTCAGCGTGGCCATCAGCGGAACCCCGACCGCTCGGTGACAGTTCTCCCACTGCTCGACGGTCTCGAACGTCTTCGTCACCGGCATGATCATGTCGGCTCCGGCGTCGACGTAGGCCTGTGCGCGCATGATCGCCTCGTCGCCACGTGCGTCGGTGCGTGCGATGAGCAGAACGTCGTCCGGCATGGAATCACGCACCGCCCGAACCTTGCCCGACGCCTCCTCGACGGAGATCAAGTCCACCGGCTCGCCGACGCAGATCGGGCACTTCTTCGGCGACAGCTGGTCCTCCATGAACACACCCTGGACGCCGGCCTCGGCGAACCGCGTCGCGGTGCGCGCGGCGTTGACGGCGTTTCCGTAGCCGGTGTCGATGTCCGCGACGAGGGGCAGAGACGATGCCTCGCGAATGGTCCGGACGGCCTGCAGGTTCTCGGTCATCGTGTAGAGCTCGGCGTCGGGCAGTCCGAGCGCAGCCGATACGGCGAAGCCGGACGCGCACAGCGCCGAGAAGCCCGCCTGCTCGGCCAGCTTGGCCGTCAACCCGTCCCACACGCCGGGCGCATACACCAGGCCTTGTTCGGTCAGGCCTCTCAAAGTCATCGTCACGAGCACTCTCCGTTTCGTATTGCGGAACGCCTTCCGAATTTAGAGTGGCTCGGATCACAAGTCAATACCCGTGGATCGATAGCGCATCGCGCGTCGGTTCGTAGGATGGCGACGACGCTCCACCCGACCGGAAGGAACAACTCGTGGCAGTTCCCACCGAGTCCGACGCCCACGCCGGCCGCGACATCGTCGGTGCCGTCGTGAAGGCATGCGCTCTGCTCGACCATTTCGACACGACGCATCCTGTCTGGACGCTCAACGACCTGACGACGGCGAGTCGAATGAACAAGACGACCGTGCATCGTCTGATGACGACGTTGATCCATGCCGGCTGGGTGGACAGAACGGCGGAGGGTTCGTACCGGATCGCCATGCCGGTGTTCGAGATCGGATCGTCCGCGTTGACACAGCTCGACATCCGCGGTGCCGCCCAGCCGTACCTGTCCGAGATCGCCGAAAAGTTCGGCGACACCGCCTATCTGATGGTTCCCGCTGACGAGGGCGCGGTGTGCATCGACCGCCACGAGGGTAGCAATCCCCTTGTGGTAGCCGGTATTTCGATTGGATCCGTTCTTCCGTATCACGCCACGGCCGGGCCGATGGCGATGCTCGCGTTCTCCGCTCGCATTCGCGACCGCTGGCTCGGCGGAGAGCTTGCTGCATACACGAGCCGAACACTGACGTCACCAGACCTATTGATGGATCATCTCGACCGGATCCGAACGCAGGGATACGCGCTGAGCAACTCCGACTACCTGGCCGGCGTCGCGGCGGTGGGCGCACCGATTCTCGGACGCGACGGGGTGGTCGTCGCGTCGATCAGCGTCGGTGGCCGCGTGGAGACATTCGAGGGCGACGCCTTGACGGACAAGGTGGAGACGATTCTCGCGGCGGCGCGAAGCCTTTCACGCGTCGCAGAGGCTCTACCTGCATCGAGTCAGTAGCTACACGAGTATTCGCTCCTCTAGATTCGATCCTAGAGAGGCGAATACTCAGCTACCGACGCGCTCGATGAGTTTCATGGCGTCAAAGGGTGCGTAGCCCTTGATGTCGTTGTCGAAGTACACGAAGACGACCCGGCCCGCCGACGTCCACTCGGAGATCTTGGTGGCCCATCGATCGAGAGCGTCGTCGGTGTAGCCGCTGGCGTACAACTCTTCGTCTCCGTGCAGTCGCGCGTACATGAAATCCGCTGTGGGGGTGTCGATGTACGGGCACTTTCCGGCGGTGTCGGCAACCACGATCGCAATATCGTTCTCGCGCAACAGTTCCACTGCCTCGTCGGAGGCGAAGCTTGCATGTCTGGCCTCGATACAGTACCGCAGTGGCCGAGACGACGCAGCCGGCAACAGCACTCGATCCTCGGCCAGTTTGTCGTCCCGCGACTCCGCCAGAGTTACTGCGGCAGAGACAGTTCTGGGCAACAGGGCGCAGAAGTCCGTCATCTTCTGCGCGTCGAACTCGAGATTGGGTGGGAGCTGCCACAAGAATGGCCCCAGCTTGTCACCGAGGGTGAGGACCCCGGTGGCGAAGAAGTTCGCCAATGCCGACTCGACGCCGACGAGCCGCTTGATGTGCGTGACGTACCGCCCACCCTTGATGGAGAACACGAAGTCATCCGGAGTCTCGTCGTGCCACTTGGTGAAGCTCGACGGCTTCTGCATCGCATAGAACGTGCCGTTGATCTCGATCGACGTCAGGTGCTCGGACGCGTACCCGAGTTCCTTGCGATGCGCGAGACCGCTCGGGTAGAAATCCCCTCGCCACGGCGCGTACGTCCAGCCGGAGATACCGATCAGAACCCGAGGGCGATGCTGCGCGGACATGAGCCGACTGTAGCCGGGCAGCCCTGCGGTTTCCGCGGCTCCGGCGCTGGTATCGGTAACCTCGATGGCATGAAGCGCCCATCGGCATTCGGCTCCCTGGCGCTGACCTGTGTGCTGCTCGCCCTCACCGGTGCCGATGCGGCTGCCGAGCGCCGCGACCAGCCGACGCCTCGCCAGGCGGCTGCGGTACCGGGGATCGGTTTGACGACGGTGCCCGCGGCGATCACCACGTCCATGGTCGCGGGTGTCGCAGACGCGCCGAATCCGCCGACTCACGAGGTCGGTGTCGAGTCGTCGACGACGGAGATGCGAACCTCGGGGTGGGACGAATATCCCTATCTCCGCTACACCGCGACGTTCGCGCCGGGTACGGACACGGCGACGCTGACGTGGTCCGGCAGATCGGTGAACACCAACGATCTGGCGTTGCATGTATGGGACCAGTCGGGCAACACGTGGGGCCCGGCCATTGCCACGGCCGACCCGGTTGCGCCCGGCGGTCAGGTGGAATTGAGTGCCGAGATCTCCACCGAGAGAGGCACTGTCGAAGTACTGGTCATCGACAACCCGCGTGCAGATCGTTCTTTCGCCGAAACCAACGCGCGCCCCGACAGCAGCTTCGCCGATCCGAGCACGTACGATTTCGCGCTCCAGCACATCACCGACACGCAGTACATAGCCCGCGACGATCCCGGTGTGTATTCGGAGATGACGCAGTGGACCGCCGACAACGCCGACGAGCTGAAGATCGACTACAGCATGCACACCGGCGACCTGATTCAGAGCTGGATCAGCCCGGGGCGTCCGGATACTCAGGCGCGCAAGGAGTTCGAGGCCGCCAGCGAATCGATGCAGATCCTCGAGGATGCCGGCATCGCCCACGGCGTTCTGCCCGGTAACCACGACAACATCTGGAACGTCGCAGGCAAATTGGTCCCCGGGGAGCACGAGAAGAATCACGCGCTCTACAACGAGTACTTCGGCCCTCAGCGTTATCGGGATCAACCCTATTGGGGCGGTTCGTTCACCGACGAGGACAATTCGGCGCACTACGACCTGGTCGACATCGCCGGTGCCAAATTCTTGATGCTGTACATCGGCTACAACCCGCCGGAGAAGGTCATGCAGTGGGCCGAACGAGTTCTCGACGAGAACCCCGACCGCAATGTCGTCATCGGCACGCACTACTACCTCGACGAACTCGGCGAGAAGAAACTGATGGGGTTCGGCGACATCGGGTCGAGCTCCGGCCAGCAGATCTGGAATCGACTGGTCGTTCCACACGAGACCGTCTTCCTCGTCCTGTCCGGGCACGTCGACGGCCAGGTCGCGGTCGTCGACGAGCACGTGGGAGAGACCGACCGCACCGTCGTGCAACTGCTGGCCGACTACCAGTACTTCGAGGTCGACGGCGAACGCAGTACCGGCTTCCAACGTCTGCTCCAGTTCGACATCGACGGCGGCTCGATGGCCGTCACCACCCATTCGCCGTCACTCGACGCGTTCGACGTCGAGAGCTACGACATCAAGAATCGATACGGCCCCGAGGACGGCGAATTCGTCACCGACTTCACGTTGCGCGCCGACGTTCCCCGAGCGGTGATCGCAGACTGACTGGCACGGCGCTCGGCATCGGACCATAATCGATTTTCATGCAGTCGGGTGGGCGAGCGTGGGTACTGACGCTGGTCGCCGCCGGTGTCTGGTTCCTCGCCACGCCGCTGAGTCCCGGAGTACTGAGTCCCGGAATGCTGAGTCCCGGGATTGTCGGCACCGACGTCCAGCTGCAGGCCCCCGCGGTCACGTCCGTCCCCGTCGTCGAGCCACCACCGCTCACTCTCGAGGACCTCTCGGCGCGAGTGAACCCCACCGTCGTCACGATCTCCGCCACGGCCGGCTACTCCGGCGTCGCAGGTACCGGCTTCGTCGTCGCCCCGGACGGCCTGGTGCTCACCAACTTCCACGTCGTCGAAAACGCGACAGAGATCAGCGCGGTGCACATGGGCAACGGACTGATCTACGACGCCACCGTGCTCGGTTACGACAAATCTCGTGATCTGGCGGTCATGCAGTTGATTTCCGCGGCCGACCTGCCGGTGGTCGAGTTCGCTCCGGACTCACCTCCCGAGGTGGGGGATGCGGTCACTGCCGTCGGGAATGCTGCTGGCGCAGGCGTTCTGGTGCCTGCCCCGGGTGCGGTGACGGCTCTGGACCAGCAGGTGCGTACCCGTAGTTCGGTGGACGGTTCGCGGAACACTCTGGATCGGATGATTCGAGTCGATGCCGATGTGCGAGCGGGTGATTCGGGTGGCCCACTGTTCGATGCCTGGGGTCGCGTGGTGGGCGTCAATACAGCGGGGCTGTCGGACGAGGCGCGCACCGGCTCCGAGAGTAGGCCTCCGCAGGCACCCGAGGCGTATGCGGTTCCCATCTCGGAGGCCGCTGCCGTGCTCGATCAGGTCGTCGCGGGGCAGTCCGGCGGGACGGTTCATGTGGGTCCGACCCCGTACTTCGGGGTGTCGGTGCGAGATGTGTCCGTGTTCGACAACAAGCCGGCGATGGGTGCCGAGGTGGTGACGGTGGCTACCGATTCTCCGGCCTCGGCAATCGGACTGTCCGGCGACGATGTGATCGTCGCCTTCGACGGTGCCGGTGTCGGTTCGTCGTCGGATCTGGCCCAGGCCCTCATCGGACGTCACCCCGGTGATGTCGCCGTCGTCGAGTGGGTCGATCCTCAGGGCGTACGACGTTCCGCGACAACGGCTTTGGCGGAAGGAACCCCGGCTGCCTGAGCGGTCGAGTTCAGTCCTGCAGCACCGACAACACGTTGCCCGCGGGATCGGTGAACCAGGCGATGAGCGGTCCGCCGTGCCGGAAGATCCCCTTCTCGTCGGTGCCCATGTCCGGGTACTGTTGGAACACCACCCCTTTGGCGATCAATGCATCGACTGCGGCCTCGATGTCGACCACCGGGAAGTTGAGGATGGTGTACTGCGCCGGCACGTGACCGGGCCGGGGATAGATGAGTACCGTCGCCGCTCCCAGGTGAAGTTCGAGCATCCCCATCTCGTTCTCGGTCACCTCCAGACCGAGGGTGTCCGCGTAGAACGCGCGAGCTGCCGGCAGGTCGTCGACGGCGAATCCGGAGAACGGTGCTCGGGCCAGATCGATGGTGGTCATGGACGAATTATCGCGCTGTCCCACGTGCTGCGGGCCGATATCCGAGTAGCGTGGCAGCCGTGACTATTCGCCTCGGTTACCAGATGCCCAACTTCAGCTACGACGGTTCGGTCGCGGAACTCTTTCCCCAGGTCATCGCGCAGGCGCGCGAGGCCGAAGCGGCCGGGTTCGACACTGCGTTCGTGATGGATCACTTCTACCAACTCCCCGGAATCGGAAAGCCCGACGAGCCGATGCTCGAGGCCTACTCCGCCCTGTCGGCGCTCGCGACGGCCACCGACACCATCCAACTCTCCGCCTTGGTCACCGGCAACACGTATCGCAACCCGGCGATCCTGGCCAAGACCGTCACCACCCTCGACGTCGTCAGCGGCGGCCGGGCCATTCTCGGTATCGGTGCCGGCTGGTACGAACTCGAGCACCAGAGCTTCGGACTCGAATTCGGTACGTTCACCGACCGATTCGAGCGCCTCGACGAGGCCCTGCAGATCATCGAACCCATGCTGCGCGGTCAGCGTCCCACGTTCGACGGCCTGTGGTACCAGGTCGAGAACGCGATGAACGAGCCCCGCATCCGCGATGATCTGCCGATCATGTTGGGCGGTGGCGGCGAGAAGAAGACCTTCGGCCTGGCCGCACAGTTCGCCGATCACCTCAACATCATCTGCGACGCAAACGAACTGCCCCGCAAGATGGCAGCCGTTCAGGCCCGTTGCGAGGAAGTCGACCGCGATCCGAAGGATCTCGAGACGAGCTTCCTCGCCTTCGTCATCATCGACGAGGACGGTGACAAGGCCAAGGAGTTGCAGCGGGAGTTCGTGCTGAAGCAGGGCCTCGATCTGACGAATCTTTCCGAGGAGGACGCAGCGAAGGCCACCGACCGCCACTTCTGCGGAACGCCCGACGATGTCGCCGAGCAGGTGCAGAAGCGCGTCCTCGATCAAGGCATCGACGGCGTCATCATCAACCTGATCACCAACGGACACCAGCCCGGTGCCGTCGAATTGGCGGGCAAGGCTCTGAAGCCGCTCGTCTAGATTTTCTCCAGCAGTAGCCGCGGGGGTGCGAGCGGTGGCATAGTTCCCCCGTGGCTCAGCTGAGGATGAACGGGCACCGTGTCTTGGTCGCAGACCTGACCGGTGACTCTCTGCGCGCGATGTCGGGTTCGATGGTTGCCTACGAAGGCGATGTCGCCTTCAAGAGCGCAGGCATGGGCGGTGGCGGCGGTTTTCGCGCCGCGCTCAAACAGAAAGTGACCGGCGAGTCGTTGTCCCTTATGGACGTGTCCGGCAAAGGCACCGTGTACTTCGCGGTCGACGCCCAGGACATCACTCTCGTCGAGGTGCAAGGCGACAACCTGCACGTCGAATCGTCTCAATTGCTTGCTCTCACAGGTCAATTGAAGACGGACGTGAAGTTCTCCGGCCTTCGTGGTGCGACGTCGGGGCAGGGACTGTTCACCACCGTCGTGAGCGGCTCCGGGACGGTGGCGCTGCTGTCGAAGGGTGGGCCGATCATCGCACTCGCCGTCGATCCGCAGTATCCGCTCGTCGTCGACCCCGACGCCTTCGTCGCCCATCGCGGACAGCTCAACCAGAGCTTCGTCACCGACGTCACGTGGCGCTCCGCCATCGGCGGCGGCAGCGGCGAGGCGTTCTCACTCCGCTTCGACGGCCAGGGCGTCGTCTACATCCAACCCGAGGAGCGCTGACGTGCCGCTCGAACTCGTCAACAGCAAAGTCGTCAAATCCGTTCTGGCACCGAATCAGAGTGTGCTGGCTCGGCGCGGATCGATGCTCTATTACACCGGCGACGTCCGGTTCGTCCCGCATTCCATGGGCGGCGGCGCGGGTGCCATGCCCGGCATGAGCGGCGTCGCGGGGATGGCCGGCCGCATGATGGCAGGCGAGCACGTGGCGATGATGGCCGCCGAGGGTCAGGGCGAGGTCTTCTACGGCCACGCCGGGCTGTACGTCGAAGTGATTCACCTCGACGGCTCGTCCATGCTCACCGTGGAGGCCGACCGGCTCCTGGTGCACGACGGCTACCTGCAGAGTTCCATCGTTGCCCTCACCTCTCAGGGCGGGGTTCGCGGAGCAGTGCGCGGTGCCATGACCGGGCAGGGTCTGTTCACGACGCAACTGACCGGCCAGGGCAGCGTCGCGGTCCTGTCGCACGGCGGAGCGACTCCGCTGCAGGTCGGGCCCAACAACCCCATGGTCGTGGTCGATCCGCAGGCGTACGTATGCCACATCGGCAACATCAACGTCGACATCTCCGCCAACGTCGGTTGGCGTGACGCCGTCGGTAAGGGCAGCGGCGAGGCGATCCAGTTGAAGATGACCGGCATGGGCACCGTGTGGGTGCAGGCGTCCGAGCAGAAGTTCTAGGGAGCGGCAATGAGTTTGGACATTCACACCCCGTACACCCTGCCGGTCAACGACAACGTGCCCGGCAACGACTATGCGTTCTGCGTCGAACTCGCAGGCCAGCCGTGGTTCACCTCCAAAGGCGCGATGATCGCGTACTACGGCAACGTCCGATTCGAACCACTCGGGCAGACGTCCATGCCCGCCATCGTGGCGGCGCGGTTCTCGTCTCCGCTGTACTCGAACGACTGGGTGCTGGCGCAGGGGCAGGGCAAGCTGATCCTCGGGGATCGCGGCTTCAACATCAACAGCTACGACCTCGACGACGGCAACCTGACGATCCGAGCCGCGAATCTGCTGGCTTTCGAGCCGACTCTGGACCTCAAGCAGTCCATCGTGCCCGGCTTCCTGACCCTGCTCGGTACCGGCAAGTTCCTCGCCTCGTCCAACGGCACGGTCATGTTCGCCGAGCCGCCACTACGCATCGATCCGGAAGCGCTTGTCGGTTGGGCGGATTGCCCGTCGCCGTCGCATCACTTCGATGCCGCCTGGATGCAGAACTTCCTCGGCGCCGCGCGCGGATTCCTCGGGGCCAACAGCGGCGAAGAGCGGCAGTTCGATTTCACCGGTGCCGGCACGGTGCTGATCCAATCGAGCGAGAAGGTTTTGAACGACACCCACCTGTTGCGACACATCGAATCTCAGACGGTCTCGCTCGGCCAGAACTCACTGCGGGCTCTGCACAACACCATCGGGGCCCGACTGCAGCAGTAGCTTCTCGCCCATTCGGAGAAAACGCGCATACTGGAGTTTCACTCAGGAGGCAGGGCCATGGCCAACCAGGGACCCTTCGGATTCGGATCCGACGACTTCGACAAGTTCGCGCGTGAAGCAACCGAGGGCCTGCGCGAGGTCGTCGGCTCACTGTTCGCCAACACGGGAGCACCCAAAGCCCCGCCGGAGCCGGAAACCACAGGCCAGAAGGGTGATGGCGTCTGGGCGATCTACAGCGTCGACGATGCCGGCTCGGCGCAGATCGATCAGCTCTACGCCACCGAACTCGATGCGTTGCGGGCACACAAGGACAACACCGACCCGCGTCGACGGGTTCGTTTCCTGCCCTACGGCGTGAGCGTCAGCGTTCTCGAGGACTGAATCGGTACCTTTGATTCTCGTGACTACACAGCAGGATGCAATCTCGATTCCGTTGGGCCGACCCGTGTTCGTTCAGGCGCTGAGGTACACCGCACTGTTCGATCAGAAGCCGTTCGCCGAGGCGTTGTTGATCTACACCGACAACGGCGCGTACAAGATCATGTCTCCGGGAGAAGATCATTACGGCAGCTACGTCTCGTACACCGACCCCGCCGAGAACCCTCGACACGTGATCTTCCTGTCGTGGCCGTCGGAGGATTGGGGCCGCAACGTCGCCTCGCACACTCTGACGTTCAATCCTGACTCTGCAGCGTTCACGCAGGTACTCGTTCTGCCCGGTAGCCCGGTGCCGCGCTCGCAGTACGGCTATGCGCTGCCGATCGCCGGTCCGGAGAGTGTGGACATGACGGCTTCCTGGGATCAGGTCCGAGACACGTACGCCGAGACGTTCGAGGAGTTGGCGACGCTGGCTACGTAGCCGCGCCGCCGGCATCGACACCGAATGCCTCGATCGCATTCGCGGCCTGGTCGACGCCGCCGTGCGCGCGCACCTCTGCGCTGATCTCACGTGCGCGCGGCGCGAGTCCCCGGGCTTGTTCGACGGCGTCGCGTAGTCCTGTCGCCGTCATCCCGTCGAAGTCGATGTGCACTCCTGCGCCGAGTTCGGCGAGCATCGCCGCGTTGCCGAATTGGTCGACCGCCTGCGGTAGGGCAACTGTCGGTACGCCGAACCACAGGGCTTCGGTGCACCCACCCATTCCGGCGTGGGTGACGAACACGGTGGCGGCGTCGAGCACCGCGAGCTGCGGAACGTGTTCGTGGACTTCGACATTCGCGGGCAGTTCCCCAAGTACGGCGGGGTCGACGCGTCGGCCGATGGAGATCACCACGTGCCAGTCCGTGTTCGCGAACGTCTCGATGCACAGCCGGTAGAAGTCGGGGCGTTCGTTGTACCCGGTGCCGAACGATACGTAGAGAACGGGCCCCTCGGGCGCGGACCACGATCGGTCGTGCAGTCGCACCGGATCGAGACACGGGCCGACGAACTGCACCGAGCTGGGGACTCGATCGGCGTTCGGCTGCATCACTTTCGGGATCAACGACAGGCAGTGCTCCGGGTACGTGATCCAGTCCCACGGGTCGGCGTCGATGTCGTTCTCTCGCAACCAGGTCGCATAGGTTTCGCGATACGCAACGCCGGTTGTCGACTCGCGGATAGAGGTCATCCCGTCACCGAGATCCTCGACGTAGCCGTCCCAGGCGACATACGTAGGGGAGAGCTGCACGGCCGTCACCCCGTACCGGACGCCGAGGATCGGGGCGGTCAGGCCGCCGATGTCGTAGAGGATCACATCCGGCTGATCGTCGTCGTAGAACGCGGTGAGCACGGGAAAGGACGCGATCGCTTCGTCGAGGAACACCTGCATCGCCGAGGCCGGGTCGTCCGGCCAGGAGCCCTCACCGTCGGGAAGTATCGAGGGGAACGCCACCACCTCGACTCCAGCCGGTTCCACCAAGTGCCGCAACGACTCGCCGACGGCGTAGGTGACGCGATGCCCGCGGCGGACCAATTCGGCGACGACGGCCAGCGAGGGGTAGATGTGACTCGGTGCCGTCGTGCCGATCATCGCGAAGTGCATGCCGCCCACCGTAGGACGCGGAGAGGGTGCGGGGCTACCGGTTTTCGTTGGCGATCAGATCGAGCAGACCGGGGAATCGCTCCTCGAGCTCGTGGCGGCGCAGCGTCACTTTGCGACTGTTTCCGCGATCGACCTGGAACACGAGGCCTGCCTCGCGTAGCACTCGAAAATGGTGCGTCAGAGTCGATTTGGTGACACCGAGCTCGAACGACATACACGTCCGCTCGGCTCCGTCGTCGTCGCCGACGAGTTCGGTGACCACCTGGCGACGCAACGGATCGGCCAACGCGGACATCACCGCACCCAGTTGCATTTCCTCGGGCTCGGGATGCCCGTCCTTGTCCGCCATGCGCTCCTCCTACAAGGTATGACTTGCGCCGTACCTTGAATCCTGGTCTAGTACGACAACCATCGTACCTACGTTTCAGGGGGACACATGAAGGCAGTGCTACCGGTCGTACTCGCGGCTCAATTCGTCGTACCGATGTCCATCTCGGGTACTGCACTCGCCCTTCCGGTCATCGCCGGCGACCTCGGCACCGATCCGACGCCTCTGCAGTGGGTCGTCAACGGCTTCAACATCGCGTTCGCGCTGTTCACCGTCGTCTGGGGCGCAGTGTCGGACCGAATCGGTCACCGCACGTCGTTCCGCATCGGGGTCGTGCTGACGGCCGTCGCGAGTGCGGTCAGCGCCGTCGCGCCGTCGTTGTACCTACTCGATGTCGCGCGGGTGTTCGCGGGCATCGGAGCCGCAGCAGTTCTGGTGGGCTCCACTTCCATTCTCTCGCTTCACTTCCACGGCACGGCCAGAGCAACCGCGTTCGCACTGTTCGGCACCGTGAACGGTCTCGGTCTGGCACTCGGGCCCACCATCTCCGGGCTGCTCGTCGCGGCGTTCGAGTGGCGGGGCGTGTTCGCCGCCCAGGCGGTGGTCCTGGCTGCGGCGGCCATCGGAACTGTCGCTCTGCCGACTCTGCGAACCGAATCGACGGCGCACCGCCTGCTCGATTTCTCGCTACTGCGCAACCGGAGATTCCTGGCCCTGTGCCTCGTTCCGGTGGCCGGGGCCATCGGATTCGTCACGCTGCTCACGTATCTGCCCGCTGCGCTGAGCGCTGTCGCGTCGCTGACGCCGGGGCTTGCCGGAGTGTTCATGCTGGCCATGACCGTCCCCGTTCTGCTCGCTCCGCTGACCGTTGCCCGCCTGAGCCGCATGTTCGACGCCGTCACCCCCACTCGCGTCGTGCTGGTCAGCCTCGGCTGCCTCGTCCTCGGCAATCTGGGCATGTTGGCGCTGCAACCAGGTGTCCCGCTCGGTGCCGTCGTGGTCCCGATGATCGCGTTGGGGCTCGGATTCGGACTCCCGATCGGCTTGGTGGACGGCGAGGCACTGGCTGCGGTGCCGCCGCACAGCAGCGGTACCGCGGCGGGCGTGCTGAACCTGTTTCGCATCGGCAGCGAGGCCCTGATGGTGGCCGGATATGCCTGGTTGTTGACCGTCCTGGTCCGCGGCGAGCTACCCGACCGAGCCGACGCCGATGCCGCGGCAGCCGGACGCCCCGGGTTTGCCGACGCCTACGCGCACGCCTACACCGAGGTCGTGTCGATCGTCGTCGTAGCTCTCGTCGTGACCGCGGCGGTGATCTTCTCGCTGTTGCGAACACCACGCCGGGACGTATCGTCGGCCAATGTCCTTTCTGCAACCGGTGACCCTCACTGACGATCTCGTGACCCTGGAGCCGCTGAGCCGCGATCACCTCGAGGGGCTGTGCGATGCCGCCCGCGACGGCGAGCTCTGGAACCTCTGGTACACGAGCGTTCCGAAACCGGAAGACATGGCCGCAGAGATCGATCGCCGGCTGGGACTGCTCGACGCGGGAACCATGCTTCCATTCACTTTGCGGCGCAACGATACCGGGCAGATTCTCGGCGCGACGACCTTCTGCAATGTCGATGCGAACAACCGTCGCGTCGAGATCGGGTACACCTGGAATGCGCGCTCCGCCCACGGAACCGGTACCAACGCGTCGAGCAAACTGCTGTTGCTGACGCACGCTTTCGAGGAACTCGGTTGTATCGCGGTGGAATTCCGCACCCACTGGATGAACCTCCAATCGCGGACGGCCATCGCGAAACTCGGAGCCAAGCAGGACGGCATTCTGCGCAATCACCAACGCATGGCCGACGGTTCACTGCGCGACACCGTCGTGTTCTCGATCATCGAATCCGAATGGCCCGCCGTGCGCAACGAACTCCGTCGGCGTACCGCACGGTAAGTTGAGCCCATGCGCGTGGATGGGCGGGACGTTCCCGTAGCGGGAAACCTGCTGCAGCCGCTGGTGAGAAGAACCAGTGACATCATTCGGGTCGTTGCCGCCTCGGTGTTCTTGAGCTTGGTCATCGCCGGCTCGCTCATCACCCGAAATCAGTGGGACGCACTCGAACAATCGGTGTCCAACATCGTCGGCGTGCTCAGCCCCGATCAGTCCAACGCTGTCTACATCGTCTACGGCGTCGCGATCCTCGCCCTCCCGTTCGGAGTGTTGATCGGGCTGATCGCCGGGCGCAAATGGAAACTGTTGGCCGGGTACGCGGCAGCAGCTCTGATCGCCGCGCTGGCTCTGTCCATCACCGGTACCGGCATCTCGACTCCGACGTGGGACCTGGACGTGCCCGAGCGACTCGACACGTTCCTGTCGCAATTCCTCGACGATTCACGCTGGATCGCCATGCTCGCCGCGGCGCTCACGGTGTCGGGCCCGGGCCTGCCCGCGCGGTGGCGTCGAGCATGGTGGGCACTGCTGCTCGCCTTCGTACCGATACACCTGGTGGTGTCCACTGTGGTCCCGGCCCGTTCGCTGCTCGGGCTGGCCGTCGGCTGGCTCGTCGGTGCGATCATCGTGCTGCTGGTCGGCACTCCGGCACTGGAGGTTCCACTCGACGCGGCCGTGCGCCTGTTCCGCATCCGGGGCGTCGACGTCCGCAGCTTCACCGTCGTGCGCCCCGCGGGCCCGGGCCCGTTGGTGTTGAACGCACACACCCCGGACGCCGATGTGGTGGTCGAACTCTACGGACAGAACCAACGCAGTGGCGGTGCGCTGCGCCAATTCTGGCGATGGATCACCCGGCGCGGCAGCGAGACAGCACCGTTGCACGCGTCCATGCGCCGCGCCGTCGAGCATCGCGCATTGATGGGCCTGGCCATCAAGAGTATGAACGCCGCAGGCAGCGACCCGTTGGCGGTAGCAGCACTCGACCGCGGCTGGACGTTGTACGCGCACAGCCAGCCCATCGGCGACCCCATCGAGGCCGAGCTCGACGATGCCGCGCTCAGAGCTCTCTGGTCGGCTCTGAACACGTTGCACGAGAACCAGATCTCGCACGGTGACCTGCATCGGGGTGAACTGCGGCTCCATGACGGCGCGGCACTGTTCTGCGGGTTCGGGCACGCAGAACTCGGCGCGTCGGACGCCCAGATGCAATCCGATGTCGCACAGCTGTTACTCACCACCGCAGACCTTTTCGGCTCCCATCGCGCCGTGGCCACCGCCGTCGAGGTGCTGGGAATCGACGTCGTGATCGCGGCGTCCGGTCGATTGACCAAGTCCGCCATCCCTCTTCGGGTGCGTCAGTCGGTTGCCGATGCAGGAAAGACGATGAAGTCCGTCCGGCTCGAAGTGCTCGATCAGACCGGTGCCGCGAGGATCGAGGCCGAGCAGGTCACTCGATTCAGCCGCAACCAGATCATCTCGCTCGTGTTGCTGATCGGATTGGTCTACGTCGCATACCCGTTCATCAGTGCGGTTCCCGCGTTCGTCGTCGAATTGGGCTCGGTCGACTGGTGGTGGGCGCTGCTCGGTCTGGCCGTCTCCGCACTGACCTACATCGGTGCGGGTGCCGCATTGTGGGCCTGCGCATTCGGCAAGGTCAGCTTCCGGAATCTGACGATCATGCAGGTAGCGAACACTTTTGCCGCGACCACGACACCTGCGGGCGTCGGTGGCCTGGCCCTGAGCGTTCGCTTTCTGCAAAAGGGTGGATTGGGTACCGTCCGCGCGACAGCCGCTGTGGCTCTGCAACAGTCGGTTCAGGTGATCACCCATGTCAGCCTGTTGATCTTCTTCAGCGTAGTCGCCGGAACGTCGTCGGGGCTGTCCAACATGGTGCCGGGCAACACCGTGCTGTACCTCATCGCCGGCGTCGCATTCGGAGTCGTCGGGACCTTCATGTTCGTGCCCAAGCTGCGACTGTGGCTGAAAGTGGCCGTCCGGCCCCAGGTTGCCGAAGTGCTCACCGAGCTCGGCGAACTCGCCCGCGACCCGAGACGGTTCTCGATCATCATCTTGGGTTGCGCCGCAACCACTTTGGGTGCTGCGCTCGCCCTGTGGGCGAGTGTCGAGGCGTTCGGCGGCGGAACGACGTTCGTGACGGTGACAGTGGTGACGATGATCGGTGGAACATTGGCCTCGGCCGCCCCGACGCCGGGCGGTGTGGGGGCCGTGGAAGCAGCCCTCATCGGTGGGCTTGCCGCGTTCGGTCTCCCCGCCTCCATCGCAGTCCCGTCCGTGCTGCTCTACCGCGTACTGACCTGCTGGTTACCGGTGTTTCTCGGCTGGCCGACGTTGCGCTGGCTCACCAAGCACGACATGGTCTGAACGGCTGCATCCCCACTACGGCACCAGTTGTGGGTGCTAGCGTTCACGCAGGTTAGTGGCTGGTTCTACGGAGGGCGTCACCATTTCCGAACCGGGAGACTTCGCACCCACCGCGGAGGAACGATGGGTGCGGCTGTTCATCAGCGGAATGACGCTCACATTCGGCCTCGCCGGGGCCCTGATGGTCCCCGCCGGTCAGTTCTCCGACCCCATGTCGATCGCCGTGCTCCTGGCGTCCGTCACCACGGTGCCGGTGGCGATTGCCTGGTACCTCCGGCCGTGGGCGTCCCCGAGGATGGCGATCGTCTACATCCTCTACGCCGACGTCGGCATCGTGACCGTTCTGTTCGCCTTCCAAACCCACTTCGACGCGATGCCCGGCTGCGCGATGTTCTCGATCGTCGCAGCGTTCATCGTCGTCGCGAGCTCGCACCGTGTCATGTTGATTCACTTGGCAATCGGCGCACTCACCCTCGCTGGCCTCGCCGCTCTGGCTGTCTCGGAGGGCGCCGATCCATGGTCCACCACTTCTCGGATGGTCACCATCGGGTCCCTCTACGCCGCACCCTTCATGATCAAGTCGTACATCGGTCAGCTGCGAACGAGCGCGGCGAGGGCATTGCGAGATCCGTTGACCGGCCTGTGGAACCGACGTGGGCTACTCGATACCGTCGACTCGTTGCGCCTGTCCCCGGCAGAGGATCGCGCACAGCAAGCGGTCGGAGTGACCGTCCTCGACATCGATCGGTTCAAGCACATCAACGACAGGTTCGGCCATCCCTCCGGTGACGCAGTGCTCGTCGAGGTCGCCCGTCGCCTGTCCTGTGCGGTGGGAGACAAGTCCGCGGTCGCACGACTCGGCGGCGACGAGTTCGTGGTCGTCAGCGTCGGAACCAGAGAGTCGATCGCCGAATCGGACAACAGGATTCGCGCATCGCTGGAGGAATCGTTCGACGGCCCGCCGTTCACCACCAGTGTGGGCTCGGCCGTGGAGACGCCACCCGCCGACACCGGCCTACACGTACTGGTCCGACGGTTGATCGCTCTCGCCGACATCGAGATGTATCGCTTCAAAGCACGGACCTCGGGAAAGTTTCCGGAGACGGGACTGTCCGCAGCGGACGCCCGCGAACAAGCCAGGCAGAGAATCGATGCGCTCATCGAATCCGGCGGTCCCGACATCTTTTTTCAGCCCATCTGCGACACGGTCACCGGTTCGACCGTCGGCTACGAGGCACTGTCGCGGTTCCCGTTCGGCCACGGATCGCCCCTGTCGTGGTACCGCGACGCAGCCGAGGCCGGCGTCGGTCCACGGCTCGAACGCGCCGCACTGGAACGGGCACTAGCGGATGTTCATCTGCTGCCACCGGGGCCGTTCGTGTCGCTCAATGCGTCGGCCGACACCATCCGCACGACCGACCTACTCGACCGGTTGCGTCCGCATCTGGCAACCCGAACCTTCCACCTCGAGATCACCGAGCACGAACGTGTCGACGACTACCGTGCGGTGACCCGCGCCATCGAGAAGCTGCGCGACGCGGGGGTTCAAATCTCCATCGACGACGTCGGAGCCGGATTCGCCGGTATGCGCCACATCGTCGAGCTCAGGCCCGACACCCTCAAAATCGATTACGCACTCGTGCACGGAATCGACCGGGACTCGTTCCGTCGCGCCGCGGCCACGGCGATCATCGACTTCGCCCGACAGATCGGTGCCGGCGTGATCATGGAGGGTGTCGAGACCGACGCGGAATTGCGGGTGGCGGCCGATCTCGGTGCCGACATGGTGCAGGGGTTCCTCACCGGTCGACCACAACCGGCCACCGTGGCCGGTGGCCGGATCGACGAATCCGCTACACCGAGGAATCGACGGTGAATTTAGTCAACGACGGTGCTGCGGCGAGCAGCGGCGGCAATTCGACGATCTTGCCCGGTCCGGCGCGGAACTCGCGGTACTTCGCGTCGGCCTCCGCCGATTCCCACGTCTCGTGCGCGACGACGTGCGCTTCGTTCTCTTCGTCGACCCACACCTCGACGCCGAGGCACCCCTCGAACGCGCGGGTGTCCGCGAGAACGGTCCGCAGCAGCGCCCGTGCTTCGGCAAGGGATTCGGGCTTGAACGTCAGATCCAACTGTGCAATGAGAGCCATACCGTCACCCTAGACCCGCTCCGCGAGCGCGTCGCAGACTCATCTCAATCGCAGTGCCAGATAGAACTCGATCCGGTCCTCGAGGCGCGACAGGTCCCGTCCGGTGAGTTCCTCGATGCGCGCAATTCTGTAACGGACCGAGTTGACGTGCATGTGCAGGTGCTCGGCGCACCGTGTCCACGCACCGTTGGTGTCGAGATACACCGACAGCGTGGCGATGAGATCGGTGTGGTGTTGGGCGTCGTACTCGGTGAGCGGGGCGAGCAGCCGAGCGGTGAACATGCGTCGAACATCGTCGGGGACGTTGGCGAGAAGTATTGTCAGCGTAGCGAGTTCGTCGTGCCCGACGACGGCGCAGTCGCCGCCCCGACGCTCGGCGAGGCGGCGGCCGTAGCGCGCCTCTTCGATCGCGCTCCGCAGATCACCGGGCGCGGCGGGAGCACTGACCCCGATCGAGATTCCGCTTCCAGCCAACCCTGGCATCAGAGCACGGACCGCCGCCCTGACCGCTTCGGTCCGGTCGGCTGCGGCGTCGATCAGCGCGATCGCCTCACCGTCGACAGTGGCGACGGTGATGTCGAGCGGAGCCACGATTTCGCCGAGCAGCGGTCGCAGCTCACCCAGCCGAACCGTCTCTCCCGATGTTGCGGCAGCGATTGCAGCATAACGAGATTCGACGTCGAGACCGATGACGCCCATCTGTGCCACGATGTCGGTGGGCAACGCGCCACCGACGATCGATTTGACGAACTCCTGCGCCAGGATGGCCGAACCGGTGCGGCGGTCGTCGGCCCGGCTGCGTTCGACCGCGACGATCGACGCCAGCTGCCCGGCCAGCGAAATTCTCGGCGCATCCCATGTCTGCCAATCACTTTCGAAGGCGACGAACCAGTCCACCACCCGAGGTGACGCCTCCCCGTCGACCGGAAAGATCGACACACGATGCTCTCGGCTGAATTTCGGTAGCCGAGCGGCAGTCATGAACTCCTGCGCGAGCGCCTCGGTGTCGGGTGGGCCGTCCGATCCGGCGAGGACGCGTCCCGACGACGTGACGACCCAGCACTTCATGCCCAGATCCGAACTCACCATGTCCAGCAGCGGACCGAGGCCTCCGCCGGGCCCGGCGCTCGCCACCAGGCGACGATGTCGATCCAGCACGAGGCTCAGATCCGATGCTCGTGCCGTGGACAGCTGCCGGACAACGCTCTCGGTGACCGTCGCGAACGCGATGTCGGCCGGGACCCGGAACAGCGGCAGTCCGTGCTCGCGGCATGCGGCGACCAAGTCGTCGGGAACGACACCGCCGTCGGAGGCCGCCAGTGCCGACACACCCGCCTTGGAGACCGCCCGGACGAAGGTCTGCGAATCCGCGGGCCCGGTCCGCCACATCAACCCGGTCAGCACCAGTTCTCCGCCGTTGAGGTACCGACTCGGATCGAGCATGTCGGTGGTGACGACCCACCGGATCGTCGGGTCGAAATGATCCGGTGTGACGATCGGCTGGAGCATCAGGTCGGGCAAGTCGGCCAGATCACGCAACCGCACGGTGACATCGACCTCGCTCTTCGTAGGATCCTCCAAAAGTAGCACTGTGATCGTCGTCATACTTCGTCGTTCCTGTCCCTCGTTCGCAGCACCTCCGGCGGCTGTACTGGGTGAACACGACCGAAAGACACGTGAGCGGAGAGCAGCACGATGGAATTTCTACGACCACAGACCTGGAGCGACGCGTTGGCCGCCAAAGCCGACGACGTCGACGTCGTCCCTATTCAGGGCGGCACCGACGTCATGGTCGAGATGAACTTCGACCTGCACCGGCCGGGCGGATTGCTCGACCTGAACCCGATCACCGAACTCACCGAATGGGAAGAGCTCGCCGACGGCACCCTGCGCGTCGGGGCAGGCGTGCCCTACGTCCGCATCATCGCCGAGCTCGGCGACCGGCTTCCCGGCATCGCCCAGGCCTCCCGCACCGTCGGTTCGCCGCAGATCCGCAATCGCGGCACTGTGGGCGGCAATCTCGGGGGCGCGTCACCGGCAGGCGATCTGCACGCGCCCCTGCTCGCTGCCGGCGCGACCGTGGAAGTGGAATCGGCCGAGCGCGGGGTGCGGATGATCCCTGCCACCGAGTTCTACGTCGGCGTCAAGCGCAATTCGTGCGAGCCGGACGAGTTGATCCGAGCCTTTCACGTTGCGCCGGCCGCTGGGCCGCAATACTTCTCGAAGATCGGCACCCGTAACGCGATGGTCATCGCCGTGTGCTCGTTCTCCATCGCACTGTTTCCACAGGACGGCCGCGTCGGCACCGGTCTCGGCTCCGCTGCGCCGACGCCGCGGCGGGCTTACGATGCCGAGAACTACCTCGCGGCCGAACTCGAGTGGGACGGTGCCCTCGATCCTCGGGTATCGGAGGAGTTCGGTCGGTTGGTCAGTGCGGCAGCAAGTCCCATCGACGACGTACGTGGCACAGCCGATTACCGCAAGCACGCCCTGTCCGTGATGGCCCGGCGAACGCTGGGCTGGGCATGGCGAGACCTGACAGCCGCACGGAAGGTGGCCTGAACATGCGAGTCAACTGCACCATCAACGGAAAAGACATGGAAGCCGACGACGTCTGGGAGGGCGAAAGTCTGCTGTACCTACTGCGCGAGCGCATGGGACTGCCCGGATCGAAGAACGCGTGCGAACAAGGGGAATGCGGTTCGTGCACGGTCTATCTCGACGGTATCCCGGCGTGCGCCTGCCTGGTGGCCGCCGGACAGGTCGACGGCCGCGAGATCCGTACCGTCGAAGGCCTCGCCGACGGCGACAAGCTGGACCCGATGCAGGAGGCGTTCGTCGAGTGCGGAGCCGTCCAGTGCGGCTTCTGCACCCCCGGACTCATAGTCCAGGCGCACGATCTCATCGAGCGTGTTCCCAACCCGTCGGACGTCGAGATTCGTGAGTCTCTCGCCGGAAACCTCTGCCGCTGTACGGGATACGAGAAGATTCTGGATGCAGTTCGGCTCGCTGCGACACGAAAGGCCGAGGCAAAATGACCACTGTCATCTCGGGTGCGTACATCGCACCCATCGTCGGTGACGAAATCCCGAACGGCTACCTCGTCGTCGAGGGCACCACGATCAGCGCCATCGGATCGGGCACGGCACCGATCATCCCCGGGGCCGAGACGATCGACGCCTCCGGCTGTCTCGTCACCCCCGGCCTGGTGAACACTCACCATCACCTGTACCAGTGGGCGTCCCAGGGCCTGGCCAAGGACAACACACTCTTCGAATGGCTTGTCGCACTCTACAAGCCATGGTCCAAGATGGACGCCGAGGTGGTCGGTGGCGCTGCCGCAGCCGGGCTGGGATGGCTCGCGAAATCGGGCTGTACCACCAGTACCGATCATCACTACATCTTCCCCAAGGGACGAGGCGACCTGTTCGCCGCCGAGATCGACGCGGCCCAGCGCATCGGTGTGCGGTTCCAACCGTGCCGCGGCTCGATGGACCGGGGTATGTCCGACGGCGGATTGCCGCCGGACGAGGTGGTCGAGTCGCTCGACGACATCCTCACCGCTACCTCCGACGCCATCGACACCTATCACGATGCCTCCTTCGGTTCGATGCTTCGCATCGCGGTCGCGCCGTGTTCGCCGTTCTCCATCAGCAAAGAGCTACTTGTGGAGTCCGCCGGGCTCGCCCGCGCGAAAGGTGTTCGGCTGCATACTCACTTGGCCGAGACCCTCGACGAGGAGGAGCACTGCCTGGCTCAGATGAACTGCACCCCGGTCGAATACATGGAGCAGGTCGGCTGGCTCGGTGACGACGTGTGGTTCGCCCACGCGGTGCACCTGCACGACTCCGACATCGCGAAGATGGCGGCCACCGGCACCGGCACTGCACACTGCCCGAGTTCCAATGCACGTCTGGGCGCAGGCATCGCGCGGATCTCGGACCTGCTCGCGGCCGGCGCACCCGTCGGCCTCGGTGTGGACGGTTCCGCTTCGGCCGAGATGGTGCCGCTTGCCGGCGAGGTCCGCCAGGCGATGTACATGCAGCGAGCCAAGTACGGTCCGACAGCACTGACCGCGCGTCAGGCACTCGCGATCGGAACCCTGGGCGGGGCAACGGTACTGGGCCGGCAGAGCGAGATCGGTTCGCTCGAGGTCGGCAAGCTGGCCGACATCGCAATCTGGCGCACCGATGGCTTCTACTCGGCGGTGGACGACCCAGTCGTCGCGTTCGCCTACGGGCAGACGCCACCGCTGGCTCGCTTGATGGTGGGCGGTCGAACGATCGTCGAGAACGACGTCCTGACCAGCGCCCCGCAGGACGAAATAGGCCGTGCCGGAGCCGATGCGCACCGTCGCCTCATGAAACTCGCGGAGGACGTGCTGTGAGCGCCCCGACCACTACACCCCGGCAAGTACCCGCCGATATCCCCGCCCCGGGCCGCGGTCGCGTAGGCGACAGCCCGCTCCGGCCCGACGGAACGTTGAAGGTCAAGGGCGAGTTCGCATATTCCTCGGATCTGTTCATCGACGGCATGCTCTGGGGCGCAACGCTTCGCAGCCCGCATCCGCGTGCGAAGATCGTTTCGGTCGACATCTCGAAGGCGTTGGCAACGCCCGGCGTCGAGGCGGTGCTCACCCACGACGACGTACCGGGACGCAAGTGCTTCGGACTCGACCACACGTGGGACCAGCCGGTACTGGCCTTCGACGAGGTACGGCACGAGGGTGAGCCCATTGCTCTGATCGCGGCCGATCATCCCGAAACTGCCCGGCGCGCAATGGAAAAGATCGTCGTGGTCTACGACGTGCTCGAGCCCCTGACCGACGCTCGACGCGCCGCTCTGGATCCGGACTACCCGAAGGTGCAGGAACGCGGCGGAGTCGCGCGCCATCAGCCGGTGCGCGTCGGCAACGTCGCCTCCGCCCGTGCCCGCGCGGATGTGATCGTCAGCAGCGACTTCGCCGTCGGGATCCAGGATCAGGCTTTCCTCGGACCCGAATCGGGACTGGCTGTTCCGGCCGAGGACGGCGGAATCGATCTGTACGTCGCGACCCAGTGGATGCACAACGACCTCGCCCAGATCGGCCCGTGCCTCGGACTGCCCGAGGAAAAGATCAGGATGACGCTCGCCGGTGTCGGCGGAGCATTCGGCGGGCGCGAGGACCTGTCGATGCAGATCCACGCGGCGATGCTCGCCATGCACACCGGCAAGCCCGTCAAGATCGTCTACAACCGCTACGAGTCGTTCTTCGGTCACGTGCACCGCCACCCGGCGCAGATGCACTACGAGTACGGTGCGACCAGCGACGGCAAGCTGGTGTTCGCAGACGTCGAGATCATCCTCGACGGCGGCGCGTACACCTCGGCCACCCTGAACGTCGTCGGCAATGCGGCCTCGCTCGGCGTCGGGCCGTACGTCATCCCCAACATCGAGATCGACGCGTACGGGGTGTACACGAACAATCCACCGTGCGGGGCGATGCGTGGATTCGGCGCAGTACAAGCATGTTTCGCCTACGAGTCGATGATGGACGAGCTCGGCGAAGCCTGCGGCATCGGACCGGTCGCAATCCGCCAGATCAACGCCGTCAGCCAGGGCTCGATCCTGGCGACCGGTCAGGTCATCGAAGCGCCCGCGCCGCTGGCCGAGATGCTCGCCCGAGCCGAGGCCATGGAACTGCCCGAGCCACTGGACGCGTCGGACATCCGTAATCTGCCGGGTGGGGCATCGCAGACCACCCACGGCGAAGGCGTCGTACGCGGGATCGGATACGGCGTCGGGATCAAGAACATCTGCTTCTCCGAGAACTACGACGACTACTCCACCGCCCGCGTTCGACTGGAGGTGATCGGCGGTGAGGCAACAGCATTGGTGCACACCGCTGCCGCGGAGGTGGGTCAGGGACTCGTGACGCTGGAAGCGCAGATCGCGCGCACCGAACTCGGCGTCACGAAGGTCGTCATCCACCCGGCCGACACCAAGGTCGGCAACGCGGGATCATCCTCGGCATCGCGCCAGTCGTACATGACCGGCGGTGCCGTCAAGACCGCGTGCGAGGCCGTCCGCGAGGCGGTGTTCGTCCTTGCCGGCCTGTACCTCGGGCGCGCAGTGGCCGACCTGAGCCTCGACGGCGGAAAGATCGTCTCGGCCACCGACGGCGTGCTGGCGACGATCGAGGATGTACTCGGCGACCGCGTCATCGAGCAGACGCGCGAATTCCACCATCGCCCCACCAGCGGAATGGATCCGGTGACCGGGCAGGGCGCGAGCCACACCCAGCTCGCCCTGTGTGTCCATCGCGCCGTGGTGGACGTCGACGTCGATCTCGGGCTCGTGAAGGTGGTCGAGATGGCCGCCGTCCAGGACGTCGGCAAGATCCTCAACCGACTCTCGCTCGAAGGCCAGATCCACGGCGGCACAGCCCAGGGGCTCGGTCTTGCGGTGATGGAGGAGATCGTCGTCGTCGACGGTTTGGTGAAGAACCCGTCGTTCACCGACTACCTCATCCCGACGATTCTCGACATGCCGCCCATGAAGCTGGACATCCTCGAGAATCCGGATCCATTGGCACCGTACGGTCTTCGCGGTGCAGGCGAGCCACCCACCCTCTCGTCGACGCCGGCCGTCGTCGCTGCCATCCGAAACGCCACCGGGCTCGCGTTGACGCGCGTTCCTGTTCGACCCGAACACATCATCAACCCCTGATTCATTCGACGAAACCTTCCAGGGCACAACCGCACCGACGCCAACTCCCCCGGCACGTCGGCCCGGCCCGACGCCCGGCAAGGTTGATCACGCCCTGGGAGGGCCGATCATGACCGATGTACACATACCCAGCACCCGTCGGAGCGGACGAGGTCGATCCCAGATCGACAAGTTCTTCGACATCACGGGTCGTGGCTCCACCATCTCGCGCGAGATCCGCGGTGGGGTGACCACATTCGTGGCCATGGCGTACCTGATCGTTCTCATTCCGTTGATCATCGGCGATGCCCGTGACGTCACGGGTGCGACGCTCGATGCGGCACAACTGTCGACCATGGTCGCTCTGTCCGCCGGCCTGACGACGATCCTGATGGGAGTTGTCGGTAACGCGCCCCTCGCGATGGCGGCCGGACTCGGTGTGACACCCATCGTGGTGTTCCAGGCTGCGCCGTACATGACGTGGCCGCAGGCGATGGGTCTCGTCGTGCTCGAAGGCGTGGTCATCGTCGTCTTCGCACTCACCGGGGTCCGGCAGCTCATCATGGACGCAATTCCCCTGGTGCTCAAGCAGGCGATCGGGGTCGGCATCGGTGCGTTCATCGCCCTTATCGGATTGGTCGACGCCGGTTTCGTCGGTCATCACGAAACCGCCTCCACTGCAGTTACTCTCGGCACGTTCGGCAAGTTGGCCGGGTGGCCCGTGTTCGTGTTCTGCGTCGGTCTGATCCTGATGATCATGTTGTTCGTCCGCCGAGTGCCCGGTGCGATGCTGATCGGGATCTTCGTCGCCACCAATCTGGCGATCGTACTCAATGCCGTCTTCGACATCGATCCGAAGGCGTGGGGGCCGGTGGTGCCCAAGGTGCCCGATTCCATCGTCGCCACACCACAATTCGATCTGTTGTTCAACGTCGACTTGTTCGGCGGGTTCGCCCGAGCAGGTGTCGTGACGGCCTCGGTCGTCTTGTTCACGCTCGTACTCTCCGGATTCTTCGACGCCATGGGCACTATCCTCGGAGTGGGGGAAGAGGCAGGCCTGGTCGACAAACAGGGCAAGATGCCAGGGTTGAGCCGCATTCTGACCGTCGACGGCATCGGAGCCATCGTCGGCGGTGCGATCAACGGTTCGGCGAACACAGCTGTGGTGGAATCCGCGGCCGGCGTGACCGAGGGTGCCAGAACCGGTCTCGCCAGTATCGTGACCGGTGGCATGCTGACGAGTTTGATCTTCTTCACGCCACTGGCGGGGGTCGTACCGGTGGGTGCAGCCGCTCCCGCTCTGGTTCTGGTCGGTGCACTGATGATGACGCACGTACGCAAGATCGATTGGCAGAACACCGATATCGCGATTCCTGCCTTCCTGACGATCGTGCTGATGCCCTTCACGTATTCGATCACCGTCGGAGTCGCCGCTGGCGTCATTGCATACACCGTCGTCCGGCTCGCCAAAGGCAAAGCACGCGAGACGCATTGGCTGCTGTACCTGATGTCGGGGATCTTCCTGATCTATTTCGCCCTGCACCCCATCGAAGAAGCGTTGGGAATCTCGTAACGTGAAAGAGATCGTCGATCGTCTGACCGCCTGGGACCACGCAGGTGTTCCTTACGCGGTGGCGACGGTCATCGCGGTATCCGGAAGTGCCCCTCGGCTTCCGGGTGCCGCGATGGCGGTCAGCGCCGACGGCGAGGCAGTCGGCAGTGTCTCCGGTGGCTGCGTCGAAGGCGCGGTGTACGAGCTGTGTCGCGAGGTTCTCGAAACCGGCGAGTCCAAGCGAGAGTCGTTCGGCTACAGCGACGTCGACGCTTTTGCGGTCGGGCTGACTTGTGGAGGTGAGATCGAGGTGTTCGTGCGCCTCGGGCCTCCGCGAGCAGTGTTGGCAGCCGTTGCGTCGGACACTGCAGTGGCGACGGTGACGATGCTCGCCGGGGCCGGGCAGTCGCTTGCGGTCTCGTCCTCGGCAACCATGGGCACGACCGGTTTTTCGGACGTCGATGCAGTTGTAGTCGGCGAGGCGTTGGCGATGCTGGACTCCGGGGGTACCGGCATCCGCTCGGTGCGGTGCCGGCCGGATCTCGAGGTGTTCGTGCAGTCCTACGCCACCGCCCCGCGGCTGCTGATCTTCGGAGCCATCGATTACGCCGCAGCGCTGGCGCGTGTCGGAAAGTTTCTCGGATACCACGTCACGGTCTGTGATGCTCGACCCGTATTCGCGACTGCTGCACGATTTCCCGATGCCGACGAGGTGGTCACCGAATGGCCGCACAGCTACTTGGCACGTACGACTCTCGATGCCCGCACGGTGATCTGCGTACTCACTCACGACGCCAAGTTCGATGTGCCGTTGCTGGAGGTGGCTTTGAGGCTGCCCGTCGCATTCGTAGGCGCTATGGGATCGCGCAGGACCCACGACGATCGCGCGGCCCGGTTGCGTGAGGTGGGGTTGACCGAGCAGGAGCTCGCACGCTTGAAGTCGCCCATCGGCTTGGACTTGGGAGCCCGAACGCCCGAGGAAACTGCGCTGGCCATCGCGGCGGAATTCGTCGCGGCCAGACGCGGGGGTAGTGCGCTCCCATTGACACACACCGCCGGCCCGATCCACCACGACGCCGAGACTGCGAAATACGCTTAGGCCCACATCACACCCCACGCACTCCACCCGGACCGAACAGAGTGCCTGCTCACAGGCTCGAGTTGGGCAAATCCGTTTCTTGTCGGTAGGTCGAGATACGCTTTCCCCAGTTCGAACGCATGTTCTGAACTGGGGTCACCGGGGGGTGAAAAGAATGGCTGCACCAGTGGTGTCGTTGGATGCGTTGATCACTGCCGCGCGGGAAGAGAATCGGCATGCGGCCCGAAAGATCGCTGCCTGCTACGACTTCCACCTCACCTGCATCGCGCAGGATGCGAAGCATCGGCAGTCTCCGCCACTGTCGCGGAGGCTTACGTGTCCGTCGGCGTGGCACTGCACACCCGGCTTCCTCTGCTGAAAAAAGCATTCGAGGCCGGTGACATCGACCTCCCCCGCGTACGTACGGTGAGCCGGATCCTCGACAACCTCTCCGACGACATCGTCAAGTCCGTCGAGGGCGACATCGTCGAGGCGGCCCGACGGTCGTCACCGGGTCCACTGGAAAGAGAGATCTGGGACATCCTGCTGCGCGTCGCACCCGACGAAGCGGCGGCACTACGAGAATTCGCCAAACGATTCCGCACCGTCACCTATAGTCCCGCCGGCGAATTGGCCCGCATCCGAGCAGAATTGACCGCCCCCGAAGCCGCAGCCGCATGGCAGCTCCTGGAGGAAATGGCCGACACGGTCTGCCCGAAAGATCCGCGCGGTAAGCAGGAACGACTGTGTGATGCCTTCATGGCGCGAATGCACGGAGAACCCAGGCTGACATGCCTGTGCCAACGCCCAGGCTGCCCGAAGACCGAGACCGAGACCGTATTGCCGGATCGTCAGGTGCCGTTGACGATGATCACCGTCGACATCGAAGACCACCCGAATCACCCTGCCCGCCAAAGGAACAGCCGTACCTATCCTCGGCAACGACCTCCGGCCCTGTATCCCCACCAAACCCAGACGATCCGGCATCATCGCCTACCCCGACCCACCCGACAATCTCGAGCCGGAGCCGGTGCCGGACCCAAATGGCGAAGGACCGCCACCATTTTGAACGGGTCACACCAAGAAGAGAGGTCTATCGCGACAGCAATCTACCCGTCGAAAATTCCGAACCTGCGATCCACGACCGTCGCACCACACCCGACAATCCCAGCCGATCGTAGGCACTCACCGGGTTGCGGTGGTACAGCCGATCCACGTCGACGGTGAACGTCTCGTCGGGCGCGAACACCACAAGATCTGCTGCGCAACCGATTTCGATCCGTCCTCGATCGGACAATCCCACTTGATCGGCCGTGTTCGATGCCATCCACCGCACGACATCGGTCAACCCGAACCCACGGGTGCGCGCTTCGGTCCACACCGCAGCAAGCGAGACCTGCAACGACGCAATCCCACCCCAGGCATCGCCGAAGTCACCGGTGTCGAATCGCTTGAGGTCGGGCGTGCAGGGGGAGTGGTCGGTGACGATGGTGTCGATCGTGCCGTCGTGCAGACCCTGCCACAACGCCTCCCGATTTCCGGCCTCGCGAATCGGCGGGCAACACTTGAACTCTGTCGCTCCTGCCGGCACTGCTTCCGCATCGAAACACAGGTAGTGCGGGCAGGTTTCGACGGTCAGCCGCACCCCGTCCCGCTTCGCCGCCGCGATCATCGGCAACGCATCGGCACTCGACAGATGCAGAATATGCACCCGACAACCAGTCCGACGAGACACCTCGATCACCTGCTCGATGGCACGGTTCTCGGCCGCACGTGGACGCGATTCCAAGAAGCCCGAGTACTCACGGCCTGTCGCCGTCGGTGCCTCGGCTATCACCTCGGCGTTCTCGGCATGCACGATCATCAGCCCGTCGAACGACGCGATCCCGATCAGCGCCTTCTCCAGTTCCGGCAGCGTCAGCGGCGGAAACTCGTCCACGCCCGACGCCAACAGGAAGCACTTGAAACCGAAGACTCCTGCGTCGTGCAGGGGTCGCAGCTGCTCGACGTTTCCGGGAACTGCCCCACCCCAGAATCCGACGTTGACGACCGACTTCTCGACCGCCACCCGGCGCTTGATCTCCAACGCCTCGACGTCGACCGTCGGCGGAATGCTGTTGAGCGGCATGTCGACGATGGTCGTGATCCCTCCCGCGGCCGCAGCTCGAGTTGCGCTGGCGAAGCCTTCCCATTCGGTTCGACCCGGATCGTTGACGTGCACATGGGTGTCGACCAGCCCGGGCAGCAACACCTCGTCCGGTCCGAGCTCGACCACCGTCGTCGCAGATACGCCGGCATCCAGGGAGTCGATTGCGACGATCCGGCCGTTCGAGACAGACACAGTCGCCGCCACCTCACGCCCATCGATCACCGCGCGGGCAGCCCGAATGACCAGATCAGACTGCACTGGAGGCACTCTGGAGCTCGGCGGATTTCCATGCGACATCTGCCGCGTCGAGGGCATCGGCGTCCAGTTCGCCGAACAGTCGCAATCGGGACAAGCCGCCGTCGGGATACACGTCGAGCCGCAGGTGTGTGTAGGCCTCGGTCGCGTTGAGCAGGAAGCGGTGACGCGTGTCCGGTTGGACCGCGGTGCGCGCAAGGATCTCGGTCCACGCCGTCGGGTCGGAGGTGTGTCGGCGACGAGAATCGATGGCGCTGAGCCGAACCCACCCCGGGGCGTTGCCGACGTAGTAGCTGGTGTCGACCTCGACGAAACGTGGAGCGCCAGCTGCCGCAAGCTCGAACACTGCGAAGTCGTTGCCGCCGCCACGCCGGCGGGAGTTCTCCCAGCCCTCACCCATGTTGCGTGCCCGCCCGGGCAGGATGATGTTGGCGGGGGAAGAGTAGAAGGCATCGGAGCAGTCGGTGAGCCTGGCACCGTTCTCGGCGGCGAGCAGATCGATGGTGCCGCCGAGGAAGCGCGGATCCTGCACAACCTCACCGTGCACACGGAACCGGGCCACACCGCCGTCGGGATAGATCGACAGACGCACATGCGTCCACCGGTGCCGATCGGCTACCTCGTAGGTATTGGCTGTGTCCCCCACTGCCGCAGACTTGTCGACGATGGTGTGCCACTCCGTCTTCAGGACATCGTCGATGGACGGGTAACCCTCGATCGACGCGGCTTCGACGGAGACGAACGGCGGGTAGTTTCCGGTGAAGTGTGCGGTGTCTACGACTACACCGTGGACGATTCCCGGCGCACCGAGCCGTACGATCGCCCAGTCGTGGCCACCCTCGTCACGGCGACGCCGAGTTTCCCACCCGTCGTACACCTTTCCCTTGTGGCCGAAGTCCGCCGGATCGAACAGCGGGGCGTCGGGCTTGATCAGGTTCTCGCGCTGCGCGAACAGTTCGTCGTTCGCCGCCGAGACGCTGCCGCCGAGTGCCCGCGATGCGAGATCGGTCAGCGAGGTGAAATGCGTGGTGCTCATGAGATTCCTTCCAAAATGTGAGTGGTGGCCATCGTTTTCCCTACATCGTGGAGCAGCGTGGCCGCGTCGCGCATGGAGATTCGAGGGTCCGGCTCGAGATCGGACAATGCGTAGGAGGCGACTACCCCGTGGCTGCGCAGCCGGTCCAGGTCGATGACGCTGCGCCCGGCCACGGTGATCACCGGAACACCCGCTTCGCGCGCCGCGTGCGCGACTCCGATGGGTGCCTTGCCGTAGAGGCTCTGCTCGTCGAGTGAACCCTCGCCGGTGACGACCAGATCGGCCGACGCCAGAGCGCTGCCGAAGTCGATCAGCTCGAGCACCGTCTCGATCCCTGGCTTGGCAACCGCGCCGAGTACAGCCATGGCACCGAACGAAGTACCACCTGCTGCGCCGGTGCCGGAAAGCCCACTGACATCCCGGCCGATTGCGTTGCGCACCAAATGCGCCCACTGCCGCATCCCGTGTTCCAGATACAGCCGCTCCTGAGGTCCGGCACCCTTCTGTGGTCCGTACACCGCTGCTGCTCCGGTAGGACCGAGCAACGGATTGTCGACATCGCACGCCAACTCGAACACCGCATTCCGAGCCGACGGCAGCAAGCCGCTCAGATCGAGGTGCACCGCACCGCGCAACGCACCACCGCCGCGCGCAACGTCTTTGCCCTCGGCATCGAGGATGCGCGCCCCAAGCGCAATAAGCATTCCCGCGCCGCCGTCTGTGGACGCGCTGCCCCCGAGCCCGACGACGATACGCCGCGCACCGGAAACAGAGCCGGCGCCGAGAGCATGCGCGATGACAGTCCCCAGCCCGAACGTGCTGGCTCCCAGCGCATCCGGCCGTCCGTCCGGCAGGAGCTCGAGTCCGACGGCAGATGCCAGTTCGACGACGGCGGTATCACCGCGACGGGCATACGACGTATCGACCGGCTCACCGGTCGGGCCCGAGCACGTGACTGCGATCCGGTCCCATCCGGCGGCAACGGCTGCGTCGACGGTGCCGTCACCCCCATCGGCGACCGGCAGGCACACCGTCTCGAGGGACGCATCGCCCGCGACCAGACCTTCGGCCAACGCCCGAGCGACCCCGGCCGCGGACAGCGAACCCTTGAACTTGTCGGGAGCCAGCAGAATTCGCGTCATCTCTAGTCCAGCAGAAGCAGAGCGGTAGGTGCGTCCGCCGACGTGTTGGCCAGTTCCTCGAACTCACCGACGTTGTCGATCTCCGTGCCCATCGAGATGTTGGTGACCCGTTCGAGGATGATCTCCACGACAACGGGAACCTTGTGCTCGTTGGCCAGAGTCCTGGCCCGCACGAGTGCCTCACCGATGAGCTCGGGCTCGGTGACGCGAAGTGCTTTGCAGCCCAGTCCTTCAGCTACCTGCACATGGTCGACGCCATAGCCCTTGGGGATACCGGGCTGAGTGTCCAACGTGTCCTGGTGGTTGATGTTGTCGAATCCCAGCTGCACGCAGAAGTCCATGTCGAACGCGCGCTGCGCCTGCCGGATCAGCCCGAGGTACGAGTTGTTCACCACCACATGCACGTACGGCAGATTGAACTGCGCACCGACGGCCAGCTCCTCGATCATGAACTGGAAGTCGTAATCTCCGGACAGTGCAACGACATTCGTAGTCGGATCTGCGGCCACCGCCCCGAGCGCCGCGGGGATGGTCCAGCCGAGCGGGCCGGCCTGCCCACAATTGATCCAGTTGCGAGGGGAGTACACGTGCAGGAACTGACCGCCCGCGATCTGCGAGAGCCCGATGGTGCTGATGTAGCGGGTATCGCGATCGAAGACCTTGTTCATCTCCTCGTAGACGCGCTGGGGCTTGATCGGCACGTTGTCGAAGTGGGTGCGCCGATGCATCGTGCGCTTGCGGGTTGCGCAGTCGTCGACCCAACCGGACAGATCGCGCAGTGACTCTGCAGCACGACGCTCTTCGGCGACTGCGACGAACTGCTCGAGGGCTGCCTTGGCGTCGGAGATGATGCCGTAGTCGGGCGCGAAGACGCGTCCGATCTGGGTCGGCTCGATGTCCACGTGGACGAACTTCCGGCCCTTGCGGTAGGTGTCCAAGCCCCCGGTATGCCGGTTGGCCCAACGGTTTCCGATGCCGAGTACGAAGTCCGAGGCCAGCAGCGTTGCGTTGCCGTATCGGTGCGCGGTCTGCAGACCGACCATGCCTGCGGCGAGGCGGTGATCGTCTGGAATGGTGCCCCATCCCATCAGAGTCGGGATGACCGGCACGTCGAGGATCTCGGCGAGCTGCACGAGCAGATCCGACGCATCGGCGTTGATGATTCCGCCGCCGGCCACGATCAACGGGCGCTCGGCAGCCAGAAGCATGTCGATGGCCTTCTCAGCCTGAGCACGCGAGGCGACGGGCTTGTGCACGGGCAGCGACTGGTACGTGTCGGGATCGAAGTCGATCTCGGCCAGCTGCACGTCGATGGGCAGATCGATCAGGACCGGACCGGGGCGACCGGACCGCATCAGATGGAACGCCTGCGCGAAGGCCCCGGGAACCTGGGCCGGTTCGAGCACCGTCATCGCCATCTTGGTGACGGGTGCCGCGATCGACGCGATGTCGACGGCCTGGAAGTCTTCCTTGTGCAGCCGCGCGACCGGGGCCTGCCCGGTGATGGCAAGGATCGGAATCGAGTCTGCCATGGCCGAATACAGCCCGGTGATCATGTCGGTACCGGCCGGACCGGAGGTGCCGATACAGATGCCGATGTTCCCCGGTGCGGCCCGGGTGAAGCCCTCAGCCATGTGTGAGGCACCTTCGACGTGGCGGGCCAGCACGTGGCGGATGCCGCCGTGATTGCGCATCGACGCGTAGAACGGGTTGATCGCTGCACCGGGTAGGCCGAATGCGGTTGTTGCACCTTCGAGTTCGAGAATCTTCACTGCGGCATCTGCCGCGCGCATCCTGGCCATGTCAGTTGTCCTTGCTTGTGATCGGGGAACCCGAGAGGCGAGCGACACCGCGGTACAGTGCCGAATGATCCAGTCCACCATCGCCGTTGGCGCGGGCGGAGGCCATCAGCTGTGCCAGCACCGCGCCCATGGGAATCACGACGCCCGCTTCACGCGCAGCCGAAGTGACGATGCCGAGATCCTTGTGGTGCAGGTCGATGCGGAATCCGGGCTCGAACGACCGGTCGAGCATCTTCTGGGCCTTCTGGTTCAGCACGGCCGAACCGGCGAGGCCGCCGCCGAGAACCTCCACCGACGCTGCCAGATCGACGCCGTAGGCCTCGAGGAATGCGATCGCCTCCGCGAGCACCTGAATGTTGCCGGCCACGATCAGCTGGTTGGCCGCCTTGACCGTCTGACCGGAACCGCTCGGACCCACGTGTACGACGGTCTTTCCGACGACGTCGAGAATCGGCTTGGCCGTGGCGAAGTCGTCTGCGGTGCCACCGACCATGATCGACAGAGTCGCGTTCTCGGCACCGGCCTGTCCACCGGAGACCGGGGCATCGAGGATTCGGAAGCCGCGCGCGGACGCGTCGGCCGCCAAGGTTGCGGTGACGTCGGGACGGATGCTGGAGAAGTCGATGATCAGCGCGTCGCGTCGCGCATTGTCGAACACCCCGCCTTCACCGGCGAGAACGTCCTGCACATCGGGGGAGTCGGGGACCATGATCGCGACGATGTCGGCGTCGTGGACGGCCTTGGCGATCGAATCGGCAGCGGTGCCGCCGGCCTCGACCAGAGGACCCGTGCGATCGGGGGTCAGGTTGTAGCCGACCACCTGGTGGCCTGCCTTGGCGAGGTGAACGGACATGGGACTGCCCATGATTCCGAGGCCGATGAATGCAATGGTGCTCATGAGAAATCCCTACTTGGTAGTGGTGGCCAGTTCGAGCCACGCGAACGGATCCGGCTGGGTGGCCTTGTATTCGAGTCCGACGTAGCCGTCGTAACCCCGTGCTGCGAGACCGGTGAGCTGCCCGCCGAGATCGAGGCTGCCGGTTCCCGGCTCACCGCGGCCCGGGGAGTCGGCGATCTGTACGTGCCCGATCAGGTCGTGGTGGGCCTCGAGCGCTGCGGGAACGTCGTCTCCGTTGACGGCGAGGTGGTAGAGGTCGGCGAGCAGGCGGAGGTTGTGTACGTCCTGCTCGCGGGCAACGCGCTTGATGGTCGCGACGGCACCGGCGGCGGACTTCAGCGGATAGGCGGGTGCGCCGCTGACCGGCTCCACCAGGACGACGCCGCCGATCTTCGCGGCGGCTCTGCCTGCGGCGGCCAGGTTCTCGATCGCGACCTCGTCCTGATCCAGCGGATCCACACCGTCGATGCGGTTGCCGTACAGGGCGTTGAAGGCGCGGGTGCGCAGCTGCTCACCGATTCCGACGGTGACGTCGATGTTGTCGCGGAACGCCTGCTTCTGCGCCGGATCGGAGAGAATTCCGCGATCACCGGCCGGCATGTCTCCTGCGGCGAAGTTCAGGCCGGTCAGCTGTACGCCCGCATCGCGGACGGACGACACGAATGCATCGACGTCGGCATCGGACGGGACCGGGTTCGAGAACGGCCACCAGAATTCGACGGCCTCGAAGCCGGCGTCGCGGGCACGCTGCGGGCGATCGAGGAGGGGGATATCGGTGAAGAGGATCGAACAGTTGACGGTGTACTGGAGTCGAGAATCAGCAAAGATATTCATGCGCAGTGCCTTTCAGTTCTGAGGTTGCGGCAGTCCGCGGTATCGACGCCAGCTGCCGGCATAGGTGATGTCGGTCAGCTCGTCCGGTTGCGCGTCGAGCACCCCGGGGCGGAGACCGACGCCGAGGACGGAACGCCCGTCCTCGAGCGCAACCACGGTGAGCTCGAGCTCCGGCGGTTCGTCCGGGAGGAATGCCGTACGGATGTCGTCGAGCGGAATGTCGTACAGCTCTCCCTCGATGGCCGCGCCGGCGGTGTGGTCGAGCAGCAGCGCCGGGAATTCGTCCCGCACGGAGAAGAACCGGTAGTTGGGTGTGGTGCGCACTGTCCCCACGAACGGGTGGGACGAGACGTTGTGGTGCAGGCTGCCACCGCGCATTGCGCCACCGTTGCAGAAGAGTTCCGTCATGAAGTGGTGCCTCCTAGGGGACGACTATTCATAGCTAAAGTCCGTCATACGGAATATTGATTCCGTATTGTGTTTCGAGTGTGGCGTGCACCACGTAGCTCTGTCAAGACCCGTACGCCCAGGCAGCCCTTGCGAACCGCCGAATTCCGCAGTGCAGCAACACTGGAAGGCTCGACATGGACTGCCATGAATCAACCCTTGACAGTCGGTGTGATCGGTGTCACGCTCGATTGGTGGAATCAACATTTCGTAATACGGAATCAGAGTCACACGGAGCCGTTGCGGATCTGAACACGGCCTCCGAGACAGATGCGGTACGCACGCTCTCGCTCTGCCTCGACGTGCCTCGCTGGGTCGAGGGAGTTCTGAGCGCCCGCCCGTTCACCGACATGCAGGCCCTGCGTCACGCCGTTCATCACGCTGCCGCACCCTTGACAGCCGACGAAGTACACCGCGCACTTGCGGTACATCCGCGCATCGGCGAGAAACCCGACAATCACGATGCAAGTGCGGACTACGCGAGCGCCGAACAATCCGGCGTCGACGTCTCCGACGCGAGCGTCGAACATCGGCTACGAGCGGGAAATCTGGCCTACGAGAACCGCTTCGGGCAGGTGTTCCTGATCAGGGCGGCCGGCCGGGATGCCGACGCAGTTCTCGACGCTTTGCAGACCAGGCTCGGCAACGACCCCGAGACCGAGGCAGCCGTCGTCGAACACGAACTGCGGGAGATCGCCGAGATTCGCGCAACGGGAAGCCTCGGCGATGCCTGACCCGAGGAGCCACGTGACCGCCCACGTACTCGATGCGGCGAGAGGCGTTCCTGCGCAGGGTGTCTCGATCGTCCTTGCCGATCACCACGGTATCCACGTTGCCGACGCCGTCACCGATGAGCAGGGCAGGGTCGGAGCGCTCGGCCCCACCGAACTGACGCCGGGCACCTACCGGCTCACCTTCGCAACTGGCGCGTATTTCGCGGCCCAGCACACCGAATGCTTTCACCCCGAGGTGGTCGTCACTTTCGAGATCACCGCACCCGACCAGCACTACCACATCCCACTTCTGTTGAGCCCGTTCGCATTCACCACCTATCGAGGGAGCTAGAACCCATGACCATCGTGCTCGGAGCAAACCAGTACGGCAAGGCCGAATGCAGGCTCGTCCGCATCGACCGCGAGACGCCCCGCCACCGGATCACCGACGTCAGCGTCACCTCCCAGCTGCGCGGCGACCTCGACGCCGTCCACATCGAGGGCGACAACGCACACGTCGTTGCCACCGACACCCAGAAGAACACCGTCTACGCCTTCGCCCGCGACGGCATCGGTGCGATCGAGAACTTCGCACTTCGTCTCGGCTCGCACTTCACCGGCAACTTCGATTGGATCACCGGTGGGCGCTGGGAAATCGAGCAGTACCAGTGGTCGCGTATCGCAAAAGGTGAAGCAGGAGTGGAGCCTGCGGAACGACCCGGTTCGAACGGATACGACCACTCGTTCGTCAAGGCGAGCGACGAGAAGCGGAACACCATCGTCACCGTCGATGGCGAGAACATTTCCATCGTCTCCGGAATCAGCGACCTCGTCGTATTGAACTCGACGGCGTCCGAGTTCTGGGGTTATCCGAAGGACCGCTACACCACATTGAAGGAAACCACCGACCGAATCCTCGCGACGTCGGTCAGCGCCCGCTGGCGGTACCTCACTACCGAGCTCGATTTCGACAAGACCTTCGACGACGTCCGTTCGATCATGCTCGACGCCTTCGCATCGACTCACTCTCTTGCGTTGCAGCAGAGCCTGTTCCAGATGGGAAAGCAAGTACTCGAGGCGCATCCCGAGATCGGCGAGATCAAGTTCTCGATGCCCAACATTCATCACTTCCTTGTCGATCTGGAGCCGTTCGGACTCGACAACCCCGGTGAGGTCTTCTATGTCGCGGATCGCCCCTACGGTCTGATCGAGGCCACAGTGGAACGTGACGATGCCCCGGACGCAGGCCGCGCCTGGGATACCGTTCCCGGATTCTGCTAGGAGCGCGGCCATGAAGCTGACGAAACGCACGTTGACCAACCGCGCTCATGCGCCGCACGACCCCGCCCGTCCCGAGGACGAGCGATTGTCGATCGGCAGGTCGTACGTCTACGGATTGCAACACATCCTGACGATGTACGGC
Organism: Rhodococcus sp. Leaf233; assembly: GCF_001426165.1. NCBI lineage: Bacteria > Bacillati > Actinomycetota > Actinomycetes > Mycobacteriales > Nocardiaceae > Rhodococcus > Rhodococcus sp. Leaf233. The sequence goes on from NZ_LMRO01000012.1 coordinate 470,135, forward strand.
GGCGTCATCGCACCACCCCTGATCGTCGGCGGCGCAGCGGGATTGACCGGCACCGAGATCGCGCTGTTGGTCTCGGCCGCGTTGTTCGTCAGCGGAGCGGCCACGTTGCTGCAGACACTCGGAGTACCCTATTTCGGTGCCAAGCTACCTCTGGTACAGGGGATTTCGTTCGCATCCGTGTCCACGATGGTGGCCATCGCGAGCGGACCGGGTGGACTGAACTCGGTGTTCGGAGCCATCATCGCCGCCGGTGCCATCGGCATCCTCATCACCCCGTTCTTCAGCAAGATCGTTCGCTTCTTCCCACCGGTGTGACCGGCGCGATCATCACCGTCATCGGCATCTCGCTACTGCCCGTTGCGGTTCGGTGGGCGATGGGCGGTGATCAGCAGGCCACCGACTGGGGCTCGATGTCCAACATCGGTCTCGCGGCGTTCAGCCTCGTGGTGGTCCTGCTCGTCAGCCGCCTCGTGCAGGGCACACTCTCGCGCCTGTCGATCCTCATCGGCATCATCGTCGGCACGGTGTTCGCGGTCCTGATCGGCAAGGCCGATTTCTCCGGTGTGGGCGACGGTGCCATCTTCAGCTTCCCGGAGCCGTTCGCGTTCGGAGCACCGACATTCCAGGTGGCAGCCATCATGTCGATGGTGGTCGTCATCCTGGTGATCATGACCGAGACCACCGCCGACATCCTGGCCGTCGGCGAGATCGTGGGCACCGACGTCGATGCCCGACGCGTCGGCGACGGCCTGCGAGCAGACATGGTCGCCACCACCATCGCTCCCGTGTTCGGCACCTTCCCGCCCAGTGCGTTCGCCCAGAACGTCGGACTCGTCGCGGTCACCGGCATCAAGAGTCGTTACGTCGTAGCCGCCGGCGGCTCGGTGCTGTTGTTCCTCGGCCTTTTCCCCGTCCTCGGGCTCGTCGTGGCATCGGTTCCACTGCCGGTACTCGGCGGCGCGGGCATCGTGTTGTTCGGCTCGGTGGCGGCCAGCGGTATCCGGACGCTGTCCAAGGTCGAGTTCGACGGCAACCTCAACCTCGTCATCGTGGCGGTGGCCATCGGATTCGGGGTCATCCCCATTGCCGTCCCGGGCTTCTACGCGGCCTTTCCCGACTGGGTCCACGTGGTGCTCGACTCGGGCATCAGCGCCGCGAGCATCGTGGCCGTCGTGCTGAACATCCTGTTCAACGTCATCACGAAGGGTCAGAAGCCCTCGCCCTCGGTGGTGACCGCTGCACCGCCGGTGGCGACGCGGCATCACCAGTAGAGTTCTTCGGGACGGGTACGACTACGACGGTGCGAGGTGGACTGTGGCGGCAGGCGGCGGGGTGCAGTCCGTGGAGCGAGCGTTCGAGTTGCTCGACATCATGGCCTCCTCGGGCGGATCCATCGGCATCAGCGAACTCGCCGAGGGCACCGACCTGCCGATGCCGACGGTGCACCGACTGATCGGCACACTGGTGTCGCTCGGCTACGTCAGGCGTTTGCCGTCACGCCGATATGCATTGGGTACCAAACTGATTCGATTGGGCGACAGCGCGTCCAAGCTCATCGGTGGATGGGCCAAGCCGTATCTCGCCGAGCTGGTGCGGATCACCCACGAGACCTCGAACATGGCATTTCTCGAGGACGACATGGCCGTGTATGTCGCGCAGGTCCCATCGGAACACGCGATGCGGATGTTCAACGAGGTCGGTCAGCGCGTGTTGCCGCATTCCACCGGCGTCGGCAAGGCATTGCTGTCGCAGTTGGACGACGACGCCGTCCGCGCGATCGTCGGCCGCCTCGGCATGGCCCCACGCACCGTCAACACCATCACCACACTCGACGCGTTGCTCGAGGATCTCGCACTGATCCGCGAACGCGGGTACGCCGTCGACGACGGTGAGCAGGAAGTGGGAGTGCGCTGCTTCGCCGTTCCGGTGATCGGCGCTCCGACGCTCACGGCGATGTCGATCGCCGGGCCCACCGCTCGGGTCACGCTCGAGTCGGCCGAGCAGTTCGTACCCCTGCTGATCTCGGCCGCGGAACGCCTGGCGAAAGATCTCGCGAGCAACATCCCAGCGCCTTAATCTTTCAACACTCTCGCGTCGCGGGCGAAGGACCGCACCTGCTCGGTCAACCACACGTGTGCCGGAACTGCGCCGCCGAGAAGCTCCCGCGCCAAAGCCGGGGAGTCCCCGATCGGGACGTCACTGCCGGCAATGATGATGTTGCCGTAGCGCCTGCCCTTGAGCATCGCCGGATCGGCGACGATCGCCGTGTGCGGAAATATACTTCCGATGGTCGACGCCTCCTGCTTCGCGAGCGAGAGATCGCGTCGATCACCGCAGTTGACGACATACATGCCGCCGGGCGAGAGAACGCGTCGAACATGCTCGGTGAACTCGGCGGTGAGCAGCGGGGTCGGAGTTGTGGCTCCGGAGAACACATCTCGCACGATCAGGTCTCGGCTGTTCTCGCTCAGCGTCTCGGTGACGGCCCGTGCCTCGCCGACGCGGATACGCAGCAGCGGTGCCCGAGGGAGGTCGAACCATTCACGAACCAGCTCCGAGAGCTTCCCGTCGAGCTCCACCACCACCTGACGCGCACCGGGAAACTCCGCGGTGAACGAGCGCGCCAATGTGCACGCTCCGCCCCCGAGATGCAGAGCCCGCAGCGGGAAGCTCGAATCCCATTGCGCTCGAACCAGTCCCGAGATCCACCGCATGTACTCGAACTCGAGCACCGTGGGGTCGTTCATGTCGATGTGCGAGCTCGGGACGTCGTTGACGTTGACTACCCACCCGTCGTCGGAGAAGGTATCGCGCACCAGTTCGCAGGTGCCCGAGTCGATTTCGAACAGGCCGGGCTTCAGCCCTCCAGCGGACTCACGCTTCCTACCCATGGGAGTCCTCGAGCCGGAAGTCCTCGAAATCGAATCCCGGGGTGACGATGCAACTGACCAAGCTCGGCTCCTCGCCCACCGGCCGCGCCCGCTGCCACACCGACGGTGGCACGATCTGCTGCGGAGACTCGGGCGCAACCAGCAGCGTGGTCACCTCACCCGGCTGGGTTCCATCACTGCCCAGGTCTAGTTGCACCGGACTGCCCCGGTGATAGAGCCACATCTCGGTGCCGCGAACGGTGTGCCAGGCCGACTGCTGACCGGGCATGAGCAGGAACAGAATTGCCGTCCCTGCCGCACGTGACCCCGGGTAGCCGTCGGGCAGAGCTGCCAGTGGAATCGTGACCTCGCTGCGCCAGGTCTCCTTGAACCATCCACCCTCCGGGTGGGGTGCAAGGTCCAGGCTCTGAGCCCAGTCGGGCAACGATGTCATGCCGGCAAGCCTAGTCAGTCCGTGGCGACCTGAACCCGGAACCTGTCGCGCTCGGTGTGCAGGCTCCACAGCTGCTCGGCGAGAGCCTCGGGGCTCTTCTTCGGATCGCTACCGTCGATGGCACCGCCGATGATCAACTGCGACACCTGGATTCCCTCCGCGGCCAACTCTTCGTTGAGCAGCTGTGCGTATGCTGCCTGGCCTGCGAACGCGATGGACGTACCGGTGACGGTACGTCCGGGCTTCACCGCAGAGCCGCCGTTGACGAACAGGATCGTGCCCTTGTTCTCGCCGAGGAATCTCATTCCAGGTAGCACCTGATGGACGGCAGCGATGGGCCCGTAGATGGAGAACTCGACCGGGCCGACCATGTCGGCCGGGGTGGTCTCGAGCACGGGCCGCATGAAGTCCTTCTGCGGAAGCGGGCTGTACTGCAGCACCTCGATGGGACCGAGTGTTTCGGTGACCTGCTCCAAGGCCGCGGCGATCGAGGCCGGATCGCGCACGTCGGCGACGAAGCCCTTCGCGGATACACCGTCGGCCACCAGCTGATCAGCGAGCGCGTCGACACGGGACCGGTTGCGGGAGATGAGGCCGACCGAGAAGCCCTGCGCGCCGAACTTACGCGCCACTGCTGCTCCGAGACCTGCACCTGCTCCGACTATTGCTATGGACGTCATGTCGAATGCAAGGACCGAGAATCCTCGACTATTCCGACGACCGCCTCGAGCAGGGCCTCCGCACTCCGATGCAACGACGTGACATCCCCTGTCCAACCGAGGACACGGAGGGCGGCCTCGGCGATCCCCTCCGCATCCACCGTCGGGTCGCGGCGTCCGTTTTCGCGATCAGCTCGCGCGTTCACCACGGTCTCCACCAGGCGAAACGGCAGGTCCTCGGTGCCCGGCCGACGCTCGGAACCCAGCTGAACCACAGTGTCCGACGCGATGGCCGCATACAGGCTCATCAGCGTGTACCGATGGTCGCGGAAGGTCTCGAAGCGCTCGCTGCGCAGCTCGGGCAGCAAGTAGAGCGCACCCAGATTCCAGGTGGACGCGGCCAGCTGCCCGGCGTCGAAGTAGGCGAGCGCGTACATCTGGGTCGAGGCCTCGGCCCCGGAATCACGGATTCGCTGCGCAACGGCCAACGGCGCGTCGACGGTGCCGCTGAGAAGTGCGTCGAGGATGTCGTCCTTGGTGGCGAAGTGGTGATACAGCGAGGCCTGACGCAATCCGACGGCGTCGGCGATCACGCGGGTCGAGGTATTGGTGAATCCGCGAGTGGTGAACAGCTCGGCTGCCGCGTCGAGTATTTCCTCGCGAGCGGTGTCACCTGCCCGCTTCTTTGTGCTCAGCCGTGGTCTGCCTGCGCCGGTCATGACTGCATCTTGTCAGGTCCACGTGACGGTGAGATTTCTGTCATCTGATCGAAATAGACGAAACGAGCTTGTTTCACGACGGACACCGCCCGGGAACGGCGGTGCCGAAAACTATCAATTGACAGAAACCCGCCTCGGCGATGCAGCGGGCGGTCACTCACCACCCACCTCGCCCGTAGGAGTGAACATGAGCTCGACAACACTGCCGGCCCCGGGCTCGGGTTCGGAACCGACGTCCACCACCGACCATTCGGATCTCGCTGCCCTCGGATACGACCAGCAGCTACACCGTAGTCTCGGCAAGTACGCGTCGTTCGCGGCCGGCTTCTCGTTCGTCTCGATCCTCACCACCATCTTCCAACTGTTCGGCCTCGGGTTCAGCTTCGGCGGCCCGGCCTTCTTCCTCACCTGGCCGCTGGTGTTCCTCGGCCAGTTCATGGTCGCCTTGAACTTCGCCGAACTCGCCGCGCGCTATCCCATCTCGGGGGCCATCTACCACTGGTCCCGGCGCATGGGCGGTGAACTGGTCGGCTGGTTCGCCGGGTGGTTCATGATCATCGCGCAGATCGTCACCGCCTCCGCCGCCGCGATCGCGTTGCAGGTGGTGCTGCCCAGCATCTGGGGCGGATTCCAACTGATCGGCGAGGACACGGCACTCACTTCGTCGAGCGGAGCTGCGAATGCCGTTGTGCTGGGATCAATTCTGCTGGTACTCACCACCACCATCAACTGCATCGGTGTGAACTGGATGTCGCGCATCAACAGCATCGGCGTCACGTGCGAGATCGTCGGCGTCATCGCCCTCGTGCTGGTCTTCTTCACTCACGCCGAGCGCGGCCCGCAGGTGGTGTTCGATACCGGCAGCGCCGGAGCAGATCCCGGCTACATCGGTGCCTGGATCGTCTCGGGTCTGATGGCCGCCTACGTCATGGTCGGCTTCGGGTCGGCGGGCGAGCTCGCCGAGGAAACTCGCAATCCCCGACGCGTCGCACCGCGCACCATCCGCCTCGCACTGTCCGCTTCGGCTCTCGGCGGTGGCCTGATGATCGTCGGCGCACTGATGGCCGCACCCAGCCTGACCGATGGTCAGCTTGCGACGCAGGGACTTCCGTACGTCATCGACTCGATCCTCACCTCGCCGTGGGGCAAGGTCCTGCTCGTCGACGTCGCCATTGCCGTGTTCATCTGCACCCTCGCCATCCAGACCGCGGCCTCTCGACTGATGTTCTCGATGGCCCGCGACGGACGGCTGCCCGCCTCGGCAACTCTGGCGAAGGTGAACTCGCGCACCGGAACTCCCATCGCACCTTCGGTTCTCATCGGCCTCGCCTGCATCGCGATCCTGGCGGTCAACGTCGGCAACTCCGCGATCTTCACCACGCTGTCGAGCGTCTGCATCGTGCTGATCTACCTCGCGTACATGATGGTGACCGTCCCGCTGCTGATCCAGCGACTCAAGGGCTGGCCGCACGGCGGAGTGCAGAAAGACAGCGACGGCGAGAAGCTCTTCACACTCGGCCGTCTCGGCTTGCCCGTCAACATCGCCGCAGTTCTCTACGGCGGACTCATGGTGATCAACCTGTCGTGGCCGCGGGCCGAGATCTTCGACCCCACCGGCGAATTCCCGCTGCTGCGCTGGGCCGCACCCCTGACCGTCCTCGCCGTGATCGTCGTAGGTATCGCCTGCCTGCCCCACGGCAAAGCCCACCCCAAGCCCGTCACGATCGGAGCCTGAACCACTATGAGCACGGCAACAACGTATTCCGCCAAGGAACACGCACGATCCCAGGCGACCGTCGCGCCGGCACCCACAGCACCGGAGGGCGTCTCGGAGCTCACGTGGGCAGAATCGGTGCCCGGTGGCAGCTACACCACCAAGGTCCTGGCTCGTGGAACACGGCTGCGGCTCGTCGACGTCGACGGTGCCGCCTGCGCCAATCTGTTGCTCTACCGCGTCGACGCACCGTGGGAACGCCTCAACACCGCCGACACCGTCAAGGTTCCGTGGCAGGCGTATCTGAGCGCCGGTCACCCCCTGCTCTCGGACCAGGGTCGGGTGCTGGCGACCATCGTCGACGACACCTCCGGTCACCACGACGCACTGTGCGGCACGACGTCCGCGGCGACCAACACCGCCAAATACGGAGTGAGCGGACCACATTCGTCGGCTCCGGCAGGGCGTGAACTGTTCACCCTCGCCGCAGCCAAGCACGGACTGGAACCGCGGGACGTCGCGCCGTCCCTGTCGTTCTTTCACGGAATTACCGTCGGAGCGGACGGGAGCCTCGTCAGCACCGGCTCGGCCGGACCGGGCCGCTCGGTGGATCTGCTCATCCACTTGCCGGTGATCGTGTTGCTCGCCAACACCGCTCACCCACTGAACCCCAGTCCCGAGTACGACACGACGACACTCGACGTCCTGGCCTGGCGCGCACCCGAAGAGCTGCTCACACTCGACAACACCGAGCCGGAATACCAGCGCGCAGTGCAGAACACCGAGAACGCATGGAAGGCAGCGCAGTGACTACCAGTGCAGTGATCATCAGAGACGAGATCGCCCCCGCGTTCGGACCCTGGTCCGCGATCGTCGAGGCCGGTGACGTCCTGACCATCGTCGACCTCTACGGAAATCAGGCCGTGGACACCCTGCTGTACGGCGCACACGATCACTCACTGCGATACTCCGCCGCTGCGACGGTCGCCGCGCAACGGAACCTGTTCCTCACCACCGGAACCGTTCTGCGTAGCGATGATTCGACACCGCTGATGACCATCGTCGAGGACGAGGTCGGCAACCACGACACCGTCGGTGGTGCCTGCTCCAAGGAATCGAACACTCTGCGCTACGGGCACCACACCCAGCACCAACACGCGTGCGTCGAGAACTTCCTCATCGAGGGCTCCAAGTGGGGTCTCGGCAAGCGAGACCTGGCCCCCAACATCAACTTCTTCATGAACGTCCCCGTCGACGCCGACGGCACCCTCGGAATCGTCGACGGCTTGTCGGCCCCCGGCAAGAAGCTCTCATTGCGTGCCGAGATCGACACCCTCGTGTTGGTCTCGAACTGCCCACAGATCAACAACCCCTGCAACGGATTCGACCCCACCGCGGTGCAGATGATCGTGACGCGATCATGACCGCGACCAAGATGACCGTGCAGCGGCCCGGCATGATCACGACCGTGCAGGACTGGCCGGGACGCGTCGGATATTGGAAAGTGGGCGTGCCGCCGTCGGGACCGATGGACGACCTGTCGTTCCGGCTCGGCAATACGGCGCTCGGCAACCCCGAGGGTGCACCGGGACTCGAATCGACCATGGCCGGGCCGGCATTGACGTTCGACGCCGATACCTACGTCTGTGTGACCGGTGCAGCGGTGCCGGTGCGCATCGACGGAACATCAGTGCCGCAGTGGCGACCCGTGCTGGTGCCCGCCGGTGCAAAGCTGGACGTGGGTACCACCACCGGCCACGGGCTGCGGGTGTACGTACTGATCCAGGGCGGCCTCGACGTCGACGATTACCTGGGCAGCGCAGCAACATTCACACTCGGCAAGTTCGGCGGACATCGCGGCGGCATCCTGGGCGAGGGCGACATCATCGGACTGGCCGGCCGCTCCGACAACTCCGCCGTCCTCGGGCCCATCCCCATGGAACACCTGCCGGTGCTGACGTCCGCCTGGGACATCGCCGTCACCGAAGGCCCGCACGGAGCGCCCGAGTTCTTCACCCGCGACGACATCGACACCCTCTACGCCACCCGCTACGAGGTCCACTTCAACTCCGATCGCACCGGAGTCCGGCTGATCGGACCCAAGCCGCAGTGGGCTCGCGCCGACGGCGGCGAGGCCGGACTGCACCCGTCCAACATCCACGACAACGCCTACAGCGTCGGTGCATTGGACTTCACCGGTGACACCCCGATCCTGCTCGGCCCCGACGGTCCCAGTCTCGGCGGATTCGTCTGTCCCGTCACCGTTGTCGCGGCCGAACGCTGGAAGCTCGGCCAGCTTCGTCCCGGAGACACCATCCGATTCGTTCCGGTCCGGGCTGCGGCCACCGCGCCGTTGGGATCGCTCGGCCTCGCCCGGCGCGCATCACTGCCCGCGGTCTTCTCCGCCGGCGGTGACGGCGACGACGGCGTCATCGCTCGACGCGACGCCGATACGTGCGTCACCTACCGCCGATCTGGTGACGACAACGTGCTCGTCGAATACGGCGACATGAAACTCGACCTCACCCTGCGAGCACGGGTACACGCGCTACACCAGCGTGTCGAGGCCATCGCGCCCCGAGGCCTGCTGGATCTGACCCCCGGCATCCGCTCACTGCAGGTCAAGGTGAATCCCGATGTGCTCTCGATCGATTCGTTGATGGGGCTGCTCGCCGAGGTCGAGGACGATCTACCCGCAGCCTCGGAACTCGTGGTCCCCAGCCGCCAGGTTCGGCTCCCGCTCTCGTGGGACGATCCGTCGACCAGGGAAGCGATCCAGCGATACATGCACGGTGTGCGCGCCGATGCCCCGTGGTGTCCCTGGAACATCGAGTTCATCAGGCGAATGAACGGACTCGACTCTGTCGCAGACGTTTTCGATACGGTATTCGCGGCGGACTACATGGTGCTCGGACTCGGCGACGTGTACTTGGGCGCTCCGGTGGCGACCCCGTTGGACCCGCGGCACCGCCTGGTGACGACGAAGTACAACCCGGCACGCACGTGGACGCCGGAAAATGCCGTCGGCATCGGCGGGGCCTACCTGTGCATCTACGGCATGGAAGGTCCCGGTGGATACCAGTTTGTCGGCCGAACCACGCAGGTATGGAACCACAGTGCCGCGTACAGCGGAGGCCCGTTCGAGGAAGGAACCCCGTGGCTGTTGCGGTTCTTCGACCGAATCTCCTGGTACTCGGTCGAACCCGAGGAGCTGATGGACCTGCGCGCCGATCTGGCGGCCGGACGCGGCGGTGGAGTGGAGATCACCGACGGTGAGTTCTCACTCGCCGAGCACCAGGGCTTCCTCGAGACCAACGCGGAGTCCATCGCCGAGTTCCGAGCGACGCAAGCCGTGGCCTTCGGTACCGAGCGGGACGCGTGGTCGGCAGCCGGAGAATTCGACAAGAGAGGCAAGATCGATGCTGCCTGAGGTACGAGAACGAGTTCTGCAGGCCTACAAGCGAATCGCGGAGGTCGACCGACCCGAGGTGTGGATCACCTTGCGCGACGAGGACGACGTGCTGGCCGAGGCCACGGCTCTCGAACGTGCCCTGGAGGCAGGTGCAGAGCTGCCGCTCGCCGGCGTGCTGGTTGCCGTCAAGGACAACATCGACGTCGCCGGTCTGCCCACTACTGCGGCGTGCCCCGAATTCGCCTACACACCGAAGGTCTCCGCCGTCGCCATCGAGCGACTGACGAGCCAGGGCGCACTGGTGCTCGGCAAGACCAACCTGGACCAGTTCGCAACCGGGCTGGTCGGCACCCGCAGTCCGTACGGCGCGGTGCGCTGTGCCTGGGACCCCACACTGGTGTCGGGAGGCTCGAGCTCCGGCTCCGCTGCCGCAGTGGCACTGGGCATCGCGGACATCGGAATCGGCACCGACACAGCCGGTTCGGGACGAGTCCCCGCCGCGTTCCACGGCTTGGTGGGAATCAAGGCCTCGCTGGGAATCGTCCCGAACACCGGCGTGGTACCCGCGTGCGCCGACTACGACTGCGTCACCGTGCTGGCGCGCGATCTCGACAGTGCCACTGCAGCAATGAAAGTCATGACCGGGGCGACGGCTACCGATCCACGCAGCCGGGCCTGGCCCACCGACGTGCCGTTGGCCGCGTCCCCGCAACCCCGGGTCGCCGTCCCGCGAGGTGAGGATCTGACGTCGTTGAGCCCGGCGTACCGTCGGGCATTCGAGGAGACGGTCGCAGGCCTGGCCGAGAAGGGCTTCACCCACGTCGAGGTCGATATCTCAGGGCTACTCGACGCGGCGACGCTGCTGTACGACGGAGCCATTGTGGCGCAGCGCTATTCGGCCGTCGGAGAATTTCTCGACACCGCGCCGGACGGTGCCGATCCCACGGTCGCTGCCATCGTCCGCTCTGCAGCCGGCCCGTCCGCGCACCGGTACGTGGACGATCTGGGCACACTCACCCAGGCCAAGACGGCTGCCCGCGAACTGCTACGCGACGTCGACGGTCTACTGCTGCCCACCACCACCGAGCATCCGAGTATCGCTGCGGTGCAGTCGGATCCGATTGCCATCAATCGTCGCCTCGGTACGTTCACCAACTTCTGCAATCTGCTCGACATGGCCGCGGTGGCCGTTCCCGGTGCCCCGACGCCGGACGGTACTCCATTCGGAGTGATGTTCGTCGTCCCTGCGTTCGAGGATCAGATCGCGATCGACCTCGCTGCTCGGCTGAGCGAAGCGCCGTCACCCTCGCTGATCGACGACGGCATCGAGGTGCTGGCCGTAGGGGCACACCTACGCGGGTTCCCGGTACACAGCCAGCTGACCGATCGGGGCGCACGGTTCAGCGGCGAGGTGACCACGTCTGCGGACTATCGACTCGTGGATCTGCACACCACACCGCCCAAGCCCGGTCTGGTGCGGCGGGAAGGGGACGGCGCACCCATAGCCGGAGAGCTGTACCGGATGTCCGCCGCCGCGCTCGGCACCTTCCTCGCCGGGTTGCCCGCGCCGATGGGCCTCGGTCCCGTCGAGTTGTCGGACGGACGCTGGGTCACCGGGTTCTGCTGCGCCCACGACGCGGCCGAGAAGGGCACCGACATCACCGAGTACGGCGGTTGGCGCGCTTACCGCGATCAGGGGTTACTATCCTGAGCAGCTGACTATCATGGTGATAGTTACTCGAGGAGAGGCGAGACACATGATCACTGATGAGCAACGACGATCGCAGACCTTCTCGTGGGTCGACCCCGCCGAGGTGCTGAAGACTGCTTCGACCATGAGTGGTCTCGACGCCATGCGTGCGCTGGTCAGTGGCGAGCTGCCACCTCCGCCCATCGCCGCCCTCATGCAGTTCTCCCCGGTCTTGGTCGAAACCGGCAAAGTGGTGTTCGAGTGCGAACCGTCCGAGGCGCACTACAACCCGATCGGCATGGTGCACGGCGGTCTGGTGTGCACGCTTCTCGACACAGTCCTCGGTTGCGCGGCCCACACCACGCTCCCGGCAGGCACCGGGTACACCTCCATCGACATCAACGTCAGCTACCAACGCCCGGTGCACTCTCACAGCGGACCTTTGACGGCCACGGGGACCGTGGTCAAAAGCGGCTCGCGAGTGATCTTCACCGAGGGTTCGGTGGTCGACAACACCGGCAGGGTCGTCGCAACCGGGACGAGTTCCTTGCTCGTCATCCCTGGAAAGTAGCAATGCAACGCCGTAGTTTCGCGGACATGGAGTGCCCCATCGCCGGGGCGCTCGAGCAGGTCGGCGAATGGTGGACGCTGCTGATCCTGCGGGATGTGCTCGACGGCTTCTCTCGCTTCGACGAGCTGGAGTCCAATCTCGGTATTGCTCCGAACATGTTGGCGCGCAGACTCAAAGGCCTGGTCGACGGCGGGATGCTGACCAAGGTGCAATACAGCGAGCACCCCCCGCGCCACGAGTACGTACCGACGGCGCGGGCCCGTGAACTCAGCACGGTCATCGTCGCTCTGTATGCATGGGGAAACAAGCATGTGCCGCAACAGGATCGGCGGGTGGTGCTGGTGGACGGAGATGGCCGACCGATCGATCCGGTCCTCGTCGACCGCGAGACAGGAAGGACTCTGCGCGAGAGCCACGCACAGTTCCTTCCGGGGCCGGCTGCATCCGAAGGCATACGGCGACGGTTGGATCCGGATCTGCGTGCCACGCGTCGATCACGCCGGGAGCGGTCGCCCGCCGTCGGTAGCGACACGGACCGCCAGTAACCCGAGCACTGTGCCCATCAGGTAACGCTGCACCTTCAGCCACGTCGGCCGGACGGCGAGAAATCGGGCGATCGATCCCGCCAGCACCACGATGGCCAGGTTGATCACAACCGCTACAGCTATCTGCACGCCGCCGAGTGCGAAACCCTGCAGCAAAACGGGTCCGGCAGCAGGATCGACGAACTGCGGAATGACCGAGATGTACATGATGGCGATCTTCGGGTTCAGCAGGTTGGTCACCAGCCCCATCATGAACAGCCTGCGGTTCGAATCCTGCTGCAGCGCAGTCGGCTCGAAGGCGGAGACCGTTCCGCGTAGGGCCTGCACCGCAAGCCAACCGAGGTAGGCGGCACCGGCGAGCTTGACCGCGACGTACAGCGCAGGCACGGCCGTGAACACTGCAGCCAAGCCGAGATTGGTCGCCGTCAGGTAGACCAGGAAGCCGACAGCCACACCTGCGAGGGACACCATTCCCGCCCGCCGCCCCTGCGAGATGCTGCGCGAGACAAGGTAGATCATGTTGGGACCAGGTGTCAGAACCAACACGAGGGCGACGGCGAACACGCCGAATACTGCAGACCACGAGACCATACGGTTGACACTTCCCGATAGTCGACCGCCCGGGTAGAGCCAGTTACCTTCTCGTGGAAACCTATTCGCTTCGCACGATCGCGGCGACCTCGTCACCGATGGCGGCCATGCCGGCTGCCGTCGGGTGCAGTGGCGCTGCGGGGTTCTCCGGGATGACGCCCTCGAAGTACCGTTGATCGACTGCCGCGCAGACATCGTGGCCGACGCTCAGTGCCTCGGTGTCGACGAACTCCGCCCCGTGCTCCTCGGCCTGTGTCTTCAGCGCCTGGTTCATGGCGGTGATGCTGCTCTGGATGTAGTCGGCGTCCTCGGAGAGAACCGGCTGAGTGGGGAAGCAGCCACCGTCGGGGAGATACGTTCCGTACCCGACGACGAGGATCCGCGCGTCGGGCGCACGCTCGGCTACCGCGTCGAGCATCGCTCCCCAGCCCGGAGCCTCGGCCTCGATGGTGGCGGCGACGGTGTCGACTCCGCCGGCGGTGAGTCGGTCCTTGCAGACGTTGCCGGTCGAGGAATTCGCGAACGTCAGGCAGCCCACCGCGGTCGAGACGAGGCCGATGTCGTTGCCACCGATCGTCACAGTCACCAGATCGGTCTCGGGCGTCACCGCGTCGAGTTGGACGGGCTGATCCCCGCTGGAGGTGCTTTGGGGCGTCGAGACCAGGTTCTCGGTCACTGCCCCGCCGCACGTGACGTCGACGAAGGACGCGACCTCGAGCTGAGCCGCGACGACGTGTGGGTAGTTCGAGTCGGACTGCTCGCAGCCCGGCACACCCACCTGCTCCGGGATGCGTGGCCCCGACGCCGCGGAATCACCCAGCGCCACATAGTTCAGTGGCGCCGAAGCCGGGGTGTCCGGGACGTCGGCGTCCGGTGCACTGGGCGAAGAACACGCCGCAAGCAGGCTCACGGCAACAGCAATCCCGACGTAGATCCCAGGGTTCCTCACAGGTTCGACGCTACCGCGGCCGGTAACCTCGACCGGGTTGTCCCACGAGTACGTCTACACATCGAAGCAAAGGAACATCTCATGATCACCAACTTCATCAACGCGATCCTCGCCGGCTTCGGCTCCATTTCCGCTGGTAGCAGCGGCTTCGAACTGGCACCGGGAACGCTGCCCTTCGGACTGTAGGACCGGCAGTATGCTATCCGTGCGGTGCCGACGGTTCGTCCGGCACCGCACGGGTACACACCTCACATGACTGATCCGAAGCACGACGAGAACTCGACCCCCGACGCCGAAGAAGACGTGCAGTCCGACCCGGCTGCGGGCGCAGACACCAACGACTGGTCCAGCGAGGGCGGGGCCATCGAAACCGGACCGGCCACCGACGACGAGCGAACCGACGGCAACTAGCCGAACAAGCGGCGAGGCGCGGCGCGCACCGTTCGGACGTCACCGTCGGCCACGATGTGTTCCAGCGCTTCTCCGCGCGCTCGCATCGATGCGTCGGCGGTGAAGTCCACTCGAGCGTCGCCGAGCCAGTCGATGCCTACGACGATCCCCACGGTTCCCTTGGGAATGCCGCTTCGCCACCGCACGCGGCCCAGATTTCGGATAGCGACGACCGTATCCCCGATGTGGAAATTCCCCATAGCGCCCCCAACTTGTTCCTGCCGACCAGTACACCGCAACCGAACAGCCTGTTCAAGCGGTGGATCCGCGCTTACGGCTGGCGATGGCGACCGGTGACGTTGTCAAGGCGCCGAAAAACGGGGTAGCTACCTCGTTTCGAGTGCGAGCACCGCCTGGAGGTACTTTCGTCTTTCACGAGTTGCTGTTTTGGCAATTTATCTTGCCAAGGCGGTAGTCCCGTCTGCACACTGCAGACATGACTTCAGATAACGCCCCAGCGCCCACCGAGAATGTCCGCGTCGATGCGATCATCGTCGGCGGCGGAGTCGCCGGGCTCAGCGCCGCGGTAGCTCTCGGACGCTCGCGCCGATCCGTGACGATCATCGACGCCGGCGATCCGCGCAACGCTCCGGCCGCCCATTCGCACAACTACCTCACGCGCGACGGCGAATCTCCGCTCGAGCTCGTTCGCCTCGGCCGTATCGAGGCCGAGCACTACGGCGTCCGCATCGTCGACGGCACCGCGACGTCGGCGGTGCGGACCGACTCCGGGTTCGACGTGTCCCTCGCCGACGGCACCGTCGTTCGAGGCCGTCGCGTTCTGGTCACCACCGGTCTCACCGACATTCTTCCCAGCATTCCGGGGCTCGCCGAGCGCTGGGGCCGCGATGTACTGCACTGCCCGTACTGCCACGGGTGGGAGGTCCGAGACCGGGCGATCGGCATCATCGGCAGCGTCATGTCCGGACACCAGGCCCAGATGTGGCGTCAGCTGTCCGAGAACGTCACCGTCTTCACCCACACTGCAACGGAACTGAGCCCCGAGGATCTGACGCGGATGCGCGCCCGCGGGATCGTCGTGGTCGAAGAAGAGATCACGCGAGTCGACGTCGAGAACGACGCCATCGTCGGCGTCACGTTGGCGAACGGCGTCGCCGTCGCGCTCGACGCCGTGGTCGTCGGCCCCAACTTCACTTCCCGCGCGGACGTTCTCGAGTCATTGGGACTCGAGACAACCGAGATGGTGATGAACGGGCACGTCCTGGGCACCTACATCGAGGCCGACCCGGTCGGGGCGACGTCCGTGCCAGGAGTGTGGGTGGCCGGCAACGTAGCGGCACCCATGGACACCGTCGTCGCGGCATCTGCGGCAGGCGTGAAGGCCGGTGCCGCGATCAACGGTGATCTCATCGAGGAGGACGTTCGGTTCGCCGTCGAGCAGGCCGAAGCAATGGCCTCCTGACGGCGGTTCATCAGCTTCCCAGCGCGGTTGCCAGTCCGCTCTCGATGGCGTCTTTGCGGACCCCGAGCTCGGTCAGGGTGGCATCCTCGTTCTCGAGCAACGCCAACAGGATGTGCTCGGTGCCGATGTAGTTGTGTCCCAACCGAAGCGCCTCACGGAAGGTCAATTCCAGTGCCTTCTGGGCACCGGCGTCGAATGGAATCAGCGCCGGCAGGGGATCGGCCGGTGCGGGCAGCGTCGCCGTCACCGCGGCGCGGATCTGCTCGTCGGTGAGCCCCTGCGCACCCAGCAGCTTCGCGGCGAAGCCCTCGGGCTCGCCGAGCAGGCCGAGGATCAAGTGGCCCGTGGTGATGTGGTCGTTGCTCGTCGCCCGGGCTTCGTTCTGCGCCCCCACCACCACATTTCGTGCGCGCGGAGTGAAGCGAGAGAAGCCCTGGCTGGCGTCGAGCTCGGCAGGGTCGTCGCCGCCCTTGGCCACGAAACGTTTCTGCACCGCCTGCTTGCTGACACCCATCGAGGCGCCGATGGCAGTCCAGGACGCACCTGAACGACGTGCTCGATCCACGAAGTGTCCGATCAGATGGTCGGCGATGTCGCCGAGCGCATCGGCGGCGATCACCGCGTCGGAGAGCTGATCGAGGGCGTCGGTGTGCACCTTCTCGATGGCGGCGATCAGGTCGTCGAGTCGGACTGGATTGGTGATCTTCGTTGATTCGGTCATGCGTCAACCTTAGGTTGACGACCGCCTGCCGTCAACCTTCGGTTGACGTCAGTTTTCGACGGGTGGGTGGAGCCGAGGTCTGTTCGAAGGCAATTAGTGACCCTGGTCACCGTTTGTGCAGGCAAAGACGTATATTCACCGATGAAGGCGTCAGCGGAGAAGGTGCGAGCGCCGCACGGCGAGGGGAAGTGGGGTCCTTCGATGAATGCGAAGGCCGCTGCGCCATTCGCCGTGCCGTCGGTGCGGACCGCGTTCCTGGCTGCGGTGGCCGTCGTCGCGGTGGCGGTGTTCGTCCAGGGCAGTGCCGACGTGCGTGCCGGCGTGCTGGCCGTTGTCGCCGTGGGATCGGTCGTGGCGATCAGTGCGGCAATTCGTCGCTACCGTCCGAGCGACGCCCGATGCTGGTGGGCTCTGTTCGGAGCCTCGGTGCTCTTCATGTTCGGAGTCTCGTTTCGCAGCGATCCGGACGCACTGGATCGATCGTTCTCGCTGCTCCCGGATCTCTTCACTCTCACCGGGTACGCCCTGGTGGGATACTCCCTGTCTCGGTGGATCCGAGACCGCCGGTCGATCGACGACATCACCCCCCTCGTCGATGCAGGCCTGATCTTCCTCGGCACGTTGTTCCTGTCGTGGTTGCTGCTGATCTCTCCGGCCCTCGACCTGCCGCGTTCGTCCGTGTCGACGGTGATGAACGGGATCTATCCGGCGATCGACGCAGCGTTGATCACGTTGACGACGTATCTGCTCTTCTCCTCGAAACCCCGCTCCGCCGCGCTGTTCTGGGCGCTGCTCGCCCTGGTGGCGACGTTCGTCGGCGACGTGTCCTACGCCTTCGCGGCGACGACCGACGACGCTCCGTCCTCGGGGTTGCTCGACGGCATCTATCTGTTCGCGTACCTGTCGCTGGCAATGGCAGCGCTCGACCCGTCGATGCGCACGGTGTCGCACCGGCAGACCCCCGCACCCGCCCACAGCAGCCGTCGGGTGGTCTTCGTGGTGTTGATGTTGGTGGTCTGCGCGACCGTGCCGCTGCTCGGTTCGGCGGTCTCCACCGGCGACCTGATCGTCCGCTCGCTGTTGCTCGCCTCGATCCTGGTCGGTGCCTTCCTGCGCGGCGAACGCGCCCTGGCCCGAGTGCAGACCGGCGAAGAGCATGCCCGCTACCTCGCGGCACACGACCTGCTCACCGGACTGCCGAACCGCACGACGCTCGACGCGGAGTACGCCCGACACGAACGCGCCCAGCGACCCGGACGCACCTGCACTCTGTTCGTCGACCTCGACAACTTCAAGATGGTCAACGATTCGTACGGCCACCGCGTCGGAGACGAGTTGATCGTCGCCGCGGCACGTCGCATCCGCGCGGCCGTCGCTGCCGCCGACACCGTCGTTCGGTATGCCGGCGACGAGTTCGTGGTGCTCACCCGCCGCGACCGTTCCGGTTCGGAACTGTTGGCGCGCCGCATCATCGAGCGACTGAGCGAGCCGTTCCCGCTCAGTGCTGCCACCGCCTACGTCTCGGCTTCGGTGGGCATCGCCGACGCCGAACGACTGCACGACGCCATCCGCGAGGCCGACACCGCGATGTATCACGCGAAATCTCTCGGGGCGTCTCGCTACGCGTTCTTCGACGAGTCCTTGCGTGCGCGAGCAACATCGGCGATCGAGACCGCCACCGCGCTTCGGGGCGCGATCCGGCGCGGGGAACTCGAGGTCTACTACCAACCGATCGTCGCCACGAAGTCCCGCAAAACCGTTGTCTACGAGGCGCTCGTGCGCTGGAACTGGCAGGGGCGAGTACGGACGCCGAACGAGTTCATCCCGATCGCCGAATCGACCAATCTCATCGAGGAGATCGGTGAGTGGGTACTGCGCACAGCGATCTCCGATCTGGTGACGCTGCGCGCGAACGGGCAGGACGTCACCATGTCGGTCAACGTCTCGCCGATGCAGCTGCGCGACGATTCCCTGCCGGGCATCGTCCAACGGGTGCTCGATACCTTCGGCGTCACCGGCGCGGACCTGGCGCTCGAGATCACCGAAGGCGTTCTGATCGACGACATCGGCGCAGCGAAGACCGTGCTCGATCAGCTCGCCGCCATGGGCGTACTCATCGTGCTCGACGATTTCGGTATCGGCTACTCCTCGCTGAACCGGTTGCGCAAGATGCCGATTGCACTGCTCAAGATCGACAAGTCCTTCGTCCACGAGATCGGCGTCTCCGATTCCGACGTCCAGCTCATTCGCGCGATCACCGCCATGGCGTCCGCGCTGCCCGTGGCCACCGTCGCCGAGGGGGTCGAGACCGAGGAACAAGCTGCGATCATCGAGCAACTCGACTGCCGTTTCGCACAGGGCTATCTGTACGGCAGGCCCGCCCCCATCGCGCATTGGCTTCTCGAATCCGCGCAGCAACGGTGACCACGGTGTTAGCGTCGAGCGGTGTCTGCAACCGGAATGCGCCCTGTTCGCTACACCGCCCTCGCCTGTGCTCTTCTGCTGGTGCCGCTCGTCGCGTGCAGCAGTAGCGACGACGCCGGTACCGACACCGCGGACAGCTGCGTGCTCGGTGCCAGTGGCGGCACCCCGGTAGGAAAGAGTCCGAGCACCGGCTCGGGTGACATCTCCACCAATCCGGAAGTGGCGACCGGATATCGGTCGAACATGACTCCGGTGGAGACGCCGTCGTACTCGGTCTCCACCGCCAACCCGGTCTCCACTGCAGCCGCGTGCGAGGTACTACGCGACGGCGGCACCGCGGCCGACGCACTCATCGTCGCGCAGACCGTGCTCGGGCTCGTCGAACCCCAGTCGTCGGGAATCGGCGGCGGCGCTTTTCTGATGTACTACGACGCCGCGTCGGGCGAGGTGCAGAGCTACGACGGTCGCGAGACCGCGCCGATGAGTGCCACCGGCGACTACCTGCGGTACATCGACGACGTCAACCGCACTGTGCCGCAACCCGATGCGCGGTCCAGTGGCCGATCGATCGGCGTGCCGGGCGTTGTGCGCATGCTCGAGCAGGCGCACGAGGATCACGGCGACAAGCCGTGGGGGGATCTGTTCCGACCAGCGATCGAGCTCGCCGACAACGGAATCGAGATCAGCCCGCGCATGGCCTCGTCCATCGCGGACTCGGCACCGAAGCTCGCACTCGACCCGGCGTCCAAGGACTACTTCCTGCAGCCCGACGGTACCGGTAAGCCCGCCGGCACGGTGCTGAACAACCCAGCGATGTCGAAGACGTTGTCCGCCATCGCAACCGACGGTGCCGACGCCTTCTACACCGGCGACATAGCCCAGGCCATCGTCGACGCGACAGCCGATACCACCGCCGGCCGTACCCCGGGGCAGATCACGTTGGACGACCTCGCCGGCTACGAGCCGAAGACCCGTACCGCAGTGTGCACGCCGTACCGCGATCACGACATCTGCGGAATGCCGGGGCCGTCCTCCGGTGGAATCGCGGTGGCCTCGACGATGGGCATTCTGTCGAACTTCGATCTGGCGCAGTACGCCCCGACGGACATGGACGCCAACGGCGGCAAGCCGACCGCCGAGGCCGTGCATCTGATCTCCGAGGCCGAGCGTTTGGCCTACGCCGATCGCGACAAGTACGTCGCCGATCCGGACTTCGTGCCCCTACCCGGCGGCTCGCCCGACACCCTGCTCGACCCCGAGTACCTCAGCAGCAGAGCAGGACTGATCGACGAAGGCAAGTCGATGGGTACCGCGAAACCGGGCGACTTCGGGCCCGTGCAGTTCGCCTCGTCCACCGATCCCGAGCACGGCACCAGCCACATCTCCATCGTCGACGGCGAGGGCAACGCAGCCTCGATGACGACGACCGTCGAGTCGGCTTTCGGCTCGTTCCACATGGTCGACGGCTTCCTGCTCAACAATCAGCTGACCGACTTCTCCGCCGCGCCGGTGGCCGAGGACGGAACTCCCATGGCCAACCGTGTCGAGCCAGGCAAGCGCCCGCGCAGTTCGATGGCCCCGACCCTGGTGTTCGACCGCAGCGACGACGGCACACGCGGAGATCTCGTTCTCGTCGCGGGCTCACCCGGCGGGTCGGTGATCATCCAGTTCGTCGTCAAAACACTGGTAGGACTGCTCGATTGGGGAATGGACCCGCAGCAGGCGGTGTCGATGGTCGACTTCGGAGCGGCCAACACCCCGTCCACCAACTACGGCGGCGAACATCCCAACGTGACCGGAGAGAACGATCCGGTCGTGGTGACGCTGCGCGAGAAGGGCCACCAGGTCTCGGTTGCCGACCAGTCGAGCGGGCTGAGCGCGCTGCAACGCACCGATGGTGGCTGGATCGGCGGAGCGGACCCACGCCGCGAAGGTGAGGTACTGGGTGGGTAGGTGCGGGCGCGGGTAGCGCTCAGCTCACGAATCGATAGCCCATGCCGGTTTCGGTGATCAGATGCACCGGTGCCGCTGGGTCTCGTTCCAACTTCTGGCGTAGTTGGCCGAGATAGATTCGCAGATAATGTGTTTCGCGTTCGTGCCCGGGTCCCCACACGGTACGCAGAATCTCCTTCTGCGACACCAGTTTCCCCTCGTTGCGGACGAGCAGTTCGAGGACGCCCCATTCGGTGCGCGTCAGGTGCACGTTCTCACCCTGTCGAACAACGGTTTTGGCGGCGAGGTCGACCGTGAAGTCCGCGGTCTCGACGATGGGATCCGCCACCGATTGCGGACCGCGGCGCAGGGCCGCGCGCAGTCGCGCCAGCAGCTCGTCCATGCCGAACGGCTTGGTCACGAAGTCGTCCGCCCCGGCATCGAGTGCCTCGACGGTGTCGGCCGAGTCGGTGCGCGCCGAGAGCACCAGAATCGGCACATCGGTCCATCCTCGCAGACCTGCTATGACGTCGATACCGTCGATGTCGGGCAGACCGAGGTCCAGGATCACGATGTCCGGGTGGAAGTTCGCGGCCACCCGCAGTGCTTCCCCACCCGTAGCCGCGCTGACGACCTCGAATCCGCGGACGTTCAGATTGATCCGCAGCGCCCGCACGATCTGTGGTTCGTCGTCGACGACGAGCGCCCGTACCTTCACCTGCTCGCCGCCTTCAACTCGACCGTCATCGTCAGCCCTCCGCCGACGGTGTCCGACGCCGTGACGGTACCGCCCATGGCCCGTACGAATCCTCGCACCACCGACAGGCCGAGTCCGACGCCCACCGAGTTGTCACGGTCACCGAGGCGTTGGAACGCGTCGAACATGGTCGCTTCGGCCCCGACGGTGATGCCGGGGCCGTGGTCGACGACGGAGATGGCGGCCATGTCCCCGTGCACTGCGGCGCGCACGGTGATCTCGCCGGTGGGGGCGTAGCGGGCACTGTTCGCCACCAGGTTCGCGAGCACTCGTTCGAGCAGACCCGGATCGGCGAGCACTTCGACGTCGCCCACCTCGACCCGCACGCGCTCGTCGGCCCCTACCAGCGCGCCTGCCAGTACGTCGTCGACGAAGACGGGACGCAGACTGGGTTGCACCACACCGGCTTGCAGCCGCGAGGAGTCGAGCAGATTGGTCACCAATGCCGTCAACTGGTCGGCCGACTCGTCGATGGTGGCGAGCAGTTCGTCGGTGTCCTCGGGCGAGAACTGAACGTCGGTGCTGCGCAGCGACGACGAGGCTGCCTTGACCGCCGACAGCGGCGTTCGCAGATCGTGGCTGACCGCCGAGAGCAATGCTCGACGCAACGCGTCGGCCTCGGCCAGTGCGTTGGCGCGGCTGGCTTCCTCGGCCAAACGGGCTTGGCGCACCATGCCCGCGGCTTGGTTGGCCACGGCTGCGAGGACGCGGCGATCGTGGGCGCGGGTGCGTTCGCCGACGAGCAGCAGCGTGAAATCGCCCGCGTCGATCTCGGTGTCGGCCCCGTTGCGATCGGTCGGCGGGTGTTCGCCCGAGCTGCCCACGATGGACCGGGACTGGTTGTCCCACAGTGCGACGCCGGACTGCCGATACGTCTCCCGTGCGCGCTCGAGCAGCGCGCCCAGATCGGCACCGCGCAGGACGGACCCCGCGAACAGGGTCAACAGTTCGGCTTCCTGCGTCGCCCGGCGTGCCTGACGCGTCCGACGAGCGGCCGCATCCACCAAGGCCGCGACTGCCACAGCGACCAGCAGCAGTACGACGGTCACGACGAAGTTGTCCGGCTCGGCGATCGTCAGGCTGTATCTGGGTGTGGTGAAGAAATAGTTCAGCAGAAATCCTGCGATCAGCGCCGAGAGTGCCGCCGGTGCAACACCTCCGAGCAGCGCCACACACAGCACCACCATGAAGAACAGGGCGCTCTCACCGCTGGAATCGAAGTCCGGACCGACCGTGCTCAGCACTGCAGCGGCCAAGCAAGGCACGAGAACCGCGGCGAGCCAGGCGATCACCCGTCGACGACCCGAATCGACCTGCAGACTCCGCCGACGGGCCTGCTCGGCGTGAGTGACCATGTGCACGTCGATCTTTCCCGAGTTCTGCACCACGGCCGCACCGATACCCTCGTCGAGAATGCGGGCGGCACGTGACCTTCTCGAGGTACCGATCACCAACTGCGTGGCGTTCACTCCGCGCGCGAAATCGAGCAGAGTGGTGGGCACGTCGTCCCCGACGACGCTGTGCACACTCGCACCGAGGCCGGCGGCGAGCTTGCGCACGGAACCCATCTGCGGTGCGGACACGCCCATGAGGCCGTCTCCGCGAACGATGTGCAGCACCATCAGTTCGGCACTGGACTTCGAGGCGATCCGACTCGCCCGCCGCAGCAGGGTTTCCGACTCGGGGCCGCCCGTCACCGCGACCACCACCCGCTCGCGCGCCTCCCAGGTGTCGGTGATGCGATTGTCCTTGCGGTACTTCACCAATGCGGCGTCGACCTGGTCGGCGATCCACAGCAGTGCGAGCTCACGCAGAGCCGTCAGGTTGCCGCCGCGGAAGTAGTTGCTCAGCGCGGCGTCTACTTTGTCGGCGGCGTAGACGTTGCCGTGCCGCAGCCTGCTCTGCAGCGCCTCGGGTGTGATGTCGACCAGCTCGACTTCGTCGGCGGCCCGAACCACGCTGTCGGGAACCGTCTCTCGCTGCGGAACACCGGTGATCTGCTGCACCACGTCGTTCAGCGATTCGAGGTGCTGCACGTTGAGGGTGGAGATGACGTCGATGCCCGCGTCGAGCAGCACTTCGACGTCCTGCCACCGCTTGTCGTGGACGCTGCCCGGAGTGTTGGTGTGCGCCAGTTCGTCGACGAGCACCACCTCGGGGCGACGCGTCAGGACCGCGTCGAGATCGAGTTCCTGCGCAGAGGATCCGCGATAACGGACCGTGGCCATCGGCAGGACTTCGATGCCCTCGAGCGCCTCGATGGTTCGCGCCCGGCCGTGCGTTTCCACGACGGCCGCGACCACGTCACGTCCGCGATCCTGCAGCCGACGAGCTTCGCCGAGCATGGCGAAGGTCTTGCCGACGCCGGGCGCGGCACCGAGGTAGATCCGCAGCTCACCCCTGTCCGCCACAGCCTGTCTCCTCACCCGGCCGGTATGCGTCCCGCAGTGCCAGGTTCAACTCCGGGACATTCACCGCTTCGGCACCGAGTACACCGTACTGCGGGCCGCGGGTGTACTTGTCGACCAGCGCCTCGACATCGTCGACCGACGCTCCGTTGACCTGGGCCACCCGGGCGACCTGGAGGGCCGCGTAGGCGGGACTGATATCGGGATCGATACCGGATCCGGAGCCGGTGACGGCGTCGGCCGGAATCGTGGACGGGTCGACGTTTTCCCGGGCTGCGATGGCGGCTCGGCGCTGTTCGACGAACGACGCGAGTACCTCGCTCGACGGGCCCTGATTGGTCGGTAGCGCTGCGGCCGGATCTCCCGGCGCGAACGCGTCGTCGTCCGATACCGAGCCCGTGACGCGGGTGTGGAAGAACGGATCCGGCTCTCCCGGAGCCACCTGCGGATCGACGCCGATCAGCGAGCTGCCGACGACGCAGCCCTGTGCGTCACGCAGCGGTGACCCCTCGGCGGAGTCGGTGCCGATGCGGCTGATGCCCCAGACCACAGCCGGATAGGCGATGCCGAGGATCACGGTGAGCGCCAGCAGCACTGCGAAGCCGGCGACGACCTGACGGAGAAATCCCTGTACGAAACGCATGGTCAGCCAATCCCTGGAATGAGTCGAACGAGCAGGTCGATGAGCCAGATACCGACGAACGGACTGATGACGCCGCCGACGCCGTAGACCAGTAGGTTCCGCCGCAGCAACGCAGCTGCGGACGCCGGGGTGTATCGAACACCTTTGAGTGCCAACGGAATCAGCGCCACGATGACGAGCGCATTGAAGATCACCGCGGACAGGATCGCCGATTCCGGGGTCGCCAGGTGCATGATGTTGAGCCCGCCCAGCTGGGGATAGACGGTGGAGAACATCGCCGGCAGAATCGCGAAGTACTTCGCCAAATCGTTGGCCAACGAGAACGTCGTCAGAGCACCGCGAGTGATGAGCAGCTGCTTACCGATCTCGACGATCTCGATCAGTTTGGTCGGATCGGAATCGAGATCCACCATGTTGCCGGCTTCCTTGGCCGCCGAGGTGCCGGTGTTCATCGCCACGCCGACGTCGGCCTGCGCGAGAGCCGGGGCGTCGTTGGTGCCGTCGCCGGTCATCGCAACGAGCCTGCCGCCTTCCTGCTCCTGCCGGATGAGCGTGAGCTTGTCCTCGGGAGTGGCCTCGGCCAGGTAGTCGTCGACACCTGCCTCGGCAGCAATGGCTTTGGCGGTCAGCGGATTGTCACCGGTGACCATCACGGTTCGGATGCCCATGGCCCGCAGCTGAGCGAACCGTTCGGCAATGCCGGGTTTGACGACGTCCGAGAGTTCGACGACACCGAGAGCGCGAGCAGCAGAACCGGTTTCGCGTACCGCGACCACCAGCGGAGTGCCGCCGTTCTGCGCGATGTCGTGCACGGTGCCGTCCAGATCGGCCGTCCCGCCGCCGTCGCGAATCCAACTGTAGACCGAATCCGCTGCACCCTTGCGGATCTCCATGCCCGGTAGATCCAACCCGCTCATCCGAGTTTGCGCCGTGAACGCCACGAACTCCCCGCGCTCGGATTCACCTTCTGCCGTGACGGATTCGAAGTCTCGCTCGACCAGTTCGACGATGCTGCGCCCCTCGGGGGTGCCGTCGGCCAGCGACGACAGCCGAGCGGCGCGAGCCAATTCGGCGGCGTCGATGCCCGTCGCCGGATGCAGGCCGGTGGCGCGGCGGTTACCGAAAGTGATGGTCCCGGTCTTGTCCATCAGCAGGGTGTCGATGTCGCCTGCCGCCTCCACTGCCCGGCCGGACATTGCCAGTACGTTGCGCTGCACCAACCGGTCCATGCCCGCGATACCGATGGCCGAGAGCAGTGCCCCGATGGTCGTGGGGATCAGGCAGACGAGCAGGGCAATCAGCTGGATTGGATCCTGTTGCTGTCCAGCGTAATTCGACATCGGACCGATGGCGACGACAGCGAAGAGAAACACGATGGTCAGCGACGCGAGCAGGATGTTCAGGGCGATCTCGTTCGGCGTCTTCTGCCGCGCCGCGCCCTCGACGAGGGCGATCATCCGATCCACGAACGTCTCGCCCTGCGCTGCAGTGATTTTCACGACGATCTCGTCGGAGAGCACGATGGTGCCGCCGGTGACGGCCGACCGATCGCCGCCGGATTCACGGACCACGGGAGCCGACTCACCGGTGATGGCGGATTCGTCGACGGTTGCAATGCCCTCGATGACATCGCCGTCGCCGGGAATGACCTCACCGGCCGAGACGACGACCTCGTCGCCGACCTTCAATTCGGCACCGGCCACCTCGGTGATCACGAACTCGGCACCCGACGCCGTGCGTCGTCGAGCAGTAGTGTCCTGCTTCACCTTTCGCAGGCTGGCCGCCTGCGCCTTGCCGCGGCCTTCGGCAACGGATTCGGCGAGGTTCGCGAACAGCACCGTGAACCACAGCCAGCCGGTGACGAACCAGGCGAACACCGACGGCTGAGCGATCGACAGGATCGTCGTGACGATCGAGCCGAGAAAGACGACGAACATGACCGGGTTGCGGGCCAGGTGACGCGGATCGAGTTTGCGAAACGCGCCGGGTAGAGCGGTGTTCAGTGACAGGTTCATTGCATGGCCTCTGCTATGGGTCCGAGAGCAAGTGCGGGGAAGAAGGTGAGGGCCGCGACCAGAATGGAGGTACCGATCAGCAGCGTGCCGAACAACGGTCCATCGGTGGGCAGGGTGCCAGCGTTGGGCGCGCTGCGTTTGGTCGTCGCCAGCGAACCGGCCAGTGCCAATACGAAGACGATCGGCAGAAGGCGGCCGAGCAGCATCGCGATACCGAGGGAGATCTGGAACCAGTCGCTCGTCACCGTCAGGCCGCCGAAAGCGCTGCCGTTGTTGTTCGATGCCGATGCATAGGCGTAGAGCACCTCGGTGAATCCGTGGATGCCCGGGTTGCCCTGATAGCTCGTCGTGGATTCGAGTATCACCGTGATCGACGTGCCGACGAGCACGAGGATCGGCATCACGAGAACCGAGAGCGCGGCCATCGTGATGGCCCGTCGACCCAGCTTCTTGCCGAGGAATTCCGGAGTTCGGCCGACGAGCAGACCACCGACGAAGACGGCGATGACCGCGAGCACCAGCAATCCGTAGAGACCGGTGCCGACGCCACCCGGCGCGATCTCGCCGAACAGCATGTTCAGCAACACCGCTCCGCCGCCCAGCGCAGACATACTGTCGTGGGCCGAATTGACTGCGCCGGTCGATGTTCCGGTCGTCGACACCGCGAACAGCGCAGACGCCGGGATGCCGAAGCGAACTTCCTTGCCTTCCATCATCGCGCCCGCGGCCGTTGCTGCCACTCCACGGGTACCGGATTCGGCGAACAACGTCACCGCCAACAACGTCGCCCACAGCGTCGCCATCACCGCCAGCAGCGTCAGACCCTGCTTGCGGTTGCCGATCATCGTGCCGAACGTACGAGTGAGGGCCACCGGGATCAGCAGCAACGAGATGATCTGCACGATGTTGGTCAGTGGTGTCGGGTTCTCGAACGGGTGCGCCGAGTTGGCCGCCAGAATGCCACCACCGTTGGTGCCGATCTCCTTGATCGCCTCCTGCGAGGCAACGGGCGCAAGCGCATTGGTGACCGTCTGCCCATCGAGACCGGTGGAGGTGAAGCCGGACGAGAACGACATCACGGTGCCCTGAGTCAGCATGATCACCGCGACGAGCACGGAGAGCGGCAGCAGAATACGGAGCGTCCCGCGCGTGAGGTCGACCCAGAAATTGCCGAGCTCACCGCCCGTCGACACCCGAACGAAGCCGCGCACGACGGCGATCGCCACCGCGAGACCGACTGCAGCAGAGACGAAGTTCTGCACCGCCAGCCCCAGCGGCTGCGTCAGATTCGACAGCGTGGTCTCGGGAACGTACGACTGCCAGTTGGTGTTGGTGACGAACGACGCCGCAGTGTTGAACGCCATCGCCGGACTCACCCCCGACAGGCCACCGTTCAGCGGGAGCACACCTTGAATTCGCTGCAGTACGAACAGGAATACGACCCCGGCGAACGAGAACCCGAGCAGGCTGGTGGAATAGCCGACCCAGGTCTGTTCCGACGACGAGTTCACCCGGGCCACCCGATAGAGCAGACTCTCGACCCGAGTGTCGTGGGTCGAACCGAACACCCGGGCCATGTAGTCACCGAGCGGCACGTACGCCGCCGCCAACACGACGATGACCACAGCGATCTGAAGACCGGCAAGCAGAGCAGGATTCATGGCGGCGTCAGAACCTCTCGGGATCGAGAAGAGCGACGAACAGGTAGACCGCGACGAACGCGGCCACCGTGAGACAGAGCAATTCGGTCATTGCTCGATCCTGGATCCCACCAGCGAACGAAAACGCGTTCCTTACGCTTTCCTACGCTCACGACCTGCGGTCATGACGGAGTTTTTACGCTAGCGCTCCTCGAACAACCCCGATCCGCTAGCGCTCCTCGATGTCGTCGACGCGGATTTCGACCGCATCCCTGCCGAGGGTGACGCCGAGCAGGTCCGCGACCACGTCGATGGCGATCGATGCCAGTTCTTCGCCTGCCGCCTGCAGATCGTCGCCGTACACGCCGATCACCGCGACGAACAGGCCTGTGCAGGCGTGATCGTCGAGATCGAGGTCGATCTCGGTGGGCTGTGCACCGTGTACGCCCGCGAGAGCACGGCGCAACGTCGTCTTGACGATGTGATCGCTGATCCGCAGTGAGTCCCGTGGATCAGCCGCTGAACCCGCCGGGAAGACGCTGTCGATCGGCCAGGTGCGGCGCGTCGTATTGCGCACTTTCGCGAGGATGGACGAGCTGATGTCCACCCAGTTCGGTTCCTGCGGTGCCTCCCGAAGCTCGGTGGCAGCACGCGCGAGAACCGCATTCGGTTCTACCGGGTTCGCCATGTCGCCAACCTTTCGCTCAATGTTGCTCGTGCTCTGGTCAATTGACCTCGTACTGCTCCTGCGGACAACGTCATGATCGCGCCGATCTCCGGATGGGTCAGGCCCTCGACCTCCCGAAGCAACCAGCAGGCCCGCTGCCGATAGGGCAACTCCGCCAGTGCCACACCCAATTCGGCCATGAAGCTGTCTGCTTCGACGTCCGCCTCGGGATCACTGCCCGCGCCCGTGCTCTTGCGCTCGAATACCCAGTCTTCCGCAGGAGGAACGCTGCGACGCCGGCGATGATCTATCACTTTGTGCGAGACCAACGAGAACAGCCAGGTGCGCAGAGCCGAATCGCCCCGGAAGTTGTCGAGCCCCTTCCACGCTGCGACGAACGCGTCCTGCACCACCTCCTCTGCTGCACCCTGATCGGACAGCATGTTTCGGGCGTACCGAAACATCTCCGGTCCGTATCGGCCCACGATCTCCTCGAACGCATCCGTCTCGCCGAGCGCGGCTGCGCCGACGAGTACGCGGTCCGACGCATCTCTCCACTCCATCGGGCCCCCAGACGTAATCTATGACGTAGGTCACTTTATTTGTACGTGCGTTTCGGTGATCGAGCTACGACCAACTCCTGACACACACTGTGCACCACTACTCAGCGAAGAGAGGCAGTCATGAGCTCCACGACGGACACCAAGGCAACCGTATCCGCAGCAGGCGAAGGCAAGACCGACATCACCACGAAGTCGGATTCCGTGCTCGTCAGCTCGCAGGGCCGCACCACCATTGCCGATACCGTCGTCTCGAAGATCGCCGGCATCGCCACCCGTGAGGTCCAGGGCGTACATGCCGTCGGCGGCGGAGCGAGCCGCGCGATCGGTGCCCTGCGCGAGCGTATCCCGGGTGCCCGCGTCAACCAGTCGCAGGGCGTCTCGGTCGAGGTCGGCGAGCGTCAGGCAGCGGTCGACATCGACATCGTCGCCGATTACGGCGTCTCGATCGCAGACCTCGCAGCAGGCATTCGTCGCAACGTCATCAACGCCGTCGAGCGCATGACGGGCCTCGAGGTCACCGAGGTCAACATCGTCGTTCACGACATCTACCTGGACGACGGCTCGGACGAAGAGGAGACCACCGAGACCGCCTCCACCCGAGTGCAGTGACCGACCCGAACCCGACGGACCGTGACAAGTCCGAGGACATCGCCGACGCCGTACAGGCGATCGACGGTGTCGTCGGGCTGCACGGCGGCATGTTCGGCGAGGCTGCGACCTATCTACCCGGACGCCGCGTCGCCGGCATCCGGATCGCAGACGACGGCACCGAGGTACACGTCACTCTCCAGTTCGGCTACGCCGTACGGGAGACCGCCGAGGCAGTGCGTAGCACCGTCGCGGCAATGGTCGACGGGCCCGTGCACGTCACAGTCGAGGATGTCGTCCGGGTCTGAATTGTGCGAGTCTGACCAGGTGAACGAGCATTCAGCGCGCGACCGGGCCGCCGCGTACAAGGCGGCCCGGCGCGCTGTGGCCCGAGAACACCACCCCGACATCGGTGGTGATCCCGCCCGGTACATGGCAGAGCTCGCGGAAGTCGACCGCCGGTTCGCCGTACTTCCGTCGAATCCGATCAACACTGCCAGCGCACCGACAGCGTTCCGTTCGTCCTCGGTACCGACGCCACTGCGCACACTGCCGAAACGCATCGCCCGGCTCCGCAAACGCGTCACTCGACGCAACTACTTCGACATCTGAACTCTCGACATCCGAACACTCTGACTGGAGACAAGACCATGACCACTGCAACCATCGGTTTGTTCGTGGGACTTCTGCTGGCCATCGCCGCAGCAGCCGGCGGCTTCACCGGCTTCCTCATCGCCATCGTCCTCGGCGGACTCGGTTTCTTCGTCGGCCGCTACATCGACGGTGAACTGGATCTGAACTCGATCATGCGTGGTCGCGGTCGTGACTGACACAGCAGCAACCCCCACGACCCCAGGGACACCGGCCGCAACCCCGGGGTCACTCGCGGACCCCGGCGATCGCGGTTCCCTGGAGATCAAGCACA
The DNA here is from genome assembly GCF_001426165.1 of Rhodococcus sp. Leaf233. NCBI lineage: Bacteria > Bacillati > Actinomycetota > Actinomycetes > Mycobacteriales > Nocardiaceae > Rhodococcus > Rhodococcus sp. Leaf233. The sequence continues at coordinate 501,465 of NZ_LMRO01000012.1, forward strand.
AGGCAGTCGAACGCCTGGCCGTTCTGGCGGCCCGCGGCACCGACTCCGTCACCGACCGCCAGCCCGGACTGCACCTCCTCGGTGGGCGTGATCTGCCGAAGGCCGATGTGACGATCACCGGCGAGCGAGTGCGAGCGAAGGTCTCCGTCGGAGTCACCTGGCCCTCACCGTTGGCGAAAGTGGCTGCGAACGTTCGCGCCGCCGTGGCCAGAGACCTGTCCGAACTCGGTATCTACACCGTCGACCGAGTCGACGTGACGGTCGAATGCATACCGGCCGAGCCCACCAGCGAAGAAGGGAGAGTGCAGTGACAGAGCAAGCAAGCAAGAAGCCGGTGGCCAACCCCACCGCAGCTGTTCCGGCCGTCCTGTTCGCTCTCGTTCTCATCGCCGCCGGAGTCGTACTCGGACGCGAGGCGCTGCTGAAGCTGGGCGCTCTCGACGGCTCCGAGTGGGTCGGCCCGGCCGCATCGAACCTCGATGGGCTCACCGCTCAGCAGTGGATGCTGCCCGCAGGTATCGCCGCCGTCGTCATCGGATTCGTTCTCGTGTTCGTGGCAATTCGCCCACGTCGTCGCACCCACCGTGCTCTCAACGAGCAGGGCGTCTGGCTTCGTAAGGGCGACGTCGCTGCCGTCGCGCGATCTGCCGCCCTGGACAGTGTCGGCGTCGACACCGCGTCCGCCAAGGCGGGCAACAAGAAGGTCACCGTCGCCGTATCCACCGTGGCCGGTACCGACACCTCGGCTCTCAAATCCGCGGTCGTGACGTCCGTGGACGACGCCCTCCGCCCACTCGCGTCGGCACCCAAGGTGCGCACCCGAGTGCGAACGACAGGACAGACCTCATGAAAGGACAGCAGCTGTGAAACGCGCAACCGCATCGCTCGACCGCACCGGCACAGCCGTCGTCGGGCTGGCTCTGATCGCTCTCGGCGGCGGAGCCATCGCCTGGGAACGCGGCGAGCTTCCCGGCCGCGAGCGGCTGGACGCCGCGTTCGTCGACACTGCCGTCGACGCCGGTTGGTGGCCCTGGGCTCTCGGCGCAGCCGCTGTCGTGCTGATCCTGCTGGGTCTGTGGTGGTTGCTCGCGCACCTGCCGCGACGATCGGTCGGGACCGTGGCCTTCGGATCCACGTCGGCCGACGTCACGAACGTGGACGGAGAGCAGGTCGACGGCAGGCTCAGCGTCGACCTCGGCACCGCCGCCCGTAGTGCAGCCAAGACGCTGGCAGGTCACGACGGAATCGTCTCGGCCTCCGGTCGCTCTGTCTCGGACAGGGGACAGCGCGTGGTCGAGATCGTCGCGACGCTCGACCCGGCCGTCACGTCCCTCGAGCAGGTGTCCGACGCCGCAGCACGGACCCGCGACGACATCGTGACCTCACTCGACGGAACTCCAGCCAAGGTGCGAATTCTGTTGCAGTGCGGCAAGTCTCGCAAGCAGTCGGCGCGCGTCAGCTGACTCCGGAGAACTCGATCTCCCCGATCAGGCCGTGGTGGTCCGATCCCGGGAGGTCGATTCTTTCCAGTGATCGGGCGTGCCCGGAATTGGTGAGAATGTGGTCGATGCCGACGACGGCCGGAGTGCCCTTGTCCGTGGGATAGGTCGGTATCAGCCCCATCCCCAATTGTGATGCAGCGTCGGCATATCCGGCATCGAGTAGGTTCCTGAACTTTTTGTGCGAATACGTGGTGTTGAAATCACCACTGACGATGACGGGACCGCTTGCCGACACCGCCTCGAGATCGCTACGGAGCGTGTCCAATTCGGCGGTCCAGATATCGGCCGGGGTGACGTATGCGGGGCCGGGATGGACGGCCAGGAGCGTCACTGGCTCCGATCCGGGAACGTCGACGGAGGTGGCCAGGTTCACGGGCCCATAACCGGCGAGTTCGCGATTGTCGGACAGCGGTGTGCGACTGTAGATTCCGGCACCTCCGCCACCCGTCGGCAACGCTCGCAGGTAGCTGTACGGAAAGAGTTGCTCCATGCCGGCATCCCGTAGCCCGAGCACCGACGCATCGGTCAGCTCTTGGATCGTCACGACGTCGACGGCGTTGTCGCGTGCCGATCCGACGACGACCGACGGATCGGCGCTGCCCACCATCAGGTTGGCCTGCATCACCCGCAGCCGGACGGCATTGCCGCTCGCGTCGTCCTGGGATGCCGCGTCGGCCACGTACAGAGGTGCGTACGCCACAGCGGCTGCTGCCAACACGACCGCGGACACCGCCGCCAGAATCCATTGCCTACCGATCAGCGCGACGACGGCACCGACCACGACAGCGACGAGCATCAGGGGAACGAACGATGCCAGCGCGATCAGAACGTTGATGCGGGTGTCGGTGTAGTACGCCCCCATCGCGACGAGTCCGGTGACGATGCCCAGCGTCGCGATCGTTCCGGTGAGAATCCGTACCCAGGTTCGCTGCATCGCACCGAGAGTAGCTACGCCCTGACGCCGACGGTCAATGCTCGGACGGTTGTCCAGGTCAGAGACATCAAGCCCCGTACAGCCGCGAACGAGAACGCTGTCGACCACACCGTTCTGGTCGCCGGTTCGGCAACAGGAAGGCCGGCAAAGCGATCGGCCAGCCAATCGAGGGTCAGGGGCGCACTGAGCGGATGCAGCGACAGGTGCTCGCTCAGCCGATCTCGCAGGTAGGTCACGTGTGCGCCGGCTTCGAGATACCGATCGACCTGGCCGTCGACGTCGTCGACGGCAATGATCTGGTCGTGCACGGCCTGCACGACCAGCAACGGCACCGACGGAGCAGTGCGACCGGGCTGGATGTCCTGGAACACCTGCACGATCTCGGGTAGGGCGAGCAGGTCGGCAAGCGGAATGTCGATGTAGTTGTCGAGATCGTGCCGAGCCAGCCGTCTGACAGCGCGAACGGTCGTCATCGATTCGACGGAATCGAGAATGCGCATTCCGTCCTCGCTGACGTACTGACGCACCACACGATCGAGATCGGGGTAGGTGCGTCGCAGTCCCGCGACAACAAGCGTCGGCAGAGCCGCGTGCAGCGTCGCGTTGAGCCTGGTGAACGCAGAACCCGGATCGCCGACGGGGGAGCCGAGGGCGGCACCGACGAGCTCGAGCTCCGGTGCGTACTCAGGGGCCATTTCTGCGGCCCACGACGTCGCGAGCCCGCCGCCCGAATATCCCCACAATGCCACGGGCGTGCTCTCGTGCAGCTCCAACGACTCGAACGACAGCGCCGCGCGGATCGCGTCGAGTGTGCAGAATCCTGGTTCCTGCGGCGACCCCCAATGTCCGTCCGGTCCCTCGTGGTCGGGGATCGAGATGGTCCATCCGCGGCGCAGGGCATGCAGAACCAGCAGAAACTCGAACTGAGGAACTGCGCCGAGGGCCTTCGAGCCCCGTCGAAGCGCGTAGGACGGGAAGCACGAGGACGCAACGCCGTCGATGGCGCACTGGTACGAGAGCAACACCGGTTCGGCATTCTGCGGCCGCAGCACCGTCGTCACACTGGCCTGCGGTACACCGCCCAGATCGGCGGTGCGGTACAGCAGCTGCCATGCGTCGACTCGCTGTCGCACGTGGCCGAACATCGCGACCTCGACAGGCCTCACCTTGAGAATCGTCCCCGGTAGAGCCGCTTCGTAGCCCTCGGGCGCGGCGTAGAACGGGTCGTTTTCCGGCCTGGTCGCATCCTCACAGCTCGGCCATTGTTCCACCGGCCAGGACTGTTCGTCCGCCATCGATCTGTCGACGCTCATATCCCACCGCTTCTTGTCCGAGTCTCTTCGTCACACTAACTTGCCCTGAACGGCCCCTTTTCATGCAGCCTGCTGCCAGTTGGTGATCAGAACGTCGGTCGCGTAGCTCAGGTCGAGGCCTTCCCCGCCCCAGTTCGGGACAATGGCGTCGGGTTCGATGTGCTGATATTGCCGCCGGCGGACCTCGGCGTCTCCGGACAGCGCCGGCGCGTGAACCATCTCTCCTCCCGACGGGTGCCGGAACGTGAATCGTTGGTGGCCGAGGGATTCGATGAGGAAGTAGCCGTCGTGCAGTGCTCGATGGTGTTCGCCGCACAACAGGACCAAGTTGTCGAGCGAGGTCGCACCTCCCCGCGAGCGGTAGGTGACGTGGTGAGCATGCAGAAACCGGGTGCGTCCGCACCCGGGCACCGAGCAGCATCGATCGCGAATGATCAACTGACGCAGCTGGGTTCGGCTCGGTGCTTTGGCAGTGGTACTCCACCGCACCGTTTTTCCCAACCGGCCGTGACCGACGACTCGCATGACCGACGAACACAACACCTGAGCGAGAGTTTCGTCGTCGAGCCCGGGCCCGTCATCGAAATGAGCATGATCGCACCCGGCTTCGGTGCTGTCTCCGAGGTGTATCAACACCTCCGCGGCAGGTGAGACGACCGGTGAATCGATGGCGGCGCACACCATCTCCGCCATCGCGACGAGCGCAGGAACGGGGTTCGGCGGCGCCGGGGCCGACCGGTCACCCTCGGATTCCACCTCCGTGCGAGTGCGCTCGTACTCGGCCCTGGTCACCGCAGCCAGAAATCGCTTGCCGTCCTCGGGCCGAAAGCGCGCCGTCACCACGAGCGAGCCGTCCTCGTCGTCCCAGCGCCACCGTCCCACACACGGATCGAGGTCGACGCCGTTGCCTCTGGTCGGCCGCATCGCCTTCTTCAGACCACGGCAGAGACGTTCGATGTGCGCGGCGGGTGCATCGAGCGCCTTCTGCAGCAGTGACGCTTCGTTGTCGGCAGTTGCGACACGGGTCATCGCGCGCACCTTCGAGTACGACACCGTGCCGCTCAGGTACGCAGAGGTGATCAGGGGCAGCTCGCGCATCGCCTTGGCCACCCGCACCTGCTCACGGGCAGTGTGCAGATCGACTCCGGCGCGCCAGGACAACCAGTGCGCGCAGGACCTCGTCTCCCACGCGGCCCACCCACGTCGAGCATCGAACTCACCGACCAGGATCAGATACTGCGCAGATGCAGCCGCGATCTGGCCCGCCAGCGCGCATATCTCCGTCTCGATGTCTGCAGTCTCGACCATGAATGCCCCCACTCGTCGAATGTACGTTCGACGACAGTACGACGAGGCACCGACAAGAACGGCGGGAAACCGACGCACCCGTCCCCGCGGGGACGTCGTCGGGGTTGCTTTCTCGCCCACGGGCCCGATACTGAGCATCAGATGCTGGATCCGACGGAAAGTGGGTGTGGCCATGAGCGGTTCGGACACCTGGGGCATCCCCAGCACAGACTTTCTCCGCTGGTACCTGCTCGCGGCCGTTCTCGCGATACTCCTGACGATGGCGGGGAACTGGATAGCCGCTCACCGATCGACCCCGGTGACGTCGGCAGGCCGCGTGCTCACACCCCCCGAAGTAGGTGTGCTCACCAGCGACTCCCAGGCAGTGATGGCGTCGTTGGCCATACTTCGCGGTGCCGAGATCATCGACTCGCAAGGAAGAAAGCGCCGCGAGCTGAGCGCCATCGAGCGGTCACAGCTGGACTGGTTCACCCGCACCGTTCTCGAACGCCTCGGTAGCGGTAAAGCACCCCTGGTTCGCTCCCGACTGGTGGCGAACATGTCGGGCACATGCGCGCAACTGCGGAGCACTCTCGTCGACGAGGGTCTGCTGCACGGCGCACGCGGCTCCGCTGTCACACGGGTATTCCCGGTTGTCTTCGTCATCGCAGTCGGAATTGCCCGCATCGTCGCCGGCACCGCGAACGGCAAGCCCGTCTGGTTTCTCGTCGCGATCGTGCTCGTCCTGTTCGCGGCGGTGCCGGTTCTGCTTCGTCGACGCCGTCGGACAGCTGCGGGCGATACCGAACTACGCCGGCTCCGCGCCGAGAACGACTACCTTTCACCCCGCGCGCGACCGTCCTTCACCGCCTACGGGCCGACTCGTGCCGGATTGTCTGCAGCCATTTTCGGAGCAGGGGCCCTGCTGATGCTCGATCCGGCGATGGCCGGTGCACTCAGCTACGGCACCGCCCAGGCCGGTGGGGCCGCGTCGTTCGGCTTCGGCGGCGACAGCGGAGGCAGCGGAGGCGACGGCGGCAGTAGCAGTTGCGGCGGTGGCGGTGGGGGATGCGGCGGCGGAGGTTGTGGAGGTTGAACACCGACACAGTGCCCGTCGGGCTCGGGATCGGTTGGCGCTCGGAGATATCCGGCATCGTCTCGGAACTCCCGGGGCTGGCGTTCTGCGAGGTCATCGCCGAATCGATCGGTGAGCAGGCACCCGATCGCCTCGTCACCTTGGGAGTTCCCGTCGTCACGCACGGAATCTCGTTGTCCTTGGGCGGTGCCGAGCCGGTGGAACAGCACCATATCGACCGACTGGCACGAGTGGCATCCATGCTCGGATCCCCGCTGGTGAGCGAGCACATCGCCTTCGTCCGCGCCGACGGAATCGAGGCCGGTCATCTGCTTCCGGTACCACGCACCCACGAAGCACTGACGGCGCTCGCGCGAAACATCGCACGAACGCAGGATGGTGTGCCGGTTCCGCTGGCGGTGGAAAACATTGCAACCCTCTTCGATTGGCCGGAAGACCAATTGACCGAGAGTGAGTTCCTGGCAGAACTCGTCGAGCGGACCGGCGTGAGCCTGGTGCTCGACATCGCCAACGTGTACGCGAACGCACTCAATCGAGGCCGCGACCCGTGGACCGAACTCGAACGCCTGCCGCTGGATCGAATTGCCTACTGCCACATCGCCGGTGGCACGGTCCGTGGCGGCATCTATCACGACACCCACACTGCGCCCGTGCCCGACGAAGTCCTCGAATTACTACGGACCTTTGCGATGGCCGGTCATCGCACGCCCCTGATGCTCGAACGCGACGGTCACTATCCACCCGAGGCCGAGCTACTCGCAGAACTGGATGCGATCGCAGATGCGGCGGGACTCGATCGCATCACCGGGGTACGGACGTCCGGGTACGCGAGGTGAACGACGACCTGGCGCGCCGTCAAGAAGAGTTGGTACGCGCTCTCGTGGCAGGTGGGCCACTGCCCGCCGAATTCGATTCTGCGACAGTGGACACTGTCCGAGCGGCGTTGCTGAACAAACGAGCGGCCGAGATCGCGGCACGCTATCCGGCACTGCCCTCGGCGTTGGGCGACCGATACGAAATGCTGTTCCGCCGATGGGCGTCCAGCCGCCCCAAGGTGTCGACGGCCGAGGATGCCGAGGCCTTCTACCGAGCCATGGAACAGGAAGGGGAACTCGCCGCCACACATCCGGGACGGGTCGGGCAGCGAATGCCATACATGGCCGACGCACCCAACCCGCTCGCGCGCTTTCGCAGTCCGCTGCGCAGCACGTGGTTGACGTCGGTGTTCGGCGCGGTGCTGCTCGTTGCGCTGCCGATCGTGATTCTGACAGGCCTACTGTCCTACAGCGCGTACGGGCCGCAGTTCGGCCAGGCCAAACCAGGTGCCGTCGGGTGGTTGCGCTTACCGTTCTTCGACTGGCCGACGAACCCAGCCTGGCTGTACCAGCTGACGCAGGGCCTGCACGTCGGGCTGGGCCTGATCATCGTCCCGCTCGTCATCGCCAAGCTCTGGTCGGTGATGCCCAAGCTCGTCGAACTGCCGCCGGTGCGGTCGCCGGCACATGCACTCGAACGACTGTCGCTGCTGGCACTCGTCGGAGGTCTGCTGTTCGAGATCGTGACCGGCGTGCTGAACATCCAATACGACTACGTGTTCGGCTTCGACTTCTACGCCGCTCACTACTTCGGTGCCTGGGTTTTCATCGCCGGATTCCTGGTGCACCTCGGCCTCAAGGTGCCGCTGATGTGGCGGACCCTTCGATCGGAATCGTTGATGGACGTCTTGCGTGCTCGCAACGAAGCGCCGAGCCGGCCACACCAGACCATGAGCCGACGCGGTGCGATCGGATTGGTCGCCGCCGGAATGGGTTTCGTGGCCGTGTTGACGGTGGGGCAGACCGTCGGCGGCGTCCTACGCAAGGCGGCAATTCTCCTTCCGCGTGGGCGGTCGTACGGCGACGGGCCCAACGACTTTCAGATCAATCGCACTGCCGAGGCGGCCGGAGTCACCGAAGAACAGACGGGCGCAGACTGGACACTGTCCGTCGAAAGTACTTCGGAGAACATGGAACCGGTGGTGCTCTCCCGCGGCAGGCTGCTGTCGATGACTCAGCACACCGCCGAACTTCCCATCGCCTGTGTCGAAGGGTGGTCGACCACGCAGAGTTGGACGGGCGTTCCGTTGGCCGAACTCGCAGCATTGGCAGGTGTACCCGCACCCAGGTCCGCGGAAGTCATTTCGATAGAACAGGGTGGCCCATTCGGTCGTGCTGTGCTGCAGGGCAATCAAGCTCTCCATCCTGATTCACTGTTGGCATTGAAAGTCAACGGCGTCGATCTCTCGCTCGATCACGGCTACCCGGCACGCGTTATTGTTCCCGCGCTTCCCGGTGTGCACAACACCAAGTGGGTGGCGCGCATCGTGTTCCGTTCGTGACTTTGCAAAACCGCCCGGATGGTCGAGAATCTTTCATCGGTGGCCCGCGGGGCTGCCGACGAAGGAATGCTCCTTCGCCTGGACGAGTCCAAAAGGTCATGCCACGATGCACGCACTATCTCGAGGCCTTCTCGCCGCGGGTGCAGCCCTCACGCTGATGCTCGCCGCGGGCTGTTCGTCGTCTGACGCCGGCACCGCCGTTGCCGCAGACACCACTGCCTCCAGCAGCTCCGCAGCCCCCACCACCACCGACAACGTGTCCGGCCAGGAAGGCATCGACGCTGGTGGCTCCACCGACATCGACGTCGAGATCGGCCAGTGCGTCAAGCTCGGTGGCACGATGACGGCCGCCGAAATCGACAACGCCGAATGCGGTAGCATGGAGTCCAACTACAAGGTCATCGCCAAAGCCGCAGAGAACGAGCAGTGCCCCACCGACGTCAACCAGACGTACTACGAGACTCTGAACGGTGTCGAGCAGGGCGCATTGTGCCTCGACGTCGACTGGGTCATCGACGGCTGCATGAGCGTGCCGAGTACCGGAATGGACGAGCCCGCCCGCGTCGATTGCGCAGACCCCAGCGCGACGAGCGTGGAAAAGGTCACCGAGATCAAGACCGGTACCGCGGACCCCAACGACTGCCCCGAAGGCGGATTCGCCTACGAAGCACGGCAATTCGTCGTCTGCACCACGACGGTGGCCTAGCCTCGAGTCGCCGTCATCATCTGCGTGACGTACTGATAATCCAGGTGGCCGTGGCTGTCGATAGCCGCATGAACCGCTCGGAGCACTTCCTGCCGACGTGTGTCGGTGAGAATCAGGTGACTCGAATATGTCGCGGCCATCGCGCAGAATTCGTCCGCGGAGTAACGCTGAACCCACTCGTACGTCGACGTGGACCAGGGGCCGAAGCCGGCCGCGCGGGGTACCGCGGTCTCGGATTGCACGCCGAGGGAGTGCGCCAACAGCGGCGCGGCGTCCGGCTCGGTCGCGATGTACGCAGCCCGCACCGACTCCCACACCGGCCCGTCGAGCTGACCGGGCATGTTCCACCACAACCGAAGTGATCCCCCGGGGACCAACGCACGAGCCGCCACCGCGGCTCCTCGATCGGGGTCCACCCAGTGCCACGCCTGAGCGGCCACGACGACATCGAACGATGAAGGCGCACCGACGAAGTCCTCGAACCGGGAGACCTGAACATCGACGTCCATGTTCTCGGTGCGGCGTCGGATCACCTCGGCCATACCCGAATCCGGCTCGACCGCAACCACCGAAGCGCCGCGTTCGGCCAACGCGACGGTGGCTTTTCCGGTGCCGGCTCCCGCTTCCAACACGCGGGTCGCACCGCCGGCAAGAACATCCGTGTACAGCGCCGGCGGGTATCCAGGGCGAGCCCGGTCGTACTCCTCGGCGACTCTGCCGAAGCTCAGTCCGCGGGGTCGTTCCGGCTCGTCCGTCACGTTAGCCAGAGTACCGATTATTCGGGACTACCGATGTTCGGCCGATTCCAGTTGCGACCGCAATGTGGACTCGGTGTGCCGAATCGCCTGCCCGACGACGGGCTCCACAACGGCCCCGAGAACTTTACCGGCGATACCCCCGGGCAGGCTGTAACGGAAGATGACATCGAGGCGGGTCCGGCCCTCATCCAGGTCCGTGAAAGACCAGGTCGAGGAGTTGGACAGGCCTTCGACCGATTCGAGCGTGAGTCGCTCGTTCTCGACCCATTCGGTGACGCGCACGATCGAATTCAACGACTTGGGGCCGATCTGCATGGTTGCGTCGTACGTCGCCCCGAGACCGGAGGTGGTCTCACTCCTCGGCTCGAACCGCGTGATCCCGAACATCCACCTCGGGACGTTTCGATAGTCGTCGAGGTAGGCGAAAGCCGCATCGCGGGGTGTCGACGCGACCGCCGAATGGTTTATCTCACGCATTCCACCGACACTAATACACGCGACGGCGTGTTACACATAGATTGACGTCGGCTTCTACCGGCGGACGTAGCCCGCCTGCTTATCCACCACATTGACCAGGGACTCGTTCCGCCGGTACCTATCGAGATTGTCCTCGAACAGCGTCCACAGCCGATCGGCGAAGTCGTCGGCGTCACCGGCCAGATGCGCCGTCAGAATCACGTTGTCGAGCTCCCACAGCGGACTCGACGTCGGAAGTGGCTCGACCTCGAAGACGTCCAACACGGCCCATCCGATCGCCCCGGAATCCAATGCCTCACACAAGGCCTGTTCGTCGACAACGGGCCCACGGGCGATGTTGACCAGCCCCGCGTCGTGACGCATTGCCCCGAGGACCTCTGCATTCACGAGCCCGCGGGTCTTCTCGGTCAGCGGCGCGGACAGCACCACCACGTCGTATTCATCTGCGTAGGAGGGTAACTCGTCCACCGAACGAATTCTATCGAACTCCGCATCTCCCGGCCGCTCGGATGTACCGGCCGCGTCGACACGCATGCCGAGTGCACCGAGAACGCGACCGATGGCGCGGCCGATCGAACCCGGACCGACGACCAGCACCCTCCGATTGTGGATTCCACTGGTGAGGCGATGCTCCCAGACCCGTTCACGTTGTCGCCGAAGCGCTTCGGGCAGCTTCTTCATCGACGCCAGAACGCCCGCAGCGACGTACTCGGCGATCGCACGGTCGAGAATGCCGCCGGAGTTGGTGAGCACCCACGGACTGTCCCGCAGCACCGGATCCAGCACCCGATCGACCCCGGCGCTCGACACATGAATCCAGCGAAGCTTGTCGGCGTGCGGCCACACATTCTGCAGGTCGACTGCCTCGAACGTGCGAAACAGTAGAACCTCTGCCCACGACACAGCGTCGACGAGTTCGGGGATCGTGCAACTGCGGAAGTGGACTCCGCCGATCGACGGGAAGGCCTTTCGGTCCGAATCACTTTCGACCACAATCACGTTCACCATAGGACTCGTCACCTCCGTACGATGGCAGGGTGCTCACCGTAGAACCCGCGTCTGCCGCCGACGCAGCAACGATACTCGACCTCCGGCACGCCGCCGAGGACTGGTTGGCCGCCCGGCGAATCGCTCAGTGGGCACCGCGCGAGGTACCGCTGTCGACTGTCGCGGCCCAGATAGAGGCAGGGGAGTTCCACGTCGCCCGACGACGCCCCGGTGGCCCGATTGTCGGAGCCCTACGACTGATCTGGGCCGATCCGAGCATCTGGCCCGAGCCCGATGTGCTCGCCGGCTACGTGCACGGATTGGTGATCGACAGAAGCGAAGCCGGTACGGGACTGGGGACGTCGTTGCTCGAGTGGGCGTCGCAGCGGACCAGGCAGGAAGGGCGAGGGCTGCTACGGCTTGACTGCGCCGAGACCAACACTGATCTACGCAACTACTACGTTCGGCAGGGTTTCCAGTACGTCGGCCGTCGCGACTTCGAGGGTGGCAGTTCGTGGTTCAGCGTGGCGCTGTTCGAGAAGCCGACCGCTCGATAGTGTCGGGTCCATGAGCGAGAATCGAGACCGGATGCTGCGTGGCGAACTCTATCGAGACAGTGATCCCGACTTGGTGGCGTCTCGGGTGTCGTGTGGAAAGCTGCTCGACAGATTCAACGCAACCGAGGCAGACCAGGACGCAGAAAGACGTGAACTGCTCGGCGAGCTACTCGGTTCCATCGGAGCGGACTCGTGGATCATGCCACGATTCCAATGCGACTACGGCACATACATTTCCATCGGGTTCAACAGCTTTCTGAACTACGACGCCATTCTGTTGGACTGCGCTCCGATCACCATCGGAACGACGTCTCGATCGGTCCACGGGCCCAGCTACTGACGGCGCTGCATCCCATGGAGGACCACGATGCTCGTCGATCTCGTTGGGAGAGCGCCCTTCCCATCACTATTGGAGACAATGTCTGGCTCGGCGGAGGCGTCATCGTCTGTCCCGGAGTCACGATCGGAGAGAACTCGGTGATCGGAGCCGGAAGTGTCGTCACCCGCGACGTACCGCCGCATACGTTCGCTGCAGGGAACCCGTGTCGGGCGATCCGCGCACTACCGTGAGATCACCGAGTTCAGGATTCTGTCGGAGTCACGAACCAGCGTGCCGACTGCCATTCGCGCGCCCCACCACATCCCCAGCCAGCCGATCGCTACGGCCACCAGGATGGACAGATACGCCCACGCTCCCGGAAGGAGCAGTGCGAGAAGCAGTGCGGGCACGACCGACACGGCCAGGACCACTATCCCGAGGATGAGGAATACGAATGCATTTCCGGTGAACGACCCCCGTGTGTTCATCGAAAACGACTTCGTAGCTTCGGGCACCGGGTAGGCACCGCGTACGGAGTTCACGGCGGTCAGACCGGCGCTGACTCCGAGCATCGAGATCGTCACGGCGACAGGGATCTCCCATCGGTCGAGCCCGAGATCACCGAACACTCGGACCACCAGGACCGGCACGATCGCGAAGGGGGTCGCAACCAGCAACCAGGCGATCTGCCGACCACGGATGTCGTCGGGGAGAGCCTGCGGAATCATCACCAGATGCCACATCGAACCACCGTCGAGACCGTACGAATTCGATCCCGCACCCATCGCCATGAAGATCGTGATCCACGCACCCCAGGCTGCGCTGAACGGAATCGAGTCGGTCACCAGCGGGCCGATGCCGGCCAGCACTGCGAAAATCAGCACCGACAGCAGCTGACTCCGACGACGCATGTCACCGCGCCACAGAGACAGCTCTCGGGTCACTACCGCGCCGACGCGCGTTGCCCGCCACCCTGTTGCACCGTCGCGCCCCTTCTCTGCCGTCTGCTTACGGGTCGATCCCGACGACGTCGAGACACGTCCCTCGAAGTGGCGTAGAACCAGTCGCTGCCAGGCCCACACCAGTGCGACGTCCAGCAGCAGCAATCCCACCACCGCGCCGATCGCCAACAGCCAATTGCCCTCCAGCACAGCATCGACGCCGGTGATGCCCCAGCCGAAGGGAATCGAATGAGCCAGTGTCAGCGGCCACGTCACCTCACCCGACAGCACACGATCGAGATTCTGCGTGATGGGGAACTGCAGGAAGTACAGGCCTCCGAAGACAGCGCCGAACGCCAGCAACGCGAATTCGCGGCTGCGGCGACTCTTGAGTAGTTGCGACATGGCCAGCGTCACCACCCGTGACAACGTCACGAAGAACACCACCGTCGCGGGCCAGGCCACGAGCGCCAGAGGTACTGCGGCAGCCGACCGCGACAGAGCGTAGATCGGAATGGACGCCGTCGCGACGATCGTCAGCGGAACCACCATGCCGATCACCGACGTGGTCAGCAGCGCACGGGCCAGTCGCGCAGGATCGACGGACAGCAATTGGAAGTGGCGGGGCTGGATGTTGTCGTCGGAGATACCCGACAGCACCGGGAAGAGCACCCAACTCAGGCCCGTCAGGGTCAGTCCGAGGCTTGCGGTGCCGCCCACCAATACCTGCGACGCGTCGGTTCGGGCCGCCATCACGCATGCGAGAACCGCGAGGGCCAGCCCCAGCAACCCGAACACGGTCTTGACCACTGCTTGTCCGCCCTTGAACTGCCTGCGGTAGAGCGTGATTCGCATCTGCAGGACGGTGCGACCGACCGACTTCACGAGCGCATCCAGGACAAGCCGTCCGGGTTCTGGTCTCGGGATCCGACGAGGCGCACGAAGGCGTCTTCGAGGGTGCCACCGGCGCGGACGTCGTCGACCGTTCCCGCCGCCACGACTCGACCACCGGTGATGACACCGACGTGGGAGCACAGCCGTTCCACGAGGGCCATGACGTGACTGGACAGGATCACCGAGCCACCGGAGCGAACGAACTGAATCAGGATGTTGCGGATCGTCGTCGACGAGATGGGATCGACGGCTTCGAAGGGCTCGTCCAACACCAAGAGGCGAGGCCCGTGCAACAGCGCCGAGGCCAATCCGATCTTCTTGGTCATTCCGGCGGAATAGTCGGCGATGACGGTTCCGCCTGCATCGGCGAGACCCAACGCGTTCAGCAGCTCGTCGCGACGCTGCGCGATGACGTCCTCCGGCATCGCGCGCAGTCGACCGATATAGGTCAGGAGCTCGTGGCCGGTGAACTGGGAAGGCAATGTCAGTCCGTCGGGTAGCACGCCGAGCAGCTCCTTCGCCGCGATCGGATCGGCCCAGACGTCACGCCCGAAAACGAGACTTCGGCCGTACTGCGGTCTGAGCAGCCCGACCGCCATGGACAGACATGTCGTCTTACCAGCACCGTTGGGGCCGACCAACCCGAACATCGACCCGGGCGGAACCATCAACGACAGGTCGTCGACCGCAATCTTGGGGCCGAAGGCCATGCACATGTGCTCGAGCAGCAAAGCGGGAGGATTCGTTTGCACGGGTAACAGACTAGCCGGTATGGGCGGTTTCGTCATGCGCTACGTACCGACTGCACCGGTACCATCTGGGCATGAATCGCACCGCAGTGGTCACCGGAGCTTCGTCGGGCATCGGAAGGGCCGTCGCGTCGGCGCTGGTCGCCCGCGGCTACCGAGTTATCGGCACTTCTCGGAATCCGGATTCGATGACCTCCGATCAACGGGCAGCAGGCGTCGAGTATCGAGCTCTCGATCTCACCGATTCCGCGTCGATCACCGCATTCGTGACCGAACTCGGCACCGTCGATGTTCTGGTCAACAATGCCGGAGAGAGCCAGTCCGGGCCCTTCGAGGAACTGCCGACCGACGCCATCGAGCGATTGTTCCAATTGAACGTGTTCGGCGCAGTGACGCTGTCGCAGAACGTCATTCCCGGCATGCGTGAGCGCGGGTACGGCCGCATCGTCATGGTCGGGTCGATGCTTGCGAGCTTTCCGCTCGCCTACCGCTCCTCGTACGCGTCGACGAAAGCAGCCATCAAGGGATTCTCCGACGCCGCGCGGCTGGAACTCTCTCCGTTCGGCGTGTGGATGACCACCGTGGAGCCGGGATCGATCAACACCGGAATCAGCGAACGCCGCACCAAGTACATCGCAGCGGATTCGGTCCACCGAGATGACTTCCACACAGCGATCTCGTCATTGGATCGTAAGGAGGGAACCGGAATCTCCGCCGAGGACGTCGCCGAAGTGGTGCTGAAGGCCATCGAGGCCGACAAGCCGAAACCCTTGTACGCCAGGGGAAGCAACGCACCGGTCGTGTTTCTGGCGCGACGGTTGCTGCCGGCGACATTCATGGAGAAGACGATTGCGAAGATGTTCGGGCTGAAGAGATAGTTTGAACCCCTGACCTGGTGGAATACAGCCGGGTGATAGAAACTCTGGGCCTGGTCCTGGCGGCGACGGGTCTGATCGTCGCCGCGCAGGTGATCTCGAAGAAGACGGCGCTGCCCGCGGCCGCGTTGTTGACCTTGGCCGGCCTGACCGTCTCGGCGTCGGCGTTGCCCGACATCGTTCTCGACCCCGAAGTCGTGCTGACTCTGGTGATTCCGCCGCTGCTCTACAGCGCCGCGCTGAACTCCTCGTTGATCGCGATCCGCCGCAACGTCTGGACGATCCTGAGTCTGTCGGTCGCCCTCGTGGTGGCGACCGCTGCCCTCGTGGGCGTCGGGATGTGGTTGCTCGTTCCGGGCATCACCCTGGCCGCCGGTATGGCGCTCGGTGCCGCGGTTGCGCCGCCGGACCCGGTCGCCGCCCTTGCGGTTGGCCGTCGCGCCGGTATCCCACCGAAACTCGTCACCCTCATCGAAGGTGAGGGACTGCTGAACGACGCGACGGCGCTGACGATGCTGACCGTCGCGATCGCCGCAATATCCAGTCAGGACATGACCTTCGTCCACGCGGGTGGGTTGTTCGTGTTGGCGGCGGCCGGCGGCATCGTCGTCGGATTGGTCGTCGCCCTGCTGATTCGCCTCGTACAGCGCTACGTTCACGATTCGCTGCTGCTCAACATCGTGTCGCTGGCGACGCCGTTCGTGGCGTACCTGGCGGCAGAGGAAGTTCACGCCTCGGGTGTTCTCGCCGTGGTCGTCGCGGCTCTTGTGATCGGGCACCACACCCGCCACGCCATCTCCGGGGCCAGCCGACTGCAGACCAGCGCCGTGTGGCGACTGATAGATCTGCTGCTCGAGGGCTTCGTATTTCTGCTCATCGGTGAGCAGTTGCCCACCGTGGTCGGCGGCCTCTCGGCCTACTCGGGAACGTCCATCGCCCTCGCGGTCACGGTCACTCTGGCCGGCGTGCTCCTACTGCGTCCGCTGTGGTTGCTCACGACCGGGCTGTCCCCACGCGAGGCGGTGGTGATGAGCTGGGCCGGCACCCGCGGCGTCATCACCGTCGCCGCGGTGTTCACGCTCCCTCTGACGATCGACTCGGGCGAGCCGTTCGAGAGCCGAGACCTGTTGCTGTTCTGCGCATTTCTCGTCGTGCTGGTGACGGTCCTTGGACAGGGCCTCACGTTCGCTCCACTGGTGCGCAAGCTGAACGTCGTCGCGGACCCCGCCGCTGAGGCGCGTCTGCGAAACGAAGCACGTGAGGGATCGGCCAAAGCTGCACTGTCACAGCTCGATCGCATCGCCGACGAAGAGAACCTCGACGACGAGGGCCGGGAGATCCTGCGGAGCGAGCTCGAGCATCGCATCGACCGGTACCACCGTCGACTCGATCATCTCGACGAGACGGACGTCGGCGACGCGGTCATCTCACCGGAACAGATTGCTGCGATGAGTACGCGCCGCCGAATCCTCGATGTGGAGCGAGAAGAGTTGCTCTGCTGGCGCGATGCCGGCCGGCTACCGGACAACAGCATGCGCAGCCTCGAACACGAACTCGACCACGAGGAGCATTCGTTCCGCCCACACCGAGAGACCGATTAACCGGCGATCGCGGCGTGCATCTCCCAGACGATCACTTCGGCACCGCTGGCAGTGCTCAGTTTCTGACCGCCGCCTCCGCTGACGCGCACGGCGTCGCCCTGCGCGAGGGGTCCGACTCCCTCGAGCATCGCCTCACCCTCGGCCACGAAGATGTGTACGAACGGTGCATCGGGAATCTCCACCGGAGCCTGCCCGGGCTGTAGGCGCGCCACGTGCATGGCGGCGTACTTGTTCTGGATGCGAATGGCGGCGTGATCGGCATGGTCGGGCATGCCGGATGCGACGGGAACCAGACCGCCGCTGAGCAATTCGTTGTCGATCTCGAGCTGTTCGTAGCCCGGGGTGATGCCCTGCTCGTCGGGCACGACCCACATCTGGACGAAGCGAACAGGATCGCCGTGCTTGCCCGAGTACGAGCCGGCAGTATCGCCGAGTCGCCACGAATCGTTCTTCTCCGAGTGCAGAATTCCGGTGCCCGCACTCATGCGTTGCGCGAGGCCGGGGTAGATGACTCCGGAGTGGCCCATCGAATCCTGGTGCACCAGCGATCCCTGCAGAACCCAGGTGATGATCTCCATGTCGCGGTGCGGGTGGGTATCGAATCCCATTCCCGGGGTGACGATGTCGTCGTTGTTGACCATGAGGACGCCGTGGTGGGTGTTACTGCGATCGAAGTGGTTGCCGAACGAGAAGGAATGCTTGGAGTCCAGCCAGCCGATCTTGGTCTTGAATCGGTCGTCGGCGCGGCGGAGGTCGAGTGTGGTTGCTGCAGAGGTCATGTCATTGCCTCGAATCTCGAAAGTAGGTGTGTTCTCAGAGAACGTGCGAGCCGTACATTTCACCGAGCGGATCGGCGATCAGTTCGAGCCGTGCACCGTCGGGGTCGCGGAAGTAGAGCGAGACCTCGCTGTGCTCGATCAATTCGATTCCCGCGTCGATCAGCTTGGTGCGCAGGTGCTCCCAGCGGGTGGGCTCGACACTGATGGCCACGTGATGCAGACCGCCCAGCACCTCCGCGTACGGCCCGACGTCGAGTCCGGGGAAGTCGAAGAAGGCCAACAGGTTGCTGTTGCCGATGTCGAAGAAGAAGTGCGACGAACCCGGGTAGTCACGGTTCTCGATGAGCTCGGTCAGAGGGAACTCGAGCAGGTCTTGATAGAACCGCACGGTCGCCTCGACATCGCTGCTGACCAAAGCCGTGTGATGAAGTCCGCGGGCAGACGATGCCGGACGCTCACCTGCAGGCTTCATGTACTGCTGACGGATGCGGTCCCGCTGCTCGGCGTGCTCCTGCGCGCGGCATGTCTCGTCTGCAGTCAGTTCGTTGGTCTCGGTCATCGCTCCGGCCTCCGGTCAAGTAGTTGCTTCGTCAACTACCGAGAACAGTACACCGGTTAGTTGCGTTGTCAACTAGCATGGGGGCATGGACTCACCACGGTGGCTCGGTGCCGACGAACAGCAGGCCTGGCGCGCATACCTCGATGCGACCCGGCTGCTGCTTCGCGACCTCGACAATCAACTCACACGCGACTCCGGGATCTCCTTCACCGACTTCGAGCTGCTGGTCGTACTGTCCGAGGCACCCGACCGTCGCCGACGAATGAGCGAACTCGCCGACGCCGTCACCACGACTCGTAGCGGCGTCACCAGAGCCATCAGCCGACTCGTCGACAACGGCTGGGTCACACGCGTCAAATGCGACGACGACAAGCGAGGAATGTCCGCCGAACTCACCGAAGCGGGCATGAACACCCTCGCCGCCGCCAGCCCGGGACACGTCGAAGCAGTACGAGAGAAAATGTTCGACCTGGTTGACCCGAACGATCTCGCGGCTTTGACGCGAACTTTCACGGCAATGCGGAATCACGCATCGTGATCAGTATCCGGCGGTAGCTTCGGTGTTCGACGCACCGGAGAGCACCGCTTCCGACCCCGACACGCCCAGCCGGGTCGCACCGGCCGCAATCATCGCCACTGCGTCGTCGTAGCTACGGATTCCTCCCGACGCCTTGACCCCCAACTTGCCCTGTACGGTGTCGGACATCAGGGCTACCGCATGCGCCGATGCTCCACCGGTGGGATGAAAGCCCGTCGACGTTTTGACGAAATCTGCGTCGGCGGCGACAGCGGCTCGGCACGCCCTGACGATCTGGTCATCTGTAAGCGCGGCCGACTCGATGATCACCTTGAGAACTGCAGGCCGCTCGACCGCAGCGCGCACGGCGGCGATATCGGCTTCGATCGCATCGAAGCGGCCCTCCTTGGCTGCGCCGATGTCGATGACCATGTCGATCTCGTCGGCCCCTTGGCTCACTGCGAGCCGGGCCTCCGCGGCCTTCACCTCCGTTGCATGTTTTCCGCTCGGAAAGCCGCACACCACGGCTACTTTCACATTGGAGCCCGCAGGCAACTCGATCGGAAGCATCGACGGGGATACGCACACTGAATACGTTCCCAATCTCGCAGCGTCGGCGACGGTGGCCGCAACGTCTGCAGCGGTCGCTTCCGGCTTGAGCAGAGTGTGGTCGATGTAGCGGGCAAGTTGTGCGGGTGAAATCGGAGACGGCATAGGAACTTCCTTGTCGAGTAACGAGAATGGTGTGGACGGAACTAGCGACTGCCGCGCCTGTCCAGGACGTGGTTGAGGATGAGGGCGGCCACAAGGATGAGGCCCGTGACGAGCATCTGAAAGAACGAGCTCAATCCCATGAGGTTGAACAGGTTTCGCAACACCGAGAGCAGCAGTACGGCTACGAAGGTTCCGAAGATGCTGCCCTTGCCGCCGAACAGACTGGTCCCGCCCAACACCACCGCTGCGATGGCGTCCAATTCGAGTCCCTGGTTGGCGGTCGGTTGCCCGATGGTCAGTCGGGCGGTCAGCAGAATGCCGGCGAAGGCGGCGAGCGAACCCGAGATCACGTACACGCTGACCAAGATCTTCTTGACCGGAAGTCCGGACAACCGCGCCGCGTCCTTGTTGCTTCCGACGGCGTAGATGTACTCGCCGTATGTTGTCTTGTTCAATACGATGCCGGCGACAATGGCCACCACGATGAAGATGATTCCGACCGTGGGGATGGGCCCGACCGAGCCGGCCCCCAGAAAGCGAAGTCCCATAGGGATTTCCGATGTTGTCGGAGTTCCGTTGGTGGTCAGGTACGTCAGTCCACGCACCGATTGGAGGGCAGCGAGAGTCACCATGAACGCCGGCAGCATCAGATAGGCGCTCAAACTTCCCACGATACCGCCGGAGACCGCTCCCGCCAGCACAGCGAGCAGCAACGCGACGGGCCAGGCGATTCCCATCCCGATGAAGATGGCCACCAGCATTCCTGCCAGTGCCGCAACACTTCCCACCGACAGATCGATGCCTGCCGTCAGAATCACCAAGGTCATTCCGATGGCCACGATTCCGGTCAACGACGACTGCTGCAGCAGATTGGCCAGATTCTGCGACGTCAAGAACTGTGGTGCCACGAGTGAGGCAACGACGAACAGCGCCGCGAAGATGAACAGAAGATTGAACTTGACGATAATGTTCTGCCGGTGCTGCTTCTGCGTCGACAGTGTTTCGGCGACGGCGACAGATGTATCAGACATTGCTTTCGATGCTTCCTGTGACGACCATTCGTGCGATATCGGCCGATGGGGTTGTGTGGGGGTCGTACTGGGCTACGTTTTTGCCTTCGTGCAGAACCCAGACTGTGTTGCAGTTTTCGGTCAGCTCCGACAGTTCACTGCTCGCCATCAGTACTCCGACTCCGGAATCGGCAAGTGCTCGAACCTGCTCGAACAGATCCGCTTTCGCACCGATGTCGAGACCCCGAGTCGGCTCGTCGAGCAGCAGTAGCGAGATACCCCGAGCCATCCATTTGGCCAGTACCACCTTCTGTTGGTTTCCGCCCGAAAGCTGCCCCACTGCTTGAGTTTCGGACGCGAACTTCACGCCCAATTTCTGCAGGGGTTCGCGGGCCACTGAAGCGGCGCGTCCGGAAGGATTGATGCCGAACAGTTTCAAGGCTGCCAATCCGGCATTGCGAACCACCGACATTTCAAGCAACAGACCCTGCTTCTTACGGTCCTCGGGAACGAGTCCGATGCCCAACCGAACTGCTCGCTGCGGATTCATCGACGTGAACTGCGTCCCGTGCAACGTCATGTCCAGTTCTGCTGAATTGTCGCCGAACACGGCGGACAGCAGCGTGGAGCGGCCCGCGCCGCCCAATCCTGCGAGACCCACGATTTCCCCTGGGCGAACAGAGATTCCTCGAATGTCGAGAACGCCGGGGATGGTGGCCTGGTCGATGCTCAAAAGCTGCCCGGAACCGGTGAACGGACCGCGAGTGGTGCCTGCAGAATCCACTGCCCGTCCGATCATCGCGTCGACCATCCGGGCCTTGGATGTACTGGCGACATCGAACACTTCTACCGTCGAACCGTCGCGCATGACCGTCGCCCGGTGTCCGATCTCCTTGATCTCGTCGAGTCGGTGCGAGATGTAGACGACCGATTTCCCTTCTGCCACCAGTTCGCGAATCACGTCGAACACCGCAGACAGATCATGATCCGTCAGTGTCGCCGACGGCTCGTCCATCACGATGATCCGCGCGGAGGTGGTCAGCGCACGCGCAATGGCGGTGAGTTGCTGGTCCGACACCGACAGCGCACCCACGGTCGCGGTGGGCGCGAACTTTCCTCCGACCCGCGCAATGGCGTCGGCGGCGGCAGCATTGCGGGCCTTGTTGTCGACGAAGATTCCTCGTGTCGGGGCATGTCCGAGGAACAGATTCTGCGCCACCGTCAGGTCGGGAACCAGATCGAGTTCCTGGTAGATCGTGCTGATTCCGGCCTTGACCCCGTCCAGGGGGCTGGAGAAGTTCATCGGCTCACCGTCGACGGTGATGGTGCCGCCGTCGGGACGGTAGGAGCCGGACAAGATCTTCATCATCGTGCTCTTGCCTGCACCGTTCTCCCCGAGCAGGCAGTGAACCTCGCCCTTGGCCACCTCGAGCGTGGCCTTGTTGCAGGCCAACGTTCCCGGGAACTCTTTAATGATGTTCTCCATACGCAGTGCTGCGTTCATAGCTTTCTCTCCAGAACTGTGCGTGCGGTCTCTTCGTCCGTGATCAGGACCGAACACAGACCGTTTCTCAATGCGCCCGCAACGACATCGACCTTGCGCAGCCCGGCTGCGACGGCCACCGAGCAACGGGCAGCTCGCAGGTCGTCGAGTGAGAGGCCCATCGTGCGAGATTCCAGGTCGGTATCGGCGAGTGTGCCGTCGGGAGTGATGTAGTGCGCCAGAACGTCACCGCAGGCACCTGCCGATTGCAGACGTTGCAGCTCGTCCGAGCTGATCGCTCCGCTCTGCACCAGAACAGAATTGGCATCGAGCGCACCCAGCGAGAACAGCAGGACATCAGCTGCACGCCCTTTGTCGAGTACCTCACGCATGAACGGCTCACTGTCCAGTGCACGCTTGGTGGACACCTGCTCCACGATCGCCGGTACCGGCAACAGGACCGCATGCCCGTGGGCACTGTGCGCGATGCTCGTCGCCACGTTGGCAGCGGTCGTCGGCTTGATCGAGCGACTGATGCTGCCGTTGATCTGAATGACTTCCACGCCGTCACTCCAGCCCGAGGGAAGCGCAGCGGCAATGTCCTGCATCGTGTTTCCCCACGACACACCGAGAGTACGAACCTGAGGTCCCCTGCCCTGCAGGTAATCGGCAGCAGCCTTCGCCACCTGTGCTCGCTGATCCGAGAGATCTGCGTGAGTCCGCACCACGATGCACTCGGTCAGGTCGAACCGCCTTGACAATTCCAACTCGAGGGTCGACTGCCGCGCCTGGGGATGAACGATCTGAATGCGGACGATTCCACACCTGCGAGCCTCGTCGAGCAATCGACCGATCTTCCATCGGGTCAGATGCAGCTGTCGACCGATGTCGTCCTGAGTTCGGTTCTGTTCGTAGTAGAGCTGTGCCACTTCGAGCAACAGCGCGTCATGTTCCTTGTCCGGCGTCGTCATCGCTTCTCCAATGCGATCACCGATCGATGCATGACGGGCTTGAGAACCGAGGTCAGCTCGACATAGCTCGCGTACGTCTGTTCGTAATGCTCGTGTAAAGCAGCGTCGGGCACCAACGTCGTTGTGCGAGGGCTGAACAGAGCCGCGCCCTCGTCCAGAGATCCGACGAGGCCGGCGGCTCGGGCGGCGATGACCGCACAGGCACGCAGCGTCAGATTGTCGCTCAGAACCATCTCGGTCTCGATTCCCAGTACGTCCGTCGTGATCTGCTGCCACAACCGATTCCTGTGCATTCCACCCGAGAACACCAGCCGATCGCACGAAATGCTCCCGCGTGCAAACGAATCGAGTACCGACTTGGTTCCACATGCAACCGCCTCAACGGCCGCTCGGTACAACTCTTCCCGGGTGGTCCCGAGCGTCAGACCGACGACTGCCCCGCGCAGCCGGGCGTCCCGATGCGGTGTTCGGTTACCCATGAAGAAGTCGAGCGCCAGCAACCCGTGGCTTCTCGGATCTACGGCAGCAGCGCCATCGATGAGAGAACCGATCTGCTCCCTCGGCACACCCATGATTCCCTCACCGACCCACTTGAGAATGGATCCACTCGTGATCTGGCCACCTTCCACCAGCCACTTGTCCTGACGGAGGGCGTGGGGGTACGGGCCCCACACTTCACCGGTGTCACACGGATCGTCGATCTCGGTGATGATCGCCGTGGAGGTACCCGAGACCAACGACACCAGGCCCTCGGGCTTGCCGCCACATGCCAGCAGGGAGACGTGTGCGTCGATGCCACCCACCCCGACGACGGCGTCAGGTGAGATTCCCAATTCTTCTGCAGCACAGACACGAACCACTCCGGCACTCGATCCGACCGGAAGGATCGTATCGGGCAGCTTTCCAGTCAGCTCCCCGACTCCGAGTGCGTCGTACAGCTCCTGCGGGAGCCTGCCGGCGACCGAGTCGTAGTTGTACTTGCAGACGGCGTTCATCTGCGACCCGACCCACCGGCCGGTCAACTTGAAGGTGATGAAGTCGATGGCCTCGACGATCCGAGCTGCTCGGTGAAAAGTATCCGGTTCGCACTGCTGCAGCCACATGGCCTTGGGAAGCAACCACTCGGTCGCATCGGACCCACCCGACCACTTCAGAATGGGATGGTCAGCTACGAACGTGGCAGTCAGATCCGATTGTGCAGAGGCTCTGGAGTCCATCCACAGGATCGCCGGGCGCAGTGCATTCCCGGCCTCGTCGACAACGGCGACAGTCGACGCTGTCGTCGACGATGCCACCGCCAGCACAGGGCCTGCAGCAACGCATTCGGGCTGCGCCAGCAACTCACGCGTAGCGCCGACACAAGCACCCCACCAGTCCGAGGGATTCTGCTCGGCCCAACCGGGCCGAGGAAAAACCGTCGGGTAGGGCCGATGAACGGAGCCGAGAGCGACTCCATCATCGGTGAATGCTCCTACCCGAGCGCCCTCGGTACCGAGATCGAGGCTCAGCAATATTCCCATGATATGTATCAGCTTTCGTTGGGCATGAAGATGACCTTGGAGCTGAAGACAGACCGGTCACCGAGCGCTTTCATCATGTCGGGCAGCTCCGAAAGCGGCAGTTGATGGGTGATCATGAACTCCCACTTCAGCGAACCGTCGGCCAATTTCTGTGCAGCGGTTTGCCATTCGGATCCGGGGAACGGAGCGGAGAACGAGTTCCACGAACCGTGCAAGCTGGTTTCCTGCCGAAGGAAGTTGTTGAACGTCTCCTTCTCCAGCGTCACCGGTGCATGCGGGATGCCGATGAACGTTGCATGCCCTTGCGGTCCGGTGAGTGCGGCTGCCAGGTCGACTGTCGAAGCGACACCGGCGGATTCGAGAACGATGTCGAATCCACGACCACCGAGTGCGCGAGCCTCGTCGGCGGACTGCACTGCATGGGTAGCACCGGCTTCGAGTGCCATCGCCGCCTTCTCGGGACTCAGATCCAGTGCCACAACCTGGCTGGCACCAGCCATTCTCGCCCACTGAATACCGAACAGGCCGATTGGGCCGGCACCGATGACCAGGACGCGATGTCCGGTCCGCAGGTTGGTCTTCCACAGTGCGTGCAGTGCGATGGCGGCGGGATCGAGCATCGCTGCCGCCCGCGGATCGATCCCGTCGGGCATCTTCATCAGATTGCCGACAGGAGATGTCACATACTGCGCATACGCTCCGTCGCAACGACTCCCGAAGTAGTCGTAGTCCTCACACAAGCCGAACTCACCTTTGAGGCAGTACTCGCATTTGTAGCACGGGATGAGAGGCGGAACAGAGACGAGGTCGCCCACCTCGAAGCCGGTCACCCCATCACCGAGAACTGCGATGTAAGCGGAGAACTCGTGCCCACAGATGATCGGCATCTTGTAGCCACCGTTGCGCAACATTCGGGGAATGTCCGACCCGCACACTCCGCACGCCGCGACCTCGAGCAAGACCTCTCCGGCCTTGGGCTCGGGTACAGCGACCTGCTCGACTCGAATATCACCTGGCGCATACATCACGGCAGCAGTCATCTGCTGGGGAACCATTATCGAACTCGACTTTCTCGAAATATGTTGAACTACAGAAGCGGATCTGAATCGAGCAGAGACGCTACTGAGCTGAGGACTCTGCGAAAGTGGTATCTCCGACGAGGGTTTCGGCGTTGGACTTGTCGACCAATGCAGTGCCCGCATCGACGAAGGACTCGACGCTGTCGCCGTTCGCGACGGCGATGGCCGTCTGTACTGCCTTTTGGCCCTCGCTGCCCGGATCGTTCGACGCCGTGGCCACGTACTGGTCTCCGTCGGCAATGGCCTTGACTGCCTCCATCAAACCGTCGACACCGAACACCTTGACGTCGGTGCGGTTGTTCTCCTGCAGAACCTGCAGTGCACCGAGAGCCATGTCATCGTTGTGCGCATATACGGCCTTGACATCCGGGTTCGCCTGCAGCAGATCCTGCATGGCGGTCACCGCCTCGGACCTGATGTAGTTCGCGTACGGACCTTCGACGATGGTGATGTTCGATGCGGCATCCGCGGCGGCGTGGAAGCCGTCGCTTCGGTCCTTCGCGACGGTTCCACCTGCGTCACCCTGGATTTCGATGACCTTGCCGCCGTCTGGGCCAAGAGTCGCAACCATGGCCTCACCGACGAGCTGACCCATTGCCTTGTTGTCACGTCCGACGAAGGACTCGGCTCCCGAGTCGATCGGACGGTCGACGGTCACGACCTTCACACCTGCTGCCTCGGCCGCAGCAAGTGCGGGGGCAATGCCTTTGGGGTCGACCGGATTGATGATGAGAACGTTGATGCCGCGAGTGATCAGGTCCTGAACGTCGTTGTTCTGCTTCGTCACATCACCGTTGGCGTCCACGTTGAGTAGTTCGTTGCCCTGCGCCTGCGCCTCGGCCGTCGCTGCATCGGTCAGCGAGACGTAGAAGGGGCTCTGCTGGGTGGCCTGACTGAACCCGATCTTGGCCTTGGCACCTTCGGGTAGAGAATTGGTTGCTGTCGAGCTGCCGTCGCCGGGGGTCGAGCATCCTGCGATGACGACGGTCGCGAGGGCAACCAGCCCGGCCGACTTCATTGTCGTGGCGAGTTTCATGGGGTCCTTCCGAAAAAGTGTGGGCCGATGTGGGGCGGGCTCAAACGTAGGCAGTGACTCGGGTCACGGTCAACACTTGAGCGTAATTATGCTCATATGAGCATTTGTCGAGATCGGAGACCCACCGGAATGCGGGATCCGACGTGCGCGTTGAGCACGTCATGACATCGAAGCCGCAGGTCACGCACTTACCCGGTGCGCAACGCCATCACTGGTGGAACGAATGGCTCGATTCCAAGCAGTCGTTTCCCGCCACCGGCAATTACGACCTGGCGGCCAATGCGCACGGGCTACTGATGGTGCACAACGAGGACACGGTGTTTCCCGGCGAAGGGTTCGACTCCCATCAGCACGAGAACATGGAGATCGTCACGTGGGTGTTGGAAGGGACGCTGAAACATACTGACTCCGAGGGTAATTCGGGGCTGATCTACCCCGGCCTCGTTCAACGCATGAGTGCCGGAACCGGAATTCGGCACACCGAGACCAATGCATCGAGCCGGTCCAGCCGAGAAAAGCTGCGCGTGGTGCAGATGTGGATCCCACCCGACACCGATGGAACCGATCCCTCCTACGAAGAGCTGGACGTGCAGGACCAGCTGGCGAGCGGCGAGCTGGTTCCGGTGGCGTCCGGCATGCCGGGTCGGGGCGGCGTTTGGATCGGCAACCGCTACGCGACGCTGCATGCCGCCCGACTCGCACCGGGGGAGTCCGTCACCGTCCCTGACGCGCCGTACGGTCACGTCTTCGTCGCCGACGGTTCCGCAGTGTTCGAGACCGTCGGAGACGTTGCCCAGGGTGACGCGGTACGACTCACCGCCACCGGAGGTCACCGTGTGACAGCATCGACGGCGAGCGAGATCTTGATCTGGGAAATGCACGCCGGCTTCGCCTGACCCAGTTCTTCTGACACAGGGAGATTCACCATGCCAACCGTTGTCACCGACGATGCCGTCTCCCTGAACTATCTCGACGAAGGCACCGGCCCGGCCGTGGTTCTCGTCGCCGGCTTCTGCGCACCGGCGACCACCTGGATGTTGCAGCAGAAAGCGTTGGTGCGAGCCGGATACCGTGTTCTGGCCCTCGATCGACGGGGTCACGGCACCTCCGATGCACCGACACACGGAGCGTCGATGGAGCGGCACGGACGCGATATCGCGAATTTCCTCTCGGAGGTGGGCGTCGACGAAGCCGTCTTGATCGGAGGTTCCATGGGGGCCAACACCATTTGGTCGTACGTCTCGCAGTTCGGCACCGACCGCGTTCGAGCCATCGTGTCGGTGGATCAGACACCGAAGATGGCGAACAGCGACGATTGGTCGAACGGCTTCTACGGTCTGACCGACAGCAATCGAACGTCGTTCTTCGACAGCGGAATACCCGACACGGGCCACGGCCGACCGCAGTGGAAGTCGGTGCCTGCACTACTGAAACTCGCGTTTGCATTGCGCGCGATGCCGAAGATGGCATCACCCGACACGGCCCCGATGAAGGCGCTACTGGCCGATCATGCGGCGCAGGACTGGCGCGCAACCATGTCCGGTACCGATAGGCCGTACCTCATAATCGCCGGACGCGACAGCCAGTTCTGGCCTGCTGCACATGCTTCCGAGTCCGCGAAGCTCAATTCGGGTGGTCGATCTGTGGTCTTGGAGAACTGCGGTCACGCTGCCAACATGGACCGGCCGAACGAGTTCAATGCGGCGATGCTGGAATTCCTCGACTCGATCGACTGAGGTTACGACTGCTCGCGCCCGTCCAGAGCCTCAGCACACGTAACAAGGCTGCGGTGCAACACTTCTCGCTCACTCTTGGACAGCGACGCAATCATGGCATTTTCCACCGCGGCGACAGCGGCCGACGCTTGCCGCAGGCGCTCCCTGCCCAGGGCCGTCACGTACAGACGCTGGTCTCGACCTACCCCCTCGATCTCCACCAGGCCGCCGCGCGTGAGCCCGGCCAGCAGTTGATGGGTTGCCTGCCTGCTGACGAATACCGCGCGCGCGAGTTCGGCGTTGGACAGTCCCGGTTTGTGCGCGAGGAGTTCGAGGCTCGAGTACTGCGAGACGGTGATATCGAGATCGCGTAGGCACTCGTCCATCGCCGAACGCAGGGCGGACGTGGCCCGCTTGAGGGCGTACCCGATCGAGGTGTCGACATCCACTTGACTCATGTCAACATCTTGACATACGTTCATCTCGTCAAGAACTTGACGAACTACCGAAAGGACACGACATGACCGTTGCAACCGTTTCCGGACCGAGCTTCCTCTCCCTCCAGGTACGTGACCTCGCCGTCAGTGCAGACTTCTACGAATCGCAGCTGGGCCTCGTCCGCGCACCCCAGGCACCACCCGGCGCAGTGGTGTTCACCACCTCACCGATACCGTTTGCCGTCCGAAACCCCGCTCCCGAAACGGATCTCGACAGTGGTCAGCCGGGACTCGGAGTTGCCCTCTGGCTGGTGTGCGACGACGCCGAAGCGCTCCACGAAAATCTCGTCGCCGCCGGCGTGACGATCGTGACCGCCCCCTTCGACGGCCCCTTCGGAAAGACCTTCGTCCTACGTGACCCCGACGGATACGCCGTCACCGTGCACAGCAGTTAGCCCCGAAGTCATCGACAAATGTGGGACCCTGAGCGCGGATGCCACCTCCGACGCGTAGGGAACACGACCATCATCGAGCGCCTGAAGAACCGCCTCATCGAGTCGGCGAACGCACCTCGAAAAGCCTCGAAACCGCCCGGGCCGATCCTGCTGGTGTTCACCACGATCGCCGCCGTCACGTGGGTATGCGTGTCCAGGAACTGGTGGCCCTCGCCCTACGGACAGTTCGCCTGGTTCGATCCGCTCCTCGCCGGCGCGTCATCGATCCTGGTGTTGCTGATCGTGGGTCTGACCTGGTCGATCCGCACCCTCCACGTCGTCGGCCAGGATCGGCGATGGTCGTGGTGGATAGTGCCCGCCCCGATCGTCGTCGGCATCGGGACGACGCTGTTGATGCTGAAGCCGTCGGCGTAGTTCCATACATGGCACCCACCGATACAGCCGAACGGAGTCCGAAAGAACTATTGCGAAATATTTCTTTCGGGCTATGGTTGTTGCATGAGCCCACCACCTCCCGGTAGGACGCCGCGCAAGCTGACAGACATGTCCGAGCTGAAAGCGCTGACGCATCCCATCCGGTTACGTCTGCTCTATGCACTCCGCGCCAACAAATCGATGACGGCAACCCAGCTCGGCGATCTGGTGGACGAGTCACCCGCCTCGGTGAGCTATCACCTGCGCAAACTCGCCGAGCACGGGTTCGTCAAGGAGGTAGAGAACGGCTCGGACAAGCGCCAACGTTGGTGGTCGGAGGCCAATGAGGAGGGCTTCAGCTGGTCCGAGAACGACTTCTCCGACTCGCCCGAGTCACTGTCGGTTGCCAAGGCGTCCAAGGACTCCTGGTTGGCGAACCAGTGGTCTCGGCTGCGTGATTTCGACCGGACTTCCGAGTCGTGGGGGCATGAGTGGGTATCGGCGGCGTTCAGCTCCGACGACGTCCTGCGGCTCACCGCCGAAGAGACGAAGGAGATGGGCACGGAGATGCGTGCCGTCATCGACAAATGGCGTCGACACGGCGAGAACGCGACCTCGGGGGAGCGTGAACACGTGATGGTGCTGATGCATGGATTCCCCACTACACCTTAGGAGTTGGCATGTATCCGTTCGATCCGCACACGTACCTCTTCTTGGCCGAGCAAGATCGCGATCGGCATGTGCTTCTGGCAGAGCGGCGCAGACTCGCTGCTGCGCAGAAGCGCCTCCGCCGAGATGAACTCCGCGTTCAGAAGGCGTGGGACGAGTTGACCGCATCGCTCGCCGATGTCTCCCTGTCCGAGCGACGGGTCCTCGAGCTGGCTCGTCGGTGACGAAAGCTGTTCAGAGGAGTTGCTTTTCCAGCCATACCTCGGCGTAGGGCTCGGCGTTGAATGCCGGCACCTCCCGATAGCCGAGCCTGGAGTACAGGCCCCGGGCCTCGACGAGGTCCGCTCGCGTGTCCAATCGTATTGTCGTACGGCGCGATTGGCGAACCGATCCTTCGACGAACTCGACGATCGACGACCCGACGCCGTTTCCACGGGCACGCGCGTCGACGAAGACCCGAGTCAGTTCTGCGATGTCGTCGGAGACGAAACGAGCACCACCGCAACCGACCAGCGTCGAGCCCAGGTATGCGACAACGAACAGACCCGAATCACCCACGAGATCGTCACTCGGCTCGTCGACCATGACTTGTCGTACTTCCTCGTCCGACGCCTCGCGGCCGTAGAAGCGTCCGACGATATCGACGTTGTAGCGAAACAGGATGTCGAGCGCCGGCTCCGAGGAGGGATGAACGACGGCGAACGTCGCCGATACAGGCACTACTTCGCGGCGGCCCGTTTGGCGAGCACCTTCGAGATCCCGAGCTGCGCAACAACGATGATGCAGCCGACGATCGCACCGATGACTGCCGACGCGAGAGTGTTGACGATCCACGCCAGCACTCCGCCGACACCCGCGACCCCGCGCACCGCGTCCTCACCGTGGTGCACCAGCTCGTAGATGGGGTGGAAGCCGAGCTCATCGATGCCCACGAGAAGGATGTGCCCACCGACCCAGAGCATGGCTGCGGTGCCGACGACCGACAGCACTGCCATCACCTTCGGCATGCCCTTGACCAGTCCGCGGCCGAACTTCTCGACGAACCCGGATGAGCCCTCGGCCAGCTTCAGACCGATGTCGTCCATCTTGACGATGAGTGCGACGACGCCGTAGACGACGATGGTGATGACCACCGCGACGACCGCCAAGATGATGAGGCGACTCCAGAAGCCCTCGCTCGCAATGGTGTCGAGAGCGATGACCATGATCTCGGCGGAGAGAATCAGGTCGGTCCGAACGGCACCGGACACCACGCTGTCCTCGTCCCGCGGCTCGTCCTCTGCCTCGGCGTGATGATCGCCGTGGCCGAACAGCGCTCCCCAGATCTTGTGCGCTGCCTCGTAGCTGAGGTAGCAGCCACCGAGCATCAGAATGGGCGTCAGCAGCCATGGGAGGAACTGACTGAGCAGCAGGGCGATCGGCAGAATGATCAGCAGCTTGTTCCGAAGCGAGCCGACAGCGATGCGCTTGATGATGGGCAATTCCCGTTCGGCCGCGAGACCGCGAACGTACTGAGGCGTCACCGCTGCGTCGTCGATCACGACACCGGCGGCCTTGGCCGTCGCTTTGCCGGTAGCGGCTCCCACGTCGTCGATCGATGCTGCCGCCAGCCGTGCCAGCGCGGCCACGTCGTCGAGCAGGGCTACCAGTCCGCCGGCCATCAGTGATCTCCGAGTGAAGACGAATGCACGATCAGGCTCCTAGGGCTGAGTACGACGCCGAAATCCGGCAATCCACGTGCTCGAACCATACCGCCAGTAGCTCGCTGCGGACCACACATCGGAGTGGGATGTATGGTTTCCTATACGTATAGCGAGCTATACCAACGAACGGAGCATTCAGGTGAGACTCAGATGGATATCGGTCGCCGCTGTCGGCCTGGCCACTGCATCGGCGACGGCACTGCTCGCCTGGCTCGTGTCACCCATCGCGCCAGGGGTTTCCGCGCTGGTGTTCGGCGTCACCGCGCTGCCCTTCGGCGCGATGCTGGGCTGGATACTGTTCGTCGCGCCGGTCACCGCCGACCAGACCTACACCTCGGGCGACAGCATCGAAAGCCATTGGACGACATCCGCGTCCAGCGGCACGGCCACCGATCTGGTGACCGTACTGGGTCTGACTCTTGCGGTGGTGTCCATCGCAAGAGTCGACCCCCCGGCCACGCTGCTGCTGACGGGCTTGCTGCTGGCGGCATTCGCATCGTTCACCGCGCGGTACGCGTTCGCGCGCTACCGGGCCCTGTCCGAGTGAAGAACGATGTTCGACGGCGCCGCACCGAGAAGCGGTGGTCTCAGAGCGAATTGGCCGAGCGAATCGACGTCACCCGACTGACGATCATCTCCATCGAGAAGGAGCGGTTCGACCCGAGCCTGCCTGTCGCCTTCCGCCTTGCCGCAGCATTCGACTGCACTATCGAGGAGTTGTTCGAGCCGGATACGAATTGACCGGACCTTACGTCACCAGGTCTTCGCTCTTCAACCACTCGTAGGCGACATCGGATGGGTCTTCGCCCTCGATGTCGACCCGCCCGTTCAACTCCTGCATCAGGTCGTCGGTCAATCGCTCGGATACGACGGCCAAAAGATCGGCGATCTCGGGATGCTGTTCGAGCACCGCGTCGCGCACCACCGCGGTCCCGCTGTAAGGCAGGAAGAAGGCCCTGTCATCCTGCAACACAGTCAGATTCAAGTTCTTGATTCTGCCGTCGGTGGTGTAGACCATGCCGAAGTTGCACGGTGAGCTGTCGGCGGTCGAGGTGTAGACGACACCCGCATCCATCCGCGTGACGTTGCCCGACGGTACGCCGTCGGGTGCGTTCAGTCCGATGCCGTAGGTGTCGAGCATCGGTCCGAAACCGTCGGAGCGAGAGAAGAACTCGTCGTCGACGCAGAACGTCCTGTCGGCCACGGGGAGCTTCGCTACATCCGACAAAGATGCGACACCCAGACGCTGTGCCGTCTCGGCCGAGGCGGCGAACGCATACGTGTCGTTGAAATTCGCGGGCGGTAGCCAATCGAGGTTGTGCTCACTCTTCTCGATGTCGCGGACGCGCTCCCACAGCTCCTGCGGATCACTGATCGTCTCGGTCTGGCTGTGGTAGTTGACCCACCCGGTACCGGTGTATTCCCAGAGGATGTCTGCGTCACCGTTGAGCTGTGCCTGTCTCGACGACGCCGACCCCGGTGCTCCGGTCAGGTCGGTGACTTTCGCGCCGGCAGCGGCAAGGTATGTGGCCGTGATCTTTCCGAGCAATACGCCCTCGGTGAAGCTCTTGCTCGTCACCACCAGCGATGCGCCGTCCAACGGGGTCGCACCGTCCGGAAGTGACGTGCTCTCGAACGTTCCCGACGAGCTGACCAACCCGCAACCGGCGAGTGCTGCCGTCAGCGCGAGAGCAGTTGCTGCCGTGGACAGTCGGCGAATCATGCCACTCCTCGTGGGGTCGCGATCAGTTCGACCACACGGCCGAGCCAGTCGATGATCAGTGCGAGCAGCGCGACGAGAACGGCACCGGAGATGAGTAACTTCGGTAGGAACAGCGTGGTACCCGTGGTGATGAGCGTGCCGAGGCTTGACGCCCCGATGAAGGTGCTCAGTGTCGCGGTGCCGACGAGAATGACCAACGCGGTACGTACGCCGTTCAGGATCACAGGCACCGCGAGCGGCAACTCCACCTGCACCAGCGTGCGGAGGCCGGAGAACCCGATTCCCCGGGCCGCTTCGATGGTCCGCTGATCGACCTGTTGGATTCCGACGATCGTATTCTGCAGAATCGGCAGTATCGCGTAGACCACCAATCCGATGACGGCGGTGCGGAACCCGGTTCCGAGCCACATCGTCAGCAACACGATCAGACCCACCGCCGGAGCGGCCTGGCCGATGTTGGCGAAGTTGACGGCCACCGGTCGGAAATTCTTCGCCCTGTCGCGAGTGAGCAGGATGCCCAACGGAATTGCGATGGCGACGACGATCACGGTCGCGGTCAACGTCAACACGATGTGGTCGACGATCGTCGTCTTCAAATTGTCCCAGCCCAGTGATGCCTGCTCGGTAGTCGTCAGCGTCGTGGAGCGGTACCACAGGATGTAACCGACCCCGAGCACGACGATGAGGAGCGGCTCGAACCACACGTCCAACGGTGCGCGTCGAAGTCGATTCATGTTGCTGCGCCCTCGGTATGGGCCGAATACGAGACGTGACCGTCACCGGAGCGAGCATCCGAGAGTTGGCCCCGAATGACGGCCATCACGGTTGCGATCGTCAGTGCGCCGGTGACGGCACCGCGGCCGTCGGTGACGAGTACGCCGCCCTGACTGGCGGCCAGCATCGTGTCCAGTGCGTCGTTGAGCGTGGACGACGGTGCGACGGTGGGCAATCGCTCGTCGACATAGTCGGTGATGCGCTCCTTGGTGGCGACTTCGTCCAGCGACGGCCAGGCGCGGGGCCGGCCGTGTTCGTCGATGACGACGATCCAGGTGGCACCCTGAGCCCGAGCACGAGCGATGACCTCCTGCGACGCATCGCCCACCTCGGCGGTGACGACCGAGTCGTGGTCGACGTCTTTGACGCGGGACAACGTCAAATGTGCCAGCGTGGCCCCGGATCCGATGAACTCCTCGACGAACGGGCTCGCGGGTTTTGCCAAGATTTCTTCCGGCGTCGCATACTGCTCGATGTGGCCGCCCTCGGACAGAATCAGTACCTTGTCACCGAGCTTCGTCGCTTCCTCGAAATCGTGGGTGACGATCACGATCGTCTTCGCCAGTTCGTGCTGGATGGCGATGAGGCTGTCCTGCAGTCGAACCCTGGTGATCGGGTCGACGGCACCGAACGGCTCGTCCATCAGCAACACCGGTGGATCGGCGGCGAGTGCTCGCGCCACACCCACTCGCTGTTGCTGTCCGCCCGACATGTCCTTGGGTAGACGATCGCGGAAGTCGGCGACGTCGAGTCCCACCAGATCCAGCAGGTAATCGGTTCGCTCGTCGATCTTCTTCGCGTCCCACCCCAGTACCCGTGGAATGGCGCCGATGTTCTTGGCGACCGACCAATGTGGGAAGAGTCCGCCGGACTGAATGACGTACCCGATCGACTGCCGCAGCTTGTCCGCATCCTCACCGGTGACGTCACGGTCGCCGATGAAGATTCGGCCCTCCGTCGGCTCGATGAGGCGGTTGATCATCTTCAGCGTGGTCGTCTTCCCGCAACCCGACGGACCGACGAACGCGACGATGTGGCCGGCCTCGATATCGAGGTCGATCTTCTGCACCGCCGCCTTGTTCTGGCCCTTGTACTGCTTGACCACACCGTCGAGGCGAATCGAGGCACCGGTGACCGTTCGCTCGCCGGTTGTGTTGTCCGTCATGACAATCCCTTCGAGATGGTGAGGCGCCCGAGAAGGACGAGCAGGCCGTCGAACACCAGGGCGATGACGACGATGAGCACTGTGCCGGTCACTGCCATCTCGACGGAATTGGTCCCGCCCAGTCTCGACAGGCCATTGAAGATGAGCGACCCGAGGCCCGGCCCGAGTACGTACGCGACGATGGCCGCGACGCCGACAACCATCTGAGTCGAGACGCGGATTCCGGTGAGAATGACCGGCCATGCCATGGGCAGTGAGACGGAGACGAGGATGCGGCTGCGCGAGAACCCGATTCCTTTCGCCGACTCGATCACGGTGTCGGGAACTCCACGCAGTCCGACGATGGCGTTGCCGATCACGGGCATGGCGGCGAAGAACGCGAGCATGATGAACGAGGGCACCACACCCAAGCCGAACGGGACGATGAGCAGCGCGAGCAACGCCAGAGACGGAATCGTCAGCGCTACTCGACTGGTCGTCAGCGTCAGTGCCGAGAAGAGAGGCAGACGATGGACTGCGATCGCGATGAGCACGGCCACGACCGTGCCCACCAGAACCGTCTGAAACGCCAGCGACGCATGTTGATAGGTCAGAAACGCGAGGGATTCACCCCGCCCCTGCAAATAGCCCCATAGATCCACGAATTCCCTCTCGCCCGGCAGATCGGACGACGAGCGTAACCCGCATTTCCCCGGGGCGTCGGGGAAATGCGGGTTCGCCAAAGGCCGTGCAGCAGAGCGATACGCGGGTTCATCTGCGCGAATACGCCCTTGCCGAGCGCCCGCACGGACTTAAAATCAGCTCGAGCAGAATCGGTTCTACTGCGTGTACGAACTCATGAAGTTGCCGAGCCGCTCGAGTGCGGTCGAGAGATCGTCCACGTTGGGCAGGGTGACGAGCCGGAAGTGGTCGGGCACATCCCAATTGAACGCTCGACCGTGACTGACCAGGATTTTCTCGGATTCGAGCAGGTCGAGGACGAACTTCTCGTCGTCGACGATGCCGAAACGGTCGGTGTCGAGCTTGGGGAACATGTACAGCGCGCCCGCAGCCTGCACACAGCTGATCCCGTCGATGGAGTTCAGCATTCGATGCGCCAGATCGCGCTGCGCGGTCAACCGACCCGTCGGCAGCAGGAGGTCCTCGATCGATTGACGGCCGCCGAGCGCCGTCTGTATTGCATGTTGTGCAGGCACATTCGCGCACATGCGCATGTTGGACAGCAACGTGATGCCCTCGATGAAGCTCGCCGCACGGCGCCGTGGACCGGTGATCGCCAGCCACCCGGCACGGAATCCACACACTCGGTAGGCCTTCGACAACCCCGAATAGGTCAGGCACAGCACATCTTTGCCGGTGAGAGTTGCGAGATTGGTCATCTCGGAACCGTCGTACACGATCTTCTCGTAGATCTCGTCGGCGAGCAGAATCAGATCGTGCTCGCGCGCGAGGTCGACGAAACGTTGCAGAACGTCGCGTGAGTACACCGCACCAGTGGGGTTGTTGGGATTGATCACGACGATGGCCCGGGTACGGGTGGTGATCTTCGATTCCAGATCCTCGAAGTCCGGAGCCCAGTCCTGAGTCTCGTCTGCCAAGTAGTGGACCGGAGTGCCTCCGGCGAGAGCCACCGAGCCCGTCCACAGCGGGTAGTCGGGGGAGGGGATCAGCACCTCGTCCTCGGGGTTGCACAGCGCCTGCATCGTCATGGTGATCAGCTCGGAGACCCCGTTGCCCAGGTAGACGTCGCCGACGTCGAGGTCGCTCAGGCCCTTGGTCTGGTAGTACTGCACCACCGCGGTGCGCGCCGAGAACAGGCCCCGCGAGTCGGAATATCCCTGCGCGGTAGGCAGATTGCGAATCATCGCCATCATGATCTCGTCGGGTGCCTCGAAACCGAACGGGGCCGGGTTACCCACGTTGAGGCGCAGGATCTTGTGCCCCTGCTCCTCGAGTTCCTCGGTCTTGTCCAGAATGCGGCCACGAATGTCGTAGCGAACATTCTCGAGCTTGCGTGCCTGATCGATCGATCGCGTCATGACGAAAGTTCCTCCTGTCGAACGGACGGCGACATCCGAGTTCGGACCGCCACTGTTGCACATACGATGACTGCTGCTCCACCCACGACCACCGGCCACGTCAGTCCCTCGTGGAGCAGGATCGCGGCCCAGCAGATCGTCAGCACCGGCTGAGCGAGCTGCACCTGGCTCACGCTCGACATCGGACCGATGGCCAACCCCCGATACCAGGCGAAGAACCCCAGGTACATGCTCACGACGGCCAGATAGGCGAACGCAGCCCACTCCGAGACACCTCCGCTCGTGGGTTGATGCCACCACGCGAACGCCGTCATCGCTCCGGTCACCGGAACAGAGACGACGAGCGCCCACGAGACCGTCTGCCACGCTCCCAGTTCACGCGCAAGCAGCCCGCCCTCCGCGTATCCCACCGCGGCCGCCACGACGGCTGCGAGGAGAAGCAGATCCGACCACCCCAGTCCGGCGACCTCGCCGCCCTGCACGGCTGCGAATCCGACAGCGACCGCAGCACCCATGGCCGCAACCAACCAGAACATCGGCCGGACGCGTTGCCGCTCGCGGACGACGGCGAAGGCCGCGGTCGCAGCCGGCAGAAGCGCGATGACGACGGCACTGTGGCCGGCGGAGGCGGTGGTCAGAGCGAACGACGTGAGCACGGGGAAACCGATGACGACCCCTGCCGCGATGACAAACAGTCGAACCCATTGCCGTCCGCGTGGCAACCGTTGCGAGGTCAGGGCCAGGGCGCCAGCAGCGAGGGCCGCGGCGACGACGGCGCGTCCGGACCCGACGAAAAGCGGCGACAGGCCACCGGTCACGGCGATCCGAGTCAGCGGCACGGTGAACGAGAACGCCGTGACACCCGCCAGTCCCCACAAGAGGCCGGCTCGGGATAGCAGTCCCGGCGCGAGCTGGGTAGCGCTACTATGCTGTGTCATGTCCGACGATAGCAGTTCCCGGATCGTGTCTGCACTGCGAACCTGGATCGCAACCGCCCCGCCCGAGGCGAAGCTGCCATCCACTCGTGCGCTGGTGGCCCAGCATTCGGCCAGCCCCGTGACGGTGCAGAAAGCAATGCGCACGCTCATTTCGCAGGGTGTCATCGAAACACGGCCTGGCGTCGGAACATTCGTCAAGACCGTGCACACGGCCCGCCCGAACGACTACGGGTGGCAGACTGCCGCGCTCGGTGCACCCGGAAACAGATTGCAACTCCCCGCCGCACTGCAGTCCACGTCGAGTGACGTGATCGCTCTGCATTCCGGTTACCCGGCCCGAGAGCTGTTGCCGGAGCGACTCGTTCACGCTGCTTTCACCCGAGCTTCACGCACCGACGCAGTGGTTGCCCGGCCACCGACCGCAGGTCTGCCCGAGCTTCGAGCTTGGTTCGCCGCGGAACTCGGCGCTTCCACCCCGCTGGGCGTCACGCCGCCCTCGGCCAGCGACGTGGTCATCATCCCGGGCAGCCAGACCGGCCTGAGCACGGCCTTTCGGGCGCTCGTCGGTGCGGGACGCCCACTTCTCATGGAATCACCGACGTACTGGGGAGCGATTCTGGCGGCAACGCAGGCAGGCGTTCGCGTGGTCCCGGTCCCCACCGGGGTCGACGGACCCGACCCGGACGCGCTGGAGCAGGCATTCGCCGAGTCCGGCGCGCGGGCGTTCTACGCTCAACCGACCTTCGCCAGCCCCACTGGAGCGCAGTGGTCTCCGGACCTGTCCGAACGTGTGCTCGACATCGTTCGACGACACGGCGCGTTCCTGATCGAGGACGACTCCGCCCACGATTTCGGGATCACCGCCGAACCCAGCCCATTGGCCGCAAGAGACGACGGCGGACATGTGGTGTACCTGCGTTCGCTGACCAAGGTCGTATCACCGTCGATTCGATTGGCAGGCTTGATCGCTCGTGGCCCGGCCCACGAACGTATCCTCGCCGACACGGGAGCCGAATCGATGTACGTCAGCGGCATCCTGCAAACCGTCGCTCTCGATGTCGTCACTCAACCCGCCTGGCGCACACACCTACGACGCCTACGCACGCAACTCGAAGCTCGTCGAGACCTATTGGCCCACAGCCTGATCGAGTTCGCTCCTCGCGGTCATCTCGATCGGATCCCCCGGGGCGGACTCAATCTGTGGATGCGCCTGCGTGACGACATCGACCTGGAAGACGTTGTGCACAAATGCAAATCGGCGGGTGTCATCGTCGGTGCGGGAGACGATTACTTCCCGGCCGAACCCACCGGCAAGTTCCTGCGGTTGAACTACGCGGGCTCGAACGCCGGTGAGTTCCCGGATGCGGCACGCACGATCGGATCGGTCATCTGAGACTGTTCGACGCTTCGACGGCGAACGTCGAGGTGCGGCCCCATACGAACCAGACCAGAGGCCCGAGAAACGGAAACGCGAGCACGACGAAGATCCACACCGCACGGCCTGCGACACTGTAATTGGGTGAGCGAAGGATGCTGACGAGCGCGGCGACGAACAGAACGACCGCGCCGAGCACCGCCACCAAGACGATGGTTCCCAGCCCGAACCCGAGTACCTGCTCGGTGGTCGAGTGTTGTTGTGAAAGTAGTACTGCGGCGTGCATGACGGTTCCTCTGCTGTGCTTGTTCTTCGCTGTTTCGTTGACGACCACAACGCTATGGACCCGAACGTTCCTGCACATCGGTCTGCACGTGTATCTCGTCGTACATCGGACGATGTAGGCCTACCGCCGGAGTCGTCGCGCAGTTACCGTGGTGCGGACGTATACGACCTGGGGGGGACTTGTGCAGACCGTCAAGAACGACTACACGACGTGGAGGGCCTTGGGGCCGTGTGGCTTACCGGCCAACGTCGGTGGGTGGTTGATCGCCACCGCGCTACGACCGTTTTCCAGACGTGACCTTATGACCGTCGCCGGCGCGTCGCGCGCAGGCCGGCACTGGCACCTCGAACCGCGCCGAGGACCACGTCCGACGATCGCCCCGTACCCGATTCCACATCGTCAGCTCACCGACCGTGCTACGCCCGTACTGACAGACAGGATCACCGGCGCAGTTGCTACCGAAGCGCGCACGAACAATCGATACCACCTGGCGCGCAGCCACTTCGAGAGGCGAGGGGACGCACTGTATCTGACGGATGTCACCACTGCTGCACCGTGGATTTCGCGAACCAACGGCGAGATACTCCACGTCCACGAGACCGAAGGATCGATGC
This sequence comes from Rhodococcus sp. Leaf233, assembly GCF_001426165.1. Lineage (NCBI taxonomy): Bacteria > Bacillati > Actinomycetota > Actinomycetes > Mycobacteriales > Nocardiaceae > Rhodococcus > Rhodococcus sp. Leaf233. The sequence goes on from NZ_LMRO01000012.1 coordinate 542,813, forward strand.
ACGTCGTCATGCAGCCCGACGATGCTCAAACCGTCATCTCCGCGGGCTGGGGTGAGCTACACCCCCTCGCCGGACGCCCTGGCCTCGGACTTCCCGAAACCTACGTCTTCCTCTACGCACCGAGAGACTCCGACGACGCAGATCGAATCGAACAGATCATCCATCGCGCAACAGCTACTTCGACGATATGACCCTGCGCTCCAGGGGGTTCGCCTTCATCGCCGGGTACATTCCTGAGCGCCACAAGGTCGCAGCCGTCGACTGCGGTCTCCTTCTCGATTCGATCTTCATCCTGGATGCGAAGTCTGCGGCGAAACCTTCTCGCGTATAGCTGGATTCGATGACATCCACGCAGTGCGGATCGAGGTCTCGAATCCGACGGCCACTGACGTCCAGGTGTGCCGCATCGTGCAGCAGGGCCGCCTCCGATCCCATCGGTGTCTCGACGTCCATGTGCCTGGCTACAGTCTCGTGGACGATCTGCGCCGTTCGGTCGTCGCCTTCGTGTCGGCGGACGAACTCTTCGGCTCTCCCGGCTCCGATCACCGCAAAACATCCAGCCACCGGGTCCTGTTCTGCGCCGAGAGCTATGTCGTGCAACAGGCACGCGACGTACAGCGCCTCCCGATCCGGCCGTAGACCGTCGATGACCGCAAACGCCGACGCGTACTGCCAGCACCGCACGCTGTGCATCAACATGGGCTCACTGAGGCACTCTCTGGCCTCCTCCAGTGCTTCCCGGCACGACCGTGAATCCGGAGCATCGACTGTGTGCCATGCGGAACCCGCCGAACGTCGCCGGGGACCGAGCACGGTACCGGGCAACATAGTGAGTTGTTCTCGCACAGCAGCTGCCATTATTCGCGCACGATGACCTGCGCTCAGCTCACCGGGTTTCATCGGGTGTTCCCTTCAGGTGGCGGAGCATATCCGCCCGCGTGATCGCGAGCATGGCGTCGAGCATGGATCGATCGACGATGCGTCGTTGATGCAGTGACACAGCACCGTTCATCGCCGCCCAGGCATTCAGAACCAGTGCACGGGGGAGGACGTCGGCACCGGCGTCCTCCACCGCACGCGTCACCGAATCGATGAGTTCACCGAGCGCAGTGTCGATCTTTTCCTTCGCCTCACCGACCGACGCGGACTCGGACTTGTCCACATCCGTCAGCGCCAGCAGCCGCAACGCCAATGGATCGTCGCGGTGAAACGCGATGTAGCGATCGAGGAACTCGGCAACGACGTGCGCAGAATCGACCGCATCGGTGGGGGCAGTCATTTGCTCAGCGTGGCTCTGGGCGGTTCGCCACGCGAGAGCAGCGTAGATGTCCACCTTGCCGGCGGGGAAGTTTGCGTAGATCGAACTCACCGCCACATCGGCTGCGGTGGCCAGCATCTCGATCGTCGTTGCCCGATATCCGTGGCGTAGGAAGAGCGAACGAGCGCCGTCGAGCACCGCAGTGTGTGTTCGACGCTTCCGCTTGTCGGTGGGGGTATCCAAGACCACAAGCTTATCGTACTCTGATTCCGATATCGGAATCCAATTACGATAGAGGGGTAGCGATGACAGCCAACGAAGTACTGACACCGGACAGCGGCAGCGCCGCGATGACCATGTTTCTCCCGCAATCACCGTTCGTGCAGCAACTGGGCATCGAGCTGGTCGACATCGACGAGGGCACAGCTCGATTGCGGCTGCCGTACCGCGACGAGCTGTCCACCGTCGGCCAGATGCTGCACGGCGGCGTGATCGCCGGCTGTATCGATATCGGGATCATGACCGCAGCATGGGCCGGATCCGCAGTGCCCCAGAAGCTTCGGGGCGTCACGGTCTCCATGTCTGTGCAGTTCATGGAACCGGTATATGCCGAGGGCGTCGATATAGTCGGTACTCGGATACACGCGGGTCGGAGCCTGAAGACGTGTCGAGTCGACATCGTCGGGACCGAATCCGGCCGCCTCGTCGCAACCGGCACGGGAACCTACAAAGTCGGCTGAACTCTGGGCAGAGACCGCAGAACATGTGACGATCGATGAATGACACTCGATGACATCGTGAATCTGGTCGGCAGCTTCGACGGCACGTTGGCGCAGCTGCCTCGGGAGGGTGATGGGACTCCGGAACTCGCATGGGGCGATGTGTTCTTCTACTACTCGCCGGACGGAACTGTTCCGTCGTCCACCCAGCCGTTCGCGACCATCGTGACGAAGAACTATCCGGGTGACGAGTTGTCCCGGCTGGACCGGCCCGACGCGTTCCGTGTCAATGTCATTGCCGGAAAGCAGGAATTCGAACGGCTACTGGGAGTGCCCCCACGCGAAGCAGCCCACGCACCGCAGGCCGATACCGACGACACCCTTGCTGCCCACCCTCAGTACGGCACTGCGGGCTGGTTGTCGGTGGTCAACCCGTCTTCTCAGACCGAATCGCAGATCGGGGAACTCCTCGAATCTGCGTACAGCGTCACCAAGGACAGGTACGAGCGCCGCCGACACTGATCACTCGAAGAAGTCGTCCATCGATCGGGACAGTCCTTCGATGTCGAGGCCGTTGGCTCGGTAGTGTTGGGCCACCGTTCCGTACTTCCTACGCTCTCCAGGCTCCACCCCGATCCCCAGTACGCGATGCCGTATGTCTGCCATCGCTCGATCAATCTGCGGCACAGAGGTTCCCGCAAGATAGGGCTCGACGATCATGATGTCCGGCGCAGTCAGCGTTTCGCGAAGAGTCGTACCGTCGAAGGGCCTGATCGTCGACGCGTGCAGCACGGTGACGTCACGTCCACGGGCCGCGGCCAGGACCCGGTCCGTCATCGGACCGACCGAGATCACAGTGCCCGAATTACCCTGTTGCAGAACGGTCATCGAACCTCCGGGTCGACCGTACGAGTGATCGTTCGAGACGCCGTCAAGCCTGATGTAAACGCGGTCGTCGGATGCAGCGGCACCGCGCAGCATCCATTCGACCTCGTCGACGTGCCCGGGCGCGTGCACCGTCCACCCGTCCAGGGTGTCCAGCAGTGCGACATCGCGTTGGCCGAAGTGCGTCTCACCGCCTTGCGGCCACCCGTAGGAGCCGCCCGAGCTGACCAGGATCGCGCCGACATCCTGATGTCCCAGATCGAGTTTCACCTGCTCGAAGGGTCGCTCGATCAGAAACGGTGGAAAGGTGTGCACGATCGGACGCATTCCGGCGAGCGACATACCGCCTGCGACACCGATCATCGCCTGCTCTCGAATACCCACGTTGACCACACGCGATCGGATGTCAGGAGTGAGGTGCGGTTCGAGATAGGCGGCGCCGATCTCGGCCAGTACCAGCACGACTCGCTCGTCCTGCACCAACAACTCCGGCAGCAGTCGGTAGAAGGACTCGCGTTGATCCGCGGTCCTCTTCATCGTCGACGTCATTCAGTTCTCCTTCTTCTCCACGTGGGCGACCACCACGTGAGGTCGGTCGCCGTGATCGACGCGAAACGCCCGCCGGAGCGCACTGTGGTCCCTCCCGTCGACGTCGGAGGTCGACCACCCCTCGACGGCGAAGCGCGACGCGATGCCGCCGGGCCAACCCAGACCAGCCGAATCGTTGTCGATCACCACGGTCGTCAGGTTGGCCAGCTGCGATCGGCCGGCGAATTGGATGGCTTCCATGTTGCTGCCCTCGTCGAGCTCGGCGTCACCGATCAGTACGAACACCTGAGCCTGGCTTCGCTGAATCTGCAGCGCCACAGCAGTTCCGGCTGCCAGCGCCAGACCATGACCGAGTGATCCCGATCCGATGTCGACCCCGGGAATCAGCGTGCGGTCCGGATGATTGCCCAGCGGTGAGTGGTAGCTGCCGAACGACGCAAGCTCGTTCGGCGTCAGAAAGCCCCGTGCAGCGAGCACTGCGTAGTACGCCATCGGGCCGTGCCCCTTGGAGAGGTAGAACCTGTCGCGATCGGGATCGTCGGGCTGCGCCGCGTCGAGACGAAGAATGTCGGAGTACAGCACCCACAGCACGTCCAGCGTGGATGTGGCGCTCGCACCGTGCTTTTCGTCGTCGGTCATCAGCGTCATGAGTTGAGGCAACTCTTCGAAAGTCATCTGCATGGGACCACCCTGCAACCTCGAGTGCACTCGAGGTCAAGAGCGACGTACTACACCCAGCCGTCCGACGACCGACCGGAGAAATTCGCCAGGCGTTCGAGTGAACCCGCTTCCGGCCTCGGTTCCACGACGGGGCCGAACGGCACTCCCGGAACCCGCGCATCCGCTGGAAGCATTGCATGGAATTCCACTGCTACCGGCTCGACGAGAGTGTCGTCCACTTCTGCGGGCTGGCCAGTCGCCACCGCGAGGTCCCAGCCGTGCAGTAGTAGCTCGCGCGTGTATCCCCACACAGCCGATCGCCCCGGTACCTCACCCCACGGGACCGCGACCGGGGCATCGAGCAATGCATCGTCGGCCCACGCGGCACGGGCTTGCGTCACCGACGTGTCGAAGGATGCGGCGTCATGATCGGAGCACAAGGGCGACACAGAGTCCGGACTCCCGAGTTCGGCGATCGCAATCAGCCTTCGGACCGTCGCAACGAGATGGCCTGCCAGCGTCCGGACATCGAACTCGTCGCACGGAGTTGGAAGGTCCAGTTGGTCGGCGCGCACCGCACCGATCAGACCGCTCACCCATGCGGCGGACGTGAAGTACACCTCGCGCGGATCGGTCTGCTGCGTGGTCTCGATGGTGTTCATTGTCGATCCTTCCGTTTCGCGGCCACCGGGTGTGGCCTGCTGGGTAGAAGTAGATCGGGTGAACATGACATCTTCTGTCATCTTTTGGTGAGAGACTTTTCGGGTGCGCGCAGACCGGTTGTTGTCCATCGTCATGCTGCTCCAACATCGGGGCAGACTGAACGCTGCCGACATCGCCGCCCAGCTCGAAGTGTCCACGCGCACCGTGTTGCGTGACATCGAAGCCTTGTCTTCGGCGGGCATTCCGGTCTACACCGATCGCGGTCGCGGTGGTGGCATCAGTCTGCTGCAGGGCTATCGCACCGAGCTGACCGGTCTGACGGCCGCCGAGGCGACGGCATTGCTCGCTTCCGGCGCGGGACGCGTCGCCACCCCGGCGTTCGCGAGCGCCATGCGCAAGGTGATCGCCGCGATACCCGACGCTCACCGAGCAGCGGCAAGCACTGCCTCACAACGAATCCTGGTCCGGCCCGACGGTTTCGCGTATCCCCACGAACCGGAAGAACATCTGGTGGAACTCCAACGGGTCGTCATAGACGGTATGCGGATAAGAATCACGTATCGCAACCGCGGCGGTGAGTTGTCCGATCGAATCCTCGACCCCATCGGGCTCGTCTACGCCGGCGATCACTGGTACCTACTCGCCGGGCGTGACGGCACCGAACGTGTCTACCGGGTATCGCGGATCGACGAACTGACCGTGCTCGACGAGCAGGCTCACCGCGCATCCACCGTGGACCTGGAGGCCGCCTTCACCGCACACTGGAAGTCGTTCCGTGCGAGTTTGACCCACATCAAAATCACCTGCCTCGCAGAAGAATCAGTATGGATCTCGTTGACCAAGAATGTCGTTCGAGTGATCAGCGACCAAGTACAGGACGACGGACGACGCCTCGCAGTCATCGAGTTCTCCGGACACAATCACGCTGTGGGGGCGTTGTGGCACTGCGGACCTGCGGTAACAGTGCTCCAGCCGAACACAATTCGCGACGAATTGGCTCGACGGGCTACGGCAACGGCGCGGTTGTACAGCTGACGTCGCGGCTGGATCTTCTCAGAAGGTGTGCACAGTGTCCACTATTACTAGGCCGGCGCGCTTTCCCGATTCTCGAGCCGAATTATGGACACTCAGCGCACCACCGACGACCAGGTCATTATCATTGCGAATAGTCTGGTGGCTTCGTAGGGTGGACGCGACTCCGAACAGGCAGGACGGCGCTATGGCTTTCAATCCACCCCGAAGTTGGTTCGGCCCGAAACGGTACGGCTGGGGAATCAGCCCGCACACCTGGGAGGGCTGGCTACTCCTGTTCGTCTTCGTGATAGTCGTCGCCACGCTGGGGGCCACCGTATTCTCGTGACATGTCGCGTCCACACCTCGACGTAGCAGGGATATCCATCGACTGCCCCGAACCGGTAGCCCTCGCTCGCTTCTACCTTGCGCTTCTGGGCGGAGACCTGTTGTGGGAGAACCCGTCGAGCTCGGGGATTCGCACGCACTCGGGCCTGAACATCGTTGCGCAAAGAGTGGCGAACTACATCCCGCCTACATGGCCGTCGGCGTCCATCGTGCACTTCGATCTCGATGCGGGAGTGAGCCTCGACGATCCGTCGCTCATGCAGTCGAATGTGGGGCGACAGAAGCAGAGGAGCAACCGGACCCGCGGTGGCGAGTTCTCCTCGACCCCGCCGGCCACCCCTTCTGCATCACTACAGAGGTGCACGAAGGTTGAGGCGATTATGAGGTGGGCGAATCCTCTGCAGTGGAGCTGAGTCTCGACGACATTCGGGAGGTTGTGGCCTTCGCAGCTGCCTGTGCCCGTCGGGCCTTGCCGATTTGCGAGGCCTCGCACTCGAACGATCTCCGTCCACGTTCGGCGATCGACGGGGCTGAGACGTTTGCCGAGACCGGCCAACGCACGGCAGCACTCCGCCAACTCGCCTGGGCAGCGCACAAAGCTGCCCGCGAGGTGCCGGCATCTGCGGCCACGGACGCCGCACTGTCCGCCATGCACGCCGCCGGTGCCGCCTTTCTCCATCCGCTGTACAGCCCCCATCAGGTCAAGCACATTCTCGGTTCTGCCGTGCATCTGATGCTGACGGACTCCAAAGCTGTTGTAGAACAGATCGAATGGATCCATGATCGAGCCGACGCGACCGTGCGTTCGGTCTTGCGCCGCTTTCCAACACCGGCCACCGGGCGCACGAGTTTCGGCACACTTCTCACTCAACTCGATGCCGAATTGCGACGCTGACGCGTTGTCGGGATCGAACGGCAGTGACAGCATGGAGGCATGAACGATCGTCAACGTCGTTGGACCCGGTACCTGCTCGGCATCTGGCTGGCCTTGCTCGTATTTTCAGCGATCGCCGATATCGTGTCCGAACCGTCGTCGATGTGGAACTGGTCGAAGCTGGTAGTGCTGGCGGTAGCCGCCCCGTGGCTCTGGTACCGACACGGACGGTCCTGGCTCGTGCCCAACAAGATTGCTCCTGAGGCCGTACCCGCCGAGGATGTCGACGCGGTTGTCGCAGAATCCGGCCGAACTGTCTACGCCATCAAAGCGCTGCGCGAAATGCATCCCGGTCTCGGTTTGCTCGATGCCAAAAGGCTTGTTCAACCAGAAAATTGACACCTCGAGGAGTAGACATGACCGGCACAAGTGACGTCAGCGATTCCGACGGGCTCTTCGAGGCCGCGAACCTGTTGGTCGATTTCAATCGCGAGTACGACGACCCGGCACCCGAGCCCCAATGGCTTGCAGCCCATTTGAACAGGCTGGTCACATCCGGTGACACAAGCGTCTTGACATTCGGGACTCCCCCGATCGGTGTTGCAGTTCTTCGATTCCGGACCGGAACGTGGAGCGCAGATATCGAGGCCTATCTCGCCGAGTTCTACATTCAGCCTGGTCTACGCGGGAAGGGATACGGCACAACCTTTCTCGACGACGTCATCAACCATGCCCGCGGCAGGGGTGCGACCTATATGGACCTCAATACCTCGGAAGACGACGAGGCAGCGCGCCATGTGTACGAGAAGCGCGGCTTCGACTGCCACGAAGGACGCGGTGAGGGACCGAAGGCTCTCTACTACGAACTCGAGCTCGAACCGGACGGGTAACGTGACCTTATGGTTAGCCGGGATAACAGCTCGACGTCGTTCGGGACCGCCGCCGAGGTGTACGAATCTGCTCGTCCCGAATACCCGTCGGACGCAGTCGCGTGGATGTTGGAGCCCACTCTCGCGTCCGATCGTCGTCCACGAGTCGCCGACGTCGGTGCCGGCACGGGCAAGCTCACCCGCAACATCGTTGGCGCTGGTTGCGACGCCATTGCCGTCGACCCCGATAACGCCATGCTCAACGCCCTGCGGATCGCGGTACCGGGTGTCCCGACCAAGGTCGGTACTGCCGAGTCCCTCCCAATAGACGACGAGAGTCTCGATGGAGTGCTGCTCGGACAGGCCTGGCACTGGGTCGATCCAGTGGCCGCGTCACGCGAGATCGGACGGGTCCTGCGTCCTGGCGGTGTGCTGGGATTGATCTGGAACATTCGCGACGAGTCACAGCCCTGGGTTCGACGCCTCAACTCCGTGGTCTCACGTGGTGGAGCGATGGCCATGTTCGACGACGGACCGCCGCCGATAGCCGAGCCCTTCGATCATCTCGAAGAGCGAGAATGGGCGTGGTCTCGCACGGTGAACCGGTCGCTGTTGACCGACCTGGTTCGATCGCGCAGCTTCTACATCACCGCGACGGCCGACGAGCGCAACGGCATAGATCAGAATCTCGCCACCTTGTTCGACGAGATAGGGCTGCATGGGTCCACAACGATCGACCTGCCTTATGTGACCAGAGCTTTTCGATCCACCAGGCGAACCGATGACATCTGACATCGGTTCGTTCGTTGTCGAATCAGGCGATTCGATCGTAGGAATCGGCGCACTGATCGTCCGTGACGGATCGATTCGCTTCACGCCCAATGCCCCCGACGAGCGGACAGCGACCGAAAGCGCAGCGACCGTCCCGGTGTCTGTACGCAGCCCCGTCATGCCATCGGGTGGGTGGGTGTCGCTTAGCGGCACGTTGCTCGATGGAGCCATCGAAGCCGACGTGATCGATGGCATCGACAGGCCCGAATTTCCTGGGGAACCCGCACTGCGCATTCCTGGTCCGGCCGGGAGTACCTGGACCAGGAATGCCGTCCTGGAATCCGTAGAGCAGAGCGAGTCGGATCTTCGTAGCGCGACGGGCGCGTATCGCGACAGCGATGGAACACTGGTGGTGACATTGGGGTATTTGCACCTCGATCGACGTGCCTGCGACTGGCTCGCCCAACCTCACCCGGGCCCGATCGACGTATGGGTGGCCCTGCGCCCTGGGACCCCGCGAGTCGCCATGATCACTGGAAACGAATATGATTCCCAATAAGTGGGTATCGGTTCGAATTCGAGGAGCTACAACATGGCGTTTCCGATCATCGTCGCGAAGGCAGTATCGACGGTCGTGACGGGTGCAGTCGGCGTCGCCGCATACAACGGTGCCAAGAAGCTGTACGAGAAGGCCCCCGTCCGCAAGGCTGTGGTGTCGGCCACCGAACTCGGTCTGCGCGCAGCGCGCAAGGCCGAGGTTCACGCGGAATCGGCCCGGCTGGCCGTGTCCGACGTCGTCGCCGAGGCCCGGGACCGGATCGGTGAAGAGGTTCAGCCGCCCACGGCCTCCGATGCAGGCCACGGCCACGCGCACTGACCGGGACTGCTTCCGATTATGACGACCCTCGCCCAACGCCCCCTCGACATCGACGCGACGCAGGCAGACGGCATCGAAATCCTCTCCGACGCTGCCGGCCGCATTCGCCTTCGCGTCGACTGGCTCCGCTCGAGCCCGGGCCGTGCAGTTGCGGTCGAGGACCACGTGGACAAGATCCGCGGAGTGCGCGCCGTTCATGCGTACCCGCGGACGGCGTCGGTCGTCATCTGGTACTCCCGCACACGCATCGACAGGGCCGAACTCTTCGACGCGGTGAATGCCGGGCGCTCGACGAATTGGGCCCTGGTACCGGTCCGTAGTCCGCGCTCAGCTGACGTCACCAGCGGCGATGTCCTGCGGATGACTATCGGCGGCGCCGCTCTGGTCCTTCTCGGCCTTCGCCGCTACGCGTTCCGTCGGCCGCCCATCCTCGGCCCCACCAGCCGTCTCGTTGCCACCGGCGCAACGATCTTCACCGGCTACCCGTTTCTCAAGGGAGCCGTGCGCTCGCTTGCCGGCAACAGGACGGCAGGAACCGACGCGCTCGTCAGCGCCGCAACCGTGGCCAGCCTCGTGCTGCGCGAGAACGTCGTCGCCCTCACCGTGCTGTGGCTCCTGAACATCGGCGAGTACCTGCAGGAATTGACCCTCAAGCGAACTCGACGCGCGATCTCCGATTTGTTGACCGGCACACAAGACACCGCCTGGATCAGGCTGCCCGACGGCTCCGAGATCTCCGTCGACGTCGATCGACTCGAGATCGGCGACGAGGTCGTCGTGCACGACCACGTGGGCGTTCCCGTCGACGGCACCGTGGTCGACGGTGACGCGGTGGTGGATCAGTCCGCGATCACCGGCGAGACCTTGCCGGTGTCGATCGTCGCCGGAGACCGTATTCATGCGGGATCCGTCGTCGTCCGTGGCCGCCTCGTCGTGCGTGCCTCCGCCGTCGGTCGCGACACCACGATCGGCCGCATCATCTCTCGCGTCGAGGAGGCGCAGGAAGATCGTGCACCAATTCAGACTGTGGGAGAAAACTTTTCACGACGCTTCGTCCCCGCGTCCTTCATCCTGTCGGCGCTGACTCTCGTCGTCACCCGGGATGTTCGACGTGCCATGACGATGCTGCTCGTGGCGTGCCCGTGCGCGGTGGGGTTGTCCACGCCGACCGCCATCAGCGCAGCCATCGGAAACGGTGCTCGCAGAGGCATTCTCATCAAGGGCGGATCGCACCTCGAACAGGCCGGCAGGGTCGACGCCTTCGTGTTCGACAAGACCGGAACCCTCACGGTGGGACGCCCCGTAGTGACCAATGTCGTGTCGTTCCAGGACGATTGGGAACCGGAGCAGGTGCTGGCCTACGCGGCGAGCTCCGAGATCCACTCGCGACATCCTCTGGCAGAGGCTGTCATTCGGAGTACCGAGGAACGGCACATCGTCATCCCGCCGCACGAGGAGTGCGAGGTGATCGTCGGACTCGGCATGCGGACGGTCGCAGACGGACGGACGCTGCTCCTGGGCAGTCCATCCCTCCTGCGCAGCGAAAACGTCGCGGTGTCCGAGGATGCGCAGCAATGGGTTTCGCGGCTGCAGGACGAGGCCGAGACTCCGCTGCTGCTGGCCGTCGACGGCGTACTCGTCGGCTTGATCAGTCTCCGCGACGAAGTCCGTACCAACGCATCCGCCGTTCTGAACGCGCTTCGAGCCGACGGTGTCGAACGCATCATCATGCTCACCGGCGACCACCCGAAGACAGCGGCGGCGGTCGCCGCGGAACTCGGCATCACCGAGTGGCGTGCCGAAGTGATGCCCGACGAAAAGCTCGAAGCCGTCCGAGAACTGCAGGACGCAGGCTACGTCGTGGCGATGGTCGGTGACGGCACCAACGATGCCCCTGCTTTGGCCGTCGCCGATATCGGAATCGCAATGGGATTGGCGGGCACCGACGTTGCCGTCGAGACCGCGGACGTGGCACTGGCAAGCGACGACTTGTCGCGTCTGCTCGACGTACGTGACCTCGGCCGCCACTCGGTGTCGGTCATCCGTCAGAACTACGGAATGTCCATCGCCGTCAACGCTCTCGGCTTGGCGGTCAGCGCCGGTGGTGCGCTGTCCCCAGTGCTGGCGGCAATCCTGCACAACGCCTCGTCGGTCGCGGTGGTCGGCAACAGTTCGCGATTGATCCGATACCGACTCTGATCAGCAGGTACCGAACGCCAGGGCGAGGTGTCCGGTACCTACTTCGCTATTTTGCGTCGCGGAAGTACGGTTCGACTGTGCCCTTGAGCTTGACGAGCATGGGGTTTCCGTAGCGATCCTTCGCGGTCGGGACCTCGACACGCACCCAACCCTCGGACACGTTGTATTCGCGAATGCTCGTCTTCTCGACGCCGTTGAAGCGAATGCCCACGTCGCGGCGAAGAACCTCTTCGTTGTAGAAGCGGCTGCTCGGATCGATCGAGAGATGATTCGGTGGAACGTCTGTGTTCTGGTCCTCGGGCATGATTACTTTCGTCGATGTGCTGCGTTGCGTGCTGGGGTCTGAACCCCATGAAGAATACGCGACCCAGCGTTGGACCAGCGCCGCTGTCCCTAGCCCCGCGCCATGTCCACGAATCGGGACAGGTGAAGCTGGTGTGCCACAGTGATTGTCGCGGTCGGACCGTTACGGTGCTTGCCGAGGATCAGGTCGGCCTCGCCGCCGCGGGGATCGTCGCGCTCGATGGCGTCGGGGCGGTGCAACAGAATCACCATATCGGCGTCCTGCTCGAGTGAGCCGGACTCACGGAGGTCCGAGACCATCGGCTTCTTGTCGGTTCGTTGCTCAGGACCACGGTTGAGCTGGCAGACCGCGACCACCGGGCATTCGAGTTCCTTGGCCAACAGCTTGAGCTGACGGGAGAAAGTCGGTCCGTAAGCGTTGCACGTCGCTGACGTAGCAGGTTGAGCTGCACCCCTCGTTCCGGAACTTCCGTGACGCCACCGCTTGACTATTTTGGCTCCAGCATGGTGTCCTGAAGTTGCTAGCTGAGCCGGCCGCATGGCCGAGGTAGGTTAGCCGTCAAGGGGCCTCCGAGAGGAGGCCCCTCTTCATTTCGGCGGAAACAAGTAAATTCCGTCGCCTCGCTGCGAGACTTTGTTGACATGAATCGGCGCAAGCAGGTCCCACATCTCGTCGTTGCAGATCTTCGCCGTTCGTCCGTTGCGGGGAAGCGCTTTTACGGAAGCAGCGTAGGCAACCAGGTCCGCGAGCTGTATGAAATAGGACTGCTGCGAATCCCTAGGCACAGAATCCTCGATGATGTGACGCGCATTGACTCGGTCGCCTACTGCGGACCATGTAATGCGCCGAAACCGGCGAACCAACTTTCGCACCTCGTCGTTCTGACCGATGTCGTGGACGATCACGATCGGAACGCCGCTCGAATCACTACGCTTACGCAATCGTTCCAATAGATACGTCCAAGATCTATCGAATACGTCGAGGTCACGCTTCTGCACGAGGTCCTTGCGAATCGAGATTGCGAAGACTCCGGACGACACGGCGACCAGAGTTCTAAAATGCCGCTGGTACAGGTCGCGCATTTGCCCATCTCCTAGACCGAGATCGCGGTAGACCTTTTTCACCCCGACAATATGGTTCGCCTTCGCTTCCTGCCTCATCGGAATCTGGTACAAATCGCGCACGGCCCGTCGCATTTCGATCACACGATCTAGCCTTGTCGTCCAATCGTCGGCTGGAACTAAGACACATCCGAGCGTGAACGTCGTTGAACCGCCAGTACCCATGCCGGTGTCACCGGACTCGTCGATGTATGCGAACTCCAAGCGTGGTCCGACAAACTGATCCGAAAGTTGCATCAAGGCAGTCAAATGGCAGTCGGACGAACAGCAACGACCTGAATGCACGTACGAACGCGCTCAGCGCAAAAGAACATCGCCTTAGCCCCGCGCCATGTCCACGAATCGGGACAGGTGCAGCTGGTGCGCCACAGTGATTGTCGCGGTCGGGCCGTTACGGTGCTTGCCGAGGATCAGGTCGGCCTCGCCGCCGCGGGGGTCGTCGCGCTCGATGGCGTCGGGGCGGTGCAGCAGAATCACCATGTCGGCGTCCTGCTCGAGTGAGCCGGACTCACGGAGGTCCGAGACCATCGGCTTTTTGTCGGTTCGCTGCTCGGGACCACGGTTGAGCTGGCAGACCGCGACCACCGGGCATTCGAGTTCCTTGGCCAACAGCTTGAGCTGACGGGAGAAGTCCGAGACCTCCTGCTGACGCGACTCGACCTTCTTGCCGGACGACATCAGCTGAAGGTAGTCCACCACAATGAGTTTCAGGCCGTTGCGCTGCTTCAGGCGTCGCGCCTTGGCTCGAATTTCCATCATCGTCAGGTTGGGCGAATCGTCGACGAAAAGCGGTGCTTCGCTGATCTCGCTCATGCGACGGGCCAGCTTGGTCCAGTCGTCGTCGGTCATCTTTCCGGAACGCATGTCACCGAGCTTGATCTTCGCTTCCGCGGACAGCAGACGCATGACGATCTCGGTGCGACTCATCTCCAGAGAGAAGATGACACTGGGCATGCCGTGCTTGATGGAGCACGAACGCATGAAATCCATACTTAGGGTCGACTTACCCACGCCAGGCCTCGCCGCGACGATAATCATCTGACCAGGGTGAAGACCGTTGGTGATCTCGTCGAGTTCGGCGAATCCCGTCGGCACGCCGAGGGAGATGCCGCCGCGGCTGGCGATGGAGTCGATTTCGTCCATCGTGGGCTGCAGCAACTCTTCGAGGGGTAGGAAGTCCTCGGAGGTACGTCGCTCGGTGACCTCGTACACCTCTGCCTGTGCGCGGTCGACGACCTCGGCGACGTCCTGACCGTCAGCTCCGGCGTAACCGAACTGCACGATGCGGGTACCGGCTTGCACGAGCCGCCGGAGAATGGACTTCTCCGCCACGATCTCGGCGTAGTACCCGGCGTTGGCGGCGGTGGGCGTCGTCTGAGTCAGCGTGATCAGGTACGGCGGGCCGCCGATGCGCTTGAGCTCGCCGCGGCGATCCAGCTCGGCCGAGACGGTCACCGGGTCGGCAGGCTCACCGCGGCTGTAGAGGTCGAGAATGGCGTCGTAGACGTTCTGGTGAGCCGGCCGGTAGAAGTCGCCCGGACGGAGCACCTCGAGCACGTCGGCGATGGCATCCTTGCTCAGCAGCATGCCGCCCAACACGGACTGTTCGGCGGCCATGTCCTGTGGCGGCTGTCGCCCGAAGTCTTCGCCCGGACCTTCGCTGGAGGAGGAGCCGGAGTAGTCGGACTGTCCTCGATCGTCCACAACTGCCACGCGAACCGGCCGTCCTCTCCCCATAGTCCGAGCACGGCCGGATAACACCCGGACGTGCGGTCAAGCAAGTTCTACCCCCGGGCACCGACAGGTCCTGTTCGGTACCGGATCCGCGCTGCCCCGGCACCGTTCGACGGCATCGAGAGAGACGCTGGAGGGACGTTAAGCGGTATCGCCAGGAGTCACAACACAGGCTGTGGATGGATCTGTGGATGAAATGTGGACGAGGTTGAACAACGGTGTTGACCGTCTGGGGATAACCTGGGTATAACTTTTGGACTTTGCACCATTCCCGCACGTCAAGGCGTGTACATAAAGTTTTTTGCCTGTGCATCGTTCTGGGGGCGGCGTGTCGGCCGAATTGACAACTCGGGCGTGTTGAGTAAATGCCGAGTGAACTCCGTGGTGAAGTACGTCACACCGGCTGGAAATTGGCACCGAAAAAGTCTTAAAGCTGGTTTTCGGGCCGAAGGGCCCGATCCCCGTCGGGAATCGGGCCCTCGTACTTCGCTCGAACATCCGTCAGAGATCGGCCTTCTGCGGGCACAGCGCCGGGTCGAGAACCGTGATTTCCTTCGTACCGATCTGCAGCACCCGGGCCGACGGGATGTCGAAGAAGAGACCGGTGATCCGCAGACGACCCTCCGCGTTCGCGCGTCCCACCACCCGGTGGCGGGTCAACGTCTGCAGCTGCACCGCGACATTGACCATCGCGAGCTGGTCGGCCTCGCCGAAGCCCAGCTCCGCCGCTTGACGGCCCACCGCGTGCCCACTGCGGAACGCGTCCAGGCTGGCTCTCCCGTGCCCGAGCCACTCGGCCACCGACGGGTCGGCGGCGTTCTCCGCCCCGCCGAGAATCGCCTTCATGGCACCGCAACCGGAATGGCCACACACCACGACCGACGACGTACCCACTTCGTCGACGCCGAAGGCAAGGGCTGCCTCCACCGAGCAATCCTGACCTTGGGTGGGGATCATGTTGCCGACGTTGCGCACGGTGAACAGGTCACCGGGGCCGCTACTGGTGATCGTGTTCGGCATGACGCGTGAGTCGACGCAGCAGAGGAACAGCGTGTCCGGGTCCTGAGACTCGGTCAGACCTTCCAGGTGCGGACGAATGTTGGGGGCATGAGTGCGGTGGTACTCGGCCACTCCGCTCAACACCGGACGCAGAGCAGCAGGCGAGTCCTCCTGCGTGTCGTCGCTCTTGAGCTGCCACGCCCGCCACGGTGCCAACGAACTGCGCACCGTGGCAGATCCGCGCCGCGGTGGCCCTTCGGTGGCCGCAGCCATCGACGCAGTGCCGACCTCCTCGACGCGCACGGAACCACCGGTCGCCTCGTGTTGGCGGACCCACTCGTTCAACGCGTCGTGCACAGCATGGTCGAGGAAGTCGACTCCGAGATGGACGGTGACGGACGTGCCTGCGGGCACCGTGGCCAACACACGAGTCAGTCGTGGCAGCGCGAGGAAGCTCAGCGAGCCCTCCATCGTCACCCGCCAGGTTCCGTCGACCGTTTGCTCGGCCCGAATCTTCGCCAGCACCACGCGTCGCAGAACCAGGATGATCGAGAGCGCCAGGCCGATCAGCACTCCCTCGAGCAGGTTGAGCGCCACGACACCCAGCACCGTGACTGCGTAAACAGCGATGTCACCGGTCTTGTTCGCGATCTTGATGTCGGCCAGTTTGATGAGCTGCACACCGATCATCACGAGCAACCCGGCGAGCGCCGCGAAGGGCACGAGCTCGACGATGGAAATGAACAGCACCGAGAAGATCAGGATCCACACGCCGTGCAGAATCGCCGACGCGCGAGACTTGGCACCGACCTTGACGTTGGTCGCGCTACGCACGATGACGCCGGTGATCGGCAGGCCACCGATGGCACCGGAGGCCATGTTGCCCGCACCCTGCGCCATCAATTCGCGGTCGAAGTTGGTGCGCTCACCGCTGTGCATCTTGTCGACGGCCACAGCGGACAGCAGGCTCTCGACGCTGGCGATCAGCGCGATGGTGATGACACCGGTGGCGAATGCACCCCACTGACCGTCGGGCATGATCGGGAAGCTCAGAGACTCGATGAGGTTGCCCGGCAACTCGATTCGCTCGACGTCGAGCGAGAAGAAGATCGAGACCGCGGTTGCGGTGACCACTGCAACCAGTGCCGCAGGCACTTTGGAAACCTTGGCCATCACACTGGACACGCCGGCCAGTCGCGGCCACGAGAACATCAGCACGACGACGATGCCGCCGACGACGATGGACGGCCATTGGCCGTCGGCCACGGAACGAGGAATGGCGAGCAGGTTCTGCACCGCGGAGCTTTCGGATTCTCCACCGAGCAGCACGTGAATCTGTTGCAGCGCAATGGTTATACCGATGCCGGCGAGCATCGCGTGAACGACCACCGGCGAAATGGCAAGTGCACTACGAGCAATGCGGCTCATGCCCAGAAGAACCTGGACGAGGCCGGCCAACACCGTGATGGCACATGTTGTAGCCCAACCGAATTGGTTGACCAACTCGGCGACCACCACAGTCAGACCCGCAGCCGGACCACTGACCTGCAACGGCGATCCGCCGAGAATACCGGCGAGAATGCCGCCGACCACAGCAGCGATGAGGCCGGCCATGATGGGAGCGCCCGAGGCGACAGCGATACCGATCGAAAGTGGCACTGCCACAAGGAAAACGACCAGCGAGGCCGGTAGGTCGTACTTGATTATCGACCCGACCCGAGACGGTGGCTCGGATCGGGTCTTCGGACTGGGTTCTGAATCGTGCTCTGCTGTCGTTGTCACGGCAGTTCCTCCGGGCGTCTAGGCGTCAGGTCGGTCGATCGTGTTCCGGCTTGAAATGTCGCCCCCAAGTAAAGGGTACGCAAACCTCGGCCGAAGGTGGCACCGAGAGAGATCCTTCACAATTTGGAAACCGTTGTGACAGTTGAATTTTGTGAGATGGCACGAAAAAACCCCACGAACCGAAGTTCGTGGGGTTTCTTGCAGCCGTTTCGGGCCGAAAGCTGAAAATCAGCTTCCGACGACCTCCAGCTTGAACTTGGCGGTCACGTCGGGATGCAGGTTCACGACGATGTCGTGCTTGCCCGTGCTCTTGACGTGAGCCTTCGGCAGATCGATGCTGCGCTTGTCGACGACCGGTCCACCGGCAGCCTTGAGTGCAGAAGCGACGTCCGACGCGGTGACCGAGCCGAACAGCTTGCCCGAGTCGCCGGCAGTCTTGACAGACAGCGTGACGGACTCGAGGCCCTCGATGGCCTGCTTGAGCTCGTTGGCGTGCTCGAGGCCGCGAACGGCCCGAGCTTCCTGAGCGCGGCGAATGCCGTCGACCTGCTTCTGAGCTCCACGGGTGGCCTGGATGGCCAATCCGCGGGGCAGCAGGAAGTTACGGCCGTAGCCGTCCTTGACCTCTACGGTGTCGCCAGGCGCACCGAGGTTGTCCACATCAGCGGTGAGGATCAGTTTCATACCAATCGCCCCTTTCTATCGAGCCGTCGCGGCGTAAGGCAGCAGTGCTACCTCACGCGAGTTCTTCACGGCAACGGCCACGTCACGCTGATGCTGGACGCAGTTGCCGGTGACACGGCGAGCACGGATCTTTCCGCGATCGCTGACGTACTTACGCAGCAACGTCGTGTCCTTGTAATCGATCGCCGTGTTCTTTTCCTTGCAGAAGGAACACGCCTTCTTCTTGAGCACCTTGTCGCGCAATGGCGGTTTGGGCATGGGTCTTTCTCCGTTACATCTGGTTGTTCTCGATCGAAGGATCTAGAACGGTGGCTCTTCGTCTCCGCCACGTCCGCCGAAGGAGCCCGACGCCGCCGGGGCACTGCCCCAGGGATCGTCTCCACCGGAACCGGAGTTGGACGAGGAGTTCGAGCGGCCGCCGCCCGATCCGCCGGAGGAACCCGAGCCGGAGTTGAAGCCGCCTCCGCCGCCACCTCCACCGCGATTGGCCTTGTTGACCTTTGCGGTGGCGTAGCGAAGTGAAGGTCCGATCTCGTCGACTTCGAGCTCGACGACTGTCCGCTTCTCACCCTCGCGCGTCTCGTACGAACGCTGCCGCAGCCGTCCGCTCACGATCACTCGTGAGCCTCGGGTCAGACTCTCGGCAACGTTCTCCGCTGCCTCGCGCCAGATGTTGCAGCGCATGAAGAGCGCGTCGCCGTCTTTCCATTCGTTCGTCTGACGATCGAATGTGCGCGGGGTGGATGCAACCGTGAAGTTGGCAACTGCCGCACCGGCGGGGGTGAATCGAAGTTCTGGATCAGCCGTCAAGTTTCCGATGACGGTGATGACGGTCTCGCCTGCCATGGTTCCTCTTTCAGTAGTAAGCGTTGTGAGTGCCAGCCTAGGGCCGGACACCGACAATTACTTGCCCTGTCGCAGGACCTTCGTACGCAACACGGACTCGTTGAGTCCGAGCTGACGATCCAGCTCGCTGACGGTGGCAGGCTCGGCGTTGAGGTTCACAACGGCGTATATGCCCTCGGCATGCTTGAGGATCTCGTAAGCCAGACGACGCTTGCCCCATACATCGACCTTGTCGACGGTGCCGCCATCCTTGCGAACGACGTTGAGGAACGTATCGAGCGACGGAGCGACAGTGCGCTCGTCCAGATTGGGGTCGAGAATGACCATCAATTCGTAATGACGCATAAGACCTCATCACCTCCTGTGGACTAGTGAAAACGGCCACGGACTATCCGTGGCAGGAGGGTCGTTGCGTCAGCAACCCCTCGAAGATACACGACAGGGCCCTGACCTGCTAATTCCCTCTGGGCGCACAGTCGGGCATTCGCTCGTCATACTCTTGCACCATGCGATCCGGGGTCCGCGCCAGTCCGACGACGGTTGTCGTGGTCGTCGCGATGGCAGCAATCGGGTTGATTCTGGGATATCTGAACAAGGCCCGCTGCGCCGTCGCACCGTTCGACGAGTCCGGACGCAGCACGGTGTTCGACGTCATCAAGGACTCGTCCGTCTGCTACTCCGACATCCAGTTCCTGTGGCTCGGTCGCGATATCGACAATCACATATTTCCCTACATCCACGGGGCAATCACGAGCGATGGAATCCTCACCGGAGGGACGGTCGAGTATCCGGTTCTGAGCGGTCTGCTGATGTGGCTCGGCGCGATCCCGGCCCACACCGACGCGCAGTTCCTGTTGACCTCGGCACTGATCCTTGCACCGTTCGGGCTTCTCACCGCCTGGATGCTCGGGCGGATGACCGGCTGGCCGGCGCTGCTGTGGTCCATCTCCCCACCCCTGGTGATGTACGCCTTCCACAACTGGGAACTACCGGTCGTCGCCTCTGCGGTAGGTGCGATCTTCGTCATGACATTGCCGATTGCATTGCGGCGCAAGGCAATTGTGGCTTCGGTACTGCTGGCGATCGGATTCTGCCTCAAGATCTATCCGGGCGCGTTCGTGCTCCCGCTCATTGCCTATGTCGTCACCGGCGGAACGAACGGTCGAGAAAAACCGGAGACCGTCCGTGGCCGCTACGACATACGCGGCGGCCTGCAGGTCGCGGGAGCCGCGATCGCCACCGTCGTCGCAGTCAACCTGCCGTTCGCCGTCATCGGTTACGAGGGCTGGCGCGCGTCCTTCACCTTCCAGTCGCTGCGCCAGGCGGATCTGACGACAAACTCCATCTGGTACTGGGGGCTGCGCCATCTCTATGTCAACGACCGCATGACGCCCGACGCGTACAACGACGCCGAAGCGTCGTTCCAGAAAGTCGTCGACGTGGCGTCGCCGCTCCTGGTGTTCGTCGCGTTCGCGCTCGCGCTGTGGCTCGGCTTCCGGCGCGCGAACGTGATCGGCACGTATCCCTGGGTTGCAGTGAGCGGGTCGATGCTGTGCGGCTTCATGCTGCTGCACAAGGTGCACTCACCCCAGTACACGCTGTGGCTGCTTCCCTTCCTCGTGTTGCTTCGGATCCCCTGGGGAATCGTCGCCGCGTACTTGATGGTCGATCTGTCGATGGGGATCGGCGTGTTCAAGTACTTCGCTGCGCTGGCCTCCGGCGTCGACGCCAACGACGAGGAATTCTTCGTCCTCGTCGGAGTCTGGGGGCGAGCGCTGCTGCTGGTGGTGCTGTTCGTGATGTTCGCCCGCGCTCGCCTGCGGTTTGCCCAACCGGGCGAAACCGACTCGGAGTCGGTAACGTCGCCTCGTTCGTCGACGACATCTGTGACGGCATCACCGAGGCACTAGAGCGTCGGTAGAACAGGGCGCTGGGGAAAAAGGGCGCAGAGCGGGGCGGGAACATGGCACAGGTGTCGCAATCTCAGGGAAGTACCGAGGACGGCACTGCCGCAGTACGTCGGATCGGTTTGATCGAGGACCACGAATCCGTCGCGCTCGGCCTCAAGGCCATGCTGGCGGACGAACCCGATCTCGATCTCGTGATCATGGCCTCCACCGTGGACGAATTGCTCGCCCAGCGAAAGCAGCTCGACCTGGTGGTACTCGATCTGCGCCTCGGCGACGGATCGTCTCCGCGCTCGAACGTGGAACAGTTGCACGCCGCGGGATCACGAGTGCTGGTGTACACCGGTGCCGAGAACGCATTCCTGGTTCGGTCCGCTGCACGCGCGGGAGTGCTCGGCGTCGTGCGCAAGTCCGCGCCCGCATCGGCCATCGTGTCTGCGATCCGGCGAGCCGCGAGCGGCGGGCAGGTGGTCACCACGGACTGGGCCGCGGCGATCGACGGCGATCCGCAACTGCCCGACGTCGGTCTGAGCCCACGTCAACGCGAGGTGCTCGCCCTTTACGCGTCGGGCGAGAAGGCAGGACGCGTCGCCCGCCTGGCCGGACTGTCGGAACAGACCGTGAACGACTACCTCGTGCGCATCCGCAACAAATACGCCGAGGCGGGGCGTCCGGCACCGACCAAAACCGACCTGTACAAACGCGCGGTCGAAGACGGGTGGCTCCCGATGCCCGAGCTCCCCTCGCAGGACTGATGACCGGTTGGAGCGCGATTCATGACGCATCTTCAGAGTTGACGGTTTAAATGCCCATAGAAATCAGGGCAGCGAGTCTGTGTTCGACCTGTGAGAATGAGTTGACTCAGGTTTAGACCGTCTCAACCTGCCTCGGCCCTCGGGAGAACTGATGTCCGCACTGCTCGATCCCATGCCCTCGGAACACAGCGACTCCATCTCTGCCGCACCGCTCGCTCGCGGACTGATCAGCCTGGTGCCGCCCGCTGAGCAGAGAGACAAGTTTCCCACTCGGCCCGGCCTGACCGACCGTGAGATCGAGGTACTGCTCTGCTGGATTCGCCTCGACTCCAAGACCGAGGTCGCAAAGGCACTGTTCCTGTCGCTGGGAACCGTCAACACCCACTTGACGCGCATCCGCGCGAAATACACCTCGGTCGGACGGTCCGCCCCGACCAAGGCCGCTCTGGTGGCCAGGGCCCTGCAGGACGGACTCGTCGACATCTCGGAGCTGTAAGTCTTCGAGCTGTTGCGGTTCGAGAGCGTAGGTCAGACGTGGACTTCGGTGTCCACGCCTTCGCTCTCGAGACGCTTGTTGCGTCGGATGCTGCTGATCAGTGCCGCACCGATGAAGAGGATTCCGACGAAGCCGGTGATCAGTTCGTTGATGTGAACGCCGATCGACACGAGCAGGATGAGGGCCAAGGCACCGATTGCCCAGTGCGCGCCGTGCTCGAGGTACACGTAGTCCGACAACGTCCCCTTGCGAACGAGGAACACCGTGATCGAGCGAACGAACATGGCACCGATGAAGCCGAGGCCGAGCGCGATGATGATCGGGTCCGCGGTGATGGCGAAGGCTCCGATGACACCGTCGAACGAGAACGACGCGTCGAGGACCTCGAGGTAGAGGAACAGGAAGAAGCCGGCCTTGCCGGTCGCCTTCGCCAGTTCGCTCGGGCCGCCGGAGGACTCTTCGCCCTCTTCCTCGATGTGGAACAGTTCGCCGAGACCGTTGACGGCAATGTAGGTGATCATGCCGAGCACGCCGGAGACCATGACGGTGGAAATCTTGTCGTCGTCGGCGAGGAATTCGGCGCTGAGCACGAGCAGCAGGCCCGCGACGACAACGGACAGCTGATCGAGGCGACCGATCCGGGCGAGAGGCTTCTCCAGCCAGCTCAGCCACGTGATCTCGCGATCCTCGAAGATGAAGCCGAGGAAGAGCATCAGCAGGAACATGCCGCCGAAGGCTGCGATCTGCGGATGTGCGTCGGTGAGGAGCGTTTCGTAGCTCGGCGAACCGTCCGGGAAGGTCGCGGCACCGTCGGCGGGCGGGTTGAGCGCCAGGTCGATGGCGGCGACCGGACCGAGGCCCGACGCAGCCCAGACGATGACCAGCGGGAACAGCAACCGCATGCCGAACACGGCGATGACGATGCCGATGGTGAGGAAGATCTTCTGCCAGAACTCACTCATCCGTCGCAACACGGTGGCGTTGATGACGGCGTTGTCGAAGGACAGGGACACTTCGAGCACACCGAGGATGAGGACGAGAATCATCGCCTCGAGTCCGCCGTACAAGAAGGCCACGATGACGGACACGATGGTGACCGCAATCGACCAGCCGAAGATTCTCATAACCACGTCAGTGGCCTTTCTGGCTAGGAGCAGAGCCCGCAGGCGCGACCAAGTTGGGGGACGAAACGGAAAAACCCCCGCCCATCATGAATGACGAGGCGGGGGTATCCCCAATCTTGGGAGTGCCTTTACTAGACGTTTACTCCGAAGTCCCGGGCGATGCCTGCGAGCCCGGACGCGTAGCCCTGGCCGACCGCGCGGAACTTCCACTCCGCGCCGTTGCGGTACAGCTCGCCGAAGACCATGGCGGTTTCGGTCGAGGCATCCTCGCTGAGGTCGTAGCGAGCGAGCTCGGAGTTGTCGGCCTGGTTGATGACGCGAATGAACGCGTTGCGCACCTGACCGAACGACTGCGAGCGAGCGTCCGCATCGTAGATCGACACGGGGAACGTGATGGTCTCGATCTCCGGCGGCACAGCGGCGAGATCGACCTTGATCTGCTCGTCGTCTCCGTCGCCTTCACCGGTCGTGTTGTCCCCGGTGTGCTCGATGGAGCCGTCGGGAGACTTCAAGTTGTTGAAGAACACGAAGTGCCCGTCGCTCAGGGCCTTCTTCGTCGAGTTCAATGCGATGGCGCTGGCATCGAGGTCGAAGTCGGTGCCCGTCGTCGTGCGGATGTCCCAACCGAGGCCGACCACGACCGCGGTCAGGTTCGGTGCTGCCTTGGTGAGCGAGACATTGCCACCCTTGCTGAGGCTGACGCCCATTGAGAGGTCCTTTCGCAATTGGTTTCCCGTTACGGGTACAACCGTAGTGGGAATGTCCGGTTTCTGGACGTACTCGACCAACGAGCGCGGTGATGCGGAGGTTCCCGTCGGTAGTATCGAACAGGTGACAAGTCGCTGGCCTGGGGTGTTTCGCCGAGGTTCCGAATCGGACGCCGCCGCGCGTCGTTCCCAGGACGCCGCTGTCGCCGCCTTTCTCGACATGGACAAGCGACAGTCCATCGCATCCGCCGGCGTCGAGGCATCCACCGCGCTGCGTCCGGAGGACGGACTCGCCCGCCGATGGTTCGATACCGAGAAGCTGTGTTTCGACGCGGGAGCGGCGTATCTCGCTGCCGTCGAACAGTTCGACGGAATCACCACTGCCGCCGCGAGGTCGGCATTCGACAACGCGACGCGGCTGCTCCACGACGCCAGTGTCGCCGTCGACCGTTTCTACGAGGCTCATCGCAGCACTCTCGAGCACGCCTCGGCACAGTTCGCGGCCACCCCGCGCCTGGTGCAGGACGCACTGGCCGAGGCGGACGCTGCGCGGTCCACCGTCGACGAGCAGTACGCCACCTATCCATCACTGCGGCAGGCCTGGAACGAACTGGACTCCGCCACAACACAATTGAACGATCTTCGACGGGATCCGCTGCGTGCGCGAGAGCAGGCCGCCGTCGTCCGGGACAGGTCCTCTGCGTTGCGCGAGGCGGTTCGCTCGGCTCCCGGACGCCAGCAGGAGGCCCGGACCGCACTGGTCTCGGTGCGGACCCGAATCGAAGCCGTACGAACGAGATCCGAGGGGATCGCGCCGGCCTTCTCGAGTTTGCTTCGCGAATTCAATGCCAAGAGTTCGGCAGATTTGTCGCACAACGAACGATCGAGTGTGCGCCACATCGAGCAGGCCGACGAGGATCTGCGAGCGGCCCGTTCGGCGCTCGACACGGGCAACCCCGAGCAGGCCTTGGATCTCGTCGCCCAGGCCCGGTCGCACCTGACCGATGCCGAGCACCTGGTCGATGCCGTCACCGATCGTGTTCGCCTGCTGCGCGCAGTCAAAGCCGATCCGAGCGAGACCGAGAACAAGGTCCGGTTCAAACTTCGTGACGCTCAACAACTCGCGATCAATCGTGGTCTGGTTGCCGAATGGGGCTCGGTGCTGGATGCTCAGCTCGCCCGGATCGACAGGGCGAGCAACGCACTGACGGGTACCCATCCCGACTACTGGTCATATCTGCAGGATCTGGCTACCATTTCGGACTTCATCGCAGGCGTGATCGAACGCATGCGCAGCTAGCACCGACCGCATTCACACGAAGGATCATGGTGCAACACTTTCGCCATCTCGACGCCGACACCCGCGAACGCATGTTCTTCCTGCAACCGGAGGACATCGCGGTCAGTGACGGAAACAACGTCGTAGCAACAGCACTCGGTGCGACGCTGTACATTCCCGCGACCCGTGCGGACCTGACCGCGACGGTGCACAAGCGCACCGACGAGGGCGTTCGATCGATCGTGATCGATCTCGAAGATGCAGTCGCAGATCATGATCTGCAGTACGCGGTGGAGAACACCATCCGAACTCTGAACGAACTCTCGGGTTCGAATGCACTGGTGTTCGTCCGAGCCCGCACGGCCCAACAGATTCGGACGGTCTGCGCCGGTCTGACTCCTGGGGCCGCTGGACTTGCCGGATTCGTCGTACCGAAGTTCACCTCGGCAACCGGAGCCGAGTACCTCGACGAGATTCTCGCCGCGTCCACCGCGCACGACACCCGCTTGTTGGCGATGCCGGTTCTCGAGTCGGCCGAGGTGGTCCACCGCGAAACACGCGACACCGAACTCGTTGCCATCCGAGAACTACTGGGAAAATACCGAGACATCGTGCTGGCAGTCCGCATCGGAGCCACCGACATGTGCGGCACCTTCGGCATTCGCCGCGACCGTGACCTGACGATCTACGACGTCCGCGTCGTAGCCGACGTGATCAGCGCGATCGTCAATCATCTGGGCCGCAACGACGGATCGGGATTCGTCATCACCGGGCCGGTGTGGGAGTACTTCGCAGACCACGAACGCATGTTCCGGCCATTGCTGCGCCAGACGCCGTTCGTCGACCAGGAGGCCGTGCGCTTCCGGCAGCAACTGGTCAGCAGCGACTTGGACGCACTGCTGCGCGAGGTCGCCCTCGACCGCGCCAACGGTATCCAGGGCAAGACGGTCATCCATCCATCCCACGTTCCTGCCGTGCACGCATTGTCCGCAGTGACGCACGAGGAATACCACGACGCCCTCGACATTCTGGCCTCCGACCAGGGCGGCGCGCAGGCCTCCGGATACCGGAACAAGATGAACGAGCTGGGACCACATCGCAATTGGGCGAAACAGACGATGGTTCGCGCCCGGGCATTCGGGGTCACCAACGAAGGGATCACGTTCGTGGACCTCCTGACGGCGCTGGCTCAGCGATGACCGACAACCCGGCCGACGGCATCGTCCTGACCGACACCGGCTCCTCGTCGTCGTGGACGGCACGACAACTGGTGCGTCCCGGCCTACGTCGCAATCCCCGACGGGCACACCTGTTGGTGTCCACTGTGCTCGGCAAACACATACCCGTGGATCCGGACGTCGTCATCGGTGCCGGCGATGAATTGGCCAGCCTGGTCGCTGCGGCGGTCGGCGGCTCCGACGTCGATGTTCTCGGATTCGCGGAGACGGCAACGGGATTGGGTCACACGGTGGCAACCGCCCTCGATGCGCGCTGCTATGTGCACTCGACCCGCCGCACGGTACCGGGCATGACGGTGCACGGTGAGTTCGAGGAAGGGCACTCGCACGCCACCGACCATCTGCTGATGCCGACCTCGGCGGACCTGCTCGGCGGCGAACTACCCCTCGTTCTCGTCGACGACGAGATCTCGACCGGAGCCACCGCGCTCGATGCGCTCCGCCAGATCCATTCCACGGCTGCGCGTTCCCACTACGTCATCGCATCCCTGGTGGACATGCGTACCGCCGAGCATCTCGACGCGACCGCAGCAACGGCCACCGAACTGGGCGTCGTGATCGACAACGTCAGCCTCGCTCAGGGATCGGTCGAGCTGGCACCCGGGCTCGTGGAGACGGTACTGAACCTGCCCGATCCGACGTTCAATCCGATTGCTGCACAACCTGGTTCGGTACGCCGCATCGACGCGCACTGGCCCGCAGCTCTACCCGACGGCGGCCGCCACGGCTTCCTCGGGTCCGATGCGGCCGGGTTCGACGACGCGATCGAAGCAGTCGCGGCCACCGTCGACGCGTCGCTCCCCGACTCGGGTGCCGTCGTGGTCGTCGGCCACGAGGAGCTGATGTACCTGCCGTTACGCCTGGCGGCAGCGCTGCAACGACGCGGACACAGCGCACTGTTCCAGACGACCACCCGCTCGCCCGCCTACGTACTCGACGTGGCGGGCTACCCACTGCGCCGGGGCTTCGAATTCGCAGCACCCGAGGACGAATCCTCTCTGCGCTACCTCTACAACGCCGACGCGCCGGCCGACTCGACCCTGGTGTTCGTCGCCGATGCCCCCGCAGATACCGACGCACTCACCGCCGCGGCGGGGACACTCGCGGCGGCGGGCACCGACGTGCTGGTCGTGGTCGTCACCGGTGCCGATCCGCAGGCGCTCGAGATCGCCAGACGTGCCCGTCCGCTGCGTGGGCCCGAGTTCGGCTCGTACGCGCCGGACGAGGTGACCTGGCTACTCAAAGACCTGTCGGGGATCTCGCTGGAAGCGGCAACGGCGGAGCGCGAGAGGGCGATTCAGGCCGGCACGGCGCACTATGCCGAATCGCTGCCGGTCGAATTCCAACCCGATCTCGCGTATCGCGAACTGTTCGAGAAGGTACTGCACGAGAGTGCGGCGCGGCTCGCGGTCGCCGTCGGAACCGTCACCGAGGTGGTGCTCGCCGAGCGCGGACACGACATCGTGCTCGCATCACTGGCGCGGGCCGGTACTCCGGTGGGAATTCTGATGCGGCGCTGGGCTTTCGCCGCCCACGGCATCGAGATACCGCATTACGCCGTCTCGATCGTGCGTGATCGGGGTATCGACAGCGTCGCTCTGCGCTACCTCGCCGAGCACCACGATTCACGCTCGGTGGTGTTCGTGGACGGCTGGACCGGCAAAGGTGCCATTGCACGCGAACTCACAGCGGCACTAAGCGACTTCCCTGGGGCGGACTTCGACGACGATCTGGCCGTGCTCGCCGATCCCGGACACTGCGCTCGCACCTACGGGACCCGAGACGACTTCCTCATCGCCTCGGCCTGCCTGAATTCGACCGTCTCGGGCCTCGTTTCGCGAACAGTGCTCAACGACAGCCTGATTCGTCCCGGAGACTTCCACGGCGCGAAGTACTATGCGGATCTCGCACCCGACGACGTGTCGCGGCATCTACTCGACGCGGTGACGGCTCGATTCGACGACGTGCGTGACGAGGTCGCGGAGACGGTGTCGTCGGTGCTCGCGTCCGACAGGACTCCCACCTGGTCGGGATGGGCATCGGTGGAGAAGGTCCGCCAGGAGTACGGCATCTCGCACGTCAACTTCGTCAAGCCCGGTGTCGGCGAGACCACGCGGGTGCTGCTACGCCGAGTACCGTGGCGCGTGTTGGTGCGCGACGCGAATGCTCCGGAGCACCAACATATTCGGATGCTCGCCGGAGCCAGGGGAGTACCGGTCGACGTGGTACCCGACCTCGCCTACTCGTGCATGGGTCTGATCAAGAACGTCTCCACCGAGGATGCCTCGTGAGCGCCCTCGTCGCCGTCGACCTCGATCGCACGATGATCTTCTCCGAAGGCGCGCTCGGTGTGCCCCTGGACGAGACGTTCGAGTGCGTGGAGGTGTACGAGGGCAAACCGTTGTCGTACATGAGCACTCGGTCGATGTCGCTGCTCCGCGGGTTGAGCGAGAGCGTCCCCGTGGTTCCGACGACGACGCGGACCATCGAACAGTTCCAGCGCATCGACTTGCCGGGTGCCCCGTGGCGGTACGCCATCACCAGCAACGGTGGCAACATTCTCGTCGACGGTGAGCCGGATACGGCCTGGCGCAAGGGCTTCGATCTGGACCTGGCCGGCATCGGCGCAGAGTTGAGATCGAGGGTCTCCGAAGACTGGGTGCTCAAATACCGCGAGGCCGACGGCCTGTTCTGCTACCTCGTCGTCGACGTCACCGCCGTCCCGCCGGACTTCGTCTCGGACTGGTCGCAGTGGTGCGCGGCACGCGACTGGAACGTCTCCCAGCAGGGTCGCAAGATCTACACGATGCCCAACGCGGTGTGCAAGAGCTCCGCCGTGGCCGAGGTCCGTGCCAGGCTGGTTCAGGACGGTTCCCTGGATGCCGAGGCCGGCGTGTTCGCTGCCGGTGACGGCGCACTCGACGCCGAGATGCTCATGGCCGCCGACGAGGCAGTTAGGCCGCGGCACGGCGAGCTCGAACTGCTGGGGTTCACCCGCCCCGGGTTGACCGTCACCGATTCCTCCGGCGTACGGGCCAGCGAGGAAATTCTCGAGTGGCTGCGGAACCGAACCACTGCGCACCGCGTCTAACAGTTCGTCGGGGGGACAGGCGCGTGGCAAGGGGTGGGCATGGCGAATCCGTACGAGGAACTCGAAGCGACGATCGACGGGATAGTCACCAACATATTCGTGACCCCGGTGGGGCCCGAGCTCGTCGGCACCATGCTCGGGGAGGCGTTCGAGAAAGCGAACGGGGCATTCGACTACCGCGGTGACTACGAACCCAACGAAGTGACGATCACCGAACCGTTCGAGGTGATGTCACACGAGGACATCGCGGGCATGGTCGGGTCGTTGGCCATCGGTCCCATTGCGACTTCGTCGAAGAACTGGAACGACCTCTCGGCCGCCGCCGGCTCCGGATCCGACGGCTTCCGAACGGGAATCGAGGCGGCCATGGCGTCGGGCTGGTCCGGGCCGATGTCCGACGCCGTGCGCGGCGGCGTAGGCGATTACGTCTCGTCGGCGTCCGCGCTGGCCACGTCGATGAGCCTGATTGGGAACAAGCTGCTCGAAGCACACGCGGGATTCGAGCAGACCAAGTCGAGAATGCCGCCGGTGGTCGCGTCCGAGGCCAGCACCCTGATCGGTTCCCTGCTCCCCGTTCCGTTCGCTACCAAAACGGCGACGGCAGTGCAGGAGGAGCAGCAGAACGAAGCGCGTCGGATCATGCGATCGGTGTACGTACCGGGCGTGGTGCTGTCTGACACCAACGTTCCGGTGCTGCCGACGGCGCACAATCCCGTCGACGGCGGAGGCGGCGGTTCCACCGGCGGCTGGGCAGGCGGTTTCCCGGCAGGCAATTATCCGGCCGCCAGTGGGAGCGGCGGTGCGACGTCCGGTGGGGGCGCAGGCTCGGCAGGAGCCGTCGATCCCGCAGCGCAGTCGGCTGCGCAGCAGACCGAAGCCGGCACCGCGACGCCTGGACAATCGGGCCCCGGGCAACCGGGTTCGAGTCCATCCGGACCGCTGCCGCCTGCAGATCGATCCGGGGAAACCCGGGCCGCCGCAGCCGGTGGCCCCGGAAATGCTCCCGGGGGACTCGGAAGCAACGTGGGAGGCGGCGGTTCCTCGGGGACAGGCTCCCCGGGTGCCGGCTACGGCGGCTCGGGCTACGGCGGCTCCAACTACGGCGGCTCGGGCTACAACGGATCCGGTGGCGGTGTGGGTTCCGGTGCAGGTTACGGCGGCTCTGTTCTCGGGTCTCCGATCGGTCCCGGCGGTTCCAGCGGCGGCCCGGGCGGCGCGAGTGCGGCGGCGGCCGGTCGAGCAGGGGCTCACGGTATGCCCGGAGCGGGCGGTATGGGCGCGGCAGGAGGTCGTGGCACCGGCGACAACGACGGAGAACACACCACCCCCGGCTATTTGATCGACGTCGGCAACGGCAGCGAACTGATCGGCGACCTGCCACTCGTCGCACCCCCTGTGCTCGGCGGCTGACGGTGACGCAGTGGACCGTGCGCGGCATGGATTTCGCGATGCTCTGCAGTCGATTCGGACGGGATCGGCTGCCCTACCCTCTGGCCGTCACCGTCGACGTCGATACCGAGGATCAGCTCCGACAGCTGCGGCGCGAAGCGTCGGCGAGGATCGACGCGCTGGTGGACGAGCGGCTCGAGGCAGCCATCGGAGTGGTGATCGACCCCGCTGTGCGCATCGAATGCCGAAGCGACACACACGCTCTCGGGCAGAGCCCGGTGCGCGTTCATGCAGCGGTGACCCACGATCTCGCGGTCGTCCTCACCCAACGCCCTGGGCCGGACTGTTCGGTCACGATCGACACGGTGACCCCGGCATCTGCCCCCGTACGGATCGCCGAGTCCGTGCCGACCGTGCAGGCCGGACGCCGTGCGGCCGCCACGCTCGAACACCCCTGCACTGCAACCACATCGAGCGGAGCAATCCTGTCCACGGCCACTCGAAACGCGACTGCGGACGAGAAATTCGAGGCGTTCTTCGCCCGACCGCGATCGGCAGTCGGCGAGGTGATCGTCGCGCGCGGCGCCACCTACGACCACCGCCGCGATACCGATGCCGTCTCGTTCTTCTGGATGGACTTCGACGGGGACGGCCGCTACCTCGTTCGTTCCCACGCGTCGATCGACGTCGTGCCCGCCGATTCCACCCGATTCGTCGCCGAAATCGGGCGACAGTTGGAGTCGGCCTTACGCCGATGACACAGCCCACCCCTTGACACCGTATCGATTTTCGATAGGTTATCGATATTCGTTGTTATCGACTATCGATATGGAGGCGGCGGGATGGCATACGGACTGGGTTCCATGAGGACCAACAAGTGGGCGATGGTGTTCTACGGAGCACTGGCCGTGGGCTGGACCGGCTGGAAGATGTGGAAATACCACTCCTCGGACTACGTCCTTGCCACGGTCGAACCCGAGTGGAACACCCCGCCGGTGGAGTTGTTCGGAGGCCAGTTGCAACCGGGGAACTCGGTCGAGCTGAGCGTCCCGAAAGCCGAAATCGTACGACTGCTGGGCTTCATCGACGTGATGCGCTACGGATCCCTCGCCGTCGGACTGGTGATCATCCTGGTGGGCCTGCTGTTCTTCTACCGCTTCTGCGATCGCGTCATCGCCGGGAATCCCTTCACCAACGCCGCACGCACCGACGTCGTAGTGATCGGCGCGTGCATTCTCGCCTACCCCATCATCACTGGGTTCATGAACATGCTGGGCACCAACAGCGTCGTCGGTGCGCTCGAGCTGAGCGGGACCGTGGACACCGCTCGACCGGCCACCGGTCTCTGGATCGCAATCTTCGTGTCCACGTTCCTGCAATTCGTCTACGCCACCATCGCCCAGGGCTCCAAGCTCGCTCGTGATGCCGATGGTCTGGTCTGATGGCCGAGGAGTTGGTCGACCATCTCGTCGTGTGTCATCTCGGCGAGATCCTCGAAGCCCGCGGCATGACGCTCGCCGAGCTGTCGCGTCTGGCGGGGGTCAGCGTCGTGAATCTGTCGGTACTCAAGAACGACCGCGCCAAGGCCATCCGATTCTCCACCTTGACCGCCGTGTGCCGGGTGCTCGGCTGCACCCCTGGCGACCTGTTCACCCTCCGCCAGATCTGACCGACAAGCCTTCGCGGTCACATCAGTCGGACAAATCGACCAAGTACATTGGATGACGGTAACCAGCACTTCGAGAGAGAGTCCACCACATTGTCTGCTCCGGCCGGTCAACCGTTGTCCAAGGGTCAGAACGGCCCCCTCACCGTCGGCGACGTCGTCGTGTCCATCGCCCTGGCAGTGCCGGCCGATCTGTCTGCACTTCTGGTCACCGACGCCGGAAAGGTGCGCACGGACGCCGATTTCGTGTTCTTCAATCAGCCGACCGGTCCCGGTGTTCGCCTCGAACCAGGGCAGGGCGGGCCGGCGCGGCTCGCCGTCTCGCTCGGCGCAGTTCCGTCCGACATCGAGCAGATCCGTGCGGTCATCACCCTCGACGACGCATCGAGCAACTTCGGCCGATCGGCACCCCCGGTCGCGCGAGTCAGTGACACAGCGGGAAATGTGTTGTACGAGTACACGATCGACGGTCTCAGCTCCGAATCCATCGTCATCGCGCTGGAGATCTACCGCCGCCAGGGGAGCTGGAAAGTGCGCGCCGTGGGGCAGGGATACGCGGGCGGTTTCGCTGCGTTGGTGACCGATCACGGTGTCTCCGTGGACGACGCGCCGGCTCCGGCACCCACCCCGCCCCCTGCACCGCCGACGCCACCCGCCCCGGCCGCCCCGGCCGCGCCTCCCGCAGCCCCTCCCGCCCCGGTTCGCTCCGAAGCTCCGGAAGTCAGCCTCACCAAGTCCAAGCCCGTCAGTCTGTCCAAGGGCCAGAAGGTCACTCTCCGCAAGGACGGCGGCGTGGCCCTGACGGTCATTCGCATGGGCCTCGGCTGGGACCCGGTGACGACCCCGAAGAAGGGTGGACTGTTCGGCGGCGGAGGCCGTGCGGCGAACATCGACCTGGACGCGTCGGCAATCATGCTGGCAGATCGCAACGTCAACGATGTCGTGTACTACGGCCAGCTCAACGCCAAGGACGGGTCGATCACGCACAAGGGAGACAACCTGACCGGCGAGGGCGAGGGCGACGACGAGGTCATCGTCGTCGATCTGACGCGGGTACCCCAGCACGTCACCGGCATCGTCTTCACGGTCACCTCGTACCGCGGCCAGACGTTCGAGCAGGTTGCCAATGCGTTCTGCCGGCTGGTCGACAACACCACCAACACCGAACTCGCCCGCTTCACCCTGCAGGGCGGCATGCCGTTCACGGGATTGGTGATGGCAAAGGTCTACCGCCAGGGCAGTGAATGGAAGCTACAGGCCATCGGCGACGGCATCCAGGCCAAGCACGCCGGTGAAGCCGTCAAGCAGCTCGGCCGCTATATGTGACCGCACGCCGACCGGTTCGATCTGCAGCGCCGTCGAGTACGCCACCGAGCGGGTCGACGGCGCTGCCGTTTCGAATGAGATCCTCCGACGGCCGGTAGATCTGCCGAACGATCAACGCGCACAAGCCGATCACTGCGATATCGCGCACGACCACGGTGGCGGTGAACCACTGTTCGGGCAGACCCTTGTTGTCCACGCCCAGGTAGTAGTACATCCGGGGGAACCAGACGAACGCGTCGATTGCCATCCACGCCAACAGGATTCGACGATGCGGTAGAGCCAGCACCGCGAGAGGGACCAGCCACAGCGAGTACTGGGGACTCCACACCTTGTTGGTCAGCAGGAACCCGGCCACCACCAGAAACACCAACTGGGCCAGCCTCGGCCGGGTCGGAGCCGTCGTACCGATGTAGGCGATCAGCGCACACACGACGGCGAAGAGCAGCAGCGTGACTGCGTTGAGAACCATCGGCTTGTCCCCCGGATAGAGGGGGCCGTCGAAGCCCGTCCATCCGGTGAAGGAAGTGACGACGTTGTACAGCGAATCGGGGTCGGCTCCGCGCTCGGAGTTGAGCCGGAAGAACTCGTACCACCCCGTCGGATACAGCAGGGCCAGTGGAAGATTGACCGCAAGCCAGGCCCCGAGGGCAGCCGCTGCGGTCAGCCCCCACTCGCGCATGCGGCCGGCCCGCCAGCACAACACCAGCAGCGGCCCGAGGAACAACAGAGGATAGAGCTTGGTGGCACCGCCGAGACCCAGCAGTATGCCGGCCAGTACGGGCCGCTTCTTGGCCCAGGCCAGCAGACCGGTGAGCGCGAATGCCGTCGCGAGAGCGTCGAAGTTGGTGAATCCATGCACGATCACCAGCGGTGAGGCAGCCACCAGGGCAGCGTCCCAGATGCGTCGCCCCGCCGAGATCGCCGTCGCCCACACGGTGACCAGCCACGCGACGGCCAATCCCAGAGCGACGACGTTGAAGTAGACGACCACAGGCAGGGCTTGCGGCAGGAAACTCAGTGAGTTCCATGCCTTTCCGACGACCATCGAGCCGTACTGGTACAGGCCGGCAATGACCGGATATTCCATGTACCGGATCTGACTCGACCCGTCGGCCTTCGTTTCTTCCCAGGACTTCTTGTACGGAAACGCGCCTTGGTCGAGCCGCTCGGCACCGTAGAGCGGCACGGTGTCCGAATAGCACATCGCCACGTACTGGCGACTGCCGCTCCAGTCGAGTCCGAGTTCACCGTTCGGACCCACCGGTGCCTGTTGAATGCACGCTGCCTTGGCGAACCAGCCGAAGCAGAGAAAGACCACAGCGAGCAACAGGATGACCCGCAGCGCAGTGAACCACCGTTGCCGACCGACCAGAGCGTGCGCGCCCACCGGCCCGCCGATGACCGAGGACAGTTCCTCGGTCATCGGATCGGTACGGCTGGGTGCGTCACGGTCCGTTGCACTCGCCGTGTCCAGGCGACCAGGACTGGCAAGGGCTCTGCCCTTGCGCTCGGGTTCGGTCGTCACCGTTCGGTGCTACTGGCCGGGAGTCGCCGGTTCGGGGGCTGCCGGCTCGGGTGCTGCCGGTGGCTGTGCGGGCTGAGCCGGGGCCAGACCCGGCAGCGGAATGGTGACGCCCGGCAGAATCTCGACCTGACGCGGCGTGATGACCACCGGCGGCGAAATCTCCGTCGGGATCGGCAGAGTCACGGGCGGCGGCGCGGACGGAGCCACCGTCGTGACCGGGGCAGCCGGTGCCGAGTACTGCGGGACACCTGCCTGACCGGCGATGGCCTCGGGCGTCGGGAACGTCTCGTTCGAGGTGCCCTCGAGCGTGCCGTCCATAGTCGCCTTCCAGATGTCCGACGGTATGCCCGATCCGTAGATCGGACCGCCGTAACTGTTCTCGAGCGGCAAGCCCTGCTCGGTACCGACCCACACCGCCGTCGACAGTGACGGGGTGTACCCGACCATCCAGGCGTCCTTGTTCTGTCCGGTATCACCGAGCTGCGCGGTACCGGTCTTCGCCGCCGATTGACGACCACCCGCGAGGTTGTGACCGTTGGAGTACCCGGCGATCGGACGCATCGCCGACGTCACGTTGTCGGCCACCGCCGCCGAGACGACCTGCTGACCGGCCTCGGGTGCACGATCGAGCAACACCGTGCCGTCGGCCGTGACGACCTTCTGCACGAAGTGCGGGGTGTGGTAGACGCCGGAGGCTGCCAGTGTGGCGTAGGCCGAGGCCATATCGATCACCCGCGACTGGTACTGGCCGAGCACGATTCCGTAGTTCGGGCCCGCGTTGTCGGGCTCGGTCAGCGTGGGGCCGACGCCCTCGATCTCCTGCGGGATACCGAGCTTGTGTGCCATGTCCGCGATCGCCTGCGGGCCGTTGTCCATGCCCAGCATCATGCGGTAGAAGCTCGTGTTCAGCGACCGCTTGAGGGCTTCGGCGATGGTGCACGTGCCACAGGATTCGCCCTCGACGTTGCTGATCTGGATGCCGTTGACGTC
Organism: Rhodococcus sp. Leaf233; assembly: GCF_001426165.1. NCBI lineage: Bacteria > Bacillati > Actinomycetota > Actinomycetes > Mycobacteriales > Nocardiaceae > Rhodococcus > Rhodococcus sp. Leaf233. Next base: position 579,459 of record NZ_LMRO01000012.1, read on the forward strand.
GAGCGAGGAACTGTCGTACATCTTCGACAGCGGAATGCCCTGGTCCAAGGCAGCGGCGAGGCCGAACACCTTGAACGACGATCCGGTCTGCAACCCGGACTGCGCGAAGTCGAAACCGCGCCCGTCCGCGCCGCCGTAGTACGAGCGGACCGCGCCACTGCGCGGATCGATCGACACCGACGCCGTGCGCAGCTCCGACGGCTCACCCTGCAGGTTGTTGTCCACGGCCTCGACCGCGGCGGCCTGCGCCCTCGGATCGATCGTCGTCGTGATCTGCAGACCCTCGGTGTTCAGATCCTGATCACTGACCCCGACAGCCGACAACTCACGCAGTACCTGCGCCTTGATCAGACCGTTGGGACCTGCGTCGGCGGCATCACCCGAATCGACCTGAGAAATCGGGACCCACTGCGGATACTGCATCGCCGCACGCTGAGTCGGATCGAGCTGGCCCTGCGAGACCATACCGTCGAGCACGTAGTTCCACCGCGACTGAGCACCGGTGGGGTTGACTTCCGGATCGAGTCCGGACGGCTGCTGGATGGTCGCAGCCAGTACTGCGCCTTCCTCGACCGAGAGCTGATCGACGGATTTGCCGAAGTACGCCGTCGACGCGGCAGCGATGCCATAAGCGCCACGACCGAAATAGATGGTGTTCAGATACGCCGCGAGAATGTCGTCCTTGGACCATTGACGAGCCATCTTCGACGAGATGACCAGCTCCCGCATCTTGCGCGTCAACGTCCGCTCGGAGCCGACCACCGCATTCTTGACGTACTGCTGGGTGATCGTGGAACCGCCGCCCGCGCTGTCACGTCCGAGAACGTTGTCGCGCAGGGCACGGCCGAAGCCGGTCACCGAGAACCCGGGATTGGAATAGAAGTCGCGATCCTCCGCCGAGAGCACGGCGTTACGCACGTGCTCCGGAATCTGGTCGATCGTGACATCGGTTCGGTTGCCCTCGGGTGGCACCACCTTGCCGAGCACGCTCGACCCGTCGGAGGCGAAGATCGTCGCAACCTGATTGGTCCTGAGGTCACCGGGCCGCGGGACGTCCACCAGCGTGTACGCCACCATGAACAGCAGAATCGGCACTATCAGGCCCAAGGCGATCAACGCGTAAATGGTGCGTCGAACAACCCGCCACTTGGACTTCTTCTTCGTTTTCGCGGCGGAACCTCTTTCGGGGGGCTCGGGCGGTTCGTTGCCCGAGGAGCTAGCTGATGGATCGTTCGGTTCGTGTGGCGGCGGGACGGATCCCGATCGAGTGACACCTGCCGCGGCGTAGCGACCGTCACCGGACGGTCGCCCCTGCGGTGGCATCGGACGCTGACCCTGAGACGGACCCGGACGTTGGCCGGCGGGAGGCATCGGCGGTCGACCCTGCGGTGGCATCGGACGCTGCCCAGGAGGGGGCCCGGGGCGCTGTCCCGGAGGCGGTACCGGACGCTGACCCGGAGGTGGCATCGGCGGTCGACCCTGCGGTGGCATCGGACGCTGCCCGGGAGGCGGTCCGGGGCGCTGACCCGGAGGCGGTAGCGGACGTTGGCCCGGAGGAGGCACCGGACGTTGGCCCGGTGGGGGTACCGGACGACGTCCGGGCGGATCGGAATGGCGGCTGCCGCGCGGTGGTCCGGGCACGTCGGGGCGCCGTCCGGAGTCGCTACGGCCAGGTTCGTTGTTACCCGGGTTGTTGTCGTAGGGGGAACTCACGTACGAATCTCCAGTAATCTCGGCGGCCGCGTCGAATTCTCGGTGGCTGGGTTCAGCGAAGCGATTGTGTCATTCACTCGCAGTTCGACGGTTCGGTTGACGGGATCCCGATCGTGGGCGACGGGGTTGCTTGGGTGCGGGCACGGCCCCGAGGACGTAGGACTGGACGAGGTGATTCCAGCTGCACGAGCGGCAGACCTCGACCACATGGACCGAAAATTCCTCTTGGGTGGCAGCCAGCCGGCCGAGTTCGTCGGCCGTTCTCGCGGAGCCGGACAGGGGTCCGAGCTTCTCGCCGAACACCCACGACACCAGCGTGAGCTGCTCCTTCCGGCAGATCGGGCACACTACGTCGCTGCCGCGGCCGTGGAACTTGGCGGCACGTAGAAGATAGGGATCTGCATCGCAGACCGCTGCCACGCCCGTCCTACCGGAGTAGACCTCGGCCAGCAGCGACCGACGCTGAAGGGCGTAGTCCACCACCTGTCGCTGAAGTCGCACGAGAACCAGAGTACGTGCGGCAGTGTCGATGGAGACCTGCGATCCCCGCCTGGACGACGATCGACCCCCATTCCTTGGCCGAGAAACTATGCTCCACCTGTGCCGACGCGACTGTCACCCAGTACGCGAGCGCGTGATGTGGATCGCACCGATACTTGCGCCACGTTGGACGAAGCACTCGCCGATGGCCAGCTGTCCGATTTCGAGCACGCCGCAAGGATCGATCTGGCGAAGGAAGCCGACACGATCGCCGATCTGCACGCCCTCATCGAGGACCTTCAGAACGACACCGATCTGCCGCCGATGGCCGACCCGATCGAGTTCGCGCATCCGATCACGACGGCAAAGGGCTCACGCCTGGGCTTCATGGCCGTCGCGGTCCCTGCCGTTGCCGCACTCGTGGCGCTCACATTCGGCATTCGCGCGTGCTCGAACACCAATGACCCCGAATCGAGTCTCGGGTCGGCTGGGTACAAGAATCCTGCAGTCGTCGTGGATATCGTCGATGCACTGCAACAGAAGATCGGCACGTCGGTGGTCGACAGACTCGGGCTGTACGAGGACTACGCCGTCATTTCGGCACCTGCACCCGGGGTGCCACAGAAGCAGGTCAGCTACACCTATCGCAACGGCGTGATCGACGACTACGACGACAATTTCTCGAGCACCCGCGACTTCGACGAACCTCAGATCGACCTGGCGACGGTCGATCTGACGAAGGCAGCGGGAATCATCGCCGGTGCCCGCGAGAGCTTGAACATGAGTCGCATCGACAGCTACAACGTGAGCTTCCACGGCAGCGACAACGGTCCGCAAATTTCCGTCTCCGCCGACAACACCGACCAGGAAAGCGGAACTCTCCTATTCGATCCCGCAGGCAACTTCCTGCGTGTCACGCCGTTTTCGTTCGGCTGATGTGTCCGGAAAGGAGGCCGCATGATGGCACAACGACCCGATTTTCGCGCCCGTGAAATCGACCGCGCGCTGACCGCCACCGTTCTGGATTCCGCATACGCCGACGGCCAGCTCACCTTCGACGAGCACCGCCTACGCAGCGAACGTGCGCGGGTGGCCATCACCCTGCGCGACCTACGACGCCTGGTCTCCGACCTACAAATCGACGTCGACCTTCCGGAACCACCGCCGCGAACATCCGAACCGAAGAACCGGCTACTGCTGGCACTCGGCTCGGTCGTCATCGTGACTGTAGGGCTGGTGGTGTTTCTGTCGACCAGGACCAGCGAAGAACCGGTTCCGACTGCTGCCGTCGTCGCGTCCACGACGACGCGCAGCGTGACCCCCACCGTGCCGATGGACCTGCCGGTCGACGTCACCCCGATAGTCGCTCGCCCGTTAGTTTTCGACACGGCAGCCGGACTCGACGATTTCCGAGAACGCTACGTGCAACGTTTCGGCAGTTCGCAGGTTCTCGAGGTGTTCATTCAGATGGACGGCAACCGTGCCGACGTCTATCGCCCGACGGCAGAGGGCCGACGAGAGCGCGTGTTCGTCTCCGGGGGGTTCGAGGTGTATCACGAAACCGACGCGCCAGACGCACAGGAGGCTCTTTTCGACTGGACCACAATCGATTCCGCGGTTCTGGCAGGCCTCGTCGCGGGAACGCCCGAGGCCGTCGGGGTCCCGGACGCCGCCGTCGAGTACGTCATGATCACCGACTCCCGCGGTGAGCAGCGCATCTCGATCACCGCAAAGAACTACGACGATCAGGGTGGCCGTGTCGAAGCGGACTTCGCGGGCAACATCGTCTCAGTAAGCCGATAGACGCCGCGAATCATGTTGCGTGTCAGCTACTTCGGGCTCTCGTGCGTGATGGCGCGGTAACCGGTTGCCCCTGCCCTGTCGACTGCGGCCTTGACGACGCCGAACACCGCACCGTGGACAGCTGCCGCGATCAGCACCTCTCCGACGGAGCGATTCAGATCCTTCGGGTCGGGGGCCGCCGCGTCGTCGTCGCCGACGTGCTTCCACACCTGCTTGAACACCGCGCCGGCCGCCAGCCCGCCGAGCACACTCGTCGCCAACGACATCGGTCTGTAGAACGCCTTCGATACTGCACTCATCGAAACACCTTTCTCGCACGTCGGCGACGAAGAAGAACCGTCACCAACACTGCGGTCACCACGAAGCCCACGGCCCCTGCGGCAGTGCCGGGCCTACTGCGCACCGCATCGGAGGCACGTGTCGCCTGACGAGAGGCCTCGTTGCCCACTCGGGTGGGGATGTCGGCTTTGGCCGCGAGAGCGGCGACGGTGTCGGCCAGTTCGGAACGCTGCTCCTCGATGCTGGGCGGCTGATCGGAGTTGCCGGGAACGCTGTGGGCCGGTGTGTCGGTCATCGGATTCCTTCCTTCACCGCGGTGATGTCGTCGCCGATACGTGCTGCGGTGTCCTCGGGAATCGGTGGCAAGGCTTTCTTGGCCCGGGACGCGCCGACTGCGGCCAGGATGCCCCCGATCGCCAGCACCACGATCGCGACGATCAGCGCTGCGAGCCATGCGGACAGCACTGTCGCCAGTCCGAGCACTGCGGTAGCGATCAAGGTGGCGAGCCCGAGGAACAGCAGCAGCGCACCCGCGCCGGAGATTCCGACGCCTACCCCGAGGCGGCTTCCCTTGCTCTTGACTTCGGCGAGTCCGGCGTCGATCTCGGTCCGGACGAGCGTCGAGACCTGAGTAGTCAGTCGCTCGATCAGCTGCACCGTCGACAGGTCCGCCACGTGGGAACCGCGCTCGGACTCGCCGTTCGACAGCGGGGGCGGTTGATCGTATTCGTGCATGATGCGCTCCTTCGATGTAGTGCCGTCCTGTGTCGATACCCGCGAAGGACCCCGAAAAACACGCCCACAAATGCCGATTCGCGCGATGTAACCGGCCATTGGTTTGTCACTTCATGTATCGGCGCGATACATTCTCCGATAGTGTGGCTCATCGCATCGCCAGGATGTGATAGTTGGATTCGAGAAGGGGGAGTTGCATGCTCGAGCTCGCAATTCTCGGACTGCTTCTCGAATCACCCATGCACGGTTACGAGCTTCGCAAGCGGCTGACCGGCCTGCTCGGAGCATTTCGTGCGTTTTCGTACGGATCGCTGTACCCGGCGCTCCGTCGACTACAAACCGACGGGCTCATCGCCGAGGACGCCGGTCCCGAACTGCTCGTGAAAAGACGAGCAAAACGGGTGTACGTGCTCACCCCCCTCGGCAGGGAACGATTTGCCGAACTGGTGGCCGACACCGGACCGCAGAACTACACCGACGACGGATTCGGCGTACATCTGGCCTTCTTCAGTCGAACCCCGGCAGAAGCTCGGGTCCGCATTCTCGAAGGCAGACGACGCCAGGTCGAGGAGCGCCGAGAAGGCCTCCGCGACGCTGTGGCCAAGGCGAACGGAACACTCGACCGCTACACCCGGCAACTCCACCAGCTCGGTCTCGAATCGAGCGAACGCGAGGTGCGCTGGCTCAACGAAGTCATCGCAGCCGAGCAAGCCGCCCCCAACCCAGCACCGTCCCACACAGCACCAAACAGGACAGTCAAGACAGAAGGAGAACCCGACCATGGGTGAGAACAACAACGCAATCCGCGTGGCCATTGTGGGTGTGGGCAACTGCGCCTCATCCCTGGTCCAGGGTGTCGAGTACTACAAGGACGCAGACGAGAACGCCACCGTTCCCGGCCTGATGCACGTCATGTTCGGCAAGTACCACGTCCGCGACGTCGAGTTCGTCGCCGCGTTCGACGTCGACGCCAAGAAGGTCGGCTTCGACCTCTCCGAGGCCATCTTCTCCAGCGAGAACAACACCATCAAGATCGCCGACGTGCCCCCGAAGGACGTCCACGTCCTGCGCGGACCGACCCTCGACGGCCTCGGAAAGTACTACCGCGAGACCATCACCGAGGCCGACGGCGAAGCAGTCGACGTCGCACAGGCACTGCGTGACGCCAAGGTCGACGTCCTCGTGTCCTACCTCCCCGTCGGATCCGAAGAAGCCGACAAGTTCTACGCACAGGCCGCCATCGACGCAGGCGTCGCCTTCGTCAACGCCCTCCCCGTCTTCATCGCCTCCGACCCCGTCTGGGCCAAGAAATTCGAGGACGCTGGCGTCCCCATCGTCGGCGACGACATCAAGAGCCAGGTCGGTGCCACCATCACCCACCGCGTCATGGCGAAGCTGTTCGAAGACCGCGGCGTGCAGCTCGACCGCACTATGCAGCTCAACGTCGGCGGCAACATGGACTTCCTCAACATGCTCGAGCGCACCCGCCTCGAGTCGAAGAAGATCTCCAAGACCCAGGCCGTCACGTCGAACCTGCAGAAGGAATTCAACGCCAAGGACGTCCACATCGGACCGTCCGACCACGTCGGCTGGCTCGACGACCGCAAGTGGGCCTACGTGCGCCTCGAAGGCCGCGCCTTCGGTGACGTTCCCCTGAGCCTCGAATACAAGCTCGAGGTCTGGGACTCGCCCAACTCCGCCGGCGTCATCATCGACGCAGTCCGCGCCGCGAAAATCGCCAAGGACCGCGGCATCGGTGGACCGGTCATCCCGGCTTCCGCTTACCTGATGAAAAGCCCGCCGAAGCAGCTGGCCGACGACGTCGCTCGCGAACAACTCGAAGCCTTCATCATCGACGCGTAATTCTGTGCGGCACCGACGCCCGCCGGTCCACTCAACGTGACATTGACCCCCCAAAAGGCCACTGAACGTCACATTGAGTACCGGCGGGCGTTCGTCTATCCCGCCTCGACGATGGCGCGGGGGTCGAAGGTCACCCTGATTTCGGTGATTTTGCCGTTCTCGATTCGTTGCCAGTTCGCGGTGGGGGCCGGGGGTGCGATCGACGTGTGCAGCTCGAACCACGTCAGCACGTTCGGGCCATCGACGAAGACGTGCGCGATGTCGATGTCGGTGACGATCTGCGACATTCCCTTCAACCCGGCGACGCATTCTTCGCCGCTGTCGGCGGTGCCGAGTGGCCCCCGAAACGTGGCGTCTTCGTGCAGGATCGACGCGAGAGTGTCGAAGTCCTTCGCCTTCCAGGCCTCGAAGTAGGTCGCTGCAATGTGTGCGGGTGTCTGTGTCCTGGATTCGAGTCTCGAACCCGCCGCGCCAGAAGTCCAACAGTTGGTTCCGATCATCACCAGAACTTCTACTCATAGCCGCAGCTAGACATCACGCGCTATCGTTCTCGCGTGGCCATCGATCCCACCTCGAAGCATCCGATTCTCGAACGCGTTCGCGCTCTGGCGTTCGCGTACCCCGACGTGACCGAGAAGGTTTCGCACGGCAGGCCGACCTTCCGCACGACCTCGGTGTTCGTCTACTTCGGCGGCGGCGTCAAAGGCGGCGATCAGTTCGATCTGTCGATCACCGTCAAATGCGAGAGCGCCGAGGAGCAGCGAGCCTGCGAACTCGAGCCGCGCTACTTCCATCCCGCCTACCTCGGACCCGCAGGCTGGGTGGGATTCGACCTGAGCAGTGACCGCAAAGACAAGGCCGACAGCGATGTCTGGGGCGAAGCCGCCGAACTGATCGACTGCAGCTACCGCGTCACCGCGCCGAAGCGCGCGATAGCCCGCCTCGATGCCGGCGAAGGTCCCGATCTGGGAGTACAGCAATGGAACTGAGGCAGCTCGAGTATTTCGTCGCGGTGGCCGAGGAAGCGAACTTCACCCGCGCTGCCGCCCGCGTTCACATCAGCCAATCCGGGGTCAGCGCGCAAATCAGGGCGCTCGAGCGCGAACTCGGTGCCGAGCTGATCGACAGATCCGGTGGCACAGCCACTTTGACCACAGCCGGCCAGGCGGCGTTGCCGCAGGCCCGCGCGACACTCGCCGCGGCCGGATCCGTCAAACAATCCGTCGACGATGTGACGGGCCTACTGAGCGGCACACTGAGCGTCGGTATGGTCACCGCCTGCACCGTTCCCCCACTGTTCGACGCGTTGGCGGGCTTCCACGCGGCACATCCCGGCGTCGACATTGCTTTGCGCGAGGGTAATTCGGACGATCTCGTCGCGGATGTTCGGTCCGGCGAGATCGATCTTGCGTTGGTCGGGCTCGCTTCTCGGACCCCCGCCGGACTCGAATCGATGGTGGTGATCGACGAGCGAATTGTTGCAGCCGTGCCAGCGGAGCATCCGCTGGCAGGGCGGCGAGAGGCAACGCTGAGCCGAGTGTGCGAACACCCGATCATCGCCCTACCGCCGGGCACCGGAATTCGTGCGGTGTTCGACAGGGACTGCGCCGGGGTAGGTCTGTCACCGTCGATCACGTTGCAGGCCAGCGCACCTGACGCGGTGGCCGACCTCGCAGCCCGCGGTTTGGGGGTCGGGATTCTCAGCCGGTCGATGGCCGAGTTCTACGGCGACCGGCTCGTCGCGATCGAGCTGACCGACTCGCACACCGCCGCCCTGCTGGCCCTGGTGTGGCGCAGCGCGATGAGTCCGGCACTCGCCGAACTGGTGGCCGTAGCGACGACGAGTTTCAGCGAATCTTCTTGACGGTGAACCACAGTGCGACCAGCAAGCCGAGCAGCGCTACGGACGGCAGCACGCCGGGATCACCTCCGATGATCCCGGCTACGGCGAAACCGAGAGCTACCAGCGCGAAGAACCCGAGAATGCCTGCCAACAACTGCAGGTGGTCCTGCGCCGTCACGACTTGACGCCGCCCGCCGTCAGTCCGGAGATGATGCGGCGCTGGAACAGCAGCACCATGATCACCAGTGGAATCGCAACGATGGTGCCCGCGGCCATGATCGCGGCATACGGCACCACAAGCGGATCGTTGCCGGTGAACCGCGCGATGGCTACGGTCACCGGTTCGGTCTTGTCACTCGAGAGCTGGCTGGCGAGCAAGTACTCGTTCACTGCGGCGATGAACGCGAGAATCGCGGTGGTGAACAAGGCAGGCGCGGCGAGCGGGAGCATCACCAGGCGGAATGCCTGGAATCGTCCGGCACCGTCGATCCGCGCGGCTTCTTCGAGCTCCCAGGGCAATTCGGCGAAGAACGCCGCCAACGTATAGATCGTCAGCGGTAGAACGAACGAGATGTTCGGGATGACCATCGCCTGGTAGCTGCCGATCCAGCCGATGTTGGTGAAGAACTGGAACAGCGGGGTCACCAATGCGACGACGGGGAACATCGACGCACCCAGGATGATGCCCGTCACCACGTACTTGAAGCGAAAGTCGATGCGCGAGAGCGCGTATGCCGTGAAGATGCCGATGACCAACGCGATCAGCGTGGTCGCGCCGCCCACGATCAGACTGTTGCCCACCGCACGAAGAAAGTTGTTGCCGTTCGCCGTCGACAACGCGTTCTCGAAGTTCTCCCACGTGACGTGCGTCGGCCACGGCGTCGTATCGAAGGTGTAGCGCGGGTCGCGGAATGCGGTGACGACCATCCAATAGAACGGTGCCAGTCCCCAGACGAGAATGACGACAACGCCGAGATAGATGCGAGCTTGCTTCATCGGCCGGGCCCCTTGCGCTGATTGTCCTGAGTGGCAACGGCATTGGCACCGAGAAACTTCACCAGGATGAACGCCACGACGAAGATCATGATGAACGAGATCGTCGACAGCGAGGCAGCGCTGTTGAATCCCTGCCGAATCTGATCCACCACCAGGATCGAAATGGTCCGGGTGGCGGGATTGCCCTCGGTGAGGATCGCCGGCAAGTCGTACATACGCAGCGCGTCCATGGTGCGGAACAGAATTGCCACCATCAACGCGGGCTTGACCAACGGCAGTGTGATCTTGGTGAACCGCTGCCACACCGACGCACCGTCGACGCGAGCCGCCTCATACACGTCGGCGGGAATCATCTGCAACCCGGCCAGAATCAACAGCGCCATGAACGGCGTCGTCTTCCACACGTCGGCGATGATGACGGCGAAACGAGCGGGCCACGCGTCGCCGGTCCACAGAATGTTGGTTCCCAGAATGCGATTGGCGATGCCGTCGTACGCGAAGATGAAGTACCAGAGCTTGGCCGTGACCGCCGTCGGGATCGCCCAGGGGATCAGGATTGCCGCGCGCAACAGGGCGCGTCCGGCGAAGGTCTTGCCCATGATGACGGCCATTCCGAAGCCGATGACCACCTCGATGGACACCGTGACGACCGTGAAGAACGCGGTGTTTCCGACGGCACCCCAGAACTGCGACCCCAGCGTCCCCGGCGGGCAGGGCACCAACGTGCCCGACGCCGAAGTGCATTGCTGCAGGATCCAGTGCGTGTAGTTGTCGAAGCCGGCAGATCCACCGGTGACGAACATGCCGGTGGCGGGATCGAGACCGGGATCCTTGGAGAAGGACATCACCAGGGCCCGGATCACCGGGTAGACGATGACGATCGCGAGGATCACCATCGTCGGTGCGATCAACAGCCAGGCCCGACCCTGCGTCAGGCCGAACCGCTTGTTCTTGGACCGCACATGCCGACCGCGGCCGGGGGACGAGCCCCCGGCCGCGGTGGTTGCGGCGGCCCCACTGGTCACACCAGCAGGTACAGCCATTGGTTCTCCCGAAATCAGTTGGCGCCGGCGGTTTCGATACCGGCCTGCATGTCCGTGATCGCCTGGTCGACGCTCTTCTCACCCTTGATGGCGGCAGAGACGTTGTCCTGCACGGCCTTCGAGACGGCCGGGTAGAACGGGGTGACGGGACGCGGAACGGCGTTCTCGATGGATGCCTTCAATGCGGGAAGGTACGGCATCGCGGCGATCAGTGCGGGATCGTCGTACAGCGAGGAGAGCACGGGCGGCAAAGCACCCTCGGCGATGATGCGCTGCGCCTTCTCGCCCTGCATGAAGCGCAGGAAGTCGGCAGCAGTGGCCTTGTTCTCGGAGTACGCGCTGATCGCGGCGTTGTATCCGCCGAGCGTCGAGGTGCCCACGCCGGTGACTCCGGGAAGGGGTGCGACCGCATACTTGCCGACCACAGCCGAACCTTCTTCTGCGGCGGTGCCGTAGACGTACGGCCAGTTGCGCAGGAACAGTGTCTTTCCGTCCTGGAACGCCTGCTGGCTGTCGGACTCCTTGAACGTGGTGTCCTGGGCCGGGATGACGCCGGTCTCGAACGCGGTGACCAGAGTCTGCAGTCCGGCCTTGGCTTCCGGGCTGTTGACGGTGGGGGTCTTGCCGTCTTCGCCGACGATCGATCCGCCGTGCGCGTTGATGATCTCCGACGCGTTGGCCGTCAGACCCTCGTAGGGGGCGAATTGCCCTGCGTAGCAGTCGATGTTGTTGTCGCGAGCGACCTGGCAGTCCTCGGTGAGCTCGGCCCAGGTGGTGGGTGCCTCGGGGAGCAGATCACTGCGGTAGTAGAGCAGTCCGCCGTTGGTGTTCTTCGGCGCGGCGTACTGCTTGCCGTTGTAGGTCGCGCTCGCGACGGTCGCGGGCAGAACGCCTGCGTTGTCGAGTGCGAATTCGCCCTCGAGCGGCACGAGCCAGCCCTTGGCCGCGAACTCGGCGGTCCAGACGACGTCGAGTGCCATGACGTCGTAGTCGCTCTGCTGCGCCTGGAGCTGCTGAACGAAGTCGTCGTGGGCCTGATCGGCGTCGGCGGACTGCTCCTTGAAGGTGACCTGCTGATCGGGGTTGGCGGCGTTCCACTCCGAGATGATCTGCTGGACGACACCGGTCTCGGTGGTGTCCTGGCCCTCGACATAGGTGATAGGTCCACGGCCGTCGGCATTTTCGGATGCAGCACCCGAATCGCCGCTCGAACCGCTGTCGCTCGAACATCCGGTGAGCGTCAGCAGCGTGGCTGCTGTCGCAACCACTGCCACCTTCGTGATCAAAGACGCCATTGTTTTCTCCACTTACTTCTACGCGGTGGTATGCGCCCGGAGATGGGCACGCAGAATCGTGCTGTGATGCTCCCCCGACACATATGTCGATGGGTACTGTGGCACACAACTCACCGCGTAGGGGTCATTATCGAGTTCCTGAATCGGTCAACCCGGACGTGTCGGAGGTGCCCGGTACCCTTTCGCTCATGAGTTCGGACAAGATGCTGACGCGAATCGGCGGATTGCTGCGTCAGGCGGAGTCCACCGACAACCCCCACGAGGCCGAGGCCTTCATGGAGGCCGCGCAGCGTTTGGCCACGTCGGCGTCGGTGGATCTGGCGGTGGCGCGTTCGCACAGCGCATCCCGCGAACGGCAAGCGACGCCGACTCAGAAGGTCATCCCCATCGGTGAACCGGGCAAGCGTGGACTCAAGACCTACGTTCAACTGTTCGTCGCCATCGCCCACGCAAACGATGTGCAGTGCGACGTCGCCAGATCGTCGACGCAGGTGTTCGCCTACGGTTTCGACTCGGACATCGAGACCACCGAGGCCCTGTATTCCTCTTTGCTGATTCAGATGGTCCGAGCGTCCGACGCGTACATCAAGTCCGGTGCCTACAAATCCGAGACGGCCATCCGCACCGTCACCGAGGTCAAGAATCGTCGCCGCTACACCCGACGCGAGGAAGTGCCCGTCGCCGCCGTGACGGCGCGTCTGAACTTTCAGACGGCATTCGCGTCGCGCATCGGTCAACGGCTCGCGGAGGTCAAGAAGGACACCGAGGCCAAGGCCATCGCGCAGGAGACCTCCGGTGCCGGAACCGCTCTGGTGTTGCGAGACAAGGAGATCGAGCTACGCGACTACTACCGCCAGACGTCCACTGCACGCGGGCACTGGCGAGGCCAGAGCGCGAACGCCGGGTACTCCGAGGGCGCACGCAAGGCCGGAGATCGAGCGGGACGAAACGCGAAGATCGGTGCCCACGCAGAGATCGGCGGAGCAAGCCGGCAGCTGGGACGCTGACTGCTACGTGGCCGGTGATGCCGTGAACACCGGCCATCCGATGTCGGTACGCCACAGCGCCGAGTTCTCGGTATCCCGCGGCCCGACGACATAGACCTCGCGAACCGGCCCCGCGATGGCCAGACCGTTGGTCTCCACGTGCACCCCGAGCGCGCCATAGGTGACGTCGATGTCGTCGTGGGGTCCGTGATGAACCGTCACCGCGAGTTCGACGGGAGGCAGCGTCATCGGCCGAACTCTGCCGACGGATGGCGCATCGACGGTGGGAACGTAGACGGTCAGCTCACCCCGCCCGTCGGTGAAGAGATCGTTGTCGTACAACCCGCCCGGCGGCCCCGTGGTGTCCGATACGACCGCGTCGATCTCGGCCATCGCGTCCGAGTACCAGCCCAGCACGTCGGACGCGTCGACCACCTCGGAAATGGCTGCGACAGAAGATTGTTCAGTGAGAATGCGTCGGACATCGATCGCGGGCGGAGTGGGATCGAGCAACCGGCGCAGCGCAGTCACGGCTGATCTGGTGTCGTCCAACTGACGCTCGAGTCGAGTGAGATGTTCGGCGATCAGTCGAGCGCGGGCATCGGGATCGGGTGTCTGCACGATTGCCCGCACCTCCCGCTCCGGCATCTGCATCTTCCGGAATCGACCGATGATCTGCGCGACCCCGACCTGATCGGTGGCGTAGTACCGATAGCCCGAGTAGTCGTCGACCGTCGCGGGTTCGAGCAGACCCGACTCGTGATAGCGACGCAGGGTCTTCACCGACAGATGGGTGATTCGCGAGAACTCGCCGATCGTGAGCAATCCGTTCATGTCGATATTCTCGCCCCTCCCCGTGGGGGAGAGTCGACTCTCCCGGGGGAGGGGTGACGCCGGATGTAGCCGAGGCCGCCGCAAACGCGCGCGCGTTTGCGGGAAATGGGGGCGGCGGGAAATGGGGGCGGCGGGATGGGGACGACGGCGGGATGGGGACAGAGGAAAGGGGGCGGGGAAATGCGGGCGGCCGACAGAAGCCGGCGACACCAGAACCAACTCAGTCGAGGCGAGCCAACACGATTCGCAGGCCGATGACACTGGCGATGGGGAACAGCGCAGCGACCAGCCATGGGATTGCTGCTCCCCAGCCGGTGTCGGGTGACGCGTCGATCACCGCTCCGACGGCGATCGAGCCGAGGAGTACCCCGATGCCGCCGAGGGAGGCCATGAATCCGTAGTACGAGCCGAGTCGCCGTTCGGCAGCCATCTTGGGGACGAGGTCGCGCGCCTGCGGCATCGCGATCATCTGCCCCAGTGCCAGCAGCAACACGAACAGGGCGGCCGGAATGAGGCCGACGAGCCCCGTCAGCTCCAGTGGGCTGAGGACCGCCACCAGGGCGAAAGAAAGTGCCATGACGGCAAATCCGATCGGCAGCGTGATGCGCGGCGAGACCGTGGCGACGCGTCGGGTGATGGGCAACTGCGTCGTGACGACGAGTACCGCGGAGATTGCGAAGAACCAGCCGAGTACCGTCTGGGATCCCCAGGCCCGTTCGACCTCGAGGGGGAGCAGCAGATACAGCTGGTTGTAGGCCACCAACTGCGCGCTCATAGCGACGGCGAACAGCACGAAGGTGCGGTTGCGGATCACGTCGGTCCAGCCCGAGAGCCACGGATCGTCGCGGTGTTCGCCGGGCTCGCGCGGCAGCCATCTGATGTGTGCGGCGATGACGAGGACGAAAATGACTGCGGCCGTGAGACATGCGATTCGGAAGTCGGCCAACAACAGCAGAGATCCGATGAGTGGGCCGGTGAACGATCCGATCTGATTGCACACCGACAACAGCGCGAAGGTCTGAACCCGGGTGGCACCGCCGCTGCGTTCGCTCTTGCCTGCTTCGATGGCGATCGCGGATTCCACTGCGGGAGAGAACAATGCGGCCGCGAACCCGACCAGTACCGTCGCGGCGACGACACCGGCGAGAGAATCGAACGCAGCCAGGCCCAGGAACCCCAGTACTCGCAGGACACAGCCGACGAGGACCACCGGCTTGATGCCCCACCGATCGGCGAGGGTGCCGCCCACGAAGAACAGGCCCTGCTGCGAGAACGTTCGGATACCGAGGACGACGCCGACGAGTGCCGCTCCGAGTCCCAGATCGGAAGTCAGGTGCACCGACAGATACGGCAACACCATGAAAAAGCCGATGTTGAACGTCATCTGGGTGAGAACCAGCAATCGCACCGTGGGCGTGGCGCGCCCGAGGTCGACGAGAAACGACCACCGCCACCGCGTCGGCGACTTGTCGGTCCTCGAACTCATGTAACGCGCCCTCCTGCATCGACTTTGCCGTCAACGCTACCGGTCGTTCTCACCCGCCCCGACGTCGCGCTGGCGACGGAGACGGCGAGGACGGCCAGTGCGGTCAACGACGCCAGCGGTGCTGCCGCGACCCACGGTGCTCGCTCGACGGCGGCTACCCCGTCGGACAGAATCAGTCCCCAATCCGCGGTCGGCGGTTGCGGACCGAGGCCCAGAAATCCGAGGGCGGCGAGCGCCAGAGCGACACCGGGCAGCCGGATCATGGCGTGCCGAAACACGGCCGGCAGCACACCGGGAACGATGGAGCCGAACAGGATTCGACCGTTGCCGGCACCGAGTGTCGGCAAGATGGAGATGTAGGGCTGTGCTCGCGCCTCGTCGACGAGTGCCGCGGTGTGCGCGGCGAGTGGAGCCCACGTCACGATCAGGACCGCGACAGCCGCCCCGCCGGCGCTCGGACCCCAGATCGCGGCGATGAGGATGCCGGTCACGACGGGCGGTGCGGCATTGGTGACCTCCACCAGGCCGCGGGTCGCTCGAGGAATCAGCCCCAGCAGTACCCCGACGCACAACGCCGCCAGCGTGACCGCCAGCGACAGGCCGATCGACCGCACGGCCCCGTCCGCCACTCGGGCGAGCAGGTCGCGGCCGGACGCGTCGGTTCCGAACGGGAACGTCGACGATGGTCGAGCGAACTTCTCACGGGTGGTGATCTGGCCGTCTCGTGGCAGCCCCACCAGAACCATGACCGCGAGCAGCGATGCGGCTGCAATCGGAACGATCCACCGACGCGGTGACGGGTGGAACACCCCGGCCGGGATCGGCATCGCCTTCTCGTGCAGTGCGCTGCCGAGCAGTAGACGGCGCAACAGTTCCGCCGCGATACCGAGGGCGGCACTGACGGCCAGCAGCAGCAAGATGTCGATCTGCAGGGCGGGCAGGTCCTGCGACTGCGCGTCACCGAGCGTCGAGCGTCCCAATCCCGGTATGGCGAAGACCTTTTCGACGGCCACTGCGCCGCCCGTCATGGCCACCATGATCAAGCCGACCTGTGACGCGAGTCCGGGGACGGCCCGGCGCAACACAGCGAGGGCGATCTGCCGCCGGGAGAACCCGGCCACCGTCCACGTGGTCACCCATCCCTCGGTGAAGGTGACGGCTACTGCGTCGGCGAGGAGGCGACCGATCAAGCCACCCGCTGGAAGGCCCAGTGCCAGTGCGGGTAACACCGCGTATTCCGGCCCGTTCCACCCGTACGCCGGAAACGACAACCACACCGCTCCGACGACCACCAGTACCGAGGCGAGCAGGAACTCGGGCAGGGACGTCAGGGCAGCGGCGACGCTTCCGCCGGTACGTTTCGGCGTGCCGCGCAGCCCGGCCCGCATGCTCGGCAGGACGACGAGAGCGGCCGTCACGAGCGCGACGACCATCGCGAAACCCATCAGGGTCAGCGAGACGGACAGTGCCTCGAGTGCACCGGGCAGTACGGGTTTGCCGGTGTTCCAGGATGTTCCGGGATTGCCCGACGCGAGGCCGGTGAGCCAGTTCCAGAAGGTTCGTAGCGGCCCGGCGTCGAGACCGAGGTCGTTGCGGATGGCCGCGAGGGCCTCGGGGGTCGCTTCTTGCTCGGCGGAGCGTGCCCGCAGAATGCTCAGTGCGGGGTCTCGGTCGGACAACCACGGCAGCATCCCGACGAGCAGGACGACGCCCGCTACCGAGAGCAGCCGTGAGACAGTCGTTCTCACTGCCTACTCGAAGGCGGTCTGGTTGGTGATCAAGGTGCGCTCGCGTGGATCGCGAGCCACGCCGGTCACGCCCTCGGATTCTCCTTGGATGACGCGTTCGTGCAGCAGCGGTACCGCAGCGTCTTTTTCGAGGATCAGTTTTTCGGCGTCGAGGATCGCGGTGCGGCGAGCGTCGCCGGGATCGGTGGCTGCGGCGTCGGCGAGCGCCGCATCGACCTGCGGATCGCAGAACTGCGAGATGTTGAACGATCCCTCGCAGGCGAAGTCGGAGTACATGTACGCCGCCGGGTCTCCGGAGTCGAGCACGGTGGCGCGGGAAAGGATGAACGCATCGAATGCACCGGCGAGAGCATCGGTTTCGATGAACTGATACTCGCGTACGACCTGTTCGACGACGAAGCCCTTGGCTTCGAGCTCCTGCTGCAGCAGCACCGCGACCTCCGGGAGTTCGGCTCGGTCGGTGAACGTGGCGAGGGTGATCTTCTTGCCCGCGGCGTCGCCGGCCGGGGTCTGCGTACGCGACGGCCGGTCGGCGGCCCACGGCAGAGCGGGGCCGAGCAGTCCGTTCGCGGCGTCGGCGCGGCCCTCGTACACCTGATCGACCAGACGGTCGCGGTCGATCGATTCGCGTGCGGCTGCGCGCATGGCCGGGTCTGCGAAGACCCCGGACTCGGTGTTCAGGTACAGGGTGTTGGTGCGCGGCATCGGCACCTCGTGCACGAGTGCCTGATCGACGTTGGCGGCCTGAGACACCGGAATCGCCTCCACCACATCGGCTGTGCCGTTGCGTAGCGCTGCGGCGCGGGCCGTGCCGTCGGGTACGAAGTCGACGTCGATGCCGGAGACCTTCGCCGGCTCTCCCCAGTAGTTCTCGTTGCGGTCGAGAGTTGCTGTCGACGTGCCGTTCACGGCCTTCAACACGAAGGGCCCGGTGCCGGTTCCGATCGGGTTGCTGCTGCCCGTCGAGTACGCGTCGGGTGCCAGGATGGCCAGCTGCGGGCTCGACAGTCGTTGCGGTACCAGTGGATCGACGTCGGCAGTGGTCACGGCGACGCTGTCGGCGTCGGTGGCGGTCACCGTCATCTCGACGCCGTCGAGGATGCGCGGCTTGGGGGCCGACTGCGTGGCTGCGGTCAGTGCGGTGACGACGGCTGCTGCGTCGAGCGGGGCTCCGTTGTGGAACGTGACGTCCGGCCGGATGTCGAAGTTCCAGGTCCGATCGTCCACGCGGTTCCAGGCGGTGGCCAGACCCGGCTCGGCCTCACCGAGATCGTCGAGAACGATCAACGTCTCGGCGGTGGACCAGCGCGACAGCTTGAAGGCGTCGTCACTGAACTGGGACAACCCCGAACGAGGTGGCTGCAGCATTGCGACGCGCACGCGGTTCTCGCCGTCGTCGGAGGAGGCAGAACTGGACGAAAAGCACCCGGTGAGCGTCAGCGTGCCCACTGCTGCGAGCGCGCCGATGCGAAACATGTTGCTGGTCAATGTAGCTCCTGATTGTGTTACGTGAGCCGAGGAACGGCGTCGATCAGATCTCGGGTGTGCTCGTGTTGGGGCCGAGTGAGAACGCTGCGGACAGAACCGGATTCGACGATGCGACCCTCCTGCATCACCGACACGTCGCTGCAGAGTCTGGTCACGGCCGACAGGTCGTGGCTGACGATCAGCAGCGCACCCGGTAGGCCGGCAAGAACATCGAGTACCTGCTCTCGGAGGTCGGGATCGAGTCCACTGACCGGCTCGTCCGCCAACAGATAGTGCGGCGCGCAGGCCACGGCTCGGGCGATGGCGACTCGTTGTTTCTGCCCGCCGGACAGCTCGGCCGAACGGCGAGCCAGGAAGTGCGCATCGAGTCCGACGGCAGACAATGCGCCGGTGGCCATGGCTCGGTGATCACCCTCGATACCGAGCAGGCGTAGCGGAGTAGCGACGAGGTCGAGGACGCTGCGGCGCGGGTCGAGGCTGGTCGCCGGATCCTGCGGAATGTACTGCACCCGGCGGCGGAACCACCGTAGCGATCCGGCCGATCCGGGTCGGACGACTCGCCCGTCGAGCGAGATCCTTCCGCCGCTCGGGGCATCGACGGCAAGCAGCAGGCGCAGCAATGTCGTTTTACCGGAACCGGATTCACCGACGACGGCAATACGCCCGATCGGCGGCACCGCGAACGTGACGGCATCCAACGCGGTGTGCGACGTGCCGTGCCGGTCGTACTGCCGGGTGAGTGCCGTACCCACCAAACCGGCAGCCTCGTCCAGGCTCACGATGCAACCAGCTGCCGGAACGGATCAGCCGCCCGAGCGACGTCGATCATCTGTCGCGTTCGATCCGAGCATGGATTCTTGAGTACCGTTGCAGTGGAACCGGATTCGATGATTGTGCCGGAATCGAGAACCAGCAGGTGGTCGCACAACTGCGCGGCGACGGCGATGTCGTGGGTGATCAGCAGCAGCGACGGCATCTGCCGAAGGGCGTCGAGGACTCGCGCCTGACTCAACACGTCGAGCGCCGTCGTCGGTTCGTCGGCGATCACAAACGAGCATTCGCGCGCCAATGCCAGTGCGATACACACTCGTTGACGCTGACCTCCCGAGAGTTCGAGTGGGTGCGAGGCCAGGATGCGCGCGGTGTCGTGCAGACCCACTCGCGCCAGCAGCGCGGCTGCGTCGTCCGTCCGCAATTGCCGGCCGACGGTGACCATCGGGTTCAGCGCCGTCGCGGAATCCTGGAAGACCATCGCCGGGCGTGCGGTGCGCGGCCGCTGCGGGGTCGGAACACCAGCGACATCGTGGCCGTCGACGACGACGCGACCGGAACACGTGATGCCCGGCGGGAGGTATCCGACCAGAGCCGATGCGATGGAGGACTTGCCCGAACCCGAGGCGCCCAGCAGACCGACGCGTCGACCCGTGGGTATCTCGAACGAGACGCCGTCGACGATGCGGGTGCGTCCGGCGTCGATGCGGAGATTCTCGACGACGAGCACGACGAACTCCTGAGCCTGGAAGTGGGAATGACTTCGACAATCGTTGTCACTTGAACCATAGGCGAGCGCCGGTACGGAAACAACTCGACCTGCTTAAGCTGGACGAGTGAGCAGACCGAGGGATGCGCAGCGGTCGGCGGTGTACGACGCCGAACATATGGTGCGGATCATGTTCGATCGAGCCGAGGAGCGCGACAACCGCGTCGTGACGGTGTTGGGCTCAATGATCACGCTGCCGATCGAGCGGAAGTTCGCCTCGTTGAAATCCGTGCAGAGCTACGTCGATGCGGTGCTGGCGCTGGACTGGATCGCTACTACCTGGCCCGACGCCGGCCGGACGGTGACCGTTCGGGCCAGATCCGGGTCGGGTGCCGCCCACTACGAACGCGACGCCGCGACCATCGCGGTACCCCTGCATCAGAGCAATCGGGCCTGGGCGCTGCGCGAGCTGGTGGTGCTCCACGAACTGGCTCACCACTTTGGTGACGAGGACGAGCAACAGCACGGCGGAGCGTTCGTCGATCGCTACATCACGTTGGTCGGCGACATCGTCGGCTCCGAGGCCGGGTTCGTCCTCAGGGCGATGATGGCCGAGAGCGGAGTACGAGTCGGCTGATCTCGGGCGACGTGCATCGCGCGAAACGAGGTGCATCATGGGTGAGACAGCCCACACGACGAGGAGACGTACATGACCGTCAAGATCGGTGTTCAGCTTCAGCCCCAGCACGCGCCCGACTATCAGCTGATCCGCGACGCGGTGCTGCGGTCCGAAGACGCGGGAGTCGACATCGTCTTCAACTGGGACCACTTCTATCCGCTGTACGGCGACCTCGACGGCGCGCATTACGAGTGCTGGACGATGCTCGGTGCCTGGGCCGAGCAGACGTCGAACGTGGAGATCGGCGCGCTCGTCACCGGAGGTGGCTACCGCAACCCCGACCTGCTGGCAGACATGGCGCGCACCGTCGATCACATCAGCGGCGGCCGACTGATTCTCGGCATCGGTGCCGGATGGAACGAGAAAGACTACGACAACTTCGGCTACGAATTCGGTACGGCCGGTTCACGTCTGGCGCTGCTCAAGGAGAGCCTCGGCAGGATTCGGCACCGCCTCGACGTCGGTAACCCGGCCCCGACGCGCGACATCCCGATCCTCATCGGCGGCGGCGGTGAGAAGAAGACCCTCAAGCTCGTGGCCGAGTACGCCCACATCTGGCACAGCTTCGCCGACCTCGATGCACTGAAGCGTAAATCCGAGATCCTCGCCGAGCACGGCACCACCGTCGGGCGGGACACCTCGGGCATCACCCGCTCGGTCTCGTGGCCCGGCGCGGACACCGCACATGACTTCGTCGACGCCGGAGCCACGCTGTTCACCGTCGGTACCGGGGGACCGGATTACGACCTCACGGAACTGGGCGAGGCCATCGCGTGGCGGGACGCACACCGCTAGACGCGATTGAGGTGAGGGAATTTCGGGAACAAGCGGGTTGCTTCATACAACTGCAATGTGATTGTCGTGTGCCTCCATCGGCACGATAGCCTCGTTCGTCCCTCCCGATTGCACCTAGGAGCTTCATCTTGAACACACGTCGTTTACGAGGCCGTGCCATCGCAGCAGTTGCTGCGACGCTCGCACTCACGCTCGGAGCCGTCGCATGTTCCGACGGAAGCTCGGGTGGCACCGGCGAGAACGCTCTGGCCGGTTCCGACCAGGCCTCGCTCGACAAGTACACGACCGACAGCGTCACCGCGCTCGATCAGATCGACACCGCGAACCTCGGTCTGATCAAGCCGGGGACGTTGTACGTCGGCACCCTGTCCGACGCGCCGCCGAACATCTTCATCGACGACGCAGGCAACTTCACCGGCTTCGACAACGAGCTGCTCAAAGCCGTCGCGGCCAAGCTGAACCTCACCGTCGAGTTCTCGGCGACCGAGTTCTCGGGCCTGCTCGCAGCGGTCAACAACAAGGTCTACGACGCCGGTTCCTCGTCCATCTCGACCACGGATGCGCGTCGCCAGACCGTCGGCTTCACCAACGGGTACGACTTCGGTGAGATGGCACTGGTCGCGAAGAACGACTACTCGATCAAGACGATCGCCGAGTTGAACGCCGATCAGCGTATCGCCGTGGTGCAGGGCACCGTGCAGGACGATTACGTCACCAACACCCTCGGCATCGAGCCGGTGCGGTTCCCGGATTACAACACCGCGTACGCGAACGTGAAGTCCGGCCAGGTCGACGCCTGGGTCGCGCCGTCGCAGCAGGCAACCGGTCAGGTCAAGACCGAGGACGGTGTCTCCATTCTGGAGAAGACCATCAACACCACCAACTTCACCGCCTACGCCGTCGCCAAGGACAACCAGCCGTTGATCGACGCCCTGAACGCCGGCCTCGACGCCGTGGTCGACGACGGCACCTGGAGCACGCTCGAGAAGCAGTGGTACCCGGACCGTGAGGTCCCCGCCGACTGGAAGCCGGGCAGCAAGGCGTCCGTTCTGCCGGCGTCGTAAGGGCACTCGTACCTCATGAGCACTCTGTCGAATCTGTACGACACGTTCTTCGATTGGGAACTGATCGGCGAGACCATTCCCAAACTGGTCACGGTCGGATTGCCGAACACCCTCATTCTGGCGGTCTCGTCGGGAGTGATCGGTACCGTGATCGGACTCGGGCTGGCGGTGGCGGGTATCTCCCGCACCCGCTGGCTCCGGTGGCCGGCGCGGGTGTACACGGACATCTTTCGTGGACTACCCGCCGCCGTGGTCATCCTGCTCATCGGCCTCGGGTTCGGCCCGACGCTGACCCAATTCACCGGCAGCAGAAGCCCGTTCCCGTTGGGCATCCTGGCACTGTCGTTGATGGCAGCGGCCTACTTCGGTGAGATCTTCCGCTCCGGCATCCAGAGTGTCGACTCCGGACAGCTCGAAGCCTCCCGCGCACTGGGTTTCAGCTACCGCCGGTCCATGAACCTGGTGGTCGTGCCGCAGGGCATTCGGCGCGTGCTGCCGGCGATCGTCAACCAGTTCATCTCGTTGATCAAGGACAGCTCGCTGATCTACTTCCTGGGTCTGCTTGCCTCGCAACGAGAATTGTTCCGCGTCGGCCAGGACACCGCCGCCCAGACCGGCAATCTCTCGCCGCTGCTGGCCGCCGGATTGTTCTATCTCATCCTGACCATCCCACTGACGCACCTGGTCAATTACATCGACCGACGCCTGCGATCCGGTAAGGCCGACACCTCGGGCACCCTCGGTCCCGTCGAAACATCCATCGTGGTGGAGAGGTAGCCGACGTGACTTCAGTTTCTCTGACCGGCAAGGACATTCACCTGTCGTTCGGTACCAACAAGGTTCTGCGTGGGGTGAGCCTGCATGTCGACGCAGGTAAGACCACCACTGTCATCGGGCCTTCGGGCTCGGGTAAGTCCACGCTGTTGCGGGCCCTCAATCGCCTGCACGAGCCCGAGCAGGGAGACATCCTGCTCGACGGCAAGTCGGTGCTGAAGGACAATCCCGACGAACTTCGTCAACGCATCGGCATGGTGTTCCAGCACTTCAACCTGTTCCCGCACAAGACCGTCGCCGACAACATCGCGCTCGGGCCGCAGAAGCTGCTGGGGCTCAACAAGGATGCGGCGCGCGCGGCCGCGATGGAGCAGCTCGAACTGGTGGGCCTGGCCAACAAGGCGGATTCGCGTCCGGGCAATCTCTCCGGCGGCCAGCAGCAGCGCGTCGCCATCGCGCGAGCACTGGCCATGAAGCCCGAGGTGATGTTCTTCGACGAGGCCACCTCTGCACTGGACCCGGAACTGGTCAAGGGAGTGCTGGCATTGATGGCCGACCTCGCCAAGGGCGGCATGACGATGGTCGTGGTCACCCACGAAATGGGCTTCGCACGGTCGGTGTCCAACAAGGTCCTGTTCATGGATCACGGCAGCGCCGTCGAAACCGGAACGCCGGAGCAGTTGTTCGACGATCCGCACACCGATCGACTGAAGACGTTCCTCTCGCAGGTGCTGTAGCAGCGACCAAGGGTTACCTCGTTATCCGGGACTTCACCTGAGCGTTCCTTTACTTTCGCTTTTGGGTGACAGCGTGCCGTGACATGAAGCCACTGCCCCTGTTCGCCGTTCACGACGGAAGCTCCAAACGATCATCGTTGACCTGCAAGTACAAGTGCGGCGATGCCTGTTTCCACGAGATTCCCAATACGTCGAAGGGCCAGTACTTCGGCGACATCGTCAAGACTGCGATGTCACGGCGCGGCGTCATCAAGGGCGGGGCGATGGCAGTGCTCGCCGTCGGCGCGGGTAGCGCGCTGGCCGCATGCTCGACCGACGAGCCGGCAGCCACCGGAACCTCGACCACCTCGGGCTCCGATACCCCGCCCGTCGACGGCGTGGATTTCGTTGCAGTGGAACCGAACACCGAGGACGCGGTCGTCGTTCCCGACGGCTACGAGCAGGGCATCGTCATCCGCTGGGGCGACGCCGTCGTCGCGGGCGCACCGGCCTTCGACTTCGACAAGCAGACCGGCGCGGCGCAGGAGAAGCAGTTCGGTTTCAACAACGACTTCGCCGGCCTGCTGCCGATCGAGGGCACGCCCAACGCCCACCTGCTGGTGGTCAACCACGAGTACAGCACCGAGCCGGCAATGTTCAAGGGGTACGACGCGGAGAACCCCACCCGCGAGCAGTTCGACGTAGCCCTTGCGGCACATGGACTTTCCGTGGTGCAGGTGCAGGGCGAATCGGGCACCGGCAAGCTCACCCCCGCTATGGGCCAGTACAACCGGCGCATCACCGGCACCACCGAGTTCGTCATCACCGGGCCCGCCGCAGGCAGCGACTTCCTCAAAACCAGCGTGGACCCCACCGGCACCAAGGTGTTCGGCACGTTCAACAACTGCTCGGGCGGTCTGACCCCGTGGGGAACGGTGCTCTCCGGCGAGGAGAACTTCAACCAGTATTTCGCCAACGCCGAGACCGTCACGGATGCGACTGTGGCCAAGCGCCTGTCGCGCTACGGCGTCGAAGGCGGTGCCAGCGAACGTAAGTGGGAGCGCTTCGACAAGCGATTCGATCTGGCGCAGGAACCCAACGAGGTCAACCGATTCGGCTACATCGTCGAGGTGAATCCGTGGGATCCGCAGTCGGCCCCGATCAAGCACACCGCTCTGGGCCGGTTCAAGCACGAGGCCGCGACCATCCACGTCACCGACGACGGCACCGTCGTGGCGTACAGCGGCGACGACGAACGCTTCGACTACATGTACAAGTTCGTCTCGAGCCGAAAGATGATGCCCGGCAACGGCCAGGCCGCGATGCGCAACAACCTGACCTTGCTCGACGCCGGCACGCTGTACGTCGCCAGCCTCACCGGTGATACGCCCGACGAGATCGACGGCTCGGGCACGCTGCCCTCCAACGGTGAATTCCGTGGCAGCGGAACGTGGATCCCCTTGCTCGAAACCGGCGAGGACGGCCGCGGCAAGTCTCTCGTCGACGGCATGTCGGCCGAGGAAGTCGCCGTGTTCACCCGTCAGGCGGGTGACGCAGTGGGCGCAACCAAGATGGACCGCCCCGAAGACTTCGAACCGAACCCGGTGACCGGCAAGGTGTACGTCGCACTGACCAACAACTCCAACCGCGGCACCGAGGGCAAGGCGGCCGCCGACGAGGCCAATCCCCGCAACAAGAACAAGAATGGGCAGGTACTCGAACTCGACGACGACCACGCCGGGACGTCGTTCACGTGGAACCTTTTGTTGGTCTGCGGTGATCCGAACGAGGCCGACACGTACTTCGGCGGATTCGACAAGAGTCAGGTCAGCCCCATCTCGTGCCCCGACAACCTCGCCTTCGACTCGAAGGGCAACCTGTGGGTCTCGACCGACGGTAATGCCCTCGACTCCAACGACGGCCTGTTCGCCGTGGTGCTCGACGGCCCCCGTCGCGGCGAGACACGTCAGTTCCTGACGGTCCCCGCCGGCGGCGAGACCTGCGGCCCCATCGTCACCGACGAGCGCGTCATGGTCTGCGTCCAGCACCCGGGTGAAAGCGACGACGCCACCGCCGACGCTCCGATCTCGCACTGGCCCGACGGCGGCGACACGCAGCCGCGGCCGTCCATCGTCGCGGTGTGGAAGTCCGCCTAGCCCAGACTGTTTCGAGTGAGCCACGATGCCCGTAGTCGAACCCTCGACTACGGGCATCGGGCGGTGATCACTTCGCCACCGACGACGCGATCAAATCCTCGACCACGGCGGCGATCGCGGCATTCGCGTGCTCGGGGTTGGTCACCACCGACACCGTTCGGGTCGGTGCATCGATGACGTCGATCATGTGCAGTTCGGGGAGGATCGACGCCAAGGATGACGGCAGCAGTGTCACCCCCAACCCTGCTGCGGTGAGTTGACCGATGAGGTCGGCAGAATCGGCCTCCAGAATGCGTCCACGGGGAACCGACGAGCGGGTGAATGCATGATCGGATTGCAGTCTGGCCTCGCTTCCCGCCGGCCGGTCGATCATCGTCATCTCGGACAGGTCGGCCAACCGTATCGAATTCCTTTGAGCCCAAGGATGATCGGGACCGACGAACAGTGACAGTGGCTCGGTCCACAGGGCGGTAACGGTCAACCCCGGATGTGGGCGTCCGGGCGCGAGCCCGATGATTCCGAGATCGAGGTCTCCGCGTGCGATGCCGTCGAGAACGTCGGCGCTCGGCCGCGGCAGCAACGTCACCGACGTGTTGGGAAATCGCTGGGAGATCCGGCCGACCACCGCGGCCAGATCGACACGGGCGAGAGGCGCAATCATGCCGATACGCAGCCGCCTGATGGCGGTCGTGGGATCGGGCGCGACGTCGGCCACCAATCGGGACACGGCACCGAGCACGCTGTGCGCGCGTTCGAGAAAGATCTGTCCGGCCGGGGTGATGGTGACGCTTCGGCTCGTGCGCGCGAACAGTTCTACGCCCAGCTCTTTTTCCAGGTCTCTGATCTGGCTGCTCAGCGCCGATTGAGCGACTCGCAGCCGAGCTGCTGCACGCCCGAAGTGCCGCTCTTCGGCGACCGCCACGGCGTACCGGATGTGTCTGAGTTCCACGCTTCGCAACTCTATCTGTTTAGACGATCGATCGTTCGTAACGTTCTATTGGACAGCTGGATGTGCAACGAGCACCCTTGTTCATGTGAAGACAGCAAGCACCTCGCGCACCGGCGTGAGCACCCCCGTCGTCGCCCTGATGGCGATCGCCACCGGACTCTCGGCCGGCGGCAACTATCTCAACCAGCCGCTACTCGACCTCATTGCCACCGAATTCGACGTGTCCGAGACGGCCGCAGCCACCTCGGTGACCGTCGCACAGATTTCCTATGCCCTCGGCCTGCTGCTCATCGTGCCTCTCGGCGACGTCGTCGATCGCCGTAAGTTGAGCGTCGGGCTGATGATTCTCGCTGCGACGGGTCAGGCAATCACCGGATTCGCTCCCGGCCTCTCCTGGCTCCTCGTCGGCACGGCGATCGCTGGACTGTTCTCGGTGGCGGCGCAGGTGATCGTGCCGTTCGCCGCGTCGATGGCGCACCCGGAGCAAGCGGGACGCATCGTCGGAGTGGTCATGGGCGGGTTGCTGACGGGCATCCTGCTGGCCCGCAGCATCTCGGGGCTGCTGTCGTCGGTGACGGGGTGGCAGGGCGTCTACCGTGTGGCCGCGGTGTTGATGCTGATCGCCGCGGTCGGCCTGTGGCGGGTGCTGCCACGCAACACCGTGACGGCGGACGTCACCTACGGCTCGGCGCTGGTGTCGATGATTCGGCTGGTGCGCACCCACCCCAGGCTTCGGACTCGCGCGGTGCTCGGCGGTCTCGGCTTCGCGTCGGTGAGCACGGTGTTCGCGACGATGACGCTGTTGCTGTCGTCGAGGTTCGGTTTCGGTGCCGTCCAGATCGGACTGATCGGAGTGGCCGGTGTCGGCGGCGCGTTGATGGCCTCCGTCGCGGGCCGGCTCGCAGACCGCGGACTGGTGCAATGGGCCAGCGGTACCTGTGCGGTTCTGCTGATCGCGCTCTGGCCGATGTTCGCCGTCGGCGGCCACTACTGGGTGGTGTTCGTGGTCGCATTCGTACTTCTCGACCTGGCACTGCAGGGCGTGCACGTGAGCAACCAGCACATCGTCTACGCCCTGGAACCGGCTGCTCGCGCCCGAATCAACTCCGTCTACATGACGACGTACTTCGTGGGCGCCTCAGCAGGATCTGCCGTCGGGACGTTGGCGTGGAAGCATTTCGAGTGGGCAGGTGTGTGCGCTGCGGGGGCCGTGTTCGCGGTCGCCGCACTGCTGGTCTGGCTGCTGGATCTGCAGGTGGACGCCCGTCATCGGCGGGAAAACACGTGCGGGACGCCCGGTGGACCCGAGCCGACGATGGTGAACAGTCACTAATGCGTTCTGTTCCGAGACGTGGTTGAGTCGTTCTCGATGAGACGTGGGTAACACTCACGCTGCCGACGGCGACATACCCAGAGTCGGCACGAACAAACCATAGAAACACGAACTACTTCTCTTGGCTCGGAGGCGCACCCATGACTGTCGTGAACGAACGCATCCACGTGGCTCTCACGGAACTCGACCCGTCCGATTACGCGGTGCCGACCATCGCACCGATTCGTACGGCCGGCCACCTCGACCCGGTGTTCTGCATCCACCCTCTCGTCGGGCTGGTCGACTGCTACGCGGAACTCGCAGCACATGTCGACGACGCGCGTCCCATCTACGGCGTCCAGGTCCCGACGTCGGGAGAGCTCGCGGAGTCCCTCGTCGCCTTGGCCTCGCAGTACGCCGACGACATCGTTCGCATCCAGAGCGACGGTGCCGTACACCTGCTGGGCACGTCCTTCGGTGGAGTACTCGCGCACGCCATCGCCGTCGAGCTGCAGAGTCGCGGCGTCACGGTCGGTGCACTGACATTGCTAGACAGCGACCCTGTTCGGTCCAGCGCCGACAGCGCCGACCTGCTCGGATCCATGGGCGACGACATCGATCGCAGCCACGCCGAAGAGTTGCTCGCCGTTGCCTCGCACAACGACGAACTCGCCCAGCGGCACCTGCCGGGCATCTACTTCGGCGACATCCTCGCCGTGTCCTCGATGGGAACCGATTCCGGTTCCGCGTGGCACCCCTTCGTCTGCGGCACGATCGCCAAGTACCTCGTGCCCGACGCCACCTCGTTCGACGTCGTCGGCCCGTTGGTCGACAGCTACCTCAGCTGACCCGGCCGGCTCATCCGAGCCAATCCAGCACGGCAGCGGCCGTCCAGGACTGCTGCATGCTGCCGAGCGGCTTGCCGGTGAACGGCTCGTAGTACTCGGCGAAGCTGCCGTCACTCGCCTGACGCAGACCCTCGTCTCGCAAAGACAGTGATCGCTCCGACCACCCGCGGCGTGCGAAAGCCCACGAGAACAGCCATGTCATCACCGGCCACACCGGTCCACGCCAGTACTCGCGAGCACGGAAGTCCTTCGACACCGGGGACGTCGACGGCGGTACCGCGTACCGCAGATCCGGATGCCCGCAGAACCGGGTGCCCTCGAAGATCCGAATGAGATTGCGCTCCTGCTCGCGCGGCAGTCCTCCGCACAGCAGCGGCGCGAACATGGCAATGGTCTCGGTGCCGATCCACTGACCCGTCCGCAGATCGAAATCTCGTGCCCCGCCCGAACGCGTGTCGGTGGTCGCGATGACTCCCGTGCGGAACTTGTCCGCCCACCCGCGCAATTCGCGCACATCCGAGCGCGGCCGCGAGTGGTCCTCCCCGATGGTGGCGAGGACGTCGCACGCGACGGCGAAGATGGCACTGACGAACACGTCCTCGACGGCGAAGCTCATCTTGGTCTTCAACGCATCGTCGTCGTAGCCGACCTGTTTCATCTCCTCCACCAACCAGATGTAGCGGTCGTACTCGAGATTGCTGGGCCGCTGAGACGAGTCCGTGATGACCGCCTTGTCCTCGCGAAAATACGGATCCATCTCACCGGCAACCACATTGGCGTAGGCCGAATCCCATCGCGGCGAATTGTCCATGCCGGACTCCCAGCCGTGGAACAGCGCAATACGTCCGTTGTCGTCGACGTCGCGGGCCTGGGCGAGCCAACGATGCCACCGCACCAGATCACCCCAGCGGCGATCGAGGAACTCCTCCGCCACCGCTCGCGTCGTGCGGCCGTGGCGTTTGGAGTGATCGAGAATGCGCTGCACGGCGATCGCGTGGACGGGCGGTTGGGTGATTCCGGAAGTTTGCGGACTCATCGGAGCGTGGGTCGCCAGCGTCCCGGTGGCCCACCGCGCAGGGCCGGGGAAGTAGCCGTCGACACCGTTGGCGAACACGATGTGCGGAATCATCCCGTTCTTCCACTGCGCCGACAGCAACGTGTCCATCTCCACGACGGCCCGCTCGACGCTCAGCGGTGCCAAGCCGACGGAAACGAATGCGGCGTCCCAACTCCACATGTGCGGGTA
Source organism: Rhodococcus sp. Leaf233 (assembly GCF_001426165.1). Classification (NCBI taxonomy): domain Bacteria; kingdom Bacillati; phylum Actinomycetota; class Actinomycetes; order Mycobacteriales; family Nocardiaceae; genus Rhodococcus; species Rhodococcus sp. Leaf233. Next base: position 610,070 of record NZ_LMRO01000012.1, read on the forward strand.
CAACCTGGGTGCTGCGCTGGTCATGGTGCCCAGGTCGTTGCCTCGGAGCAGATACGCCGCACGTGCGGCCAGCTGCGTGGAAGTGAAACCGCGATCGCCCATGCAGATAGTTTGCGTCCGGCGGCCGATTTCTGCTCGGTTGGATTGCGGACCGAAGGTGTCCGCGATCGCTCCTAGTGTGAGTTTCACCAGCTACCAGGAGGAAAACAATGGCCACCGAGAACACCGACATTCAGAAAATGCTCGCCGAACAGCGCGCGAACTTTCTCATCACCGTCCGCGGCATCAGCGAGGAACAAGCACGCACCCGCACCACCGCGAGCGAGCTGACCCTCGGCGGACTGCTGCACCACGTGATCAGCAACGAGCGCCACTGGATGACAGTGATCGCAGAGCTGGACGAGACGGCCGAATTCGACATGGCCGCCGCCGGCAGCGAGTACGTGATGGCCGAGAACGAGACCGTCGCCGGACTCGTCGCCGAATGGGAAGAGGTGGCCGGTGCCACCTCGGCAGCGCTGGAAACCTTGGACCTCGACCTGTCGGTACCTGTCCCGACGGCGCCGTGGGCACCCGAAAGGATCTGGCAAAGCGCACGATTCACGGTTCTGCACATCCTCCGCGAAATCTCGCAGCACGCCGGCCACGCAGACATCATCCGCGAGGAACTCGACGGCGCGAACACCACCCAGGCATGGGCATCCGAGGCGGGGATGAGCTTCTAGCTAACCTGAGTTCATGACTCGTACTGCGTTGGTGACCGGAGCAAGCCGGGGTCTCGGGGCCCATATCGCTCGATTGCTCGCTCCGGACCATCACGTGTTGCTGGGTGGTCGGTCCACCGAGTCCCTCGCCCCCATTGCGTCGGAACTGTCCGGGTCCACCCCGTGGCCGGTGGAACTGACCGATCCGGACGCGGTGGCCGCTGCCGCGTCGAACATCGATTCTCTGGATGTGTTGGTGCACAACGCCGGGGTGGCAGCACTCGGGACGGTCGAAGAGTCGACGGCGGACGATTGGCGTCGCCAGTACGAGGTGAACGTCATCGCCGTCGTCGAACTCACTCGATTGCTACTCCCTGCACTGCGCTCCGCCAAAGGCCATGTGGTGCTGATCAATTCGGGTGCCGGCATACGCGCCAACCCCGGTTGGGGTGCCTACGCGGCGAGCAAGTTCGCGCTCCGCGCCTTCGCTGATGCACTGCGCCTCGAGGAGCCGTCGTTGCGCGTCACCTCGGTGCACCCAGGACGCATCGACACCGAGATGCAGCAGGAGATCGTCGCGCACGAAGGCGGGGAGTACGACGGCTCGAAGTTCTTGCAGCCCAGCACCGTTGCCCGTGCAGTGCGCAACGCAATCGATACTCCCGCCGATGCTCACCCCACGGAATTGGTGCTCCGCACCAGGTGAGCGAAACTTCGTAGCAGGGGTCGAGTTTCCACTCACAACAAGAGCTCGACCCCGGCGTTGTTCACAGGACCGACTGCATCTCCCTCTTCACCCTTGCCAGTGGACGAATGGAGTCTTCTCATTCACTCGGATGATCTATCGCTTACGGTCCGGGGCGGCGACTGCCAAAGAGCTCGGGAACGCATCCACAGGCTTCAGCAACGCGGACAACCCAGCTTCAGAGCTCGTCCAGTTTCACGATGCCGTCTTGCAGGGCGCGCGCGACGAGTGCAGCTTTCGTGGGAGCGGCGCGTCCGACGCGGGAGTACTTGTCGCGGATCCTCGTCAGGTGCGTGTTGACGGTGCCCAATGCGATGTGGAGGCGTGCGCCCACGTCGACCTTGGAATCGCAGTCCAGCCACGCCTTGAGCACGGTGATCTCACGCGCGGTCAGGCCCGGTGAGGTGTACACCCGCACAGCCCGCGCGGGCGCAGGGGTGGGCCTCGCTCCGCCGGGCCTGGTACCGAGTGGAGAGCGGACGCCGCTCGACACCGAGACTCGCGAATAAAGTTGGGGTCGATGATTCGTCGCTACCATCTTGGCCTCCTCATGCAATCGGCCTACGGACCGGTCTGAATCTGACCACGGTTGCCGAACTCCATGCAACACAAGCTTATTCGAGGCTTTGCTCTACAAAGCATGTTCGGCTACACCATGCTTTAGTTGAAACTAAATGGCGGGATCCGGACCATCCAGTTGCTATAGTTCAAGATCCAAACAATGCGGCGCAGGTGGACGAGGGCGGTTGTCGGTGAACCAGAAGTCACTCCCACGGGAGCAGTTCCTCCAGGCCGGATATCGCCTGCTCGGTGAGATGGACACGACCGACCTTGCGCGCTCGCTCTCTATCTCGGCCGTCGTCGAACGCGCGGGGCTGTCGCACCAAACTTTCCACAACACGTACCCCGGTAACTCTCGCGGCGGCGGGTCCGGCGGCAAGGAAGCTTTCGTCGAAGACCTCCTCGACCACCTCACACTCGATTACACCGGGACGGCAGCTCCTACCGGCACGCAGGACGTGAAAGGTTCGGTGTCGGCCCTGTTCGACGACCTCACGTCCGGTCTCATGCGACGTCGCCTCGTCGCAGTGCTGCTGGCTGCCGACCACAACGGTGCCCGAAAGGCCGTAATCCCCGAGTTCGAGCGCTTCGACACCGACCTGCGATCCATCATCGGTCAAGCGGTGCAGGCTCACGGCGGTTCGTTGCGCCAACCACTGTCGCTGACAAACCTCTCGGCGGTCGTCGGGGCTCTGCTCGATGGGCTGGCGCTCCGGGAGGTGCTCACGCCGGGCTCGGTGTCCTCCGACGACGTTGCATCGGCCACCAACTCGATTCTTCAGTGGGCCATAGACCCACTGCATTCCGACCGCACCGTTGCCCAACCCGATCCGGGCGAAATCTCGGATGCTCTGCGGCCCGACCTCGAGGCCGACGTGATCGCGGCGACCGAAACTCTGTTCGTCGACAACGGCTACTTCCTGGTCACCCTGGCCGACATCGCGGCGGCGGCGAAGATCCGCGTAGAAGACCTTCGACGACTGTTTCCGAGCAAGGTCGACATCATCGTTGCGGCGCTGAAGCCCGAATTCGACCGTGTGCTCCGGCTCCGTCGCGCCGACGAACGCCTCGGAGTCGACCCCGCCACCGCACTGCAACGCACGTTGGTTTCTTTGGGCGAGTTCGTCATCGACAATCGAGCCATGAGCTCGGGCATGCTGCTCGCGTTGAGCTTCGAACAATTCCACCAACCGAGCACCATCACGACGGTCATCGAAAACCTCTACCTCCCGTCCGCTGTGGTCCCCATTCTCGAACGCGGACGTGAAAGCGGCGTGTTCAGCGACGACGCACCGGCACTCGAAGCCGCAATCATGTTGACCAACAACATTCTCTTCCGCTGCCTGACGCGTCCTGCGGAGTCCGCAACCGAAGTGGCGCAGGGTGTCTTGCGAATACTGATGCCCGGTGTTGCGATACGGCCAGCGTGAGGACGCTGGACTGAACTGTTGTCACCACTCCGGATGCTCGTGCTCTGCCCACTCCCTGGTCACGGCACCCTGTGTCATTCCGCGCATTGCTTCCGGGTCACGCCACGCGTAGGTGATGTGACCGGCGACGAGCAGCCCGAATCCCAGGGCGAACCAGTCGTGTACGAATGTTGCACCGATACGCCATTGCAGTGGGCTCCACGCTGAGAAGTACATGACGACGCCGGTACCGAGGAGTACCAGAATCGACCCGCCGCTGAGTGCACCGTTCAGCTTCTGGCCGGCGTTGAATTTCCCGACCCCCACCGCCCCGAGTCGACGTGCTTTGGAGCGCAACCACTTCCAGTCGTCGGCGACGAATCTGTTGAGACGGCCGAGGTCCGTGCGATAGCTGCGTGAGACCGCACCGAGGATCAACGGAATCGGCAACAGAAAGCCCGACCACACGTGCACGAACTCCACCACCGGACGATTGCCGACAAGCACCGCGAGCGACCCGATGTACAGAATCGCAGCGGTCACCATGCACACGATCACCAAGACCCCGACTGCCCAGTGCACGTACCGTTCTACCCGGTCGAACCGTGCGCGGTCGTCAGCTCGTGGGGTCATCTCGACGTCCGTTCGACTCGCCGACGTACGCATCGATGTCGTATCCACGTTTCTCCCAGTATCCGGGAACCACGTTGTCCGTCAGCTCGATTCCGCCGAGCCACTTGATGCTCTTGTAGCCGTACATCGAAGCGACGAACAACCGCACCGGACCTCCGTGATCGTGGGTGACGGGGCCGTCGAGCATGGTCAACGCAACCAGCACGTCGTCGCGACGGGCCTGCTCGAGCGTCAGGCTCTCGGTATACGTGCCGTCGAACGAGGTGAACCGCACCGACGTCGCCGACGCGGTGGGTGCGACGGCATCGAGGACATCCGCCAATCGCACTCCGCTCCAGGCAACTTCGGGTACCCGCCATCCCGTCACGCACTGGAAGTCACGTACCAACGACGTCTGCGGCATCGCGCGGAGGTCCTGCAGCGTGAACGTGCGCGGTGTGTCGACGGAACCGCCCACCGTCAGGGCATAGGAGTTCTCGTCCTTGCGCGGCGCGCCCTGCGTCACCGAATAGAACCGAAAATTGTTCCCGACGGGAATCAGTCCGATCAGTCCCGTCGGATCGTGATTTCCGAGCGGCCCGAGTACGGACGCGAGACCCTTCTGGACCGCGCCCCCACCGACGATGCCCGCGACCCCGGCCGCCACCAGGCCGAGCACGACTCGGCGACCCACGGGGCTACCCGCAATCTTCGGCTCGTCGATCGGCATCCCTCCACTGTCCACGGCGGACCAGGATCAGGCCACATCGGGCGTCGAATCAGGTCTGGAACTTCGCCCGGGGAAGTCTTACGGTTGATTCATGGCACTGTCGAAGACAGAACGCGAAGAGTATCTGGCCGAATCGCATATCGCCGCCCTCTCGGTAGCGGCCGGGGCGGACCGTGGCCCGCTGACGGTACCGATCTGGTACGACTACACCCCCGGCGGTGAAGCCTGGGTGTTGACCGGTGCCACGTCCAAGAAGGCCCAATTGATCAGGACTGCAGGGCGATTCACCCTGATGATCGAGCAGTCCGATCCGACGATCCGCTACGTCAGCGTCGAGGGCCCCGTGGCGCGAGAGGAGCCGAGCACCCCGGAGCTGCTGCGCGCCATGGCAGCCCGTTACCTGCCCCCGGAGAAGGTCGACGGCTACCTCGAGATGGCCAACCGAGAGCACGAGGAGAACGTGGTGTTCTACCTGCGCGCCGAACACTGGCTGTCTGCCGATCTCGGGGCCATCTGAGAGAACTACGAAGTCGGGGTCAAGGCATTGCCGGGCGGGATCGTCACACAGTTGCTGTGCGTCGGCCCACCGCTGAACCGTTCGGTCAGGAACTGCAGGCTCTGCGCCTCGAATACCGGGAAGGCGTCGCTGTGCGTCAGGCCGTCGTACTGCGCGTACTGCACATCCACGCCCCGGCCGCAGTAGCCGTACGCCAGTCCCTGCACGTCGCCGGTGATCATGACGGTGTCGCCGATCGGATCGGCGTGACCGACGGCCAGAAACATCGGCGTCCGCGGGGTGCCCTGGCTGCCCATGATGTTGTCGTCGATCGCCGCCACCACCTCGGGTACATCCAGCAGGGAGGTGTACGGGGCCTTCACCATCGAGGCGTCGGTGAGCGTGGGGTAGTCGTCGGCGAACTGGGCGATGCACTCCTGATCGACCTGATCGATCACCTCGAAGCCGTAGTCGGAGACGAAGCTGTTCAGGTCGAGGCCGTACGCGCGGTCGTAGGCGACGATCAGTGCCGGGATGACACCCGCCCACTCTCTGTTACCGCTGACGTACGGAAGGTTGTGAGCCAGGTCGACCGGTAGCCCGCCGGCCGCCGCACCGACCAGATTCAGCTCGGGTGCGTACTCGGGGCCAACTTCGGCACCCCACTGCGTCGGGACGGATCCACCGGAGTACCCGACCAGGCCGACGGGCGTGCTCGACGGAAGCTGCAGGAGGGACTGCGCCGCACGAATGCCGTCCAGAGCGGCGTAGCCCGACTGCCGCCCGATCGTCCATTCGAGCTCCTCGCCCTCGTAATCCGGCACGACGACGGTGTAGCCGGCTGCAAGGTAACCGGCAATGACCGTCTGTTCCGCGCCGGCAATGGGACTCGTGGACCCGCCGCTGAGGGTGTACGAGGGATTGCACTGAGAGCCCAGGGCGTCGTACGCCATGTGGTACGAGACGATCCGCGTCGGCCCGGGGACCAAGGGCCGCAGCACCGTGGCAACCGTGACGACACCGTCGCCCTGCTGGTCGGTAGTCCTGTAGAGCACCTGGCTACCTGTGATCGGCGTCGGCTGGGTGGGGGTACGGAACGTCATGGGCCTCGACCGCAGCACCGTCCCCGGGGAGACGTCCAGGCCGCCGTCCCAATCGTAGAACGGATCGTCGGCAGGAATCGGTGAGCCGGGTCCCGGATCTGCTTGTGCAACAGGGACACTCACCAACGTCGCGGACCCGAGAAGTAGCACGACGGAGGCAATCAGCCTCAACGCAAACCCTCTACCAGCCAGTGACATGCAACAAATTAAACCCCCGCGAGCTCGAAGTTATGGACGGAAATCGCAAGATTTTCATCCATAACTTCGAGTTCGGCGGAGGCGAGAGCTACTTCAGAACGATGTTCACCATGCGACCAGGGATCACGATGATCTTGGTCGGGGCCTTCCCGTCGAGCAGGGCCACGATTTTCTCGTCTTCCAATGCCGTCTTCTCGACGTCGTCCTTCGTTGCATCGGCGGGCACCGTGATGCGGCTGCGGACCTTGCCGTTGACCTGGATGGGGTAGTCGACGGTATCGGCGACCAACCACTTCTTCTCCACGCGCGGGAATGGCCCGTGCGCCAACGACTTCTCGTGTCCGAGCCTGCCCCACAGGTCCTCGGCGAGGTGCGGCGCCAAAGGAGCGAGCATCAGGATCAACGGCTCCACCACACCGCGTGGAGCACCGTCGGGGTACGCCTTGGTGATGTGATTGGTCAGCTCGATCAACTTGGCACCAGCCGTATTGTCGCGCAGCGCAGCGTAATCCGCGTGCACACCGTCGATCACCCGGTTGAGCACTCGCAGGGTGTCCTCGGTGGGCTTGGCGTCGGTGACGCGAACCTCGCCGGTCACCTCGTCGAGTACCAGTCGCCAGACGCGCTGCAGGAAACGCTGCGCGCCGACGACGTCCTTCGTCGCCCACGGGCGTGAGGTGTCCAGCGGACCCATCGACATCTCGTAGACACGCAGAGTGTCGGCACCGTACTCGGCGAAGATCTCGTCGGGTGAGACCGAGTTCTTCAGCGACTTACCCATCTTGCCGTACTCACGGTTGACGGGCTGGTCCTGATAGAAGTAGCCGCCGTCGCGTTCGACGACCTCGGCTGCAGGTACGTAGACCCCGCGGGAATCGGTGTACGCGTAGGCCTGGATGTAGCCCTGGTTGTACAGGCGTCGGTAGGGCTCGCTGGAGCTGACGTGACCCAGATCGAACAGCACCTTGTGCCAGAAGCGCGAGTACAGCAGGTGCAACACCGCATGCTCGACGCCACCGACGTAGAGATCCACTCCGCCCGGATCGTTGGGTCCGTGGATTTCGGGACGCGGCCCCACCCAGTACTTTTCGTTCTCCGGGTCTGCGAAGGCCTCGGAGTTGGTGGGGTCGACGTACCGCAGCTGGTACCAAGAGCTACCGGCCCACTGCGGCATCACGTTGGTGTCGCGGGTGTAGGTCTGCAGTCCGTCGCCCAGATCGAGTTCGACGTTGACCCACTCGTCGGCCTTGGCCAGCGGTGGGGACGGCTCGGAGCTGGCGTCGTCAGGATCGAACGACACCGGGGCGTAGTTCTCGATCTCGGGAAGTTCCACCGGCAGAGCAGAATCGGGCAGTCCGTGCGGGTTGCCTTCGGAATCCCAGACGATCGGGAACGGCTCGCCCCAATAGCGCTGGCGCGCGAAGAGCCAGTCGCGCAGCTTGTACTGAATTGTGCCGCGGCCCTTGCCTTCCGACTCCAATCGGGAAATGACGGCGGCTTTGGCGTCGTCCACCGACAGGCCGTCGAGGAAACCGGAGTTCACCAACTCACCGTCGCCGACGTAAGCCGCCTCGGTGACGTCGCCACCGGAGATGACTTCGCGCACAGGCAGATCGAATGCCGTCGCGAACTCCCAGTCACGTGCGTCGTGGCCCGGAACGGCCATGATGGCGCCGGTGCCGTACCCGGTCAGCACGTAATCGGCGATGAACACCGGCACCTGCTCACCGTTGACCGGGTTCTCGGCGTACGCACCGATGAAGACGCCGGTCTTCTCCTTGTTCTCCTGCCGCTCGAGATCGGACTTCGCGGCGATCGACGCGCGGTATGCGGCAACGGCTTCGGCCGGTGTCGCGGCGCCGCCGGTCCACTTGTCCGAAATTCCGGCCGGCCACTGCTCGGCCACCATGCCGTCGACCAGATCGTGCTCGGGCGCCAGCACCACGTAGGTGGCACCGAACAGTGTGTCCGGTCGAGTGGTGAACACCTCGATCCCGGAGAACGAGACCTGCGCACCGCGGGAGCGCCCGATCCAGTTGCGCTGCATGGTCTTGACCTTCTCGGGCCAATCCAGGTATTCGAGGTCGTCGACCAGCCGATCGGAGTACGCAGTGATGCGCATCATCCACTGGCGCAGGTTCTTTCGGAAGACCGGGAAGTTGCCGCGATCGCTACGTCCGTCGGCGGTGACCTCCTCGTTGGCCAGCACGGTACCCAGACCAGGGCACCAGTTGACCATCGAGTTCGACTCGTACACCAAACGGAAGCCGTCGATCACCTCGCGGCGTTCACCGACGGTCAGCGACTCCCAGGAGCGGCCGTCGTCCAAGGTCCGCTCACCCGAGGCGAATTCCGCCTCCAGCTCCGAGATGGGGCGCGCCTTGCCGAGCTCGTCGTCGAACCAGGCATTGAAGATCTGCAGAAAGATCCACTGCGTCCAGTGGTAGAAGTCGACATCCGTCGTCGCCAGGGACCGTCGACGATCGTGTCCGAGACCCAGGCGACGCAACTGGCGTCGCATGTTGACGATGTTGTCCTCGGTGGTGCTGCGCGGATGCGTACCCGTCTGCACGGCGTACTGCTCGGCGGGCAGTCCGAAGGCGTCGTAGCCCAGTGCGTGCAGCACGTTGCGTCCCTGCATGCGGTGGTATCGCGCGAATACATCGGTGGCGATGTAGCCCAGGGGGTGCCCGACATGCAGGCCGCTGCCCGACGGGTACGGGAACATGTCCTGGACGAAGAGCTTGTCCTTGGGGACGTCTCCGGCGAGCGCTCCGACCGGGTTGGGCGCGTCGAAGGTGCCCTGCGATTCCCACAGGTCCTGCCACTGCTCCTCGATGCGCCCGGCGAGTTCGGCTGTGTAGCGGTACTCGGGAGCGGACTCGGTGGATGCTTCAACGGAATCGGTCACACCTACCAGCCTAAAGTGTGACGCGGCCCGCCTGGTACCAGGACCTCGCTGCGCCGTATCCTGGCCAGGTGGTCATCGTCTCGGTTGTGTTGTTCGTGCTCGCCCTCGTCGTCGGGGCTGTCGCTGCCCTGTCGCTGCTCGGCCGGCTCCCGCGCAATCGATTCGCCGGTGTCCGTACCCCCGAGGCAATGCGCGACAACGAGACGTTCGTCCTCGCGAACCGTGTCGCCGGCCCGACCACAGCCGCATCTGCGCTGGTACTGGCCATCGGCGGCGTAGCCGCACTCGCACTGAGCGGCATCGCAGCGGTCGTCGGAGTGGTCGTTGCCCTCGCTGCAGCGCTGTTCATCGCCGCAGCCGGCGGATCCATCGGTGCCCGCGCAGCCGCGGCAGTGCCGGCACCCGCCGAGGCCGACGGATGCGGACAATCGTGCATCTCGTGCAGCCTCAAGGACGCCTGCCAGCCGAGCTGAGCGCATGAAACAGAAGAGTCTGCGCACCTTCGATCCGGCCGGAGTCGTCTTCGGCGTCGTCCTCCCGCTCGCGGTTGCCGCTCTCTGCCTCGTCCTGGCCTACCTGTGGGAGGGTCGCCTGCCGGACCAGGTGGCGACTCACTTCAGCGGAACCCAGCCGGACGACTTCTCCAATCCGCTCGCCAACGCCTGGACCGTCGCCATCGTCATCGTGTTGGTCGGCGGCGGTGTGAGCGCGGTGGCCGCCCTGGCCCGAGTGCTGCTGATCATGCGTCGGACGATGCTGATCATCGGGCTCACCGTCGTCGGGACGATCGGAGTGCTGGAGATCGCGACCCTCGCACGCGAACTCGACCTACCCACCGAGCAGAGCGTCACCATTCCCGGCTGGGCCATCGCCGTCGGTACCGTTGCCGGGTTCGCAATCGGACTGTTCGGAGCGACACGCCTGCGGGATCACCGCGAACGCGTCGTCGCCACCGCACCCCTGCACACCGACCTACCTCGGTGCGGCCTCGAACTGCCGCTGGTGGTTCCCGTCGGAGCCAGCCGCGTCGCCGCAGTCACGGTGATCGCGCTGTCTGCGGCCGGAGCCGGCGTGACGTGCTACCTCTCGAATTCGCCGTGGCCGATCTTTCTGTTCGTTCCGCTGACCATCCTGATCCTGTCCCTACTGCGATTCACCGTGCACATCGACAGCGACGGTCTCTACGTCTCGAGCCTGGGAATGGCGGCATTCGACTACGACATCGCCGAGATCACCGGTGCCTCGGTGCGGACGGTGAACCCGGCCAAGGACTTCGGCGGGTGGGGTCTTCGAGCGAAGGGCCGCGGCAACTACGCCGTCGCCACCGAAGCCGGGCCGGCGGCATTCGTCACCTTCGCCAACGGTGATCGACTGACCATCGGAACCGCAGCCGCCGACACGATCGCGGGAACGCTCAACACCCTCACCGACCGTGCCCGCACCACCACTGCGGACTGAGTGGCCGAGTGAAAGCGTTGCGGGACACCGTCCTGGATCCCTTCCTGCTGAGCATCTTCGCGGTCGCCGCGCTGGCGAGCATCTTCCCCGCGTCGGGAACCGCCGAGGACGTTCTCGGCTGGGTGACACGCGTCGCCATCGGGCTGCTGTTTCTCATCTACGGCGCGCGACTGTCCCCACGTGACGCCTGGGAAGGCGTCAAACACTGGCGCTTGCACTCGGTGATCCTGGCGTCGACGTACCTGCTGTTCCCCGCGCTCGGCCTGGCCCTGAGGGTCCTCGAACCGAGTCTGCTCAGCGAGGACCTCTACACCGGAGTGCTGTTCCTCTGCCTGGTGCCCTCGACCGTCCAATCCTCGATCGCCTTCACCTCCATCGCCCGAGGCAACGTGGCCGGTGCCGTGGTGAGCGCGTCGTTCTCCAACATCCTCGGCGTGTTCGTCACCCCGCTGCTGGTGCTCGCGCTGATGACCACCACGGGTTCGGCGAGCATAGATCCCAGCTCGATCCTCGACATCGTTGCGCAGCTGCTGCTCCCGTTCGCCGTCGGTCAGTTGCTCCGACCCTGGGTGACGGGCTGGCTGACCCGCCACAGCGCGTCGACGAAGCTCGTCGACCGGGGATCGATTCTGCTGGTCGTCTTTTCCGCCTTCAGCGCATCGATGAATCAACACGTGTGGTCCTCGGTCGCCCTGTGGCGCATCGGCATCGTCGTCGCCGTGTGCATCCTGCTGCTCGCCCTCGTTCTGACGATCACCTGGTACGCAGGCAAGTGGTTCGGTTTCTCGCTCGAGGATCGTCTGGTGCTGCTGTTCTGCGGATCCAAGAAGAGCCTGGCGAGCGGACTGCCGATGGCCGCCGTGCTGTTCGTCGGCCAACCCATCGGGTTGATCGTCCTGCCGCTGTTGCTGTTCCATCAGATCCAACTGATGGTGTGCACCGTCATCGCTCAGCATTTCGCGCGTCGACCGGAACCGAGCCCGGCGGCGGTCGTCGCGGACTAGGTTGGTGTCAGTCGAGAAATCGGAGAAGACAATGCCCAGGAAACTGCACACGGACGGCGTCGTCTCTGCCGCCTACACCGGCCGGCTCGCCACCGATCCTGTACCCGCACTGCGACTCCCCGAGAATCAACTCGACCCCGACGCCGCCTACCGCTACATCCACGACGAACTGATGCTCGACGGCAGCTCACGCCTCAACCTGGCGACGTTCGTCACCACCTGGATGGATCCGCAGGCCGAAAAGCTGATGGCGGAAACGTTCGACAAGAACATGATCGACAAGGACGAGTACCCGTCCACCGCGGCCATCGAAGAACGCTGCGTCAACATCGTCGCGGACCTGTTCCACGCACCCGGCCTCGACCGCGAGGACCCGTCGTCGGCCACCGGCGTGTCCACCATCGGCTCCAGTGAAGCAGTCATGCTGGCGGGGTTGGCGCTCAAGTGGCGCTGGCGGGCGAAGGGCGCCGGGACAGGAACCCCGAACCTGGTGTTGGGCAGCAATGTCCAGGTGGTGTGGGAGAAATTCTGTCGCTACTTCGACGTCGAACCCAAGTACCTGCCCGTCGAGCGCGGTCGCTACGTCATCACCCCGGAACAGGTTCGGGACGCGGTGGACGAGAACACCATCGGCGTCGTGGCGATTCTCGGCACCACGTTCACCGGTGAACTCGAACCGGTACAGGAAATCTGCGCCGTCCTCGACGAGATCGCCGGCGGCGGTGGACCCGACGTACCGGTTCACGTCGACGCGGCCAGCGGTGGTTTCGTCGTACCGTTCTTGTACCCGGAGCTCGAATGGGACTTCCGTCTGCCTCGGGTCAAGTCCATCAACGCCAGCGGACACAAGTACGGATTGACCTATCCGGGAATCGGATTCGCCATCTGGCGGACCAAGGAAGACTTGCCCGAGGATCTCGTGTTCCGCGTGAACTACCTCGGCGGCGACATGCCCACCTTCACGCTGAACTTCTCGAGGCCGGGCAATCAGGTCATCGGCCAGTACTACAATTTTCTGCGCCTGGGCCGGTCCGGCTACACCGACATCATGAAAGCACTGCGCGACACCGCAATTCGCGTCAGCAAACACCTCGCGCAACATCCCGATATCGACGTGATCACCGACGGATCGGCCATCCCGGTCCTGTCGTTCATGCTGAAGGAGCACTGCGAGTTCACCGTGTTCGACGTGTCCCACGAACTGCGTGCCCGCGGCTGGCAGGTGCCGGCGTACACGATGCCCGACAACGCCACCGACGTCGCCGTACTCAGAATCGTCGTCCGCGAGGGCTTCAGCGCAGACCTCGGCCGCATGCTGTGCATCGCCATCGACGAGGTGATCGACGGTCTGAAATCGGGCGGACACTCGACCGCGCGGGCTTTTTCGCACTAGTGCCTGCGGCAGTGGTGCGGTTAGGTGCCCTGGGCGGCACTCAACCACACCACTGCCGTAGGCACTAATTCCGTTCGACGTCGATCGGGTGGGATGCCAACAGCGCCAACGGCATCGGCTGACGACGCAGAACCTGCGCCCACAGGTCGACGCGCGGCGGACCGATCACATCGGAAGCCAAGGCCGACAACACGATCCAGTCTTCTCGGTCCAGTTCACCTTCGAGCTGCCCGAACGTCCACCCCGAGTACCCGGCGAAGATGCGCACACCCTCCACGTACGGCGCGATGTCTGCGGGGTCGGAATCCAGATCGACCATCACCACCCGGCCGTCGACTCGACGCAGACCGGCGACCCCGTCGATCGACGCACCGGTGCGCAGCGTGGCCAGACACAGTGCCGAATCACGCTTGACCGGACCACCGACGTACAGGGCCCGCGGCTTTGCGGCGAGCTCGGACCAATCGGGCAGCACGTTCTGCACCGCGGTCTCACTGGGGCGATTGATCACGACGCCGAGACTGCCCGCGTCGTTGTGTTCGATGATGTAGATGACGGTGCGCCGAAACGTGGGCTCCACGAGTTCGATGGACGACACCAGCAGACTGCCGGGACGAACATCGTGCAGTGCCGACGCCGTCCGGTCCTCGGGTTCCTCCGCATGCGCTGCCACATCAGCCATTGTGGCACCGCACACCGCCGGATGTGGCACAAGCACGACGGCCAGTCCTCGGTCCTACTCGAGCCCGGCAATCTTCGTCAGAATCCCCAACTGGAACTCGAACAACGCGTCCCGGTCGGCAAACGTCGTCGCGCCGTACTGATCGAACACGTCGAAGTTGATCGCACCGAACAGTGACGCCCACACCATCACGCCCAATGCGATGAGCTCGTCGGGCAGGTCCATGTCCATCTGGGCGCGGATGTCCTCGAAACTTGCGTGCAGCGAAGCCAACTCGGTGGGTGCCGATTCGATGTCCGGGCGACGGATATCCCAGGCCGACTGCAGGACTGCTACCAATGTGGTGATCACCCGGGTCCCCGGGCCGGTGGTCTGTTCGGCGGGCGCGTGGTAGCCGGGTACGGGGCTGCCGAAGAGCAGCGCGTACCGGGCCGGCTCTCGCAGTCCCCATCGACGCACCGCCCGGCTCAACGCCCGGAATTGGTCGGCAGGGCCGTCCGCGGCGTCGACGGCCGCGTCGACCTCGTCGCCCAACTCGGAATACGCATCGACGACGAGCAACGTCAGTAGTTCGTCCCGGCTCGAGACGTAGCGATAGACCGCCGAGGAGACGACGCCCAGATCTCGGGCGACCGCGCGAAGCGACAGGGCAGCAGCACCGTCTGCGGCCAGGTGCTCGCGTCCGATGCGGGTGATGTCGCTCAGAGTCTGGGCGCGGGCTCGGGTACGCGGAGTGCTCGCCATGCTCGCTACTGTAACTGCCGCTCTTTTCCGAGAGCACTGCTCTTGCTTTTCTCCGAGCAGAGGTGCACACTCGACACATCAGAGAGCACCGCTCTCGTTTACCGAAACGGAGTAGCCATGTCAGAACTTCACGTCGTCACCGGTGCCGGACCCGTCGGCTGGACGATCGCCGAACAGCTTGCTGCACAGGGACATACGGTGCGGATCCTGACTCGATCCGGCAGCGGGCCACAGCATCCGAACATCGAACGGCGATCGGTCGACATCGAGTCCGACGACCTCCGAGCGCACGTCGACGGAGCAACCGCCATCTATCACTGCACCCACGCCGCCTACGAGAACAAGGTGTGGCGCGACAAGCTCGAGGCGATGGAACGACGTGTGCTCGACGCGGCCGCGGGCACGGTCGTCGTGTTCCCCGAGAGTCTCTACGCCTACGGCCGGGTCGACGGGCCCATCCGCGAGGACTCGCCCAGAAATGCCACGTTCCGCAAGCTGGGTGTGCGCACCGAACTCCTGGCCGCACGCGACGCTCACTCGACCCCCACCGTCAGCATCGCGGCATCCGACTTCTACGGCCCACGGGTGCTCGTCTCGCACATGGGAGAACGTGTGGTCGCCAATGTGCTCGCCGGTAAGACCATTCGGGTGATCGGGGCCGCGAACCTACCCCATTCCTTCACGTACGTGCCGGATTTCGCAGCCGCGATGATCGTCGCGGCCGCACGACCGTCCACGTGGAACACCGTCCTGCATGCACCGACCGCCCCCGCGGTGACTCAGCGGGAGATGATCGAGATGTACTCCGCTGCAGCGCACTTGCCGACCCCGAAGATCGGTGCCGTACCGGCTTGGGTCATGCGAGCACTGGGGCTCGTTTCCGGTCCGATGAAAGAGCTGGGGGACACCCTGTACCAGTTCCGCTACCCCTACATCCTCGATTCGAGCCACAGCGAGCGCGTTCTCGGCCTCGAGCCCACCCCGCTCGCCGACGGCACAGCCGCGACGATCGCGTGGTGGAAGGCAGACAAGCCCGCCGTATCGGTGTGACCGACGCGGGATAGAGTCCCGTCGGTGAACGACGCCTCCTTTCGTACCCGCCTACGTGAGTCCCCGGGCGTCGGCAAGCTCACCACCGTTCGTTTCGCCGGCCAGTTCGGTGATGGATTGTTCCAAGCCGCATTGAGCGGTGCCATCCTGTTCAATCCCGAACGCGCCACCAACCCCGCCGAGGTCGCCGCCGGTTTCGCTGTTCTGCTCGTGCCCTACTCGTTGGTGGGCCCGTTCGCAGGTGCGCTGTTGGACCGCTGGGATCGTCGATCGGTTCTGTTGTGGGCCAATATCGTTCGCATCGTTCTCATCACCGCTACCGCCGGGCTTCTGTGTGCCGGGGTCGACGCCACGCCGCTGCTGCTGTTGGCTCTGGCCACCGTGGGGCTCAGTCGGTTCGTCCTGGCGGGCGCGTCGGCATCCTTGCCGCATGTGGTGAGGCAATCGTGGCTGGTGCCGATGAACTCGGTGCTGGCCACCGTCGGCTCCGGTTTCGCGGCGGCCGGTGCGGGACTGGCGGTCGCAGTGATCGGTGCCGTCGGAGCGGGGGATCTCGGTTCGGGTGTCGCCGTGGGGCTGGCCGCGACCGGCTCGGTGGTCGGTGCTGTTGCGGCCGGACGGTTCGCGCCGCGGTCTCTCGGTCCCGATACGGACGATCGGCCCGGCAACCCGCTGAAAGATGTTGCCGCCGGCCTGAAATCGGGTGCCCTGGCGGTGTGGCGGTCGCCGGGCGTGACCACCGCGATGATCGGCATCGGGGCACACCGCATCGTGTTCGGCATCAACACCCTCATCATGGTGCTGGTGCTGCGGGAGAGCACGCAGAGTTCCCTGCCCGGCGGCCTCGCCGGCTTCGGCATTGCCGTCGGAGCCACGGCCACCGGAATGTTCCTCGCCGCCGTCATCGCCCCGTTCGCCGTCCCGCGGTTCGGCCGCACCCGCACCATCGCCACCGCTCTCGTCCTGGCCATCGCCGCTCAGGTCGGTGCCGTCTCCGGCCTCACCCAGACCAGTCTGCTGCTCGGAGCATTTCTCCTCGGCATCGCCGGGCAGACCGTCAAACTCAGTGGGGACGCCGCCATGCAGATCGAGATCGACGACGCGCATCGTGGACGAGTCTTCGCGTTGCAGGACACCGTGTTCAACGTGGCGTTCGTCGGAGCCCTCGCCGCGGCCGCATTCGCCGTCGGACCCGACGCCACGGAGCTGAGCCAGGATCCCACTGCGCACGCGCTGGTGTTCGTCGGAGCAGGGATCTACGCCGTCGGCTTCGTCGCAGCGATACTCAACACGAGGCGCGCACCGCGCTGACGTGGTGTATCTTGCCGTATCGGACCGCTAGGTTTCGTCGGACAACACGGGGGCACCGCATGCATGGCCGCACGACGTCGCTCGGCTGCATCATCGCGGTTGCCGCAGGTACAGCCGTTCTTGCCGCACCCCCCGCGTACGCGGCCCCGCCGCCGCCGGTGAATTTTTGTGGAGAAACCGGATTCGACCCCAAGGACTACCCACCAGAGCCCGTCGGGCCCGGCAATCCGCCGCAACTGCCGCCGTTGCCGGATCGTGTGGTGATACCCGTGCCGTATCCGTCGGTCGAACTCGTGCCGGTGCCCGACCCGCCGCCGCACAACACCCGTGTCCAGGCGGAACCGTCGACCGACCCGTGCGCGGACCCCTGCCCCGACCTCACCGACGCCACGGAGTCGCCCACCACCGGCTCTGCAGACCATCTGCCGTTCCCTCGCATCGAGATCGACCCGCAACCCGAGACCCTTCCCATCCCGATTCCCGGCCCCGGTGGAACTCCGGGAACCCCGCCGCCGGCACCCGCGGTCACCGCGGCGGAGTCCGGGCCGACGACGGTACCGCCGGTGGCACCGGCCGTCGGACACGTCGAGGTGGTCTCGCAGCTGACCGGACCGGGATCGGAGAACCGCACCGACAAGCGCTGGCAGGTCGACGGCACCGACCTCGGCATCATGTGGGAGAGCAAACCGGGCGAGGTCGCCGTCGTATTCGGCGATTCCTTCGGCAGGGGTTGGGAATTCGGTGTGGTCGGCGGAGAGGATTGGCGGTCGAACGTACTGGGACACAGCACCGACACCGATCTGTCCGACGGTATGACCCTGGACTCGATGGTGCAGGATTCCCGTTGTCACGCAGCCGAACTCCTGCCCTCGCGCAAGATCAAGAATTGGGAGACCACCGTCATCCCCACGTCCGGGTTCGCGATCGACGACCGGCAGTACATGTCGTACATGTCCATCCGGCGCTGGAGCACGATCCCCGGCATGTGGTGGACCAACTACGGCGGCATCGCCTATTCCGACAACAACGGTTCCACCTGGGTCAAGGACGAGCATGCCAAGTGGGACAACGTCTTCGGCGTCTCCAAGTTCCAAGTGTCGACAATGGTCCCGGCGGGGGAGTACGTGTACATGTTCGGCACCGTCAACGGTCGCGCCGGACAGGTCGGTCTCGCTCGCGTCCCGAAAGCGGACGTGCTGAACAAGACCGCCTACCAGTACTGGGTGAACGGCACGTGGGCTCCCGTCGGATCGAACGAGGCCACCCCCATCGCCGGCGGTATGGCCGGGGAACTGTCGGTTCATCACGACGACGCCCGAGGCCTCTGGCAGATGACGTATCTGGATCCGTTACGCGGCGATATCGTTCTGCGCGAAGCAAATTCACCGCAGGGCGAGTGGACCGCCCCGAGCACCCTGATCGATACCGCCGAGTACCCCAAGACCTACGGCGGCTTCATTCATCCGTGGTCGACGGCGAACGAGCTGTACTTCACCGTCTCGGAGTGGGACAGCTACAACGTCTATCTCGTCAAGGCCGAGCTTCGCTCGTCGTGAGTGGAAACTCGTGACGGGTTCACGTGGTCGTCGCAACGAGCAGTCGTTTGTTGTACTCCTCGAGTGGAGTATCCCATCCCAGGGTCTTTCTGGGGCGGTTGTTCAGTAAAGCGGCGACGGCACCGAAGATCCCGTTCTCGTNGACGGGTTCACGTGGTCGTCGCAACGAGCAGTCGTTTGTTGTACTCCTCGAGTGGAGTATCCCATCCCAGGGTCTTTCTGGGGCGGTTGTTCAGTAAAGCGGCGACCTCGTCGAGCCGTTCGGGACCGTGCACCGACAAGTCGGTGCCCTTCTTGAAGTACTGACGGAGCAGACCGTTGGTGTTCTCGTTGGTGCCCCGCTGCCACGGGGAGTGCGGATCACAGAAGTAGATCTGCACCCCTGTGGCGACGGTGATCTCGGCATGCTTGGCCATCTCCCCGCCTTGATCCCAGGTGATCGAACGCATCAGTGCCGCAGGCAGTTCCGCGATCTTCTTCGTCATCGCCTCGGCCACCGACGCCGCCGAATGATCGATGGGCAGATGCAGCAGCATCACCAACCGTGACGTCCGCTCGACCAGTGTCCCGATCGCCGACCCGCCCTTGGTGCCGATGATCAGATCACCCTCCCAATGGCCGGGAACGTTGCGGTCGGCGACCTCGGCGGGCCGTTCGGAGATGTTGATCATCCCGCGGATTTTCGATCGCCGTTCGGTGGTGCGCCGGTGCGCGAGACGCACCGGCCGGCCCGTCCGAAGATGCCTGGTCAGCTCCTTGGTCAGGCCACCTTTGCTCTGAACGTAAAGGGTCTGGTAGATCGTTTCGTGCGACACATGCATCTCCGGCGAGTGAGGAAATTCCTTCCTCAGTGTCGCCGAGATCTGCTCGGGCGAGTAGTCCAACTCGAGCAGCGCCTGCACCCGATCGCGCAGCAACGGCGTGAGCTCGAGCTTGCCCTTCTTCGGGCGTTTGGCTGCCTTTCGGGCATCACGCTCGGCCTGATGCGGCTTGTACTGTCCACGGAAGTACTTGTGCCGCTTGAGTTCTCGACTGATCGTCGACACCGCTCGCCCCAGGCATGTCGCGATCGCGGTCATCGTCCAGCCGTCCCGGACACCGTCGGCGATGAACTCGCGTTCCTCCAGCGAGAGGAAACGGCCCGTCGGCTCCGGTGTCGAGCGTGGACGCACACCACCACGTTCGTACACCCAGTTCCAGCCGCTGCCCTCGCTGATACCGACTGCGAGGGCAGCGTCCTTGATCGTCACGCCACTGCTACGCAGTGACCAGAACGTCATCCGAACCTGATGTGAGAAACCCGGGTGAACCATCGCAAACATCCCTAATGATCAGGCACGTTGCAACCACCGCTCGAATCCGCCCGACCCCTGCTACGAGTACCACTCACCTGCGGCGAAGCCGCTCCAAAGCGTCGAACATCTTGAATCGTCCACTC
>NZ_LMRO01000013.1:0-293906 GCF_001426165.1 Rhodococcus sp. Leaf233
GTCGACAACAACATCTGGTTGGTCGGTGACGACGACGAGGTGGTGATCGTCGATGCTGCGCATACGGCCGGTCCGATCGTCGATGCGGTCGCCGGTCGTGCTGTGCGGGCGATTGTCTGTACGCATGGTCACAACGATCATGTGACGGTCGCGCCGCAGTTGTCGGGGGAGTTGGATGCGCCGATTCTGTTGCATCCGGCCGATGATGTGTTGTGGNTGTACGCATGGTCACAACGATCATGTGACGGTCGCGCCGCAGTTGTCGGGGGAGTTGGATGCGCCGATTCTGTTGCATCCGGCCGATGATGTGTTGTGGGAGCAGACGCATCCGGGCATCGGGCATTCGGTGCTCGAGGACGGTCAGCGGATCACGGTCGCGGGGACGGAGATCGTGGCGTTGCATACTCCCGGTCATTCGCCGGGGTCGAGTTGTCTGTATCTGCCCGAGGCCGGTCAGTTGTTCTCGGGGGACACGTTGTTCTCCGGTGGGCCCGGTGCGACGGGTCGGTCGTATTCGGATTTCCCGACGATCATCGGCTCGATTCGGGATCGGTTGTTCGCGTTGCCTGCCGAGACCCGGGTCAACACCGGGCACGGCGACGGAACGAGTATCGGGGACGAGTCCCCGCACCTCGAAGAATGGATCGCCCGCGGGAACTGACACCGACGACACTGCCGTAGCTCGCCTGCCGCGTTCGAGGTAGGTGGAATGAGACAGTGGTGGGGACGCCGAAGCGCTCGCTGCGGCGTCCCCACGAACTCGAAGAGGACTTCACGTGAGCCGCGCCGCACAGACCCGCCTGACCATCGCTGCCACGTCGGCGGCGATCGGAGCATTCGTGCTGGTGGGGTGCAGCTCCACCGTCACCGGAACAGCCGAGCCCACTGCCGGTGGCACCACCGCATCGCAGCCCGGCACGGACCTGAACACACTGCTCATCGACCCGGCGAGCTTCCCGGCCCCGTACGACGCGTTGGTTTTGCCCCAGCAGGCCATCTCGCAGGCCGCTCCCGACCTCAGCGGAATACCGGCCGGTGCCGAGGTCAGCCCCGCGGGGTGCAAACCAGCGGACCAGGACTTCGGCCCGACCGGTACGGCGATGATCGTCGGCACCGACAACGATAGTCGATCCACGATCTCCATCGAACTGACCGCTGTCGACCAGCCGCTCTCGGCGCGCAAAGAGCAGCTCGAACAGTGCGGCGAAGTGACCGCAACCAAGTCCGGTGCCACCTCCACGGTCACGTCCACGCTGACACCCGCACCGCCGATAGACGCCGACGACACACTCGCCGTGCGACAGACCGTCTCGTCGGGCACCGGCGGGGATGCCGTCACCCAGTCGATGTTGACCCTGATGGCGCAGGTCGACGGCGTGCGGATCTCGGCGACATTCATGTCCTTCGGGTCCGCCACACCCGATGCAATGACGTTGGACGAGCTGTTCACGGCCGCGGTGCAGAAGGTGAACCAGAGCTGACGTTCTCCTGCCGAAGTGGCGGCCTCTCTAGCAGAGCGGACCGACACGGTCCGCTCGGCGGAGGCGGGTGGACGCCGTTTCATCCACAGATAGTCCGGCATGCACAGGGTGCTGCTCGGCCCCTGGTCGAGCCGGGAAGGCACCACGGAGCCTCGTAAGACTTCGAGGCATGTACACACCGACGAACTCCCACGACCCCTTCTCCGGTCGACACCGCGTACGGATCGGTGACGCGAGCGAACTGTTGGCCGCGATCCCGGCGATGCTCGGCTTCGATCCCCATCGATCGATGGTGCTGATCGCGCTCGAGGACGGCGGCACCAGCATCGGCCCGACGATGCGGCACGACCTCGTGCTGGCCGGCGAACACACCGATCGACGTGCGGGTAGCGACACTCGCGCCACGCCGGACATGCTCGACGTCATCGACTACCTGGCGGGCTACTGCGCATTCGAGAACATTGTCTCGGTGATCGCTGTGTTCGTCGACGACAGACTCGGCCGCAACGAGCGAACGCATTACACACTCGACGTTCAGGATCTGGTGAACGAGCTCGAGGTCACCCTCCCGACGTTCGGTGTGCGGCTCGAAGCCGCCTTCGCAACCTCGGCCATTGCCGATGCCGCGCACTGGTGGTCGCTACAGGGCCCACGGCAGCACGGTCGTATCGCCGATCCGACGGCATCGCCGCTGACCGTGGCCAGAGTGCTGGACGGCTATCCGGTGCGACGCTCGAGAGACGAGCTCGCCGAATTCATCGCACCCGGCCCGGTCGAGACGGTGCAGGCAGTCGCCGCCGAGATGGCAAAGTTTCGGCGCAGCGGTGCACTGTCGCTGACCGACCACCTGACAGCGGTGTTGTCCTACCTCGCGCGGTCTCCCTACGACTCCGAGCTCGAGACCACCGACTTCGCGCGGGTCGCCGTCGCGATCGGGCATGTGCAGGTCCGGGACGCGGTGCTGGCACTGACTCTCGGTGAGGATGCAGATATCGTCGAGGAATTCTGGGCGCACCTCGTCCGTGTGGTTCCGAACCGCGAAAGAGCAATAGCAGCAACACTTCTCGCGTTCAGCGCCTACGTGCGAGGAGACGGGCCGATGGCCCGAATCGCGATCGATGCGGCCCTGAAGGCAGACAGCTCCCACAGTTTGGCGTCGCTGTTGGACCGGTCGCTCGGTGTCGGTGCCAGTCCTGCCCTGGTTCGCGAAGTCGCCGAGAGTGGGTTCGCCTGTGCGCGAGCCTGTGGCATTCGGCTACCGGGCGACCCGTTCGGTCGGCGCTGATCTGGAGTCTGCTCAGCGAGCCGCGTGAGAACGGTCGCCGAGCTGCTGCAGAAAGTCCCACGCATCGGACACGATGCGATCGAGATCGGTCAACTCCGGCGTCCAATGCAGTTTCTCGACGGCACGGGCGCTCGATGCGATCAGCACGGCCGGATCACCGAGCCTGCGAGGCGCATGTTCGACGGCAATGGGCAGTCCGGTGACGCGCTTGCACGACGAGATGACCTCGTCGACGGAGAATCCCGTTCCGCTGCCGAGATTGTAGATGGAGTGCCGACCGGGCTGGGCGGCATCGACGGCGAGGATGTGCGCCTCGGCGAGATCGGCGACATGGATGTAATCGCGGACGGCTGTGCCGTCGGGAGTGGGCCAGTCCGTGCCGAACACCGAGATCTTCTCTCGCTGACCGAGGGCGACCTGCAATACGAGGGGGATGAGATGGGTCTCGACGACGCGGTTCTCACCGAAACCCTTGTATGCGCCGGCCACGTTGAAGTACCTCAGACTGGTAGCGGCGAGACCGTAGGCCGCTGCATACGAGGTGATGGCGTGGTCGATCGCGAGCTTGGTCGCACCGTACGGGTTGGTGGGACGTGTGGGGTCGTCCTCGGTGATGGGAGTCTTCTCGGGCTCGCCGTAGGTGGCCGCGGTGGAGGAGAACACCAACTTGGGGGTGCCGGAGGACCGGATCGCGTCCAGAAGAGCCAGGGACGTCACTACGTTCCCACTCCAGTACTTGTCCGGCGACACAACCGACTCGCCCACCAACGACTGCGCTGCGAAATGCAGAACTGCATCGAAGTCGCCGCCCGTCAATACTTCCGCCGCGACGTCTTTGATGTCACCCTCGACGAAAGTGACCCCGGCGGGAACGGCATCCCGATTACCGGTGGACAGGTTGTCCACGACGACGACCTCATGGCCGCGTTCGTCCAGTACCGCCGCGCACACACTGCCGACGTACCCTGCACCACCGGTAACGAGAAGCTTCACTGTTCGATCTCCCTCACACGCGGCAGATGCCGTCCGTGGGAAGAGATCAGACCTTCTTCACCTGAACGGCATGCGCCATTTCGTCGGATATGTCGACACCACTGTGTCCTGGCACCGTGATCGTCACCGACCCGGGCTTGGCTTCGACTGTAACCCGGGCATCGGGAACCACGCCCGCCTCGCGTAGCTGAGCGATGACCTCGGGGTCGGACTGAACGTGCTCGGCCAAGCGGCGAACGACGACCGCCGTAGGCTCGCCGAGCGGGACGTCGGTGAGACGAATGAGAGCCTCCGGTGCCAGTGTCGTCTGACCCAGACCCAGCTCCGCCAGACCAGGGATCGGATTACCGTAGGGCGAGGTCGTCGGGTTGTTCAGCACGGTGACCAACCGGCGCTCGACCTCCTCGCTCATCACGTGTTCCCAACGGCACGCCTCGGCGTGCACATCTTCCCAGCGCAGCCCGATGATGTCGACGAGCAGACGCTCCGCGAGACGGTGCTTGCGCATGACCGCGACGGCCAAGCTGCGGCCCTTCTCGGTCAGCTCCAGATGCCGGTCGCCGGCGACGGACAGAAGACCGTCGCGCTCCATTCGGGCGACGGTCTGACTGACGGTGGGACCACTCTGCTCCAGCCGCTCGGCGATCCGCGCGCGGAGCGGGATGACGCCTTCTTCTTCCAAATCGTAGATCGTCCGGAGGTACATCTCCGTGGTGTCGACCAGATCCTTCACACTCAACCCCTTCGTCGGGTTCGATCCTACCGTCAGCGGCTCTGAATCGGCGCTGCACCCGATGGCGGCGGGCGCGGCGCATCACAACCCCGGAAGCCGCTCGCCGTGGCGCGTCACAACCGGGTACCGAAGACAACACCGGAACCCGGCAACACCATCCCGATCGGCAACGTAGTTTTGTCCGTATGTCTGATCAGGCGACACGCGCCGCCGTATCCATTCCGAACCGTCCCGAGGACATCGTCGTGTGGAGCGCGGACTATCTCGGTTACCGGTGGAGCGACGACCATCCGATGAACCCGACGCGGCTCGATCTGACGATGGCCCTCGCCTCCGATCTCGGTGTGTTGGCGGGCGTGGAGCTCGTCGAACCGTCGGCGGCACCGGACTCGGAGCTGCTGCGTTTTCATACCAGCGCGTACATCGAGGCCGTCAAGCGCGCGCCGTCGCAGGGTCCGGCCCTGCGAGACCCCGACGACGTCGTCCACGGTCTCGGTTCCGACGACAACCCGGTGTTCGAGCACATGCACGAAGCCAGCGCGATGCTGACCGGCGGCTCCTTGGCGGCCGCGCGTGAGATCGCGTCGGGGCGGGCCAGGAGAGCCGTGAGCATCGGTGGTGGAATGCACCACGCGATGGCCGATTGGGCCTCGGGCTTCTGCGTCTACAACGACGCCGCCATCGCGATTTCGTGGTTGCTGGACAACGGGTTCGATCGCATCGCCTACATCGACGTCGACGCACACCACGGCGACGGCGTCCAAGCAGCGTTTCTCGGTGATCCTCGGGTTCTGACGGTCTCGTTGCACCAGCACCCGGCAACACTGTGGCCGAACACCGGATGGTCGACGGAGGTAGGAACCGAACGCGGCGAGGGTTCCTCGATCAACGTCCCGCTGCTGCCCGGTACCGCGGATCGGCTCTGGCTTCGTGCATTTCATGCGATCGTTCCGGGCGCGATCGGAGCGTTCCGGCCGCAGATCATCGTCAGTCAATGCGGCGTCGACAGTCACCGCGAGGATCCGCTTGCAGATCTCGCGCTCACCGTCGACGGGCAGAACGCGGCCTTCCTGGCGATGCGCGACCTTGCGGACCGTTACTCGGAGGGACGGTGGTTGGCCGTCGGGGGAGGCGGGTACGGCCTCGTTCGGGTGGTTCCACGGGCCTGGACTTATCTGATCGCCGCTGCCCTCGGCCGCGACATCGATCCGATGGCACCCCTACCCGACACCTGGCGCGAGCGAGTGAGAACCATGGCACCGAGCGTGGACCTGCCCCAGACCATGGGCGACGGTGGGGATGTCGACTATCCCGCCTGGGACGGTCCCGGCGGATCGTTGGCCGGAACGGACGGCACCGACCGGGCACTCGAACGCGTCGACTCGGCCATCATCGCCACTCGTCGAGCAGTGTTTCCGCTGCTCGGACTCGATCCGGAGGACCCGCGTGACTGATTCCACCGGTACCGATCCGGCCGCCGAACAGGCCGCCGCGACAGACGAGAAGAGCAGCAAGGAACTGGCACGAGAGCGCGCGGAAACAGAATTTCCGCGGCACTGGGTCGCCGACGTTCTCACGTCGGACGGCGGCGTCGTGCACCTGC
The DNA here is from genome assembly GCF_001426165.1 of Rhodococcus sp. Leaf233. Lineage (NCBI taxonomy): Bacteria > Bacillati > Actinomycetota > Actinomycetes > Mycobacteriales > Nocardiaceae > Rhodococcus > Rhodococcus sp. Leaf233. The sequence continues at coordinate 6,096 of NZ_LMRO01000013.1, forward strand.
GGCCCATCGTGCCCTCGGACTCCGAGGCCATCGTGGCTTTTCACGGACGACTGTCGGAGCGCACCAGATACCTTCGGTACTTCGGCCCCTATCCGACGATGCCGCAGCGGGACGTTCTGAACTTCACCACTGTCGACCATCACGACCGTGTGGCCTTCGTTGCAGTACTGGGCGACGACATCATCGCGGTCGGCCGGTACGAGCGGCTACCCGAGGGCGACGGCAACTCGGCCGAGGTTGCATTCGTCGTCGCCGACGCACACCAGGGCCGCGGACTCGGACCCATCCTGCTCGAGCACCTTGCGGGAGCGGCCGCCGAGAACGGCGTCAACATGTTCGTCGCCGAGGTACTTGCCGAAAACCGCAACATGGTCACCGTGTTCCGGGAGGCCGGATATCAGGTCAGCCGTTCCTTCGAGGGCGGCGTCCTACGGCTGGAATTCGCGATCGATCCGAGCGAGGCATTGCTGTCGGTGCGGAACTCTCGCGAGCGCGCAGCCGAGGCCCGTAGCGTTCGCAACGTACTCAGCCCTCGATCGGTCGCCGTGATCGGCGCATCGACCGACAGCTCCAAGGTGGGCAACGCTGTGCTGGCGAACCTGCTCGCCGGAAACTTCACGGGCCCGGTGTACCCCGTCAACGCCGACCACCGCTCGGTGCGCGGTGTGCGCGCGTACGCCACGGTGCACGACATCCCGGACCCGGTCGACCTTGCTATCGCGGCGGTTCCGGCCGATGCCATCGACGCGGTGCTCGACGACTGCCTGGACAAAGGTGTCAAAGCACTGCTCGTGGTGTCGGGTGGATTCGGCGAGACCGGGCCTGCGGGGCAGGAGAGCGAGCGCAGGCTGGTGCTCGCCGCCCGTGCCCACGGGATGCGATTGATCGGGCCCAACGCGCTCGGCGTCGCGAACACCGACCCTGAGTTCGGGTTGAACGCCACATTGGCGCCGCATCTGCCGACCCCGGGCAACGTCGGCTTCTTCTGCCAGTCCGGCGCGCTCGGCATCGCAATTCTCGACGAGGCAGCCAATCGCCGACTGGGTCTGTCGACGTTCGTCTCTGCCGGCAACCGAGCGGACGTCTCGGGCAACGACCTGTTGCAGTACTGGGACTCCGACCCGGCGACCGAGGTGATTCTGCTGTACCTGGAGAGCTTCGGAAATCCCCGCAAATTCACCCGAATCGCTCGACGGGTCGCGCGCAGCAAGCCGATCATCGCGGTCAAGAGCGGCCGCGGAGCCGTACCACCCGCACACGCCATCGGTGCCGACATCGACGATTCCATCGTCCGAGCGTTGTTCGCCCAAGCCGGAGTGATCCAGGTCGACACCATCTCCGAACTGTTCGACTGTGCAGTACTGTTCGGCAACCAACCCTTGCCGGCCGGCCCACGCGTGGCCGTCGTGGGCAACTCCACGGCCCTGGGAGTCCTGGCCGTCGACGCCGCTCGCGCCAAAGGCTTGCATGCCGATATCCCGACCGACGTCGGACCGCAGGCCGGTCCCGAGGATTTTGCCGCGGCCGTCTCGTCGGCACTGGCCGCTTCCGACATCGATGCAGTGATCGTCGTGTTCGTGCCCCCGGTCGCGGTCGAGGTAGAACCGTTCGCGACTGCGCTGGGCAATGCGGTCCGGGGATCCGACAAGCCGGTGCTGTCGACATTCCTTGCCACCGAAGGTATCCCGGATGTGCTGGCTGTACGCGGGCCCGGCGGGCACCCGGTTCGGGGCTCGGTTCCGTCGTACTCGAGCCCCGAACGAGCCGTGGCGGCACTCGCTGCCGCGTGGCGGTATTCGTCCTGGCGCTCGCGGCCGGTGTCGAATCTGGTCCGGCCCAAGAGCATCGACGGCGATCGCGCCAAGCAGCTGGTCCGGGATTGGCGTTCGGCAGGGGGACAAGGGCGCTGGCTGTCGGATTTCGAGACTGCCGAACTGTTGGCCTGTTACGGCCTCGACGTCGTGGCGTTCCGCGCCGTCACCGACGAGAACGAGGCCGTCGCGGCGGCCGACGAACTGGGGTACCCGGTTGCCGTGAAGGCGACAGGGAAGCGGTGGCGGCACCGGCCCGATCTGGGCGGTGTCCGCTTGGACGTCGCCGACGCCTCGGCAGTACGGGTGGCATACCGCAACCTGGCCGCCGAATCCGGAGAGCCGCTACTGCATGTCCAGCGCATGGCAGTCAAGGGAATCGGCTGCGTGGTGCGGGTTCAGGACGACCCGTCGTTCGGATCGCTCATCTCGTTCGGTCTGGCCGGAGTGATCTCGGATCTGTTGGGCGACCGTGCCTACCGTGTGCTGCCGTTGACCGAGGACGAAGCGGCACAGTTGATCGACGCGCCGAAGGCTGCTCCGCTGTTGTCGGGCTACCGAAACGCCGTGCCGGTCAACAAGAGTGCGCTGATCGACCTCGTCCAGCGCATATCTGCGCTGGCCGAGGACATTCCCGACATCCGTGAGATTTCTTGCGAACCGGTGCTGGCATCCGCCGACGGCGCATACATCACCGATGCGCGAGTACGAATCGGGCCCGAACCGACGAAGGCAGACCTGGGTCCTCGACGATTGCGTTGACGAGGACTGCGTCGCCGAAAACGAGAGAAGCGGCGACCGAGCCGACGTCCCGAGGGGAAAGAACGTCGGTTCGGCCACCGCGTCGGATGGCGCGAACGGGAGTGGTCACCGTCGCTCCACCGGTCGGAGAACCGGAATCAGCTGGCGTACGAACGCAACTTCTCGGCGCGGTCACCCTGGCGAAGCTTGACCATCACCTCGCGCTCGATCTGACGCACGCGCTCGCGAGACAGTCCGAAGAGCTTGCCGATCTGATCGAGGGTGCGCGGCTGGCCGTCGTCCAAGCCGTAGCGCAGACGAATGACCTGCTGCTCACGTTCGTCGAGGGTGCCGAGCACGACACGAACGTCGCTGTGCAGCAGCCCGGCGATGACGGCGTTCTCGGCGGACGTGGCTTCCGAGTCCTCGATGAAGTCACCCAGCGGCGCTTCCTCGTCGCTACCCACCGGCATGTCGAGGCTGACCGGATCCCGGCTGTGGTCGAGCAGATCCGCAATCTTCTCGACTGCGATGCCCGATTCACTCGACAGCTCTTCGTCGGTTGCCTCGCGTCCGAGCTGCTGATGCAGCTCCCGCTTGATCCGGGCGAGTTTGTTGACCTGCTCGACGAGGTGGACAGGGAGCCGAATCGTTCGGCTCTGATCTGCCATGCCGCGGGTGATGGCCTGACGGATCCACCACGTTGCGTAGGTCGAGAACTTGAAGCCCTTCGCGTAGTCGAACTTCTCCATGGCGCGAATCAGGCCCAGGTTGCCCTCCTGGATCAGGTCGAGCAACGGCATTCCGCGACCGGTGTAGCGCTTGGCGAGCGAGACGACCAACCGGAGGTTTGCTTCGAGCAGATGGCTGCGCGCCGCGCTTCCGTCCCGCACGATGATGGCCAGGTTGCGCTTCTTGACTGCGCTCAACCGCTTCGTGTTCTCGAGAACCTGCTTGGCGTACAGACCTGCCTCGATCCTCTTGGCCAGGTCGACCTCTTCTTCAGCCGTCAGCAACGCGGTGCGGCCGATGCCGTTTAGGTACACGCGAACGAGATCGGCTGCTGGGCTCTGGGCGTCCAGATCGGCATCGGTGGGCCGCGGACGAATCGTGGTGCTGGGGCTGGTCATGACTTGCCTCCTGGTCGGTGGTGTCTCACAGGTTCAACGCTCGGGACGCTCCGATAAGTTCCCACGCCGATCCTTGTGATACCCGCCTGACCAGGGAATACGGCGGGTCCGTCCTGAGAAGTTGCTGAGAACGTTCGCAGCGGGAACGGCAGCGCAGCCCCAGGTCCGTTCAGCGAGCCGGCAACACGAGTCCGTGCCGCACCAGACCCTGCATCAGCGTCACCGCATGCCCCGCCAGTTCGTCGGCATCCTCACCGTGCGCGGCGGCGAGCAGCTCGACCAGTTCGCCCACCGCGAGCCCATCCGGACGCAGGCCCGCCAGAAGCGCGGCACCGAGCTCGTCGACGTCGTGCTGCCACTGTGGTCCGTTTCCCCGGTGGACACGGATCGCCACCGGAGCCCAGCCCTCGTCGCCGGGAAGAAACACCCGTTCGAGCGCGGTGTTGGGGTCGAGAGTCAGTACCGAGTCGAGAATGTCGTTGTCACGGAGCCACTCGAGCCGAGAGAAATACTCGAGCGACTCGTTCCCGAGCGGGTCGGAGAACCCGTGCGTCAACTCCTCGGCGAGCAGATCCGTCGGAGAGTCCGTCTTGCGTAGATAGACGAACCCGAAACCGACGCCCTCGACACCCGCGGCGGCGAAATGATCGAGCCAGGACTGGGCCACCGCGGCCGCATCGGGGTCGCGCGGGTCCAAACCGCCGTCGCGCATCCAGGTGCCCACATACAGAGCGGGGTCTGCCACGTCACGCTCGACCACCCACGCGTCGACGCCGTGGGCGGGAAGCCAGGACGCCACTCTCGTACGCCAGTCCTCGCCCTCGATGTGCACCCACGACGCGAGGATGGCAGCAGTCCCACCGAGGGTGAGGTGTTCGGGTGCCTGGGCGATCATCAACGCGCTCGCGCCGTCGAGGTCGAGGCCGGAATCTCGGTACGAGTGCAGTACTTCGGCGCGTCCCACGACGAACGGGGGATTGGCGACGATCCGATCGAACGTACGTCCGGCCACCGGCTCGAACCACGAACCGTGCAGCAATTCGACGTCGAGACCGTTCAGGGCCGTCGTCGCTGCCGCCAGATCCATCGAACGCGGGCTGATGTCGGTCGCGGTGACCGTCGTTGCGTAGTCGCACGCGTGGACGGCTTGGACGCCGCATCCGGTTCCGACGTCGAGGACGGTGTCCACAGCCGAGGTCGGTGTACCGCGCAACAACGACAGCGACGCCTGGCCGACGCCGAGCACATGATCGGTGGCCGTGTCGGCGACGCGCATGCTGCCGTCGGGATCGGAGACGATCCACCGGGTTCCGTGCCCGGCGTCGAGGGGCCGGATGTCGAGCAGGGTGCGCACCGTGGATCCGGTACGAGTGAGAATGCCGGCCGCGATGGCTTCGGAGACGGTCAGCGGTGCGAGAGCGGCCGCGACCTCGTCCTCGGGGCAGTCGTCGACCAGCAGGAACAATCGCACCAAGACACCCAGATCTCCGCCGCCGAGGCTCGCATTGCGGACCGGTACCGGTTCACTGCGCCCCAGCGCGGCGTGGGCGTCGGAGCCCAGCAACCTCAGGACGCCGTCGGCGTCGTAACCCGCGCGATCGAAGGCTTCACGGAGGGCAGCGGCGGCAGCGACCAGTGGGGACGGAGAAATCTGTGCGTTCACCGAGCAAGTGTCGCACCGCCTGTCGGCTTCCTGTCAGTCCTCGCCGGCTTCGATCACGCGGTGATTGCTCGATTCGATGGCCGGACTGTCGATGGTCCGGTAGTCGTACCGGCTCATTTCGTCCTTGGTACGCGGCGGCCGATCGTTCGCGATCAACACCGCCATCCATGGGAGCGGAATGGACAGACCGACGATCGCCATGGATATCCATGGGTTCATCCACATTCCGTATGCCAGTGCAGCGAGCACCAAGGCCGGTATGCGGAAGGACATGATGAACATGTACTTGCGGACACGCGCTTTGTGCTGCTCTTCCACCGACTGTTGCGCCTCGGTGATCAGGACGGGCCCATCCGGCGAGTCGCTGTACGCGCTTCCGTCGAACCCTGGGGTTCTCGTCATACCTCCACTGTGGCACTACCGCTCACAGATTGCATACGACGAGCTGTGCGACCGGTTCGAACACAGTGTGGCGACGGATTAATCTGTGTTCATGAGCACTCAGACGAAGGACCGTCCCGACATCGCTCCGGACGAAACCACCGACGATGACCGGCCGAAATTCTTCCATTACGTCAAGAAGAACAAGATCGCCGAAAGCGCCGTCATGGGTACCCATGTGGTAGCGCTGTGCGGCGAGGTGTTTCCGGTCACCAAGTCTGCAAAACCGGGCTCACCGGTGTGCCCGGACTGCAAGAAGGTCTACGAGGGCCTCAAGAAGGGCGAGTGACGGCTCACCTCCGACGGTGACTCCGCCGGGCCCGACCGTCACTGAGACGGTTCGGGCCGGTCGGATCGCTGCCGATCGCCGACCACTTTGATCGGCCCTGTGGCCAGACGCCGCGCTACCGCGGTCACCGGTCCCGACGGCTTGTCGTCCGCCGCTGCCTGCGCTGCGAGCCACTCACGCATTTGATCCATTCGGGTTGCTCTGGCCGGCCAGAACTCCTGGATCGTCGCGTTGAACTCGGCTCCGAGGACCACGGCGAAGCCGAGAAAGAACGTGAAGAGCAGAAACGCGATCGGAGTTGCCAGCGCACCGTAGGTGTAGCCGGTGCTGGTGACCCAAGTCAGGTACCGGCGGAGTACGGCGCTGGCAATCATGAAGAACACCCCGGCCAGCAGTGCTCCGCCGAGCAGACGATGCCAGGGCAGTGACGTGTGCAACGCCAGCTTGTACAACGTGGTCAGGCCGATGATCAGCAGCAAGCCGACGGCCGGGTAGTACAGGAAGTCGACGAGTTCGCTGCCGACGGTCAGCCACGAATCGGGCAGTATCTGCTGGACGTACACCGGTCCGAGTGCGACGAGCGGAAGCACGAACACCGCGATGATCAGGAAGCCGACGTACAGGAGCAGCGCGAAGAACCGCTGCCAGACGGGATTTCGAGCGTCGGCCTGTCCGTGTGCTTCGACGATGGAGTCCACGAACGTCGAGATCGCCGACGAGCCCGCCCACAGCGAGAGCAGAAAGCCGACCGAGACGATTTCGCCACTGCCCTGTGCGAGTACGTCTCGAACGGTCGGCGCGATGATCTGATCGACGACACTGCTGCTGAAGAGCGTGTTGCTGAAGGTGATGATCTTCGACTCGATGATGTCGACGGTGTTGGGGCCGAACCATCCTCCGACGAAACCGAGACTGCCCAGCACCCCGAGCAGAAGGGGCGGTAGCGACAGCGTCTGCCAGAAGGCGGCGGTCGCGGCCTTGCTGAAGATCGAATCGTCCCAGGCCTTGCCGAGCGTGCGCAGAGTCACTTTCCACACCGCACGTAGCGGGTTTCTCGCCGACAATCGCGGCGGTGTGGGAGTTGGGCCTGCAGACTCGCTCATGGTGCCTCCAGCATTCCTGACCGATGCCGACTTCGCCTAACGACCGACGCGCCGTGTCGCGTCCGACATCACCCCAGCGATGCGGGATCCGTCGGTACGGAGCGATAGGCTCCTCGGCGGACACTGCAGGGCTACCGAGAGCGCGAGGAATTTACATCGATGCCAGGAACCGGCGGCCAGTGAGCGCTGACATGTTCGATCCCACACCACCATCCACCGATCAGACGGCTGCGCCCGTCGCCGGCGGGGCACCTCTACGTGCCTGGCAGCGACGCGCGCTGACGAAGTATCTCGTCGCCTCGCCCAAGGACTTCCTGGCGGTGGCGACCCCGGGTGCAGGTAAGACCACGTTCGCCCTGCGCGTCGCCGCCGAACTGCTCGCGCACCGCACCGTCGATCAGGTGACGGTAGTGGCACCCACCGAGCACCTCAAGCATCAGTGGGCCGAGTCGGCGGCACGGGTGGGCATCGCGTTGGACTCACGCTTCTCCAACTCGACCGGGCAGACCTCGAGTGACTACCACGGTGTGGTGGTGACCTACGCGCAGATCGCCTCGCATCCGTTCAAGCACCGAGTGCGCACGGAGGCCCGCAAGACTCTGGTGATCCTCGACGAGATCCACCACGGTGGTGACGCGAAGAGCTGGGGCGAGGGCATCCGCGAAGCGTTCGGCGACGCCACCCGACGCCTTGCGTTGACGGGTACTCCGTTCCGCAGCGACGACAGTCCCATTCCGTTCGTCAATTACGAACCGGATCAGGACGGCCTGATGCGGTCGAAGGCCGATCACGCGTACGGCTACTCCGACGCCCTCGCCGACGGAGTCGTTCGCCCGGTCGTCTTCCTCGCGTATTCCGGGGAGGCACGGTGGCGGGACAGCGCAGGCGAGGAGTACACCGCTCGGTTGGGCGAGCCGCTGAATGCGGAGCAGACCGCACGGGCCTGGCGTACCGCCCTCGACCCGCAGGGCGACTGGATGCCCGCGGTGCTGTTGGCTGCGAACACACGATTGGCACAGTTGCGGTCGGGCGGTATGCCCGACGCAGGTGGTCTCGTGATCGCGACCGACCAGACGGTGGCGCGGGCCTACGCCAAGCTGATCGAGGTGATCACGGGGGAGACGCCGACCCTCGTCCTCTCCGACGACCCCACATCCTCGGCTCGTATCGCCGAGTTCGGCAAGAGCGATCAGCGGTGGATGGTTGCCGTTCGCATGGTGTCCGAGGGTGTCGACGTTCCGCGTCTCGCCGTCGGCGTCTACGCCACCAGTGCATCCACTCCGCTGTACTTCGCGCAGGCAATCGGCCGTTTCGTGCGATCACGCCGCAAGGGCGAGACGGCGAGCGTCTTCCTGCCGTCGGTACCGGTCCTGCTCGACCTCGCCTCACAGCTCGAGGCTCAGCGCGACCATATTCTCGGCAAGCCCCACCGCGAGAAGGACGGCTTCGACGACGAGCTGCTGGCCGACGCCAACAAGCAGAAAGACGAGCTGGGCGAGGAAGAGAAGGCGTACACCTCCCTCGGCGCGGATGCCGAGCTCGATCAGGTGATCTACGACGGGTCCTCGTTCGGGACCGCGACGTTCTCGGGCAGCGACGAAGAAGCCGACTATCTCGGGCTCCCCGGCCTGCTCGACGCGACGCAGATGCGCGACCTGCTTCGCCAGCGTCAGCAGGAGCAGATAGACAAACCAGCTCCGGGCCCGGCGGTCCCCGCGCCTGCCGTCGTCAACGACAGGGCCACCAGTGCCGGCCAGTTGGCCGGCCTGAGGCGGGAACTGAACAGTTTGGTTGCGGTGTACCACCACCGGACGGGGAAGCCGCACGGCGTCATTCACGGCGATCTGCGTCGAATCTGCGGCGGCCCGCCGACGGCGATGGCATCGGCGGAGCAGCTGGGTGAGCGAATCGCGCAGTTGCGCAAGATGTAGCACCCGACGGACGAGTGCTGCCGGCGGACTGTGCCGGTGACACGACAACGACGGACGGTCCAGAGACCGTCCGTCGTTGTAATCGTGCGTTGATGCAGTTGTATCGGTACAGCTGTGGCGAACTGGCGTCCCCCGACGAGTCGGTGGGTTACACCGTGGAGTCCGATTCGGTCATCACCGTTGCGTTCACTTCACGCAAGCGGGCTTCGTGCTCGGTGGCGTGGTGACCGCAGAAGAGAAGCTCTCCACCGGTCGAGAGCACTACACGCGCGCGAGCCCCTGCACCGCACCGGTCGCACCGGTCCGCTGCTGTCAGTTGTGGGCTGGTCAATGTTCCGGGCATGACTCCTCCGTACTGGCTTGCGGGTATGTCCCGTTCGCCTGGGGCCGGTCCGCCGCGTCGGTATGGCGCGGTTCGTTCACTCTGTCAGACGTATGGCGGTCACGCGTTGTTCCCGAGCGCGTTTCTTTGTGTTGTCACTAACACGAAACATGTCCTACGAGCAGGAACGTCGTGGATCCTGTTCGCTGACAGCTGATACGGAATCGGACGGGTGGCGGCAGTAGGGTCCCGGTGTGGCTTCGACTTCTTCTTCGCTGTCCGGCGCTTCGAGGCTGGGTATCCCGTCGCTGTTCGTGATCGGTGCCGTATGCATGTACGTCGGTGCGGCCATCGGAGTGTTCCTGTTCGACACGGTGAACCCGGCTGCGGTGGCCTGGTTGCGGGGCTTCGGTGCCGCTGTCGTCCTGATCGCCTGGCGTAGGCCGTGGCGTCGACGCGGCGGTGCCGGATCCGTATGGACGGTACGACGCGCGGTGACCGCTGCCGCGTTCGGAGCGGCCACCATCGGCATGAACGTGATGTTCTACGAGGCCATCGCTCGGCTGCCCCTGGGTGCGGCGGTCGCCATCGAGTTTCTGAGCCCGATCGTCGTCGCCGCAGCAGGATCTCGGAAGCTCACCGATGCACTCGCGGTCGTTCTGGTGGTCGCCGGCGTTGCTGCCATCGCGTCGGCTCAGTTCGAGGGCGGCGAGGTGGGATTGATCGGAATCGCGTTCGCGCTCGGTTCGGCGGCTCTATGGGCGGCGTACATCGTGCTGGGCAAGTCCGTGGCCGACGCCGGGCAGGGGCTCGACGACATGGCTGCCGGTTTCGGAATCGCATCGGTGGTTCTCGCCGTGCCGCTGTTCGCACCGTTCGCATTCGCGCACACCGACGTTCTGAGCGACTGGCGCATCTGGGTTCTGGGCCTGGGCGTCGGATTGCTGTCGAGCGTCGTTCCGTACGTTCTCGACCAGTACGTCCTGGTCCGAGTGGGTCGGGCTCGCTTTGCGTTGCTGTTGGCGTTGCTGCCCGCGACCGCGACTGTCGTCGGTGCCGTGGTGCTGACCCAGGTGCCGACGCTGCTCGAGTCCCTGGGAATCCTTGCCGTCATCGCCGCAGTGGTGCTCGGCGGCCTGCCGGGCCGAACGCGCGGTGGGGCACCCACGCTGCCCCCGCCCTGACTTCGAGGACACCGCTCGGGGACGCGCGGGGTGGGGGACACGAGGCCCCGAGAACCCGGCACAATGGCGGTGTGACCGAGAGAACCGACGTCCTCGTACATCTGTGCACCACGGAGGAGTGGTCGAGAATCCGGGGCGGTACCGAGTACACGCCGGAGTCGTTCGCCGAACTGGGTTTCGTTCACCTCTCCACGCCCGAGCAGGTGCATCTGCCCGCGAACCGGCTCTTCCCAGGACGCACCGATCTGGTGCTGCTGGCGCTGGACCCAGCGCGGTTGAGTGCGCCGGTGCAGTGGGAGCCGGGTGTGCCGTCCGACCCGCAGTCGATGCTGTTTCCGCACCTGTACGGACCGCTACCGCTCGAGGCCGTCACTGCCGCCGTCGAGTACCGACCGGGGCCCGCCGGGGATTTCGGGACGCCCGTGCTCTGACCGAAAGCCTGGCAGTCGCCAGCAACGAGAAGCGACCGCCGATCCGAAGATCGACGGTCGCTTGTCGTTCGAAGATTGTCAGTCCAGGTAGTCGCGCAGAACCTGGGACCGCGACGGGTGCCGCAGCTTCGACATCGTCTTGGACTCGATCTGACGAATTCGCTCGCGGGTGACTCCGTACACCTGCCCGATCTCGTCGAGGGTGCGGGGCTGTCCATCGGTGAGGCCGAAGCGGAGGCGAACTACGCCTGCTTCGCGCTCGGAGAGCGTCTCGAGCACCGACTGCAGCTGATCCTGCAGAAGCGTGAACGACACCGCGTCGACCGCGACGACAGCCTCGGAGTCCTCGATGAAGTCCCCGAGCTGGCTGTCACCCTCGTCACCGATGGTCTGGTCGAGGGAAATCGGCTCGCGAGCGTACTGCTGGATCTCCAGCACCTTCTCGGGCGTGATGTCCATCTCCTTGGCGAGTTCCTCCGGAGTGGGCTCGCGGCCCAGATCCTGCAGGAGCTCACGCTGGATGCGTCCGAGCTTGTTGATGACCTCGACCATGTGCACCGGGATACGAATGGTCCGGGCCTGGTCTGCCATGGCACGGGTGATGGCCTGGCGGATCCACCAGGTGGCGTACGTCGAGAACTTGTAGCCCTTGGTGTAGTCGAACTTCTCGACCGCGCGGATCAGACCCAGGTTGCCCTCCTGGATGAGATCCAGGAACGCCATGCCGCGGCCCGTGTAGCGCTTGGCCAGCGAGACGACGAGGCGGAGGTTTGCCTCGAGCAGGTGGTTCTTGGCGCGGTTGCCGTCACGGCAGATCCAGGTCATGTCACGCCGCTGGGCGACGGGGAGCTTCTCGCCCTTCTCCGCGGACTCGCGCATCTTCTCGACGGCGAACAGTCCTGCCTCGATGCGCTTGGCGAGCTCGACCTCTTCCTCGGCGTTGAGGAGGGCGACCTTGCCGATCTGCTTGAGGTACGCGCGAACCGAGTCCGCTGATGCGGTGAGCTCGGCGTCCTTGCGGGCCTGACGCAGGGCTTCGGATTCCTCTTCGTCCCAGACGAAGTCGCCGGACGCCTTGTCCTCGGCGGTCGGCTCGCTCGTTGCGTCTTCTTCGGTGTCGTCGCCTGCGGCGACGACCTCGACGACGTCGTTCGCTGCGGCGGCAAGATCACCTTCGGAGATGTCGATGTCTTCGATTCCCGGGGTGCTCTCGTCGACGTCATCGCCGGTGGCGGGAGCTGCTGTCTTCTTCGCTGCGGCCTTCTTGGCCGGTGCCTTCTTGGCGGCGGCGCGTTTGGCCGGTGCCTTCTTAGCCGGTGCCTTCGCGGCGGGTGCCTTGACAGCAGGTTCAGGTGTCGCAGTTCCAGGTTCGGAATCTACGGTCTGACGGATATCGGTGGCTGCCACGTACGCCCTTTCGTGACGAAGTCGTGCGGCGTCACGCCAGAGTTGTTTCCGGCGGAGAGGTCTTCGGATTCGGCCGGCTGCGTACCGGCACACACCATTGTAACGACCTCTCAGGAGTTTGTTACCTACCCTCGTCCTTCGCAGGTGGCGACACCGCGTGTCAGTGCGGTGATCCAGCCGATGTACCGGTCTCGGCGGACGCGACGGCACTGTCCGCAGCGAGGGCCGCTCCGACGATCCCCGCCGTGTTCAGCAGGGTCGCGGGGACCACCGGAGTTCGGTTGGTCAGGTGCGGAATCCACTTCTCGCTCTTGCGACTGATTCCGCCACCGGCGATGAACAGGTCGGGCCACAGCAGCGCCTCGAACGTCGCGAGCACGGTGGAGACCTCTTTGGCCCATTCCTTGTAGGACAGCCCCTTGTTCTCCTTCACCGAGGACGCCGCGCGATGCTCGGCTTCCTTGCCGCCGATCTCCATGTGTCCGAACTCGGTGTTCGGCAGCAGAACTCCGTTGTGCAGAACGGCGGAACCGATGCCGGTGCCGAACGTGAGCAGAACGACGACCCCGTCCTTGCCCTTGCCGCCGCCGTACTTGTCCTCGGCGACCCCGGCGGCATCCGCGTCGTTGAGGACGGTGATGTTCTCGTTTCCGATGGCCTTCGCGAACAATGCTCGCGCATCGGTGTCGATCCAGCTCTTGTCGATGTTCGCGGCCGAACGCGCCACACCGTTGGTGACCACCGCGGGCAGAGTGACGCCGATCGGTCCGGTCCACTCGAAATGAGCGACGATCTCGGCCACGGTCCGCGCGACGGCGTCGGGGGTCGAGGGCTGAGGCGTCTCGATCTTGTAGCGATCGCCCACGAGCTCACCGGTGTTCAGGTCGACGATGCCGCCCTTGATGCCGCTGCCACCGACGTCGACGCCGAACCCGTGACGCTCGGCCGTCGCCGCGGTGCTGTTGTCCGAACCTGGCTGTGTCATGTCGATGCCGCTCCTGGCCTGATCGAATTCGTGTGTGCCGTCGCTTCGGAACAATAGTGCCGACCGTTCGCCGACGTGACGCCGACGCTGCAGCGGACCGCCCGCCGAGTGGCGCGGTGGTGCCGCGCCGGCGAAGTGTGTTGCGATGTACGCGTGTCGAAACATGACGGAACGCAGACCCACACCGCCACTGAGCAATTGCCCCAGACGCCGGCAACCGTAGAACGGTCGGATACCGAACCGACGACACGTGATGTGGAGGCACTGCGCGGGGTCGCCGTTCGGGTTGCCACGGAGGCAGCCGAACACGTGCGAACGCGTCGTCCGCAGGTGTTCGGTGGCAGTCCCGCTGCGGAGGCAGCTGCCGTGCAGTCCAAGAGCACACCGACCGATCCGGTCACCGTCGTGGACACCGAAACCGAACGTGTTCTTCGCGAATTGTTGGCGCGGCTGCGTCCCACCGATTCCGTCCTCGGTGAGGAGGAAGGTGGCGGAGACGAATCCGTCGACGGAGTTCGGTGGGTGCTGGATCCGATCGACGGAACCGTCAATTTCATGTACGGCATTCCCGCGTACGCGGTCTCTGTCGCCGCGCAGATCGACGGAGAGAGCGTGGCAGGGGCCGTCGTCGACGTGGCCCGCGATGTGGTCTATTCGGCCGCGCAGGGGCATGGGGCGACGGCTCGGTACGCAGACGGTCGTATCGAACGGCTGCAGTGTTCGGGTGTGACCGAATTGTCGATGACGTTGTTGGCCACCGGATTCGGGTACGGATCACGACGCCGCGCGGCGCAGGGCGCGATCATCGCCGAACTGCTGCCGAAGGTGCGAGATATTCGCCGAATCGGTTCTGCAGCATTGGATCTGTGCATGGTCGCGTCCGGTGCGGTCGACGCACACTTCGAGCACGGGCTCAGCCCGTGGGACTGGGCGGCGGGGTCGCTGATCGCTGCCGAGGCCGGAGCCCTCGTCGATGTGCCCGCAGCGACGTCGACGAGTGCGGACGGAGTCGTCACCGTGGCGATGGCCCCGGGAATCGCCGAACCCCTGACTGCCGCCCTACGACTCGTCGGCGCACTCGATCCGATTCCGAGCTGACGGACTGGTCCGTCTCAGCAGTGCAACCGTCTCAGCAGCGCGATCGACTCAGCAACGAGACTGGCGCGCGGCGGCGAGCAGATCGGGGTCGAGGGGCTGCGGCGCGGCACCGGGGGCTGCGCCCGCCAGCGTGCGTAGCACTTCCTCTGCGTCGTCGTTCGGCTGAATCTCGCTGAAGTAGGTGCCGAGTGCCAGATCCACCGAGTCGTCGGTTCTCGAGTCCTCGATGAGTTCTGCACACGGTGCGAGGAGCCATACCGCGCTCGCGGCACCGATACCCGCGGATCCGAATCGGATCTGGCCTTGGCACTGCATGTTCTGGTCGACGTAGACGGGATCGTTGCCCACCTGCACGTCCGGAGCACTCGCGAAGCCGTAGTCACTGAGCTGAGCCGCCACGTGTGCAGCTTGGCCGCGTTCGCCGTTGGCGTTGAACACTCGTACCTTCGATGCCGACAGGGCGGCAGGCTCGACGTCGAGAAGTGTCGTCGGGTCGACTTCCTCGCCGAGGGCAACCGGCTGCGTTCCGTCGGTGGCAGCGGTCGTGGTCGGGGTGTTGCATTCGGCAGTGGCCGATGTCGTCTCGGTGGTGGTGAACACCTTGACCCACACGACCACGGCGAGCAGAGCGAGTACTGCGAACACGGCGATGATCGGAAGTGCGCGGCGTCGACGGAACGGACGGCCGCGGTCGTCGACCGGCTGGCCTTCGGTGATCAGAGAAACCACAGTGATTCTTCGCCTTTCCGTCGGCAGTCGCCGAGACCGGTACAAGGAGTCGGTTCACACCGACGCGTGCCTACTGTAGATGCCCGCGGTCCTCGGCGACGGCACACTCGGCCGTGAGCTCGCCGAAAGCAGTGCGCGCGACCCGTTTGCACCGCGAAAACCAGCAGCAGAACTGCTTCTGCGGACTGCGGAATGAAGCCGGTGATCTCGGTGTTGATGCGGCGTGCACGGAGGCAATGAAGTGATCGGCGATTCGGTTTCGGCTTTGGGGTCGGCGTCGGCTATTGTCTGGCGGCCGCAGTGCTTAAGAAACAGAAAGCTGCCGATGAATCGTCGATCAGGTGAGCGAAATCTCGATCGAGTTTCAACCGGCGGAATTCGGGAACTACCCGGTGTAGTTTCCGGCACCGCGTGATGAACCTGTTCGATCGAGAATCAAATCGGTGGGAGCGAGCAAGCGCCCTCTTCACAGCCGACGGCCACAAGCCGACCACACCGGCAGCTTCCACCACACACACGCACGAAGATGAGGGGTTACGAGAACAATGGCAACCGATTACGACGCTCCGAGAAGAACAGAATCCGACGACGTCTCGGAGGACTCTCTCGAAGAACTGAAGGCTCGCCGCAACGAGGCGCAGTCCGCAGTCGTCGACGTGGACGAGTCAGACACCGCCGAGTCCTTCGAGCTCCCGGGTGCCGACCTGTCCGGCGAAGAGCTTTCGGTCCGGGTGGTTCCCAAGCAGGCGGACGAATTCACCTGTTCGAGCTGCTTCCTGGTGCACCACCGCAGTCGACTGGCCAGCGATGCCAACGGCGTCCTCATGTGCCGGGACTGCGCTGCCTGATCGACGGCAAGCCCTGATCGACGGCAAGCCCTGATCGAGGGCAGGCGATGCCCGGCCGAGCGGCCGGGCAGTGAGGTTTCGCAGCGAGAGCCCGACGGCTGGGTCAGCGAGCTTCCACGCCGTGGGCACTGAGCACGGCTAGTAGATCCTCCGGCCGCTTGGTGCTGATCAACCAGTAGGGCGTCGGGTCGTCCGGGTCGTCCAGTACGACGATCACCATCTGTTTCACCCAGGTGCGGTGCTGTACGAAGGCAAGCGGGTCCAGCTGCCTTCCCAGCGCCGCACTTTTTGCTGTCGCGGGCACCACGGCTGCCTTGGACGCGACGTCGAGAGGCAGATGCGCTTTGCCGACCCGTAGTTCGAGGCCGGCGGACGGCGACTCGGTCGAGTCCGAGGTCGGATCGGTGGCCACCACCTGCACACGTAGCCTGCTGAACGCCACCAGAGCCCAGGCGACCAGGGGCAGGAGCAACACGTAGGGCAGCCAAGCGCGAACACCGGGGGCACCCATGTGTACCTCCGCTGCGAGTAGTACCGCCAGCGCTGCGCCGGCCACCCACCACCAGAGGGGTACCCACAGTCGTTCGGCGTAGAGCACCGACTCCGAGCCGGGGGAACCGGCACGCGAGGTGGGGTCGTCGGACTCGGGGTTCGCCCGATCGGCCTGTCGATCTGCAGTCACCCGACCCAGGGTAGTCGCCGCGCCGACGGCGAAGCAGATCAGCGTAGTCTCGTTCGACGTGAGTGACGAAGTCATCGAGTCCCGCAACACGCTTTCCGGCGACCAGCTCGAGGTGCCCCCGGACCGCCCCGGGGAGGTTCGACTTCGCCGGTTGGACCCAGATCTACCGGTTCCCGCGCGTGCGCACGAGGGTGACGCGGGTGTGGATCTGCGGATCACCGCCCCAGTGACAATCGCTCCCGGCGAACGGGTTCTCGTGGGCACGGGGATTGCGGTGGCCTTGCCCCTCGGGATGGTGGGGCTGATCCACCCGCGCTCGGGCCTGGCGGCCAAATCGGGACTGTCGGTCGTCAACACCCCTGGCACCATCGACGCTGGATACCGCGGGGAGATCAAGGTCTGCTTGATCAACCACGATCTCCGGACGCCCATCGTGCTCGATCGCGGCGATCGAATCGCTCAGTTGGTGGTGCAGCGCGTCGAATTGGTCGAGTTCGTCGAAGTGGATCGACTCGACGACACCGTTCGAGGGGACGGCGGTCACGGTTCGACCGGCGGACATGCGAGTCTGGTGCAGTGACGTCCTACGTAGTGCGTCTGTCGCGACGGTCGTCGGTGTACAGCGAACTGAATGCAACCGAGAAGAAGAGAGCTGAACATGTTCGGACGGCGTAAGAAGAGCGACGCCGGCAGTGCCTCCGCGTCCAGCGCGGAGCCATTCGTCGACGGCCGCGACGACGACAACGACGATGCGACCGCGGACACCACCGTCGAGGGGCCCCACGATCTCGGTGATCTGGACGAGGATCGCGAGAGCGTCGCGGCGAACCGGCTGGATCTCGGCTCGGTGTTGATCCCTCTCCCCGAGGGCGGGCAACTGCAGGTCGAGATGTCTCAGGCGGGCAGCCCGCAAGCAGTACACATCGTCACCCAGTTCGGGCGCATCACCATCGCCGCCTACGCTGCCCCGAAGTCTCCGGGGCAGTGGCGCGAGGTGGCAGCCGATCTGGCGACATCGCTCCGCAACGACAAGGCCGAGACGACCGTGGAGACCGGGCCGTGGGGCCGCGAGTTGGTCGGTGTCACCGTCAACGCCGATCTGCGCTTCATCGGTGTCGACGGGTATCGCTGGATGGTTCGATGCGTCCTCGCCGGGCCGTCGGGCGCGGTGGCGGAGGGGCAGCCCCTGGTCCAGCTCGCGCACTCGATTCTGCGACAGACCGTCGTCGACCGTGGCACCGATCCACACCCGGTGCGTACTCCGTTGCCGGTGGTTCTGCCGCAGGTGTTGGCCGAGCAACTGGCGGCTGCCGCGCAGCAGCAAGCAGCGCAGCAGGCCGCGCCGGCGCAGCCTGCTGCCCCTGATGCGAACACCGATGCGGCGCAGCAGCAGTCGATTCCGCAACCGGACGCCGAACAACCCGGTGCCGAGCGCGCTCCGCGCCGAGGGGCGTCCGGATCGGCGATTCAGCAACTGGGGGGCTGATCGGCGTCAGACGTCGAGCGCCGCGGTCAGAGCGTCGACGGCTTCTCGGCCCAGGACCGCGGGGTCGAGTCCGATGTCCGTCAATGTCACGGTCCGCAGTACGCCTCTCGGCAGGGCGCGAGCCCACTGCTCCGCAACCGCGATCGGATGCACCGGGTCGTCCACCGCGCCGACCACGACGGTCGGCGCGTCGATCCGCGCGAGACGGTCCAACTCCGGGCCTCGGTACGAGGCCGCCTCGTCCAACGCGCGGGGGAGCGCCGGCCACTGCGACGCCCAGGATCGCGCCAGGGTGCGCGCGAGCCATTCTGGGCTCGACTCGGCCATGGTCGCCGTGACGCTGTCGAGCCCGTGTTCGCGAAGCGACCCAGCCGTGAACCGTGCACTCAGTGCAGCCGGTGAGCCGGTGGGATCGCCCGTCCACGCCGGCAGCGCCAGCGCCAACGCGACGACACTCGAGCGGTTGCGTTCGGCCCAGTGCGCCGCGACGGCTGCACCCAGTGAGATTCCGGCGACCACGACGGGACCGTGCGCGCGTACAGCCTCGTCTAGTGCACCGAGATAGCTCCCCACCACGCCGGTCGGGTCGGGTTCCACGGCGACAGTGGCCAATCCCACAACGTCGAACGCCTGCCCGAATGCCTCCTGCGCGAACTGCGCGTCCGATCCCGTCCCCGGTAGAACGATCGCGGTGGAGGTCTCGAATCGGGTGTGCACGAGACGATTGTGCACGCCTCCGTTCGACGGCGTGGCGGTGGTTGGTCAGCGCGCCGGATCGGGTCTACAGTGGCGAAGTACCAGCTATGACGAGGGAAACTCCCAGGTCGCCGCAACTGCTCCCAGGAGTGGAGCTGCGAGACGACCCCCACCCGCAGGAGCGCACAATGGCACCCGCTGCCGCAGGATACTTTCGCCGCTTGACGCGAAAGTTGACCGAGGACATCGATCAGCTCGACGCCGAGGAGATGGCCGAATCCTCCGAAGCGTCCGGAGCCCGACGCGCCTGCGATTGCTCGCGTGGCGAAGAGGTCACGATGTTGGGTCGTCTACGCAGCGTCGAAGCGTGTTCCAAGGCCGCGAACGCCAACATCGAAGCGGAGTTCTTCGACGGCACCGATACAGTGACTCTCCTGTGGATCGGCCGGCGCAAGATTGCCGGAATCGAGCCGGGCAAGACGGTCCTGGTGCGTGGCCGGGTCGGCGAACGCGATGGACGCAAGATCGTCTACAACCCGTACTACGAACTGCGCGACGACAACTGATCGTCCCCGGTATGGCACTCTCGTTCTCGTGACGAACAGCGACGATGCAGTGCCGCACCCGAGAACGTCGAACACGCCGGAACCGGTACCCGACACGTCGACGCCGGACGCCGTGAAGACCGCCGCCCCCACCGTGCTCGAGCAGCTCGGCGGTGTGAGCGGATTGGTGTATTCCACACTGCCCGTGGTCGTCTTCGTCCCGTTCAACAGCTACTTCGGCCTGTCGGTCGCTCTGTGGGCGGCGTTGGGTGTCGCCGCGGCCGTTCTGGTGTGGCGGCTGGTGCGCCGCAGCCCGATACAACCGGCGATCTCCGGATTCTTCGGCGTCGGCATCTGCGCATTCATCGCGTACCGCACCGGGGACGCCAAGGGCTACTTCCTGTTCGGCATCTATACATCACTCGTCTACGGCGGGGCGTTCGTGCTGTCGGTACTCGCCCGGTGGCCGCTCGTCGGCGTCATCTGGGGTTACCTCAACGGCAAGGGAACATCGTGGCGTCGGGAGCGGTCTGCGGTTCGTTACTACGACGTGGCCACCATCGCCTGGGCGTCGGTGTTCGCTGCGCGCTACATCGTTCAGTCCCAGCTCTACGACTCGGACCAGACCGGCTGGCTCGCGGTGGCACGGATCGGGATGGGGTGGCCCCTGACCGGCGTAGCCCTACTGGTGACTCTGTGGGCTGTGCGTCAGGCGGATCGAGCGCTCGACCTCGCATCGAACGACGAACAGGCCGACGAGCTGCCGTCAGGTCAGACCGACCGCAGCACGTAGTTCGTCCTCCACCTCTTTCGCCGCGACGAAGAGCAACTCGTCACCGCCTTCGAGTGGATCGTCGTGCTGCGGAACGATGACACGGCCACCGCGAAGAATCGTCACCAGTGCTGCGTCCCGCGGTAGCTGGAGCTTGCGTACCGGCTTGCCCGCCAAGGGCGTGTTCTCGGGCAGAGTGATCTCCACGAGATTTGCCTGTCCCTTGCGGAATGTCATCAGGTGGACCAGATCGCCTACCGAGACGGCCTCCTCCACCAGTGACGCCAGCATGCGTGGGGTCGAGACTGCGACATCGACACCCCAGGCCGCGTCGAAGAGCCATTCGTTTCTGGGGTCGTTGACCCGGGCCACCACGCGGTTCACGCCGAACTCGGTTTTGGCCAGCAAGCTGAGCACCAGGTTCGCCTTGTCGTCGCCGGTAGCGGCGATCACTACGTCGTAGTTCTCGAGATGGGCGGCCTCGAGCAGACTCAACTCGCAGGCGTCCGCGAGCACCCATTCGGCCTCGGGTACCGCGGCCTGATCGACGTGGTCGAGTTTGCGTTCGAGGAGCATCACCTCGTGCTCGCTTCGGATCAATTCGCGTGCAATGGATCTGCCGACTGCGCCGGCACCGGCGATGGCGACTTTCATGGCTTCCCGTTCGGGTCGATGGGGGAGGAGAACAACGTACGGGCGAGCATCAGTCGTCCGACGGCGGCAGATTGCCGGCCAATGCGATGGCCTCGGCGACGGTCCCGGAGACGGCAGCGACGTACACCTCGTCGCCTGCCTGGATCACGGTGCGCTTGTCGGGCAGCAGTCCGGTGCCGAAACGGATGACGAACGCGGCCCGCGACCGGGTCGCATCCTCGAGTACCGACAATTTCTTGCCGATCCACGCATCGTGGAAGTCGAGCAGCACCACCGCGACGCTCCCGGACGGATCTCGCCACTTGGTGGTGGGGTCGTCCCGCAGAAGATTGTGCAGAAACCGGTCGGTCGCCCACGGCACTGTGGCCACGGTCGGAATACCGAGGCGCTCGTACACGGCGGCGCGTTTGGCGTCGTAGATCCTGGCGACGACCTTCTCGACGCCGAACGTCTCGCGCGCGACGCGCGCGGAGATGATGTTGGAATTGTCACCGGAGGATACGGCTGCGAATGCCTCCGCCTTCTCGATTCCGGCGCGCACCAACACATCTCGGTCGAATCCCATACCGACTACTCGATGCCCGCCGAAGTCGGGGTCGAGGCGCAGAAACGCGGTTTCGTCGCGGTCGATGATCGCCACCTCGTGCCCGATGCGCTCGAGCGCTCCGGCCAGCGATGCGCCGACACGGCCACACCCCATCACAACTACGTACAACGCCCAGCTCCGTCCCGATCTCGATTGCCGACCAACACTGCCGACGACATTGCCACCGTGTGCATGCGAGCACCAACGTATCGGGGATTCGTCACCGGCTCGACCGTGGGTGGGCATCGGATGGAAGTCAAAGGGCGCGTGGTTGCGCCGCCGGCGACCCGACGGCCTACGCTTCTGATCGTGTCCAAGGTCTCGACTGCCGCAAAGCGGCTGGTTCTCGGTAAGCCGTTCCGCAGCGACAAGCTCGGTCATACCTTGCTACCCAAGCGAATCGCGCTACCGGTGTTCGCCTCGGACGCCATGTCCTCGGTTGCGTACGCACCCGAAGAGATCTTCCTGGTGTTGTCCGTGGCCGGGATATCGGCGCTCACGTTCACTCCGTGGATCGGTCTCGCGGTCTGTGTCGTGATGGCGGTGGTGGTCGCCAGCTACCGGCAGAACGTGCACGCCTACCCGTCCGGCGGTGGTGATTACGAGGTCGCGACCACCAACCTCGGTCCTGCGGCGGGTCTGACCGTGGGTAGTGCATTGTTGGTGGACTACGTGCTGACCGTGGCGGTCTCCATTTCGGCGGCCGCGTCGAACATCGGTTCGGCCGTGCCCTTCGTCGCGCAGCACAAGGTGCTGTTCGCGGTGGTGGCCATCGTGTTCATCACGTCGATCAACCTGCGCGGTATCCGCGAGTCGGGTGCCGCGTTCGCCATTCCCACATACGCCTTCATGGGCGGCATGTTCCTGATGTTGGGCTACGGGTTGTTCCGGGTCTACGTGCTCGGAGACGACATTCACGCCGAGTCGGCGACGTTCGATCTGAAAGCCGAGGACTCGCATCTGTACGGGATCGCGTTCGCGTTCCTCGTCGCGCGGGCGTTCTCGTCGGGTTGCGCGGCGCTGACCGGAGTCGAGGCCATCAGTAACGGGGTGCCTGCCTTCGAGAAGCCCAAGTCCCGTAACGCGGCAACCACGCTGTTGCTGCTCGGCGGTATCGGCATCACGTTGTTGATGGGCATCATCGTGCTGGCGCAGAAGATCGGCATCAAGTACGCGATGGACCCGGAGACGCAGCTGATCGGGGCACCGGATGGCTACCACCAGAAGACGTTGATCGCGCAGTTGGCGGAGGCAGTGTTCAGCGGGTTCCCCGTTGGGTTCTTCTTCATCACCGCCGTGACGGCGTTGATCCTGGTACTCGCCGCGAACACGGCATTCAACGGCTTCCCCGTGCTGGGCTCGGTGCTCGCTCAGGACCGGTATCTACCCCGACAGTTGCACACACGCGGCGATCGCCTTGCCTTCAGTAACGGCATTCTGTTCCTGTCCGGCGCAGCCATCGTGTTCGTCGTGGTGTTCGGAGCAGAGGTCACCAAGCTCATCCAGCTCTACATCGTGGGTGTGTTCGTCTCGTTCACCCTGAGCCAGACCGGCATGATCCGGCACTGGACCCGCCTGCTCCGAACCGAGACCGATGGCGAGCAGCGCGGCAGGATGCAGCGCTCGCGGGTGGTCAACAGCGTCGGTCTGGCCATGACGGCGACCGTTCTCGTGATCGTGTTGATCACCAAGTTCGCTGCCGGAGCCTGGATCGCGATCGTGGCGATGGTGGCCATCTTCATCCTGATGCGGATGATCAGAAAGCACTACGACACCGTGGCGCGCGAGCTCGAGAACGAGGTGTGGGACGGCGTACTACCCAGCCGCACGCACTCGATCGTGCTGGTGTCCAAGCTGCACATGCCGACCCTGCGGGCTCTCGCCTACGCACGCGCGACCAGGCCCGACACTCTCGAAGCCGTCACCGTCAACGTCGACGAGGTGGACACCCGAGCATTGGTACGTGAATGGGAGGCCAGTGACGTCTCGGTACCCCTGAAGGTCGTCGAATCGCCCTACCGCGAAGTCACCAAGCCGGTTCTGGACTACGTCAAACGAGTTCGACGCGACTCACCACGTGATGTGGTGACCGTCTTCATCCCCGAGTACGTCGTCGGTCACTGGTGGGAG
Organism: Rhodococcus sp. Leaf233; assembly: GCF_001426165.1. NCBI lineage: Bacteria > Bacillati > Actinomycetota > Actinomycetes > Mycobacteriales > Nocardiaceae > Rhodococcus > Rhodococcus sp. Leaf233. The sequence goes on from NZ_LMRO01000013.1 coordinate 29,760, forward strand.
CAGGTCCTGCACAACCAGAGTGCGCTGAGATTGAAGTCCCGACTGCTGTTTCAACCCGGCGTGATGGTCACCAGCGTTCCGTGGCAGCTGCGCTCGTCGGAGAAGGCCAGGCGCGAGGTGCTCGGAAATGCGCCGGGTGCATCGCGTCGCGGCTACGAACCGCCGGCGGGCAAATGACCGAGAACTGGTTCGGGCTGGTGCTCGACGTCGAACTGGGCGCTCCCGGACACGGTGGGTTCTGCGTGGCCCGTCACGAAGGTCGAGTGGTGTTCGTCCGCCACGGGCTACCGGGGGAACGCGTCATGGCCAAGGTGACCGAGGATCGCGGTGGGTCGTTCTGCCGCGCCGACGCGATCGAGATCCTCACCGCGTCTCCGGACCGCATCGACGCTCGCTGCCCCATCTCCGGGCCCGGTGGTTCGGGATGCTGCGACTATTCTCACGCGACCCCCGAAGCCGGTCGTCGACTCAAGTCCTCCGTCGTCGCCGAACAGTTGCGCCGCGTTGCGGGCATCGAGCGGGACGTTCCGGTCGAGGAGTTGCCGGGCACCGGCGACGGCACCGGATGGCGGACCCGTGTTCGGCTGGCAGTGGATTCGGGTGGACGGCCCGGCTACCACCGCTATCGAAGCAGTTCGATCGTCACGGAGTTGTCGTGCCCGCAAATGGATCCGGTTGCGTTCGACGGATTGTCGGACCGTGAGTGGCGCGCAGGTGCCGAATTGCAGGTGGTCCTCGACGGTATGGGTGAACGCCATGTGGTGGAGGTGGCACCGGCCCAGTTGACGCGAACCGGACGCCGGTCTCCGGGCCGCCGCGGCGCGTCGGCGCGTCGAGCGGCGTCGTCCCGGACCAGGCCGGAAAAGGCTGTCATCGGCTCGGGTCGCGTCACCGAATTCGTCTCGGCGCGGCCGTGGACACTCGATGCCACCGGCTTCTGGCAGGCGCACAAGGGAGCGGCCCAGGTGTACACCGACGTCGTGCGCGACTGGGCGGACGCCGATCCGGGTGACGGCGCATGGGATCTCTACGGCGGTGTCGGCGTGTTCGCGGCGGCTCTCGCCGAGCGGGTGGGATCGAGCGGACGAGTCACCAGCGTCGAGTTCTCGCGCCGGGCCGCCGAGGACGGGCGTTCGGCGCTGCACGACCTTGCTCAGGTCTCGTTCGCGCCGGGCCGGGTCGAGCGATCGATGGATTCGTTGCCGGAATCGGTGGCGGTGGCGGTACTCGATCCGCCGCGAGCCGGTGCCGGACGCGACGTCATCGAAGGTCTCGCGACGCGGTCTCCCCGCACGATCGTCCATATCGGCTGCGATCCGGCATCGTTCGCGCGGGACGCGAGCCTCTACCGGGCAGCCGGTTACGAGCTGACGGACGTGCGCGCGTTCGACGCATTTCCTCTGACCAGCCACGTCGAATGTATCGGCCGCTTCGTCCGTAAATAGGGTTGCCTCACCAATCTTGGCGAGTCTGACGTACCGTTTCTCGGGTGAGAATTCGTCGCACCGTCGGTGCTGTGTCGGTCGCCCTGCTGTTCCTGACCGCCGTCGTCTCGTGTGGGTCGGGCGGGGACGACGGACCCGGATCGGAGGCGCCGTCCGACGGAACGGCGGCTGCGTTCCCTGTCACGATCGATACCGAGTTCGGCGGCGTGACCGTCGACAGTGCCCCGCAGCGCGTCGTCGCGCTCGGCTGGGGTGACGCGGAAACCGCACTCGCGCTCGGTGTCTCACCGGTCGGTGCGAGCGACTGGCTCGCCTTCGGCGGCGACGGCGTCGGTCCGTGGGCGGCCGGGCTCTACGACGCACCACCGCAGATCATCGGGACGCAGGAGCCGTCGTTCGAGCAGGTCGCGGCGCTCGAGCCGGATCTGATCCTCGACACCAAGAGCTCCGGTGACGCCGATCGGTACGACACGCTGTCCGCCATTGCGCCGACGGTGGGTATACCGGCGGGGGCGGACAACTACCTGACAACGCTCGAGCAGCAGGTCACGATGGTGGCCACGGCACTGGGCAAGCAGTCCGAAGGGGACGCGCTGCTCGCAGGAATCGCCGACCGTTTCGATGCAGCGGCCGCTGCCCATCCGGAATTCGCCGGCAAGACAGCGGTGGTCGGGGCCTACAGCGGCACCGGATACGGCGCATACATCTCGTCGAACAGTCGACTCGAGTTCATGAAGAAGCTCGGCTTCGTCACCAGCCCGGCCATCGATTCTCTTCCGCCGCGCGGGTTCTCGGTTCCGATTTCCGGGGAGGAGCTCGACCTGCTCGACGCCGACGTACTGATCGTCTTCCCCATCCAGAAGGCGCCGTCCGAGGTGACCGACAATCCGCTGTTCCAACGGATTCCGGCTGTCGCGGACGGTCGCTACGTCGTGTTCGACGACCCGGAAGTCGCGAAGTCCTACGCCACCAACTCGGCGCTGTCCATCGGCTATGCACTCGACACGGTGGCGCCTGCGGTGGCGAACGTGCTGGGGTGATCCACTTCGGCAACCGGGGCGAATGTCTGCGCGGGTACCGAGACGATGCGTTGAGCTCCGCAGTGGCAGCCCTGGTAGCCGACGAGGCCTTCGCTGGTGTCGTGGAGCGAGCGGGTGGTCCAGGAGTGTGTGCTGTGTTCGATGTCCATGCATCCACTGTGATGTAATGGTCTTGTGCACATCAACCCTTACGGAGAATATGCCGTGAAACTGGGCATCGACCTCCTCAACCGGCCACCCACGTCGCCGAGCGAACTGGGTGCCCGCTGCATCGACGCCGGCCTCGTTCCCGACTGGACTGCCACCGACAACGATCTCGCGGACACACTCGAGTTCCTCCGCGAGTGGGCTCGCGTGGTGGATGCAGAGACAGCCGAGGAGCGCGCCGAGGCCCTGAACGCCCTCCTTGCACAGGCATCCGCGTACCCGCGACTGACCAACCATGCCGACGACGGCTGGCACATGCACTATCGCGACCCCAACATCGCGTTGGGCGGCGTCATCAGGGCACTGGTCGGTGTCGGTACCGCGCTGCACTTGACCGGTCGCGGAATGGACAGACTCCATCGGTGCGCCGCAGCCGACTGCACGACCGCCTTCGCCGACACCTCACGTACCGGACGGCAGCGGTACTGCGGAACCGTGTGCTCGAATCGGGACGCAGTCCGCCGACACCGAGCCCGCGCCGCATCCTGACGCTTGCACCGGGAGGCGCGGATCAGGACTTGCGGTTGTACAGCCGCATCGTGATCGGTCCGAAGATCGCCAGCATCGCCGCCGACAGCACCAGAGTCACTCCGAGTTGGCCGGTGTCGACATCGCCCTGCATCAGGCCTCGAAGTGACGTCACCAGAAAGCTGACCGGGTTGACGTCGACGAACGCACGAAGCCACCCCGGCATCGTGTTGGGGTCGACGAAGATGTTGCTCGCGAACGTCAGCGGAAACAGGATGAACATCGACATCCCCATCACGGCTGCCTCGGTGCGCACGATCATGGCGATCATCGTCCAGATCCAGGACAGACAGAACGAGAACACGAGCAACAGCACTATCGATGCGATCACACCGAGCAGCCCGCCTTGCGGCCGGAAACCGAGAATCAGCCCCAAGATCAGTACGATCACCGACGCCAACGTGTAGCGCACGACGTCACCCAGCAACGCACCGACCAGCGGCGACGGACGCCAGATCGGCAACGATCGGAACCGGTCGAACACACCCTTCTCGATGTCCTTGTTCATCGTCACGCCGGTGTACATCGTGATCATCACCACGGTCTGCACCAGGATGCCCGGCAGCAGAAACTGGATGTACGCGTCGGTCGAACCGGCCAGAGCGCCACCGAACAGGTACGTGAACAACAGCGTGAACATGATCGGAAACGCCGTCACGTCGAACAACTGCTCCGGTACGTGCTTGATCTTCAGCAACGCCCGCCAGCCGAAACTCAGCGAGGTCGACAGCGACGACGGACGCTCCGGCCTCGGACCTGCGGCTGAGAGAACATCGATGATCGTCGACGCCTGTGGGGCGGATCGTTGGGCCTCGGTGGTCATGACGCGATCTCCCCGTTGTCGATTTCAGCTTTTTTCGCACCCACCGGCTCCACTCCCGCTCCCGCTTCGTCTCCCGCGTCGTGACCGGTCAGCGCCAGGAACACCTCGTCCAGACTCGGCTGACCGAGGGTGAAGGATGCGATGGCGATTCCGGCGGATTCGAGAGCAGGAAGGATCGGTGCCGCCTGCGCCGGATTGTCCAGTCGTGCGGACACGGTGAACGGGTCGGCGTCCTCGGTCACGGTGCTGCCGACCAGATCTCGAACGATTCTCGCCGCGGCATTCCGGTGCCCGGCATCGAGCACGCGCAGGTGCAGTGAGTTCGATCCCACCGATGCCTTCAGCTCGCCCGTCGTGCCCTCGGCGATGACTTTGCCGTGGTCGATCACCGCCACGCGCCCGGCCAGGTGGTCGGCCTCGTCGAGATACTGCGTCGTCAGCAGTACCGTCGTGCCGCCTGCTACCAGTGCACGGACGATCTCCCAGACGTGATTGCGACTGCGCGGGTCCAGGCCGGTGGTGGGTTCGTCGAGAAAGATCAGCTCGGGGGTGACGATGATGCTCGCCGCGATGTCGATGCGCCTGCGCATGCCACCGGAGTAGGTCTTGACCTGTCGCGGTCCGGCGTCGGCGATGTCGAATGCTGTCAACAGTTGATCAGCGCGCGCTCGGGCGGCCGGACGTGAGTAGCCGAGCAGCCGCGCCAGCAGAACGAGATTCTCGGTGCCGGTCAGATCCTCGTCGAGCGAGGCGAATTGACCCGTGAGAGAGACTTTTCGGCGAACGGCCTCCGGCTCGGTTGCCACGTCGTGTCCCAGGACTCGTGCGCTGCCGCCGTCTATCGGAAGAAGTGTCGCCAGCATCCGGATGGTCGTGGTTTTCCCGGCCCCGTTGGGTCCGAGTACGCCGTACACCCCGCCGGACGGGATCGACAGATCCACGCCGTCGACTGCGGCGGTGGTGCCGAAATGTTTGACGAGCCCGTGGGTTTCGATGGCCGTCATGCGTGTCCGTCCCTCCATCGAGCTGCCCGCCCGATTGCCCGCGTTTGTCCGATTCTCGCACCCAGGATGAAGCCCGGTCCAATTCTGCGCAAACGAATTTCGGTCGCGGACCATCCCTCGGGGTGTTTGTTCCGAATATGTACTGCGGCGGGAAAACGCGGAGGTTTCGATATGAGGGCTACATGACCACTAGTGTCATGATCGATGAACTCGATCATGAACCCGTCTGCTGGGACGACAGTCCGATGAGCGTGCCGTTCTCCGACGCTTCCGGATCTGCGGGCACCGGCCGTGACCGAACGCCGCCCGAGTCCGAGGACAGCACCTCGGTCGAGGATGCGGTGTGCGCAGTACCGAGCCCCCAGCTGAAGAATCTGCGTGCCGAGGAGACGGACCGTCTCCGTCGCCTGATGGCCGCCGTTGCCCAGGGCGACCGGTCGGCCTTCGCCGAGCTGTACGACGCCACGTCCTCCCGTGTGTACGGGATGGTGGTGCGCGTGCTTCGCGATCCGGGGTACAGCGAGGAGACCGCGCAGGAGGTGTTCCTCCAGATCTGGCGTGCGGCACCGAATTACGATCCGAGCCAGGGGAGTCCGCTGGCGTGGATCATGACGCTGGCACATCGCCGGGCGGTCGATCGGGTACGTAGCGAACAGTCGGGTACCGACCGCGAGGCGGCGTACGGTGCCGTGAGTCACACACCCGAGCACGACGAGGTACTCGAGACGGTGACCCAGCGGCTCGAATCGGAGGCGGTCGTGGCCTGTCTCGACACTCTGACCGATACGCAGAGCGAGTCGGTACGAATGGCTTATTACAGCGGGTACACCTATCGCGAGGTTGCCGAACGGCTCGGGGTGGCCGTGCCGACGATCAAATCGCGCATACGAGATGGATTGATCAAGTTGAAGACATGCCTGGGGGTGATCCCGCAATGAGTGAAGCGTCACGGCAACGACTGCTGGACGAAGCGGAGGTCTATGCCCTCCACGCGATGAGCGAGTCCGAGCGGCGCGCCATCGAATCCGAGCGAATCCGCGTCGACGAGACGACCCGGGCACAATTCGACATCCTCGTGGGTGAGATTCACGAAACGCTGGCGTTGGCTGCGGCGGCAGACGCGACTCCAGCACCCGAACGCGTGCGGGAGGCCGTGCTAGCGCGTGTCGCCGCGAGCGATCAGGAGCCAACGGTCCGAGAACTTCCGCCGAACGTCACTCCGCTGCACCGGCACCGACGTGAGCGTTCCAAGACGTGGCGATACTCGATGGTGTCCGCGGCTGCCGCGATCGTCGTCGCAGTCGGTGGTGTCGTCGTCGTCACGCAGACCATGGGCTCGGACCCGCAGCCTTCCCAGGCCGAGCAGATCGTCGCAGCGCCCGACGCTCGTGAGGCGTCTGCGGAGTTCCCGGGTGGCGGCACTGCAAAGGTTTCGTACTCGCTGAGCCGAGATGCGGTCGTGGTGACTCTGGACGGTGTCCCCGAGCCGCCCTCGGGCCGGGTCTACCAGATGTGGTTCGTCGACGGTGCGCCGCGCTCCGCCGGCGTTGTCACCGAGGATCAGCTCACGTCGAGCGACGGCACCGTGGTGGACGGCATGGGAGCGTCGACCAACTTCGCGTTCTCGCTCGAGCCTGCCGGCGGCTCGGCGCAGCCCACCGAGGTCCTCACGATGATCACGCTCGACGCCTGATCAGGGGCCAAGCACGTCCACTCGGGCGGTTCGACAGTCGGATCAGATGCCGATGTCGAACCGCCCGAGCGTCTTGACGACGGCCGCCATCTGGCCGTACGCGCCGCTGGCCAGATTTTCCAGTAGCGCCAGCTTCACTTCCGGGGCGTCCCGAGTCAGTGCCTCGAAATGCGATACCGACACGACCACCAGATCGACCGGGGTGTCGGCCACCATGTCCAGCAGGAACGGCACCGACATCAGCAGCGGCATCTCGCCGAAGCTCATCCCGGGGGAGAGCGTCGTGATGCGGTGTGTGCCCCCGTCTGCGGACACGGCCGTCGATGTCACTTCTCCGCGCAGGATCAAGAACAGACCCGCTGCCGGCGCACCACGGTGAACGATGACATCGCCCCGTGCGTAGTGACGTTTCTCGAGATAGGGAGTCACCGAGTCGAATTGCTCGGCGGACAGACCGGCGAGCAACGGGTGCTCGGCCGGAGTGATTTCTGCCGGTTGCCGCGCGCCGGAGCAGTGCCGATCGAGCAGCAGGTTCTCGGCCCACTGGATGGCCGAGCTCAGACTCGAGTACACCCGGCCCGCTGGATCGTTCGGGTCCAGGCTCGACGTCGTGTGGCCCATGATGGCTCGGGGATCCACCAGGCACACCACACAGCCGTGGTCGGCGAGATCGCGGCGTAGGTCCTCGAACATCGAACGGGCGATGTCGCTGACCTCGTCGACGCCACGAACGTCGATGACGAGTGCATCGAGGTTCCGGTCGAGGTTGCCGATCTCGCGGACCGCTGTCTCGGCACCCGAGAACAGCAGGTCCCCGTGCAACTCGTAGACCCGCGCGCGGTCGCCGACTGCAGCGAGTGTGGCCTGTTCTATGTCGGATCGTCGTTTTCGCGACGGTGCCTCGGTGAGAACGTACCGACGTCGAATCGACGATTTCGCGGCCCGAGTGACGTGCAGAAAGTGCAATTCGAGTCTGGTGGAGAGTTCTCGGCAGGCAGCAACGCCGCGCACGCTGTTGCCGTGCGAATCGAGGCGGGGGGAGTAGACGGCGATGCCCATCTGCCCGGGAAGCACCGCCAGGATGCCGCCGCCGACCCCACTCTTGGCCGGCATACCCACCCGCGCCACCCAGTCGCCTGCGCCGTCGTACATCCCACAGGTCGTCATCACCGACAGCACGCGTTCGACCAGTGCGGGTGCCAGGGCGCGCTCTTTGGTGTGGGGATTGACTCCGTTGTTGGCCATCGTGGCGGCCATCATGGCCAGATCCGCCGCCGTGACGTCGATCGAGCACTGGCGGAAGTACAGGTCCACGGCGGCCTCCGGATCGTGGTCGATGATGCCGAAGGACCGCAGCATGTAGCCGATGGCGCGATTGCGGTGTCCGGTGCGCGCTTCGGATCGATACACCGCGTCGTTGAAGCTCAGAGACCTTCCTGCGTACCGGGAATACGACGCTCGGATGCGCTCGAATCGTTCCTCTGCGGTGCGGCCGGCGATGAGCGACGCGGACGTGATCGCACCCGCGTTGATCATCGGGTTTCGGGGCCGCTCCGTGACGGGGTCCAGGCTGATCTCGTTGAACGGCTCACCCGAGGGTTCGACGTCGATCTTGCCCGCGACGACGTCGAGCCCGCGGTCGGCCAGCGCGAGTGCATAGGTGAAGGGTTTCGAGATGGATTGGATGGTGAACGGCATCCTCGTGTCGCCGACTTCGTACAGGTAGCCGTCGGTGGTCGTCAGGGCGATACCGAAGCCGTCCGGCGTCACGGCTGCGAGTTCGGGGATGTAGTCGGCAACCTGTCCCGACGCGTCGTCCCGGCACAGTTCGTGAACCCGGGTCAGGATGGCATCGACGACGTTGCTCATGGGCGACACTGTATGTCGGGTGTCCGTTTCGAGCGTATTCGAGGTTAGGGGCGACTGACCCCGGGCACCTGCCTACTCGACGGTAGTGTCGGCGAGACAATGCTGGACGGGGCGGCTGGGTGCAGCCACTCCGTAGACTGGTTTTTCGAATATGTTTTCCGGCCGGAGGGAGCGATCTCGTTGGGTGTCCTAGCGCGAATTCAGACGCCCGAGGACTTGCGCGACCTCGATAGTGCGGAGCTGGCCGAACTGGCTCGCGAGATCCGCGCCTTCCTGGTCGAGAAGGTATCGGCAACAGGGGGCCACCTCGGTCCCAATCTGGGAGTGGTGGAGCTGACTCTGGCGATCCACCGCACCTTCGACTCACCGCGTGATCCGGTCATCTTCGACACGGGCCACCAGGCCTACGTGCACAAGATGCTCACCGGACGCGCCGGAATGTTCGACACACTCCGCAAGCAGGGCGGGCTGTCCGGCTATCCGTCTCGGGTCGAGAGCGAACACGACTGGGTCGAGTCCTCGCACGCATCGGCATCCTTGTCGTATGCCGACGGGTTGGCCAAAGCGTTCGCCCTCAAGGGAGAGACCGACCGGCATGTCGTGGCTGTGGTCGGTGACGGCGCGCTGACCGGCGGTATGTGCTGGGAGGCGCTGAACAACATCGCAGCCGGCCGAGACCGGTCGCTGGTGATCGTCGTCAACGACAACGGCCGTTCGTACGCCCCGACCATCGGCGGGCTGGCCGATCACCTGGCAGCTCTGCGACTGCAGCCGGGATACGAGAAGATTCTCGACAACGGCCGCCGGATCGTGCGACGGATCCCCGTCGTCGGCCGCGCCGCCTACACGATGCTGCACGGCATGAAAGCCGGAGTGAAGGACGCCATCAGCCCGCAGGTCATGTTCACCGATCTCGGCATCAAGTACCTGGGCCCGGTGGACGGTCACGACCAGCACGCCATGGAATCGGCACTGCGCAGAGCCAAGGCGTACGGCGGCCCGGTCATCGTGCATGCGGTGACCCGCAAGGGCATGGGCTACATCCATGCCGAGAACGACGTGGCCGACCAGATGCACGCCACCGGCGTCATCGATCCTGCGACCGGCCTGGCCCGATCCAAATCGGCTCCGGATTGGACGTCGGTATTCTCGGCGGCGCTCATCGAGCAGGGCGAGCAGAACGAGGACGTCGTGGCCATCACCGCCGCAATGGCCGCGCCCACCGGGCTCGCGGCGTTCGGGGTGCGGTTTCCGGACCGAATGTTCGACGTGGGTATCGCCGAGCAGCATGCGATGACGTCGGCCGCCGGGCTTGCGCTCGGCGGCATGCATCCCGTGGTCGCCATCTACTCCACGTTCCTCAACCGCGCGTTCGATCAACTGCTGATGGACGTCGCCCTGTTGGGTCTTCCCGTCACCATCGTGTTGGATCGCGCGGGAGTCACCGGTGCCGACGGCGCGTCCCACAACGGCATGTGGGACATGTCTCTACTCGGCATCGTTCCGGGCATGAAGGTGGCAGCGCCACGAGACGCCGCCACTCTTCGAGAGGAGCTGGCCGAGGCGATCGCCACCTCGGACGGCCCTACGGCTCTTCGCTTCCCGAAGGGCGCGGTCACCGAGACGGTGCCTGCGGTGCGCAGGTTGGACGGAATACTCGACGTGCTGACCGAGCCGTCCGAGGCCACCGGCGACGTGCTGATCGTTGCCGTCGGGGTGTTCGGGTCGCTCGCCCTCGACGCCGCGAAAAAGCTCGAAGCAGAGGGTATTTCGGTTGCCGTCGTGGATCCACGCTGGGTGCTCCCGGTCCCGCAGTCGCTGCTCAAGATGGCCGAGGATTACCGGTTGGTCGTCACCGTCGAGGACAGCGGCCTGCACGGCGGGATAGGTTCGACGCTCTCGGCCGCGCTGCGCGGTGCCGGTGTCGACGTGCCCTGCCGCGATCTCGGTGTGCCGCAACGGTTCCTCGACCACGCATCTCGGGAGCAACTGCACCACGAGTTCGGACTCACCTGCGAAACCGTGGTGCAGCAAGTCTCGCATTGGGTCAAGAGCCTCTGACGGCGTCGGCCGGCTCCGCCTCGCTTCCGACCACGACGCGGCGGCCGGCCACCGCACCTGCTGCAGCCATGGGAATCGTCACCAACAGAAGAAACACAATCGACGGTTCCCACCGCTGCGTCGCCGAATGAACGGCTCCGCACACCAGCGGACCGGCAGCAGCCAGCACGTATCCGACCGTCTGCGCCATGGAACTGAGCGACGCAGCATCACGGGCGTTCGAGGCCCGCAGATTCATCAACGTCATCGCGAGCGACAACTGCCCGCCCTGGCCCAAACCGAGCAGTACCGCCCACACCAGGGCCCAGGAATCGGCCGACGACACTATCCCGAGCAGGCCCACGCATGTCGGCAGCGTCACGGCGACCGCCAACGCGCTCTGATTCCCCAACCTTGTCGCGAGGCTCGGAACCGTCAATGCAGTCAGCACGCTGCTGACCGACAATGCCGTCAACAGCAGACCGGCATCACGCGCGTCCACCCCGCGATCACGAAAGATCGTCGGCAACCACGCGATCATCGAATACGCCATCAACGACTGCAAACCCATGAATGCCGTCAACGACCACGCCACGGGCGATGTCAGAACCCCCGTGCGACTCCGAGGAGCGTCGTCGGGGACTGTTGCCGACCCGGCAACCGACCGCCCGCGCGACAGCGTGCGCCCGAAGATGGCCATACATCCGGCGGCCAACACGACCGGAATCGACCACAGCCCCAGAACAATCCGCCAACCACCGTCGAACGCCTCGGCCAACGGAACGGACACTCCCGACGCCACTCCCGCACTGGCACTGATCACAGCGGTCAACACCCCGGTCAACAACCCCAGTCGTCGCCCCGCCGCCGCATCGGGTTCACCTGTCGAGCTCCACTCTCGTACCACCAGACGGACGAAAACCGGACCCAACACATTCGCCACCGCGATACCCGCCGCCGCGACGAGAGTGCCGACCACGAGGATCGGCCACGACGGCACCGCGCGTACAGCTGTGCCGACGGCCACCAGGGACAGGCACACCACAAGAACGTGCGTGACAGGGACCCGGCGCACGAAATAGCGTGCGGTGGCGGCGAATACACCGAGGCAGATCACCGGGCCCGTGGTCAGCAACGCCATGGATGTCGAGTTCGCGGAGTAGAACTCGGCGATGTCGGAGGTGAGTGCCGACGTACTGCCGAACAGCAGGCGCAGGCTCAGTCCGAACACCACGACGGTGCCCACGGCGCATGCGATACGAAGCTTCATGTCCTACTTTCGACGGCAGATCGACCGACAGAGTGCACCCCCACCCTGCCTTATCGGTCCGAAAAACCGTGGACCCGCCGTCGTTCGGGCAACCTCGATTCAGACGCCCATCTCTTCGAGTTCCATCCCTTTGGTCTCGGTGATCTTGTATTTGACGAAGAAGAAGGAAAGGAGAGCGAACAGTGCGAAGAACGAGTAGATGAAGCCGAGTCCGATGGTGTCGGACAACGGCGGGAATGCCAATGTGATGGCGAAGTTCGCTATCCAGTTCGCGGCGGTACTGATGCCCAACGCCACTGCACGCATTCGATTGGGGAACATCTCTCCGAGCATCACCCACATGATCGGTCCCCATGTTGCTGCGAAGAAGACCACGAACAGATTTGCGCCGACGAGCGCTACCGGGCCCCACGGCGACGGCAATTCCAGTTGGTCGCCGCTTCCGACGGCTTGCGTGAACGAGACTGCGGCCAGGACCAAACCGACGAACATGCCGATCGAGCCGATCATCAACAGATTTCGGCGACCGAATCGATCGACGAACAAGATTGCGACGAATGTCATCGACACATTGATGACGGACGTGATCACCGACGTGACGAACGATTGATTCTCGCTGAAGCCCACCGACTTCCACAGCGTCGTCGAGTAGTAGAAGATCGCGTTGATCCCGACGAACTGCTGCAGAATCGCCATCGTGATACCGACCCACACGATCGGCTGCAGACCGAATTTGGGTCCTCGGATATCGGCGAACGAGGATTTGGATTCTCGCCGGAGAGTCAGGCGAATTTCCCGGATGCGTTCGTCGGGGTTCACTTCGCCGGTGATGTCGCCCAGAATGCGTGCAGCTTCCTCGTCGAGGTGTTTACCCACCAGGTACCGAGGTGATTCTGGAATGAGTGTCGCGAGAAATCCGTAGACCAATGCGGGCGCGACGCCGACCAGGAACATCCACCGCCACGCTTCGAGGCCGAACCATAGATCGTTCGACGGTCCGCCTGCCGCGTTCTGAAGAACCGCATCCGAGAGCAGCGCGGCAAAAATGCCGACCGTGATGGCCAGTTGCTGCAGCGATGCCAATCCACCGCGATAGCGAGCCGGTGCTATCTCCGAGATGTACGCGGGCGCGATCACCGACGCAATTCCGATACCCAGCCCGCCGAGGACCCTCCACAACATCAGATCGGGGACACTGAAGGCGAACCCGGACCCCACCGAGGAAATGGTGAACAGCGCAGAGCCGAGCAGCATCACCTTCTTGCGGCCCCAACTGTCGGCCAGGCGACCGGCGAACCAGGCTCCGACCGCGCACCCGAGGAGTGCGATTGCGACCGCGAACCCCGTGACGAACGAGGACAGAGCGAAATTCTCCTGGATCGAGTCGACTGCACCGTTGACGACGGACGAATCGAATCCGAACAGAAACCCGCCGACAGCGGCGGCGATGGTGACTCCGATGACCTTTGCGGTGTGCCGATCGGTCGATTGCGTCATGGCATGAACCAGCTTTCGGGTGAACAGCGTCCATGGTGGTCATCGCCATCTTCGTCCTCGCACACACGGAATGGGAGCGAAATCGCCTCGATATTCGTGGCGTGCAGCAATCCAAGTGCCGAAATAGGTGAATTGTCCGATATTGCGCTGTCGAACTCGAAGTTGCGGACGGAAAACTGCCGTAAGTCGTCCATAGCTTCGAGTTCGGCGGCAGGTGGCTATCGCGCCAGGGTGGCCGACCACTGATCGAAGGTCTGGAAACCGTGATCCGAACCGGTCGTGGTGACCAGCGTTCCGTCTCGCATCGCGCGACCGTATGCGCCGGGAATCGGGACCTCGAGCACCAGGCCACGGGCACCGATGGCACGTGCATAGCGCCGCACCATCTCGGCCATCCGTTCTTGTCTCGGCCCGCCGAGGTCGGCAACGCGGCCCGCGGGGGAGTGCTCGGCCAGATCAATCAATCGATCGGCGACCTCGCGGGCGGCGATCGGTTGCGAGACCATCTTCGGGACGATGCTCACCGGACCGAACGACGCGCGTGCACGGATCTGAGCGGCGAATTCGTGGAACTGAGTGGCTCGCAGGATCGTCCACGGCACCGACCCGGACCGAATCATGTTCTCCTGCTCGACTTTTCCGGCGTAGTACGAGTGCGGAGCCTTGTCTATCCCCACGATGGACAGCGCCACATGGTGGCCGACTCCGGCCTCGATCTCGGCCGCCAGCAAGTTGCGGGTGACGGCGGAGAAGAACGCCGTCGATTCCTTCGCCGAGACCGTTTGTGTCGACGCGACATCGACGACAGCGTCGACGCCGGCCAGAGCGTCGGACAGGCCGGTCCCGTCGGCGAGGTCGACACCGGCCGACCGCGACAGCACGACGATCTCGTGCCCTCGCTCACGCGCCACGTCGACGACATGCGTTCCGACGGTTCCTGTTCCACCGGCTACGGCGATTTTCATCGTGTGTCCACCTGTCCTGTTCGGAGTCGATCGGCTCGAGAAGTTCGGGCCTCACCTGCACTGACGACGTAGCCCACGAGAATGTATGGCCGTCACGACCAGTGTCGAAGTTTTTCCGGGTTGAGCACGATCCACACGTCGGTGACCACGGCGGAATCGGTGCGGAAACCGATCACACCGGTGACCACACCGTGTCGGCGAAGGACGACTCCGGTCAGGCCGTTGACCGATTCGATCGACCGGTCGAGGTCGGTGGACTTGACGGTGATACCCAGAACGAAGCGGGCGACCCGATCGGCCCCGCGAACCGGGTTGCGGGCCGCCGACACCCGTCCGCCGCCGTCACTGACGAGGGTGATGTCGGGGGCGAGCAGTGCGACGAGCGCATCGAGATCTCCGCCGGCGGCGGCAGCCACGAAAGCGCGGACGACGCGGTCGTGGGTGTTGGGTGCGCTCGGGCCGCGGCGATCGTCGTGCACCCGTCGCCGGGCGGCCGAGGCCAGTTGGCGGCAGGCGGCGGGGGTCCGACCGAGAACGTTCGCGATGTCGTCGAATGGAACCGCGAATGCATCGTGCAGCACGAACGCGACACGTTCTGCCGGGCTCAGTGAGTCCAGAACGACGAGCAACGCCAGGCCGACGGACTCGTGGAGGGCGATGCGGTCGGCCGGGTCCGATGTGCCGTCGTCGCCGGGCGCAAGGGCTCGGACGGGTTCGGGAAGCCATTGCCCCACATAGTGTTCCCGGCGTACGCGGGCGGATCCGAGCAGGTCCAGACAGATGCGGCCGACGACGCGGGTGAGCCACGCACGGGGGACGTCGATTTCGTCACGTTCGGCGTCGGTGAGTCGGTACCAGCGGAGCAGCGCTTCCGATGCTGCGTCCTCGGCGTCGCTGTAGGAACCCAGCATTCGATAGGCGATGCCGATCAACCGACTGCGTTCGCTGTTCATCGGATCAGACCTTATCCCGACACGAAAAAGCCGAGTTCGAGGTTATGGACGAAAATCAGAAGAAATCCGTCCATAACCTCGAATTCGGCAGGTAGAGCTAGACGCTGGCTACACCGGGCGCGAGGAAGCGCTGACCGGTGGCGGCCTCGGACGCGCCGCTGCGATCCAGGTACGGAGTGATACCGCCGTTCCAGAATCCGAAGCCTCCGCCCAGCAGCAGGCAGAGATCGATGTCCTGGGCCGCGGCAACGACCCCTTCGTCGAGCATGATCTTGATCTCGTCCGCGAAGGCGTTACGGGTTCGCTCGAGAACCTGTTCGGCCGTCGACGGTGAGTCACCCTGCGGCCACAGTGCGGCCACCTCAGGGTCGACGACCTGGCCCTCGGGTCCGTAGGTCCACACACCCGGCTTCTTCGCCTCGACGAGTGCACGGAATCCGGCGGAGTCCTTGAATCGCTCCGGGTACGCCTCGGCCAGTGTTTCCGCGGTGTGCAGAGCGACGGCCGGTCCGACGAGTGCCAGCAACGTCAGCGGGCTCATCGGCATGCCGAGTTCGCCCACAGCGCCGTCTGCCACATCGAACGGGGTGCCCTCGTCGATCGCGCTGATGATCTCGTTGGACGCGCGAGTAACGAGACGGTTGAAGACGAATCCGGGGAGATCCGCCGACAACACGGCCGACTTCTTCAGTGTCTTCGCCGTCGCGAATGCTGTTGCGAGAGTGGCATCGTCGGTCTTCTCGCCCTTGACGACCTCGAGCAGCGGAAGTACGGCCACGGGATTGAAGAAGTGGAAGCCCACCACGCGCTCGGGGTGCTTCAGGTCGGCCGCCATCTTCGTGATCGACAACGACGAGGTGTTGGTCGCGAGAATCGTCTCGGCAGAGACGAATTCCTCGACCTCGGCGAACACCTTCTTCTTCACGTCGAGGTTCTCGAAGACTGCCTCGATAACGAAGTCGGTGTTCGCGAATGCGGACTTGTCGATCGATCCGGACACCAACGCCTTCAAGCGATTTGCGGCGTCGGGGGACAGGCGCTTCTTGCCGAGCAGCTTGTCGATCTCGCTGTGAACGTAGCCGACGCCCTTGTCGATGCGCTCCTGATCGATGTCGGTGAGAATCACCGGCACCTTCAGCTGGCGCACGAACAGCAACGCGAGCTGGCTGGCCATCAGACCGGCACCGACGATGCCGACACCGGAGATCTTGCGGGCGAGCGACTTGTCGGGCGCACCGGCGGGACGCTTCGCGCGCTTCTGAACCAAGTCGAAGGCGTACAAACCGGCACGCAACTCGTCCTTGACCAACAGCGTCGACAGCGCGTCGTCCTCGGCCGCGAAGGCCTTGTCGAGAGACGCGGAATCGGTGATGTCGGTGTTCTTGGCCAGCTCGAGCAGGTCGACCGCAGCGACCGGTCCCGGTGCGAAATTGCCGGTCTTGCCGGCCACGATGCCCCGGGCACGGGCGATGGCGTCGTCCCAGGCCTGCCCGCGGTCGATCTCGGGACGAGCAGGGGTGATCTCGCCCTTGATGACCTGAGCGGCCCACGCGAGAGACTGCTCGAGGAAGTCGGCTCCGCCGAAGAGGGCGTCGGCGATGCCGAGGTCGAGTGCCTGCTTCGGCTTGAGGACGCGGTTCTGGTTCAGTGCGTTCTCGATGACGACGGTGACGGCGTTCGAGGCACCGATGATGTTGGGTAGCAACTGAGTTCCGCCCCATCCCGGTACCAGGCCGAGGAAGGCCTCGGGCAGGCCGAGCGCGGCAGCGTTCTCCGCGACGGTGCGGTAGTGCGAGTGCAGTCCCACTTCGAGGCCACCGCCGAGTGCGGCACCGTTGATGAAGGCGAACGTGGGAACCGTCGACTCGCGCAGGCGGCGGAAGACCTTGTGGCCGAGCTGCCCGATCTGCAGCGCCTCGTCCTTGGTCTTGATGTTCGGCACACCGTTGAGGTCGGCACCGACGGCGAAGATGAACGGCTTGCCGGTGACGGCGATGGCCATCGGGTTCGCTGCGAATGCCTCGTCGAGTGCGGCGTCGAACTTGGCGAGTCCGCCGGGACCGAAGGTCGACGGCTTGGTGTGATCGAAGCCGTTGTCGAGGGTCACGAGGGCGATGGAGCCGTCGAGCCCCGGTACGGACACGATCTTGGTGAACGCGTTCGTGACTACCTCGTCCTCGAACGCCGTCGTGATGTCACTCATGCCTTGGCTCCTGAGTAGTCAGCGTGGTTGGGGTTCTCCCAGATGACGGTGCCGCCCATGCCGAGACCGATGCACATGGTCGTCAGGCCGTAGCGGACGTCGGGTTGCTGGGCGAACTGACGGCTGAGCTGCGTCATCAGGCGGACGCCCGAGGAAGCGAGGGGGTGGCCACACGCGATGGCACCGCCCCACTGGTTGACGCGGGGGTCGTCGTCGGCGATGCCGTAGTGCTCGAGGAAGGCGAGAACCTGGATGGCGAAGGCCTCGTTGATCTCGAACAGGCCGATGTCGTCGATGCTCAATCCGGTTCGGCCGAGCAACTTTTCGGTTGCGGGAACCGGGCCGATGCCCATGACGGCGGGATCGACGCCGGCGAAGCTGAAGCCGACCATCCGCATCCCGATGTTCAGGCCGAGCTCGTGCGCGGTGTCCTCACCGGCGAGGATCGCCGCGGTGGCGCCGTCGTTGAGGCCGGCAGCATTGCCTGCGGTCACTCGTCCTGAGGGCCGGAACGGCGTCTTGAGCTTGGCGAGATCGTCGACGGTGGTGCCGGGGCGAGGTGGCTCGTCCTCGGTAGCCAGGCCCCATCCTGCGGCGGATTTGGTGGCGACCGGAACGAGAGTGTCGGCGATGTAGCCGGCTTTCTTGGCCGCGTCGTACTTGTTCTGGCTGGCGACGGCGTAGGCGTCGGTGCGGTCCTTGGTGATGCTCGGGAACCGGTCGTGCAGGTTCTCGGCGGTGTTGCCCATCACCAGTGCACTGGGATCGACGAGCTTGTCGGCGAGGAAGCGCGGGTTGGGGTCGACACCCTCACCCATCGGGTGGCGGCCCATGTGCTCGACTCCGCCTGCGATGACGACGTCGTACTGGCCGAAGCCGATTCCCGATCCGGTGGTGGTCACCGAAGTCATCGCACCCGCGCACATGCGGTCGATCGCAAATCCCGGGACGCTGCGGGGGAGCCCGGCCAGGAGAGCGGAGGTCCGGCCGATGGTCAGGCCCTGATCGCCGGTCTGTGTGGTCGCAGCGATCGCGACCTCGTCGATGCGCTCGGGAGGAAGATTGGGGTTCTTGCGGAGAAGCTCGCGTATTGCTTTGACGACGAGGTCGTCTGCGCGAGTGTCGGCGTACATGCCCTTGGGGCCTGCTTTGCCGAACGGGGTACGGATGCCGTCGACGAAGACAACATTCCTCTGTGAGCTGGTGGACGGGGGTACAGACACGCTTTTCGATCCTCCCGACAGATGCGGACGACTCGTCCGGGTGCCCGGACGCGCCACCCACTGTAGCGGGTATTACCCGTCGGTAACTTGGGAAGGGTGCAGTGCCTTCGTCAGAACCGGCACCACCAGCGAGCGTTGCCACGGCCGAGCCCCACCCTCGGTCAACCGAGCGTCGATCATCTCTCCTGGGTCGACGCCGTCGTCGTCGGGAGTCTGCCAATCCCATACGAGTCGCCGAAGTAGATCCGGCATGAGTAGGTTCTCGACCGGTACCGACACCGATTCGCTCAGCTCGGTCATCGCCGCTCGCACATCGGCGAGTCGAGCCGCTGCGTCCGGATCGCGGCGGGCCCATCGGTTGACCGGTGGCGGCCCGTCGAACGATGCCGCCATCGACGGCAATTCCGCGGTGGGCAGCGCCCGTGCTCGGGTCAGGGCCGAGGCCCACAACCGAGAGGACCGACGCTGACGGGGGCCGCCGAAGACGGGTAGCTGTTCGAGTTCGCGTGAGGACTTCGGATCGGCCGTCGCCGCGGCGACGATCGCCGAGTCGGGCAGGACCCGGCTCGGTGCTACGTCACGCTTGGCCGCCAATTCGTCTCGCGTGGCCCACAATTCGCGGACGGCAGCGAGGGTGCGGGGAGATTTGATCGCATGGATCCCCGATGTCCGACGCCATCTGTCGGTTTTCGGTTTGGGCGGGCCCAGGGCGAGGATGTGGGCGAACTCCTGTGCTGCCCACTCGGTTTTGCCCTGTGCCTCGAGTTCGGTGGCCATCGCGTCTCGCAGCTCGAGCAGAACTTCGACGTCGAGGGCGGCGTAGTTGAGCCAGGTGTCGGGGAGGGGTCGGGTGGACCAATCGGCCGCGCCGTGCCCCTTCTGCAGGGCCAGGCCGAGGGTTCGCTCGACTATCGCACCGAGGCCGACGCGGTCGAATCCGGCCAGGCGGCCGGCGAGTTCGGTGTCGTAGAGCGTGGCGGGGACGAGCCCCAGTTCGGCGAGACCGGGCAGGTCCTGGTCCGCGGAGTGCAATACCCATTCGAGCGGGTTGATGACCTCGGCCAGGGGTGCGAGGTCGCCGGTGACGGGTATGGGGTCGAGCAACACGGTGCCTGCGCCGCGGCGGCGGAACTGCACGAGGTACGCACGTTGGGAGTAGCGGAAGCCGGACGCGCGCTCGGCGTCGACGGCGAGGGGCCCGTGGCCTGCGGCAAGTGCCTCTGCGGCTGCGCGAACGGCATCGGCGGTGTCGACGACGTCGGGAACCCCGTCAGCGGGGGCCAACAACGGAACGGCGACAGGCTCGTTCGCTTCTGCATCCGACGCGGCGTCCGGGGAACTCTCGGCTGACATGAGATGTGACTCTAGGCCCTGGGGCCGAACGGACCGGCAACTATGTACGACTGGAACTGCTATGTCCGACTGGAACTGCGCTGCCCGAGAGTGGTGATGCCCGCGGGCGGCAGGCCCGCGGCGTAGGCGAGCACCTCGCAGAACGCCTCGACATGGGTCGAGAGATCCTCCGACGTCGCCGTCCAGGACGCACGAAGTTCGAGTTGGTGAGCCTTCGGCGGGCCGGCGATGTCGCCGTACCGTACCGAGCTGGTCGAGGTGACCGTACCGCCGAGCGCGTTCAACGGTTCCGATCGCGATTCGAGGGCGTCGACCAGCCAACTCCAGCCGACCTCGGGGAGCAGCGGATCGTCGGCGAGGGACTCGTCCACGTCGGCCTGGATGTACGCGACCAGGCGGTGAGTGCCGTTCCAGGCCTCGGCACCGTCGGGGTCGTACAACAGGATCAGACGGCCGAACGCGTCGCCGTCGCTCTGTTCGTCGATCTGCTCGGAGTCGGCGTGCTTGACCTCGGCACCGATCGCATAGCTGTAGGGAGCGAGTCTCTGCGGCGGCCGAATCGGACCGATTTCGATCGCCGGGTGTACCTGCGCCCGATGCATCGCGTCGATGGCGGCGCGGAAAGGCGCAGGTTCGGCGTCAGATCGGTGCTCGGTCACGTCACCGGACGTTAGACGCGTCACGTTGTCCTGCGATGGAGGCGCGCCGAGCCGTGATCGAACTGCGCCGAGCGTCCGTCGAACGATCCGAGTGTCCTGAACTGCGATGAGTGTCTCGCCCTCGAGGGTAGCGGCGGTTGTCGCACGTGGCAGCATGGACGGTGATGAACGCCGAATCGCACACCGCAGCCCCCGCCCGACGAGAACTTCCGGAGGCGCCGTTTCTGGCCGCGATCGACGGTCGACCGACGTCGAGGCGGCCGGTGTGGTTCATGCGTCAGGCCGGCAGGTCCCTTCCGGAATACCGCAAGATCCGAGCAGGCATCGGGATGTTGGACTCGTGCTTCCGGCCCGATCTGGTCGCCGAGATCACCCTGCAGCCCGTACGTCGTCACGACGTCGACGCAGCGATCCTCTTCTCCGACATCGTGGTTCCGCTCAAAGCCGCGGGCATCGATCTCGACATCGTCGCCGGTACCGGACCGGTGGTTGCGCATCCGGTGCGTTCGGCTGCGGACGTCGCGGCTCTGCCCGTCCTCACCTCCGACCAGGTGCAGCCGGTGGCCGACGCCGTCCGCATTCTCACTCGCGAACTGGGAACCACCCCGCTGATCGGATTTGCCGGCGCACCCTTCACCCTTGCGTCGTACCTGGTCGAGGGTGGTCCGAGCCGCAATCACGAAAAGACCAAAGCTCTGATGCGGTCCGATCCGGCCACGTGGCACGCCTTGCTCGACGCATTGGCCTCCACCACGATCACCTTTCTGCAGGCCCAGCTGGCTGCGGGCGTCGACGCCGTTCAGGTGTTCGACTCCTGGGCGGGTGCACTCTCGCTCGCCGATTACCGCGAGTACGTATTGCCGCACTCGACACGAGTGTTCGACGCCGTGTCCTCGGCCGGCGTCCCGAAGATCCACTTCGGGGTCGGCACCGGAGAACTCCTCGGTGCCATGGGCGAGGCCGGTGCCGACGTGGTCGGGGTCGACTGGCGGATTCCGCTCGACGACGCGGTGCACCGGGTGGGCCACGGCAAGGCCCTGCAAGGCAATCTCGATCCCGCAGTGCTGTTCGCGGGCTGGGACGCAGTCGAGGCCGAGGTCCGACGCATTGCCGCCGAGGCGGATCGTGCGATCGCGGCCGGTGCCCGCGGCCACGTGTTCAATCTCGGCCACGGCGTGCTTCCCGATACCGATCCCGACATCCTGACTCGCGTCGTCGCGTTGGTGCATTCGTTGTGACCGTCCGGCGATACGCCGTCGTCGGCGGCGGAATTTCCGGCCTCATCGCGGCGTATCGCCTGCGGCAGGCGTGCGGGCCCGACGCTGAGATCACCGTGGTCGAGGCATCGTCCCGGGTGGGCGGCACCCTGCGCACCACCTCGGTCGGCGATCAGTCGCTCGATGTCGGTGCCGAGGCGTTCATCGGGCGCCGTCCGGAGGTGCCCGCCCTGCTTGCGGAACTGGGGCTCACCGATCAGCTGGTGCACCCGTCGACGGTGCGACCGCTCGTCTTCTCCGGTGGACGCACTCATCCACTTCCGGTGGGCACCCTCATGGGTATCCCGTCGTCGGCGGAGTCCGTCCGAGAGCTGGTCGATCCGTCCGAGCTGCACATCATCGACACCGAGACCGAGCGGCCGTTTCGATGGGTCCGGGGCTCCGATGCCAGCGTGGCCGATCTCGTGGGCACACGTTTCGGGAACCAGGTGGTGAGCCGTTCGGTCGATCCACTGCTCGGCGGGGTCTACTCCGGTTCGGCGAGCTCCATCGGTGTCCGTGCTGCGCTGCCGACGCTGGCCGCTGCGTTGGACAACGGCGCGGCGAACCTGACCGAGGCTGTGCTGAAGGCACTCCCGACTCCGTCCCCGGGGCCGGTGTTCGGTGGACTCCGGGACGGCTACGCGGTGCTGCTCGACGCTTTGGTTACAGCCACCGACGCTCGCGTTCTGCGCGAGACGAGCGTCGGCGAGATCCGCCGTGAGTCGGGCGGCTGGTTCGTCGATCGGGTGGGTGTGGTCGACGGGGTCGTGCTGGCGGTACCGGCACCGATACTGGCCGATCTCATCACAGACCTCGCACCGGACGCGTCGCGCGCGGCCCGTGAGATCGAACTTGCGTCGTCGACGGTCGTGGCGATGGCGTTTCCGACGTCGACCGAGCTGCCGCAGAATTCGGGAATTCTGGTGGCGACGGACGCGGGGCTGGACGTGAAGGCGTTCACGCTGTCCAGTCGAAAGTGGCCGCACCTGGCCCAGCGTGACGCGGTACTGCTGCGAGCCTCGCTCGGGCGTTTCGGCGACGACACTGCCGCGCAGCGATCCGACGAGGACACGATCGACGTCGCGCTCGCCGACCTGGCCACGGTCTCGGGTATCGGCACCCGGCCGCTGGCAGTGACCGTCCAGCGGTGGCCGGGCGGATTGCCGCAGTACGCTCCCGGACACCTCGACCGCGTCGCCGCCATCGAATCCGGAGTGTCCGAACTCGCCGGGCTCGCCGTGACCGGAGCGTGGCAGCGCGGCGTCGGGGTACCGGCCTGTATTGCGTCCGCCACCACCGCTGCCGCCCGTCTGGTCGAGGTGGCACGATAGGGGCCATGGCACGCCTCGATTACTCAGCGCTCAATTCGACTCTTCGGTACTTGATGTTCTCGGTCTACAAGGTCACACCCGGGGTTCTGGGCGACGACCGCGCGGCCGCTGCGAAGGAAGCCCGGGCATTCTTCGAGGGCCGTGAGGACAAGGGTGTCGTCGTGCGCGGGGTCTACGACATCGCCGGCATGCGGGCCGATGCCGACTTCATGGTGTGGACGCACGCCGAGCGCATCGAGGACCTGCAGGCGACGTACTCCGACTTCCGGCGCACCACCGCGCTGGGCAAGGCGAGCACGCCGGTATGGAGCAACACTGCTCTGCACCGCCCCGCCGAGTTCAACAAGAGCCACGTGCCTGCGTTCATCGCGGGCGAGGATCCGGGCGCGTACATCTGCGTGTACCCGTTCGTCCGCTCGATCGACTGGTACCTGCTGCCCGACGAGGAACGTCGGACGATGCTCGCCGATCACGGGAAGGCAGCACGCGACTACAAGGACGTGCGCGCCAACACCGTCCCCTCGTTCGCGCTCGGTGACTACGAGTGGATCCTGGCTTTCGAAGCCCCGGAGCTCGACCGCATCGTGGACCTGATGCGCGATCTCCGGGCCACCGAGGCACGCCGACACGTGCGCGAGGAGACGCCGTTCTTCACCGGCCCTCGGGTCGAGGTGGACGCGCTCGTCGAATCACTACCGTGACGGGGACGGACACACCCATCGTCGACGCCGTTCTTTTCGACTTCTCCGGCACACTCTTCCGACTGGAAGAGGAGCCGTCGTGGTTCGACGGTGTGCACGATGCCGACGGCGTTCCGGTCGACGGAGCCGGAGCCGCCGAGCTCATGCGACGCATGACCGCTCCGGTCGGCGAGACGGTCGAGTTCGACGACGCCACTCGGCACGCATGGCGTCATCGCGATCTGGATCCGGCCCTGCATCGGCAGGCGTATCTGCACGTTCTGGCGCAGTCCGGCATCACCGCCGAGGCACAGGCCGAATCGGTGTACGGACGAGTCATCGACGCCGACTCCTGGACGCCCTATCCCGACACGGAAGCGGCACTGTCGACATTGGCGGGACGGTCGATTCGCGTCGGGGTGCTGAGCAACATTGCCTTCGACATCCGTCCGGCGTTCACTGCCCGGGGCCTGGACCGGTACGTCGACGAATTCGTGCTCTCGTTCGAGGTCGGGCACGTCAAACCGCAACCGGAGATCTTCCGACATGCGGTGGCCGCTCTCGGCGTCGAGCCCGCGCGGACGCTGATGGTGGGCGACAGCGCCGAGGCCGACGGCGCGGCACAGGAGATCGGGTGCAGTTTCGCACTCGTCGATCCGGCGCCGACGGCCGAGCGTCCCGACGCACTGCTGGCAGCGTTGAGCGCGTTCGGGATTCGATGACCGGAGTGACCGGCGTCCAGCACATGGGCCACTGGGGGATGTTCCGCGCCGACTCGGACGGACGTGACGTCACCGCGATTCATCCTCAGGTGACGGACAGCAATCCTTCCCCGGTGCTGGGCAACCTCGTCGGCTCGGTGACCCATCGATCCCGCGTCACCTCGCCTGCGGTACGCAGGGGCTGGCTCGAGAACGGTCCCGGCCCCACCGACAGGCGCGGTAGCGAGGAGTTCGTCGACGTCTCGTGGGACGAGCTCACCGACCTGTTGTCGCGCGAGTTGCGCCGCGTGGTGGACACATTCGGCAACAACGCCATCTACGGCGGGTCGTACGGTTGGGCCAGTGCCGGCCGCTTTCATCATGCGCAGAGTCAGGTACACCGCTTCCTGAACTGCATCGGCGGCTACACGCGATCCGTGCACAGCTATTCGCTCGGTGCGACCGGCGTCATCATGCCGCACGTGCTCGGCGCGCACTGGAAGATGTTCTCCCGCTCCACATCCTGGTCCGTGATCGCCGAACACACCGAACTGCTGGTGGCGTTCGGCGGAGTTCCGGTGAAGAACACCGGCATCAATCACGGTGGTACGTCGGATCATCCGACCGTCGGTTCGCTCGACGCGATGCGCGCCCGCGGCGGGCAGATCGTCACCGTCGGTCCATTGCGCAACGACATGTCGGGCGAGGCGCGGTGGATCGCCCCACGGCCCGGAACCGACGTGGCGATGATGCTGGCTCTGGCATACGTCCTGGCCGACGAAAAACTGCACGACACAGCGTTTCTGGAGAAATACTGCGAGGGTTACCCCGAGTTCGAGCGCTACCTTCTCGGTGTCTCGGACGACACTCCCAAGACCCCGCAGTGGGCGTCGGAGATCTGCGGTATCGAGCCGTCCGTAATCGCAGAGCTGGCACGGGACATGGCGTCGAAACGCACGATGGTGACCGTCACGTGGTCCCTGCAACGTACGCAGCACGGTGAACAGGCTCCGTGGATGGGCATCACGTTGGCAGCGATGTTGGGCGAAATCGGCGTGCCCGGTGGGGGATTCGGACACGGATACGGCTCGATGAACGAGCCCGGCCTCGCTCCTGTGCCCTATCCGTTGCCGACACTGCCGCAGGGAATCAATCCGGTGGCCGATCTGATCCCGGTCGCAGCTGTCTCGGACATGCTGCTCAACCCAGGGCACGAATTCGACTACGACGGCCGACGTTTGGTCTATCCCGACATCAAAGTGGTCTATTGGGCGGGCGGCAACCCGTTTCATCACCACCAGGATCTGGGACGATTGCGCCGGGCACTCGGCAGGCCCGATACCGTCGTCGTCCACGATCCCTACTGGACGCCGATGGCCAAGCACGCAGACGTCGTAATCCCGTCGACCACATCGCTGGAACGGTCGGATCTGAGCTGCACACGCAACGATCCACTGCTCGTGGCCATGGCGCCGGCTGCCGAGCGATTCGCCGATTCGCGCGACGATTACGACACTTTCGCGGAACTCGCTACGAAACTCGGTGTGGGGCAGCAGTTCACCGAGGGGCGCACGTCACAGCAATGGCTCGAGCACATGTACGGGCAGTGGCGCGAGTATCTGCGGGCCGACGGCGTGCAGACCCCGGAATTCGACGACTTCACGCGTGAGGGTTCGTTCCGGATGAAGACCGAGGACGAGTTGACGTTTCTGGAGGATTTTCGCCAGGACCCGATCGGCAACGCGCTGCGGACACCGAGCGGCAAGATCGAGATCTTCTCGGCGACGGTCGCGGGGTTCGATTACGACGACTGCCGAGGGCATCCGATGTGGTTCGAGCCGCAGGAGTGGCTCGGCGGGGCGCGGGCCGAGCAGTTTCCTCTGCACTTGATCGCCAACCAGCCGCGCACCAGGCTGCACAGTCAGCTCGATCACGGTGCGGTGAGCCGGAATTCGAAGGTTCAGGGCCGAGAGCCGATTCGAATGCATCCGTGTGCGGCGGAGGCCAGGGGAGTGTCGGACGGCGATGTGGTGCGAGTGTTCAACGACCGCGGTTCGTGCCTGGCCGGTGTGGTCGTCGACGACGCGATGCTCGAAGCGGTAGTTCAGTTGTCGACCGGGGCCTGGTACGACCCGCTCGATCCGGCTGATCCCGATTCGATGTGCAAGCACGGCAGCGTGAACGTTCTCACCGCCGACGTCGGGTCGTCGTCGCTCTCGCGAGGGTGCACCGGGCAGCACGTGCTGGTGGAGATCGAACGCTACGACGCGCCGCTGCCGCCGATCACTGCGTTCGATCCACCGGTGACACGATCGGTCAGAACACCACCCGCGAGATGATCTCGGCAACCAAGGCCGGCTTGTCCTCGCCTTCGATCTCGAGCGTTGCGGTCGTCACGATCTGCAACGCTCCGCCCGACGCGTCCTCGACAGAGGTGAGGGTGGTCCGCAACCGGACATGGGATCCGACCTTGACAGGGTTGATGAAGCGAACTTTGTTGGAGCCGTAGTTGATTCCGAGTTTGGTGTTCTCGATGGTGTAGATCTGCCAGTTCAGCATCGACACGAGCGACAGACTCAGGAATCCGTGGGCGATCGGCGCGCCGAACGGGCTCTCTTTTTTCGCTCGTTCGACGTCGACGTGGATCCACTGGTGGTCGCCGGTGGCGTCGGCAAAGGTGTTCACCCGTTCCTGGGTGATCTGGAGCCAGTCGCTGGTTCCCAGTTCTTCGCCGACGGCCGCCTTGATCTGCTCTGGTGAGGTGAAAGTGCGCATGCTCACAGTATGCACCGTCGCAATAGGGCGCTCGAAAGCGATCATGTGGGAGCGAATGATGACCGGCTCGAGTGTCGGCCTGTCGAATTCAGGCTGTGTAGGGCGGAGCGAAAGGAAAGGCTCCGATCAGTTTGTTCTGAATTTCTTTCAGATTCGGGACCGGCCGATATTCGTGCTGTAGCTGCGCGATTCGATCGTGATCTCGCGCAAGGTCCGACGAATGCTGGACAGCTTCTCGGTCGAAAGCAGAGTAATAATCGTCGAATTTGTATCCGTTGCCGCCTATGTCTTGCGGCAGCTTTATCCATGCGTTGGGGATGCCGTACGAGTCTGCGACGATCAACCCGTGCAGACTCGTGGACATCACGAAGTCACATGCAGTGATGTCGGCGATGACCTTGGCCGGATTTCTGGACGGGTCGATCAACGTGACGCTCTTGTCTCGCGCAAGCGAGCGCACTACGGGATCCTTCTTGTGCACCCAGTGGTAGACGAGGCCGATCCGGCCGGGTACCCGTGGGGAGCGTGCATAGACTTTGTTCGCCAGCAGCCCGGGGTCCCCGACCGCGACCTCGCGCTCGGACTTGATGCGTCCCAGCGACAGATGTCCGCGAACCGCGTAGAAGTCGAAATCGGGGTAGCTGAAGTCTCGTTCGTGGGCGGCGTCACTGAGCATGAAACCCGAGCCCCAGACCTTGAGACCCTTCCGGGCCTGCATGAGCTGGACCATTTCCAGGGTGGAACCTGCCCCGATCATGTCGCAGCGCTTCGCGCGACGCCAGGAACACTTCTGCCCGAACAATGTTCCGACCAGTCCCGGCGTCAATTCGTCACCGAAATTGGGTGTGACGCCGGTGATTTTCACCTGGCGCCACCAGAAGGTCTTGATCGACGTGGCCACAACCCCAAAGCTACCCTAACGATCGGGTCAAGCAGAGGTAATCTCCGGAGCTCGCGGCTCGGTCTCGACGCATCCTCAGCACAGGTTCGCCGAGTGCGCGGCGATCCCCGGGATGTCCGGACCGATCAGGATGCAGGCTTGAGCACCAGAGAAATCGAGTTGATGCAGTACCGCTGGTCGGTCGGGGTGGGGTAGCCCTCGCCCTCGAAAACGTGGCCGAGGTGGCTGTGGCAGTTGCGGCAGACGACCTCGACGCGGCGCATCCCGAGCGTGGTGTCCTCTTTCAGGATGACGGCGTCGCTGTCGGCCGGGTCGAAGAAAGACGGCCATCCGCAATGCGATTCGAACTTCTCGGTGCTGCGGAACAGTTCGGCTCCGCAGGCGCGGCACTCGTAGATGCCTTCGGTGGTGGTGTCGGTGTATTCGCCGACGCCCGGGCGCTCGGTACCGGCCTGACGCAGAACCGCGTACTCCTCGGGTGTCAGCTTCTCCCGCCACTGCGCGTCGGTGAGCTGGACGGCCGGAGCGGCATTGTTGTCTGTTGCTGAACTCATGCTGACACGCTAATACGATTTGCCGGGTTATGCCGTTTTCGCTGGTGACGCGGTCGGTAACAGGTAGCTGGGCTCTATTCCCTCGTCGAGCCGTCCCTCTGTTCTCGCGGCGAACCAGCGTCCGACGAGCACTCCGAAGATCACGACGATCAGCAGCGCCCAACCGAAGGTGGTGCGGAGATAGTCGAGGGCCCGTCCGGTTTCGATCCACCGTCCGGACAACCAACGATCGGCGTTCATGAACCCGTAGATCGCGAGCCAGGCCGGCCAGTTCCGGAGTAGCGAGTTCCTGAGCACGACCGTCATGAGCAACGGGAACAGCATCATCGAGTAGTACATCTGGCCCAGTGAGCCCAGCAGCCAGTGCGCGGTGAGGATCAGGCCGGAGGTGGTGGCGAAGAAGAACAGTCGATCTTCTCGGCAGTACCGGTAGAGCAACCACAGCGAGACCAACACCATGATGGCCAGGACGGCGCGGATGCCGAGGGTCAGGAACTCGGGCACACCGTAGTAACGGCCGTTGCCGACGACAGCGCTGTTGAAGTAGTCACGCGTCTGCAGCAGGTACGGCAGCGTCCGATCGATGAAATTTTTGGGATCGACGGACAACGGCCAGGCGATGGCCATCATCACCACCGGGATGGCGATCGAGGTGATGAACACCTTCCACTGTCTCGTCATCAGGGGGAGCAGCAGCAGCGGTGCGAGCATCGGCTTGATCGCCAGGGTCAAGCCCATCGCGACACCGGCGGACAAATCCTTGCGCTGCAACAGGAATCCCAGAAACGCCACCTCGCCGAGGAGTACGAAACCGTTGAAGTTGGTGAACACCAGTGTGTTCGTCACCGTCTCGCTGACGAAGGCAGCCAGGAGCAGGGCGGGTGCAGCCACCGAGTCCAGTCGGAAGCCGAAGATGCGCAGCAGGATGTACAGCGCTACGAGGATGGCCACGGTGCTGGCAAGGATGAACAGCCAGCGCGAGCGCTCCGGGTCGATGATGGCGATGGGGGAGAGCAGCATCGTCGCGCTCGGCTGGTACAGGTAATGAGGATCGACCGAATCGAAGTTCGCGGTGTACACCGGCTGCCGGTTGAGGAACGCGAGAGCTGCGTTGTACACCGGGTTGAAGTCATTGGTGACATCGCCGTTGACCGCCCTGATCACCACCCGATGCACGACGGTCATGATGGCGATCGGCCAGAGCGCGTATTTGATTACTTCGGCGGTGGTCCGCCCGGTACGCGGCTCCAGAAAGCTAAGTGACACCCGCGAACGGTACCCGAGACGGTCGGTGCGCCCGTTCAGGACACCCCGCGGGGCCCGTGTCTTTCGCGACCCTCCGAGGAGTCGAGTCAGGCCGGACAGACGGTGCCGTCGGTCGGAAGCGTCGTGTCTCGGGCGTATGTGACAGCAGCACTCTGCAGGCACTGCGACCCGCCGATGCTCGGATGCCCGCTGCCCTGCCAGGCGGCCGATGCGACGGCGGCACCCGTCGCACCGATCAGGCCGGTGACCGAGGACAGGCCGCCGTTGCCGACGATCGGGTCGCCGGCGTTGGACAGAACCAGGACCGGAACGTCCAGCGAGGTGGGTAGTGGGACGGAGGGAGCCGTCGGCCAGGACGAGCACAGCAATGCCGTCAGGGCAGCGTCGGTTCCGTAGATCGGGTAGCGGTCGGTCCACCCCGTTGCCAGGTCGCGGACGCCCTGCGGAGAAGGCCACTGCTGCCCGTCCGTGCAGCGGGCGACGAACTGGCCGTCGGTGCCGTACGCCGCCCGGCCTCGTTCGGCGAGCGCTGCGAGCGCAGTCGTGTCGGAGGCGGCGGCAGCGGAAAGCGTCGAGGACAGATCTCTCGCCCGCGTCGACGCGTCTCCCGCGGTCGAAGCCAGGGCAAAGGTGATCGCGTCGAGAACTTCGTGTGTGGACAGCGGTGCGAACTCGCCGCCGGCGGCGCGCTTGATCAACTGTGCCACTGCGGCCGTCGGGTCACTTCCGAGCGAGCAGTTCAGCGCGACGCAACGCTGTGCGAAGGCAGCGAACGCCGCTTCCTTGCCCTGAGTTCGCTGCTCGGCGAGCGTTGCCTGGTCGGCGTTGACGCCCGTCGGCGAATCGAGGATCAGGCGCGCGACGTTGTCGGGAAACTTCGCGGCGTAGGCCATGGCGGTGAGAGAACCGTTTCCCGCTCCGATCAGGCCGATCCGGTCCACGCCCCACAACTGTCGAAGCCGATCGAGATCGTCCGCGGCGTACCCGGTGCCGAAGGCGAGCTCCTGCGGCTGCAGGGTGTCGGTGCATTCGATGGTGGCGTCTCGTCCGGCGTCGACCGCGCGGTCGACGGAGTCCGAGTCGGATCTGGAGAACTGTCCCAGGGCATCGACGGCAGCCTTGGTAGGCGCCTGGGGTGTGTCGTCGATGCAGTCCACGGCCGTCGAGCGTCCGATGCCGCGGCGATCCACGGCAACGATCGGATGTGCCTCGAGCAGCGTGGCGAGTGTGCCGGCGGCCATCGTGGCCAAGGTTGCGATCGACGAACGATCCGAACCGGACGTGAACACCAGGGGCCCGGCATCGACGGGTGTCCGGTCGAGTTTGGCCCGAAGCGCCCCGACGGCGAAGGTGCCGAACATCTGACCGCTGGCGTCGACATCGGCCTCGTACTCACCGCATTCGAGTGTCAGGCCCGGCGTGGTGGCGGTGAGCCCGAACATCCCGAGAGTGGCCGAGGTGCACTCGGACCAATCGAGGTCGGTGGTCGGAACATCGAGTGCAGCCGGTTCGGGCGGGGTTGCGGGCGACGACTCGGCGGGCTGACCGGGCGAGCGCTGCTCCACCGCCACTTCGGGACGGATCGACGGGCCGCCTCCACAGGCCGCGCAGACCGTGGCGACGAGGAGTACTGCGGCGAGCAACGAACGTTTCTGCGTCACGGTGCGAGGCTATCTACTTTTGCTTCGCTGCCGCGCCCGCGTCTCTCGTCACGGCCGCACCCAGCGGGTCAACAGCGTGCCGTCGGTGTCGCCGAGCACGAGTGCGCGCTGCATGGACGTATCGGCGGCGTGTGCGGCATGGGCGATGCGGCCGGCAGGCCCACTGATCACCTTCGGTGAGATCGTCAGGCACACGTCGTCCGCCGCCCCGTCGGACACCAGCTGACCGAACAGTCCTGGTCCGCCCTCGCACAGCACGCGACCGAACCCGAGCTGGGACAGAGACTCGACAATGTCGGTGGTCGACACCGATTCGCCGGACACCTCGAGCACCGTCGCCCCGGCCGTCCGGAGTTCGCCTACCGCAGAGCGGTCCGCCGCGGCGGACGTGAGCACCACCGGCATCACCGCTGTGTCCGTCAGTAGGCGAGACCGCGCATCGATGGAGCCGGAGGCGGTGACGACCACGATGGTCGGCACCGATTCCTGACCGTTCGCCTGCCGGCGAGCGATGACATCGGGAGACAGGGCGACCCCGCCGTAGTTC
Organism: Rhodococcus sp. Leaf233; assembly: GCF_001426165.1. NCBI lineage: Bacteria > Bacillati > Actinomycetota > Actinomycetes > Mycobacteriales > Nocardiaceae > Rhodococcus > Rhodococcus sp. Leaf233. Next base: position 62,207 of record NZ_LMRO01000013.1, read on the forward strand.
TCTCCGCGCACGGTGCCGGCGCCGACGAGCACCGCATCGCACAGCTCACGCAGGATGCCGAACAACCGGGTGTCTGCCGGGGTGCCCAATCCGGCCGAGGCACCGTCGGAGGTGACGGACCCGTCGATACTGGAGACGAAATTGGTACGGATCCACGGTCGGCCCACATCGGTCGGGTAGGCATACAGCGATCGCAGACCGTCGTCGTCCACTTCCGTTCCGATGGCGGGGAGCGCTGCGGCGGCCTGCTCCGATGTGAAGTAGGTCCCAATATCGAGAAGCTGCATGAGTCACATGAGACCACGTCGTTACGCTCGATCAATGCCCGCACGCCTTGTCGACCGAAATCCCGTGGTCCCCTCCGATCAGCTGATCGCGCAGATGGTTCCGCCGGCGATGTTCGACGACGTCAGCTTCTCCTCGTACATTCCCGATCCCAAGGAGCCGACGCAGGCCGCTGCGGTCGCGAAAGCCGAGGAATTCGCGAACAAGGTGCAGAAGATTCGCGGCAAGGGCAAGCGCGGGCTGTTCGGTAAGAAGACCCCGGCCACCGGTGCGGGGCTCTACCTCGACGGCGGCTTCGGCGTCGGTAAGACCCACTTGCTGGCCTCGATCTATCACAGCGTCCCCGAACCGAAGGCGTTCGGCACGTTCGTGGAGTTGACGCACGTCGTCGGTGCATTGGGCTTCAACAAGGCTCTCGAAGAGCTCTCGAACCACAGTGTTCTGTGCATCGACGAGTTCGAGCTCGACGATCCGGGCGACACGATGTTGGTCTCGCGACTGCTGTCGGAGCTCTCGCAGCGCGGCGTGTCCATCGTGGCGACGTCGAACACCCTGCCCGGCCAGCTCGGCGAAGGCCGCTTCGCGGCCGAGGACTTCCTGCGGGAGATCAAGAAGCTCGGTTCGATCTTCGAGTCCGTCCGCGTCGACGGTCCCGATTACCGGCACCGCGATCTGCCGCCGGCCCCGGAGCCGACGTCGGAGGCCGAGCTCGTCGAGCGTGCCGACGGTATCGAGGGCGCGACCCTGGACGACTTCGACGACCTGCTGGCGCACCTGAGCACGCTGCACCCGTCGCGCTACGGCAAATTGTTGGACGGTATTCCCGCGGTGTTCCTGAAGAACGTGCACCCGGCTTCCGATCAGGCAATTGCGTTGCGACTGGTCGTCCTCGCCGACCGCCTGTACGACGCGGGTATTCCGGTGACGGCCTCGGGTGGCAAGCTCGACGAGATCTTCACCGAGGAGATGCTCGCGGGTGGTTACCGGAAGAAGTACCTCCGTGCGACGTCCCGTCTGCTCGCACTGTCTCGTTTCGCTGCCGTCGGCTGACCTGCCTCGGTCGAGGCAGGCTCAGAGCTGCACCTGCATGACGTAGTCGTCGTGCGTCCGGTCGCCGACGACGAACGTCTTGGTGCCGACTGTCTCGAATCCGTACTTGGCATAGAACTTCTGGGCGCGGACGTTCTGTTGGTTGACGCCCAGCCACGCCCCTCGGCAGCCATGCCGACGAGCACTGTCCAGCGCCGACGTCATCAGGCGCGCTGCGACTCCGCCGCCGTGTTCGGTGGGTCGGACGTACAGCTTGCTGATCTCTACCGTCGGCTCGTGGGACAGCGCCGAGCGGATGCCGGAGTCGGTGGGAGTGCCGAACACCAGCATCGCGTATCCGAGTACCTGTGCCTCAGCCGACTCGTCGAGCAGTACGGTCCTGTTCGGGTCGGCGATGTACGTCTCGAAGTGCTTGGCCGACAACACGTTCGAGATGAAAGTCTCGATATCGCCGGGTTGCGTTCCAGGTGGGCAGGCCAACGGGAAGGTCAGTGCGGCCAGATCGGCGACTCGGTGCGCATCCGCCGGGCCCGCCTCACGAACGCTCACAGCTGATCGACGGCATTCTTCGCGTCCCGCAACGACAGTCCTGTTCGATCGCGCAGCAGCTTGATCGCCGCAATCGCTTTGCCTTCCGATTTGAGTGCCGTCAGTCGGGGGAGGAGGTCGTCCCATCGCACGGGACCCGAACTCGCTGCATCGAGAATGGTCGACGGGGGAGGAAACGGTGCTCCGCGTTGCATCGTCTCGATTGCGTTCTTGGCATCGAGCAATCCGGCACCGGTTCGATCACGGAAAACCTTGATGGCCTGAATCTTCTTGTCGGCGGCCAACAATCGGTGAATTTCTGCTCGCGCACCGTCGTCCAGTCCTACCAGCTTCGAGCTCTGGGACGTGGCACGCGATCTGTCCGGCTTTCGACGCGCGAGGAACCAGGCCGCGAGCACCGCGGTATCGACGAGGACCAGCGCAACGATGAACCATCCCCAGGTCGGCATAACGTCAGTACACCACTTCAGCGTGACGGGTCGAAGAGCGGGACGACGCCCGACGGATCGGCGGGCAGCGACTCGAACAGTGAGACAGCAGCATCGAGAGTCCGCTGCGCTGCGTCGTACTTCGCCGGTGCGAGATCGTGGCCTGCACCGTCGATGTCGATCAGCAGTGTGGGCGCGGGAACCAGCGCGAACGCCGCCCCGAGTTCTTCGGTGGTAGCGAACGGATCCTTGGTGCCGTGCAGCACAACAGTGGGGGTACGTAGGTCGGGCAGATGGTGGGTCCGAAGCTTGTCGGGCTTTCCCGGTGGGTGCAGGGGATAGGACGTCAGCACCAGACCATCCACGAGACCCGGCTGCTCCGACGCGATCATCGATCCCTGCCTGCCGCCGTACGAATGCCCGCCGAACACGACGAACCCGTCGGTTTCCGCACGCAGTCGATCGACGGCCGCGGCGATCCCCATCCGGTCCTCCTCGGAACGGGAGGGATGCGGAGGACCCTTGGCCTTGCGGACTCGGAACGGGAGGTCGAACCGCAAGACCGTGAAGCCGGCCGCCGCCCACATCGACGCAATGTTCTGTAGGAGCACCGACCCGCAGTTGCCGCCCGCACCGTGAGTGAGAGCGAGCCCTCCGCGCGACGGGATCGGCGGCGTGTGAAGAAACGCGACGCCCCCGCCGAGTTCGATGTCGGCGGGGGCGTCGGGAACGTCGTGTTCAGCCATCGGTCGAGGACGTTACCTTTTCGTCGCTGCCGGCGTGATCGGTGTCCGTGCTGTCTGTTTCGGAGCTGTCGGATGCATCCTGATCGTCGGCATCCACCATCTCACCGTTGTCGTCGACCATGTCGGCAAAGGCTGTACCCGCGACGGTGCCGTTGGTTCCGGGGAGAGCCACAGTGGGCCGAGCGCCGGGTCGGTATCGGTCGTCGAGTCCCTCGACCGATTTCTTCGCTTCTTCGAGTGTGGCGTCGTCGACCTGAGGCTCTTCGCTGTCGGTCGCGTTACCGGGGCCGGCCGTGTCGGTGGGTGTTTCGTCCGTGGGTGCACTGCGAGCATCGTCCGACACGTGAGTGTCCTTCCATCGAAGTGTGTGCGTCGTCTCCACTGTGCACTTCTATGGCGTGAATCACCACCGAGACTGGGTAAGCCACGAAAAAAGGACCCCCTCGAAAGGGGGTCCTTTGTTCTGACTGTGGTGCGCGATACTGGGATTGAACCAGTGACCTCTTCCGTGTCAGGGAAGCGCTCTCCCGCTGAGCTAATCGCGCATGTCCTCGCATCGGCCTTCACAACCGATGCACTAGCGAGGTGGAGACGGGAATCGAACCCGTGTGCACGGCTTTGCAGGCCGTTGCCTCACCACTCGGCCACTCCACCATGGGTCGAGACCCTCGAGCGGATGACGGGATTCGAACCCGCGACCCTCACCTTGGCAAGGTGATGCGCTACCACTGCGCCACATCCGCATACCCCGGAGGCAATCACTGCTGGGCAGTTGCTGTCTCCGTGGTGCGGGGAAAACATTAACCCAACGGGAGTGAAACTCACAAATCTCGTGGTCAGCCCCAGAATTCGGGTCTCTGGCGGCTGTGAACCGTGTGAAAGATGGGGTCGGGCCGGGTCCGGGGGAGCGAGGTCTGCGCTCGATGCAGGCGTCGAATGCGACATCGACGAGCCGGAGCAGGCGATTCGATCCACTGCGACACCTCGTGTTAATGTTTTGCCTCGTTCGGTCCCGTGGCTCAGTGGAAGAGCGTCCGCTTCACACGCGGAAGGTCGCTGGTTCGATCCCAGCCGGGACCACAGACGAAGAAAGCCCGCACCGCTTGTCGGTGCGGGCTTTTTCGTGTTCCGTCCCGGTAATCTGACCCGGTGAGCACCGACGGATCCACGTCCCGCGAGGCGGACGGCAAGACCAGCACAGCGGACTCGAGTGGTCCGGCAGAACAGCTGGCGAAGAAGCATCGACGGTTTCGGTCTCGCATCGCCGAGAACAAGTCGCTCGATCTCGCCTACCGGATCACTGTCGGTGTCGTCGGAGCTCTGGTGTTGGCGTTGGGTGTGCTGGCCATTCCGTACCCCGGCCCCGGCTGGCTGATCGTGTTCGCAGGACTGGGCATCCTGGCCTCGGAGTTCGAGTGGGCCAAGGGCGCGCTGCGCTTCGTCCGCAAGAGGTACGACGCGTTCATGGCCTGGTTCTCGAAGCAGTCGATCGTCGTCAAGGGACTCGGCGTGTTGTTCACGACGGTCGTCGTGCTCGCAACACTGTGGCTTCTGGGCACTTTCGCGCTGGTCGGAGGTTGGTTCGGCCTCGACTGGACCTGGCTCGAGAGTCCCTTGTGACGCACGCGCCGCGCTGAGGGCCGCGCGGTGGCCCGTTGCCGATAGGCTGTCGGAGGCCTTCCTGGCCAGATGAACCGATCGAGGAGTACATCGCTGTGAGCATGCCCGTTGTCGCCGCCGTCTCGCCCGCCCGCATCTCGGTGCAGGCAGGAACGACCGCAGGTACGGCGCTACGCGACACCGGTCTGCCGAACAAGGGTCCGGACGCGATCGTCGTCGTGCGAGATCCGGAGGGCAAGCTCCGTGATCTGTCGTGGGCTCCCGACTCCGATACCGAGGTCGAGCCGGTCCCGGCGAACACCGAGGACGGGCGAAGCGTCATCAGGCATTCGGCTGCGCACGTTCTTGCTCAGGCCGTTCAGGAGCTCTTCCCCGATGCCAAGCTGGGCATCGGACCGTTCATCAAGGACGGCTTCTACTACGACTTCGACGTGAAGCAGCCGTTCACCCCAGAGGATCTGACTGCGCTCGAGAAGAAGATGAAGCAGATCGTCAAGGCCGGGCAGCGGTTCTCGCGTCGGGTGTACGAATCGGTCGATCAGGCCCGTGAAGAGTTGGCGAACGAGCCCTACAAACTCGAACTTATCGACGACAAGTCCGGGATCGACGATCCCGAGGTCATGGAAGTCGGCGGGGGAGAGCTCACCGCGTACGACAACCTCAATCCCCGTACCGGTGAACGCATCTGGGGCGATCTGTGCCGCGGCCCGCACATCCCCACCACCAAGTACGTGCCGGCGTTCAAGCTCACCCGCAGCTCGGCTGCGTACTGGCGGGGCAACCAGGACAACGCCGATCTGCAACGCATCTACGGCACCGCCTGGGAGTCCACCGAGGCGCTCGATGCGCATCTCGAGTTGCTCGCCGAAGCCGAACGTCGTGATCACCGCAAGCTCGGTTCCGAGTTGGACCTGTTCAGCTTTCCCGACGAACTGGGTTCCGGTCTTCCGGTGTTCCACCCCAAGGGCGGCGTGATCCGCAACGAACTCGAGAACTACTCACGTCAGCGCCACATCGAAGAGGGCTACGAGTTCGTCAACACCCCGCACATCACCAAAGGCCATCTGTACGAGGTGTCCGGTCACCTCGATTGGTACCGGGACGGCATGTTCCCGGCGATGCACCTGGATGCCGAACTCGACGAGAACGGCGACGTGCGCAAGCCCGGCCAGGATTACTACCTCAAGCCGATGAACTGCCCGATGCACAATCTGATCTTCCGCTCCCGCGGCCGCTCGTACCGTGAACTGCCGCTGCGCTTGTTCGAGTTCGGCTCGGTGTACCGCTACGAGAAGTCCGGCGTCATCCACGGTCTGACCCGAGTGCGCGGCATGACCCAGGACGACGCGCACATCTTCTGCACTCGCGACCAGATGCGCGGCGAGCTCACCAGCACCCTCGAATTCGTTCTCGGGCTGCTCAAGGACTACGGACTCGACGACTTCTACCTCGAACTGTCGACTCGTAATCCTGAGAAGTCCGTCGGCAGCGACGAAGTTTGGGAAGAGGCGACCACCACCCTCGCCGAGGTGGCCGCGGCGTCGGGTCTCGATCTGGTGCCCGACCCGGGCGGTGCCGCGTTCTACGGTCCGAAGATCTCGGTACAGGCGAAGGATGCGCTCGGCCGCACCTGGCAGATGTCGACCATTCAGCTCGACTTCAACCTGCCCGAGCGTTTCGAGCTCGAGTACACCGGTTCCGGTGGTACCAAGGAGCGCCCGGTGATGATTCACCGTGCCCTGTTCGGATCCATCGAGCGGTTCTTCGGTGTGCTGACCGAGCACTACGCCGGTGCTTTTCCGGCCTGGCTGGCGCCCGTGCAGGTCGTCGGAATTCCGGTGGCCGAGGTGCATCAGGACCACCTCTTCGCGGTGGTGAAGGAACTGAAGAAGCGCGGAGTCAGGGCCGAGGTCGATGCGAGCGACGACCGAATGCAGAAGAAAATCTTCAATCAAACAGCGCAGAAGGTCCCGTTCATGCTGCTGGCCGGCGAGCGCGACGTCGAAGCAGGTGCCGTCAGCTTCCGATTCCGGGACGGCACTCAGGTCAACGGGGTTCCGGTGGCGGAGGCCGTGACCGTGATCACCGAGTGGATCGCCGCGCGAAACAACGCATCACCGACCGCCGAACTCGTGCAGACCAGTACCGCCGGAGTGAGCTGACATGGAAGAACACGACGAGTCGATCGTCGCCACCGGTGCCGGTGAACCGGATCGGCTGCAGCGATTGTGGACTCCCCATCGGATGTCGTATATCGCCGAGGCCCCACAGGGTTCGGCGGAGGGTTCGGCGAAGTCGACCGAGCCGTTCTCCGACATCCCGAAGATGACGGACGAGGACGGACTGGTCGTCGCGCGCGGCGAATCGGTGTATGCCGTACTCAACCTGTACCCGTACAACCCCGGCCACACGATGATCGTGCCGTACCGACGTGTCGCGGCGCTCGAGGATCTCACGCCCGCCGAGAGCTCGGAGCTGATGGCGTTCACGCAGAAGATGATTCGCGTGATCAAGCGAGTGTCGAGCCCGCACGGTTTCAATGTCGGCCTCAACCTCGGGGCGGCTGCAGGCGGTTCGCTGGCCGAGCACCTGCACCAGCACATCGTGCCGCGGTGGGGTGGTGACGCCAACTTCATCACGGTGATCGGCGGTGCCAAGGTGATGCCGCAACTGCTCCGCGACACTCGGGCCCTGCTTGCCTCGGCCTGGAACGAATGAACCACCGGCAAGGGGAGCGTGCGGCGTGCTGAGCATCTTCGGCCGTGCGCCGGTCTCGAAGTTGACGGCCCCGTTGGGCCGCGCGCTCAACAGCACCGGCCTGACTCCGGACTCGGTGACAATCATCGGCACGGTCGTCACAGTGACCGCTGCGGTGACGATGTTCCCTGCCGGCTACCTGTGGTGGGGCTCGATCGTCATCACCCTGTTCGTTCTGTTCGACATGCTCGACGGCGCGATGGCTCGCGCACGAGGAGGCGGCACCAAATACGGTGCCGTTCTCGACGCGACGTGCGACCGCGTTGCGGACGGCGCGATATTCGGCGGCTTGGCCTGGTGGGCCGTGTATTCCGAGAACGACAAGCTACTGCTCGTTGCCACTCTCGTCTGCCTGGTCACCTCGCAGGTCATCTCGTACGCCAAAGCGCGCGCCGAGGCCAGCGGCCTGTCCGCGGACGGTGGTTGGATCGAACGACCCGACCGCCTCGTCATCGTTCTGGTCGGGGCCGGGCTCACCGGTGTCGGAAGACATTTCGACATTCCGTGGCTGGACAGTCTCATCTATCCCGCAATGTGGATTCTTGCCGCGCTGAGCATCGTGACCGTGTTCCAACGAGTGCTCGCCGTCCGCGGATCCGAGGGTGCCCGCGACATCATCGTGCCGCCGGCTCCGTCGGTCTCCGACGACGGCGGTGTGGAGCCGACATGAATCTGTCGGAACGCGCGTCCGACGCCGGGTACGCCGCGGGGTGGCGTCTCGTCCGGTCGTTACCCGAGGGTGTCGCCCGTCGGTTGTTCGACCGCGGTGCCGACTTCGCCTCGTCCCGTAATGGCGGCCCGGATCAGCTGCGCCGCAATCTCGCTCGGGTGCTGGGGACCACGGCGGAGCAGGTCCCGGATGACCTGATCCGAGACAGTGTTCGCTCCTACGCCCGGTACTGGCGTGAGGCATTCCGGCTGCCGTCCATGGACCTGGCCGCTCAGGCGGCCGTCATCGATCGGTGCGTGTACGGCAAGGAACATCTCGAAGCGGCGCTCGGTGCTGGCAAGGGAGTGGTGCTCGCACTACCGCACAGCGGCAACTGGGACATGGCCGGAATGTGGTTGGTACGGACGCACGGTGGCCTGTCGACCGTGGCCGAGAGGCTGAAGCCGGAGTCGCTGTACCAACGCTTCGTGGCGTATCGCGAGAGCCTGGGATTCGAGATCTTTCCGCTCAGCGGCGGCGAGCAACCGCCCCTGCTCGCGTTGTCCGACAGACTGCGCCAGAACAAGGTGGTCTGCCTGCTCGGCGAACGAGACCTGGCCAAGCACGGAGTACCGGTGACCTTCTTCGGGGAACCGACACGAATGCCGGCGGGTGCGGCCAAGCTCGCCATCGACACCGGTGCCACGCTGCTCCCGGTACACGGCTATTTCGACGGCGACGGTTGGGGATTCGACATCTCGCCCGCGGTGGACGTCTCGCAGGGAGTAGCCGCTGCGACCCAGACGGTTGCGGATCATTTCGCCGCCGGTATCCGCGCTCATCCCGCCGATTGGCACATGCTGCAGCCGCTGTGGATGAGCGACTGGTCGGCAGAGCGCCGGGCCCGAATCGAGGGCACATGAGGATCGGCATGGTGTGCCCGTACTCGTTCGACGTGCCGGGCGGAGTGCAGGCCCACGTCCAGCAGTTGGCCGAGGTCTTCATCGAGCGCGGTCACCGGGTCAGTGTGCTGGCCCCTGCCTCGGAGGGTGTCGAGCTCCCCGAATTCGTGGTGTCGGCCGGAGAAGCCTTGGCCATTCCGTACAACGGGTCGGTCGCCCGGCTGCGATTCGGCCCGGTGACGTACTCACGGATCCGAAAGTGGATCTCGGAAAACGACTTCGACGTGCTGCACATTCACGAGCCCAATGCGCCGAGTCTGTCGATGCTCGCACTCAAGGCCGCGGACGGCCCGATCGTGGCCACGTTCCACACATCCACCACCAAGTCTCTCGTGCTCAGCACGTTCCAGGGCGTGCTGCGGCCCTATCACGAGAAGATCAGCGGCCGGATCGCCGTGTCCGAGTTGGCACGGCGATGGCAGGTCGAGGCGCTCGGGTCCGATGCGGTCGAAATTCCGAACGGAGTCGACGTGCCGGCGTTCGCCGACGCAGACGTGCTCGACGGCTATCCACGTCCGGGCCGGACAGTGCTGTTCCTGGGCCGCTTCGACGAACCGCGCAAGGGAATGGCCGTGCTGCTGGGCGCGTTACCGGCCCTCGTCGAATCTCACCCCGACATCGAAATTCTCATCGTCGGCAGGGGCGACGAGGACAAGCTTCGCAAGGAAGCAGGTGCGCTGGCCTCGCATCTGACCTTCCTCGGCCAGGTGGACGACGCGACGAAGGCTTCCGCGATGCGTAGCGCCGACGTGTACTGCGCCCCCAACCTCGGCGGTGAGAGCTTCGGCATCGTTCTGGTGGAGGCGATGGCAGCCGGAACCCCCGTGGTGGCAAGCGAACTGGACGCGTTCCGTCGGGTTCTACGCGACGGCACATGTGGCCTGCTGGTTCCGATCGACGATTCCGCGGCACTCGCGGCAGCGGTCACCTCCATTCTGTCCGACGACGCCGTCCGCGAGCGTCTCGTCGACGCCGCCTCGGCGGCCGTGTCCACGTACGACTGGCCTGTCGTCGCCGAGCAGATCCTGCGCGTGTACGAGACGGTCACCCTCGGCGGGCAGAAAGTGCGAGCCGCGAGCTGATGACACTGTCTGCCGTCACCATCCTGGTTCTCGGACTGATCGCGGTTCTGATCCTCGTCGTCGGGCTGTGGGCCTACGGAACCGCCAACCGACTCGATCGGCTCCACGTTCGCACAGACCTCGCCTGGCAGGCCCTCGACGCCGCACTCGCGCGCCGAGCCGTCGTCGCGCGAGCCGTGTCGGCCGCCACCCGGGGCTCGGTGTCGTCGAGCAAAGAGCTTGCTGCACTGGCAGATCGAGCCGAACGCGCCGACCGATCGCAGCGGGAGGAAGCGGAGAACGCGGTGTCCATGGCACTCGCCGTTGTCGAACCGGCCGCGCTGCCACCACAACTGGTCGCCGAACTCGCCGACGCCGAAGCACGCGTGTTGATCGCACGACGCTTCCACAACGACGCCGTCCGAGACACCCTCGCTCTGCGGGTACGCCGTCCGGTGCGGTGGCTGCATCTCGGCGGCACCGCGGCCCTGCCGTCGTACTTCGAGATCGCGGAGCGCTCGGCCGCGGCAACGTTCGGTAGTGAGACTCGGGCGACGCCGCGTACCTCTGCGCGGGTGGTGTTGCTCGACGAGCGTGGCCGTGTCCTGCTCCTGCGTGGACACGACCCCACGGTGCCCGAGACGTTCTTCTGGTTCACCATCGGAGGTGCGGTCGAAAAGGGGGAGTCCCTTCGCGAGGCAGCGGTACGCGAAGTGCACGAGGAGACCGGCCTGACCGTCGACGCGTCCGACCTGCGCGGACCGCTGTGGCGTCGAGTTGCGACCTTCCCGTTCAACGGAACGTTGATCCGGTCCGAGGAACTGTTCTTCGCGCATCGGACGCAGGAGTTCGAGCCCGAGAGTGCCGGGTTCACGGACTTCGAGCGACGAACCGTCACCGGGCATCGCTGGTGTACCGAGGCAGACATCCGGGCGCTGAGTGCGGTCGGCGAAAACGTGTATCCACAGGATCTGGCCGAACTTCTCGACGAGGTCAACGTAGCGCTCGCGCGACGCGGCGACCCGGACGTCAGGGCCATCCGCTGACAATCTGGACCTTTCCGACCAGTCCAGCAATCGTCAAGTGGTTATGGGAAACGACGCGGTAGCGGCCTACAGTTCTGGGCGCGTCGCCGCGCCGGCCCGCCCCTTCGCGGGCAGGGCAGCGGCTCTGCGCGAAGATCCGGACTGCCGAGAACACAGGAGTTGGCTTGAGTACCCCACACGCCCCCAATTCGCCCGCTGTTTCCACTGGATCCGCTGACGGCGGGTCCAACGAGAACGGAATCGGCACCGCTCGCGTCAAGCGCGGTATGGCCGAGATGCTCAAGGGCGGCGTCATCATGGACGTGGTCACCGCAGACCAGGCGAAGATCGCCGAGGATGCCGGTGCCGTTGCCGTCATGGCGCTCGAGCGCGTTCCCGCCGACATCCGCGCGCAGGGCGGGGTGTCGCGGATGAGCGATCCGGACATGATCGACAGCATCATCTCCTCGGTCAGCATTCCGGTGATGGCCAAGGCCCGCATCGGGCACTTCGTCGAGGCGCAGATCCTGCAGAGCCTGGGTGTCGACTACATCGACGAGTCCGAGGTCCTCACCCCGGCCGACTACGCCAATCACATCGACAAGTGGAATTTCACCGTTCCGTTCGTGTGTGGTGCCACCAACCTGGGTGAAGCACTGCGTCGAATCACCGAGGGCGCAGCCATGATTCGCTCCAAGGGCGAGGCCGGCACCGGCGACGTCTCGAACGCGACGACCCACATGCGCAAGATTCGCGACGAGATTCGTCGTCTCACATCACTTCCCGAAGACGAGCTCTACGTCGCGGCGAAGGAATTGCAGGCTCCGCACGATCTCGTCGTCGAGATCGCCCGTGCCGGAAAGCTGCCCGTCACGTTGTTCACCGCCGGCGGCATCGCCACCCCGGCCGACGCAGCGATGATGATGCAACTCGGTGCCGAGGGAGTGTTCGTCGGATCGGGAATCTTCAAGTCCGGCAACCCGAAAGAACGTGCCGAGGCAATCGTCAAGGCCACTACCTTCTTCGACGACCCGGATGTCCTCGCCAAGGTCTCCCGTGGACTCGGCGAGGCGATGGTCGGCATCAACGTCGACGACCTGCCCGTCGCACACCGGCTCGCCGAGCGCGGTTGGTGACCGTCCTCTTCCGGTTGCGTAGCTACTGACTGCGTTCCAGTGCCGGGCGGTCCGGATGGTCCCACCGGACCGCGAAGTCCGGCCGCTCGGCGGACTCGTCGATCGAGTCGTAGTACTCGAGCAGTGCCGTGCAGGTCCATTGGTCGGCCGTGTCGGTTCTCCGACGCAGCGCACCCTCGGACAACCGCAACTGCACTCGAAGATCGACGTCCAGTCCTCGGCCCAGCAGCATCGGGCCGGCAATCAGGACTAGGTGATTCGGCGCGGCCTCGACGGTACGAGCGCGGGCGGATCGATCGGTTGCCTCATCCCACAGACGCGGCAGATAGTGACCTCGGCCACCGGCACGCAGCGGCGCGACGACCTCGCGGATCACGGCATCGTAGTCGAACCACACAGTGCGGTAGCTCAATTCGTCCGTTCGCGAATACTCGAATCGAATGGACGCCGGCCGGACGTAATCGTGCAGGTCGACGACGTCGGCACGCCTGCCCTGTGCGCGGGCGTGTTCGGCTGTGCGAGAGGCGAAGTCGACCGGCTTCGCGGCGTCGGCACCGTCGACGACAACGATCGTTCGCGACTCGGCGGGGCACGCATCGACGATCGACCTGGTCAGAAGATCGGGAAATATCGGTATCGGTTGACCCACACCGACCATCTTGCCTGGTCCACTCATTGTTAGCCTGAGCCGTTGTCACAGAAAGGTGGACACAGCCATGGCCAGCATCGAGGACATTCTCGAATTGGAACGAATCGAGAACGACATCTATCGGGGACGCACGTTCCCGAGCCGGCTGCCGCGGACGTTCGGCGGCCAGGTTGCCGGCCAGGCGCTCGTCGCGGCCGTGCGCACCGTGGCACCCGAGTTCCGCGTGCATTCGCTGCACGGCTACTTTCTTCGGCCGGGTAACCCGAACGAGCCGGCCGTGTTCATGGTCGATCGCATTCGGGACGGCCGGTCGTTCTGCACTCGTCGAGTGACCGGAATTCAGCACGGCAAGGCCATCTTCACGATGTCCGCCTCGTTCCACGGCGACGACGACGGGATCTCCCATCAGGACCTCATGCCCGAGATAGTCGGACCGGAATCGTTGCCCGACCCCACCACTCTGGCGGAGTACGACACCTCCTACTACAAGGAGTGGTCCGAATGGGACATCCGTCTCATTCCCGACGATCAGACCGTCAAGCATCCCAGTTTCGCTGCGCAGCAACGGGTCTGGTTCAGGTACCGCGACACGCTGCCCGACGATCAGGTGTTCCACGTCTGCGCGCTCGCCTACATGAGCGACATGACGCTCATCGGATCGGCCAAGGTGCCGCACCCGGACGCCGTCACGCAGACGGCCTCCCTCGATCACGCGCTGTGGTTCCTCAGGCCGTTCCGAGCGGACGAATGGCTGCTCTACGACCAGACGTCGCCGTCCGCTGATTTCGGACGAGCGCTGGCCCAGGGGCGAATCTTCGACATCTCCGGTCGTATGGTCGCCGCCGTCGTCCAAGAGGGACTGATGCGCTTCGAGCGGGACACCTCGAAGCCACACGTCGATCCCTTCGGATTGAAGTGACGCCGCCGACGATCGGCGTACTCGCACTGCAGGGCGATGTTCGCGAGCACTTGGCGGCGCTGGAGTCGAGCGGTGCGCACGGAATCACCGTGCGGCGGCCGGACGAACTCGCCCGAATCGACGGGTTGATCATTCCCGGTGGCGAATCCACGACGATGAGCACCCTGCTCGGTGTATTCGATCTGCTCGGGCCGCTGCGAGCTCGTCTGGCCGAGGGTATGCCCGCGTACGGATCGTGCGCGGGGATGATCCTGCTGGCGTCGGACATTCTCGATACCCGGCCCGACGCTCAACACCTCGACGGTCTCGATATCACCGTGCGCCGCAACGCTTTCGGCCGACAGGTCGACTCGTTCGAAACCGATCTGGAATTCACCGACATCGAGGGCGGACCGATGCGCGCAGTGTTCATTCGCGCGCCCTGGGTCGAACGTGTCGGTGCGGACGTCGAGGTACTGGCCACCGTCCCGAACGGGCCTGCTGCGGGCCGCGTGGTTGCCGTGCGGCAGAACCGAGTGCTCGCCACCAGCTTCCATCCCGAGGTCACCGGAGACGATCGAGTGCACCGACTCTTCGTGGACATGGTGCGCAGCGCGTAGAAACCCGTAATCGCCGGTTGGGGCGGAGCAAGGACACGGGCGAGTAAAGTCGACAACACTGATTTCGAGCAGGAAGGGGCCCTATCGCATGAGCGGCCACTCAAAATGGGCCACCACCAAGCACAAGAAGGCGGTGATCGACGCCCGACGTGGCAAGTCTTTCGCCAAGCTCATCAAGAACATCGAGGTGGCGGCCCGCACGGGTGGCGGTGACCCCACCGGGAACCCGACGCTCTTCGACGCCATTCAGAAGGCGAAGAAGACCTCGGTGCCCATCGACAACATCGAGCGGGCGCGCAAGCGAGGTGCAGGCGAAGAGACCGGTGGTGCCGATTGGCAGACCATTATGTACGAGGGCTACGGACCCAACGGTGTCGCCATCCTCATCGAGTGCCTCACCGACAACCGCAATCGCGCCGCAGGCGAGGTTCGCGTCGCGATGACGCGCAACGGCGGAAACATGGCCGATCCGGGTTCGGTGTCGTACCTGTTCTCGCGCAAGGGTGTGGTGACCCTCGAGAAGAACGGTCAGAGCGAGGACGACGTGCTGATGGCCGTTCTCGAGGCCGGTGCCGAGGAGGTGAACGACAACGGCGACACGTTCGAGATCGTCAGTGAGCCGACCGATCTGATCGCAGTGCGTACCGCACTGCAGGACGCGGGCATCGACTACGACTCCGCGGAGGCGAGCTTCCAGGCTTCGGTCAACGTCCCGGTGGACGCAGACGGAGCGCGCAAGGTCTTCAAGCTGATCGACGCCCTCGAAGACAGCGACGACGTGCAGAACGTCTGGTCCAACGTCGACCTGTCGGACGAGGTCATGGCCGAACTGGACGACGAGGACTGACCCGGTCCGTTTGCTCACGGTGATCGACCGGGTGTCGTAGCTCTGATCCGTCGGTGCGCTCCGCTACGCTATCGAACAACAGTTCGTAAGCGGAAGGTGTGGTGACGTGCGGGTGATGGGTGTCGACCCCGGTCTCACCAGGTGTGGGCTCAGTTTGATCGAGGGAGGCGTCGGTCGCACAGTCGTCGCTCTCGACGTGGATGTGGTCCGGACTCCCGCCGACATGGATCTCGCGCAGCGTCTGCTGCGAATATCCGAGGCAGCGGAATATTGGCTCGATACCCACAAGCCGTCGGTGGTGGCGATCGAGCGGGTGTTCGCTCAGCACAATGTACGGACGGCGATGGGCACCGCGCAGGCCGGCGGTGTCATCGCACTGGCTGCGGCCCGGCGCGGTATCGACGTCTGCTTCCACACTCCCAGCGAGGTGAAGGCAGCCGTCACCGGCAACGGTTCGGCCGACAAGGCCCAGGTCACCGCCATGGTCATGCGCATTCTCGGGTTGCAGACCGCGCCGACTCCCGCTGATGCCGCAGACGCGTTGGCGCTGGGCATCTGTCACTGCTGGCGCGCACCGATGATCGCCCGGATGGCCAAAGCCGAGGCGATGGCCGCCGAACAGAAGCGCAAGTACGACGCGCGTCTGGCCGAAGAACGCAAAGCTCGCGCCGCGGTGGCGCGCAAGATCGAGAAACTGGCCAAGAAGGAGGCGGGCGCACGGTGATCGCATCCATTCGTGGTTCGGTGGTCGACATCGCTCTCGATCATGCGGTCCTCGAGGCCGCCGGTGTCGGATATCGCGTCAATGCCACTCCGGCGACGCTTGCGACGCTGCATCGGGGGAGCGAGTCCACTCTGCTCACCACCATGATCGTCCGCGAGGACTCGCAAACGCTGTACGGGTTTCCCGACAAGGAATCGCGAGAGCTGTTCGAGCTGCTGCTCACGGTGTCCGGAGTCGGGCCACGAATTGCGATGGCCACGCTTGCGGTGCACGAACCCGATTCCCTGCGAACAGCATTGGCAGACAGCGATATCGGGGCCCTGACCAGAGTTCCCGGTATCGGCAAGCGGGGGGCCGAGAGGATGGTGGTCGAGCTGCGCGACAAGGTCGACGCCGTTGTCGGCCGCGCCGGCAGTTCCGTGGTGCCCGGTTCCGGGGTCGGCAACTCGATGCGCGATCAGATCGTCGAAGCCCTGATCGGTCTCGGATTCCCGGCGAAGCAGGCCGAGGAGGCCACCGACGCGGTACTCGCACAGCAGCCCGAGGCCACGACGTCCACCGCACTGCGGGCCGCGTTGGCGTACCTCGGTAAGTCCAGGTAGGTCGACGTGACCGAGGACGACGAGTTCGGGGAATCTCAGGTCGGTGCTGAGGCCATGTCCGACGACCTCGATATCGAGACCAGTCTGCGTCCGAAGAACCTCACCGATTTCATCGGTCAGCCTCGGGTGCGTGAGCAACTGCAGCTGGTGCTCTCGGGGGCGAAGATGCGCGGCGGCACCCCCGATCACATCCTGATGTCGGGTCCGCCCGGCCTGGGAAAGACCAGCATGGCGATGATCATCGCCGCGGAACTCGGCACGTCACTGCGGTTGACCTCCGGGCCCGCCCTCGAGCGTGCGGGCGATCTGGCCGCGATGCTCAGCAACCTCGTCGAAGGGGACGTGCTGTTCATCGACGAGATTCATCGGATCGCCCGGCCGGCCGAGGAAATGTTGTACTTGGCCATGGAGGACTTCCGTGTCGACGTGATCGTCGGCAAGGGGCCGGGAGCGACATCCATTCCCTTGGAGGTCGCCCCGTTCACTCTCGTCGGTGCGACCACCCGGTCCGGCGCGCTCACCGGACCGCTGCGCGACCGCTTCGGGTTCGTGGCTCACATGGATTTCTACGAGCCCAGTGAACTCGAACGAATTCTGATGCGGTCCGCCGGTATTCTGGGTGTCCCCATCGACCGTGACGGCTGCGCCGAGATCGCAGGACGCTCGCGTGGCACACCCCGAATCGCGAACCGACTGCTGCGCCGAGTTCGCGACTACGCCGACGTGCGCGGCGACGGCACCGTCACCCAGGACACCGCCAAAGCCGCGCTGGTGGTCTACGACGTGGACAAGCTCGGACTGGATCGCCTCGACCGTGCCGTCCTCAGCGCGCTGATCCGAAGTTTCGGCGGGGGACCGGTGGGAGTGTCCACTCTCGCTGTCGCCGTCGGCGAGGAGCCCTCGACGGTCGAGGAAGTGTGTGAGCCGTTCCTGGTACGGGCCGGGATGATCGCCCGCACGCCGCGCGGTCGCGTCGCCACCGCCGCCGCCTGGCACCACCTCGGTCTCACCCCACCGCCGGACCTCGCAGTCGGGGGAATTTCGGTGCGATCGGCCGAGGTCCAGCAGGGATTATTCGAGTGAAACGGCCGCAACACGAGACGAACGGACCGAGCGGGCCACAGGTGATGGCACACTGGGTAGCTGCGAGGCCCGCACCAGCGATGTTCTCGCACGAGACAATGACGATTATCGAACCGAACTTCGAGGACTGACCTTCCGATGGATTTGCTGTTTCCGCTGCTGATCGTGGCCCTTCTGGTACCGCTGTTTCTCAACGCGCGCCGACAGAAGAAGGTGCTGGCCAAGACCACGGAAATGCAGGACTCGCTGAAGGTCGGCGACGAGGTCGTCACCACCGCAGGCCTGTATGCACGAGTGGTCCTGGTCGAGGACGACACGATCGACCTCGAGATCGCCGACGGCGTCATCACGACGTGGTCACGCGCCGTCGTGCGTGAGGTTCTGCCCGACGACACCGAGTTCGACGACGGCGAGTCGGACGAGAACACCTTCGATTCGGTGCCCGGCGCCGGCACCGCCGCGGTCGGCCCCACCGAGCCGGCAGCTCCGTCGCTGCACAAGGACGTCGGGAACCCCGCCGACGAAACCGTCGAGCAGACGACAAAGCGCCTCGAAAAAGAGTGACGTAACGAAGATCCGAACCGCTGTCGGAGACACAATCCGGCAGCGGTTTCGTCTGCGGTGAGCGTCGTGGTGCACAATCGCACCGCCCGCCGCTGACACAACGAGGCACGAGCCAACAGGAACAGACACTTTTCCACCGCCCAGAGGAGAATCACACACCGTGGCACCTTCCAGCGGATCGGTGCATCCCGCCCGCTATCTCGCCGTCTTCGCGGTGCTGATGGCGGCGGTGTATGCCCTGGTCTTCTTCACCGGAGACAAAGACCCCTCGCCGAAGTTGGGAATCGACCTGCAGGGCGGCACGCGAGTGACGCTGACTGCACGCACGCCCGACGGGAATGCGCCGTCGCAGGACAGCCTCAAGCAGGCGCAGCAGATCATCGAGACCCGCGTCAACGGTCTCGGCGTGTCCGGTTCCGAGGTGGTCATCGACGGCGACAATCTCGTCATCACGGTGCCCGGTGACGACAGCTCTCAGGCGAGAACTCTGGGGCAGACCGCTCGACTGTTCATTCGTCCGGTGGTGGGGTCGGTTGCACCATCCGCAGGCCAGGCGACGCCGGGTTCTCCGCAGACCCCGACGGACCCGGCTGCGCCGGCAGATCCGGCGACAGCCGTCGATCCTGCTGCTCCAGCTGCTCCGCAGAGTCGGGTGTTTCCGGCGCAGGATCCGACGACGGTAGACCCGACCCCCGCTCCGACAACCGGTGCTCCGGCCTCGGACGCACCCGCGACGGACGCCCCGACCTCGAGTGATCCCGCCGAAAACGCGTCGCTGTCCGACGCCGATCGCGCAGCCCAGGAGATCGCCGACGCGAAGGCGCTTCGTCAGAGCGAGGATCAGCAGATACAGCAGCTCGCCATGCAGTCGCTCGATTGCAACGCCGCGGACCCGCTTGCCGGCAACGACGATCCTGCACTCCCGCTCGTGGCCTGCTCCACCGACGGAACAGCTGTCTACCTTCTCGGTCCGACGATCATCGACGGTCAGCAGATCGCCGACGCGACGTCGGGATTCGACAACCAGCAGGCTCAGTTCCAGGTGAGCCTGACGTTCGATTCCGAGGGGTCGAACACCTGGGCGCAGTTCACGGCTGCGAACCTGCAGAAGCAGGCCGCATTCGTACTGGACTCGAAGGTGATCAGCGCGCCGGTCATTCAGGGTGCCACTCCCGCCGGTAGTGCCACGTCGATCACCGGCAACTTCAACGCGCAGAGCGCTTCCGAACTGGCCAACACGCTCAAGTACGGTTCGCTGCCACTGTCGTTCGTGTCCTCCGAGGCCGAAACGGTCTCGGCCACATTGGGATTGGCGTCACTCGAAGCAGGCCTGATCGCCGGTGCCATCGGCTTGGCACTCGTGCTGGTCTACTGCCTGCTGTACTACCGAGCCCTCGGCCTGCTCACGGCTCTGTCGTTGGCGCTGGCCGGGCTCGTCGTCTACGGCATTCTGATCCTGCTCGGCAGGTGGATCAGCTTCACCCTCGACCTCGCCGGCATCGCCGGCCTGATCATCGGTATCGGTATGACCGCGGACTCTTTCGTGGTGTTCTTCGAACGCATCAAGGACGAGATTCGCGAGGGCCGCAGCTTCCGATCAGCAGTGCCCCGCGGTTGGGCCCGCGCACGCAAGACCATCCTGTCCGGGAACGCGGTCAGCTTCATCGCCGCTGCCGTTCTGTACGTACTGGCAGTGGGTCAGGTGCGCGGCTTCGCGTTCACCCTGGGACTGACGACCATCCTCGACGTCATCGTCGTGGTGCTGGTGACGTGGCCGCTGGTGAATCTGGCGTCGAAGTCGAAATTCTGGTCCAAGCCGTCCGTCAACGGTCTCGGCGCGGTCCAGCAGATCGCGCTCGAACGAAAGCGCGCCGCCAACAAGGCAGTCGCCGTCAAGACCGGCGCCGCGTCGCCGTCGAAGGAGGCATGACATGTCCGATACGGCCACCTCGACCCCATCGCCTCTCGACGATTCGAGCGTCGACCAGTCCACGCAGCCCAGGCACAGTTGGTTATCTCGTCTCTACACCGGCACCGGTGCATTCGAGATCGTCGGACGCCGCAGGTTCTACTACGTGCTGACCGGCGTCATCGTGCTGATCTGCCTGCTCAGCTTCCTCGTGCGTGGGTTCACGCTCGGTATCGACTTCGAGGGCGGCACCCGCATCGCATTGCCCGCCGCGGACAACATCTCCACCGAGCAGGTCGAAACCGTCTACAACGACTCGCTGGGTATGCCCCCGGTGTCGGTCCAGACGGTCGGCTCGGGTGCTGCGGCCACGGTGCAGATCCGTTCCGAGGCGCTCGATCCAGCCGAAGTCGACACTCTTCGACAGGCGCTGTTCCAGTCCTTCCAGCCGCAGGACAACTCGGGCACCGCAACGCCCAATGCCATCAGCGTCTCCGACGTGAGTGAGACATGGGGGAGTCAGATCACCCAGAAGGCTCTGATAGCCCTCGCGGTGTTCCTGGTGATCGTCAGCATCTACATCGCCATCCGATACGAACGGGACATGGCGCTGGCGGCCCTGGCCGCATTGGGCTTCGACCTCGTCGTCACCGCGGGCGTCTATTCACTCGTCGGCTTCGAGGTGACCCCGGCCACGGTGATCGGTCTGCTGACCATTCTGGGATTCTCGCTGTACGACTCCGTCGTGGTGTTCGACAAGGTGGAGGAGAACACCCGAGGCATCTTGAACCTGCACCGCAAGACGTACGCGGAGCAGGCCAACCTTGCCGTGAATCAGACTCTGATGCGATCGATCAACACGACCGTGATCGGCGTTCTGCCGGTTATCGCGTTGATGATCGTCGCGGTCTGGCTGCTGGGCGTGGGAACGCTCAAGGATCTCGCTCTCGTGCAGCTCGTCGGCATGATCGTCGGTGCCTACTCGTCCATCTTCTTCGCCACGCCGCTGTTGGTGACCCTGAAGGAGAAGTGGGGCCCGGTCGCGGTCCACACTCGCAAGGTCCACTCCAAGCGTGCCGACGCGGCGGCGCGCGCCGCCGGTCTCGCACCCGAACCGGTGGCCGTCGGCGTGGATGTCAGCAAGGCGTCGGCACCGCAGCCCGGCAATCGCCCCACTGGGAAGCGGAACAAGAAGCGCCGATAGCGAGATCGTAGAGATGGAGAGTGCACGTGGAACGTAGGTGGAGCGCGGCACTGCTGGCAGCGGGTCTGGCCGCAGCGTCGCTCACCGCATGTTCGGCCTCGGAGGACAAGGTGCCTTCCATCGGGTACTCGTTCGACAACGTGGTGAACAACTACAACGCCAGGACCGTCGACGGGGCCGCGTCGGGAGCGCGTCAGGCGTTCACACGAGTCCAGGTCGGGTTCAGCTATCTGGGACCGGACGGTGATGCGCTGTCGGACAACGACATCGGTACCGTCGCGGTCGTGCCAGGGGACGTTCTGACGCTGCAGTACACGATCGCGCCTGCGGCGAAATACTCCGACGGCGCACCGATGGCGTGCGATGACCTGGTGCTGGCGTGGGCCGCCAACAGCGGCCGGTTCGCCACCGACCGTCCCCTGTTCGACGCGGCGTCGACGGCGGGATACTCCGACATCTCGAGCATCGACTGCGTCCCCGGGTCCAAGGACGCCACCGTCGTCTTCGCCCCGGGCCGCAGCTACCAGAACTGGCGAGCTCTGTTCGGTGCCACCGATCTGTTGCCCGCACACGTGGCTGCGCGCGCGGCCGGGGTACCGAACGTCGTCGATCCCATAGTGGCCGGCGATGACGGTGTCGTCTCTCGGATCGCCGATTTCTGGAACACCGGGTGGACGTTGACGCCCGGTTCTGTCGACACGTCTCTGTTGCCGTCGGCCGGTCCGTACCGCGTCGACTCGTACACCGCCGAGGACGGGTTGGTTCTGGTCGCGAACGACGCCTGGTGGGGCATTCCGCCCGAGACGCAGAGAGTCGTGATCTGGCCCAAGGGCACCGACGTCCCGGCGAAGATCAACGATGGATCTCTGGACGTGATCGACCAGGGTGCGGGCGCGAACGATCTGGGTTCGACAGAGGGGTTCGAGACCGTCACGGAACCGTCGCGAGGCGTCGAGCAGCTGACGTTCGCGACCCAGGGCGCGCTGGCGGAAGCGAGTGCTCGCCGGGCCGTGGCCGCATGCATCCCGCGAACGGACCTGTTCGACACACTCGGGCACCCTGGCTTCGAGGCACCGCCGGCCGGGCCCGGCTCCAGCGTCGTCGATTCTCGGCTGATGCAACCGGACACTCTGGTGTACCCCTCGGTTGCCGCGACGGTCGGCGACCGGTACCAGCGGTCGGACCTGGACCGCGCGGGCAAGGAACTGGCCGCATCGGGTAGCAGTGCGCTGACCGTACGCGTCGGCTACCTGGCACCGGACGCGCGCCGCGCTCAGCTGGTCAGCCGAATGGCGACCGATTGTGCGGCGGCGGGGATCACCGTCGAGGACGCGAGCTCACCGGAGTTCACGCCGTCCGCGCTGCGTGCCGGAGCAGTGGACGCCGTTCTCGGCGGCGCGGGGTCGCTGCCAGGGCCGACCGGCTCGGCGTCGTCCGTCGTTGCACGGTACTCGTTGCGAACCGGTATCGGCCTCAACGTGGGCGGGTACAGCAACGGGCGGATCGACTCGATCGTCGACCAGCTGGCGGTGACCGACGATCCCGAGCGCGTGCTGGCGTTGGCGACCGAGGGCGAGAACATTCTGTGGAACGACATGCCGTCGCTTCCGCTGTACAGCGAGCCGCGCACCACCGTCGTGAGCGACGGTATGCAGGACGTCGTGGCCAACCCCACGGCGGCCGGTGCCGGCTGGAACATGGATCGGTGGGTACTTCTGAAATGAGCGATGCGACAGTGACTCAGGACGGCGGGGTGCGCGGTGATGCCGTGTCGGCCGTGCATCGGCTGACGCGGTGGGTGGACGATTTTCCCGTGGACGGGGTGCGGTTCGGCGACCTGACCCCGGTGTTCGCGGAGGGGCCCGCGTTGCGCAGCGTCGTCACGGCATTGGCGGAGGGTTTCGAGAACGTCGATCTGGTGGCCGGCATCGATGCCCGAG
The DNA here is from genome assembly GCF_001426165.1 of Rhodococcus sp. Leaf233. Taxonomy (NCBI): domain Bacteria; kingdom Bacillati; phylum Actinomycetota; class Actinomycetes; order Mycobacteriales; family Nocardiaceae; genus Rhodococcus; species Rhodococcus sp. Leaf233. The sequence goes on from NZ_LMRO01000013.1 coordinate 85,515, forward strand.
GGTTTCTGCTGGGAGCGGGCGTGGGACTCGAGCTCGGTTGCGGGGTGCTCGCTGTACGCAAGGCGGGCAAACTGCCGCCGCCCGTGCACTCGCGAACCTACGATCTCGAATACGGAACCGCGGAACTGCAGATTCCGACCTCCATCGAGCTGGCCGGTCGACGGGTGCTCGTGGTCGACGATGTCCTCGCCACCGGCGGTACCGTCGATGCGACAGCTCGGTTGTTGGCCGAGCAGGGCGCGGTGGTGGTCGGGGCGACCGTGGTGTTGGAAATCGAGGCGCTCGACGGCCGCAGCAAGTGCAGTGACTACCCGCTCGCCTGCCTGGTTCGAGTCTGAGGACTAAAGTCGACTGATACAGCGTCGACCGGATCTGTCCTGGCGTCGGCGCGAATGTGTGGCAGGAGGTGATGAGAGTGACCCGTTACATCGATCAGCCCTTGCCCGAGCGGCCCGCAGTCGCCGATCGGCCGGGAACCGGTGCGGATTCGGTCGCGTCCGGCGATACGAGCGCGGTCGTCGATACCGCAGTGGTCAACGATCCGGTGGTGGACAGACCGGGCGTGCGCGAGCCGGTGTCGAGTGATTCGGCGCAGGCCGACGACCAGGCGCCGTCGGGTGCACGCAATTCGGCACCCGTGCCCACCTCGGCCTCCCGTCGAGTTCGGGCGCGGCTCGCTCGTCGCATCACGGCCGGACGCAGCGCGGCGGTCAAGCCCGTCCTCGAACCTCTGGTCAGTCTGCATCGCGAGCTGTATCCCAAGGCCGATCTGACGCTGCTGCAGCGGGCCTACGACGTCGCGGACGAGCTGCATTCCACACAGATGCGCAAGTCCGGCGACCCGTACATCACCCATCCACTTGCCGTGGCGAACATCCTCGCCGAACTGGGTATGGACACCACCACGCTGGTTGCGGCCCTGCTGCACGACACGGTGGAGGACACCGGCTACTCGTTGGCCAAGTTGACCGAGGAGTTCGGTGACGAGGTGTCCCATCTTGTCGACGGGGTCACCAAGCTGGACAAGGTCGTACTGGGGACGGCCGCCGAGGGCGAGACCATCCGAAAGATGATCATCGCGATGGCGCGGGACCCGCGGGTGTTGGTCATCAAGGTCGCCGATCGACTGCACAACATGCGCACGATGCGATTCCTGCCCCCGGAGAAGCAGGCCCGCAAGGCCAAGGAAACACTGGAAGTCATTGCGCCGCTTGCTCATCGGCTGGGTATGGCCACCGTCAAATGGGAGCTCGAAGACCTGGCCTTCGCCATTCTCCATCCCAAGAAGTACGACGAGATCGTTCGGTTGGTCGCAGATCGGGCACCGTCCCGCGACACGTACCTCGAGAAGGTACGGGCCGAGATCAACGCCACACTGGCGGCATCGAGAATCAGCGCCGTCGTCGAGGGACGTCCCAAGCACTACTGGTCGATCTACCAGAAGATGATCGTCAAGGGCCGCGACTTCGACGACATCCACGACCTCGTGGGAGTGCGCATTCTGTGCGACGAGATCCGCGACTGCTATGCCGCGGTCGGCGTCGTGCACTCGCTGTGGCAGCCGATGGCGGGCCGCTTCAAGGACTACATCGCGCAGCCACGGTACGGCGTCTACCAGTCGCTGCATACGACGGTGATCGGGCCCGAGGGCAAGCCACTCGAAGTGCAGATTCGGACCAGGGACATGCACCGCACCGCGGAGTTCGGTATCGCTGCTCACTGGCGATACAAGGAGACCAAGGGCAAGCACTCGCAGGACAACGCCGAGGTCGACGACATGGCGTGGATGCGCCAGTTGCTCGACTGGCAGCGTGAAGCGGCCGACCCGGGCGAGTTCCTCGAATCTCTGCGCTACGACCTGGCGGTCAAGGAAATCTTCGTCTTCACCCCGAAGGGCGATGTCGTCACGCTTCCCGCCGGATCCTGTCCGGTCGACTTCGCCTATGCGGTGCACACCGAAGTGGGTCACCGCTGTATCGGAGCCCGGGTCAACGGTCGCCTGGTGGCACTCGAACGAACCCTCGACAACGGCGAGGTGGTCGAGGTCTTCACGTCCAAGGCCGTCACGGCCGGGCCGAGTCGAGATTGGCAGGGCTTCGTCGCGTCACCGCGTGCGAAGACCAAGATCCGGCAGTGGTTCGCCAAGGAACGTCGCGAAGAGGCCCTCGAAGCCGGTAAGGACGCCATCGCGAAAGAGGTCCGTCGCGGCGGACTTCCGTTGCAGCGCTTGATGAATGCCGAGTCCATGTCGGCCATCTCCCACGAACTGCGGTACGTGGACGTGTCAGCGTTGTACACCGCGGTCGGTGAGAACCACGTTTCTGCTCGCCACGTCGTGCAGAGGCTGGTCGCTCATCTCGGTGGTGTCGGTGACGTCGAGGAAGAACTCGCGGAGCGCTCTACGCCGTCGACCATTCCGACGAGACCGCGTCAGGTCGGAGACGCCGGGGTACTGGTCACCGGTGCCGAGGGTGTCGTGGCAAAACTCGCCAAGTGCTGCACCCCTGTACCCGGGGACGAAATACTCGGGTTCGTCACCCGCGGCGGGTCGGTCAGCGTCCACCGCACCGACTGCACCAATGCGCGGTCGCTGGAGGAGCAGTCCGAGCGCTTCATCGAGGTGCAATGGGCACCGTCGGCCTCCTCGGTGTTCCTCGTGGCCATTCAGATCGAGGCCCTGGACCGGCATCGGTTGCTCTCGGACGTCACGAAGGCTCTGGCCGACGAGAAGGTCAACATCCTCTCGGCATCCGTCGCGACGTCGGGTGATCGGGTGGCGATCAGCAAGTTCACGTTCGAGATGGGTGACCCCAAGCATCTGGGGCACGTGCTCAACGTCGTGCGCAACGTGGAGGGCGTGTACGACGTGTACAGGCTCACGTCGGCGGCCTGACCGAATTCCGACCCGATACGACAACAGGGTGAGCAGAAATTTCTGCTCACCCTGTCGTCGTCGTGCGGTACGTCAGGTTGCCGAGGTGATGACCACCGGATTCGCCGGCGCTCCGTCCTCTGCACCGCCGCTGACTCCACCGGCCGCAATGGCGTCCAGGGTCTGCAGGCCGGCATCGGAGATGGTGCCGAACACCGTGTACTGCGGCGGCAGCACCGAGTCGGCGTACACCAGGAAGAACTGGCTGCCGTTGGTGTCAGGGCCTGCATTGGCCATGGCCAGGGTGCCACGGGGGTAGACGACCGGGTTCTGGGCCTGCGCGGGATCGTCGGCGAACGCGGTTGTGGGGTATTCGTTGGCGAAGCTGTAGCCGGGGCCGCCACGGCCCGATCCCGACGGGTCGCCGCATTGCAACACTTCGAGGCCGGGGGACGTGGTCAACCGGTGACACGGTGCGCCGTCGAAGTAGCCCTGCTGAGCCAGGCTGACCACACTGTTGACGGCGCACGGGGCCTCGGTACGGTCGAGCGTCATTCCGATGTCGCCCTGGGTCGTCGACAGCGTCACGTCGACCGTTCCGAAGACGTCGATGTTCTCGGTCGGAGGCGGAGCAACCTCCTTGGCGGCCGGAGACTCCGCCGGGTACGCACACGAGACCGTATCGGTGGTCGGCTGCGGAACGGGCGGCAGCGCACCGAACCGCGACAGATTCAGCGGCGGCCGCGGGGTGGTCGTCGTGGCCGACGTCGAGGCAGCGGTCGTCGAACCGGTCGGAGCGGGCGTGGCAGCGGTCTCCGTCGATCCGGAGCAGCCGGCGATAAGAAGTGCCGCAGCGGAGGCTGCGATCACCAGACCGGGTACGCGTGTCACAGGTCGCTCTGCATCGAGGTGATGTCCACCGGCTCGGCCGGTGCGCCGTCGGAGGCACCGCCCTGCGCCCCCTTGGCCGCGATGGCATCCAAGGTGGCGAGACCGGTCTCGTCGATCGTGCCGAAGGCGGTGTAGGCGGGCGGGAGTTGCGAATCGCCGTAGACGAGGAAGAACTGGCTGCCGTTGGTTCCCGGGCCGGCGTTGGCCATCGCCAGGGTTCCGCGGGGATACAGGACAGGAGTCTGCGCGGCAGGATCGCCCTCGGCGTACGTGTCGGTGGGGAACTCGTCGGCGAACTGGTAGCCCGGCCCGCCACTACCGGAGCCGGTGGGATCGCCGCACTGCAGCACCTGCAGGCCGGCACCCGTCGTCAGGCGGTGGCAGGTGGTGCCGTCGAAGTAGCCCTGATTGGCCAGGGACACGAAACTGTTCACCGTGCACGGGGATTCGGGGTTGTTCAGTGTCAGGCCGATGTTGCCGGCGGTGGTGGCCATGCTGTAGCTCAAGGGCTCGTCGCTGGTGGGGATGTTCTCGGTGCGGGGAGGGGTGTTGGGCTTGGCGGCCGGCTGCGCGGCGGCAGGGTACGAACAGTTCACCGTCTCGGGCAGCGGTTCCGTACGGCCCGCAGCGATGATCGAATCGGCCGGTGCAGACGTGGTCGAGTCCTGCGCCGTGCTCGCGTCGTCGTCACCGCGGGTCACCACGAAGACGACCGAGACAACGGCCACGACCGCAACCACACCGAGGATGGAGCCGGCGATCGTCAACTGCTTCCGACGTCGTGCTCGCTCTGCGCGTCGTACGAGTTGGCGTTCGAGCTTTCGCTTGGCAGCCTCGCGCCGTTGCTCGTTGCTGGGCAATTCGTGTCCTCCCGCTTGTCCTGGTTCGACCACGCCTGCTCGCTGAGCGGGTGGGTCGTGTGGTAGCCGGCCGACAATCGGCCAACGCGAGTTTGCCATCATTGCCTGAGAGCATGCTGGGGGGACCCGACGAGAACCTCCCCACTAAGCTGGCTCGGTACTTCGGCCTCTGCCTCTTAGGAGCGATTGTCTTGCTCGTCACCGGATTCCCCGCAGGAATGTTTCAGACGAACTGCTACATCCTCGCTCAGGACGACGCATCCGAGTGCGTCGTGGTCGATCCCGGCCAGGATGCCGCCGATCCGTTGGTCGACTTCCTGACGAGATCCTCGCTGACCCCGACAGCGGTGCTGCTGACCCATGGTCATCTGGACCACACGTGGTCCGTGGAGCCGGTCTGCTCGAAGTACGGAATCCCCGCATACATCGCGCCCGAGGATCGATACATGTTGGCGGACCCGATCAAAGGGACCGGTCCGACGCTCGCTGCCGTGCTCGGCGACCTCGAGTTCCACGAGCCGGACGAGGTCATCGAGTTGGCGCACGAGCAACGTCTGAGCCTCGCGGGAATCGACTTCACGGTCGTGCACACTCCAGGGCACACGCAGGGCTCGGTGGTGTTCCTCACCGAGGCCAACGGTCCCGACGGGACGGTTCCGTTGGCGCTGACCGGCGACACCTTGTTCGCCGGGTCGATCGGCCGGACAGATCTGCCCGGCGGCGACCACGATCAACTTCTACGGTCCATCGCGTCGCGGTTGCTGCCGCTGCGCGACGAGACCGTCGTGCTCCCCGGACACGGCGGACAGAGTTCCATCGGTCAGGAGCGCGGGTCCAATCCGTTCCTCGTTGGACTCGGCGACCCCGAGCAAGGAAAGCTGTGACCGTGAGCAAGCCGACCACCTTTTCCGCGCCCAAGGGCATTCCCGATTACTTCCCCCCGAATTCGGCCGAATTCGTCGCTGTCCGTGAGGGCCTTCTCGGTGCGGCGCGCGCCGCCGGGTACGGCCACATCGAACTCCCGATTTTCGAGGACACCGGGTTGTTCGCCCGGGGAGTCGGCGAATCGACCGACGTGGTCAGCAAGGAGATGTACACCTTCTCCGACCGCGGCGATCGGTCGGTGACTCTGCGTCCCGAGGGGACTGCGGGCGTCATGCGTGCGGTGATCGAGCACGGCTTGGACCGCGGGGCGCTGCCGGTCAAGTTGGCCTACGCCGGGCCGTTCTTCCGGTACGAGCGCCCGCAGGCCGGCCGCTACCGCCAACTGCAGCAGGTCGGAGTCGAGGCGATCGGGGTCGACGACCCGGCGTTGGACGCCGAGGTCATCGCCGTGGCCGATGCCGGGTTCCGCGCCCTCGGTCTCACCGGTTTCAGGCTCGAGATCACCTCGCTCGGCGACGACACCTGCCGCCCGCAGTATCGAGAGTTGCTGCAGCAGTTCCTCTTTGCGCTTCCGTTGGACGAGGACACGCGTCGACGCGCCGAGATCAACCCGCTGCGGGTTCTCGATGACAAGCGGCCGGAGGTTCGCGAGATGACTGCCGACGCGCCGTTGATGCTCGACCATCTCTCCGATTCTGCGAAGCAGCACTTCGACGAGGTGCTGGCCTACCTCGATGTGATGAATGTTCCGTACCTGGTCAACCCGCGCATGGTTCGTGGACTCGACTACTACACGAAGACGACGTTCGAGTTCGTGCACGACGGCCTCGGGGCCCAATCGGGCATCGGCGGCGGCGGCCGCTACGACGGCCTGATGGAGCAGTTGGGCGGGCAGGCGCTGTCGGGTATCGGATTCGGGCTCGGTGTCGACCGCACCGTCCTCGCGTTGGCCGCCGAGGGCAAGACCGCAGGCACGACGTCGCGGTGTCAGGTGTTCGGCATCCCGATGGGTGCCGCGGCCAAACTTGCGATCGTCGACATCTCGGCGCAGTTGCGTGAACGCGGAATTGCCGTGGATATGGCGTACGGAAATCGCGGCATGAAGGGAGCGATGAAAGCGGCCGATCGTTCGGGAGCCCGATACGCGCTCGTGCTGGGCGATCAAGAGCTGTCGGCCGAATCCATCGTGATGAAAGACCTTTCGAACGGCGAGCAGGAGACGGTCGCGTTGGCCGACGTGGTCGACGTCCTCGGAGTGCACCTTGGCCGATGACCCTCGGCCCTCGGCGGGTCCGGTAGCCCTCGATCTGGTCTCGGCGGAGTTCCTCGCGCCGCGGTTGCGCAAGATCGTGGTCGGTTCGCTACTGGTCGGAGTCGTGCTGGGCGTCGTTCTGGCGCTCGTCGTCCCCGTGTGGGTGGCAGTCCTCGTCGGAGTGATCGTCGGTGGTCCGGCGGCGCTGTCGGGTTGGCTGGGATTGCGCCGCCGGGTGTGGCTCGACGGGCCACGGCTGTGCGCTCGGGGACTGCGTACCCGACGGCTGAACATGCCGGAGGTGGTGACGGCGGAAATGACCATCCGCACGGCCGGAATCGACCAGATCTCGCTGCGGCTCTACGACGGTCGTACTCGTATCGTTCTGCCGTTAGCGCTCTACACCAGGGGCGGCGGCCGCGAACTGCCGATTCTTGCGTTGCGCACGCTCGCCGATTCGCTGTGGACCACCGAACTCGTTCCCGCGGCGGCTATCGCGTCGGTGCTGGTGGATCAGTTGCGGGCCGAGGCGCGCGACGCCGGGCTCGACGAGCGCCCTCTCTACCGAGCGATCGAACTTGTTCGCAGCAAGGGTCGCACTCCGCATGCGACGTTGACCGACCGGGAGGTCGCGCAGCTGCTCGGATGAGCGGACGGCTCTCAGGTCACGAGGAAGGCGTCGAGCACCACGGCCTCGGCCGATCGTGAGCCGGAGGTGACGACAAGGGCCCGGTTCAGGTACGTGAACTTCGGAACAGCGGTCGACACTCGCAACGTGCCGCGGAAGTAGTAGGTCGCCGGGTCGACCTCTCGGTCGGGATCGTTCAGAGCGTCGATGACCTCGGCCGGTCCGAACTGGACTCCACGATAGTCGAGCGAAAGGTAACCGCCGGTTGCCAATTCGAGGACGAGATCGCTGCTGAACTCGGTGCACCCGTCGGGCCGGGTGACGCTGACGACGGTCGATCGAGCAGCAAGAGTGCCCTCGATGTCCGGGCCGGGTGCGGCCCCGCCGAGGACGGTGGTGACGACTCGGTCGCCTTCGGGCACCGAACCGATCTCGATGGCCGGTCCCAGGGTGAGGCCCAGGCGCAGAATGGGTTCCAGGGTCGGTGTGTTCGGGGCGGTCACGTGCGGTGCACTCCTAGGATCGACTTCGGGCCCTACGCTATCGCTTGTCGGCTGCCGGACCCGACCGGGGGATGCGGGGGAGCGATGCCGACCTTGACACGGCATAGAACAAATGTTCGACTGTGTGCATGCGATGGGCCGGTCAGACTCTCGATGCCGCAGACGAGGGCGCGCTACCGGGGCTGGAACGGTCCGGGCTCGTCCGCAGCGTGCAGACCCCGGAGTTCGAGGGCATCACCTTCCACGAGGTGCTGTGCAAGAGTGCCCTGAACGAGGTTCCGGGCGAATCGCAAGTGCCGTTCTCGTGGACCGTCAATCCGATGCGTGGATGCTCGCATGCGTGCCGGTACTGCTTCGCGAGGCCGACACACGAATACCTGGACCTCGATTCCGGCAACGATTTCGACTCGCAGATCGTCGTCAAGACGAACGTTGCGGCAGTCCTCCGCAAAGAGCTCGCACGTCGATCCTGGAAGCGGGAGCCGGTCGCGCTGGGGACCAACACCGATCCCTATCAACGCGCCGAGGGGCGATATCGGTTGATGCCCGGCATCATTCGCGCGTTGACCGAGTCGGGTACGCCGTTCTCGATCCTGACCAAGGGAACGCTGTTGCGACGGGATCTGCCGCTGCTGACCCTGGCTGCACAGAAGGTCGACGTACACGTGAGCATCAGTTTGGCGATCCACGATGCAGATTTGCAGAAGCAGCTCGAACCCGGAACACCAAGTCCGCGAGCAAGGTTGGACCTCATCCGCGCCGTGCGGGATGCGGGACTCGACTGCGGTGTGCTGGTGGCGCCGGCCATTCCGTTTCTCACCGACGGAGCCAAACAACTCGACGGGCTGATCGCTGCGCTGGCCGAGGCCGGGGCGACGACCGTCACGGCGCTGCCGATGCATCTTCGATCGAGCACCAAGGACTGGTACATGAGCTGGCTGGTGAAGGAGCACCCGGCGTTGGTACGCAGATACCGCCAGCTCTACGGACACGGGGCGTACGTCACTCCGGAGTACAAGCAGTGGCTGAAGGCGAGAATCGATCCGCTGCTCGACACCTACGGTTTCGCCGCCGACCAGACCCGCGCGTTGCCCGCGAACGAGCCTGCCGAACCCCGCGGGTTGGTGACCTCGGGGCCGGCACTCACGCTGTTCTGAGCAGTACTGGTTCAGGGATTGTCGAGGTCGCGAGCCGAGAACGTGTCGCAGGCGGCCACTTGTCCGGTCTCGTAGCCGGTGGAGAACCACGCCTGGCGCTGGGCGGACGAGCCGTGCGTCCAGCCCTCGGGGTTGACCCGGCCGGTGGACGCCTGCTGAATCCGGTCGTCGCCCACCGAGGATGCGGCGGACAGTGCGTCGTCGATCTGGGCGGAGGTCAGCGGTTCGAGAAATGGGACGCCGCTCTTCGGGTCGACGGTCTCGGCCGCGTAGTGCGCCCAGATTCCTGCGTAGCAATCGGCTTGCAATTCCACCCGCACGCCACCGGACTCGGGACCCTGAGGGTCTTGCTGTGCGCGCCCGATGTCGCCCAACTGGTTCTGGATGTGGTGGCCGATCTCGTGCGCCACGACGTACTCCTGTGCCAGTGGCCCACCGCTGGAGCCGAACTGATCGACCAGGACCTGAAAGAAGCTCGTATCGAAATACGCCGTGGAATCGGCCGGGCAGTAGAACGGCCCGACGGCGCTGGTGGCGTTGCCGCAGCCGGTGTTCGTTGCTCCGGAGAACAACCGCACGTCCGGCTGGACGTAGGCGACGCCGGTTTGAGGCTGCAGCTGCGATTCCCAGACGGTGTCCAGGCTTCCCACCGTGAAGTCGACGCGGCAGTTCACGTTGCTGTTCGCGTCTGCTACGTCGCAGTCGAGTGTTCCGGACGACCCGTCCTCGCCCTGCCCGGCGGAGCTGTCGCCCCCACTGATTTGGTTCAGTATTGCTCCCGGGTCGCCGCCGAAGAGCAGCGCGAGGACGATGATGACCAGCCCACCCGCGCCACCGCCGATCGCCAACTTGCCGCGTCCGCCGCCTCCGCCGCTACCACCGACGGAGACTCGGCCCGGTGTCGTTTGCGAGCCTTCTCTGAACGTCATGCTGGAGTTCCCCTCCGCCGAGCCCGCATACTCCGTGCGAACCGATACCGCCACTGTCGGTCTTAGCTTCGCATGCCGGGACGGGATCTCGTTTCCTTCTGCGGCGATGCGCTCCGTAGGATCGGTGAGCGAAGAACACGATCAGCGGATTTTTCTCGAAAGGACACCCGTGCTGCGCACCCATCTCGCCGGCTCATTACGCCCCGAGCACGTCGACCGAACTGTGACGTTGACGGGATGGGTGGCCCGTCGACGCGATCACGGTGGCGTCATCTTCATCGATCTGCGTGACGCATCCGGTGTGTCTCAGGTCGTCTTCCGCGAGGGAGCAGCGCTCGAGCAGGCCCACCGACTGCGCGCCGAGTACGTGGTGAAGGTGACCGGCAAGGTCGAGGGTCGTCCCGAAGGCAACGCGAACTACGAGATCCCCACCGGTGCCATCGAGGTCGAGGCATCCGAGATCGAGGTCCTGTCCGAGGCCGCACCGTTGCCGTTCCAGCTCGACGATCAGCCCGGTGAGGAAGCACGCCTCAAATACCGCTACCTCGACTTGCGCCGTGAGGGCCCCGGCCATGCCATTCGACTGCGTTCGCACGTCAACGCCGCCGCCCGATCGGTTCTGGCGCACCACGAGTTCGTCGAGGTCGAGACCCCGACGCTGACGCGTTCCACCCCCGAGGGCGCACGGGACTTCCTCGTTCCCGCTCGTCTGCAGCCGGGTAGCTTCTACGCACTGCCGCAGAGCCCGCAGCTGTTCAAGCAGCTGCTGATGGTCGGAGGTATCGAGCGGTACTACCAGATCGCTCGCTGCTATCGAGACGAAGACTTCCGGGCCGATCGTCAGCCCGAGTTCACCCAGCTCGACGTCGAGATGAGCTTCGTCACCCAGGACGACGTCATCCTGTTGGCCGAAGAAATTCTGGCGTCGCTGTGGAAGCTCGTCGGGCACCACTTCACGGCACCCATCCCGCGGATCACCTACGCCGAGGCCATGCGCCGGTACGGCTCCGACAAGCCCGATCTTCGATTCGACATCGAACTGGTCGAGTGCACGGATTTCTTCTCCGACACCACGTTCCGCGTCTTTCAGGCTCCGTACGTCGGTGCGGTCGTCATGCCCGGCGGTGCGTCGCAGCCCCGTAAGCAGCTCGACCGTTGGCAGGAATTCGCCAAGCAGCGTGGACACAAGGGCCTGGCCTACGTGCTGGTCGGTGAGGACGGCACCCTCGGCGGCCCGGTCGCGAAGAACTTGACCGACGCCGAACGGGACGGCCTCGCTGCGCACGTCGGCGCGAAGAACGGCGACGCGATCTTCTTCTCCGCCGGTCCGGTCAAGGCCTCCCGCGGACTGCTCGGCGCCGTCCGCGGCGAGATCGCACGCAAGCTCGACCTGATCGACCCCAAGGCGTGGGCGTTCGTGTGGGTCGTCGACGCGCCGCTGTTCGAGCCCACGTCCGACGCCACCGCCAGTGGCGACGTCGCCGTCGGGTCCGGGGCGTGGACGGCCGTGCACCATGCGTTCACGTCGCCGAAGCCGGAGTCGATGGACACATTCGACACCGATCCGGGATCTGCTCTGGCCTACGCCTACGACATCGTCTGCAACGGAAACGAGATCGGCGGCGGCAGTATTCGTATCCACCGCAAGGACATTCAGGAACGAGTGTTCGCGATCATGGGGATCGGCAAGGAAGAGGCCCAGGAGAAGTTCGGCTTCCTTCTCGATGCCTTCAGCTACGGCGCGCCGCCGCACGGCGGAATCGCGTTCGGTTGGGATCGCATCACCGCGCTGCTTGCCGGAGTCGATTCCATCCGTGAGGTCATCGCATTCCCCAAGTCCGGTGGCGGCATCGACCCGTTGACCGACGCGCCCGCACCGATCACCGCGCAGCAGCGCAAGGAATCGGGCGTCGACTTCACGCCGGAGAAGAAGGAAGAAGCGCCGACAGAGGCCTAGCCTCCACCCGAGGTCCGCAAGAACGAATGTCCCCGTAACGCAGTGCGTTACGGGGACATTCGCGTCTGTCGTGGTGCGAGATCAGCGCGCGGGAGTCAGGGGCCCGCCGGTGAGTACGCGGTAGGCGTAGTTGGTGGCGATCACCGAGACCGGAAGGGTGACGAGCAGACCGAGGCCGCACAGCACAATGCCGATGAAGTTGATGGCGGCGAGGGCCAGCAACAGCAGCAGGACCGGGCCGAAGTTCTTGACCGTCAGGTCGATGGACGACTTGATCGACTCGATCGCCGACTGGTTTCGATCGATCAGGAAAGTCAGTGCGAAGTTCGCGAGGAAACCGATCACGACCAGCAGGACGGTGCCCAGGAAAGGAACGAAGCTCAGCACGACGCTGGCCACCGTCCAGATCACAGCCAGTACCGCAATCTGCGGAACGTTCGTGAGTTGGAAGAACCTGCCGAACGTCGGCTTCTGTGGACCACCCGTTTCGTCCAACGCTCCCCGTACGTATGCCGCATTCACGAAGTAGGACACGAATGTCGCGATCGTGGTCACCACCAGGAATGCGCCCGACGTCGCCGCGACGGCAGTACTTTCACCTCGGTCGGCAGCAGCGACCGCGGCCGTCAGGGTCGATGCGAACGTGACGATGAACACGGCGACGCTGACCGCCCACACGATGGCCGTGATACCGAGCCACGGTCCGGTGTTGGCCTTGAACTTGTCGAAGCCGTAGCTCAGTGCAGCACCGACGTCGAGTCGACCGGGGTTGGGTCCGAGAGGTGTCTGTCCGTAGTTCTGATTTCCGTAGTTCCCGTAGTTTCCCGGCGGCGGTGGGTAGTTTCCGGGAGGGGGTGGGTAGCCGCCCGGAGGCGGATAGCCGCCCTGAGGTGGGTAGTTTCCGGGCGGCGGTGGGTAGTTTCCGGGAGGGGGAGGATAGCCGCCCTGAGGCGGGTAGTTGCCTTGGGGCGGGTAGTTGCCGGGCGGTGGCGGGTAGCTGCCCTGATGCGGGTAGTTGCCGGGTGGTGGGTACCCGTTTCCCGGTGTCTGCGGCGTGTTCGGGTCCGGCTGGTCCGGGTTGGGTCCGCGACCGTATTGCGGTCCGTCGGGCGGGTTTTCACTCACGGTTCACCCTTCATGTCTGGCGTGGTACGTCGACGATTCGTCCGCATTTTCGAAGCTGAGCGAACCGTAGACCGATGAGGCGTGTCAAGGCGTTCGACACGTGGACGGTCGTGCGGGCCCGAATACCGTCGGGCATCGTCGATGGTTCGAATTCTTGCCGAGCGCACCGGGCCGGGGCCCACTAGGGTTGTTGTTTCTACCCATACCGGGACTATCACGAGGGGCTCGCCGTGGGCATCAAGGTTGCACTCGAACATCGCACCAGTTACCGATTCGACCGCACGGTCAAGATCTTTCCGCACGAGATCAGGCTGCGACCGGCACCGCATTCGCGCACTCCCATCGAGGCGTATTCGCTGAAGATCGAGCCGGCCGAGCATTTCGTCAACTGGCAGCAGGACGTCTTCGGCAACTTTCTCGCCCGCGTGGTGTTCCCCGAGCGAACCGACCATCTGTCCATCACGGTCGGACTCGTTGCGGACATGGCGTCGATCAATCCGTTGGATTTTTTCGTCGAGGAATGGGCGGAGCACTTCGGCTTCGCATACGAGGAACACGATCTGCCCGATCTCGAGCCCTATCTTCGCCCGGTGGACGAGGACAAGGCCGGTTCCGGGCCCGGGCCGGTCGTGTCCGCGTGGGTGGAGAAGCTGCAGGCCGCCGTCGTCGAGCGGGGAGAATCGTTGCGCACCATCGACTTTCTCGTCATGGCCAATCAGGCCGTGATGGCGGACGTCGGCTACTCAGTGCGGATGGAGCCCGGAGTGCAGACCCCGGACCTGACGTTGACGTCCGCCGTGGGATCGTGCCGTGACTCCGCGTGGTTGCTGGTGTCGGTCCTTCGTCAGATGGGCCTGGCCGCGCGTTTCGTCTCGGGTTACCTCGTCCAATTGTCCTCGGACGTGAAATCGCTGGACGGTCCGTCCGGGCCGGTCGAGGACTTCACCGACCTGCACGCCTGGACCGAGGTGTATCTCCCCGGTGCCGGTTGGGTCGGAATGGACCCCACCTCGGGCCTGTTCGCCGGCGAGGGGCACATTCCACTGTCGGCCACGCCGCATCCGTCGACCGCGGCCGCAATTTCCGGCGCGACGAGCAAATGCACAGCCGAACTGGACTTCTCGAACACTGTGGTGCGTGTTCACGAGGATCCGCGTACAACGTTGCCATACACGGCCGAGCAGTGGGACGCGATCGAGGCCACGGCCGAGAAGATCGACCGGCGCATGCTCGATCAGGACATTCGATTGACCGTCGGTGGTGAGCCGACGTTCGTCGCCATCGAGAACCAGGAAGCGCCCGAGTGGAACACCACCGCAGACGGTCCGCACAAGCGCAAGCTGGCCAGCGTTCTCGCAGAACGACTTCGAACCATCTACGCGCCCGACGGCATGGTCCAGCGCAGCCAGGGCAAATGGTATCCCGGTGAGCCTCTCCCACGATGGCAGGTGGGTTTGTTCTGGCGCACCGACGGCCAGGCACTGTGGCACGACTCGGACCTCATAGCCGATCCGTGGTCGGCGCACGATCTGCGTCCTGATCCAGTCGACAATTCCGTATCGCAGAAGCTGATCGACCGGCTGGTCGACGGATTGGGTCTGCCCGCCTCGCAAGCGCGTCCGGCCTACGAGGATCCGCTCGTCAAGCTGTTGGATCTGGTGCGTCAGCCCTACGGGGATCCTCCGGCCGACGCCGACGATCTCGAACCGGGGACAGATTCCGCAGCTGCGAGAAGGCTTCTCCTCGAACGGCTCGACGCCAGTACCGACGAACCGGCGGCATTCGTGCTGCCGATCTCGCGGACCGAGGACGGCACTGGCTGGCAGAGCGCAGACTGGAAGCTGCGACGTGGGCGAATCGTGTTGTTGGAGGGGGATTCTCCCGCCGGGCTCCGTCTGCCGCTACGAGCGATCTCGTGGGACGGGGGTCCGGTCGAGAACCCGGCCGATCCCACCGCACCGAAACCCGATCTGCCGACCCCGCAGCTGACGCAGCAACCACCCCGGGCCGTCGACCCGGCCGAGTCGCGCTACGCGCAGGCGGTGCGGGAGACGTCCGGAGTGGGTGGAACTGCGGTGACCGCACTGGTCGCCGAGGTACGCGACGGCGTACTGCACGTGTTCATGCCGCCGATGGATCGATTGGACGACTTCGTCGATCTGGTCTCTCGGGTGGAGCGCGCCGCATCCGCGATCGAGACACCGGTCGTCCTCGAGGGTTACGGCCCGCCTTCGGATCCCCGTATCCAAACCCTCACGGTCACTCCGGATCCCGGGGTCATCGAGGTGAACGTTCAGCCGACGTCGTCGTGGGCGGAGCAGAACGAGCTGATGGAGCGCTTGTATCTCGAGGCGCGTAAATCACGGTTGAGTACCGAGGGTTTCGACAACGACGGCACCACTCGCGGCACCGGCGGTGGCAACCACATCACTCTGGGTGGCGTCACACCGTCCGATTCGCCGGTGCTGCGCCGACCGGACCTGCTGGTGTCTCTGTTGACACACTGGCAACGTCACCCGTCGCTGTCGTACCTGTTCTCGGGTCGATTCATCGGTACCACCTCGCAGGCCCCCCGAGCCGACGAAGGTCGTGAGGAGTCGCTCTACGAGCTCGAGGTTGCGTTCAGCGAGATCAAGCGTCTGACCGGTGCTGACCGTTCGGCATCGCCGTGGGTCGTCGATCGGGCGCTGCGGCACCTGCTCACCGACATCACCGGGAACACGCACCGTGCCGAGTTCTGCATCGACAAGCTGTACAGCCCCGACTCCACCCGCGGCAGGCTCGGTCTGCTCGAACTTCGCGGATTCGAGATGCCGCCGCATCATCAGATGGCGATGGTGCAGTCCTTACTCGTGCGCTCGATGGTCTCGCGATTCTGGGATACCCCGCTCGAAGCACCACTGATTCGGCACGGTGCCAACCTGCACGGTCGATACATGTTGCCGCACTTCGTGATCGGTGATATCGGCCGGGTCGCCGAGGACCTCCGCGAGCACGGCATCGAATTCGATACCAGCTGGCTGGACCCGTTCACCGAGTTTCGTTTCCCGCGCATCGGTACCACCGTCGTCGGCGATGCCGAGATCGAACTGCGCGGTGCAATCGAGCCGTGGAACACGCTCGGGGAGGAGTCGACGTCGTCGGGCACGGCGCGCTACGTGGACTCCTCGGTCGAGCGCATCCAGGTTCGCGTTGCCGGTGCCGATGTGGGCCGCTACCTGTTGACCTGCAACGGGGTGCCGGTACCGATGTTGCGCACCGAGCGACAGGACGTCCAGGTCGCCGGAGTTCGCTATCGCGCCTGGCAACCGCCAAGCGCGCTGCACCCCACGATCGAGGTGCAGAGTCCCTTGCGATTCGATCTGGTGGAGATGCAAACCGGACGCGCAGTCGGCGGGTGCTCGTATCACGTGGTGCACCCCGGCGGACGGTCGTACGACGGTCCACCGGTCAACTCGGTGGAGGCGGAAGCGCGACGCAACGGTCGTTTCGAGGAGGGCGGGTTCACGTCCGGCAAGGTGGACATAGCAAGATTGCTCGAGATGCACGCTCGCCAAGCGATCGACGTGACTGCGCCCGGCATGCTGGACCTGCGCCGGACCGGGGTTCACACGTCCTGAGGCGGGCAAGAAAAGAACGAGTCGACCGGTAGCGATTTCGGTCCGACGCGGAACGGGTGGATTCGGCAACGACCACGCCTCATCCGGCGACGGAGTGTGATCGACCGACGGAAGGAACAACGGCTCGATGGTGCCCGTGGATACCGCTCACAGTGAGGCGGGCCGCAGCGAGACGGCGGCCGGTGCGCCCGACCCCGCGTCACCCGACCTCGTGTCACCGTGGCTCGAATATCACGGTCGACGTGAGGCCGTGACGGGTCGCAGAGATCTGTTCGACGAGATGCTCGCTGCCGACGACACGGTGCGTCCGCACTGGGCGGAGTTGGTCGACGGTATGCGCGACGCCGGCCCGGGTGCCATGCAGACGTTGCAGTCCCGGGTCAGCCGGCTGGTCGACGATCACGGAATCACGTACAACCCGATTCCGACGGGCGGCAACGAGCCCGGGCCCAGTTCCGTGCGGTGGGGATTGGACAGCGTCCCGTACGTCGTTGCAGCGGACGAATGGGATCGGCTCGAAGCGGGGCTGGTTCAACGTTCGCAACTGCTCGACGCCATCCTGACCGACATCTACGGTGCGCAGGAGACAGTCCGGCGCGGTCTGATTCCGCCCGAGCTGATCTTCGGCAACCCCGGCTATCTTCGACCGGCGCACGCCATCACCGTCCCGGGTCCGCATCAGTTGTTCATGCACGCAGCCGACATCGCGCGCGGGTCCGACGGCCGGTTCTCGGTCGTTGCGGATCGCACTCAGGCACCGTCCGGGGTGGGGTATGCGCTGGCCGATCGGCGAGTGATGTCGCGGGCGATGCCGGAGCTGTTCCAGGCGAGCAATCCGAGGCCGCTGTCGACGTTCGCTCGGGCGATGCGCTTAGCGCTGCGTGACGCTGCACCCGCGTCCGCCGAGGATCCTGTCGTGGTGGTGTTGACGCCGGGGTCGCATTCCGAGACGGCGTTCGATCAGGCTTATCTGGCAACGGTTCTGGGCTTCCCGCTCGTCGAGAACGCCGATCTGGTGGTGCGGGACGGCTGTTTGTGGATGCGTTCGCTCGGCACACTGCGACGGGTGGACGTGGTGTTACGACGCGTCGACGCCGAGTTCGTCGACCCGCTCGATCTGCGTCCGGATTCGCATCTGGGTGTGGTCGGTCTGGTCGAGGTCCTGCGGCGCGGTGCGGTGAGCGTGGTCAACACTCTCGGTAGCGGAGTCCTCGAGAATCCCGCACTGACACCGTTGCTGCCGGCTCTGAGCCGGGCTCTGCTGGATGAGGATCTGACTCTCGATTCGGTCCCCACCTATTGGGGTGGTGATCCGATCGCACTCTCGCACATGCGAACTCGCTTCCGATCGCTGGTATTGAGATCCACCGTGTCCCGACGCGCGGTCGTGGGTCACGATCTCACCGAGCAGGCGGCCCGGGCGCTGTGGGACGAGGTCGAGGCAGCTCCGTGGAAATGGACCGGTCAGGAAGTGCCGGAGTTCTCGCTGGCTCCGGTGGGTTCGTCGTGGGGCAGCGGGTCGGGGGAGCAGTTGGCGGTTGCTCCGGCCCAGGTCGGAATGCGCTTGTTCACCGTCGCGCAGCGGGTCGGCTACACCCCGATGCGAGGCGGTCTGGGTCAGGTCATGATCACGGCGCCGGTCACCGAACCACTGATCACCGTCGCCTCCAAGGACGTGTGGGTCAAGTCGGTGGAGAGGGTCACTCCGGCCGATTCTGCTCCGCACACCCCGCCTGCCACGGTGGAGGAGTTGCCGCAGTACGCCGCGTCCAACGTCGAGGTGGTCAGTTCCCCGCGTGTGCTGGGCGATCTCTTCTGGTTCGGTCGGTACAGCGAACGCGCGGAGGACATGACACGTCTGCTCATCGCCGCCCGGGAGCGGGATCAGGACTATCGCTCGATGCCGTGGCTCGACGGCAGCGACAGCCTGCCGCTTCTGCTGGAAGCGGTCACGAAGGTATCGCGCACGGGACCGGGATTCCTGGACGAGACGATCCGCGCCGATGCGATGGCCGAAATGCGTTCGCTGATGCTCTCGGTGGAGCGCCTCGGTTCACTGGCGCAGTCGGTCGATCGGATGCAACAGGCAGCTCGTGCGGTGCGCGATCAACTCTCGAACGACACCTGGGCAGTGCTCGCTCGCATCGACACCGCGCTCGATGAGTTGGGCGAGTCGGCCGTCAACAACGGTGCCCAGCTGGCTGCATCGCAATCGAGCGTGCTGCGCGGTCTGCTCGCGCTGTCCGGACTGGCGTCGGAGTCGATGGTTCGCGACGCCGGTTGGTACCTGATGGACGCGGGCAAGCGAATAGAGCGGGGATTGCAACTGACAGCGTTGCTGTCAGCGACTCTGAGTCACGCCCTGACGCCGTCCACCGAACAGGCGGTCATCGATTCGGTGCTGTCTGCGGCAGAGTCCTCGGTGATCTATCGCCGACGCAACAGTGGTCGTGCACGGCCGGCTGCAGTTGCGCAGCTCCTGCTGTTCGACGCCGGCAACCCTCGCGCACTGGTGTACCAACTCGACCGCCTTCGTGACGACCTCGGGGCGCTACCGGATGCGTCCGGTAGCTCGCGGCCCGAACAACTCGTCGAGCAGATGCGGGTTCGGTTGCGGCGCGTCGACCCGGGTGATCTGGAGTCGGTCGACGCCACCGGGCGGCGGGTGGAACTGATCGATCTCGTGGACGGTATTCACGATTCGCTCGAAGAACTGTCCCGAGTTGTTCTCGCGACGCACATGTCGCTGCCGGGCGGTACCCAGCCGCTGTGGGGCAGCGTCGGTGCGCGGATCGGAAGCGGGGCACGATGACGAGTCGTCGGTACCGAATCAAGCACATCACCACGTACACCTACTCCGATCGCGTCACGTCGTCCTACGGGCGAGGATTTCTCGCGCCGCGGGACATGGACGGGCAGCACTGCGTCGAGAAGTCGGTCACGGTGGAGCCGCCACCCACCGATCAATCGTTCGGCGTCGATGTCTACGGCAACGAAGACGTGTACTTCCACGTGACCAACGATCACGAGAAGCTGGTCGTCACGGCGGATTCGCTCGTCGAGGTGTACCCGCGGCCGGTGGACGAGACCACGTCGTGGCCTGCGACTGCCCCGTGGGAATCGGCCCGGATGGCCATGTTCGACCCCACCAGGACCGATGCAGCGGAGTCGGCACGTTCATCGGCGGTGGAGTTCGCCCTCGATCTGCCGACGCCGGAGATCACGGACGAGGTGCGAGCGTACGCCGCGCCCAGTTTCACGCCGGGGCGTCCGCTCGCGGACGTCATCGTCGATCTGACGCACCGAATCTTCACCGACTTTCGGTATCTGTCCGGGTCCACGACGGTATCGACCACCGTGGTCGACGTCCTCGCCGCACGTTCGGGGGTCTGTCAGGACTTCGCTCGGTTGGCCATCGCCTGTCTGCGGTCGCAGGGGTTGGCGGCACGGTACGTGTCGGGCTATCTCGCCACGGAACCGCCACCGGGCAAGGAACGCATGATCGGTGTCGATGCGACCCACGCGTGGGCCGCGGTGTGGATGCCCGACGACCGCTGGCTGGCCTTCGATCCGACCAATGATCAGCTGGTCGACGAGCGGTACGCGACGGTCGCCTGGGGCCGCGACTATGCCGACGTTCCGCCGTTGCGCGGGGTCATCTACACCGAGGCCGAGAAGAGCACGATCGCGGTGTCGGTCGACGTTGCACCAATGTAATTCGCGCTGCATACTTTGGTGGCTTCGGGGTAACCGGCCAGCTGGTCGGGTCTACGAATGGGATCTCGAAAGCCGCAAAACGGACAATTGTGTCTCTTTCGTAGCCGGCGACACGGCACAGTACGACGTAGCGAACAGGTAGCTTGGACAACGATGACCGCAACACTTGCAGACCCTGTATCCGAGGTAGTGGCAGCAGCCCAGCGACTACTGACCAAGCGCACCGGGGCACCGGTGACGCTGATCGATCCCGTCGACCTCGGGGGTAGTGGCCAAGCCATCGTGTTGCGAGTGAAGGTGTCCGAGAATCCTTTTCAGCTTCCGCGAACCCTTGTCATCAAGCAGGTGCGCGATCTTCCCGGAGAATCGGAGCTGCATTCCGAGCTCACCGATGTCGCCGGGTCGAGTGCATTTCTACGCGAGGCCGCCTCGTACCAGTTCGCGAATGCGCTGGCCACCGACAGCAGGCCGGGGCCGGAGCTGCACGCCTACGATCTCGATGCTCGGCTGTTGATTCTGAGCGACCTCGGTGACGCCAGTGCGATCCCCACGCTGCTGCGCAGTTCCGATGCATCGATGGTCACCAACTCGTTGATGGCCATGGCTCAGGCGCTCGGGCGCATGCATGCGGCAACCGTGGGCCGTGAGGACGATTTCGCAGCATTGCTTCGGCGGGTCGGCCAGCCCGACTCGGCAGACGGAATTTCCGCGCAGATACCCGACGCCCTCGCCGCGGTACCCGGCATGTTGACCGGATTGCTCGGAGTGGGGGCACCACCGGACGTCCTTCTCGAACGGGTCTCGCGCAGCGGACGGCTGTTCGCTCACGGGGCGTTCCGTGCCTTCAGCCCGTCGGATCTGTGTCCCGACAACATCATCGTCAACGACGAAGGCGTTCGATTCCTCGACTACGAGTGGGGCGGTTTTCGAGACGCCACTCTCGACATCACGTACGCGTTGGCGTCGTTCCCGGGGTGTTTGTGCAGTTTCGAGCTCTCGCACGATCGGGAGCAGGCCATGATCGACGCGTGGCGTTCGGAGGTCGTCGGCATCTGGCCTGCACTGGCGGACGACCACGTGCTGGCGACCAAGCTGCTCGACGCGAGGTTGATCTGGGTGTGGCTGACCACGTACTGGTTCCTACCCGACGATCACACTCGAATTGCCGCGGCGCGCGCACACCAGCTGTCGGTACCGCGGTCGCAGGCGCTGATTTCGCGGTGGTCGGTGCTCCAGGACAGCGCAGTGCGTTCGGGAGAGCCCGATATCGCCGACTACGCCGAGTCGGTCGTGTCCGCTCTGCGCGCGAAGCGGGACCGCTGAGCGCGAACGCGTTCGCCTTTCGTACCGTCGAATCGGTAGCGTTCGACCAGTGAGCGGCGGTTTCGGAAGTGACATCTCGGACGACGAGTCGGACGGCGACGGATTGTTCGATCCGCCCGCGGCACCGGATCCGATGATCGACCAGCCGCGTCCGACTTCCACGTACACGCGACCCGACGCACCGCTCGCGGTACGCATGCGACCGACGACGCTCGACGAGGTCGTCGGACAGTCTCATCTGCTGGCACCCGGCGCACCGTTGCGTCGTCTCGTCGAGGGATCCGGAGCGTCCTCGGTGATGCTGTACGGCCCGCCCGGAACAGGAAAAACCACGCTGGCGTCGTTGATCTCGGGGGCGACCGGTCGCAAGTTCGAGGCGTTGTCCGCCCTCTCGGCCGGGGTCAAGGAAGTGCGCAACGTCATCGAACTCGCGCGCCGCCGGCTGTTGTCCGGTGAGCAGACCGTGTTGTTCATCGACGAGGTCCACCGTTTCTCCAAGACGCAGCAGGACGCACTGCTCGCCGCCGTCGAGAACCGAATCGTGTTGCTCGTGGCCGCCACGACGGAGAATCCGTCCTTCTCGGTGGTGTCACCACTGCTGTCGAGATCGCTGGTGCTGCAATTGCAGCCGCTCGGCTCCGAGGACATCGAACTGTTGCTGACCCGTGCGGCAAACGATCCCCGAGGCCTGGACGGTGCGGTGACCATCGCCGAGGACGCAATGGATCACCTGGTGCGGCTCGCGGCCGGTGACGCCCGCCGAGCGTTGACGGCCCTCGAGGCGGCAGCGGGTGCCGCAACCGACGGAACGCTGGACCTCGCGACGGTCGAGGCCAGTGTCGACAAGGCCGCGGTGCGCTACGACCGTGACGGCGACCAGCACTACGACGTCATCAGCGCGTTCATCAAGTCCATCAGGGGATCCGACGTCGATGCCGCACTTCATTACCTCGCACGCATGATCACCGCGGGGGAGGACGCCCGCTTCATCGCGCGGCGGCTCGTCGTCCATGCGAGCGAGGACATCGGGATGGCCGATCCCACCGCACTGCAGACGGCCACCGCCGCGGCGAGTGCCGTGCAGATGATCGGGATGCCGGAGGCGCGACTGGCGCTGGCGCAGGCAACCATTCACCTGGCGACAGCGCCCAAGTCCGGTGCCGTGATCGGCGCCCTCGGAGCGGCCATGGCGGACGTCGCCGCAGGCAAGTCCGGATCGGTGCCTCCGCATCTGCGCGACGGCCACTACAAGGGTGCCCAGGGGTTGGGCAACGCGGTCGGATACAAATACCCGCACAGCAGTCCGGGTGGCGTGCTGGGGCAACAGTATCCGCCCGACGAACTGGTGGGCGTGAACTACTACGAGCCCACCGAACACGGTGCCGAGCGCGAAATCGCGACCAGGGTGGGGAAACTGCGGCGCATCATCCGAGGCCGATAGGCCCTCGAATCGGCACAGGGTCTGACGACGCTAACCTGTATCAGTGCAGACCCATGAGATCCGCAGGCGTTTCCTCGACCATTTCGTGAAGGCGGGACACACCGAAGTACCCAGTGCGTCGTTGATCCTCGACGATCCCAACCTGCTGTTCGTCAACGCGGGCATGGTTCCCTTCGTGCCGTTCTTCCTCGGGCAGCAGACGCCGCCGCACAAGACGGCGACGAGCGTCCAGAAGTGCGTGCGCACCCTCGACATCGAGAACGTCGGTATCACCACTCGGCACAACACGTTCTTCCAGATGGCCGGAAACTTCTCGTTCGGCGATTACTTCAAGCGCGACGCGATCAAGCATGCCTGGACCCTGCTGACCGACAGCGTCGAAGACGGCGGCTACGGGTTCGATCCCGAGCGGATCTGGGCCACGGCCTACCTCGACGACGACGAGGCGATCGAGCTGTGGAAGGAGATCGCCGGTCTGCCCGACGAACGCATCCAACGTCGTGGAATGGCCGACAACTACTGGTCCATGGGAATCCCCGGACCCTGTGGACCCTGCTCGGAGATCTACTACGACCGAGGCCCCGAGTTCGGTGCCGAAGGCGGCCCCGAAGCCGACGAGGACCGGTACATCGAAATCTGGAACCTCGTCTTCATGCAGAACGAACGCGGCCAAGGCATCAGCAAGGACGATTTCGAGATCCTCGGCCCACTGCCGAAGAAGAACATCGACACCGGCATGGGCGTCGAGCGCGTGGCATTCCTGCTCCAAGGCGTCGACAACGTGTACGAGACCGATCTCGTGCGGCCGGTCACTGCCAAGGCAGAGGAGCTGTCGGGTCGGACCTACGGCAGTAACCACGACGACGACGTCCGCTTCCGCGTCATCGCCGACCACGCGCGCACCGCTGCATTGCTGATCTCCGATGGAGTCAATCCCGGCAACGACGGCCGCGGCTACGTGCTTCGGCGCCTGCTGCGTCGCATCGTCCGATCCGCGCGACTCCTCGGCGCACCCGACGAGACGATGGCGCAGTTCATCACCGTCGTCCGCGACACCATGGCCGAGTCGTACCCCAACCTGGTCACGGACTTCGATCGCATCCTCACCGTCGCAGTGGGGGAGGAGACCGCCTTCCTCAAGACCCTGACGTCGGGCTCGCGGCTGTTCGAGGGTGCCGCGGAGGCCGTCAAGGCGTCGGGCGCGAAAAAGATCGGCGGCGCCGAAGCCTTCGCGCTGCACGACACCTACGGGTTCCCGATCGACCTGACGCTCGAAATGGCCGCCGAGGCCGGACTGTCCGTGGACGAAGACGGATTCCGCTCGTTGATGGCCGAGCAACGCACTCGCGCCAAAGAGGACGCCCGCGCGCGCAAGCATGCACACGCCGACCTCACCGTCTACAAGGATTTCGTCGACGGTTCGCCGACCGAGTTCACCGGGTTCGACGAACTCGGTTCCGAGGCAACGGTTCTCGCGTTGATCTCCAACGGCGTTCGGGTTCCGACCGCGGTCGCCGGCGAGAGCGTGGAGATCATCCTCGACCGCAGCCCGCTGTACGCGGAATCCGGTGGTCAGATCGCCGATATCGGCACCATCACCGCACCCGGCCTGACCGTCAAGGTCAACGATGTGCAGAAGATCGCCAAGAAGGTGTGGACCCACAAGTCCGTGGTCGATACCGGCCAGATCACCGAGGGTGACACCGTGCATGTCGACGTCGACCACGCCTGGCGCAAGGGCGCCACCCAAGGACACTCGGGCACGCACATGGTGCACGCCGCACTGCGCCAGGTGCTCGGACCCAATGCGACGCAGGCAGGCTCGCTGAACAAGCCGGGGTACCTGCGATTCGACTTCTCCTGGCAGGGCTCGTTGTCCGAGGCGCAGCGCGACGACATCGAGAATGTCGCCAACGATGCGGTCGGCTCGGACTACGAGGTCAACACCCTCGTCACCGACCTCGACAGCGCCAAGAAGATGGGGGCAATGGCGCTGTTCGGCGAGAACTACGGCGACGAGGTCCGCGTGGTCGAGATCGGCGGGCCGTTCTCGATGGAACTGTGCGGTGGCACTCACGTCCAACACTCGTCGCAGATCGGTCCGGTCACCATCCTCGGCGAATCCTCGGTCGGCTCGGGAGTACGCCGCGTCGAAGCCTTCGTCGGCCTCGACTCGTACCGCTACCTGGCGAAGGAACGCGCGCTCTTGGCCGGCGTCGCGTCGTCGTTGAAGGTCCCGTCCGAGGAGGTGCCGGCGCGCATCGAGAACCTGGTGGAGCGTCTTCGGGTCGCCGAGAAGGAACTGGAGTCGGTCAAGGCCGCGGCCGTACTGGCCTCGGCGGGAGAGTACGTCGGTAAGGCCGAACGGTTCGGTGACGTGCGAGCAGTCGTCGCGCAGGCACCCGACGGCGTCGGCGGGAACGACCTGCGCACGCTGGCCACCGACATCCGCGGCCGACTCGGGACGGATCCGGCCGTGGTCGTGCTGTTCGGCACGGTCGGTGGCAAGGTCCCGTTCGTGGTCTCGGTGAACAAGGCCGCCCAGGAGACCGGAATCGCGGCCGGCGAGCTGGTCGCGTCGTTCGGCCCGAGCATCGGTGGCCGAGGTGGTGGCAAGCCCGAACTCGCCCAGGGATCGGGCTCGGATGTCGCGGGCATCGCCGCAGGGATCGACGCCGCTCGGGCGCGATTGACCGAACTCACCACCCACTGACGATCGTGCCGACTCAGGGGCGAGGCCCCGATCGACCCGGCGTCGACGATCCGGGCCGCGGCCGACGCATCGGCATCGACGTCGGGAGCGTTCGCATCGGCATCGCGTCGTCCGACCCCGACGGCGTCCTCGCGACGCCCGTCGAAACGGTGCCGCGGTCCAAGGTCAAGGGACCCGATGCGCCGGACGTCGTCCGGGTGGCGGAAATCATTGCCGAGTACGAGGCCGTCGAGGTCGTCATCGGACTGCCTCGGACGTTGCGCGGTGAACGTGGAAGTGCAGTCGACGCGGCGGAGAGATTCGGCCGTTCTCTGCACAGGCGGTTGGGCGGCGTGCCGATTCGCATGGCCGACGAGAGACTGACTACGGTGAGCGCGTCGCGTGCCTTACGGGAGAGTGGTGTGCGCGCGAAGGATCAGCGATCGGTCATCGACCAGGCCGCCGCGGTAGCGATACTGCAGGGTTGGCTCGACGAACGACGGGCCGCGGCGCACCGAGCAACGACGAATTCAGGATCGACGGAGGTCGACGAGTGAGCAACCATGGGTCCGATGATCGGGGTCGACGGCGGGTGGCCCCGGACGAGGCCCACACCGATCCGATCGGGTATCGCGTGGACGAGGGCAGTGAGTTCCACCGGAGTATGAATCGGTCCCGGCCGCCGCAACGCAGTGAACCGCATACGCAGGGCACCCGTCGTGCGGACCGCGAGGCCGGCGGTGGCCCGGCAGTCGACCCGGATGCCGGAGCGATGCCGCAGGCCGTGGGTCGGAGCCGCGCCGCCGGTCGCAGGGAACGCGCCGCGTCCAGCCGGAAGCGTCGTGGCCGAGTCGTCGCCCTGGTTCTCGGGCTGCTGTTGGTCGTCGCCGTGGCAGGAGGGGGGTACTTCGCAGTGAACAAGTTCGGGAATCGAACGACACCGAACGAGGACTTCGCGGCCGGTTCGTCCGGTGACGGAGTCGTGATTCAGGTCCATCCCAACGACACCGCCCAGCAAATCGGTACCGAGGCTGCGGACAAGGGCGTGGTGGCGAGTTCCGGAGCGTTCCTCGAAGCTGCGCTGCAGAACAATGCGATCACGTCGGTCCAGCCGGGCTTTTACCTGCTCACCAGCGGTGTTCCGGCTTCCCGCGCGGTCGAGGAGCTGGTGGATCCTGCCTCGCGGGTGGGAAACATGGTCATCTCGGAGGGGCGTCAACTGCACGACGCGAGAGACGTGAACACCGGTTCGGTCAAGAAGGGGATCTACACGCTGATCTCCGAGGCCAGCTGCGTGGATCGGACCGGCAGTGGCAGTCCGACGTGCATCAGCTACGACGATCTCAACGCAGCAGGAGCAGTCGACGATCCGGCGGCCCTGGGAGTGCCGCAGTGGGCAACCGACCGCGTCGAGGGCGTGCCGGACCGAGACCGCCAGCTCGAAGGTCTGATCGCCGCCGGAACGTGGGACTTCGATCCCAGCGCCGCTCCTGCGGACATCCTGAAACAACTGGTGTCCGAGAGCGCCACCCGGTACGAGGACACCGGAATCCTCACCGCGGGCAGCAACTCCGGACTGACCCCGTACGACACACTCGTCGCGGCCTCGTTGGTGGAGCGTGAATCCCTGCCACAGGACTTCAGCAAAGTGGCGCGGGTGATCCTCAACCGTCTCGCGGTGCCGCAGAAGCTCGAATTCGACTCGACGGTGAACTACTCGCTCGACACCACCGAGGTGGCCACCACCGACGCCGATCGCGCCACGGTGACGCCCTGGAACACCTATGCCAGCGAAGGGCTGCCCGCCACTCCGATCTCGTCCCCGAGCATCGGTGCGGTACAGGCCGTCGAGATGCCGGCCGACGGAGACTGGCTGTACTTCGTGACCATCAACCAGGCTGGGGAGACGCTGTTCACCCGCAGTTACGACGAGCACCTGGCCAACATCGGCAAGGTGGAAGCCGGATTCCTCGACAGCGGCCGCTGACATGCGTGCCGCCGTACTCGGCAGCCCGATCGAGCACTCGAAGTCACCGGTGCTCCATCGGGCGGCTTACCGCGCCCTCGGCCTCGACGAGTGGACCTACGACCGCATCGAGTGCACGGCCGAGCAACTTCCCGGACTGGTCGACGGTTTCGGGCCGGATTGGGTCGGCGTGTCGGTGACGATGCCCGGCAAAGTCGCCGCTCTGACGTACGCGTCGGAACGTACCGAACGCGCCGTCCTGGCCGGGTCGGCCAACACTCTGCTGCGGACGACGTCGGGATGGCGGGCGGACTGCACGGACGTGGACGGCGTCGTCGGCGCACTGCGAGATGCTGGAATCGACGATCTGACCGGTGCCGCCGTGACGGTGGTGGGTGCAGGAGGTACGTCGAGACCCGCGATCGTGGCCCTGGCAACACTCGGCACCGCATCGGTCACGGTGGTTGCTCGATCGGCCGATCGTGCGACGGCCACTCTCGAGTGCGCGGTGGCCGCCGGGCTCCGCGCCGACTTCGCACAGTTCAGCGATCCCGGACTCGCCGACGTCGCAGCAGCGTCGGCCGTGCTGGTCAGCACCGTCCCCGCAGCCGGGGTTGCCCCCTTCGCGGCCGCTCTCGGCCGGGCACCCGTCGTACTCGATGCGATCTACGACCCCTGGCCGACCGCACTCGCCGCTGCGGTCGACGACGCCGGCGGAACGGTTATCAGCGGACTGTCGATGCTGCTCAACCAGGCCTACGGGCAGGTAGAGCAATTCACCGGTATGCCGGCACCACGATCGGCCATGCGAGAGGCGCTCGGCGTCGTTCTGTAGCCGCGTCTGTGGTCGACCGGCGAGCGACCTCGATCTGCGCCCGTCGGGTATGGCTGTGCACAGGGCGGCGGTTGTCCACAGGTCTTTTCGTGACCTGGACTGTCCGCGCGACTCGGTTCGTCTCGGTGCGACGCTTCGAGCCATGTGGAGTCTGGGTGTTGCTGTCACGGTCGGTGCTGTCGCCGGTGTGGTGCTGCGCGTCGTGTTGCGTCGATGGGAGCCGCGTTTTCTACCGGCGCTGTGTGTCCTCGGATCCGGGTGGGCGTGGTGGAGGTTCGGGGACAGCCCGCATGCCGCGTCGTGGGGGCTGATCACCTGGTGCGTACTGACGTGGTGGTTCGCAGCGCTGATCGCCGTCGACGTGCGGTGTCGCCGGCTGCCGAACGTGTTGACCGTTCCCGGTGCGGTCGTGGTTCCGGCAGTGCTGGTGGCGACGGGTTCGGCTCAGGCTCTGCTGGGCGGCGGGCTGCTGTTCGGCATCTACCTCGTGGTTCATCTCGGTGCGCCGAGGGCGTTCGGCGCGGGTGACGTCAAGCTCGCCTGGTCGGTGGGTTCGATCGCTTGCCTGGGCGGTACAGCCGGGTGGACCGTCGCGGCGTTGGCGGCGCCGGTGGCCACAGCCGTGGTGGGGTCGATCGCGGCGGTCTGCGGATACCCCGGTGCGCGCATCGCGCACGGGCCGTCCATGTGCGCGGCCACCCTGCTGGCAGTTGCGGCGGCCACGACGTGAAAAGATGTTCGAGTGCTGCGCTGGATAACTGCCGGAGAATCCCACGGACCCGCTCTCGTCGCCATCCTCGAAGGAATGGTCGCGGGAGTCGAGGTGACCTCGGACGACATTGCTCGCCAACTCGCTCGCCGCCGCCTCGGT
This sequence comes from Rhodococcus sp. Leaf233, assembly GCF_001426165.1. Taxonomy (NCBI): domain Bacteria; kingdom Bacillati; phylum Actinomycetota; class Actinomycetes; order Mycobacteriales; family Nocardiaceae; genus Rhodococcus; species Rhodococcus sp. Leaf233. The sequence continues at coordinate 115,039 of NZ_LMRO01000013.1, forward strand.
TACGGCCGCGGTGCTCGCATGAAGTTCGAAGCGGACAAGGTGACCCTCACGGGCGGCGTTCGTCACGGCCGGACCATGGGCGGGCCGGTGGCGATCGAGGTCGGTAATACCGAATGGCCGAAGTGGGAACAGGTGATGTCGGCCGACCCCGTCGACGAGGCCGTCCTCGCCGATCTGGCTCGCAACTCTCCACTGACTCGACCACGACCCGGGCATGCCGACTTCTCCGGGATGCTCAAGTACGGTTTCGACGACGCACGTCCGGTGCTCGAGCGTGCCAGTGCGCGTGAGACCGCGGCGCGGGTGGCGATCGGAACGGTCGCGCGGCTGTTCCTGAAGCAGGCGTTCGGCATCGACGTCGTCTCGCACGTGATCTCCATCGGTGCCTCGGATCCCTACGTCGGCCCGCCGCCCGCGGGCGCGGACATCGATGCCATCGACGAGTCTCCGGTGCGGGCCTTCGACAAGGCCGCCGAGGAGTCCATGATCGCCGAGATCGAAGCCGCCAAGAAAGACGGCGACACCCTCGGCGGCATCGTCGAGGTCGTCGTGCACGGACTGCCGGTCGGCCTCGGCTCGTTCGTCTCGGGTGAACGCAAGCTCGACGCCAGACTGGCGGCTGCGCTGATGGGCATCCAGGCGATCAAGGGTGTCGAGGTGGGCGACGGTTTCGAGACCGCGCGCCGACGCGGCAGTGTCGCACACGACGAGATCAAGCCGGGGCCAGACGGAGTTCTCCGCTCGACGAACCGTGCGGGCGGGATCGAAGGCGGAATGACCAACGGTGAGGCTCTGCGGGTGCGTGCCGCGATGAAGCCCATCTCCACGGTTCCCCGCGCCCTGTCGACGGTGGACATGTCGACCGGCGACGAAGCGGTCGCCATCCACCAGCGCTCGGACGTATGCGCTGTTCCGGCCGCCGGGGTCGTGGCAGAGACGATGGTTGCCCTCGTGCTCGCGCAGGCAGCGTTGGAGAAGTTCGGTGGGGATTCGCTGGCGGAGACGACGAGCAACGTCGACCACTACGTGAAGGGCACCGCCGCCCGACCTCCGCGATGAGCCCGTACGCGGTCCTCGTCGGACCGCCGGGTGCAGGAAAATCGACCATCGGACGGCGACTGGCCCAGGCGTTGAATCTGGATCTGTTCGATACCGACGTGGCCATCGAACGAAAAACCGGGCGAACCATTGCGGATATCTTCTCGCACGACGGTGAGCCTGCATTTCGCGAGATCGAAGAGCGGATCGTCGCCGATGCCCTGGCCTCGCACGACGGCATTCTTTCCCTCGGCGGCGGAGCCGTGTTGTCGGCTGCAACCCGGAAGCTGCTTGCTGCGCACACTGTGGTCTATCTGGAAATCAGTGTGTCGGAGGGGCTTCGGCGAACGGGAGCCAACACGTCTCGGCCACTGCTCGCGGGCCCGGACCCGCGCGCCAAGTACCAGGAATTGATGCGTCACCGCCGCCCCCTCTATCGCTCGGTTGCCACCGTGCGAGTGCGGACGGACAGTCGTAGTCCGGCCCGAGTCGTGAATCAGTTGGTGGCCAAGCTCACTGCTCTCGCACCGGTGCCCGTTCGCGAAGTGAACGACGAAACCCCCAGTAGATGAAGGTGATTCGATGACAGAGCCCGTACGCGTCCAGGTCGAGAGTGCCAACCCGTACCCGGTGATCATCGGCCGAGGCCTGTTGACGGACCTCGTCGACGAGCTCGCCGGAACCGCGACGGTCGCGATCTTCCATCAGCCACCCCTGGCCGAGACGGCCGAAGCAGTGCGAGCAGCATTGGCGGACAAGGGGATCGATGCACACCGCATCGAAATTCCGGACGCCGAGGACGGCAAGGACCTCGCGGTCGCCGGATTCTGCTGGGAGGTGCTGGGACGCATCGGCCTGACCAGAAGTGACGCCATCGTCTCGCTCGGCGGCGGCGCGGCCACCGATCTCGCCGGTTTCGTTGCGGCGACGTGGATGCGCGGCGTTCGAATCGTCCACGTTCCGACGACTCTGCTGGCCATGGTCGATGCCGCCGTCGGTGGAAAGACCGGAATCAACACCGATGCCGGCAAGAACCTGGTCGGCTCGTTCCACGAACCGGCCGCGGTGCTGGTCGACCTCGCGACACTCGAGACAGTGCCGAAGAACGAGATCGTGTCGGGCCTGGCCGAGGTGATCAAGACCGGCTTCATCGCCGACCCGGTGATTCTGGACATCATCGAATCAGACCCCGCTGCGGCGCTCGATCCGACCGGCGACGTACTGCCGGAGCTCATCAGACGGTCCGTGGAAGTCAAGGCCAGGGTTGTGGCCGCCGATCTGCGGGAATCGAATCTACGGGAGATCCTGAACTACGGGCACACCCTCGCCCACGCCATCGAGCGACGCGAGCAGTATCGCTGGCGGCACGGAGCTGCGGTGTCGGTCGGGCTCGTGTTCGCCGCCGAGCTCGGTCGTCTGGCGGGCCGGCTCGACGACGCGACCGCGGACCGCCATCGGGCGATTCTCGAATCGGTCGGGCTGCCGGTGACCTACGACGAGCACGCGTTCGCGGATCTGCTCAAGGGAATGCAGACGGACAAGAAGAACCGCGCAGGTCTGCTTCGATTCGTCGTCCTCGACGGATTGGCCAAGCCCGGTCGACTCGAGGGCCCGGACCCGGCTCTGCTCGTCGCGGCTTTCTCGGCTGTGGGGCGCGAGGCTCCGGCGGCCGGTGGTTCCGCCATCATGTTGTAGATCCAGGTGTTGTACGCCTGCGACACACTTTGAACACACAACGGGCGGTGGTCGATGCATCGGTGCATCGACCACCGCCCGTTGGACGTGTGCCGCGTGGATCAGGAGCCGTCGGCGCTCCCGTGACGGTTGCCGCGCTTGTCCATCCGGGGCTTGCCGTCGGCGTCGACAGCCGAGAACACCTCGGTGTCGGCCTCGCCGTGCTCGGGTGCCCATTGCGGTTCGGCCTGCGACCGTGTGCCCGCCTGGTCCGCCCGCTCGGCCGAGCCCGCGTTCACCAGCTGGCGCTCGTGTGCTCGCTCGGCGTCGGAGGTGGCCAACTTCTTCTTCGCCTCGCGGTTGACGATCTGCCTGCCGACGAACATCGCGATGCTCGCGACGACGAACACCGTCAGGATCGTGAACGCTGCGCCCGAGGTCAGCTCGAAGATCAGTCCGTTCTGGCCCAGGCTGAAGTCGACGAAGAAATCGATGATCCAACTGATCAATCCGGCAAGCAGGCCGCCGACCACAGCAGCCTTCAGCCAGACCATCGTCAGGTCCTCGCCCTTGTCCGGGTCGGGGTTCCTGCGTCGGTCGCGGATCCCGTCGATGCCGGCCCAGACGGCGATGACGAGCACGACGAGGGCATACGCCACCCATCGCAGCGCCGAACCGCTCAGAGGCCACATCGACACCGCTGCCCCCAGCAGCAGTCGAGCGACGACGTTGATCAAAGCCATACCTATGCCACGCACTGCCCACCCAGTCATGCGGCACAGCATATCCGCACGTGGCCGATTGTGTGTCGGGGCCCACAGGTTCGCCGTGGGGGCGGCGCAGCCGAGGCTCCCGATCCGTTGACGGCCGACCAGTAATGTCGGGAACATGTCTGCTGATTTCGGCGCCCGCCGCGGTGCCTTGCGAGAGCTGTTGATCCAGGACGGCCTCGACTCGATTCTGATCACCGACCTGCTCAATGTGCGCTATCTGACCGGCTTCACCGGCTCGAATGCCGCGCTGCTCGTGTCGACCGGAGGTGACGAGCGAACAGTGATCTGCACCGACGGCCGCTACGTCACCCAGGTCGCCGAGCAGGTTCCCGATCTGCGCGCAGAGATCGACCGCGCGTCGGCGCTGCACCTGCTCGGTGCTGGTATTTCCGGTCGCGGCACCCGTGTCGGCTTCGAGAGTCATGTGGTCACGGTCGACGCCCATCGCGCGTGGGCCGAGCTCGACGGCGGCCTCGAACTGGTGCGCGCGCCGGGAGTCGTGGAATCGCTGCGCATGGTCAAGGACGAGTACGAGGTGGGTGTGCTTCGAGACGCGTGCCGCGCCGCCGACGACGCGCTCGCCGAGCTTCTGAGCGGCGGCGGGATTCGCGCGGGCCGGACCGAGCGTGAGGTGGCTCGCGAGCTCGAATCGCTGATGCTCGATCACGGTGCCGACGCCGTCTCGTTCGAGACCATCGTTGCCGCCGGGGCGAACTCCGCGGTGCCGCATCACCGCCCGACCGACGCCGTCCTGGCCGAGGGGGACTTCGTGAAGCTGGACTTCGGCGCGCTGGTGGCCGGGTACCACTCGGATATGACGCGCACCTTCGTCATCGGTGCGCCGGCGCAGTGGCAGCGCGAGCTGTACGACCTGGTGCAGCGGTCGCAGGCTGCAGGCCGAGAGGCGCTGGCACCCGGTATCGAGACCGCTTCGGTCGACGCCGCATCGCGGTCGGTCATCGAGGAGGCAGGGTACGGCGAGTACTTCCTGCACGGGCTCGGTCACGGAGTCGGCCTCGAAATTCACGAAGCGCCGGGAATCGCGAAGTCGAGCACCGGTACACTGCTGAGCGGTGCAGCGGTCACCGTCGAACCGGGTGTCTACTTCTCCGGCCGCGGCGGCGTTCGGATCGAGGACACACTCGTCGTTCGCGACGAGGGTCCGGAACTGCTCACCCTGACAAGCAAGGAACTCACGTCCGTCTAGCGCGCGGGCGGGAGCGAATCCCGCACGTGACCGACGGCGCGTCACGCGCACAAACGATTGAGGAGACGCGAAGCAAGTGGCTTCCACCAGCGATTTCAAGAACGGACTGGTTCTCAACCTGGAGAACCAGCTGTGGTCGATCATCGAATTTCAGCACGTCAAGCCCGGTAAGGGGCCTGCGTTCGTGCGAACCAAGCTCAAGAACGTGCTGTCGGGCAAGGTCGTCGACAAGACGTTCAACGCCGGTGTGAAGGTCGAGACCGCAACGGTCGACCGACGCGACATGACGTACCTCTACCACGACGGTAGCGACTACGTGTTCATGGATGCCGACACCTACGACCAGCTTTCCATCGGTGAGGCGACCGTCGGCGACGGCGCGCGATTCCTGCTCGAGAACCTTCGCGTCCAGGTCGCGATGCACGAGGGCGTCCCGCTGTACGTCGAGCTTCCCGTCACCGTCGAGCTCGAGGTCAAGCACACCGACCCCGGCCTGCAGGGAGACCGCTCGACCGGTGGCACCAAGCCGGCCACGCTCGAGACCGGAGCCGAGATCTCGGTGCCGTTGTTCATCAACACCGGCGACAAGCTCAAGGTCGATTCCCGTGACGGCAACTACCTCGGGCGTGTGAACTCCTAACGTGTCATCGAAGAAGTCGACATCCTCCGGTTCGCAGAACGGCGTCCCCGGCGCGAAGAAGCTGGGTGCGCGCCACAAGGCCCGCAAGCGTGCCGTGGATTTCCTGTTCGAGGCAGAAGCGCGCAACGTCGACCCGGTGAATCTGACCAGCGAACGGATCGAACTCGCGCGCGGCGACGACACGATCGCACCGGTCAGTGAGTACACCTCCACGCTGGTCGAGGGGGTGGCAGAGAACCTGGACCGACTGGACGGCGTGATCGCCGATCATCTCAAGGACTGGACGATCGGTCGCCTGCCCGCAGTCGATCGGGCGATCTTGCGGGTCGCGGTGTGGGAGCTCTTCCACGCCACCGACGTCCCACCGGTCGTTGCTGTCGACGAGGCCGTCGAGCTGGCCAAGCAGCTGTCCACCGACGATTCGCCGGGCTTCGTCAACGGTGTACTCGGCCAGATCGTGCTCGTGGCACCGCAGGTTCGCGCCGCTGCGGCTGCTGTGTCGTCGCGTCCCCAGGCCGCAGGCCCGGACGATGCGACGGTCGACTCCGATCTGTGACACACCCGTCCACGGCAGTGTGACCGAACGCTCTGCGAGCCTGGTGGGTTCGGTTCGCAGAGCGTTGCTAGGCTTTACGCAGTTCTAGTGCCAGACATCCTTTAACGATCCGTCCAGAGAGGCGGAGAAGGAGGTCGTAGTTTGCCTGCGCCCGAAAGTTCATCCGCCGATTCTGCCGTCCGTGAGCTGCTGTCCGCAGCCGATGTAGGTCGGACCATCTCTCGCATGGCTCACCAGATCATCGAGAAGACCGCGCTCGACGCTCCCGACTCGCCGCGTGTCGTGCTACTGGGCATTCCCACTCGCGGTACCACCCTGGCCGAGCGTCTCGCCGAACGTATCGAGGCGTTCTCCGGCGTGCGGCCCCCGCTCGGCTCGCTCGACATCACCCTGTACCGCGACGATCTGCGCAACAAACCGCACCGTCCACTCGAACGCACCTCGGTGCCGACCGGCGGAGTGGACGATGCCCTGGTCGTTCTGGTCGACGACGTGCTGTTCTCCGGCCGTACCGTCCGGTCGGCGCTCGACGCGCTGCGCGATCTCGGACGCCCTCGCGCCGTCCAACTCGCGGTCCTGATCGATCGCGGCCACCGCGAACTTCCCCTCCGGGCGGATTACGTGGGCAAGAACGTGCCCACGGCCCGCTCCGAGGACGTCTCGGTGCTGCTCTCCGAGCACGACGGGCGGGATGGCGTCAGCTTGTCCGAGGGAGGATCGACGCGATGAAACACCTGCTGTCGGTCGCCGACCTCACTGCGGAATCCGCCACCGAACTGCTCGACGAGGCCGAGCGTTTCGAGCAGGCACTGCTCGGTCGCGAGGTCAAGAAGCTGCCGACGTTGCGCGGCCGGACGATCATGACCGTCTTCTTCGAGAACTCCACCCGAACTCGGGTGTCGTTCGAGGTCGCGGGCAAATGGATGAGCGCCGATGTGATCAACGTCAGTGCCAGCAGTTCGTCGGTATCCAAGGGGGAGTCCCTCCGCGACACTGCGATGACCCTGCGCGCGGCCGGTGCCGACGCACTCATCGTTCGCCACCCTGCGTCGGGTGCCGCGCACCAGATCGCCCGGTGGACCGCCGACCAAGGGGCTGGCCTCGATGGTCGTTCCACCGGTGCCGGTCCGGCGGTCATCAATGCGGGCGACGGTACCCACGAACACCCCACACAGGCGTTACTCGATGCCCTGACGGTTCGGCAACGCCTGGGCGATATCTCCGGTCGCCGGATCGCGATCGTCGGCGATGTTCTGCACAGCCGGGTAGCGCGATCGAATGCGATTCTCCTGTCCACCCTCGGAGCCGACGTCGTGCTGGTAGCGCCGCCGACTCTGCTGCCGGTCGGTGTCGAGGGCTGGCCGGTTCGGGTCTCGCACGACATCGACGCCGAGCTACCCGGGTTGGACGCGGTGTTGATGCTTCGGGTGCAGGCCGAGCGGATGAACGGCGGGTTCTTTCCGTCGGCGCGGGAGTACTCGATCACGTACGGACTTTCGCAGCGCCGACTCGACTTGTTGCCCGAGCACGCCGTGGTGCTGCATCCGGGGCCGATGCTGCGCGGTATGGAGATCGCGTCCTCGGTGGCCGACTCACCCAAAACTGCAGTCTTGCAACAGGTTACGAATGGAGTTCACGTGCGGATGGCAGTCCTGTTCCGATTGCTGGTCGGTTCGGACGGGGGAGCATCATGACCGCTCCGGCACCGTCGGTACTGCTGCGTGGAGTCCTGCTGTACGGCGAGGGCCCCGAAACGAACGTCCTGATCACTGGCGAGGAGATCGTCGAGATCGGGCCCGACGTCGACGCCGACGGCGCCGACGTGGTCGAGGCGCGCGGCCAGGTTCTGCTGCCCGGCTTCGTCGACATGCACACCCATCTGCGGGAGCCCGGTCGGGAAGACACCGAGACCATCGAAACCGGCTCCGCCGCAGCCGCTCTGGGTGGGTACACCGCCGTGTTTGCCATGGCCAACACCTCGCCGGTCGCGGATTCGGTCGTCGTGACCGACCATGTGTGGCGCCGCGGACAGGAAGTCGGGCTCGTCGACGTGCACCCCGTCGGGGCCGTCACCGTAGGGCTCGAAGGCAAGCAGTTGGCCGAGATGGCCACGATGGCTGCCGGGGTCGGTCGGGTCAAGATGTTCTCCGACGACGGCCACTGCGTCGACGACCCACTGATCATGCGTCGCGCACTGGAGTACTCGAGTTCGCTCGGAGTGTTGATCGCCCAGCATGCGGAAGAACCGCGATTGACCGTCGGTTCGGTCGCTCACGAGGGTCCCAACGCCGCCCGGCTCGGTCTCACCGGCTGGCCGCGTGCCGCCGAGGAATCGATCGTCGCGCGCGATGCCCTGCTCGCTCGGGACGCGAATGCGCGGGTGCACATCTGCCATGCCTCCACTGCCGGCACCGTCGAGTTGCTGAAATGGGCTCGGGGGCAGGGAATTTCGATCACCGCCGAGGTAACGCCCCATCACCTGCTCCTCGACGACTCGCGTCTGGAGACATACGACGCCGTCAACAAGGTGAACCCGCCGTTGCGCGAGAAGTCCGACGTGGACGCGTTGCGCAAGGGTCTGGCCGACGGCGTGATCGATTGCGTGGCAACCGACCACGCACCGCATGCCGAGCAGGACAAATGCTGTGAGTTCTCCATCGCCCGGCCCGGGATGCTCGGACTGGAGACCGCGCTGTCGATCGTCGTCGACACGATGGTGAACCCGGGTCTGCTGGACTGGCGCGGTGTGGCGAGGGTCATGAGCGAACGTCCGGCCGAGATCGTCGGCCTGGCCGATCAGGGCCGTCCGATCGAGGTGGGCGAAATCGCCAACCTGACGCTGGTCGATCCGAAGGCCGACTGGACGGTGTCGGGCAAGAAGCTCGCCAGCGTCGCACACAACACACCGTTCGAGGACATGAGCTTCTCGTCCAAGGTGACCACCACCGTGTTCCGTGGACGTATCACCGTCCGCGACGGAGTCGTGGCGAACAGGGCAGGGGAGTAGAGCCGTGGACAGAGTTCTCATCGTCATCGGCTTCATCCTGTTCTGGGCGCTGATGATCGCGCTGATCTTCTGGGGTTGGCGCGGGCGTCAGAAGCGTCAGGAAGGACGCATCGGCGAGTTCCCGGCCGTGCCGGACGACCTGGGTGCCAACCGAATCCAGCCGGCCACCGGGCTCTACGTCGGCAGCACCATTGCGCCGAGTTGGCAGGACCGGATCGCCGTGGGCGACATCGGCCACCGCGCCACCGGCGAGCTGTCACGACACGAGAAGGGAATCCTCCTCGATCGGGACGGCGAGTCACCCATCTGGATTCCGAACGAATCGATCCGGGCGATCCGTACCGAGCGCGGACTCGCAGGCAAGGTCATGACCAAGGACGGTCTCCTGGTGATCCGATGGGAGTTGCCGACGGGGACCGAAATAGACACCGGCTTCAGGGCCGACGACAAGCAGATCTACCCGGTGTGGACAGAGGGTTTCACCGGAGAAACCAAGGAGGAAACCGCGTGAGCAGCGCAGTTCTTGTTCTGGAGGACGGCCGGACGTTCCGCGGCACCACGTTCGGGGCCCAGGGGCGCACGCTCGGCGAAGCCGTCTTCTGCACCGGTATGACCGGATACCAGGAGACGCTGACCGATCCGAGCTACCACCGCCAGATCGTGGTGGCCACGGCTCCGCAGATCGGCAACACCGGCTGGAACCAGGAGGACGGCGAGGCGGCCAGTGCCCAGGATCCCAACAAGATCTGGGTCGCCGGTTACGTCGTCCGAGATCCAGCGCGCCGGACGTCGAGCTGGCGCTCGACCGGAACGCTGCAAGACCAGCTCGAGGCGCAGAACGTCGTCGGCATCGCCGGAATCGACACGCGCGCTCTCGTCCGCCACCTGCGTACGCGCGGCTCGATGCGAGCGGGAGTGTTCTCGGGCGACGCACTCGGCACCTCGGACGAGATGCTCGAGCAGGTGACCGGTCAGCGGTCCATGCTCGGCGCGGACCTCGCCGGCGAGGTGACCACCGGTGCCGGGTACACCATCGAACCGACCGGCGACGCTCGATTCACCGTCGTGGCAGTCGATCTCGGCATCAAGACCAACACTCCGCGAATGTTCGCCGAGCGCGGTATCCGCGTGCACGTGGTGCCGTCGAACACCAGCATCGAGCAGGTTCTCGAACTGAACCCGGACGGTGTGTTCCTGTCCAACGGCCCGGGAGACCCGGCCACGGCAGACACGAGTGTCGCGCTGACCAGGCAGGTACTCGAACGAGAGCTGCCGCTGTTCGGCATCTGCTTCGGCAACCAGATCTTCGGGCGGGCACTCGGTCGCGGCACGTACAAGATGAAGTTCGGCCACCGCGGCATGAACATCCCGGTCATCGAGCACACCACCGGTCGCATCGCGATTACCGCGCAGAATCACGGGTTCGCACTCGAAGGTGAAGCAGGCGAGGAATTCGACACCGACTTCGGTCGAGCACGAATCAGCCACACCTGCGCCAACGACGGCACCGTCGAGGGCGTCGAGCTGATCGGCGGCAGCGCCTTCTCGGTGCAGTACCACCCCGAGGCCGCGGCCGGCCCGCACGACGCCGCCTACCTCTTCGACCGTTTCACCAGCGTCCTTCAGGAGAAGAAGTAATGCCACGCCGCACAGACCTGAACCACGTCCTGGTCATCGGATCCGGCCCGATCGTCATCGGCCAGGCCTGCGAGTTCGACTACTCCGGCACCCAGGCGTGTCGAGTGCTTCGTGAGGAAGGACTGCGGGTCAGCCTCGTCAACTCGAACCCGGCCACGATCATGACCGACCCGGAGTTCGCCGACGCGACGTACGTCGAGCCGATCACCGCGGAGTTCATCGAGAAGATCTTCGCTCGCGAGGCCGAGCAGGGCCACCCCATCCAGGCCGTGCTCGCGACCCTGGGCGGACAGACGGCTCTCAATGCAGCTGTCGCTCTGCACGATCAGGGCATTCTCACCAAGTACGGCGTCGAACTGATCGGTGCCGACTTCGACGCGATCCAGCGCGGCGAGGATCGCCAGAAGTTCAAGGACATCGTCGCCAAGGTCGGTGGAGAATCCGCCAAGTCGGCCGTCTGCTACACGATGGACGAGGTACGCGAGACCGTCGCCGAGCTCGGTTTCCCGGTCGTCGTCCGGCCGTCGTTCACGATGGGTGGGCTCGGTTCGGGATTGGCCTACAACGACGAGGATCTGACCCGGATCGCGGGAGGCGGCCTGGCGGCGTCCCCGACGGCCAACGTGCTGATCGAGGAGTCCATCCTCGGCTGGAAGGAATACGAGCTCGAGCTCATGCGTGACGGCCGCGACAACGTGGTCATCGTGTGTTCCATCGAGAACGTGGATCCCGTCGGCGTGCACACCGGCGACTCGGTCACCGTTGCGCCGGCGATGACGCTCACCGACCGCGAGTACCAGAAGATGCGCGACCTCTCCATCGACATCCTGCGTGAGGTGGGCGTCGACACCGGCGGCTGCAACATCCAGTTCGCGATGGATCCGGCCGACGGCCGACTGGTCGTCATCGAGATGAACCCGCGAGTGTCACGCTCGTCGGCTCTGGCGTCCAAGGCCACGGGCTACCCGATCGCCAAGATGGCCGCCAAGCTGGCTATCGGGTACACCCTCGACGAGATCGTCAACGACATCACCAAGGAGACGCCGGCCTGCTTCGAGCCGACGCTGGACTACGTGGTCGTCAAAGCACCGCGATTCGCGTTCGAGAAGTTCCCCGGTGCCGACGGCACACTGACCACGACGATGAAGTCCGTCGGCGAGGCGATGTCCATCGGCCGCAACTTCACCGAGGCCTTCGGCAAGGTGATGCGCTCGCTCGAAACCAAGCGCGCGGGCTACTGGACCGGCCCCGAGGTCGAGGCAGAAAGTCTGGACGCGTTGCTGAAGGACCTGTCCGTACCGCAGGACGGTCGGATGTACGGGATCGAGAAGGCATTCGCTCTCGGTGCCACCCTCGAGCAGCTGTTCGAGGCGACCAAGATCGACCCGTGGTTCCTCGACCAGTTCCAGCAGATCCACGAACTCGGCGTCCAGGTTCGCGAGGCGGCCGAATTCGACGAGGCGCTGCTGCGTCAGGCCAAGTACCACGGTCTGTCCGATCGCCAGATCGCCGCTCTGCGACCCGAACTCGACGGTGAGGACGGAGTGCGGGCGCTGCGCGACGAGCTCGGTGTGCACCCGGTCTACAAGACTGTCGACACCTGTGCGGCGGAGTTCGAGGCCAAGACCCCGTACCACTACGGCACCTACGAGCTCGACCCCGAAGCCGAGACCGAGGTTGCCCCGCAGCCGGACCGGCCCAAGGTCCTGATCCTCGGATCCGGTCCCAACCGCATCGGTCAGGGCATCGAATTCGACTACAGCTGTGTGCATGCGGCGCTGACGCTGTCCGAGGCCGGCTACGAGACGGTCATGGTCAACTGCAACCCCGAGACCGTCTCCACCGACTACGACACCGCCGATCGCCTGTACTTCGAGCCGCTGACGTTCGAGGACGTGCTCGAGGTGTACCGGGCCGAGGCCGCCTCGGGAACGGTGCGCGGGGTCATCGTGCAGCTGGGCGGACAGACCCCGCTCGGTCTGGCGAAGCGACTGAAAGCCGCAGGCGTACCCATCGTCGGAACCTCTCCCGAGGCCATCGACCTCGCCGAGGACCGCGGAGAGTTCGGCAAGGTACTGGACGCGGCAGGACTGCCGGCAGCCAAATACGGCACCGCGACGACGTTCGACGGGGCCCGTGAGATCGCCGCAGGAATCGGTTACCCGGTGCTGGTGCGCCCGTCGTACGTGCTGGGCGGACGCGGTATGGAGATCGTCTACGACGAGGCATCCCTGGCGACCTACATCTCCAATGCGACGGAGATCTCGGACGACCGACCGGTGCTGGTCGACCGGTTCCTGGAAGATGCCGTGGAGATCGACGTCGACGCGCTGTGCGACGGCACCGAGGTGTACATCGGCGGCATCATGGAGCACATCGAGGAGGCCGGCATCCACTCCGGCGACTCCGCATGTGCACTCCCGCCGATCACGCTCGGCAAGACCGACCTGGAGAACGTGCGTCGATCGACCGAAGCCCTCGCGAAGGGAATCGGTGTCCAGGGCCTGCTGAACGTGCAGTACGCCCTCAAGGACGACATTCTGTACGTCCTCGAGGCCAACCCTCGAGCCAGCCGGACGGTGCCGTTCGTGTCCAAGGCGACGGCCGTGCAGCTGGCGAAGGCTTGCGCCCGAGTGATGTTGGGGGAGAGCATCGCCGAACTTCGGACTGCGGGAATCCTGCCGGAGACCGGAGACGGTGGCACCGTCCCGGCGGGTGCGCCCATCGCCGTCAAGGAAGCGGTGTTGCCGTTCAACAGGTTCCGCCGCGCGGACGGAACCGGCGTCGACACACTGCTCAGCCCGGAGATGAAGTCCACCGGTGAGGTGATGGGTATCGACTTCGATTTCGGCACTGCCTTCGCCAAGAGTCAGACCGCCGCGTACGGTTCGCTGCCCGCCGGCGGTGCAGTATTCGTATCGGTGGCGAACAAGGACAAGCGGTCGTTGATCTTCCCGGTGAAACGACTCGCCGATCTCGGGTTCGACATCCTGGCCACCGAAGGAACCGCAGATGTGTTGCGGCGCAACGGAATCAAGTGCGAGCAGGTGTACAAGCAGTCGGGCGAGGATGTCCCGGAGGGTGAGCAGACGATCGTCGACCGAATTCTGGCCGGCGACATCGCGATGGTCATCAATACCCCGTACGGCAACTCCGGTCCCCGCGTCGACGGATACGAGATTCGTAGTGCCGCTGTGGCGCAGAACATTCCGTGCATCACCACGGTGCAGGGTGCGTCGGCCGCAGTGCAGGGCATCGAGGCAGCCATCGCCGGTGGAATCGGTGTTCGTTCCCTGCAGGATCTGCATGCGGGTCTGAAGGAAGGCCTGGTTCTGCCGTGAGTCATCACCACAGTTGGTCGGACCGGCTCCGGGCAGCGGTCGCCGCGCGCGGTCGGCTGTGCGTCGGCATCGATCCGCATCCGGCTCTGCTCCAGGCGTGGGGCCTGCCGCGCTCGGCGGACGGTCTCGAGGTCTTCGCCGAGCTGTGTGTGGAGGCGTTCGTCGGTGAGGTGGCTGTCGTCAAGCCTCAGGTGGCGTTCTTCGAGTCGTACGGTTCGGCCGGCTATGCGGTTCTCGAGCGCACTGTCGGGGTGTTGCGGGACGCAGGCACGTTGGTGATCGCCGATGCCAAGCGCGGCGATATCGGAACGACGATGGATGCGTACGCGCAGGCGTGGCTGGAGCCGGGTTCTCCGTTGTCGTCCGATGCCGTCACGGTGTCGCCGTACCTGGGGTTCGACTCGTTGGGTGCGGCGATCGACCGAGCTGTCGCTCACGACCGCGGTGTGTTCGTCCTTGCCCGGACGTCGAATCCGGAAGGCTCCGCGCTGCAACACGCGTCGATGTCGACGGGTGGGTCCGTTGCGCAGTCGATCGTCGACGCGGCGGCTGCGCGCAACCGTGTCGATGCAGACACGGTCGGCCTGGTGGTCGGGGCCACCCGTGATCACGGCCTCGATCTGTCGGGCTATCGCGGGCCAGTGCTCGCGCCCGGCCTGGGTGCCCAGGGTGCCACGGTGAACGATCTGGCGGAGATCTTCCGTGATTGCCGAGAGCTGCTGTTGCCGAACTCTTCTCGGAGTGTGCTGGCGGCGGGTCCGTCGGTGACGGCGTTGCGTGCGGCGGCGACGCAGTTGCGTGACGAGATCGAAGCGGGTCTCGCATAGTCCATGGTCGCGTCGGCGAGCGTGTGGGGGTGGGTTAGCGGTGAGCGCCCGTCGTCGGTACGGTCGCTAACGCTGCCGACGACAATGCGAATCGACCGGGAATCCCTGCACGGATGGTCCTCGGCAGGCACCTACCGATGAGCGGCGAACCGATCCTGATCGGACCGGTCGCTCGCCCCGAAACGAGAAGACGGAGGAACCGACAGTGGCCCTTCCCCAGTTGACCCCCGAGCAGCGCGCTGCTGCCCTCGAAAAGGCAGCTATCGCCCGCAAGGCTCGCGCCGAGCTCAAGGAGCGCCTCAAGCGCGGCGGCACCGACCTCAAGCAGGTTCTCAAGGACGCCGAGACGGACGAGATTCTCGGCAAGATGAAGGTATCCGCATTGCTCGAGGCGTTGCCGAAGGTGGGCAAGGTCAAGGCCGCGGAGCTGATGACGGAGTTGGAGATCGCGCCCACTCGTCGACTGCGCGGACTCGGGGATCGGCAGCGCAAAGCGCTGTTGACGAAGTTCGATTTCGAGGCCTGACGACGGTGAGTGACACTGCGGCGACGTCCGTGCCGGAGAAGAAGCGGGGCCGGTTGGTGGTGCTGTCCGGCCCTTCCGGCGTCGGCAAGTCCAGTGTCGTTCGGCTCGTGCGCGCGGCGCTACCGGAGCTGGTCTTCAGCGTGTCGGTCACGACGCGATCGCCGCGGCCTGGCGAGGTGGACGGTCAGGACTACCACTTCGTGTCGGCCGAGGAGTTCGACCGGATGATCGCCGACGGCGAGTTGTTGGAGTGGGCGAGTATCCACGGCGGCCTGCAGCGGTCGGGAACTCCTGCTGCCGCAGTGGATGCCGCATTGGAGGCCGGCAGTCCGGTGCTGCTCGAGCTCGACCTGGCCGGGGCACGGGCCGTTCGGGTGTCCAAGCCGGAAGCTCTGCTGGTGTTCATGGCACCGCCGACGTGGGAAGACCTGGTCTCTCGACTGGTCGGTCGAGCGACGGAGGAGAGCGCCGCCACCGAGCGCCGGTTGGAAACGGCAAGGGTGGAATTGGCGGCACAGGACGAGTTCGACACGGTCGTTGTCAATACCGATGTCGACCATTCGTGCGAACAGTTGGTATCCTTGTTGGTCGGTAGGTCGTCGGTCGGTAACAGCTGACCATTTTCACGGCGCACGAGGCCCCGACCAGCTAGTTCGTAGCACCAACGATGCAATTTCAGGAGATCATCAGTGAGCAGCACTTCAGCGGCCGTTTCCGACTTCGACGGACGCAGCGCTCTGCCGGCCTACGACACGCCGCTCGGCATCACCAATCCACCCATCGACGAATTGCTCGCGCGCACCTCGTCGAAGTACGCCCTCGTCATCTACGCGGCAAAGCGTGCACGCCAGATCAACGACTACTACAACCAGCTCGGTGACGGCATCCTCGAATACGTGGGACCGTTGGTCGAGCCCGGTCTGCAGGAAAAGCCGCTGTCCATCGCGCTTCGCGAGATTCACGCAGACCTCCTCGAGCACACCGAAGGCGAATAAGAACCCGACAGGGGACACCTGACGTGCATGTGGTCGTCGGAGTAGGCGGCGGTATCGCCGCCTACAAGAGTTGTGCGCTCATTCGAAAATTCACCGAGAACGGCCATCAGGTTCGAGTGATTCCGACTGCGTCGGCGCTCGAATTCGTCGGCCGCGCAACATTCGAGGCATTGTCCGGCCAGCCGGTGCACACCGGCGTGTTCGCCGATGTGCCCGAGGTGCCGCACGTTCGGCTGGGGCAGGAAGCGGATCTCGTCGTCGTCGCGCCGGCCACCGCGGACCTGATGGCTCGAATCGCGGGCGGGCGGGCGGACGATCTGCTCACCGCGACGTTGCTGACCGCTCGGTGCCCCGTCGTGTTGGCCCCGGCCATGCACACGGAGATGTGGGAACACCCGGCCACTGTTGCGAACGTCACCACGCTCCGATCGCGCGGTACCCAGGTGATCGAGCCTGCGTCCGGCCGGTTGACGGGACGCGACACCGGTTCGGGCCGACTGCCCGAGCCCGAGGAGATCTTCGCTCTCGCCATGCTGCTGACCGAACGTGCGGACGCGATGCCGCGCGATCTCGAGGGACGGCGAATTCTGATCTCGGCCGGTGGTACGCGGGAACCCCTCGATCCCGTTCGTTTTCTGGGGAATCGGAGTTCCGGCAAGCAGGGGTACGCGTTGGCTCGCGTCGCAGCCCAGCGCGGTGCCCACGTGACCTTGATCGCCGGGTACACCAGCGACCTCGAGGCGCCCGCGGCGGTCGATGTGGTCCACGTGAAGACCGCGTCCGATATGCAGGACGCGGTGCGCTCGCATGCGACCGACGTCGACGCAGTGGTGATGGCGGCTGCGGTCGCCGACTTCAGACCCGAGTCCATCGCGAGCAGCAAGATCAAGAAGGGCTCGAACGAACCGTCGTCGATCCCTCTGGTCCGCAACGACGACATCCTCGCCGGTCTCGTGTCGGCTCGGCACAGCGGAGACGTCCGATCGTCGACGGTGATCGTCGGATTCGCCGCCGAGACGGGCGACGCCGACGGTGACGTGCTCACCTACGCGCGAGCCAAGCTCGAACGCAAAGGCTGCGATCTGCTCGTCGTCAATGCGGTGGGTGACGGCAAGGCCTTCGAGGTCGACCACAACGACGGCTGGTTGTTGGGGTCCGACGGCTCCGAGGCCGCGCTGGGGGAGGGCTCGAAAGCTCTGCTCGCCAGCAGGGTGCTGGATTCGGTCGCCCAGATGCTTCGCTCCCGTGATCCGCGGCCCACTTCGGATACCCGCTGATGTCGAGGGTGCACGATCGATGTCGTAGCAGCTAGCGTTCTGGGTACCAGGGCGACAGCGCCGTAAAGGTTTGCGTGGCTCCCACAGGGGCGATAACACCGAGGGAACATCAATTTTCGTGGAGTGCTCGGCCGGCATCAGCCGTCGGGTCGGGCAAGAACATGCGTCGAGAGGAAGTCCGTGAGCAAGTCCGGTAGTCGGCTTTTCACCAGCGAGTCCGTTACAGAAGGTCATCCAGACAAGATCTGTGACGCCATCAGCGATTCCATCCTCGACGCTCTTCTCACCGAGGATCCGCGAGCCCGAGTGGCGGTGGAGACGCTCGTCACCACGGGCCAGGTCCACGTCGCAGGTGAGGTGAACACCACCGCCTACGCCGACATCCCGAAGATCGTGCGCGAGAAGGTGCTCGAGATCGGGTACGACTCGTCCGCCAAGGGATTCGACGGAAACTCCTGTGGTGTGAACGTCGCCATCGGCGCGCAATCACCCGAGATCGCGCAGGGCGTCGACCATTCGCACGAGGCCCGCGTCGAGGGATTGTCCGACGACGAGATCGACCGTCAGGGTGCCGGCGACCAAGGATTGATGTTCGGCTACGCCAACACCGATACACCCGAGTTCATGCCGCTGCCGATTGCGTTGGCACACAGGCTTTCTCGGAGACTGACCGAGGTTCGCAAGAGCGGTGTGCTGCCGTATCTGCGTCCGGACGGCAAGACTCAGGTCACCATCGAGTACGACGGGGACGACGCCGTTCGGCTCGATACCGTCGTGATCTCGACGCAGCATGCAGCAGACATCGACCTCGACAACCTGCTCACTCCCGACATCCGCGAGAAGGTTCTGGGCTCGGTACTCGCAGAGCTGGACGTACCGACTCTCGACACCTCGAACGTCCGGTTGCTGGTCAATCCCACCGGAAAGTTCGTGCTCGGTGGTCCGATGGGAGACGCCGGTCTGACCGGCCGAAAGATCATCGTCGACACGTACGGCGGCATGGCTCGGCACGGCGGCGGAGCATTTTCGGGCAAGGACCCGTCGAAGGTCGACCGCAGCGCCGCATACGCAATGAGGTGGGTCGCCAAGAATGCAGTCGCAGCCGGTCTGGCCGACCGCATCGAGGTGCAGGTGGCCTATGCGATCGGCAAGGCAGCACCGGTCGGTCTGTTCGTCGAGACGTTCGGCACCGAGAAGACCGATCCCGCGCGTATTCAGGCGGCGATCAGCGAGGTCTTCGACCTCCGTCCCGGTGCCATCATCCGCGACCTCGACCTGCTGCGCCCGATCTATGCGCAGACGGCCGCGTACGGTCACTTCGGACGTACCGACATCGATCTTCCGTGGGAATCCACCGATCGCGCCGACAAGCTCCGGGATGCGGCAGGCCTCTAGGTCCCTCCACTCCGGCAGCGATGCTGCCGCACGTACCCTGTTCGCACCGGCTCGGTGCTCCCACGACGAGTGTGGGGTGACGATCGAGAAGGAGGTGCGGTGGCTGGTGTGACGCCGGTAGCGGCAACCGATCTGCCGATCGCGCGCATTCTTCCGATGCTTCCGTTGCCGCACCTCGACCGCGAGTTCGATTACCTCGTTCCCGAGGACGCCAGCGACGATGCCCAGCCCGGTGTGCGGGTACGCGTCCGTTTTGCCGGCCGGCTCGTCGACGGGTTCGTACTCGCCAGGCTGGCCGAGACCGATCATCCCGGTCGTCTCGGCTGGCTCGACCGGGTCGTGTCCGCCGAGCGCGTACTGACTCCCGAGATCGCCGAGTTGGTGTCGGCGGTGGCCGATCGCTACGCAGGAACGCGAGCGGATGTGCTGCGTCTGGCGGTTCCGGCTCGCCACGCACGGGTCGAGGCAGAGCCCCCTCCGGTCGTCGACGAGGCAGCAGAGCCGGTCGTCGATCGCACGGGCTGGGCGGCGTATACCCATGGCTCCAATTTCCTCGATGCCCTCGGCGAGCACCGTGTTCCGCGTGCGGTGTGGCAGGCCCTACCCGGCGAGGTATGGCCCGCTCGATTGGCCGAATTGGCTGCCGTCACCGTGGGGAGCGGACGGTCCGCAGTGGTCGTGGTGCCCGACCAACGGGATCTCGATCGTCTGGAGGGTGCATGCGCCGCGGCAGTCGGGGCCGACCGTGTGGTGGCGCTGTCGGCCGGTTTGGGACCGGCCAAGCGCTACCGGCAGTGGTTGCGCTGTCTGAGGTCGGGCCCCGTTGTCGTGGTGGGCACACGCAGTGCGGTGTTCGCGCCCGTGCCGAACCTCGGCCTGATCGCGATCTGGGACGACGGCGACGACAGTTTCGCCGAACCACGCTCACCGTATCCGCATGCACGTGAGGTGGCGTTGCTCCGCGCGCACGTGTCGGGAGCCGCGGTCGTCGTCGGCGGACATTCCCGGACGGCCGAGGCCGAGGCTCTCGTCGATTCCGGCTGGGCCCACGACCTGGTCGCCCCACGTGAGCTGGTGCGTGAACGGCAACCTCACGTGGTCGCGCTGGCCGACTCGGACCACGCGCTCGCTCGGGATCCGGCAGCCCGGGTCGCGCGGCTACCGGCGATCGCTTTCGAGGCCGCACGTGCGGCGCTGAAAGCGGATACCCCTGTGCTGGTTCAGGTTCCACGCGCCGGTTATGTTCCGTCGCTGGCGTGTGCGAAGTGCCGCCATCCGGCTCGGTGTCGACGCTGCAACGGTCCGCTCGCCCTGCCCTCGGCTCCGGGCAGCGACGGCGCGGGCAGCCCGACGTGTTCCTGGTGCGGAATCGCCGATGCCGCACACCGCTGCACGGTCTGCGGGTCTCGCAACCTGCGCGCCGTGGTGATCGGAGCGGGACGCACGGCCGAGGAGCTCGGCCGCGCCTTCCCTGGCGTGCCGATACACAACTCCGGTGGGGCCACCGTCCTCGATACCGTGCGCCCCGGTGGTTCGCTCGTGGTGTCGACCGTCGGTGCCGAGCCGACCGTGGACGGCGGATACGGCGCCGCGCTGCTGCTCGACGGTTGGGCGCTGCTGGGCCGGGCGGATCTGCGTGCGGCAGAAGAGACACTGCGCCGCTGGATGACGGCTGCGTCGATGGTTCGGCCCGGGGCGGCTGGGGGACGTGTGGTCGTGGTGGCCGAGTCCGAGATCCCCACCGTCCAGGCCCTGGTGCGCTGGGATCCGCTGTGGCACGCGCGCAGTCAGCTGGACGAACGAGTCGAGGTTCGGTTTCCACCGGCCGTTCACGTGGCGGCGATCGACGGGACCACTGACGCGATAACAGCGTTGGTCGACAGTGCAGATCTACCCGAGACGGTCGAGGTACTGGGTCCCGTCGATCTCCCGGACGGTCAACGCGCACCTGCGGGTAGCGGCGAGGACAGGTTGTCCGGAGACGTGCAGCGGCTCCTGATCCGGGTTCCGCGAAGCACCGGAGCAGCGCTGGCGCGAGCGCTGTCGACTGCGCAGGCGTCCCGAAGCGCCAAGAAGCTCGGCGCGGGCGTACGGATTCAGATCGATCCCATTCGGATCGGGTGATGGGCTTTCTCTGTCCTGTTGCGTTCCCGTCGTCCAGATAGAGAGGCAACCTCAGGGCCTTGTCAAAGTTCTATTGCCGATATATCGTCGACTTGTTCAATCGATACGAAGGAGAACGAGATGAACTACGCATTCGAAGGCTTTGCACACGAATTCGGACGCCGCGGAGGTCCCCGAATGGGGTCTTTCGCAGGCAATCGGCACGGAGACCCGCGCCGACGCGGCGCGCCGTTCCAGATGTGGGTTGCGCGGGACGACGAGCACGGCCCGGCAGAAGACGGAGAACCAGACGGCGGAGAACGACACGAGAGAGGTCGGGGAAGGAGAGGTCACGGAGAACACGGCAGACGTCGGGGAGGTCCTGTCGGGCGGGGGCGTGACGGTATGTGGCCCGGTGGTGTCGGGGCCGGCGGTTTCGGGCCGAATGCCGACTTCGGTCGTGGTCGGGGCCGAGGCGGTCGGGGCCGACGTGGCGATGTCCGCGCTGCGATCCTCCTGCTGCTCGAGGACCGGCCGATGCACGGTTACGAACTCATCCAGCAGATCGCCGAGAAGAGCAACGGAACCTGGAAGCCGAGCCCGGGATCGATCTACCCGGCCTTGTCGCAGCTCGAAGACGAGGGCTTGGTGCTGATCGACAAGGTGGCCGGCCGGAAGACGGCAGCACTGACGGCCGAGGGCAGGCGTCATGTCGACGACCATCGAGCAGATCTCGGCAGTCCTTGGGACGACGTAGCCGATTCCGTCGGCATCGATGCGCGTGATCTTCGGGCACTGATCGGACAATTGATGGGAGCGGCCGGTCAGGTGGCCGGAGTCGGAACCGTGCGTCAGGTCGACCAGGCAGCCGAGGTGCTCATCGAGGCACGCCGATCGCTGTATCGCATCCTCGCGGAGGACGCTTCCGACAGTTCCGACAGCACCGACGCGACGTGATCGTCGGTGTGGAATCGTCGCACGCTGCCGTGACTCCCTAGGATGGACAACCGACATCGTTTCGTCCATCCCAGGGAGTTGCCTTCAGTGCGCGTCGTCTTCGCCGGAACACCGGAACCCGCGGTCCCGTCACTCGCGCGACTGGTGGAGTCCGAACGGCACGAGGTGATCGCCGTGGTCACCCGGCCCGACGCCGCAGCCGGCCGTGGACGCAAGACCGTGCGCTCGCCCGTAGGAGTGTTGGCGGACGAGCACGGCATCCCGGTACTCACTCCCGCGAGGCCGTCGGACCCGGAGTTCGTGGCGGCGCTGACCGACCTCGCCCCCGACGTGTGCCCGGTCGTTGCGTACGGCGCGTTGTTGCCGCAACAGGTACTCGACATACCTCGGTACGGCTGGATCAATCTGCACTTCTCACTGTTGCCCGCGTGGCGTGGCGCGGCACCGGTACAGGCCGCGATCGCCGCGGGCGACGACGTCACAGGCGCATCGACGTTCCTTCTCGACGTCGGGATGGACACCGGTCCGGTACTCGGTGTCACCACCGAACGGATTCGGGATTCCGACACCACGGGTGATCTGCTCGGGCGTCTGGCGTCGAGCGGAGCCCACTTGCTCGCCGCGACGTTGGACGCGATCGAGGACGGAACGGCGGCAGCGCTACCGCAATCCGAGGACGGTGTGTCCTACGCGAGCAAAGTGACAGTCGATGCCGCGCGCATCGACTGGACGCGATCCGCGGCATTCGTCGACCGACACATCAGATCTGTCACACCGGCCCCGGGCGCGTGGACGACCATCGGGGATCTCCGCGTCAAGATCGCTCCTGTTCAACTGTCGCCGGACACGTTGGAGCCGGGAACGATCGACGTACGCAAGACCGGTGTACACATCGGAACCGGAACCGGCGCAGTCGTTCTCGGTGATATTCAACCTCAGGGCAAGAAGGTCATGAGGGCACTCGACTGGGCGCGCGGCGCTCGGCTGGACGATACGGCGGTGGCACGATGACAGAGCCCGACAGGCCTCGTAAGCGCGAGTCGAGCCAGCCCCGCAAGTACGTCAAGAAGTCACCGGGGGCACGTGGGCCCAAAGGTAACCGGCCGCCGCAGGGCACCGGACCCCGTGCGGTCGACGCGATCGATCCGGCACGGCGTGCGGCCAGAGACGTGCTCAAAGCGGTGCGGGAGCGCGATGCATACGCGAACCTGGTGCTGCCCGGGTTGCTCCGCGAGCGCAAGTTGGATTCTCGCGATGCCGCGCTGGCCACCGAACTCGCCTACGGCGCATCTCGCGCTCGGGGTGTGCTCGACGCCGTGATCGCACACGCGGCCGGGCGGCCTGCCGCAGAGATCGACGGACCACTGCTCGACATCCTTCGGCTCGGGGCTTATCAGCTGCTGCGCACCCGGGTTGCCCCGCACGCAGCCGTCGCCACGTCGGTGGACCTCGCCCGCTCCGAATTCGGTTCCGGCAAGGCAGGTTTCGTCAATGCCGTGCTGCGACGAGTGTCCGAGCGAACCGCAGCGCAGTGGGTCGACGAGCTGGCACCGGCGACGACGGCGGATCCGGTCGGTCACCTGGCATTCGAATACGCCCATCCCAAGTGGATTGCGCAGGCCTTCGCCGACGCGCTCGGAGCCGATGCCGGCGAACTCGCCGCGGTGCTCGAAGCGGACGACGCGCGTCCCTCGGTCCACCTCGTCGCACGACCGGGAGAGATTTCCGCCGAAGAATTGGCGCTGATCACCGGGGGAGAGGAAGGTCCCTATTCGCCGTACGCGGTGCACCTCGACGGCGGCGACCCCGGCAAGCTCGATGCCGTCCGGGACGGTCTGGCCGGAGTTCAGGACGAGGGCAGTCAGCTCGTCGGCCGCGCGCTGACGTTGGCACCGTTGCTCGGCGACGACGGTGGCAGATGGTTGGACCTGTGCGCCGGTCCGGGCGGCAAGGCCGCCCTGCTCGGTGCCCTGGCGGAGATCGACGGCGCACGGGTCGACGCCGTCGAACCGACCCCGCACCGTGCCGACCTCGTGTCCAAGACCACCAAGGACCTGCCGGTGACGGTGCACATCGTCGACGGCCGCGAGTCCGGACTCGACGCGGGTTACGACCGCGTGCTCGTCGACGCGCCGTGCACCGGTCTAGGAGCGCTGCGTCGTCGCCCCGAAGCGCGGTGGCGTCGCCAACCGTCCGACGTGGCGGCATTGGTCACCCTGCAGAAGGAATTGCTGGCGGCAGCGATCGATCTGGTCCGGCCCGGCGGGGTGGTGCTGTACTCGACGTGCTCGCCGCATCTGTCCGAAACAGCGGCCGTCGTTGCAGACGCCGTACGCCGATACGGCGTCGAACAGCTCGACACCCGCGCGCTCGTGCCGGGAGTACCGCAACTGGGTGACGGCCCGTCGGTGCAACTGTGGCCGCATCGGCACGGTACCGACGCGATGTTCATGGCGGCGCTGCGCAAGCCGGTCTGATCACCCTCCGGCCAGAAACTCCTCGGCCACGTCCGCGGGTGCGTACACCAGCCACCCGTCGACGAGGAGTTCGCGCAGTTCGTCGTCCTCGGCGTTGTCGACGTCGATCAGAACGGCAGAGAACCCGTCGAAGTGCGGGATCGTGAAGCACGAGCGCGGATGTGCGGCGAGGATGGCTTCCTTCTCGTGCAGGTCGGCACTCCTGACGGCCAGGATCGGTCCGCTGGGCGGGGTCTCGTCGCCGAATCGTTTCAGGTCGGCCTTGCTGAACGGTCGTACCCACGCGAACACGTGCTTGCCGATGCCCCAGGCGGGATTCCCGTACCGAACGCTTTCGGTGACTTCGGGCAAATCGGCAAGGACGGCGCTCGCGGAGTCCATGGTGGCCATGTCGGCACGATACCGGCTCGACTAGGCTCACCAGTCGTGGTTTCCCCGATGATCGCTCCCTCGATTCTGTCCGCCGATTTCGCGCGCCTCGCCGCCGAAGCCGATGCCGTCGCGGGGGCCGATTGGCTCCACGTCGACGTCATGGACGCACACTTCGTCCCCAACCTCACCCTCGGGCTACCGGTGGTCGAGAGTCTGCTCAAAGCAACGAGCATTCCCCTCGATTGCCACTTGATGATCGAGGATCCGGCGCGCTGGGCCCCGCCGTATGCCGAGGCCGGGGCATACAACGTCACGTTCCACGCCGAAGCAACGGATGACCCCAGCGCCGTGGCGCGCGACATCAGGGCCGCCGGTGCGAAAGCCGGCCTGTCGGTGAAGCCGGGTACCCCGATCGAGCCCTACCTCGAGATTCTGCGCGATTTCGACACTCTGCTGGTGATGAGTGTGGAGCCCGGTTTCGGCGGGCAGTCGTTCATGCCCGAAGTACTGTCCAAAGCCAAAGCTGTTCGGGCACTTGTCGATTCCGGAGATCTACGCTTGGTGGTCGAGATCGACGGCGGCATCAACTCCGACACCATCGAGCAGGCAGCCGAGGCCGGCATCGATTGCTTCGTGGCCGGTTCGGCCGTGTACAACACCGCCGATCCCGCCGCCGCAGTACGTGATCTCCGCGGCCGTGCCGCCCGTGCATCGCACCACCTGTCGTGACCGACGCCCCGGGCTCGGCCGTGTCGGTCGTCGAGGCGATGGCTCTGGCCGTCGACGCGTCCGAGGCCGCTCGGGGAATCAGCAGCCCCAACCCCGCGGTCGGTGCCGTGATCCTCGACGCCCGCGGCGTCGTCGTGGGCACTGGCTCCACCCGTCCACCCGGCGGTTCGCACGCCGAGATCGTCGCACTCACCGAAGCCGGCGACCGTGCGCGCGGCGGCACCGCGGTGGTGACACTCGAGCCGTGCAACCACACGGGCCGCACCGGACCGTGCTCGCAGGCCCTCGTCGCAGCCGGGGTCGCGTCGGTCGTGTTCGCGGTAGCGGATCCGAACCCGCTCGCGTCCGGCGGGGCAGATGCGCTGCGGAACGCCGGGATTCGCGTCGAACAGGGCGTGGAGACGCGCGAGGTACAGCAGGGGCCACTGCGGGCCTGGCTGCACAAACAACGCACCGGCCGGCCGCACGTCACCTGGAAATACGCCGCGACGCTCGACGGACGCAGCGCGGCTGCCGACGGAACGAGCCAGTGGATCACCGGACCCGAGGCGCGGGCGCACGTGCACGCCGAACGGGCCAAGCTCGACGCCATCGTCGTCGGAACCGGCACCGTACTGGCCGACGATCCACGGCTGACCGCCCGTCGCCCCGACGGCACCCTGGCATCGCATCAACCGGTTCGAGTTGTCGTCGGATCGAGGCCCGTACCGGCGACCGCCGCGATCCGGGGTCCGGAGGCACCGACGGTGTTTCTGGACACACACGACCCGGCTGCGGTGATCGACGCGCTGAGCGAGTACACCGACATCCAGATAGAAGGTGGTCCGACACTGGCCGGCGCGTTCCTCGCCGCCGGTCTCGTGGACCGCGTTGTCGCCTACATCGCACCTGCGGTGTTGGGGACCGGCCCGGCTGCGGTGGAGAATGCGGGGATCGGAACAATTGCCGACGCAATTCGGTTCCGCACGGAGACAGTCACCATGATCGGCAACGACGTTCTTCTGAGTGTCGCGCCCGAAGGAGCGAAGTAGATGTTCACCGGAATCGTCGAAGAGCTGGGCGAGATCGTGGCCAAGGACGAACTGCCCGACGCCGCTCGCTTCACCGTCCGGGGCCCGGTGGTGACCTCCGATGCCGGCCACGGGGATTCCATCGCGGTGAACGGAGTGTGTCTGACCGTCGTCGAAGTACTTCCCGACGGCGGATTCACCGCCGACGTCATGCAGGAGACGTTGAACCGATCGAGCCTCGGCGCTCTGGATGTCGGCAGTCGCGTCAACCTCGAACGCGCAGCGGCACTCGGTAGCAGGCTCGGCGGGCACCTCGTCCAAGGACACGTCGACGGAACCGGCACGGTAGCCGGACGCAGCCCGTCCGAGAACTGGACCGTCGTGCGCATCACGATGCCCACGTCGGTAGCGCGCTACGTCGTCGAGAAAGGATCCATCACGGTCGACGGTGTCTCGCTCACCGTGTCCGGGCTCGGAGTCGACGACGGCGGGCACTGGTTCGAGATCTCGCTGATCCCCACCACCCTCGACCTGACCACACTCGGCACGGCCGAGGTGGGTTCACCGGTCAACCTCGAAGTCGACGTCATCGCCAAGTACGTGGAGCGGCTGCAGGCGATCGACGCACAGTAAGTACTGTTGAAGTGCACGCAGGTAACGGTGCATCGGAGACATTTCCAGGGCGCTGAGCCAGGCCCGAGACCTATGGAGCGCACTTTCGTGACCAGGTTCGACAGTATCGAGCGCGCAGTTGCGGACATCGCTGCGGGCAAAGCAGTGGTGGTCGTCGACGACGAGGACCGCGAGAACGAAGGCGACCTCATCTTCGCCGCCGAGAAGGCCACCCCGGAACTGGTTGCCTTCATGGTCCGCTATACCTCGGGCTACCTCTGTGTCCCGTTGTCCGGTGAGGATTGCGACCGACTCGGCCTGCCGCCGATGTTCGCCACCAACCAGGACAAACACGGAACGGCGTACACCGTCACCGTCGACGCGCGAGAAGGTATCGGAACCGGTATCTCCGCCTCCGACCGAGCAGCCACGATGCGCCTGCTCGCGGACCCCGACACCGGTGCGAACGACTTCACCCGCCCCGGCCATGTCGTCCCGTTGCGCGCCAAGGAAGGCGGCGTACTGCGTCGCCCCGGGCACACCGAGGCGGCCGTGGACCTCGCCCGCATGGCCGACCTCCGCCCCGCCGGAGTCATCTGCGAGATCGTCAGCCAGAAGGACGAGGGAGCGATGGCGCAGACCGACGAGCTGCGGGTGTTCGCCGACGAACACGACCTCGCACTGATCTCGATCGCCGACCTGATCGCGTGGCGTCGTAAGCACGAGAAGCACGTCGTCCGCGTCGCCGACGCGCGAATCCCCACCAGCCACGGCACCTTCCGGGCCGTCGGTTACCAGAGCATCTACGACGAGGTCGAGCACGTCGCGCTGGTGCGCGGCGACATCTCCGGCCCCGACGCCGACGGCAGCGACGTGCTGGTCCGGGTGCACTCCGAATGCCTCACCGGCGACGTCTTCGGATCGCTGCGCTGCGACTGCGGCCCACAGCTCGACGCCGCCCTCGAAATGGTGGCGGCCGAGGACCGGGGAATCGTGCTGTACATGCGAGGACACGAAGGACGCGGAATCGGCCTGCTGCACAAACTCCAGGCCTACCAGCTCCAGGACGCAGGCTCGGACACCGTCGACGCCAACCTGCAGCTCGGTCTGCCCGCAGACTCCCGCGACTACGGAATCGGTGCCCAGATCCTCGTCGACCTCGGGGTCTCGTCCATGCGCCTGCTCACCAACAATCCGGCCAAACGAGTCGGGCTCGACGGCTACGGCCTGCACGTCACCGAACGGGTGCCGATGCCGTTGCGCGCCAACGCCGAGAACCTGACCTACCTGCGCACCAAACGCGACCGCATGGGCCACGACCTGGTCGGCCTGGACGACTTCGAGCAAAACGACTCCACTGGCTCCACTCCTGGTGACAACGGTCATTCCGCAGGCTCCACTCCTGCCCGCGAGAACGGGGTCAACCCATGAGCGGCGACGGCGAACCCACCCTTCAGCTGGCAGGCGCGAGTGATCTGAAGTTGGCTGTCGTGGCCGGTCAGTGGCATCGGACGATCTCCGAGGCGCTGCTCGCCGGTGCGCTCCGCAAAGCCGAGTCCGCCGGGGTACGCGACGTCACGGTCATTCGCGTCGCCGGAGCCATCGAACTACCCGTCGTCGCCCAGGCCCTGGCTCGCACCCACGATGCCGTCGTCGCTCTCGGCGTGGTCATCCGCGGCGGCACACCGCACTTCGAGTACGTCTGCGATGCCGTCACAGCCGGCCTGACACGGGTATCGCTCGACGAGGGCACTCCGGTCACCAACGGGGTGCTCACCACCAACGACGAGCAGCAGGCGCTCGATCGCGCCGGTCTGCCCGACTCGTTCGAGGACAAGGGTGGGCAGGCCACCGCGGCCGCCATCGACACGGCCCTGACCCTCAAGCACCTCCGGCAGCCGTGGACGAATCAGGACTTCCAATGACGCGCGACGAATCCCCGTCCGAATGGGACATGGAAGTGAAGTCCCGTAAGTCGGCCCGGTACGCGATCGCTGCCGCGGTGTTGCTCGTCGTCGCTCACTCGACTGTCGCGGTGCTGCTTCGGGTGTCGCCGACCGGGGTCTATTTCAGGACCGCCGATCAGCTGGCGATGGCGGGAATAGGCGTGTTGCTGGCGGGCCTGGCTCTGCTGCTCACCCGCCCGCGCATTCGCGTCGGTCCGGCAGGTGTGGCGGTCCGAAACGTGTTCTCGGAGCGGATGATCGAGTGGGACCTCGTGCGCGGCCTGTCATTTCCCGACGGGGCGATGTGGGCCAGGGTCGACATCCCCGACGACGAGTTCATCAATGTGATGGCCATCCAGTCCAACGATCGTGAGCACGCCGTCGCGGCCGTCCGAAAGTTCCGTGCGCTCGAGCGCGAGTACGCGCCCGCTCGCGTCGATCAGGACTGACTCTCTGCCGCACGCTCTCGTGCACCGCTGCTGAGCTGGAGATGCGGAGAACGTCGGACCCGACCGCTAACGTGGAAGGCGTGTCCGACCCCGCTACCTATCGTCCGGCCACCGGAACCATCCCGGTGGAACCGGGCGTGTACAAATTCCGCGATCCGCACGGTCGCGTCGTCTACGTAGGCAAGGCCAAGAGCCTGCGCAGTCGCCTCAATTCCTACTTCGCCGACGTGGCCTCGCTGCATCCGAGGACCCGGCAGATGGTCACCACCGCGGCGTCCGTGGAGTGGACGGTGGTCACCACCGAAGTGGAGGCACTCCAGCTCGAGTACAACTGGATCAAGGAATTCGATCCACGCTTCAACGTCCGCTACCGCGACGACAAAAGCTACCCGATGCTCGCGGTGACGATGAACGAGGAATTCCCACGTCTGTTCGTGTACCGCGGACCCCGCCGTAAGGGCGTGCGCTACTTCGGTCCCTACGCTCATGCCTGGGCCATCCGCGAGACGCTCGACCTGCTGCTGCGCGTGTTCCCGGCACGAACGTGCTCGACCGGAGTCTTCAAGCGGCACAACCAGATCGGTCGACCCTGTCTGCTCGGGTACATCGACAAGTGCTCGGCACCGTGCGTGGGACGCGTCAGTGCCGAGGAACACCGCAGTACCGTCGAGGACTTCTGCGACTTCCTGGCCGGCAAGACCGACAAACTCGTGCGACAGCTCGAGAAGAAAATGCAGGCAGCCTCGGAAGATCTCGACTTCGAGACTGCAGCACGGTTACGTGACGACGTGGGCGCGCTGCGTCGGGCGTTGGAGAAGCAGGCCGTGGTGCTCGGTGACGGTACCGACGCAGATCTGGTCGCGTTCGCCACCGACGCCCTCGAAGCCGCCGTTCAGGTCTTCCACGTCCGCGGTGGCCGCGTACGGGGACAGCGCGGGTGGGTGGTCGAGAAGGCGGGTGAGGTGATCGAACGGCAGGACGAGGCCGACCTCCCCGCCCTCGTCGAACAGTTCCTCACCCAGTTCTACGGCGAACAGGCTGCGTTGTCCGCGCAGACCCCGGGCGGCGATGACGGCGGGTCCAACGCGGTTCCGCGTGAGGTACTGGTGCCGGTGTTACCGGACAACGCCGACGAAGTGCAGGTGTGGCTCAGCGAGTTGCGTGGATCCAATGTCACTTTGCGGGTTCCGCAGCGCGGCGACAAGAAGGCACTGGCCGAGACCGTCGAACGCAACGCCAAAGAGGCTCTGCAGCAGCACAAGCTGAAGCGTGCGGGTGATTTCACATCGAGATCTGCTGCGCTGCAAGGTATTCAGGAGGCGCTCGATCTGGATTCGGCACCGCTGAGAATCGAATGCATCGATATCTCGCACGTGCAGGGCACCGATGTGGTCGCGTCACTGGTCGTGTTCGAGGACGGATTGCCGCGCAAGAGCGACTACCGCCACTACGCGATCAAGGAAGCGGCAGGCGACGGGCATTCCGACGACGTCGCCAGCATCGCCGAGGTGACCCGGCGTCGTTTCCTCCGTCATTCTGCAGACGGAGCCAACGCTGTCGGCAGCGGCGGCGATCTGGCTCCCGAAGCCGCGCTCGATCCCCAAACCGGTAGGCCACGCAGGTTCGCTTATCCGCCCAACCTGTTCGTCGTCGACGGCGGTGCACCACAGGTCGCAGCGGCCGCAGCAGTGCTGGACGAACTCGGTGTCACCGACGTCGCCGTCGTCGGGCTCGCCAAACGACTGGAAGAAGTGTGGGTACCGGGGGAGGAGGATCCGGTGATCCTGCCGCGCACGAGTGAATCGCTCTATCTCCTGCAGCGAGTGCGCGACGAGGCGCACCGATTTGCCATCACCTTCCATCGAAGCAAGCGATCGCGCCGTATGACTGCGTCGGCCCTCGACTCGGTGCGCGGTCTCGGCGAGTCGAGGAGAACCGCGCTGGTGGCGCATTTCGGTTCGGTGGCCAATCTCAAGAAGGCAACGGTCGAAGAGATCGTCGAGGTCCCCGGAATCGGCGCGACCACCGCCAAGTCGGTGCTGGCCGCGTTGGGTTCCGACCCGAGCGGGGCCGATGTAGGCGATGATGGCAGCGCAACGGCAACGACACCGGGCGAGAACACGGCCGACCATGCGATCGAACCGCGTGTGGAATCGGCGGGACAGGCTTCGTAGTGAGCGAACACCAGACACAGGCACACCCACCGTCCGAGCCGCACCCCGGAAACCCCGAAGAGCGGGCCGACTCGCCGCACGACGGCATCGAAGTGGCGTTGGTCACGGGCGTGTCCGGCGCCGGGTTGCGCACGGCCGCCAAGATTCTCGAAGATCTGGGTTGGTACGTGGCCGACAACCTGCCGCCCGAGCTCATTTCCAAGATGGTCGATCTCGGGCTGGAGTCGCAGCCCCGTATCGAGCGTCTCGCCTTGGTGATGGACGTGCGCAGCCGCCTGTTCACCGGCGATCTGGGCTGGGTGGTCAAGGAACTCGACTCCAAGGGTGTGCGCAATCGCGTGCTGTTCCTGGATGCGTCCGACGCCGTGCTGGTCCAGCGGTTCGAATCGAATCGGCGCAGTCACCCGTTGCAGAACGACGGCCAGGACGGAACTCTGACCGAGGGGATCACGGCCGAGCGACTACGGCTCGCGCAGGTCAAGGCGGCCGCCGACCTGACCGTCGACACGACCTCGTTGTCGGTGCACCAGCTTCGGCGCAAGATCGAAACGGTCTTCGGGGCCTCCGACACTGTCGGCGTCGGCGTGACGGTCCAGTCCTTCGGCTTCAAGTACGGGCTACCGATGGATGCCGACCTGGTCTGCGACGTGCGTTTTCTGCCCAATCCCCATTGGGTGCCCGAACTGCGCGAACACACCGGTCAGGACGTGGATGTTCGCGACTACGTCCTCGGACAGAACGGGGCGCACGACTACCTGCAGACGTACACGCACCTGTTGAATCTGACCATCGAGGGATACGTGCGGGAAGGCAAGCGATACATGACGGTGGCCGTGGGCTGCACCGGAGGAAAACACCGAAGCGTCGCGATGACGGAGGCCCTGGCCGGTATTCTCGCCGAACAGGGGGACGTATCGGTCCGCGTCCTGCACCGTGATCTGGGCCGCGAATGAGCGATACTCCGCACCGTCCGGTATCGGGTTCGGGTCCCAAGATCGTCGCTCTGGGCGGCGGCCACGGTTTGTACGCGACGCTGTCGGCAGCTCGGCTGCTCAGCAGCGATGTCACTGCGGTCGTGACGGTCGCCGACGACGGCGGGTCCTCGGGTCGTCTGCGGGCAGAACTCGGCGTCATCCCGCCCGGAGATCTGCGGATGGCGCTGGCTGCCCTGGCCCGCTCGGATGCCAGAACCCAGCTGTGGACCGACGTCATTCAGCACCGATTCGGGGGCACCGGTGCCTTGGCCGGCCACTCGGTGGGAAATCTGGTTCTCGCCGGGCTCACCGAAGTACTCGGCGACCCGATAGCCGCCCTCGACGAGATGGTGCACATGCTCGGCATCGACGGACGAGTGCTGCCGATGTCACCGATTGCGCTCGACATCGAAGCCGATGTGTCCGGCCTCGAGGACGACCCACGCGTGAGTCGCGTCATTCGCGGTCAGGTCGCCGTCGCCACGACGCCCGGCAAGGTCCGGCGCGTGCGGCTGTTGCCACCGGATCCGCCTGCGACGCCGCAGGCGCTGGCCGCCATCGCGGCGGCCGACCTGGTCGTGCTCGGTCCCGGATCGTGGTTCTCGAGTGTCATTCCCCACGTTCTGGTGCCGGATCAGCTCGCCGCACTGGCGCACACGAGCGCGCCCAAGGTGCTGGTCCTCAACCTGGCACCGGAGCTGGGGGAGACCACCGGATTCTCCGCCGAGCGCCATGTCCACGTACTCTCCCAACACGCACCTGATTTGGGAATAGACCACGTGTTGGTCGATTCCGCCTCGGTCCCGGAGGGCAGCAACCGCGAGCACGTGGCGCGCGCCGCTGCCCGGCTCGGCGCTGGGGTCGTCTACGTCGACGTTGCCGAAACCGGCACTCACGCACATCATTACGGAAAGCTGGCTGCTGCTCTCGGAGCAATCGTGTCGTCCACCGACGGCTCGGCACCGACAGCGGCGCGCAGAGAGGGGATCGCTTCGTGGCCATGACAGCGGAGGTCAAGGACGAGCTGAGCAGGCTCACCGTCAGTCAGGTCAGCTGCCGCAAGGCCGAGGTGTCCGCCCTGCTGCGTTTCGCCGGCGGGTTGCACATCGTCGCGGGTCGAGTGGTGGTGGAGGCCGAGGTGGATCTCGGCTCCATCGCACGGCGGCTGCGACGCGAGATCTTCGAGCTGTACGGCTACTCCTCGGACGTCCACATGCTCAGTGCCGGAGGCCTGCGCAAGACGTCTCGGTACGTGGTGCGCGTGGCCAAGGACGGTGAGGCTCTGGCCCGCCAGACCGGGCTGCTCGACCTCCGCGGACGTCCCGTGCGTGGCCTGCCCGCTCAGGTCGTGGGCGGCACCGTCGGCGACTCCGAGGCCGCGTGGCGCGGCGCGTTTCTCGCCCACGGCTCGCTCACCGAGCCGGGCCGGTCGTCCGCGCTCGAGATCAGCTGCCCCGGGCCCGAAGCGGCGCTCGCCCTCGTCGGTGCCGCTCGGCGCCTCGGCGTGGCAGCCAAAGCACGTGAGGTGCGCGGCACCGATCGAGTCGTCGTACGAGACGGCGAAGCAATCGGAGCCTTGCTCACGCGCATGGGCGCTCAGGACACCCGGTTGGTGTGGGAGGAGCGCCGGATGCGCCGCGAGGTGCGGGCCACCGCCAACCGTCTGGCCAACTTCGACGACGCCAACCTGCGCCGGTCCGCTCGGGCCGCGGTTGCGGCCGCCGCTCGCGTCGAGCGGGCTCTGCACATTCTCGGCGACGACGTACCCGATCATCTCGCTGCGGCAGGTTCGCTGCGGGTCCAGCACCGCCAGGCCTCGCTGGAGGAACTCGGTCAGTTGGCCGACCCGCCGATGACCAAGGACGCGGTGGCCGGTCGGATCCGGCGTCTGCTGTCCATGGCCGATCGGAAAGCGAAGGAGACCGGGATACCCGACACCGAGTCGGCGGTCACCGCGGAGCTGCTCGACGAGGCGTAGAGCGCCTCGATCGAGTGATGCGCGCGCTCCGCCGGAGCGCACACTAGGGTAGGAACCGCGTGTGGCACCCCGCATGCAGGCACGACCAGACATCTGTTTTCACAACTTTTAGGAGCGAACAGTGACGATCCGGGTAGGCGTCAACGGCTTCGGCCGCATCGGGCGTAACTTCTTCAGGGCTGTCGACGCGCAGAAGGCGCTCGGTACCACCGACATCGAAATCGTTGCTGTCAACGACCTGACCGACAACGCATCGCTCGCACACCTGCTCAAGTACGACTCGATCCTGGGCCGCTTGCCGCACGACGTCTCGCTCGAAGGCGAAGACACCATCGTCGTCGGCGGCCAGAAGATCAAGGCTCTGTCGCTGCGTGAGGGACCGTCCGCACTTCCGTGGGGTGACCTGGGTGTCGACGTCGTCGTCGAGTCCACCGGCATCTTCACCGACGCTGCGAAGGCTCAGGGTCACATCGACGCCGGTGCCAAGAAGGTCATCATCTCCGCGCCTGCCAAGGGCGAGGACATCACCATCGTCATGGGCGTCAACGACGACAAGTACGACGGCAGCCAGAACATCATCTCCAACGCGTCGTGCACCACCAACTGCCTCGGCCCCATCGCCAAGGTTCTCGACGACGAGTTCGGCATCGTCTCGGGTCTCATGACGACCATTCACGCGTACACGCAGGATCAGAACCTGCAGGACGGCCCGCACAGCGATCTGCGTCGTGCACGTGCCGCAGCGCTGAACGTCGTCCCCACCGGTACCGGTGCAGCCAAGGCCATCGGCCTGGTTCTCCCGCAGCTGCTCGGCAAGCTCGACGGCTACGCACTTCGGGTGCCGATCCCCACCGGCTCTGTCACCGACCTGACCGCTCTGCTGAAGAAGAAAGCCAGCGCCGAGGACATCAACGCCGCGATGAAGGCTGCCGCGGAGGGCCCGCTGAAGGGCATCCTGAAGTACAACACCGATCCCATCGTGTCCTCGGACATCGTCACCGATCCGCACTCGTCGATCTTCGACGCGCCGCTGACCAAGGTCATCGACGACCAGGTGAAGATCGTCTCCTGGTACGACAACGAGTGGGGCTACTCCAACCGCCTCGCCGACCTCATCGGTCTCGTCGGCAAGTCCCTCTGACACCGATGGCTGTCAAGACACTGCAGGATCTGCTCGATGCCGGTGTCGAAGGACGTGGCGTCCTCGTGCGATCGGACTTCAACGTCCCGCTCGAGGACGGCACGATCACCGACCCCGGCCGCATCCAGGCGTCGATTCCGACCCTTCGTGCACTGGTCGAAGCCGGTGCGAAGGTCATCGTCACCGCTCACCTCGGTCGCCCCGACGGCAAGCCCGATGCGAAGTACAGTCTGGCTCCGGTCGCTGCCAAGCTCGGCGAACTGCTCGGCCGGCACGTCCAGCTCGCGGGAGACGTGGTGGGTCAGGACGCCGAGGCACGCGCCGAGGGCCTGACCGACGGCGACGTACTGCTGCTCGAGAACATCCGCTTCGATCCGCGTGAGACCAGCAAGGACGAGTCCGAGCGAGCCGCTCTGGCTCGTGCGCTCGTTGCTCTGGCCGGAGACGATGCGGCATTCGTCTCCGACGGATTCGGCGTCGTGCACCGCAAGCAGGCGTCGGTCTACGACGTGGCGCAGCTGCTTCCGCATTACGCGGGCACACTCGTCGCGGCCGAGGTCGAGGTGTTGGCCAAGCTGACCGAGGATGCGGCTCGTCCGTACGCGGTGGTGCTCGGCGGCTCCAAGGTCTCGGACAAGCTCGGCGTCATCGAGGCGTTGGCTCCCAAGGTCGACACCCTCGTCATCGGCGGCGGCATGGCGTTCACTTTCCTTGCCGCCCAGGGTTATTCGGTCGGTAACTCGCTGTTGCAGGAGGATCAGATCGGGGTCTGCAAGGACCTGCTCGAGCGCTTCGGCGACGTGATCCATCTTCCGGTCGACATCGTCGTCGGAGACAAGTTCGCGGCGGACGCCGAGTCCAAGACCGTCAAGGCATCCGAAATTCCGGACGGCTGGATGGGTCTGGACATCGGACCGGATTCGGTCAGTCGTTTCGCCGTCGTGCTGTCCAATGCGAAGACGATCTTCTGGAACGGACCTGCAGGCGTCTTCGAGTTCGACAAGTTCTCGGCCGGTACCAAGGGCATCGCGGAGGCGATCATCGGAGCCACCGAGAAGGGCGCGTTCAGCGTGGTCGGTGGCGGTGATTCCGCGGCTGCGGTACGCACCCTCGGGCTGCCCGATGACGGCTTCTCGCACATCTCCACCGGTGGCGGTGCATCCCTCGAATACCTCGAGGGCAAGCAGCTGCCCGGTCTATCCGTCCTGGAGGCGTAACGCATGGCACGTAAGCCGCTCATCGCGGGCAACTGGAAGATGAACCTCAACCACCTCGAGGCCATCTCGCTGGTGCAGAAGATCGCCTTCTCGCTGCCCGAGAAGTACTTCGACAAGGTGGACGTCACGGTCATTCCGCCGTTCACCGACATCCGCAGCGTCCAGACGCTGATCGAAGGCGACAAGCTCCTGCTCACCTACGGTGCGCAGGACGTCTCCGCCGAGGACAGCGGCGCATTCACGGGCGAGATCAGCGGGTCGATGCTGGCCAAGCTGGGATGCACCTTCGTCGTGGTCGGCCACTCCGAGCGACGCACGTTGCACAGCGAGGACGATGCCGTCGTGCTGGCGAAGACGAAGGCTGCCCTGAAGAACGGGCTCACACCGATCGTGTGCATCGGCGAGGGTCTGAACATTCGTGAGGCCGGTGAGCACGTGGCCTACAACGTGGCTCAGCTCCGCGGTTCGCTCGACGGGCTCTCGGCCGACGACATCGCCAAGGTCGTCATCGCCTACGAGCCGGTATGGGCCATCGGCACGGGACGCGTGGCCTCGGCGTCGGACGCTCAGGAAGTGTGCGGTGCCATTCGGGAGGAATTGAAGGAATTGGCGTCGGCCGAGGTCGCCGCGGGCGTCCGCGTGCTGTACGGCGGTTCGGTCAACGCCAAGAACGTCGGCGAGATCGTCGGTCAGCCCGACGTCGACGGCGCGCTGGTCGGTGGCGCTTCGCTCAAGGCGGACGAGTTCGCCACATTGTCGGCGATTGCCGCAGGCGGACCGTTGCCCTGATCGGCCATCGTCACCGCTGCACAGAACTGGTTTCGGACACCTCGCTTCGGCGGGGTGTCCGAAGTCGTTCGCGGGGCCAGGTAGGCTGCTGAGGGCATCGAATCGAGTTTGAGGTGGACATGGATCTGTTTCTGGATATTCTGCTGGTCATCACCAGCCTGGCGCTGATCTTGCTGATCCTGCTGCATCGCGGCAAGGGTGGCGGTCTGTCCAGCTTGTTCGGTGGCGGCGTGCAGTCCAGCCTGTCCGGCTCCACGGTCGTCGAGAAGAACCTCGACCGCCTCACTGTCTTCACCGGCCTCATCTGGCTCATCGCGATCCTCGGGATCGGTCTCGAGATCAAGTACACCTGATCCGTCCCGGCTCCGAGTGCGAGTTGACGGCCGAGCGACGATACTGGGGGGATGAGCGAATCCTCTTACGAGTCAGTCGGTTCCCCGGCATTCGTCACACCGACAGCTCGCGGGCGAGAGTTGACCGAGCCGCTGCGGGAGGACATCCGCTATCTCGGCGGCATCCTCGGTGAGATCATTCGCGAACACGAGGGCGACGAGGTCTTCGAGCTCATCGAGTCCGCGCGAGTGGAATCCTTCGCAGTGCGCCGCTCGGAGATCGAACGCGACGACTCTGTCGGCCGGTACACCGATGTCGAAGTGGCTCGAGCTGTTCCGTTGATCCGCGCGTTCAGCCACTTCTCGTTGCTCGCGAACCTGGCCGAGGATCTCCACCGCGAGCGTCGACGTGCCATTCATCTGGACAACGGAGACCCGCCGCAGGACAGCAGCCTGGACGCAACGTGGTCGAAGATCGACGCCGCCGCTCCGTCGCGGGAGCAGGTGGCCGCCGCACTGACCGACGCGTTGGTGGCACCGGTCATCACCGCGCACCCCACAGAAACACGTCGTCGAACGGTGTTCGACGTCCAATCGAAGATCACCGCACTGATGCGTCGGCGCGAGGTCGCGTCGGCTGCCCCGGAGGGCAAAGCCGCCGGAGCCGCCAAGGAATTGGCCGCGATCGACGTGCAGATTCGCCGGCAGGTGCTGACTCTGTGGGAAACCGCCCTGATTCGGCTGTCGCGATTGCGCATCCAGGACGAGATCGAGGTGGGTCTCCGCTACTTCGAGTCCTCGCTGTTCGACGTCATGCCCGCCCTCAATGCCGATGTCCGCGCGGCGCTGCGAGCGCGATGGCCGGAGGACGACCTGCTGCCGCGGCCGATACTTCGGCCGGGGTCGTGGATCGGAGGAGACCGCGACGGTAACCCGAACGTCACCGGCGAGGTGGTGCACACGGCCACTCATCAGGCCGGTTACGTGGCGTTCGAGCATTACCTCGACGAACTGGTTGCGCTGGAGAAAGAGTTGTCGATGTCCGCGCGGCTCGTCGCGGTCACCCAGGAACTGGAAGCTCTGGCCGAGGCGTCCGCGGAACCGGACGACCGCCGGGCCGACGAACCGTACCGTGTTGCCGTTGTCGGTATCCGTGCCCGCCTGACAGCAACGGCACGGGCGGTGCTCGACGCGGTTCCGGTGTCCGGAATCGATCTCGGTGCCAACCAGTATGCGAGCCCGCAGGAAGTCCTCGACGATCTCGACACTCTCGACCGCGCGCTCCGGGCCGACGGAGACGGTCTGATCGCCGACGATCGACTGCTTCGACTCCGGCAATCGGTCGAGACGTTCGGATTTCATCTCCAGGCGTTGGACATGCGGCAGAACTCCGAGACCCACGAGGAAGTGGTCGCGGAGCTGTTGGCCTGGGCCGGGGTTCATCAGGACTATCGGTCGCTCGGTGAGGACGAGCGCGTCTCGGTGCTCTCGCACGAACTCGCCACTCGGCGTCCCCTGATCGGGCCCACCGCGCAACTCAGCGACCTCGCTGCGAAGGAACTGGGCATCGTCAGGGCGGCCAAGGAGGCCACCGACCACCTGGGCCCGGACACCGTTCAGAACTACATCATCAGCATGTGTCAGTCCGTCAGTGACATGCTCGAGGCGGCCCTGCTGCTCAAGGAAGCGGGGATCTTCGATCCCGGCGTCGACGGTTCGGCACCCACGTCGACGGTGGGTGTCGTGCCGCTCTTCGAGACAATCGAGGACCTGCAGCAGGGTGCCGCGACGCTGCTCGCCACTCTCGACGTTCCGATCTATCGCGCTCTCGTCGCCGGTCGAGGCATGAACCAGGAGGTCATGCTCGGGTACTCGGACTCGAACAAGGACGGTGGCTATCTCGCGGCCAACTGGGCGCTCTACCGAGCCGAACTCGACCTGCTCGAAGCGTCCCGTAAGACAGGAATTCGGTTGCGGCTCTTCCACGGTCGCGGTGGCACCGTCGGGCGCGGCGGCGGCCCCAGTTACGATGCGATTCTGGCGCAACCGCCCGGCGTGGTGCAGGGATCGCTTCGTCTCACCGAGCAGGGCGAGATCATTGCAGCGAAGTACGCCGAACCGTCGATGGCGCGGCGCAACCTCGAATCGTTGGTCGCGGGCACACTCGAATCGACGCTGCTCGACCTCGAAGGATTGGGTGACGGCGCCGAGGCCGCCTACGACGTTCTGGACGATCTCGCCGCCAAGGCTCGGGCGGCGTACGGTCGGCTGGTGCACGAGGAGCCCGGGTTCGTCGAGTACTTCCGCACGTCCACGCCCGTTGCCGAGGTCGGCGAGCTGAACATCGGGTCGCGTCCGGCGTCGCGCAAGCCGACGAATTCCGTGTACGACCTGCGCGCTATCCCGTGGGTGATGTCGTGGAGTCAGTGCCGCGTCATGCTGCCCGGTTGGTACGGCACCGGATCGGCCTTCGAAGAGTGGGTCGGTGACGACGACTCCAAGCTGGAGGTGCTTGCGGATCTGTATCGGAAGTGGCCGTTCTTCCGCACTGTGCTGTCCAACCTGGCGCAGGTCATGGCCAAGTCCGATCTGGGTATCGCCGCTCGGTATGCGGAACTCGTTCCCGACGCCGACCTCCGCGCACGCATCTTCGGCATGATCGAGGCCGAACACGCCACCACCGTGCGGATGTATCTGAAGATCACCGGTCACAGTCGATTGCTGGAGGACAACCCGGCGCTGGAGCGATCGGTACACAACCGGTTCCCGTACCTGGAACCTCTCAACCAAATGCAGGTCGAGATGTTGCGTCGATACCGCAACGGCGACGACGACGAACGGGTCAAACGAGGAATCCTGCTGACGATGAACGGCCTGGCCACGGCACTACGCAACAGCGGCTAGCACCGTACGTCTCGCTGCGCTGCCGCGGAACCGGTGGCCGACAGTCTGCGTCCAACCGGGTATGAGGACGTGCAGAAACACTCTCGACGCGTGGCGGGACGGGACGGCGTATCGGGTGATCGCTCGATCGCGGTATGCGGACTTCCGAGGCGGACTCGGTGACGACGGCGAGTCCATGCGTGGTTCGGACGGCAGTGCTTCGGACGGCGTCGGTTCGAACGACTACGGCGTCGATTCAGGGGAGTGAATCTCCTGAATCGACGCCGCAGTACGTCTGCTGTCAGCTGTGGCTCGAGCCGATCACCGGTCCAGCTGTGAGGCCGCTGCCTCGTCGACGAACCAGACCGTCGATTCCGCGCCGATGGCACCGGCCGACGGCCAGTCGTCGGACGCTGCTCCGCCGACGGCGGCGGCAACGGCCTCGGCCTTCCCTGCACCGGACACCAGCAACCACACGTGCTTCGCCCTCCGGACAGCGGGCAGGGTGAGTGTGATGCGTACCGGTGGCGGCTTGGGGGAGTCCTCGACGGCCACGACGAAGCGATGTTGCTCGCGCACCGCGTCGGTGTGCGGGAAGAGCGAGTTGATGTGGCCCTCGCCGCCCATGCCCAACAGGTGGATGTCGAAGTCGGGGCATTGACCGTCGTCGGCCCGTGAGTGCAGCGTCTGTGCGTACGCCGCCGCAGCCGTTTCCGGGTCGGAGCCGTAGGCGCCGTCCGACGTCGCCATCGTGAACAGTCGATCCGGGTGCACGTCCACGTGCTTCAGCAGCGCGTCCGATGCCTGGACCTCGTTGCGCTCGGGATCTCCCGAGGGGAGAAAACGCTCGTCACCGAAGTAGATGTCCACCCGTGACCAGTCGATGGCACCGGAATCCGCGCGCAGTGCCTCGAGGAGGGCGATTCCCGTCCCGCCTCCGGTCAACACCACCGACGCGACACCGCGCTCGGCCTGCGCCGCGACGACAACGTCGACGAAGCGAGTGCGGGCGGCATCGACCAGCCCTTGTGCGTCGAGGTATCGGAGGACCGACTGATTACTCATAGCTCACTTTCGACAGACCGTGGAGGGCGAGTTCGTAGATTTCGTCCGTGTCGAGCCGCCGCAGTTCCTCGGCCAGGCACTCGCGGGTGTTGCGACGTGCCAGAGCAACCTGAGCGTCGGGCTGACCGGTACGCCGCAGTGTGGCGGTTTTTCCGGTCTGCGGACGGGTCAGCGAAATACTGCTGTTCTCCCTGGTCAGCTCGACCTTGAGCTCGCCGGCTCGCCGGTAGACCGGCACGTCGAGCTTCGCCGCCAACCAGCCGGCCAGAATGTCGAGTGCCGGCTCCTCTGCCAGTCCCGACACGGTGGCCGAGGTGACGGCCTCGAACGGTGCCTGATCGAGGGCAGTCGCCAGGAGGCCGCGCCAGTAGGTGATTCGGCTCCACGACAGATCCGTATCACCCTCGGTGTAGCTGCTCAGCCGTCCCTTGATCGCTGCGGTGGTATCCGACGAATTGGTGGCATCGGTGATCCGCCTGATCGCCAACCGGCCCAGTGGATCCTTCGCCGGTACCGTCGGTGCCTCGTCCGGCCACCACGCGACGATCGGCGTATCGGGCAGCAGGAAGGGAATGACGACGCTGTGTTCGTGATCGGCGAGCTCGCCGTTCAGTCGTAGTACGACGACCTCGGACGCGCCGGCGTCTCCGCCGACGCGGATCTGGGCGTCGAGACTCGACTCGGCGGACCGATCACCGTGGATGAGGACGATGACGCGACACGGATGTTCCCGGCTCGCCTCGTTCGCGGCATCGATCGCCCGTTCGGCCTTGCTCGCATCACGGCTCGCGACGATCAAGGTCAGCACGCGGCCGATGGTGACCGCGCCACCTGCTTCACGAACCTCGACGAGCTTCTTGCCGACCTCGGCCGTCGTGGTGGCGGGAATGTCGACAATCAAGGCCTTCTCCATTCGCGTCCGGTGCGGTGCATCATCTCGTCACCCGAGGACGGACCCCAGGTGCCGGCCTCGTACGGTTCGGCGGTGCCGCCCGAGGCCCAGTACTCGAGAATCGGGTCGAGAATCTTCCACGACAGTTCCACTTCGGCGTTGACCGGGAACAGTGAGGGCTCACCCAGGAGTACGTCGAGTATCAGTCGCTCGTACGCCTCGGGAGATGACTCGGTGAACGCCTGGCCGTAGCTGAAGTCCATGCTGACGTCGCGCACCTGCATGCTGGACCCGGGAACTTTGGAACCGAAGCGCATCGTGACGCCCTCGTCCGGCTGGACTCGAATGACCAGTGCGTTCTGCCCCAGTTCCTCGGTCATGGTGGCGTCGAACGGCAGATGGGGGGCACGCTTGAACACCATTGCGATCTCGGTGACTCTGCGGCCCAACGCCTTTCCCGTACGCAGATAGAACGGAACTCCACCCCAGCGCCGAGTGTCGACCTCGAGGGTGATGGCGGCGTAGGTTTCGGTGTTCGACTCGGAGTCGAACCCCTCTTCCTCCTTGAGCCCCTTCACTTTCTGGCTGCCCTGCCACCCGGCGGAGTACTGCCCGCGGGCGGACGTGCGATCGAGCGGCTCGGCGAGCTTGGTCGCCGAGAGCACCTTGATCTTCTCGGACTGCAGCTCGGTGGGGTTGAAACTCACCGGCTCCTCCATCGCAGTGATCGCGAGCAACTGGAGGAGATGGTTCTGAATGACGTCGCGGGCTGCCCCGATTCCGTCGTAATAGCCTGCGCGGCCACCCAATCCGATATCCTCGGCCATCGTGATCTGCACGTGGTCCACATAGTGCGCGTTCCAGATCGGATCGAACAACTGGTTGGCGAAGCGCAGCGCGAGAATGTTCTGCACCGTCTCCTTGCCCAGGTAGTGATCGATCCGAAAGACGGTGTCCTCGGGGAACACTCGGTTCACGATCGCGTTGAGCTCCTTCGCGCTCTGCAAATCGTGACCGAACGGCTTCTCGATGACGACGCGTCGCCAGTTGCCGTCCTGCGCCTGGGCCAGTCCGGAGCGTGAAAGTTGTTGCAGTACAACAGGGAACGCGCCGGGTGGGATCGAGAGGTAGAAGGCATGGTTTCCGCCGGTGCCGCGGGTGGTGTCGAGCTCGGTGAGAGTCCGCGACAACTCGTCGAACGCGGCATCGTCGTCGAACGAACCCTGAACGAACCGGAAGCCCTCGGCAAGGGTGTTCCACACCTCTTCGCTGAACGGAGTTCGAGCATGATCGCGTACCGAGTCGTGCACGATCTTCTCGAAATCCTGGTTCTGCCACTCACGGCGAGCGAAGCCGACCAGGGCGAAACCGGGGGGTAGGAGCCCCCGGTTCGCCAGGTCGTACACCGCAGGCATGAGCTTCTTAC
The DNA here is from genome assembly GCF_001426165.1 of Rhodococcus sp. Leaf233. Lineage (NCBI taxonomy): Bacteria > Bacillati > Actinomycetota > Actinomycetes > Mycobacteriales > Nocardiaceae > Rhodococcus > Rhodococcus sp. Leaf233. The sequence goes on from NZ_LMRO01000013.1 coordinate 159,459, forward strand.
GCGCGAGGTCACCGGTCACCCCGAAGATGACCATGCTGCACGGCCCGGCGATGCGGGGGAGCCGCTTGTCTCGCGCGTCGCGAAGTGGATTACGCCAGTCCGCGGAATTCAGGTTTTCTGTGTCTGCGGTGGGCACAGGTCAGCTCTTCTGACCTGCTTGGCGGAGCTGCTCCTCGGTAGCTTCGAGCAGCTCGTTCCACGCAGCCTCGAACTTCTGGACGCCCTCGTTCTCCAACGTCAGGAAGACGTCGGTGAGGTCGATTCCCAGGGCGGAGATGCGGTCGAAGATCTCCTGCGACTCCGGTCCCTTACCCGAGACGGTGTCGCCGACGATCTCGCCGTGGTCTGCGACCGCGTCCATGGTCTTCTCCGGCATCGTGTTCACGGTGTTCGGAGAGACGAGCTCGGTGACGTACATGGTGTCCGGGTAGGCGTCGGACTTGACGCCCGTCGAAGCCCACAGTGGCCGCTGCGGACGTGCACCGTTGCCCGCGAGTTCGCGGAACCGAGGAGCCACCTCGAAGACCTGCTGGTACGCCACGTACGCGAGGCGCGCATTGGCCAGCGCGGCCTTGCCCTTGAGGGCCTCGGCGTCGGGGGTGCCGATGGCGTCCAGGCGGGAGTCGATCTCGCTGTCCACGCGGGACACGAAGAACGACGCCACGGAATGGATCTTGTCGAGGTCGTGACCGGCGGCGCGGGCGGCCTCGAGACCCTCGAGGTACGCGTTCATGACCAGCTCGTAGCGCTCGACGGAGAAGATCAGGGTCACGTTGACGCTGATTCCCTCACCGATCACCTTGGCAATGGCGGGGATGCCTTCTTCCGTTGCCGGAATCTTGATGAGGAGATTCGGACGGTCGACGATCTTCCAGAGTTCGACGGCCTGCTCGTACGTCTTGTCCGCGTCGTGCGCCATGCGGGGGTCGACCTCGATCGACACGCGTCCGTCGACGCCCGCGCTGGCCTCGTACTGCGGTACCAGGATGTCGCACGCCTCACGGACGTCGTCGGTGGTGACGGTGCGAATCGTGGTCTCGACATCGGCACCTTCGCCGGCGAGCTTGGTGACCTGCTCGTCGTAAGCATCACCCTTGCTCAATGCGGCCTGGAAGATCGACGGGTTGGTCGTCACGCCGACGACGCTCTTGGTGTCGATCAGGTCCTTGAGGTTGCCCGACCGAATGCGGTCGCGGGACAGGTCGTCCAGCCAGACCGAAATTCCGGCGGCGGACAGCTCGGCAAGGTTTTTGTTCTGGGTCATGAGTTATCCCTTCACGTTGGTGATGGAGCGCTGCGCGGCCGCGACGACGGCGTCGGCCGTGAAGCCGAACTCGCGGAAAAGTGTTGCCGCATCGGCAGATTCGCCGTAGTGCTCGAGCGAGATGATCTCGCCGAAACCGCCGACGATCTTCCACCACGGCATCGCGATGCCGGCCTCGATGGACACCCGCGCCTTGACGGTGGGCGGAACGACCTGGTCGCGGTAGTTCTGGTCCTGGCTCTCGAACCACTCGACACACGGCATCGACACCACGCGTGCCGCGATGCCCTGCGCCTCGAGCAGCTTCTGGGCCTCCACTGCGTACTGCAGTTCGGAACCGGTGCCGATCAGGACGACGTCGGGAGCGGCCTTGGAGGACTCGGAGAGGATGTAGCCACCCTTCGAGACGCCCTCGAAGCTGGTGCCTTCCAGGATCGGGATGCCCTGACGCGTCAGCGCCAGGCCGACGGGCCCGCTGCTGCTCGACCTGGCGAGCACCGACTGCCAGGCGTATGCCGTCTCGTTGGCGTCACCGGGGCGTACGACAGACAGGTTGGGAATCGCACGCAGGGCCGCGAGGTGCTCGACCGGCTGGTGCGTCGGGCCGTCCTCGCCGAGGCCGATGGAGTCGTGGGTCCATACGTAGATGGGATCGATGTCCATCAGCGACGCCAGGCGAACCGACGGCCGCATGTAGTCGCTGAACTGCATGAACGTTCCGCCGTACGCGCGGGTCGGACCGTGCATGACGATGCCCGACAGGATCGCACCCATGGCGTGCTCGCGGATACCAAAGTGCAGCGTGCGGCCGTAGGGCTCGGCGTCCCAGTCGTCGGTGGAGATCGACGTGGGGCCGAAGGACTTCGCACCCTTGATCGTGGTGTTGTTGCTGCCGGCGAGGTCGGCCGAGCCGCCCCACAGTTCCGGAAGAACGGGTCCGACGGCGTTGAGGACCTCGCCCGACGCCGCACGCGTGGCGACGGCCTTGCTGCCGGGCTCCCACGTGGGCAGCACGTCGGTCCAGTTCTCGGGCAGCGTGCCCTGCTGAAGACGGTCGAGCAACTGCTTGCGCTCGGGCTCACGGGCTGCCCAGGCCTCGAACTGCGTCATCCACTCGGTGTGTGCGGCGCGGCCGCGTTCCTGGAGCTTGCGAGTGTGGCCGATGACCTCGTCGCTGACCTCGAACGTCTTGGCCGGGTCGAAGTCCAGGGCCTGCTTGACCTTCGCGACCTCGTCGTCGCCCAGCGCGGCACCGTGGACGGCACCGGTGTTCATCATCGTCGGAGCCGGGAACCCAATGATGGTCCGCAGCACGATGATCGACGGCTTGTCGGTGACGGCCTTGGCGGCCTCGATGGCCTCCTCGATCGCGGTGACGTTCTCGCCGCCCTCGACGACCTGTACGTGCCACCCGTAGGCCTCGTACCGAGCGGCGGTGTTCTCGGACAGGGCGATGTCGGTCGAGTGCTCGATCGAGATCTTGTTGTCGTCGTAGAACAGGATCAGGTTGCCGAGCTGCTGGGTGCCTGCGAGCGACGACGCCTCGGACGTGACGCCTTCTTCGATGTCGCCGTCGGAGGCGATCACGTAGATGAAGTGATCGAACGGGCTCTCGCCGAGCGCAGGTTCGGGATCGAACAGTCCGCGTTCACGGCGCGATGCCATTGCCATTCCCACAGCGGATGCCAGTCCCTGACCGAGAGGGCCGGTGGTGATCTCGACGCCGTCGGTGTGGCGGAACTCGGGGTGCCCCGGGGTCTTGGACTTGTAGGTCCGCAGTGCTTCGATGTCTGCGAGCTCGAGACCGAAACCGCCCAAGTAGAGCTGCAGGTACAGGGTCAGGCTCGAGTGACCGCACGACAGCACGAAACGGTCGCGGCCGATCCAATGGGTGTCGGTGGGGTCGTGGCGCATGGTGCGCTGGAAGAGGGTGTACGCGAGGGGAGCCAAGCTCATCGCGGTTCCGGGGTGGCCGTTGCCGACCTTCTGCACTGCGTCCGCTGCCAGGACACGAACGGTGTCGACCGCCCGGGTGTCCAGGTCCGTCCAGTCGCTGGGGTGGTGCGCCGTGGTGAGGACGTCAATATCGTCTGTGATCGACACGAGCAGAAATCTCCTGACATTCGTTCGAGTTGTGGCTCCGAGGATTCGTCGCTCGGCGGTAACTGCACAGCGCCTGCGTGAGGCGCGAACGTAGTCGATGCCGAAGGACGTCCCCCACCAGCCTAGTTCCGACCGACGCTACTGTCGTGCCTTCCCCCGTCGGAGCACGAACGTGTGTGGCGTCGCCGCATCGTTCTTCGGTTTGGGTGCCCTGCGAATTGGACGTGCAAACCCCGCCGTCTACCATCGTCTGTAGTAGGCGCATGCTCGACGGCTCCCGGGGGCAATTTCCGAACCGGGACCATCCGCGTGCGCGTCGGTGGCCGAGGTCCTCGTGAGGGTTCTCCCAGGATCGGTCGGCCGCCAGGAACGAACCCGCGTGCCCGACGGCGCGTGGCAAGTGGCCGAGCGCCAGAGAACGACAGTCGTGCGAGGAGACGCAGTGCGAATTGGGCAGCAGCCGGGCGGACACGGTTTCGCCGGCGGCCCCGGATTCGGAGCAGACGACCAGGGCGACACCGAACACGCCGCGCCGGCGTCGGCGCCGCGCAGAGCGTGGGCTCTCTTCCTGGCCTATGTCGCGCTGACGAAGCCTCGGGTCATCGAACTACTTCTCGTCACGACCATTCCCGCGATGCTGCTGGCAGATCGCGGTCACGTGGACCCGTGGCTGATTCTCACCACACTGTTCGGTGGAATGCTGGCCGCGGCGAGCGCGAACACCTTGAACATGGTGGTCGACGCAGACATCGACAAGGTGATGAAGCGCACCGAGAAGCGGCCGTTGGCCCGCGGCGCGATGCCTGTGTCGCACGCACTGGTGTTCGGTCTCGTCCTCGGGGTGTTCTCGTTCTTCTGGCTCTGGGCGACGACCAACCTCCTCAGCGGCGTGCTGGCCGTCGTCACGATCTGCTTCTACATCTTCGTCTACACCCTGGTGCTCAAGCGCCGAACTTCGCAGAACGTGGTGTGGGGCGGTGCCGCCGGCTGCATGCCGGTCATGATCGGCTGGTCCGCCGTCACCGGCACGATCGGCTGGCAGGCGCTGGTGATGTTCCTCGTCATCTTCCTGTGGACACCGCCGCACACCTGGGCCTTGATGCTTCGCTACAAGGAGGACTACCAGGCGGCCAACGTCCCGATGCTTCCTGCCGTCGCGTCGGAGACCAAGGTGACCAAGCACATCGTGCTCTACGCGTGGGCCACGGTTGCTGCGACGTTGGCACTGGCCCCGGGCTCCGGCGTCGTCTACGCGGTGATCGCGGTGGCATCGGGAATTTGGTTCCTCGTCGTGGCGCACCGCCTGTACGCAGGCGTGCGGGCGGGAACACCGGTCAAGCCTCTCAAGCTGTTCATCCTGTCCAACGAATACCTGGCGCTGGTGTTCTGCGGCCTCGCCGTCGACTCTGTCCTCGGCTGGCAGACGCTCGCCCAGCTGGTCTCCTGAGCGAGCGCCTCCTCACATCTGCACCCGATCAGGGGACGAGAACGATCGAACCGGTCGTCTTACGTCCTTCCAGGTCCATATGTGCCTGCGCGACATCTTCGAGCGCGTAGCGAGCGCCGACCTCGACCGTCAGAGCGCCGCTCGACAACGCCTCGAACACATCACCCGCACGCCATTCGAGCTCGGCTCGGTCCCGTATGTGATGCGCCAGCGTGGGTCTGGTCAGAAACACCGATCCGGCCCCGTTGAGCCGTTGTGGGTCGAACGGCGGTACCGGTCCGCTCGCAGCACCGAACAGGGCCAGCGTGCCTCTGATGCGCAGCGACGCCAGACTGGCCTCGAACGTGTCGGCTCCGACACCGTCGTAGACGGCATGGACGCCCTCGCCGCCGGTGAGCTCGCGAACCTGGGCCGCAATGTCGTCGTCGTACCGCAGTACGTGGGCGGCACCGGCCTGGGCCGACCGCTCTGCTTTGGCATCGGTGGACACCGTCGTGATGACCCGTACGCCCTTTCCGACCGCCATCTGGGTCAGCAGTAGTCCGACGCCTCCCGCGCCCGCGTGCACGAGGACCGTGTCGCCGCTGCGCGCCGGGTAGGTGGACTCGATCAGGTAATGCGCAGTCATGCCCTGGAGCAGCGCCGACGCCGCCTGATCGGCCGGAACGCCGTCGGGAACGGATATGGCGGACGAGGCGTCCACGACGACGAACTCGGCATAGCTACCCGGCGCGGCCGCCCAGGCGATACGGTCCCCAGGAGCGAACGCGGTGACGTCAGGACCGGCCTCGTGGACAACTCCGGAACCCTCGTCGCCGGGGATGTAGGGCAGGGACCGTGGATACAGGCCGCGGCGGAAGTAGGTGTCGATGTAGTTGATCCCGATGGCGTCGACGCGCACGAGAACCTGCCCCGGTCCGGGCTCGGGAATGGGCACGTCCACGACGACCATGACCTCGGGTCCGCCGGTGTTGTCTACTCGAATGGCACGCATATCCCTGTTCTACACGGGAGCGATGTGAGTTCGAGAGCGGACGCACGCTTCCACGACGGGTGCGACAAGTTACCGATCAGTAGCGATTCGGCGGGCCGATGCCGCCACGGTGGACGACCTCGGTATCGTGTCTGCATGGCTACCGAAATCGACAGTGCGGGCAACGAGAAGGACACGTCCAACGAGGTTCCGAAGGGAACTCTCGCGGCTGTGAAGGCGTTTCTCGCCGATCACGGCAACTCGGCAAGTGTGGTGATCCAACCCATCGGTCGGGCCGGAACCCGGCTCACGCTGGTCGGCGCAGACGGAGTGCTCGGAGATCAGGTGGTTCCGTCCACTGCGGTCGCACACGCGATCGTCGCCAGGTTCGACGAACTGACCGAGGCGGAGTGGGACCGCGAGCTGGTCAGTTCGGTCAATCCGGCACCGGGCCATTACGAGAAGATGGCCGGCTGGGTCGCTCGGCAGAAGAAGTTCCCCAAGGCCCGCAACCAGGCCATCGTCGGGTAGGACGAGAGCCGCAAAGTCTTTTCGACTCGACGGGAACCGTCTCGCAGTCCGATGCGTCGAAGTCAGCGGAGGGGCAGTCGGCCATCTGAGGGGGAGGTCGGCTGCCCCTCCGCTGTGATTCGAAACTGCTGTGCTCGGACACCCGCGTGTCGAGCCTGCTGAGGCCCGGCACCCGAAGACTGCCGGGCCTCAGGACGCTGCGGCGACCCTGTCCACTTCGTCTTCCCGATCGGCAACCGCAGGACCGCGTGTTCTGCACGATGCCCACAGCGCAGCCGTGGCAGCCGTGCAGGCTCCGGCACCGGCAACGTGGAACGCGACGAGTACTGCGGGAACGCCCGTGAAGTACTGCACCAGGCCGATCAGGGACTGGGCCAGCACGATCGCCACCAGAACGTGCAGCCGCTGCTTGACGGCAGTCGGCGCCCCGACCGCGTACAGGGCGAAACCGAGCCCGACGAGCAGCGCGAGATACCCGACCAGGAATTGCGAGTGAGCGTGCACCAGCGTGACGATCTCGATGCCCAGGCGCGGTACCGGCTCGTCGATGCTCTTGTCGCCGGCGTGCGGGCCGGCACCGGTCACCATCGTCCCGGCGATCAGTACGCCGGTCAGCGCGACGCCGGAAAGGGCAGTGAGCCCGCGTAGCGCGGCGGGGACGGTGGGCAGCGACTTCGGCGCGGCGTCGGTTTCACCCACCTTGACGAACAGCAGGGTAGCCAGCCAGACCATTGCCATCGACACCACGAGGTGAATGGCCACTGTCCACCACAGCAGGCCGGTCAGCACGGTGACGCCACCGATGACGGCCTGCACGACGGTTCCCAGCGGCATGAACCACGCGAAGAGCAACACCTCGCGCCGCCGGGCCGCGCGAGTGACAGCGAGAACGACCACCGCAGCGGCGATGACCACCACGAAGGTGAGCAGTCGATTGCCGAACTCGACTGCCTGATGCAGCACCGGAACCTCGGATACTCCGACCGGCGTGAAGCTTCCGGGGAAGCACTGTGGCCAGGTGGGGCACCCGAGCCCGGAGCCGGTCACTCGAACCACCGCACCGGTGACGGCTATGCCGCCCTGGGTGAGGATGGCGATGAATGCCAGCACCCGCTGTACCCGAAGCGAGGGCAGGGGCAGGTAGGCCACGAGGCGCAGGAACACGCCGTAGAGCTTCCGTAGGAGGTAGGGCACTCCACGATGGTAAACGCCGATCAACTACACAGCGTCGTTGGGTAGAGCGACCGGCGGAAACCCTCGCTCAGGTGAATTTGAAGGTTCGGACCGCGAGAGTGCCGCAGACCGCAGCCCAGACGAGCAGCACAGCGATCCCGAAGAGGTCGAACGACGAGGCCACACCGCGGTTGAGCGCCTCGCCGAGTGCGCCGGACGGGACTATCCGTGCGACGTTCTGCAGGCCCTGCGGAATTTGGTCGTCGACGAACACCGCGCTGCCGATCCCGAGCATCACGAACCAGGCGACGTTGGCCAGCGCCAACACGATCTCCGCCCGCAGGGTGCCGCCGAGCAGCAACCCCATCGAGGCGAACGTGACCGTTCCCAAAGCGATGACGACCGCGCCGAGCACCAGGCCTGCCGCACTCGGTCGCCAGCCGAGGGCGACGCCGATCGAGCCCAGCAGAACCGACTGCATGATCACCACGATCACGACGGCTACCGACTTGCCGCCGATGATTCCCCACCGTGGGAGCGGCGTGGCACCGAGTCTCTTGAGGGCGCCGTAGCGTCGATCGAACCCGACGGCGATCGCCTGTCCGGTGAATGCCGTCGACATGATGGCCACCATCATCACCGCCGGCACGACCCGCGCGACGCGGTCGTCGCCGAGCTCACCGAACGGCAGCAGAGTGAGTCCGATCAACAGCGTGATCGGAATGAACATCGTCAACAGCAGCTGCTCGCCGTTGCGCAGCAACAACTTCAGCTCGAGACGCGACTGCGCGAACAGCATCCGAGCGGCCGACGCCGGCTGTGGGCGCGGCGCGAACAGTCCTGTCTCGAAACGGTTGTCGGCGAGCCGGGCTTCTCTGCGCACCGTCACATCCTCAATTCTCTGCCGGTCAGTTCGAGGAAGACGTCCTCGAGCCGCCGCTGATCGACCTGCAACTCCGTCGCCAGCACGTTCTGCTGTGCGCACCACGAGGTGACGACCACCAGGATTTGCGGTTCGATCACTCCGGTGACGACGTACGACCCCGGTGACGTCTCCGACGGTACGTAACCGGAGGGCAGGGCCGCGTCGAGCAGGGACAGATCGAGACCGGGGGGAGCGGAGAAGCGCAACTGTCCCTCGGCTCCCTGCTTGGTGAGCTCGGACGGGGATCCGGAGGCGACGACGCGACCGTTGTCGATGATCGTCAACCGATCCGCCAGCTGCTCGGCCTCGTCCATCAGATGTGTGGTCAGCAGAACGCCGACGCCGTCGCGTCGAAGTGCGTCGATCAATTCCCACACCAGCAGTCGGGCCTGGGCGTCGAGTCCGGCTGTCGGTTCGTCGAGAAACACCAACTCGGGGCGGCCGACGATGGCACAGGCCAACGCCAGTCGCTGCTGCTGGCCTCCGGACAACCGCCGATAGGGTGTGCGGACCGCCGAGGTCAGGCCCAGACAGTCGAGCAGCCACGTCGTGTCGAGAGGGTCGGCAGAGTACGAGGCGACGAGCTCGAGCATTTCGCCCGCCTTGGACCCCGGGTAGGCACCGCCTCCCTGCAGCATGACGCCGATGCGGGGTCGGAGCTGGGCGGACTCGGCGATGGGGTCGAGGCCGAGGATTCTGACCGTGCCGCTGTCGGGTACGACGAAGCCTTCGCACATCTCGACGGTGGTGGTCTTTCCGGCACCGTTCGGGCCGAGCAGCGCGAGAACTTCACCCGCACCGATGCTCAGGCTCAGTCCGTCGACGGCGGTGGTGCCGTCGTAGGACTTGCGCACGTCGGTCAACTGCACGACAGGTTGCGCCGCATTCGAAGTCCCGGAGATCACGAGGACTCAGCGTATTCGTCGGTGTGCCGCTCGGGTGCCGGTGGTCCGCTGCGCGTGGGCCACGGCAGCCGGTTCCGTGTCAGCAGATACAACACGACGATGGTCAGGATGGTCATCACTGCGGCCTGCACGATCTGGAACGGCTGGTATTCGCTGCCGTTCGGCATGAGGATCACGCTGACCAAGGACGAGAAGGCAATGGCGGGACGCCGGAAGGACGGAGTGGTGGCCCATGCTGCCAGCGGGATCACCGCCCACAGCAGGTACCAGGGCTGGACTACCGGGAACAGCAGAACCACTGCTCCCAGCGCCACCCCCAGCGCTCCCACCGAGTGCAGTCGGCCCCTCAGGACAGCGACCAGCATGCGGATCACGATGACGCCGGCGACGACGGCTGCGATCGGCCGAGTGAGACTCAACACAGCGGTGGTGTGATCGCCGAGGCCGAGCAGCACGCCGACGAATCCGGTAGCCAGGCCGAGAATCGTGGGAATCGACATCCAGCTGCGCACCACCCCCGCGGTACCCAGAGTGTGGATCCAACCGAATCCGAGTCCGCTACCCAGGCTCACGGCGACTTGGACGGCGACGGCGATCGCGCCGAGCAGCAGCGCAGCGTAGACGACCGATCTCAGAGTGCCGCCCCACCGTCTCGACAGCGCCATGCCGACGAACCCCAGCGCTATCAGCGAGGGGATCTTGATCGTCGACGAGAGTGCGATCACACCCGCTCCGCCGATGAGGAACGCGATATCGGTGCTGCGCAACGCACCCGGGCGCTCGATCGCACGCAGCGCCAGTTCGGTACCCGCGAGCATGAGCCCGATCATCAGGGCCTCGTTGTGAATTCCGGCGACCAGGTGGAACAGCAACAGCGGGTTCGCTGCACCGAGCCACAGTGCCGTGACCGACGCGACCCCGCAACGGCGTGCGAGACGCGGCAGCGCCCAGACGATCAGCGCGACTCCCGCCAAGGCGAGCAGTCGGTGCAGGAAGATGCCGGCGACGATGTTCTCGCCGGTCAAGTACGTGATCCCGCGCCCCATCCACAGGAACAGCGGACCGTAGGGTGCCGGAGTCTCTCGCCAGATGTTGGGCACCGTCCGGGTCAGGACGTTGTCGGCCCCCAGTGCATCCACGGGGCCGATCTCGTAGGGGTCGAGACCGCGGGCCGTGATCTCGCTCTGGGCCAGGTAGGAGTAGACGTCGCGCGAGAACATAGGCGGTGCGACGCTCAGCGGCAGGATCCACAGCAGCAGAGTTCGGTCCATCTGCGATCGGGACAGGCGGCGGGGAGTCGCGCCCGATCGCGTCCGCCCCAGCGCGAACCTGCCGAGCAGTAGCCACGCGAGGACCACGACGACGGTTCCCGTCATGGTCACCGTCAGAGCCGACGTGGCCATGCGCGACGGCAGGCTCAGTAACCGGACGCCCGCGATCGGGTTCTGCAGTACCGGCTGCGCACCCGCGCCGAGCGCGCCGATCGCCATCAGCAGCGCGCCCGCGGCTCCGAAACGGCGAATGTTGCGTAGTTGAACGGTCTCGGCGGGATCGAGACCGGGTGCCTCCGGCTCGTCGCCGTGCAACGTGGCGACACCGGCACCCGGTGGGGTCGGTTCCAGGCCGAACACGCGCCGAGCAGGGGTGAGAATCATCCTGTGCAGCAGCGTGCCGCGCGCGGATTCGGGGTTCTCGGGATCGGGGGACGAGCTGGCACCGGTCGCGGAAGGCGAGTTCTCGGAACTCTGCTCACTCTCGGTCGATGGCACAGTGGGAGCGTAGCTGTGTCCAATAGCGCGATTCACCCGGTCCTCCGGACTCCGCGGCCTGCGTCGCTCGGCTCGGATTCACCTGAGGGATAGGGCACCCTTGCTGGACCAGGTGAAACAATTCCGTCACACTGGTGTTGTGAAAACAACCGAGAGCTCGCTCGTGCGTCCGGAAAGCGTCGATCCATCGACCGCCGGAGCAGGCGCGTCGTCGGTGCGACCGGCATCGGCCCCCGAGGGGCAGACGCGGGGCGCAGTGGTCACCCTACTGCTCGAAGAGGGCCCCATCACCGCGTCCGATATCGGCACTCGCCTTGGATTGAGCGCGGCCGGTGTCCGGCGCCACCTCGATGCGCTCATCGATGCAGGCGAGGCCAGGATCACCACCCCGGCCGGAGCACGTCAGCGTGGACGCGGGCGACCGGCCAAGCATTTCCAGCTCACCGCAGCCGGCCGCAATCGGCTGGGCCACACCTACGACGATCTGGCCGGAGCCGCCATGCGGCAGCTGCGCAAGATCGGTGGCAACGACGCCATCGAGACGTTCGCGCGGCAACGCGTCAACACCATCGTTGCCGACGTCGAACCCGCGACCGGTTCCGACGCACATGCCGTGGAAACGGCGGCGGGAAGAATTGCCGACGCGTTCAGTGCGGCGGGATTCTCGGCCACCACGCGGCAAGTCGGCAACGGAGTGCAGATCTGCCAACACCATTGCCCGGTGTCGCACGTCGCAGCAGAGTTTCCCGAGCTGTGCGAGGCCGAACAAGCAGCGTTCGCCGAGATCCTCGGCACGCATGTGCAGCGTCTTGCCACCATTGCGAACGGCAACTGCGCTTGCACCACACACGTACCGCTCACCTCGACGCGATCGAGGAGCGGTCGATCCGGTACCGACGTATCGACAGATAGTTCACACAAGATGACGTCCGACACGCAGCCCCGTGTCGGAGAACGCACACGCCTCCGGAAGGAGCCCGCATGACCGTCACACCAGACCAGGTGACACCCGCCGCGCCGCTGACTCAGGACGAGACCATCGCATCGCTCGGCACCTACGGATACGGCTGGGCCGATTCCGACGTGGCCGGCGCGAGCGCCAAGCGCGGCTTGTCCGAGGCTGTCGTCCGTGACATCTCGGCCAAGAAGAGCGAGCCCGAGTGGATGCTCGAAGCCCGTCTGAAGGCTCTCAAGACCTTCGACCGTAAGCCCATGCCCAACTGGGGTTCCGACCTGGACGGCATCGACTTCGACAACATCAAGTACTTCGTGCGGTCCAGCGAGAAGCAGGCCGCCACGTGGGACGACCTGCCCGAGGACATCAAGAACACGTACGACAAGCTCGGCATCCCCGAGGCCGAGAAGCAGCGCCTCGTCTCCGGTGTCGCCGCTCAGTACGAGTCCGAGGTCGTCTACCACTCGATCCGTGAGGACCTCGAGGCGCAGGGTGTGTTGTTCCTCGACACCGACACCGCGCTCAAGGAGCAGCCGGAGCTGTTCCGCGAGTACTTCGGCACCGTCATCCCCGCGGGCGACAACAAGTTCTCCGCCCTGAACACCGCAGTATGGTCCGGTGGATCTTTCATCTACATCCCGCCGGGCGTGCACGTCGACATCCCGCTGCAGGCCTACTTCCGGATCAACACCGAGAACATGGGCCAGTTCGAGCGCACGCTGATCATCGTCGACGAGGGTGCCTACGTGCACTACGTCGAGGGCTGCACCGCGCCGATCTACAAGTCCGATTCGCTGCACTCCGCCGTGGTCGAGATCATCGTCAAGAAGGGTGGTCGTTGCCGGTACACGACCATTCAGAACTGGTCGAACAACGTCTACAACCTGGTCACCAAGCGCGCCAAGGCAGAAGCAGGCGCAACGATGGAGTGGGTCGACGGCAACATCGGCTCCAAGGTCACCATGAAGTACCCGGCTGTGTGGATGACCGGCGAATACGCCAAGGGCGAGGTTCTCTCGGTCGCGTTCGCAGGGCCCGATCAGCACCAGGACACCGGTTCCAAGATGCTGCACCTGGCACCGCACACGTCGTCGAACATCGTCAGCAAGTCCGTCGCCCGTGGCGGTGGACGGACGTCCTACCGCGGTCTGATCCAGATCAACAAGGGCGCGCACGGCTCGCGTTCGACGGTCAAGTGCGACGCCCTGCTGGTCGACACGATCAGTCGGTCCGACACCTACCCGTACGTCGACATCCGTGAGGACGACGTGTCGATGGGTCACGAGGCCACTGTCTCGAAGGTCAGCGACGATCAGTTGTTCTACCTGATGAGCCGTGGCATGACCGAGGACGAAGCGATGGCCATGGTCGTCCGCGGATTCGTCGAGCCCATTGCTCGCGAACTGCCGATGGAGTACGCGCTCGAGCTCAACCGGCTCATCGAGTTGCAGATGGAAGGGTCGGTCGGATAAGTGAACAACCCCCTCACCGGAGTCATGGGTGCCGTGGCATCCGAGAACCCCGATTCCGCCAAGGAAGACAAGTCGAAGCTCGTCGCCAACAAGGGCGCTCAATTCACGTCGTACGACGTGAACGCGTTCGAGGTGCCGTCGGGCCGCGACGAACTGTGGCGCTTCACGCCGCTGCGTCGCCTTCGCGGCCTGCACGACGGTTCGGCAGTCGCCGACGGGACCGCTCAGGTCACCGTCGGGGCTGCGGACCAGGTGGTCGTGGAGACCGTGGGACGCGACGACGATCGACTCGGGAAGGCCGGCGTGCCTGCCGATCGGATTGCTGCACAGGCATATTCGGCCTTCACCGAGGCCACGATCGTCAGCATTCCCAACGAGGTCGAGGTAACGGAGCCGATCGAGATCACGATCGACGGTCCGGGCGTCGACCACGTCGCCTACGGACACGTGCAGATTCTCCTCGGCACGTTTGCTCGCGCCACCGTGGTGATCGATCAGCGCGGCAGCGGCACGTACGCCGAGAACGTCGAGTTCGTGCTGGGTGACAGCTCGCAGTTGCATGTCGTGCTGATCCAGGACTGGCAGTCGGACGCGGTGCACGTGGCCGCCCACCACGCCCTGCTCGGACGTGACTCGGTGTTGCGCCACTACAACGTCAGCCTCGGCGGCGACTTGGTGCGCATCAGCCCGACCGTGCGCTACAGCGCGCCCGGCGGTGACGCGAACATGCTCGGTGTGTACTTCGCCGACGCCGGTCAGCACCTCGAGCAGCGACTGCTCGTCGACCATTCGGCTCCGCATTGCAAGTCGAACGTGATGTACAAGGGCGCGCTCCAGGGCGAGACCGGACCCGGCACCGTCGACGCACACACCGTATGGATCGGCGACGTTCTCATTCGCGCCGAGGCCGAGGGCACCGAGACGTACGAACTGAACCGAAATCTCGTGCTCACCGACGGCGCTCGCGCCGATTCGGTACCGAACCTGGAAATCGAAACCGGCGAGATCGTCGGAGCAGGGCACGCCAGTGCTACCGGCCGATTCGACGACGAGCAGCTGTTCTACCTGCGTGCTCGCGGCATCTCGGAGGAAGTGGCCCGTCGACTGGTCGTCCGCGGCTTCTTCCACGAAATCATCGACAAGATTCCGGTCCCCGCCGTACGCGAGCGTCTCGATGCTGCCATCGAGACCGAACTCGCCGTCGTCGGCGCGTAGGCCCAACCGAACCTTTCTCGACTGCACAAAGGAACTTTGATGTCCACACTCGAAATCCGCGATCTGCACGTCAGCGTCGCCAACACCGACTCGTCCGCCGAGCCGATCGACATCCTCAAAGGTGTCGACCTGACCGTGAAGTCCGGCGAGACGCACGCGATCATGGGACCCAACGGCTCCGGCAAGTCCACCTTGTCGTACGCCATTGCCGGCCACCCGAAGTACACCGTCACCTCCGGCACCATCACCCTCGACGGTGAAGACGTTCTCGAGATGAGCGTCGACGAGCGCGCCCGCGCAGGTCTGTTCCTGGCGATGCAGTACCCGGTGGAGGTGCCCGGAGTGTCGATGTCGAACTTCCTGCGCACCGCCGCCACCGCCGTGCGCGGCGAAGCCCCCAAGCTGCGGCACTGGGTCAAGGAAGCCAAGACCGCGATGAGCGAGCTCGAAATCGAGGCGAACTTCCTCGAGCGCAACGTCAACGAGGGTTTCTCCGGCGGCGAGAAGAAGCGTCACGAGATCCTGCAGCTGGGACTGCTCAAGCCGAAGATCGCCATCCTCGACGAGACCGATTCCGGCCTCGACGTCGACGCTTTGCGCGTGGTGTCCGAGGGCGTGAACAAGTACAAGGAGCGTGAAGACGGGGGAGTGCTTCTGATCACGCACTACACCCGCATTCTGCGCTACATCAAGCCCGACTTCGTGCACGTCTTCGTCAACGGTGAGATCGTCAAATCCGGCGGTGCCGAGCTGGCCGACGAGCTCGAGGCCAACGGCTACGCCGGCTACACGCAGGCCGCGACCACCGGAGCATGAGTATGGCTGCACCGGCAGCTGTGGCGGTAGCGACATCGTTCGATGTCGCTACCGTTCGCCGCGATTTTCCTATCCTCTCGCGCACCGTCCGCGACGGAAAGCCGTTGGTGTATCTGGATTCCGGCGCAACCTCGCAGCGGCCGGTGCAGGTGCTCGACGCCGAACGCGAGTTCCTCACCACCTGTAACGCGGCGGTGCACCGCGGGGCGCACCAGCTGGCCGAGGAAGCCACAGACGCGTACGAGGGAGCCAGGGCGGATATCGCCGCGTTCGTCGGTGCAGACGTCGACGAGATCGTCTTCACCAAGAACGCAACCGAGTCGCTCAACCTCGTGACGTACGTGTTGGCCGATCAACGCTTCGATCGTCATCTCGGACCCGGTGACGAGATCGTCGTCACCGAACTCGAACACCACGCCAATCTCGTTCCGTGGCAAGAGCTTGCGGCCCGTACCGGCGCAACTCTGCGGTGGTACGGGGTGACCGACGACGGTCGAATCGACCTCGACTCGCTGGAATTGTCGTCCGCGGTGAAGGTCGTCGCGTTCACCCACCAGTCGAACGTGACCGGTGCCGTCGCTCCCGTCGAGGAGTTGGTGCGTCGCGCCCGAGCTGTCGGCGCGCTCGTCGTTCTCGACGCGTGCCAATCCGTGCCCCACATGAAGGTCGATTTCCACGACCTCGATGTCGACTACGCAGCGTTTTCCGGCCACAAGATGCTGGGACCCTCGGGTGTCGGAGTGTTGTACGGCAAGGCCGCGCTGCTCGATGCGATGCCGCCGTTCATCACCGGCGGATCGATGATCGAGACGGTCACGATGGAGAAGACGACGTTCGCGCCTCCGCCGCAACGCTTCGAGGCCGGTGTGCCCATGACGTCGCAGGTCATCGGGCTCGGTGCCGCCGTGCGGTACCTCGACAACATCGGTATCGACGCCGTGGCAGCTCACGAAAAGACCTTGGTCGCAGCGACTCTCGCCGAGTTCGCAAAGATCGACGGCGTTAGAGTCATCGGTCCGACGGAGAACGTCGATCGAGGTTCGGCAGTGTCGTTCGTCGTCGACGGTATCCACGCACACGACCTGGGGCAGATTCTCGACGACGAAGGCGTCGCCATTCGCGTCGGTCATCATTGCGCGTGGCCACTGCATCGGCGCTTCGGAGTGGCAGCGACCGCGCGGGCGTCCTTCGCGTTGTACAACACGGTCGAGGAAGTGCAGGTGCTCGCGAACGCGATTCGTCGCGCGCAATCGTTCTTCGGCACCGACCGCAATGGTGAGGAGGGACACGCCTGATGCGAATGGAACAGATGTACCAGGAAGTGATCCTCGATCACTACAAGCATCCGCACGGTCGTGGACTGCGCGAGCCGTTCGGTGCGGAGGTGCACCACGTCAATCCCACCTGCGGCGACGAGGTGACTCTGCGGGTTCACGTCGACAACGGCACCGTTGCGGACGTCTCGTACGACGGCCAGGGTTGCTCGATCAGCCAAGCCGCCACGTCGGTGCTGACCGATCAGGTGGTCGGCTTGTCAGTTCAGGACGCCCTGAAGACCGTGGATTCGTTCAGCGAGATGGTCGGCAGCAGAGGTACCGTCGAGGGAGACGAAGACGTCATCGGCGACGGCATTGCGTTCGCCGGTGTGGCCAAGTATCCGGCTCGCGTGAAATGCGCCTTGCTGGGTTGGATGGCTTTCAAGGATGCGGTTGTTCAAGTAGTGGACGCAGATACGACAGCTACGACGGGCGAGACCGCCCAGTCGGCACTTTCCGGAGGACAGCAATCATGACCGACGCAACAGAGACCACACCGGCTGTGACGACGACGCCGGTGGAACTCACCGCCGACGAGATCAAGGTACTCGAGGACCTCGAAGAAGCGATGCGCGACGTCGTCGACCCCGAGCTGGGAATCAACGTAGTCGATCTCGGTTTGGTCTACGACATCAAGATCGACGCCGAGGACATCGTCACCGTCGACATGACACTGACGTCGGCGGCCTGCCCGTTGACGGACGTCATCGAGGATCAGGCCCGTGGTGCGCTCGTGCGCAGTGGGCTCGCCGCCGACCTCAAGATCAACTGGGTCTGGATGCCGCCGTGGGGACCGGACAAGATCACCGACGACGGACGCGAGCAGCTTCGGGCCCTCGGCTTCACCGTCTGACGGTCCGGTCCGGCTGCCCCGTCACGCACCCTTCGCTTCGTCGGTCGACGGGGCAGCCTTCTTCGCTGCGGCCTTCTTGGCCGGAGCCTTCTTTGCCGGGGTCTTCCGCGCAGTGGTCTTCTTGGCAGCGGCCTTCTTGGCCGGTGTTTTCGACGACGAAGATTTCGAAGATGATGTTGTCGACGAATCGGACCCCGACTTAGCGTTCTTTCCCGCGGCCTCGACGCTGCGCTGGAGGGCGGCGACCAGATCCACGACCTCCGCGTCCTCGCCGTCGTCCTGTGACTCGGCCTCGGTGTGGATGACCTTCTCGCCACCGTTCGCCAGTGTCTCGTCGATCAGTTTGCGCAGTTCGATCTGGTAGTCGTCGGTGTACTCCGTCGGATCGAATTCCGAGGACATGCTCTCGACGAGCGACGTCGCCATCTTCACTTCTTGCGGGCGCGCCGACGGGGCGTCGTCGAGCGACGGGAATTCTGCGGCTCGTACCTCGTCCGGCCACAGCAGAGTCTGGATGACCAGCACGTTGTCACGGACCCTCAAGGCGGCCAGCCGCGTCTTCTGTCGCAGCGTGAAATGGACCAGCGCGGTGCGTTCGGTTTCTTCCAGCGTCTCTCGCAGCAGTACGTACGCCTTGGGCGACGACGAGTCGGGCTCCAGGAAGTAACTCTTGTCGTAGAGGATCGGATCGATCTGCTCGGTCGGAACGAATTCGAGAACGGGGATCTCGTGCTTCTCGGCAGCGGGGAGTTTGTCGAAGTCGTCGTCGGTGAGGATCACGCGCTCGCCGTCGGGCGAGTCGTACGCCTTGTCGATGTCGGCGAACTGGACCGATTTTCCGCATTCCTGGCAGATGCGGTCGTACTTGATTCGTCCGCCGTCCTTTGCGTGCACTTGATGAAACCGGATGTCGTGTTGCTCGGTGGCCGAGTAGACCTTCACCGGAACGTTGACGAGTCCGAAGGCGATCGAGCCTTTCCAAATGCTGCGCATGTGTTCATGATCGCCGACCGGGCGCCTGTGTGTCGACCGTTGCCGAGAAACTCAGCCGCGTCTCGGAGCGTGGACGACGGTGCGCGCGATGGCGAGCCTGGCCGAGACCGGAAGCGTAGGGAACATTCTCAGCATTGCGGTCATGGTCCCCATGGCGTCGTCGTGACCGGACAGGTAGGAGCGTTGCAGTTCGACCGGCAGCGAGAAGAAGCTGGCGAAGAACTGCGGAACCATCTCCGGCTCGAGGCTCAACGCAGTGCGCAGACCCAGATTGCGTAGCTTCTGCACCGTCCAGGTGTGGAGTGCACGTCGGCTCCCCGGCTTGCCGGTGCGAAGTCCGTCGACCAGGTGATCGGCAGACGCCAACGACGCGGCGACGCTGTATCCCGTCGCCGGATGCATCAGATTCGACCGCGACCCGAACAGGACGGGCCCGCTTCGTGGGGTGTGCAGCCGCGAGCGCGGCGGAGGTTCGACCGAAAAGCGCACCCGCTCGACGTCCTCGGTCCCGGTCGGCACGAGATCGCGTCGGGCGAGACGATGATGCAGACGAGTCCGGAGTACATCGAGGTGGAGGGCGGGCCTGCCGACCAGGCACGTTTCTTCGAGCAGAACGCGGTGGTCGTCGAGTGCGACGGCATAGAGAAAACTCGGAACTTCACCGGGTCGTACGCCGTTGTCGGTACGCCAATCCATGAACCAGGCGTCGGAGCCTTCCAGAATGGGCTCGGCGCGTTCCCGCTCGACGACGATTCCGTATGCGGTCTGTTGCGCCAGATCACGCGAGTCGAGCGTTCCTCGCGCATCGACGACGTGGCGAGCCGTGACGACCGTCCCGTCGACGGTGGTGACGCGGGTGCCGGTGACGTCGACTGCGGTGCCCGCGCGCACTCGTACGAGGTCGAGGGACAGCGAGGCTTGCAGGGCATGCGTATCGAGCACGCAGTACGTCCGGTCGATGACGCGATGCCGATCGGTCCACACTGCGGGCCTGCGTGCAGTCGAGGCGATTGCAGACTCCGAGAGCCATGACGGCAATTCGTCCGCCCATGCCGAGTAGGTCGGCGTCCAGGTTCGGGACGGGTGCGGATCGAGTGCGAGAACGTCCATACCCGCGGTCGCGCAGCGGTGGGCGATCGCGCGACCCGCCGGTCCCAGCCCGACCACGGCGACGTCGGCCGACAGGTCGCTCACATTCCGCCGGTGGCGAGCAGGCCACCGTCGACGCGCACCGTCTCGCCGGTGATCCACGAGGACGCGTCCGAGACCAGGAACGCGACGAGCGATGCCACGTCCTCGGGGGTACCGAGTCGCTTCATCGGGTAGCCGGCCGCTGCGGCTTCTTCACCGCCGGCGAACAACGCCTCGGCGAACTTGGTCTTCACCACGCCCGGCGCTACCGCGTTGACGCGGATCTTCGGACCGAGCTGCCATGCCAGCTCCTCGGTGAGCCGAATCAACGCAGCTTTGGATGCGCCGTACGCGGCAATGACTCCGGTGGAGCGGATGCCTGCAACGCTGGCGATGTTGACGACCGCACCGCCGTGTTCGCCCATCCACGCATGGAACGCGTTCTGCACGAAGCCGAGCGTGCCGACGACGTTGGTGTCGAAGATCTTGCTGACACCGACGAGGTCGGCATCCATCAGCGAGCCGTGGACGGGGTTGATACCGGTGTTGTTGACCAGGATGTCCAGCGAACCGAAGGTCTCGACGGTGCGGTCCACTGCGGTGCGTCGGTGTTCCGGGTCGCCCGCGTTACCGTCCAGCGCGAGTACGGAGTCGCCGAGTTCCGCCGCGACGGCCAGCAACGGTTCCCGATTACGCGCAGTGATGGCCACGTTGGCACCGCGCGCGAGCAGTTCTGCGGCGATCGCGCGGCCGATGCCTCGACTACCCCCGGTGACCAGTGCGGTCCGTCCGGTGAGGTCGAGGGGCAGGGCTGGGCGGGCAGTGGCCGTTTCGGTGACGTCGGTCATCGCTCAGACGTTACCGGGGTCACCTGCGTTCCTGGGTGGAGGCACGTGAATGCTGAGCTAAAATGGGGGTTTGCTGTGCCGACCTACGGCGCTTTCATTGCTCGCTCGTCGGTTGACGAGCACTCATCTTGTTCGGCAATCGCTAGGAGCTCACGCGTGATCACCGCCACCGACCTCGAAGTTCGTGCCGGTGTGCGGACCCTTCTGTCCACCGAGGGGCCCGCGCTCCGCGTGCAGGCAGGTGACCGCATCGGGCTGGTCGGCCGCAACGGTGCCGGAAAAACCACCACGCTGCGCATCCTGGCGGGCGAGGGCGAACCTTATGCCGGTGAGGTCGTACGCACCGGAGACCTCGGCTACCTCCCGCAGGATCCCAAAGAGGGCGATCTGGACGTGCTGGCCAAGGACCGGGTGCTGTCGGCCCGCGGGCTGGACACCCTCCTGCACAGTATGGAGAAGCAGCAGGCTCTGATGGCCGAGGTTGCCGATGAGACATTGCTCGACAAAGCCGTCCGTAAGTACGGCGAGCTGGAAGAGCGGTTCGCGTCCCTCGGCGGCTACGAAGCCGAAAGCGAAGCGGCTCGCATCTGCAACAGCCTCGGCTTGGCCGATCGCATCCTCGGTCAACCGCTGCGGACCCTGTCCGGTGGTCAACGTCGACGCGTCGAACTCGCTCGCATTCTGTTCGCCGCATCCGACGGCAGTGGCGGACGCTCGAACACCACATTGCTGCTCGACGAGCCCACCAACCACCTCGACGCCGATTCCATCACCTGGTTGCGCAGTTTCCTGCAGAACCACGAGGGCGGACTCATCGTGATCAGTCACGATGTCGAACTGCTCGGTGATGTCGTGAACAGGGTGTGGTTCCTCGATGCCGTGCGCGGTGAGGCCGACATCTACAACATGAACTGGAAGAAGTACCTCGACGCACGCGCCACGGACGAGCAACGGCGCCGTCGCGAACGCGCGAACGCGGAGAAGAAGGCGGGTGCGCTGCGCGTCCAGGCCGCCAAGATGGGTGCCAAGGCAACCAAAGCCGTTGCGGCACAGAATATGGCGAAGCGAGCAGACAAGTTGATGGCCAACCTCGATGCGGAGCGCGTATCCGACAAGGTTGCGCACATTCGCTTTCCTGAGCCTGCCCCCTGCGGCAAGACACCGTTGATGGCCAAGAACCTGACCAAGATGTACGGGTCGCTGGAGATCTTTGCCGGCGTCGATCTGGCGATCGACCGGGGGAGCCGCGTGGTGGTGCTCGGGCTCAACGGTGCCGGTAAGACGACACTGCTGCGCATTCTGGCCGGAACCGAGAAGGCAGACACCGGAGAGATCGAACCCGGCCACGGCATGCGCGTAGGTTACTTCGCCCAGGAGCACGACACCCTCGACGACATGGCGTCGGTGTGGGAGAACATCCGGCATGCGGCACCCGACACCGGCGAGCAGGAGCTCAGATCGCTACTCGGTGCCTTCATGTTCACCGGACCACAGCTCGAACAGCCCGCAGGAACGCTGTCCGGCGGTGAGAAGACGCGTCTGGCGCTGGCCGGACTGGTGTCTTCGGCTGCGAACGTTCTGCTGCTCGACGAACCGACCAACAACCTCGATCCGATCTCACGCGAGCAGGTTCTCGACGCACTGCGCAGTTACAAGGGTGCTGTCGTTCTGGTGACTCACGATCCGGGTGCCGCCGAGGCGCTCTCACCAGAACGTGTCATCCTCCTTCCCGACGGCACCGAGGACCACTGGTCGCAGGACTACCTGGAACTGATTCAGCTGGCCTGACCCGGGTCGCGCCGGCGTACCGATTCTTCCACCAGATCCAGAATGGCCGACAGGTTCGACCCGCCGTTGCCCGACGCGATTCTGGCGACCAGACCGTCGAGAACGAGGTCCAGGTAGTCGGCCAGAACATCGTTCGGCACGTCGTCCCGAAGTTTCCCTGCCGTCTTCTGGCGCTCGAGTCGGCCGAGCGTCGCATCGGTCAGTTCGGCCGAACGCTCGGCCCAGCTGGTTCGGAAGTCGGCGTCGGTTCGTAGTCGTCGGGTGATCTCGAGCCGCGTTCCCAGCCACTCGAACTGCTCGGGCTGGGCCAGCATGTCTCGCATCACCTGAACCAGACCCTGCGTCGCCGCGACTTCGGCCATACGCCGGGCGTCCTCCTGCGCCAACGCGAGGAAGAGACCGTCCTTGTCCTTGAAGTGGTGGAAGATGGCTCCGCGGGAGAGGCCTGTCGCCTCCTCGAGGCGTCGCACGGTGGCACCCTCGTAGCCGAACTCTCCGAAGCATTTACGCGCACCGTCGAGAATTTCGCTGCGGCGGGCCGCCAGGTGGTCTTCACTGACCTTGGGCACGTGTGAAACTCCTACTTTCCGATGAAGGGGCCCGTACCGATACGGCGATGGGCCCGAAACACGTATCGAGTTCCGGGCCCATCGCTGTGCGTGGCGTTTGTCTACAGTGCCGTGTGACTAGCCTCTGATCATGTTGCGCAGGACGTACTGCAGGATTCCGCCGTTGCGGTAGTAGTCCGCTTCACCGGGGGTATCGATACGGACCACGGCGTCGAACTCGACCTTGGTTCCGTCTTCCTTGGTCGCGGTCACCGCCATCGTCTTCGGGGTGGTGCCCTCGTTCAGCTTCTCGACGCCGATGATGTCGAACGTCTCGGTGCCGTCGAGCTTGAGCGACGCGGCGCTCTCGCCTGCCGGGAACTGCAGCGGAACGACGCCCATGCCGATGAGGTTGGAGCGGTGGATGCGCTCGAACGACTCGGTGATGACCGCCTTGACGCCCAGGAGCGAGGTGCCCTTGGCCGCCCAGTCACGGGAGCTTCCGGAGCCGTACTCCTTGCCGCCAAGCACGACCAGCGGGATGCCGGCCTTCTGGTAGTTCTGCGACGCATCGTAGATGAACGACTGCGGGCCACCGTCCTGGGTGAAGTCGCGGGTGTAGCCACCCGAGACGTCGTCGAGCAGCTGGTTCTTCAGACGGATGTTCGCGAACGTTCCGCGAATCATGACCTCGTGGTTGCCACGACGCGATCCGAGCGAGTTGTAATCCTTGCGCTCCACGCCGTGCGAATCGAGGTACTGAGCGGCAGGCGTACCGGCCTTGATGGGTCCTGCCGGGCTGATGTGGTCGGTGGTGACCGAATCGCCGAGCAGGGCCAGCACGCGGGCACCCTTGATGTCCTCGACCGGAGCCGGGTCCATCGTCATACCGTCGAAGTACGGAGGCTTCCGCACGTACGTCGAGTTGGGATCCCACTCGAACGTGTCGCCCTCGGGGGTCGACAGGTTCTGCCAGCGGCTGTCACCGGCGAAGATCGTCTCGTAGGACTTGCTGAACATGTCCCGGCTGATCGAGGACTTGATCGTGTCCTCGATCTCCTGCGACGACGGCCAGATGTCCTTGAGGTACACCGGGTTGCCCTCGTGGTCGTTACCGAGCGCGTCGGTCTCGAAGTCGAAGTCCATCGTGCCCGCGAGGCCGTAAGCGATGACCAGCGGCGGAGAGGCCAGGTAGTTCATCTTGACGTCGGGGGAGATGCGACCCTCGAAGTTGCGGTTGCCCGACAACACGGCGGTCACCGAAAGATCGTTGTCGTTGATCGCCTTCGAGATCGGCTCGAGCAACGGGCCCGTGTTACCGATGCACGTGGTGCAGCCGTAGCCGCCCAGGAAGTAGCCGAGCTTCTCGAGGTACGGCCACAGGCCGGCCTTCTCGTAGTAGTCGGTCACGACCTGCGAACCGGGTGCCATGTTGGTCTTGACCCACGGCTTGGTGGACAGGCCCTTTTCGACGGCGTTGCGAGCGAGCAGTGCTGCGCCCAGCATGACCGACGGGTTGGAGGTGTTGGTGCAGGAGGTGATACCTGCCACCACGACGGCGCCATGGTCGAGAACGAACTCGCCTGCTTCGTCGGTGATGACACGAACCGGCTTGCTCGGGCGACCTTCGGAGCCGTATGCGGCGGACCGCACGTCGACTGCATCGTCTTCCGCGAAGCTCAGCGACGCGGGATCGCTGGCCGGGAACGACTCGTTGAGGGCCTCGTCCAGCTTGCTGTCACCCTCGTGCGCCGGGTGGTTCTCCTCCACGTAGTTGTGGATGTCCTTGCGGAACGCAACCTTGGACTCGGACAACAGGATTCGGTCCTGCGGGCGCTTCGGGCCTGCGATGGACGGGACGACCGTGTTGAGGTCGAGCTCGATGTACTCGGAGTACACGGCTTCGTTCTTCGGGTCGTGCCACATGCCCTGTTCCTTGGCGTACGCCTCGACGAGAGCGAGCTGCTCGTCGCTGCGGCCGGTGAGGCGCAGGTAGTTGATCGTCTCTTCGTCGATCGGGAAAATGGCTGCGGTGGAGCCGAATTCGGGGCTCATGTTGCCGAGGGTGGCGCGGTTGGCGAGGGGAACCTCGGCCACACCTTCGCCGTAGAACTCAACGAACTTCCCGACGACGCCGTGCTTGCGCAGCATCTCGGTGGCGGTCAGAACGACGTCGGTGGCCGTGACGCCCGGTTGAATCTCGCCCGAGAGCTTGAAGCCGACGACACGGGGGATCAGCATCGACACGGGCTGGCCGAGCATGGCAGCTTCGGCTTCGATTCCGCCGACGCCCCAGCCGAGCACGCCGAGGCCGTTGACCATCGTCGTGTGAGAGTCGGTTCCGACGCAGGTGTCGGGGTACGCCTGGCCCTTGCGGGTCATGACGGTCGGTGCGAGGTACTCGATGTTGACCTGGTGCACGATGCCCATGCCGGGCGGGACGACCTTGAAGTCGTCGAAGGCGCCCTGGCCCCAACGCAGGAACTGGTAACGCTCGCCGTTGCGCTCGTACTCGAGGTCGACGTTGCGCTCGAGTGCATCGGCGCGGCCGAACACGTCGAGGATGACCGAGTGGTCGATGACCATGTCGGCGGGGGAGAGGGGGTTGACCTTGTTGGGGTCGCCGCCGAGGGTGGTCACGGCCTCACGCATGGTGGCGAGGTCCACGACACACGGAACGCCGGTGAAGTCCTGCATGATGACTCGCGCAGGGGTGAACTGGATTTCGATACTCGGGTCGGCCGAGGGATCCCACGACGCGATCGAGCGAATATGGTCGGCGGTGATGTTGGCACCGTCCTCGGTGCGAAGGAGGTTCTCCGCGAGGACCTTCAGTGCATAGGGCAGTTTCTCGGCACCGGGCAAGGCCGACAGCCGAAAGATCTCGTACGAGTTCTCTCCGACTTCGAGGGTGCCCTTTGCACCGAATGAATTGTTACTTGCGGTCACTTCAGCTCCACTCGTCTATGAGGCACACCGCCGACGGGGCTGTGTCGACGGTTGAAGCGAGGCGCTGACCGTGTGTCTCGGCATGGCATCCCGCGTGCGGAGTGCTTGCGGACCCTCGGGCAGTGTCTCGATGGAAGTCTAACAGTACGCTTGTCCTGTGAAAACGTGCGGGTCTGTTTCGCGGTGGACACCGAGAGAACGACCCACGTCACAATCCTCACGTAGTGCTTCGTGCGACGCAATGAAGGGCGGCCTCAGTTGCCGCGTCGGGCATACCTGCCTCCCGAGAATCGACTGCACCGTGACGTAGGGTTCCACGCGACTGGTTCCTACCGACTGGACGAGAGATGACTGAGCCGATCCACGCTGTTTCCCCACTTGCCACCGATATCCCGGCAGGTCTGGACGTCGACAGCATCGTCGCCACGGTCCGCGAGTCGGGAGTCAGCGCTCCTGCGGGCGAGCAGGACGGACTGACTGCCGCCGTGAACCGAGCCGAGGACCACGGAATCGATCTGAGCATCGTGATCGTCCCCGACGAACCGCGTCACGATTCGCAGCTACGCGACCTCGCCACTGCGGTCGGTGCCCGCGAGGGCGGAACGGTGTTGGTGCTGAGCCCGGGGCAGGTCGGAACGTTCAGCGACTCGATCAGCCGAGTGACACTCGAAGCCGGGCAGGATCGCACCTACACCGGAAATCACGTCGTCGCCGCCGACAACTTCGTCGACACCCTCGTCGAGGACCAGACTCCGTGGGGCTTGCTGACGGGTGGGCTGGTGGTGATCGTCGCTGCGGTGGCCGCGTTGACAGCCGCTGTGAAGGTCCGGCGATATCGCGCGCGGTCGGCCACTGCCGACCCGCACGAAGCACAGCCCGTCGAGCGCTGACGTAGCGCGCACATTCGTCATTCGACCGACCGACACCGACGCGCGATTACGCCACCGGACGTCGGTCCGGAAAAAGTCCGAAAAATTGTTTCGGGCAAACACCGAGTTCACGGCATTATGCCTGGTGGAATTACAAATGTGTCATTTGTGACTGGAGTTTCTTTAGTGTGCGAAGTGTCGTACGGTGCCATTGGCACTGCTGGGGAAGGAGTGTCGCAGAAGGCAGGTGTCGTCCGTGGGGAACTCGGGAGGCCACTGCTTCGGGTGTGACTGACGTGGTTCGCACCTGTCGTGTCGCTGCGCGCCACTTTCCCGCCCGGCGAACATGTTCACCGTCACCTGCGATCGGGGTGGGAACGGGGAACGCCTCGACGGCACGACGGTCCTCTCGGGACCCGAGTGAATGCCGGACCCGAGGGAGACATTTGTGAGCCGACGTCCAGTTCGCGGCACGCGCCGCAGAGCGCTCGTCCGTACCCGATTCGTACTGGCAGGTGCCGGTCTGGTTCTCGCGCTGACCGCGACCATGCCCGGGGTCGCCGCCGCGGTACCGCCGCCCCCGCCCAACCCGTCCGATACCGACATCGCCGCGGCCGGCAGCGCCGTCGACTCACGCCTGGGGCAGGTCGGACAGCTGATCGACGCGATCGCATCCGCCAACCAGCAACTCGCACAGCTCGACGACGAGGTCGCCGTGAAGCGAGAAGGCGTCAACAAAGCCCTGGTCGACCTGCAGAACGCACGGGACGCCGCCGACGTGGCCGCAGCAGTCGTAGGAGCAGCGCAGCAGGCGCTCGCCGATGCAGGCACACAGATTCAGGCAGCCCAGCGCAAGTTCGACGAATTCGCCAAATCGAGCTACACCCAGGGCTCGGGCGTCGCCTCGATGGCGTCGTTCCTCGGTTCGAGCGGACCGGACGACGTTCTCGACCGCGCCCAGGTCCTGAAGGTGCTGTCCAACAGCCAGAATGCCGTGCTCGACAGCCTCCAGCGGGCCCGAACCGAGCAGGCGAACCGGGACTCGGCCGCCCGCGAATCCAAGCAGCAGGCGGACGCGGCAGCGTCCGAAGCCGAATCCAAGAAGGCCGAGGCCGAGCAGGCCATCGCTGCAGCGCAGGCGGCGTTGCAAGCCGAGGCCGATCAGAAAGCCGCTATCGAGTCCCAGCGAGACGCCGCTCAGACCGAGCTCGACGCAGCCCGAAGCAATGTGGCCGGCCTCCAGGGTCAACGAGCCGCATACAGCGACTGGGAGGCGCAGAAGGCAGCAGAGGACGCAGCAATAGCAGCAGCCGCAGCTGCCGCTCGTGAGGCCGCGGTTCAGGCGGCGGCCCGGGTCTCGGCCAACCTGGCCGCACAACAGCGAGCCGCTGCGATCGCCGAGGGCCAACGCTCGCACGTCGATGTCGACGACGACTCGAGTTCGTCCACCGACTCCGACAGTTCGAGCGGAACCACGACTCCGACCCAGCCCACACCCAGCAAGCCCACTCCCAGCAAGCCCAAGCCCTCGACCACACCGTCGGTCACGGGCAGTGCTGCCGTGGAATTGGCGATCGACCGCGGGATGAGCCAGCTCGGTGTTCCGTATTCCTGGGGCGGCGGCGACGAGAACGGGCCGACCAAGGGAATCCGAGACGGCGGAGTCGCAGACAGTTACGGCGACTACAACAAGGTCGGCTTCGACTGCTCCGGCCTCATGATCTACGCATTCGCAGGTCTGGGTATCTCTCTGCCCCACTACACCGGCTACCAGTACACGGCAGGCAAGCAGGTTCCGTCGTCGCAGATGAAGCGTGGCGACATGATCTTCTACGGACCGAACGCCAGTCAGCACGTCGCGCTCTACCTCGGCGACGGGAAGATGCTCGAGGCTCCGCAATCCGGATCGGTGGTCAAGGTCTCCGACGTCAGATACAGCGGTATGACGCCGTACGCCGTGCGCATGGTGTCCTGAGCTCGCTGTCGCTCCCGAGGTCGCTGTTCGGTACTTCTGCGTCGTTCCGCAGGCTCCACTCCGGCGCGCGGGTCAGGGGTGGGTTTCGGCGCGCGCGAGCATCACCTGGAATAGTTGATCTCGGCGGTATGGAACGTGCCCGACGATGATCGACTGAAAGCGGTGAATTCTTGGTGACATCACGTGACGGCCGGATTTCGAACGACGAGGAGCCGACACAGATCGGGTCTTCGAGTCCGAATCCTCGGGGTGGGGAGCCGGAGCGGGTGGACAGTCCCGATCTCGCCGAGGACGTTCGGCTTCTCGAGAAGGCCGTGTACGAGGTCAAAAGGGTGATCGTCGGTCAGGATCGTCTGGTCGAGCGCATTCTGGTCGGCTTGTTGGCCCGTGGGCATGTGCTGCTGGAAGGCGTTCCCGGCGTGGCGAAGACCCTCGCAGTGGAGACGTTCGCCCGCGTGGTCGGTGGCTCGTTCTCCCGCGTCCAGTTCACCCCGGACCTGGTGCCCACCGACCTGGTCGGAACCCGCATCTACCGTCAGGGCCGCGAAGAGTTCGACACCGAACTCGGCCCGGTCGTCGCGAACTTCGTCCTTGCCGACGAGATCAACCGAGCACCGGCGAAGGTCCAGTCGGCGCTGCTCGAAGTCATGGCCGAGCGGCACGTGACCATCGGTGGCAGGACGTTCCCCATGCCCGATCCTTTCCTGGTGATGGCGACGCAGAACCCCATCGAGAACGAAGGCGTGTACCCGCTCCCGGAAGCCCAGCGCGACCGCTTCCTGTTCAAGATCGTCGTCGACTACCCGACGGTGGAGGAAGAACGCGAGATCGTCTACCGCATGGGGATCAAGGCCCCCGAGCCCAAGCAGATACTCGACCCTGTCGAGTTGGTCCGTCTGCAGAACCTGGCCAGTTCGGTGTTCGTGCACCACGCGCTCGTCGACTACGTGGTTCGGGTCATCGCCGCCACCCGCACGCCCGAACAGTTCGGGTTGGACGATGTCGGCAGCTGGATCGCATACGGGGCCTCCCCGCGTGCGACCCTCGGCATCATCGCTGCGTCCCGCGCCCTCGCCCTGCTGCGAGGCCGCGACTACGTCGTTCCTCAGGACGTGCTCGAGGTGATTCCCGACGTGCTCCGGCATCGGCTGGTGCTCTCCTACGACGCCCTCGCCGACGAAGTGACGCCCGAGACCGTGATCTCCCGCATTTTGCAGACCGTCGGACTACCGCAGGTGTCGCCGCAGGCGGTTCCGATGTCGCAGGACAACGGCACCGCACCCGGTCAGCCCTTCGGTGGCCAACAGGGCACACCGCAGTTTCCGGGAGCGGGGCCGCAGTATCCGGCTCAGGTACCGCATCCGGCCCAGGGGCAGTACCCGGGGCAGGGACAGACTCCGGGACAGGGACAGAATCCGGGGCAGGGACAGAGCCCGACCCAGGGGCAGTACCCGGGTCAGCCGCAGTTCCCCGGGCAAGGGCCCGGCTCGGCACCCCAGCCCGGACCCGAGCAGCGCCCACCGGGCGGTCCGGCCGGCGAACCCGCTCCGTCGCTGCACAAGCCGTCGGGTGATGCATCGTCGACCGGTTCGCCGGGTCAGTGAGCGCAGCCGACAGAGCCGGCCGAGGTGCGGTCTCACGGCCGCCGTCGTTTCGGTCCGGCGAACTGCGTGATCCGAAGCTGGCCGCTGCGCTGCGCACGCTCGAGATAACGGTGCGGAGGCGTCTCGACGGCGTTCTGCACGGCGACCACCTCGGCCTGATACCCGGCCCGGGATCCGAACCGGGGGACGCGCGCGAGTATCAGCCCGGTGACGACGTTCGGCAGATGGACTGGTCGGTCACTGCCCGGACGACACACCCACACGTGCGGCAATCGGTGGCCGATCGCGAACTGGAAACGTGGCTTGTCGTCGATCTGTCGGCCAGCCTCGACTTCGGAACCGCGGGGTGCGAGAAGCGCGATCTCGCGGTCGCGGCCTCGGCCGCCATCACCCACCTGACCGGCGGCGGTGGTAATCGCATCGGAGCTGTCGTGGCCACCGGCGCGACGACGACGCGAATCCCAGCGCGCGGGGGGCGGGTACACAGCCAGTCGATGCTGCGGACGATCGCTACGACACCGTCCGCCGCAGACGGCGTCCGCGGAGATCTTCGCGACGCCGTCGAGGCGCTGCGGCGTCCCGAACGCCGGCGCGGTCTGGCCGTGGTGATCAGCGACTTCCTCGGCCCGATCGACTGGGAGCGATCACTGCGGGCGATCTCTGCCAGACACGACGTACTTGCCGTCGAGGTACTCGATCCGCGAGACCTCGAACTTCCGGATGTGGGAGACGTGGTTCTGCACGACCCGGAGTCCGGCCGCACTCGGGAGTTCGCCGCGACGCCCCGGCTCCGCGCCGACTTCGCGCGAGCAGCCGCAGCACACCGCGACGACGTGGAGAAAGCGTTGCGCCGATGCGGGGCACCGCGTTTGACTCTGCGCACCGACGGTGACTGGATCGCCGATGTCGTCCGCTTCGTCACTGCTCGCAGGCACACCATCGGCTCCGGTTTCACCAATACCGCGAGGGCAGGTTCGCGATGAGCCTCACCGATTTCTCTGCGCCGTGGTGGCTTGCGTTTCTCGTCGTCGTCCTCGCCCTGACGGCGGGGTACGTCTGGATTCAACGCCGCAAGCAGAAGCACGTGCTGCGTTTCTCCAACATGGAGTTGCTCGAGTCGGTCGCGCCGAACCGGCCCAATCGTCTGCGTCATCTCCCGACCGCACTGGTACTGGTCGGGCTGATGTTCCTGACCGTCGCGTTGGCCGGCCCCACTGCCGATCAACGTGTTCCACGCAACCGCGCGACGGTCATGCTCGTCATCGATGTGTCGCTGTCCATGGAAGCGACGGACGTCGAACCCACTCGGCTGGCTGCGGCCCAAGAAGCAGCGAAGTCGTTCGCCGATGGCCTCACACCCGGCATCAACCTCGGTCTCGTCGCATTCGCCGGCACTGCATCGGTATTGGTCTCACCCACGGCCAACCGCGACGCCACCAAGTCGGCAATCGACAAACTGCAGCTCAGCGAGCGGACGGCCACCGGTGAAGCAATCTTCACCTCGCTGCAGTCGATCGACACTCTCGGCGCGATCCTCGGGGGTGGCGACGCGGCACCGCCGGCCCGCATCGTGCTGCTCTCCGACGGTAAGCAAACCGTTCCCCAGAACCTCGACGATCCACGGGGCGGCTACACCGCAGCGCGCGCAGCCAAGGACAAGGGAGTGCCGATCTCGACGATCTCGTTCGGCACCAGCTACGGGTCGGTCGAGATCGAAGACGAAGGTGGAGGCGGGGTCGAGCGCGTCCCCGTTCCGGTCGACGACCCGTCGTTGCGCGAGATCGCGACTCTGTCCGGAGGGAGTTTCTTCACGGCTTCCTCGCTCGAGGGCCTCCGAGACGTCTACGACACCCTGGAGGAGCAGATCGGCTTCGAGATCACCCGCGGGGACGCATCGCGACCCTGGTTGATCCTCGGTGTCCTGTGCATCTCCGCCGGGCTCGGTTCGGCGTTGGTGATGCGGCAACGATTGCCGTGATCGCTGTTATTACTCACCAGTAAGTTTCGCTTTGTCATTCCAGGACGAACAGATAGGTTGCTAGGCATGTCCACACCTGACTTCATCGCGCGATCGGTACTCGTCACCGGAGGTAACCGGGGTATCGGTCTGGCCATCGCCCAACGGCTCAGTGCCGACGGGCACAAGGTGGCCGTCACCCACCGCGGATCCCGGGCACCCGACGGATTGCTCGGGGTCGTCTGCGACGTCACCGACTCCGATTCGGTCGACGCGGCCTTCAAGGAGGTCGAGGAGAAGCACGGACCCGTCGAGGTACTCGTCGCCAACGCGGGCATCACCGACGACACCCTGCTGATGCGTATGACCGAGGAGCAGTTCCAGCGGGTCATCGATGCGAACCTGACCGGAGCCTTCCGAGTGGCCAAGCGCGCCAACCGGGCCATGCTGCGCGCGCGCTGGGGTCGGATGATCTTCCTCAGTTCCGTTGTCGCGATGGCCGGCGGGCCTGGGCAGATCAATTACGCGGCGTCCAAGGCCGGAGTCATCGGCATGGCCCGGTCGATCACGAGGGAGTTGGGTTCGCGGTCCATCACGGCCAACGTCGTCTCACCGGGATTCATCGAAACCGACATGACCGCAGAGTTGTCGGACGACTTGCGCGGCAAGGCGAAGGAATACATTCCACTTCAGCGTCTCGGTCAGCCCGAGGACGTTGCAGCAGTCGTGAGTTTCCTTGCGGGACCGGACTCGTCGTACGTGTCCGGTGCTGTCATTCCCGTCGACGGCGGCATGGGCATGGGGCACTGAGAAACCCTCTCGCACAACGATTTCGATAGAATTTCACCTCCGAATTAAGGACGCAGCATTATGGGCGGATTGCTCGAAGGCAAGACCATTCTCATCACCGGCATCATCACCGACGCGTCGATCGCGTTCCACGCCGCGGCCATGGCGCAGGAGCAGGGTGCCAAGGTGATCATCACCGGGTTCGATCGGCTGCGGCTCATCGACCGCATTGCGCAGCGGCTGCCCAAGGAGGTGCCCCCGGCGATCGAGCTCGACGCCACCAACGAGGAGCACCTCGCCGCGCTGGCGGACCGAATTCGTGAAGTAGCGCCGGAGGGTATCGACGGAGTTCTGCACTCCATCGCATTCGCACCTCGCACCCTGATGGGCCCGGATGCCAAGCCGTTCCTCGACGGCCCCGGCCCCGACGCGGCGAGGGCATTCGAGATCTCGGCGTGGAGCTACGCGTCTCTCGCGCGTGCCGTGCTCCCCGTCATGAACGAGGGTGGCTCGATCGTCGGAATGGACTTCGATCCGCGGACGTCGATGCCGTACTACAACTGGATGGGCGTGGCCAAGGCTGCTCTCGAGTCGGTGAATCGTTACGTGGCACGGGAAGTGGGCGCAGCCAAGCGTATCCGCTCCAATCTCGTTGCAGCAGGGCCGATCAGGACTCTTGCTGCCAAGGCGATTGCGGGCACCGCGACCGGCGATGCGGCCAAGATGGACCAGCTGAACGTGTACTGGGACGGTGCCGCTCCCATCGGATGGGACGTCAACGATCCGACCGTCGTCGCCAAGTCGATCGTTGCGTTGCTGTCGGATTGGCTGCCCGGAACCACCGGGTCGATCGTGTACGTCGACGGCGGAGCGAGCCACAACACGTACCTGCCCGAAAACATGTGACACGTCGGTGAGCGGAGTCCGACGTGGGCTCGCTCACCGTAGGTTTCGTCGACCGATTGTGCCCCTGCCGCAGCCCTGCTGCGACAGGGGCACAATGGATTCATGACCACCCCTGGAGATTTCGACGCACTGTTGGTGCTCTCGTTCGGCGGACCGGAAAAGCCCGCCGACGTTCGCCCGTTTCTCGAGAACGTCACTCGCGGACGTGGTGTGCCGCCCGAGCGTCTCGACGCTGTCGTCGAGCACTACATGCACTTCGGTGGCGTGTCACCGATCAACGAACTCAATCGCGACATCATCGCCGCACTGCAGGCCGAGTTCGATTCGGCCGGAATCGAATTGCCGATCTACTTCGGTAATCGCAATTGGCATCCGATGGTCGAGGACACCGTTGCGACGATGAAGGCGGACGGCGTCCGCTCCGCGCTCGTCTTCCCGACTTCCGCGTGGGGCGGGTATTCCGGGTGCAGGCAGTACCACGAGGACATCGCCAGGGCCCGTGCATCGGTGGGGGACGACGCCCCGCATTTGCTCAAGATCCGTCAGTACTACGACCACCCGTTGATGGTCGAGGCGTTCGCCGAGGCCGTCGATGCCGCGCGCAGGTCTCTGCCGGAGGAGCATCGGGCAGGAGCGCGGCTGGTGTTCACCGCGCATTCCATTCCGTCGGCAGCCGACGCCAATGCAGGCCCACCCGCGGATGGTGGCCACCTGTACAGCCGGCAGGTTGCGGAGGCGTCGCGTCTGGTCGCGGCCGCATCCGGCAGCACCGAATACGATCTGGTGTGGCAGTCTCGTTCCGGACCACCGCAGGTTCCGTGGCTCGACCCCGACATCTGCGATCATCTCGAAGCGCTGTCCGAGAAGTCCGTCGACGCGGTGATCGTGTGCCCGATCGGTTTCGTGTCCGACCACCTCGAAGTGGTGTGGGATCTCGACACCGAAGCCGAGGAGAAGGCCCGTGAACTCGGGATGGCGTTCGCTCGCGCGGGTACGCCCGGTTCCGATGCTCGATTCCCGAAGATGATCAGGGAGCTGGTGGACGAATATCGCGTCGGCGGGACGTGCCGAGGACTCGGCAGCGTTCCCGGCTACGGATCCACCCTCGACGGCAATCGATGTGCCGTCGGATGTTGCGAGCAGCCGACGCGTCCGTCACGGCCTGCGACGGCACCTGCCTGACTGGCGGCTCCTGCCTGTTCGCGTCCCAGCCCCGACAGGACCGCTACGTGTCGGTCCTGTCGGTCATCGGGCCGACTGCATCGAGGCACCGATGCTCGTCGCCACGGCGATGGTCCGGGCCGTGCGCACGGCGGCCCACAGCGGCCGGACGAGTTCTTCTCGGGCGGCCGCTGCGGCGGCAGTCGGTGCCTCCGAGGGAGCCGATCCGGCGGCGACGGTGAGGATGGCCGCGACCCGATCGGCCGATTCGAGCACTCGGAAGGCGCGTTCGGACATCTCGGGGGGATAGCGGTGCCGTGCAGCGTCGGCGATCAGCTCGGCGATGCGAGTGCGCGGGTCGGCCTCGAGAGTGCGGGTGGGGAGCGATTGCATCTGTGCGAGTGCATCCGCCGCGCCGCGCACGGCCTCGCGCATCTCGTACTCGGCCTCACCGAGACCTCGATCTCGGTGGGCGTGAGAGGGAACGTCGATCGAATACACGGTCCAGCGCAGCACGTCGGGGCCCTCGACGACGGGTACCACCCCGATTCCGGCGGAGCCCGGGGTACCGATCATCACCGCCTGCTCGGCACCGATCGCTGCACGAGAGAATTCTGTCCGGGCCGGCAGTTCGGCCACTGCGCCCGCTGCGGGCAGCACCAGACGTATCCGTTCCTCCCCGGCTGCGGGTGAGGGTCCTGCGTTCGCGGCGGTTCGGACCGCGGCGAGCGCCCCGGCGATGCCCTCTGCGTAGCCCGGAAAGCGCAGCCCGTACGTCGTTGCTGCTTCGTTGTCACCGGCACCGACCAGATGCATCGGTGCCCACTCGGACATCGCGTCGATGACGTCGTCCGGCGAACCGGCACCGGCCAGCCAGGAACCGGCCCACAGGGCAAGACTTGCACTCGGAGAACACACGACTCACGAGCATAGGTCGGCGTGGCGAACCGTGCTCGGGACGCCGGTATCGCTAGCGTTGGTCGCCGTGAACGACATGTACGGCGGAGACATTCTCAAAGGGCACAGTCGCATGCGGAAGGTTCCGGCACCGGAGGTGCCGGCCGAGCGCGGCATGGTGGTCGAGGACGCAGGTTCGGGTTATTGCGGTGCTGTGGTCGGCTTCGAGCGCACATACGACGGAGATTTCGTCCGACTCGAGGACGGCGCCCGAACGACGCGACTGTTCGCCCTGCGCGAGGCCGCATTTCTGATCGACGGCCGCCGGGTGACGCTGGTCCGCCCGAAGCCCGCGACCGCGGCCAAACCGACCAGATCGGCGTCCGGATCCACCAAGGTCGAGGGCCTGCGAGCCCGGACGGCTCGTGCCAGCCGTATCTGGGTCGAGGGTGTGCACGACGCGGCCCTGGTGGAAAGCGTGTGGGGACACGACCTTCGAGTGGAGGGCGTGGTCGTCGAACATCTCGAGGGCCTGGACAATCTGGGGGAGCGGTTGGCCGATTTCGGCCCCGGCCCGGGCCGTCGCGTCGGGGTCCTGGTCGACCACCTGGTGACCGGGTCCAAGGAATCGAAGATGACCAGATCGTTGGGCGAACACGTTCTCGTCACCGGCCATCCGTTCATCGACGTGTGGGAGGCCGTCAAGCCGTCGGCGGTCGGCATTGCGGCGTGGCCGAAGATTCCGCGCGGTCAGGACTGGAAGACCGGAATCTGTCGAGAGCTGGGCTGGGGAACTCCGCAGGAAGGATGGCGGCGGGTGTACTCGTCGGTGTCGAGCTTCCGAGATCTGGAGGCTCCACTGATCGGTGCCGTCGAACAGTTGGTCGATTTCGTCACCGAGTAGCTGTTACGACCAGCTGATCCGTCGGCGGATGTCCGATTCGTGCCAGGATGGAGCTTGTGGCAGCGATCTTGTGGCTCATAGCGGCGGTTGTGCTTGCCGGTGCCGAAGCACTGACGGGGGACTTCTTCCTACTGATGATCGCCGGCGGTGCGCTCGGTACCGCCGGGGTGTCGGCGTTGACCGACTTCCCGGTATGGGCAGACGCAATCGTTTTCGGCGTGTTGTCGTTGGCGTTGGTTCTGGGTCTGCGTCCGATCTTGTTGCGGCGCTTCGCACATCCGCCGGACACCCCGATGGGGGTTGCGGCTCTCACCGGTAAGAGCGCAGTCGTGCTCGAACAGGTCACTGCGCACGAAGGCCAGATCAAACTCGGTGGCGAGGTGTGGACCGCGCGTCCGTTGGACGAGACAGAGGTCTACGCCCCCGGTACCACCGTGACCGTGATGGAAATCGACGGTGCCACCGCCGTCGTATGGAAGGGACCGTAAAGCCAGTGGAAGCACTCATAGCACTGGCCGTCATCGTTGCGTTCGTCGCCGTGTTGATGGCCAAGTCCATCTCGATCGTCCCGCAAGCCGAGGCAGCAGTGATCGAAAGACTCGGTCGGTACACGCGTACCGTGTCCGGTCAGCTCACGTTCCTCGTCCCGTTCGTCGATCGCATCCGTGCGAAAGTCGATCTGCGAGAACGGGTCGTCTCGTTCCCGCCGCAGCCGGTCATCACCAAGGACAACCTGACGGTGTCGATCGACACCGTCGTCTATTTTCAGGTGACCAATCCACAGTCGGCCGTGTACGAGATCAACAACTACATCGTCGGTGTCGAGCAGTTGACCACCACCACGCTGCGTAACGTCGTCGGCGGAATGACGTTGGAAGAGACTCTGACGTCCCGTGATTCGATCAACGGTCAGCTCCGAGTGGTGCTGGACGAGGCCACCGGTCGGTGGGGTCTTCGAGTCGCCCGCGTCGAGCTCAAGAGCATCGACCCGCCACCCTCGATTCAGGAATCGATGGAGAAGCAGATGAAGGCCGACCGCGAGAAGCGCGCGACCATTCTCACGGCCGAGGGGCACCGTGAATCGGCGATCAAGACAGCCGAGGGCGACAAGCAGAGTCGAATCCTCGCTGCCGAAGGCGGTAAGCAGGCGGCCATCCTCACTGCCGAGGGTGAGCGGCAGTCCAGAATTCTGCGGGCTCAGGGTGATCGCGCCGCGAAGTACCTCGAGGCGCAGGGGCAGGCGAAGGCCATCGAGAAGGTCTTCGGTGCCATCAAGGCGGGTAAGCCCACTCCAGAACTGTTGGCCTACCAGTACATGCAGACGTTGCCTCAGATGGCGCAGGGCGACGCGAACAAGGTGTGGATGATCCCGAGCGATTTCGGCGACGCTCTCAAAGGGTTCGCCAAGACCCTCGGAGCCCCAGGCGAGGACGGGGTGTTCCGATACGAGCCCAACGAGTCCGCGGGCAACGAGCCGAAACCCGAGGACGACTCGGACGAGGTTGCGGAGTGGTTCGAGACCAAGACCGATCCGGCTGTCGCCGAAGCCGTCAAGGCCGCCGAGGCGGTGGCCCGTAAGCCGGTGGACACGTCGTTGGCCGCATCTCCGGAGCTGTCCAAGGGTATGGACATCGGTGCCCTGTCGGCATCTCCCGAGGCAGAACCGGAAGCGCGCTGATCACGAATTGATCGCGAATCCCACGCCCGCTGCCGCCAGTGCCCACAGAACGCTGGCGAAGGTGCCGATGATGAACTGTTCGGAGGCGTGGGATTCGCGCAGTTCGGGGTAGCGCGCAAGTCCTTTGACCGCCAGTACGATGGCGATTCCCTCGGGCCAGCCGGTGAGAATGGATACCGCAACCGCTACACGTTCGAGAATTCCTATCGTCAACCCTCCACGCAGCGGCTCGACCGGCTCGTCGTCGGTCGAGTCGTTCTGTCGTCTGGCGACGCGAAAGACGCTCGGCACCACGGCGGTGCCGCCGACGGCGGCCACGGCAACGCTCAGGACGACTCCGACTGCATGACCGACGCCGTGTGCCGGCCCGGCGAGCGTGGCAAGCACAGCGGCTGCGGTGAGCAGAGTCGAGGCAGCCACAGTGGGGACCCACAGCCTGATGCGGTCGCCGGCCGGGACGAGGGCGACACCTGCCGTCAGAGCCAGAAGAACGAGGGCGACGACGATCATGACGTGTGACTTCCTGTCGCGTCAGCCGCGTTCAACAACCTCGCGGCAAGGGTGCGGCCGGCATTTTCGACGTGCCAGCCGGCGACGGAAAGTCGTTGCGACATAGCCTGTTTGCTGATACCGAGCCTTTCGGCCGCGTCGGTCTGCGACATTCCCTCTGCCATGAGCGCAACCGCCTCTCGGCCCTGGTCCGAGCGACGAGCGACGAGTATGGCAACCAAGGTCGATGCGGTTTCGGCGTCCTCGGCCGCTTCCGGCTCGGGTCCGGTGACGGCGAGCGCAGCAGGCGCATTCTTCGCTCTGGTGACGGCGTCTCGGGCAGCCTCGAATGCCTGGCCCCGGCCGGCGCGCGTCGTGTCGGGTAACGGAAGCTCGACCGAACCGACGCCGATTCCCACGCTCCAATGTGGCGTCGCCACCAGGTCGAGGGCGATCGCGACGACGGTTGCTGCGTCCTCACAGACGGCCTGGACCTCGTCGCCTGCGGTGCGTTCGAACGGGCGGATCAGATCGAAATCGCGATACCGGTCCAGTAGATCGGGCACGCGATCGATGTCACGTCTGCTGCGACGCTGGTCGACGGTCATCACGAACATGCGACAAGGCTAGAGCGTTGATTTGATCAAGTCAAGCTTCCAGGCTTGATTGTCCCGAATCAAGGTTCTCGCCCTGACGCCTGTTCTCCGGTGCCGATGCGGCCTCACGAGTCCGCGACAAACGCCAGTCGACGAACAACCCGCTCACGCCGATCGCAATGCAGATCCCGGACAGCACCAGCAGTACCGGATGGGTCTGCCCGCCGATTGCTCCACCGATCACCACGATCCCGAGGGTGCCGGGCAGCATGCCGGCGGCAGTGGCCAGAGCGAAGGGGACAAGCCGAACCGCCGACACACCGCAGGCGTAGTTCACCAGAGAGAAAGGCACCGGGGCGATCAATCGCAGAGAGCCGACCGCGAGCCACCCTCGTCGGCGCAGGCTCTCGTCGACAGAGTCGAGAGCTGAATGCGACATTCGCGCCGCCACGGCTTCTCGCCCGATCGCCCGAACCAACAGCAGGGCGAGGACCGCGCTGACCGTAGAGGCGCCGATCGTCACCGCCAGACCGGTGAATGGCCCGAACAGCACTCCGGCGCTCAATGTGAACAGGGTTCTGGGAATGGGTGCAATGGTCACCAGTGCATGGACGGCGAAGAACACGAGCGGAAACGCAGGACCGACCGAGGTGCCCCACTGGCGCATCTGCTCGACACTCGGATGCGGGGCGAACACCGCAACGACAGCCAGGACGACGATCGCCGCCAGTAGCGCGATCAGACGAAGGTCGCGCAGGTGCCGGGTCACGAGAGGCAAGAGTACCGGCGTGAGATGACAGAACGGTTCGGGAGCGGAGCCTGCGGAGTGACCCAGGGGGCGGGAGCGGAGCCTGCGGAGTGACCAGACGGTTCGGGAGCGGAGCCTGCGGCGTGGGTCACCGAACGTGAGGTGATCCTCACGATAGCCTGCACGTAGGTGGGGTTAGCATCACTTCAAGTCGGGTGTAGGACTGCCCGCCGAACCGAGGGAGCAGCACACGTGTCCATCGCGTCGCACGAAGATGCCGCACGCAGTGCCCACGCGGCCTGGCAGCAGGCGGTGGCCGGGGTCCTGGCCAAGTCTCGCCGGGTCGATGTGGCCGATCTGCCTGCCGATCCCGAACATCTTCTCGATTCCACGACGTACGACGGAATCACGGTGTCTCCGCTGTACACCGCGTTCGACGAGCGCCCCGAGGGTCCGTTGCCGGGGCAGTTTCCGTACCTGCGGGGGCGTGATCCGCATCGGGACGTCAACGCGGGCTGGAAGGTGCGCACGCGTCACGGTTCCGACGTTCGTGACGGTGTGCCCGCGCTGAACGGTCAGATCCTCGATTCGCTCGCCAACGGCACCAGTGCGCTCTGGTTGACGGTGGGGTCGCGTGGGTTGGATCCGTCGGATCTGTCGGAGGCTCTCCATGGTGTGCTGCTCGAGCTGGCCCCGTTGACGATCGATGCCCGCAGGGATGTTCGCGCGGCAGCGACGGCACTGTTCGACGTTCTCGATGCGGCAGAGATCGACGATCGCGCCGCCGTCGACGTCAGACTCGGAGTGGACACTCTCACTGCTGCAGTGGCAGGCACGGAATCCATAGAGATGGCCGAGGCGCTCGACCTGGCCCGCGCGTGCATCGACCGCGCCGAGTCGATGCGTGCCATCACCGTCGACGGCACCGTGTTCCACAATCTCGGTGCGTCGGATGCGCAGGAACTGGGTGCGTCGATCGCGGCCGGGCTCGAGTACGTCCGATCGATGACCGAGAACGGTGTGGCAATCTCGGATGCTTTGCGCCAGATCGAGTTTCGATTCGCAGCAACCGACGACCAGTTCCAGACCATCGCCAAGTTTCGCGCTGCTCGCACTCTGTGGGCACGGATTGCGCAGGTGTGCGGTGCGCCCGACGCCGGTGATGCTCCTCAGCATGCGGTGACGTCGGAAGCGATGATGTCGCAGCGCGATCCGTGGGTGAACATGCTGCGTACCACTCTTGCGTCGTTCGGCGCCGGAGTGGGTGGTGCGGATTCGGTGACGGTGCTGCCGTTCGACGCGGCACTGAACGGTGGCGCCGCCGGAGTGTCCAAGACGTTCGCTGCCCGTATCGCGAGAAACACTCAGTTGCTCCTGCTGGAGGAAGCCCATCTGGGTCGGGTTCTGGATCCGGGTTCGGGCTCGTGGTACATCGAGGAACTCACGGCTGCGGTTGCCGCGACGGCGTGGGACTTCTTCCAGACCATCGAAGCGTCGGGCGGATTCGCTGCAGCAACCGCGGACGGTTCGCTGGTCGCCGACATCGAGAAGACCCGTGCAGAGCGCGAGTCCGACATCGCGCATCGCATCACTCCGCTGACCGGTGTCAACGAGTTTCCCAATCTGGCCGAGGCCCCCCTGACTCCCGAGCAGACGCAGCCTGCCGGCTCGGCACCCGTGCATCGGTACGGCCGGGCATTCGAGTCGCTCCGAGATCGATCCGATTCTTATCTGGCCCAGCATGATTCGCGACCCCAGGTGCTACTGGTCCCGTTGGGGACCGTCGCCGAGCACAACGTCCGGACGACCTTCGCGTCCAATCTGTTGGCGTCGGGCGGAATCGAAGCTGTCAACCCCGGCCCCCTGGGCGTCGACGCTGTCGCCGGTGCTGTCGAAGCGTCGGGAGCCTCGATCGCCGTGGTGTGCGGAACCGACAAGCGCTACGGCGACGAAGCCGCTACTGCCGTGGATGCTCTGCGTGCAGCAGGGGTCTCGCGGGTCTTGCTCGCCGGCCCGGAAAAGATCTTCGCCGGCGTCGACGGCCCGTCCCGTCCCGATGGATTCCTGACCGCAAAGGTCGACGCCGTCGCCGTGCTGACCGAACTTCTCGACACGCTGGGAGCCTCGAAGTGAGTACCGACGAGAACCGAATCTCGCACACCATCGGCAGTTTCGCCGACGTACCGCTGGTCGATCCCGACGAGCCGACGCCGTCGCCGCCGTCCGCGGAGGACGTGGCCACACACGTGAAGAACGGTGCCAAGGCCAACTTCTACACCCCTGAGCAGGTGGTGTGGTCCACTCCCGAGGGCATCGACGTCAAGCCGGTGTACACCGAGGCAGACCGGGATGCCGCCGAGGCCGAGGGCTACCCGTTGCACAGCTATCCGGGTGCCCCGCCGTTCCTCCGCGGGCCGTATCCCACGATGTACGTCAACCAACCGTGGACCATTCGCCAGTACGCCGGATTCTCCACCGCAGCCGAGTCCAACGCCTTCTACCGCCGCAACCTCGCGGCCGGGCAGAAAGGCCTGTCGGTGGCGTTCGATCTGGCCACGCACCGGGGCTACGACTCCGATCACCCGCGAGTGCAGGGTGACGTCGGAATGGCCGGTGTGGCAATCGATTCCATCTACGACATGCGACAGCTGTTCGACGGTATCGACCTCGGTAGCGTCTCGGTGTCGATGACGATGAACGGAGCGGTGCTGCCAATTCTGGCGCTGTACGTCGCCGCCGCGGAGGAGCAGGGCGTCGGGCCGGAGAAACTCGCCGGCACCATCCAGAACGACATCCTCAAAGAGTTCATGGTGCGCAACACCTACATCTATCCGCCGAAGCCGTCGATGCGCATCATCTCGGACATCTTTGCGTACACCAGCGAGAAAA
Organism: Rhodococcus sp. Leaf233; assembly: GCF_001426165.1. Classification (NCBI taxonomy): domain Bacteria; kingdom Bacillati; phylum Actinomycetota; class Actinomycetes; order Mycobacteriales; family Nocardiaceae; genus Rhodococcus; species Rhodococcus sp. Leaf233. The sequence goes on from NZ_LMRO01000013.1 coordinate 202,895, forward strand.
TGCCGAAGTACAACTCGATCTCCATCTCCGGCTACCACATCCAAGAAGCCGGTGCCACAGCCGATCTCGAACTCGCCTACACCCTCGCGGACGGTGTCGAGTACATCCGAGCCGGCCTGGACGCCGGCATGGACATCGACACGTTCGCGCCGCGACTGTCGTTCTTCTGGGCCATCGGAATGAACTTCTTCATGGAGGTTGCCAAGCTCCGCGCCGGGCGGCTGCTGTGGGCCGAGCTCGTCCAACAATTCGAGCCCAAGAGTGCCAAATCCCGTTCCCTGCGCACTCATTCGCAGACGTCGGGTTGGTCGCTGACCGCACAGGACGTGTTCAACAACGTCGCCCGCACCTGTGTCGAAGCCATGGCCGCGACCCAGGGCCATACGCAGTCCCTGCACACCAACGCGCTCGACGAGGCACTGGCGTTGCCGACCGACTTCTCGGCCCGTATCGCCCGCAACACTCAGCTACTCATCGCGCAGGAATCCAACACCGTTCGGCCGATCGATCCGTGGGGCGGGTCGCACTACGTCGAGTGGCTCACCCATCAGCTGGCGAATCGGGCTCGCGCACACATTGCGGAGGTCGAGGAAGCGGGCGGCATGGCGCAGGCCATCGGCGAAGGCATTCCGAAGTTGCGCATCGAGGAGGCGGCGGCTCGTACCCAGGCGCGCATCGACTCCGGCCGACAGCCGCTGGTGGGCGTCAACAAGTACGTGCCCGACGAGCCCGACACCATCGAGGTACTCAAGGTCGAGAACTCGAAGGTGCGAAAAGAGCAGATCGAGAAGCTCGAGCGTCTTCGTGCCGAGCGGGACACTGCCGAGGTCGAGGCGGCACTGGCGAACCTGACTCGGGCCGCAGCGTCGGACCAGCCGGGCATGGAGAACAATCTGCTGGCTCTCGCCATCGATGCCGCCCGCAAGATGGCCACCGTCGGTGAGATTTCCGACGCCTTGGAGAAGGTCTACGGGCGCCATCAGGCGGAAATCCGGACAATCAGTGGTGTGTACCGCGACGAGGCAGGTAAATCCGAGAACATCACCCGCGCCACCGCGCTGGTCGAACAGTTCGCCGAGGACGAGGGCCGTCGTCCTCGTGTTCTGGTGTGCAAGATGGGGCAGGACGGACACGACCGAGGCCAGAAGGTCATTGCCACGGCGTTCGCCGACATCGGCTTCGACGTCGACGTCGGTCCGTTGTTCCAGACGCCCGAGGAGGTTGCCCGGCAGGCAGCGGACAACGACGTCCATGTCGTCGGAGTGTCGTCACTGGCGGCGGGCCATCTGACGCTGGTGCCCGCCTTGCGACAGGCCTTGGCCGACGTCGGGCGCGAGGACATCATGATCGTCGTCGGTGGCGTCATCCCGCCCGGCGATTTCGACGAGCTCTACGCAGCGGGTGCCGCGGCGATCTTCCCTCCGGGCACCGTCATCGCCGACGCGGCGATCGGTCTGGTGGAGAAGCTGTCCGTTGCGCTCGGGCATGCACCACGCGAGGCCAACGCCTGAATATGAACTCTCCGAACAAGGGCCGCGTCATCGACATCGATGCGGTGGCCGAGTCGGTCCGAGCGAACGAACGATCCGGGCTCGCCCGGGCGATCACGTTGGTCGAATCGACCCGCTCGGATCATCGTGACTTGGCACAGCGGTTGCTGCTTCGGGTGTTGCCCGACGCCGGCGGATCGCACCGGGTGGGCATCACCGGGGTTCCGGGGGTCGGGAAGTCGACGTTCATCGATGCGCTCGGAATGCGGTTGATCGAACAGGGACATCGGGTCGCGGTGCTTGCGGTCGATCCGTCGTCGACGCGGACCGGTGGTTCCATCCTGGGAGACAAAACCCGGATGTCGCGTCTCGCGGTGCAGGAGAACGCGTACATCAGGCCGTCGCCGACCTCGGGAACGTTGGGCGGAGTCGCACGCGCGACGAGAGAGACCATCGTGTTGCTCGAAGCCGCAGGGTTCGACGTGATCCTGGTCGAGACCGTGGGCGTGGGCCAGTCCGAGGTGACGGTCGCGAACATGGTCGACTGCTTCACGTTCCTCACGCTTGCGCGTACCGGGGATCAGTTGCAGGGCATCAAGAAGGGCGTTCTCGAACTCGCAGATCTGGTGGCCGTCAACAAGGCCGACGGCAAGCACGCGACCGACGCGAAGAACGCGGCGCGAGAGTTGGCGGGTGCACTGCGGCTGATTTATCCGCACGATGCGATCTGGAAGCCCCCGGTGTTGACGATGAGTGCCATCGAAGGCACCGGCCTCGACGAGTACTGGAACACGGTGCTCCGCCACCAGCAGGTGCTCCGTGACGCAGGCGAGTTCGCCGAGAAGCGGCGCAAGCAGCAGGTGGACTGGACGTGGACGATGGTCAACGATCAGCTACTGCGTCGGTTGGCTCAGAGCCCGTCGGTGAAGGCAATTCGAGACGACGTGGAATCTCGCGTGCGCGACGGGTCGCTCACGGCGGCGTTGGCCGCTCAGGAGCTACTCGACGCCTTCGATTCCTGACGCCTGCTGTCCCTACTGGGCGGGGTACAGAGTCGCCGCCAGCTCGCCGACGCGTTCGACGAGCTGATCGAAGAACGCCTGAGGATCGGCGTGGGTGGCGATGGCTGCGTTCGGAGGCCTGCCCCACATTCCGCGCCAATCCGCCACCGTCGTTCCGCGAGTGAGGGATCCGACCAGCTCCACGTCCACGGTCGCGTGCCGATAAGTGGCGATACCCGGTTGCACCGCCACTGCTGCGGCGAACGGATCGTGCATGTGGGCCAGGAACCCCTGATCGTGATCGCGATGGAATTCGAAGTAGAAGCGGACCGCGTCCGAGAAATGACGCACGATCGGGTTCGAGGCCGTCGATCGCGCCCCCGGCGCATCGGTCGACGAGATCAGCTCGGCCGGAACGCTTCCGGCGCGTTCACCGAGAAGGCGAATATGCTCGGGTGTCATCTCTATGGTCTCGGTGATGTCGAGTGCGCAGACGATCGGGCGGCGGTCCTCGGGTAGTCCGGAGAAAGCGGCGAAGACCTCCGCTGCAGCCTCGGGGTCCACCGCGATGTTCCACTCGCTCGTCGGCGTCGTGTTGCCCTGATGCTGAAAAGCACCACCCATCAACACCAATCGCTTCAACAGCCGAGGCAACTCGGGGTCTCGGCGAACCGCCAGCGCGAGATTGGTCAGCGGACCGGTGACGAGACCGGTGATCTCACCCGGTCGCGAGCGAACCAACTCGATCCACATCGTGGTGGCATCGCGTGCGGACAGGTCCCGACTCGACACCGGCAGCTCCGCATATCCGATGCCCTGCGGCCCGTGAGTGTCCTCGGTGGTCATCAGTGGTGCCACCAACGGCACCTGCGCACCGAGCGACACTTCGATATCGGCCGCGCGGCACAGGTCGAGCCAGGCCAGGTTGTTCGCGGCGACTTGGTTCACCGGCACGTTACCGGCGGTGGACGCTATGCCGAGGATCTCGGCCTCGTCGGTGGCCAACAGGTAGAGCAGTGCGAGCGAGTCGTCGATCCCGGTGTCGACGTCGACGATCATCGGTACGGTCATGCGTTCACCCGAGTCGTCGGGTTGTGGCGGACCGGGAAGTTGACCGATCGGGCGATGAAGCACTTGGCTGCGGCCTCGGCGTGCAGTTCCTCCGCACGGGTCACCATCGAGGAATCGGCGACCGTCACTACCGGAGCCAGGGTCACCTCGACGAACTGTCCCGAGCCGTCGGATTGCTCGGTCATGACCCCGGTGGGGGAGTCGACGTAGTCGGTGACGGTCACGTGCGACGCGGCGGCCAACCCGAGGTACCACAGCATGTGGCAGCTCGACAGCGACGCCACGAGTAGCTCCTCTGGATTCCACCGCTCGGGATCGCCGCGAAAGCTCGGATCGGAACTGGCCGAGAGATCGGGTTTTCCGGGTGCCGTGACCAAATGATCGCGGTCGTATGCGGCTGCATTCGCCGTCCCGTGTCCGCGATTGCCGGTCCAGCTCACGGCCAGGGCGTAGTCATGGGTGGGCATGGGTCCATCGTGCCAGGCCGCCGTCCACCGTCGTCACGCACGCCGGGGAGTCCTGTCCGTATTGCGATCAATGCGCCAATTGTCTAGGTAGTGGCCAAGATTCGATCGACCGACCTCTACCTGGGGGAATGCACGCTCGTGCGTGCCGATGTCCGTTTCGGTGTTTGTATGCTGGTCATTGCGCTCGCTAACGTTGCTGCAATGACGGTTGCGCAAGGTCCAGAATCGCCCGAGTCGTCACCCCAGATCCCGAAATGGGGCCAGCGCCACGTACAGCGTCTGCGGCGTGACGCATTCTTCAAACGTATGCGTCGCAAGCCGGCGATGTCGGAAGAAAGCATCACGGTCGTGGACCAGCCCATGCTCAAGCGGGCCGTGTCTGCTGCGGCACTGGGCAACACGATGGAATGGTTCGACTTCGGTGTGTACGGCTATCTGGCCGCGACACTGGGCAAGGTGTTCTACCCGGACGCGTCACCCGCAGTCCAGTTGCTGTCGACCTTCGCCACGTTCGCGGCCGCGTTCGTAGTACGGCCACTCGGTGGACTCTTCTTCGGCCCTCTCGGCGACCGCATCGGACGCCAGAAGGTCCTGGCCGCCACCATGATCATGATGTCGATCGGTACGTTGGCCGTCGGACTGATTCCCAGCTACGACTCGATCGGAATCTGGGCTCCCATCCTGCTGCTCGTCGCCCGCTTGGTTCAGGGGTTCTCCACCGGTGGTGAATACGGCGGTGCCACGACCTTCATCGCCGAATATTCACCCGACAAAAGACGAGGTTTCCTCGGCAGTTGGCTCGACTTCGGCACTTTCGTCGGATACGCGATGGGGTCCGGATTAGTGACAATTCTCAATGCGGTACTGGGCGACGCCACCATGATCGAATGGGGCTGGCGCATACCGTTCTTCATTGCTGGGCCGATGGGCATCATCGGTTTGTACCTGCGCCTCAAGCTGGAGGACACCCCCGCGTTCCGCAAGCAACTCGACGAGCACGACTCCAAGGTCAAGGCGCAGGAGACCGGACGCAGCTCGATCGGAAAGATCTTCACGGTCCATTGGAAAGCACTGCTCATCTGCATGGGAATCGTGTTGCTGTACAACGTCACCAACTACATGGTGACCTCGTACCTGCCCACGTACTTCACCGAGGTGGTCGGTCGCAGCCAGCTCAGCGCCGATCTGTTGGTCCTGTCCGCGATGGTCGTGGTCGTGTCCATCATCGTTGCCGTCGGTCGGCTGACCGACCGAATCGGCCGCAAGCCGGTGTTCGTGTTCGGTGCCATCGGACAGATAGTCCTGGCCATCCCATGCTTCCTGCTGATTCAGCGCAGCGGATGGATCGGGCCTCTGATTGCGTGCCTGCTACTGGGAGTGGTGCTGGCGTGCTTCGCCGCACCCAGCGCCTCCACCTTGCCTGCACTGTTCCCGACGCGCGTGCGCTACGCCGCACTGTCGATCGGATTCAACCTGTCGGTGTCGATCTTCGGCGGCACCACACCACTGGTCACCTCGGCCCTGGTCAGTTCCACCGGCAGCACCATGATCCCGGCCTACTACCTGATCATCAGCGGCGTCATCGGTCTGATCGCCGTCGGTTTCCTCCGCGAGTCGGCTACTCAGCCGCTCGATGGTTCTCCGCCCCAGGTGGATTCGACCGAAGAGGCCAAGGATCTGTACACCGAGGCGTCTGCGCTGACCGGGAGTAGCTCCGCAGACCGGTCAGCGCGGTAACCAACCGGCCTCGTCGCTACCCCAGACGTGAGCCGGGTACGCGTAGTCGGAGTAGCAGTCGAACACCGGTCTCGCTGCCGTCACCGAGCCGTGCGTGACCACGCACTCGGGTGGCGGTAGCGCGGCGGGGCCGTGTTCGGGGTCGCGCCCGGGAAGACCGGTCAGCCACGCCGCGGTCGCTGCGAGCGCGACGTCGACCGGTGCCGCAGTGCCCGACCCTTCTACGCGCGCCGCCAGTTCCGAGACGATTCCGGCAGCCAGCAGATAACCGCTCGCATGATCGAGCGCCTGAGCCGGGAGCCGACCGGGCCGACCGTCACGGCCTTCCAGAACAGAGATACCGCAGGCGGCCTGAACGAGGCTGTCGAAGCCCCGCCGCCGCGACCAGGGACCCTCTGTGCCCCATGCGCTGATGCGCCCGTGGACGAGGTCCGCCCGGTCTTCGAGGCCGAAACGATCGAGGGCCCCCGGCCGATACCCGGTGACGAGCACGTCGGCCGAGTCGAGCAGCCCGAGCACCCGATCGAGTCCCTCCGCTGTGTCCAGGTCCAGCAGGGCCGACCGCTTGCCCTGGCCGTTCTCGAGATGCTGCCAGGGCAGTTCCGGGTGCCGGGGCGAATCGACACGGAGCACATCGGCACCGAGAAGTGCGAGAGCGCGCGTAGCGACAGGACCGGCAATCACCCGCGTCAGATCGAGCACCCGGATCCCCGCCAACGGGTATTCGGCACCCCGCGGCCGAAGCGACGGAAGCGGCCGGAACGACGGAATGCGCACTCGGGCAGCCGGATCAGCCGCACCTCGTGTAACGACCGGACCGGAGCTTGCAGCAATACCAGCGGGGTGAGCGGACCATTGTTCTTCCGTGCGCACCCGCACGGCCAGAGCGCCCGACGCCGCGCACAGCTCTTCGAGCTCGAACCCGGACATTCCGCGGAGTCGATCGCCGAACATGTCGATCGACTCCGCCGAGCCGGCGCCACCGAGGCCCACCACACCGAGCAATGCCTTTCGGTGGTGTGGGTAGTTGGCGTGGGTTCTCACCCAACCGTCGGACACCGGGAAGAAGCCGGACAGATCGGCGAAACCCTGCACCGGCTCGCCGTCGATCCGCAACACGGTGTCGCCCATGAACGACGCGGCGATACGCGCCAGGGACGCTGTCGGCGTCACCGCCTCGGATTCCGTCGTCACCGATCCCAGCGCGCTTTGCAACTGGGCGACGGCGGTGCCGAGGGCACCGACCGACTCGGCGGCGAGCGCCGCGACCGGAAGCGTCGATGCGAGATATCCAGTGGTGCCCGGCGTTCCCTGCACCGCAATCAGTTCCGCTTGGCCCAGATCTCCATGCCGGCCGCATTCAGACGGTCCACCAGAACGTCGCCCATGGCGGTTGCGGGAGTGAGAACTCCGCTGGCTTTCGGCAGTGCGTCTCCACCGAGAACCAGCGCGAGTGCGGACTCGGCGAGCATGACCGCCGTCGCCTTGTAGCCGGGGTCGCCGGACGCCTTGACCCGGGCCCGGTATCGCGCCCCGGACGTCGTCAGGGTGTATAGATCGACCGTGAAATGGCCCTTCTCTCGAGCCTTTTCACTGGGGCCGCTACCGGGCTTGGGCAGGATGCGATCGAGCACCTTGCCCGGCAGTACCGTCATGGCCGACACTCCGACGAACAGTCCTGCCGACAGTGCACCGGCGAGCACCGGGCTGACGACGGACGAGCCGACGCTCATCACCTCGCTGTACCGGAACTGCTTTCCGTAGGCCCAGTCTCGAAGTGCATTGGTACGCCGCACGACTCGTGTGTTGTACGAGGCCATCACGAACGGAGCCTTCCACCCGCGCAGGCTCGGATCGATCTTCTTTCCGTCGATGAGCACGGTATCGAGTTGGCGGCCGAGCTGGGGCTCGAGGCTTCGATCGGGGCTCAGCGAATACGGACGGGCCGCGATGCGTCGGGCCCGCTTGTCCTTCTTCATGGCCTCGATCTGACCACGGAGCGAGTCGACGGTACCGCCACTGACCCCGCCCGACATCGAGGTGACCACGAGCGTGGTGTCGGTGAGTTCGCCCGCATTGTCGGCCGTGACGGCCTCGTACAAAGCGTGGACACCGATGTCGGACGGAACCGAGTCGAACCCACACGAGTGGACGATCCTGGCACCGGTACGTTGTGCGATCTCGTGGTTGGTATCGATGCTCTCGCGAGCGAAGAGCACCTCGCCGGTGAGGTCGACATAGTCGGTTCCGGCCTCGGCGCACGCAGTCGCCAGTGGCATGCCGTACTTGGCATACGGGCCGACCGTCGTGATGACGACTCGGGTCGATTCGGCCATGGATCGCAGCGCAGCGGTGTCGGCGGCGTCGGCTTCGATGACGGGCCAGTTCTGGGCGGTGGGTCCCAGTTCCTTTCGCGCTGCCTCGATGCGTCCGGTGGACCTGCCTGCCAGCGCGATACGGGTGTCGGCAGGCGCGTGTTCGGCGAGGTATTTCGCCGTCAGCTTTCCTACGAATCCGGTGACGCCGTAGACGACGATGTCGTGGGTGCGGTCGGGGCCTGAGGTGAAATCCGAGTCGGACGTAGTCATGGTTACGACACTAACGCGGACGCCGCCGGCAGCGTCGGCTAGTGGGTCCAGGTGTGCACGGGTTCTCCCGTGTCCATCCTGTCCACGTAATCTCCCAACATCCCCGCGAGAGCCTGCTCCCGAGTATCGCCGGCCCGTTCGCGCGCGACGACGGCGGCTCGCTGCCACCCCGAACCCGACTGCTTGGCCAGGCACCGCGCTTCGATAATGCCGAGATAGCGGTCACGTACGGCAGAGTCGACGCCGTACGCGGCGAGACCGGCCTCGGCCATCGGAAGCAATCGGCGCAGTACCAGCTCCTGCGGACTCACCCAGCCGACCTCGGGCCAGTAGAGCATCGAATCGAACCCGCCGCGCGCCGCGGAGTGCACGTTCTCCTCGGCGGCATCGAACGACATCTGCGACCACAGGGGCCGATCGGCATCCGCGAGAGCCCGTACGGTGCCGTAGTAGAACGCGGCATCGGCGAGGGTGTCGACGACTGTCGGTCCGGCAGGCAGAACGCGGTTCTCGAGCCGGATGTGGTGCCCGTCGCCGGATCGATCGTAGATCGGCCGGTTCCACCGGTACACGGTTCCGTTGTGCATCCGCAGTTCCGACAGCGACGGTGTATCACCTCGGGCCAGAGCGGCTTTGGGGTCCTCTTCGCTGCACACCGGGAGCAGGGCGGGGAAGTAGCGCGAGTTCTCCTCGAACAGGTCGAAGATCGAGGTGATCCATCGCTCCCCGAACCACACTCGCGGGCGAACTCCCTGGTTCTTGAGTTCCTGCGGCCTCGTATCGGTGGCCTGCTCGAACAACGGTATGCGGGTCTCGTGCCACAGTGCACGCCCGGCGAGGAACGGCGAATTCGCGGCGAGCGCAACCTGAACACCCGACAACGCCTGTGCGGCATTCCAATACGACGCGAACTCGTCAGGGGCGACTTGCAGATGCAGTTGGACGGACGTGCAGGCCGCTTCGGGCAGAATCGTGTCGGTCACGATATCGAGGTTCTCGGCGGCCGCAGACCCGGGCAGACGCACGCCCGCGATCTTCAGTTCGATGTCCTCACCACGGGCGGCGAAGATCTGCTGGTTCAGTAGGTCGTATCGCGGATTCGCCGACAGCCAGCGGTGTTCGAAGTGTTCCTTCGTCAGAGTCGGGAGCATGCCGATCATGGCAAGTCGACTACCCGAGCCACGGGCCCGCTCGTCGGCAGCATTCAGCGATCGCCGCAGATCCGTCTCCAACTCGGCGATCGACGAGCCCCGCAGCGGTCGAGGATCGACGTTGATCTCGATGTTGAACTGGCCCAGCTCGGTCTGATAATCAGGATCGGCGATGGCGTCGAGTACCTCGGCATTGGCCATCGACGGTGCCATGTCCTCGTCTACGAGGTTGAGCTCGATCTCCATGCCGATCTGGGGTTCGCCGACCTGGAACGTCTCGTCGGCCAACATGATGGCCAACGCGTCTAGACAGTCCTGAACCTTCTGCCGAAACTGGTGTCGGTCCTGTCTGGTGAACTTTCGGCGTTCGACATCCTCGCCCATGGTGACCGCCTCACGCTGTGTCTCGGTGCCGTTCGCTCACGCGAGACGGCGTCGTTTCCGAGTATCGCAGCCCGGGGTTGCTCCGGGGCATCCACGTGCAGAATCGCCCGGAGGAACGACCCCGGGGCCGATCGTCACCAGGGCGAGGGCTGGTAATCCTTGAGGAACGAGCCGTACAGATCGACTCCGAGTTCGCCCTGCACGATGGGGTCGTACACCCGCGCAGCACCGTCGACCAGATCCAGCGGCGCGTGGAAGCCCTCGTCGGCCAGCCGCATCTTGGTGGGGTGCGGGCGCTCGTCGGTGATCCATCCGGTGTCGACGGCGGTCATCAGGATGCCGCTCTCCACCATCTCCTTGGCACTGGTGCGGGTCAGCATGTTCAATGCCGCCTTGGCCATGTTGGTGTGCGGATGCCCCGGGCCCTTGTATGCCCGACCGAACTGACCCTCCATGGCAGAAACGTTGACCACGTACTTGCGTCGAGCCTGTGACGCCTCCATCGACGCGCGCAGGCGTGAGACGAGGATGAACGGTGCCACGGAATTGCACAGCTGCACTTCGAGCAACTCGACCGGATCGACCTGCTCGACGGTGTGAATCCAGCTGTTGGTCTCGGCGAGGTCGGGCACCAGGCCGCCCGCGTCGATCGCCAGTCCGTTCTCGATGCGCTCCGCTGTCACCGAACCCGCCACCATCGCCAGAGACGCGACGTCGTCTGCACTCAGAGTCGCCGAGACCTGCTGACCGCCGATCGCCGTGGCCGGCAACGAGCTGGCCAACGACGCAGGGTGGGCGTCGCTGGTCTTGCCGAACGTGATCCGTTGCGGCCCGGCACCGTCGGTCAGTGCCGCGGGCAACGGTTCCGCTTCGGCGTCGGCCAGCGCGCTGTACGAGCCGGGGGAGCGCTTGACCGTCTGCGCAGCATTGTTGATCAGGATGTCGAGCGGTCCCTCGGCGGCGACCGAATCGGCAAGTGCCACAACCTGAGCGGGGTCTCGTAGATCGATACCGACGACGCGCAGGCGGTGCAACCACTGATCGCTGTCGTCCATCGCAGCGAACCGGCGCACGGCATCGTTGGGAAAACGCGTGGTGATCGTCGTGTGTGCGCCGTCGCGGAGCAGCCGAAGGGCGATGTACATGCCGATCTTCGCCCGACCTCCGGTCAGCAGTGCTCGCCGGCCGGACAGGTCGGTTCGTGCGTTGCGTTTGCCGCGGTTGAGCGCCGCGCACTCGGGACACAGCTGGTGGTAGAACGAATCGACATCGGTGTAGCGCTGCTTGCAGATGTAGCACGGGCGCGCCCTGATCAAGGTGCCCGCGATCTCACCCTCGGCGCGCGAGGTGAGGGACAGACCTGCGGTCTCGTCGTCGATACGATCCGGGGATCCGGTCGCCGTGGCCGCCACGACTGCCCGGTCGGCTGCGTTGACGGCGTTGCGTGCGGCAACGCGTCGAGCACGCTTGAGATCTTTGAACATGGCACCGGACGCCCGCTGGACGGCGATGGAATCCGGATGGTTCTTGTCCAGCTCGGCGGCTTGTGCGAGCACCCGCAGACACGTGTCGAGATCGGTGGGGTCGATCGAGTCCATCTTCAGTCTCCTAGCATCGGCCCGGTCGAGCCGTCGACGTGAGAACAACGAAAAAGACCCCGATTCCGAAGAATCAGGGTCAGTTTCGTCTGTCTCAACTCAGATCTTTGAAAATCTTTGTCTGTGAACAACATTCAGACGGTGTCCGAGGGGGGACTTGAACCCCCACGTCCGTTAATAGGACACTAGCACCTCAAGCTAGCGCGTCTGCCATTCCGCCACTCGGACATGTGCGACCGTTGCCGCATATTCTCTTGTTGCTCTCACAGCTGGTCGCTGTGCGCTGCGTAAGATTATCCGACGGGTTCCCGATAACCCAAATCCCCACGTCAGTTCATGCGTCGAGCGGTTTTCGGTGGTGCCCCGACCCCTCGGTGATGGTAGGAACGACGATGTGGCAAACGATTCGAACGATCCCGAAGTGAGCAATGCCCGAAGCCGAGGAGAACGCGCTCCCACCGTCGCTCTCGACGAAGTGGTGGAGCTGGTCAGCTCTCTGATCAGGTTCGACACCTCGAACACCGGCGAACTCGACACCACGGTCGGCGAGAAGGAATGCGCCGAATGGGTGGCGAGCAAGCTCGAAGAGGTGGGGTACGAGACCGAGTACGTCGAATCCGGTGCCCCCGGACGCGGCAACGTCTTCGCCTGGCTGCGCGGTGCCGACTCGTCCCGTGGAGCTCTGCTCGTACACGGACACCTCGACGTCGTCCCGGCCGAGCCGGCCGACTGGAGTGTGCACCCGTTCTCCGGAGCCGTCGAAGACGGCTACGTCTGGGGTCGAGGTGCCGTGGACATGAAGGACATGGTCGGGATGGCACTGGCGCTGGCCCGCCAGTTCAAGTCGAACGGCACGGTTCCGCCCCGCGACATCCTGTTCGCGTTCCTCGCCGACGAGGAGGCAGGCGGCAAGTACGGATCGCACTGGCTGGTCGACAACCGACCGGATCTGTTCGAGGGCGTGACGGAGGCAGTCGGCGAAGTCGGCGGGTTCTCTCTGACGGTCGCTCGACCGGACGGCACCGAGAAGCGGCTGTACATGGTCGAAACCGCCGAGAAGAGTCTGGCGTGGATGCGGCTGACCTCGAAGGCGCGGGCCGGACACGGATCGTTCCTGCACGACGACAACGCCGTGACCTACCTGGCCGAGGCCGTCGCGAAACTGGGCAATCACACATTCCCCCTGGTGCTCACCGAGTCCGTGTCGCAGTTCTTGCAGGCGGTCTCCGAGGAATCCGGACTCGACTTCGATCCGACGTCACCGGACATCGACGGCACGCTGCTCAAACTCGGCAGCATCGCCCGCATCGTCGGCGCGACACTGCGCGACACGGCGAACCCCACGATGCTCTCGGCCGGCTACAAGGCCAACGTGATCCCGCAGACCGCGACGGCCGTGGTGGATTGCCGCGTGCTGCCTGGACGCCAGGCCGCCTTCGAGAAGGAGGTCGACGAACTGATCGGCCCGAATGTCGAACGGGAATGGATCACCAAGCTCGAACCGTACGAGACCACATTCGACGGGGATCTCGTCGACGCGATGAACGACGCGGTCCTCGCGCACGACCCCAACGGCCGCACCGTGCCGTACATGTTGTCCGGCGGCACCGACGCAAAGGCGTTCGCGCGCATCGGAATTCGTTGCTTCGGGTTCGCTCCGCTCAAGCTTCCGCCCGAACTCGATTTCGCGGCGTTGTTTCACGGCATCGACGAACGAGTACCCGTGGAGTCGTTGGAGTTCGGCACACAGGTGCTCGAGCACTTCTTGATGCACAGCTGATACGAAAGGAACCATCGTGGCGTACAACCCATACGACTCGCTTCCGGACCTACCGTCCTTCGAGTTGACGTCCGAGGATGTGCAGGACGGCAAGCCCCTGAAGGCCCAGCAGGTCAGCGGAATCATGGGAGCCGGTGGACACGACAACTCCCCGCAGCTGTCCTGGTCCGGATTTCCCGAGGGCACCAAGAGCTTCGCGGTGACGGTCTACGATCCCGACGCACCGACCGCCTCGGGGTTCTGGCATTGGGCCGTGGCGAACATTCCGGTCGAGACGACGTCGCTGGTCTCGGGAGCAGGCGACGACGGTGGAACCGGGGTGCCCAGTACGGCCGTGACGCTGAAGAACGACGCGGGCCTGTTCCGGTACATCGGTGCTGCCCCACCCGCAGGCCACGGCCCACACCGCTACTTCATCGCGGTGCACGCCGTGGACGTCGATCGGCTCGAGGTCGACGAGACGGCGACCCCGGCGTACCTCGGGTTCAACCTGTTCTCGCACGCCATCGGACGTGCCGTGATCACGGGTACCTACGAGGCCTGATCTGGGTCTCGTCGTGCGCGTTTTGCGTACCTCTGGGTACGCAAAACGCGCACGACGGGGGTGTCAGTGCCTGTTCTCCGAACCCACTGCGTCGGCCAGACGAGCGAATCCGTGCTGCTCGAGTCGGGACAGCAGACCACGGTTGATGTTCCTGATCCACAGCGGTCCGCCGTAGATGAACCCGGTGTATCCCTGCACCAGGGACGCACCGGCAACGATACGTTCCCAGGCCTGCTCTTCCGTTTCGATTCCTCCCACCGAGATCAGCGTCAGCTGCGTCCCGACCCGGCGGTAGAGGCGCCGAATGACGTCCAGCGAGCGAGCCTGCAGTGGAGCACCGGACAGCCCGCCTGCACCGATGGCCGCGACCGCCTCCGCGTCGGTACGGAGTCCGTCGCGAGAGACAGTCGTGTTGGTCGCCACGATGCCGTCGAGGCCGAGTTCGACAGCCAGATCAGCGACGGCGTCGATGTCCTCGTCGGACAGGTCCGGCGCAATCTTGACTAGAACCGGCACCGACACCACCGACTGCACAGCAACCAGAATCGGCCGCAACGACTCGACGGCCTGCAGATCCCGTAGACCCGGCGTGTTGGGGGAGCTGACATTGACGACGACAAAATCTGCCAGAGGGCCTAGCAAGCGGGCGCTGGTGGTGTAATCGGCGGCGGCATCCGCCGGCTCGACGATCTTCGTCTTGCCGATGTTCGCACCGATGGGAATCCGCGTTCTGCGCGAACGCAGTTTCGCGGCCGCGTACTCCGCACCGTGGTTGTTGAAGCCCATCCGATTGATGATCGCGCGGTCGAGAGGCAGCCGGAACAGACGAGGCGTCGGGTTGCCGGGTTGCCCCTGCGCAGTCACGGTGCCGATCTCGGCGAACCCGAACCCCAGCGGGGCCCACGCATCGATGCCATCGGCATTCTTGTCGAACCCGGCCGCAAGCCCGAGGGGTGCCGGAAATTCGATTCCGAATGCCGTCGAACGCAACCGCGGATCGTCGACGACGAACAGTGCACTTGCCAGCTTACGAAGCGGAGGAAGCGCCGCAACAGCCCTGAGAACACCGAACGCGAGGTGATGAATCCTCTCCGGCGATACGAGGAACATCAGGCGCAACAGGACGCGGTACAGACGGTCTCCCACGGTCTTCTTTCCGGTCGGTACTTCAGGGTCGGTACTTCAGGGTCGTTGTTCGGAGTCGATCGATGCTGTCGTCGAGCCGGTCAGATTCCGGGCTCCGGCACATGATGGGCGGTTTTCTTGCGCTTGAGCAACACGCGGCGACTTCCGTCGGTGTACAGACGTACCCGAGACAGCTCCCAGCCGCCGAATTCGGCCTGAATCGCGAGCCGCATCGATGCGGTCACGCGAGTGACGTCCGGTGGCAACCGGAGAGGGACGTACTCCCAGTCGTCGGACGGGGACACCTCCCACCCGACGGGCATCTTCGCTCGGCCCGGCATCGAATTCTCGTGTGCGTTCACGTGCCTCCACCATTCTCGAGGGTCGTTCCTGCGGGTACCGTCCCCTGCCGATTCGGCAGGTCAACGGCCCGCGGCGGGGATGCGCTGCAGCCCGTCCCCGGTCGCCGATCCCACGTACAGATCGCCGGTATCCGCGTCGACGGCAACCGAGTTCGGCTGTCGCACAGTGGGCAACCGTTGCGCCTCGACCGGAATTCCGGTGTCGAGTGTGTACCCGACCACCTCGTTGCGAGCCGGCAAGGTGACCCATGCAATACCGGATTGTTCATCGTAGGCGATCGCCCAGGGCGCGGACCCGACCGGAAACCGTTGCCGCATCAGCAGATCGTGCGAGGTGAAGACCAGCAGCTCGGTGCCGGTCGAGTCGGTGACCAGAAGTCGTCCGTACTCGTCGCTGGTCATCTCGGCGGCGCCTTCGCCCGCGCGCAGGGCCACACCGAGGGTGTCGTCGTCGAGGTTCAGATCGGTGATCGAGGTCTGGCGGCGATCGAGTACCGAGACACCGTCCGGTGTGCTGGCCAACGCGTCGGCCGAGGTCACGCCCGGTCCGGAGACGGTGCTCGTCACCTGTCCGGCGGCGTCGAGAATGCTGATACGCCCGGTGGCGTCACCGACCGCCGTGGTGCCGTCGGGTAGATCGGCAGCCGACAGAGTCCGGCCGTCGACGGCGGTATCGGTGCGCTGACCGTCTGCCACGGTGATCCTCGAGAGAACGCCGTCCATCGGAACCAAGACACTCGAGTCCCGTCCGGCGACCAGCTCTGCAGCGGATCCGCCCAGATCCACCACGCGGGGCTCGCTCGACGCCTCCCCGTCCACCAGGCTCACGGTGGTCGACGCGTCGGTCAGGGCAACCAGAGTGCGCGTTGCAGAATCGAAAGTCAGTGCGTCCACGGGAGCGAAGGCGCGGACGACTCCGGCCGGAGCCACTGCAGTCGCGGGGGACAAGGCAGGCGGCTGCGGCTCGACGGAGATCTCGTCGGCGTTCTCGTCCTCGCTCGAGCAGCCACCCAAACCGACGAGTGTGACGACGGCGAGCGCGGACGCCACTGCCGTCCTGGCCGTACGTGCCGACGGTGTTCGCATGGAACCGAACCTACTTCCTGTGGTGACTGCCCCTGGTAAGGCGCTGCCACATCTGTACCAGCGCGCGTCGACCTCGGCGAAATCGACAGCCCGGGACTCGGTGCCGTTCGTCGGGGGCGCGGAGACGGTAGCGTGTTCGATCGGCATCGAATTCGTGAACGAGCACGACATGGGAGCGGATGTGGGATCCGAAGGAACGCACTTCGTGGTCGAGGAAGTGAATGCGGGTACGCACGCCAACGGCTTCGGCAGAACAGACGACGGACGCGCGTTCGCGTTCAGAGTGCAGCGCAGCACGCTCTACGTGAAGATCTATCGGGCCGATGTCGTGTCGGCCGTGCCGGATCGAACCGAAGTGGACGCCGTCGCCGAACACTCGGTCACCGAGATCGATCTGACCGACGAACGCAGCATCATCGGGGTGGTTCGTGACGCTGTCGCTCATGCTCAGCAGCTGTCGGATGTGTCACTGCGAGACACGGCAGTCCGGGCCTTCTTCAATCGCGTCAACTCTGCGCTGGAGGGTTTCTGAACCCTGGTCGTTCCGCAGGCTTCACTCCTGCCCCCGCTTCGGGATCACCAGTTGCTCACCGGTGACGGGGTGGTCGAAGACATCGACCGGGTGTCGGTAGATCCGGCGGAGCCGCTCGGCGGTGAGAACCTGCCGGGGCGGTCCCGTAGCCACCAGCTCGCCTGCGTCGAGAATCGCGACCCGATCGGCGTAGGCCGCAGCAAGACCCAAATCGTGCAGTACGACAACCACGGCACGACCGGACGCGGCCAGTGAACGCACCACGGCCATCACCGACTCCTGGTGTCCCACATCGAGCGCCGCGGTGGGTTCGTCGAGCATGATCGTGGCGGTGCGCTGTGCCATGACACGGGCCAACGCGACTCGAGACTGCTCGCCGCCGGACAGGGAACCGAACGGACGCCCGGCGAATTCGGACACGTCGCAGGCGGCCATGGCGGCGGCCACCTGCGCGTCGTCCTCGCGTACCGCCGACGTTCCGGTCCACGGAGCTCGGCCCATCCGCACGATCTGCTCGGCGGTGAATGCGAACCCGATCGCGTGCTGTTGCGGGAGCACGGCGCGTCGTCGCGCGAGGTCGACCGGCCGGAAGCGGGACAGTGCTCTCTCGCCGAGCAGTACCGATCCGGAACTGGGCTCGGTGTCTCCGGACAGGACCGACAGCAACGTGGACTTACCCGCCCCGTTCGGGCCCACGAGAGCAAGAATCTCTCCGACGACGACCTCGAGATGCACGTCGTTCAGAACGGCCCGGTCACCGCGGTGTGCGCCGACCCCCACGGCGACCAGGGTGCGTGAACCCGGTGTCGGGTCGGCAGGAATGTCGGAACGGTGTCCACCGAACTTCCCGATCATGCCCAGCCGCCCTGACGAGCCCGGGTGCGGCGCAGCAGCCAGAAGAAGAACGGTGCGCCCGCCAACGAGGTCACCATCCCGAGCGGAAGGTCGACGTTCGCCACGAGCGTCCGCGTGACGAGATCGGCCCCGAGGAGGACCACGCCTCCCGCGAGTGCGCTGGCAGGGATGAGTACCCGGTGCGCCGGACCGAGCACCATGCGCATGGCGTGGGGTACCACCAGACCCACGAACAGGATGATCCCGGTGAACGCCACGCCGGACGCGACGAGCACTGCGACGACCACGATGGCGAACTGTCGCAGGCGCTCGACGTTCACGCCGAGATGGCGCGCCACGTTCTCACCGAGTGCGAGCAGGTCCAGTCGGCGGGCGATCATCGACGACGCTCCGATCCCGACCAAGGCCAGCGGACCGACCACCGCGACCGACTGCCACGTGGCACCGGCGAGGGATCCCAACTGCCAGAAGACGATCTGGTCGCGAGCGGCCGGGCTGGCGACGAACGTGAAGAACGCGATCACACCGCCGGCGAACGCATTGACGGCGACTCCGGTGAGGATGAGGGTCACCACCTCGGTTCGGCCGGCATTGCGAGCCAGGAAGTACACCGCAATCGTGGTGACAAGTCCGCCCACGAAGGCTGCGAGCGCAACGGTCCAGACCCCGGCAAAGCTGCCGCCCAGGACGAAGACCGAGCTCGCACCGACAGCCGCGCCCGACGACACGCCGACGACACCGGGTTCGGCGAGAGGGTTGGCGAACACACCCTGGAGCAGTGCGCCCGCGCATCCCAGACAGGCACCGACGAGCATCGCGAGGGTCAGCCGAGGAAACCGGACCTGCCAGAGGGTCACCTCGCCGCTGGGGTGAGCGGGCATCGGGCCGATGTCGAGGCCCACCCGATGCGTCAGACTCCCCAGAACTTCCGCCGGAGTCGTCGGTACCTGCCCTACGACAGCCGACACCAAGGCCAGAACCATCAGCGCGACCGCCAGCGCGACGAACGTCGAGACCACTCGCGTCGTACCCGACCGCCACCGTGCAGACGACACGTCGCTCATGAGGCAGGTTCGTAGACGGCCTTCGACAATGCAGCCAGCACCTTTCCGGTGTTCGGACCGAAACTGAGAACGGTGCCGTCATCCATGTCGACCACCCGACGCTGCTGGCCGGCGGGCGTCTGCGCGATACCGGGTATCTGCTCGAGCCCGTCGATCCCGCCGATCGATTGCAGCCCCTTCGTCATCATGAGAATCACGTCGGGTGCCGCAGCGATGAGTGCCTCACTGGTCACCGGGACGAACTGTTCGGTCAGACCCGATTCGACCCCTGCATCCCGAGCACCGATCGCCTCGATGAGAGCGTCCGCTCCGGAACCCGGACCGGCGAGCATCTTGATCGCCGGACCACGCATGTACAAGAACGCAACCTTCAGCGGCGCGTCGGATCGAGGCGCGTTCTGTGTCGCGGCGGCAATCTCTTCGGTTGCCCGTTGCGCCAGTGCGGAACCGGCGTCGGGAACCCCGAGAGCCGCCGCAACAGCGTCGATCTGTCCTGCTACCCCGGCCAGAGTTCGAGCGGGGTCGAAGTAGACGACCGGAATTCCCGCGGCCCGAATCTGATCCTGGACAGCGCGCGGGCCGATACTGGTGTCGGTCAGGACGACCGTCGGCGACAGCGCGAGAATGCCTTCGGCACTGAGCGAGTGGCCGGTAGGGGTGACGTCGGGTACGTCTGCTGCCGCGGGAAACGACGCCGAGGTGTCGCGCCCGACGAGATTGTCGCCGAGTCCGAGCGCGAACACCGTTTCGGCGAGGGTGCCGTACTGGTCGGCCGCCACGATCCTGCTGTTGTCCGAAATCGTGACGGGCACGCCGTCGAAACCGGTGACGGTGACCGGTAGTTCGGCAGCCGGATCGACCGCGATGGGCTCCGGATCAGGGTCGTCGACGACGGCGGTGCGGGGGCCGATCGTGCCGGAGTCCGGGACCGCGGAGTTGTTCACCGAACACGACACCAGCAGTCCGGCCGTCAGCAGCGCGGCGGCGAGGCGTTTGACGATCACGACCATAGGTTAGCCTGCCCGACCTTCAGGTGACCTCACCCCAGGCCGAGCAGCACCTGCGATCAACCGCTGACGTCGTCCAGGGCCGACGTGATGGCCGCCGGCAGTTCGAGCTCTTCGGCCATCAGAGCACCCATCAACTGGGCCAGATCGCGGGCACCGACGATCGCACTGCTCACCCCGGGACGATCACGGGCCCACGCAAGAGCGACGACCAGGGGAGAGGTGGCAAGACCATCGGCGGCCGTGACCGCCGCGTCGACGACACCTACCGCCGAGTCGGTCAGGTACGCGTTCACCGCGTCGGCGTGTAGCTCGTCGGCCCCGCGCGAATCGGCCGGAATCCCGTTGCGGTACTTACCCGTCAGGACACCACCCGCCAGGGGAACCGCCGCGAGGATGCCTATGCCGTGGTGCAGGGCGGCGGGAACCAGTTCGTCCTCGATCCCACGGGCCAACAGTGAGTACTCCGCCTGCGTCGACACGATCCGTCCGATACCGGCCGCACCGGCAGCCGTGGCCAACTGCCAGCCCAGATACCCGCGGGCACCGGTGTAGCGAACCCGTCCACTCGAGACGGCGTAGTCGAGTGTCGCCGCCACCTCGTCGACCGGGGTCATCGGATCCCACGTGGCTACCTGCCACAGGTCGAGATAGTCGGTACCGAGCTCACGCAGCGTTGCGTCCAACTGACCGAGCAGTCCGCGCCTCGAGCAATCGACGTGATACCGGCCGTACCGCGAACCGACCCCCGCGGCACTGCTGATCACCAAGTCCTGCCGAGGAACCACATCGTCGAGCAACTCCGCGAGTACTCGCTGAGCTCGACCGTCGCCGTACGCCGGAGACGTATCGACCAAGGTGCCGCCCGCCTCGGCGAACGCCGACAACTGCGCCGCAGCGTCGTCCCCATCGGTCCCGCTGCCCCACCCGAGAGTGCCGAGGCCGAGCCTCGACACCCGAAGTCCGCTGGTGCCGACCGATCTCTGCTTCATATGTGCCGAATGTCCTTTTACCTGTGATCGTCGGGTTCGTACTGGCCTGCCGCCAGTGCACAGTAGTGCGCCGCGCCGCTCGGTGTGAATGTGCCGCGCCGCTTCGCTGTGCTCGGTGCGCAAGTGCCGCGCCGGGTACGGTCGTCCCCGTGAATCGCGAATCCAGGGGGCGGGCACTCGCCCACGCGCCGGCAACAATCGAATCGTCCGCTTCGACGCTGGGACGGGGCGCCGCATGATCGACATGACGTGGCTGCAGGCGATCATCCTCGGCGCAGTCCAGGGACTGACGGAATTCCTTCCCATTTCCTCTTCCGGTCATCTGCGAATCGTGTCGGGGGTGTTCTGGAACGAGGACGCCGGCGCGTCGTTCACCGCGGTGACGCAGCTGGGTACCGAAGCCGCTGTTTTGCTCTTCTTCTGGCGTGACATCGTCAGAATCATCAAGGCCTGGTTCGTCGGATTGCGCAGGAAAGAAGAACGGGGTCTCGATTACCGCATGGGGTGGTACGTGATCATCGCCACCATCCCGATCGGCATTCTGGGTCTGTTGTTCAAGGATCAGATCCGCACCGGTGCGCGCAATCTGTATCTCATCGCGTTCATGCTGATCGCTTTCGCCGTGGTAATCGCCGTCGCGGAGAGGCTGGGTCGCAAGGAACGGCCGATCGAGAAACTCACCACCAGGGACGGCATCGTCATGGGCCTCGCTCAATGCCTGGCGCTGATTCCCGGAGTGTCCCGCTCCGGAGCCACCACCAGCGCTGGTCTGTTCCTCGGACTCGAACGCGAAGCTGCAGTGCGCTTTTCGTTCCTGCTCGCGATCCCGGCCGTCACGGCGTCCGGCTTGTTCTCGCTGCCCGACGCCTTCGAGCCGGTCGGCTCCGGCCTCGCCGCGTCGGGACAACAGCTGCTGGTGGCCACGATCATCGCGTTCGGCCTGGGTTATGCCTCGATCGCCTGGCTGCTCAAGTTCGTCGCGAACCATTCGCTGTACTGGTTCGTCGGTTACCGCATCGTGCTCGGTGTGGTTGTGCTGGGTCTGCTGGCCGGCGGGGTTGTCTCGGCTACGTGAACCGTTCCTCGTTAGGCTCGGAGCAATGACAGTCATCTTGCTTCGCCATGGACGTTCGACGTCGAACACCGCGGGCACGCTCGCAGGTCGGAGCGAAGGGGTGGAGCTCGACGACCGGGGCCGAGAGCAGGCACAGGCGGTTGCCGAACGGCTGGGGGTCCTCCCGGTCGTGGAGATCGTGCGCTCTCCGTTGTTGCGGTGCGAGCAGACCGTGGAACCGCTGGCCACTCGGTTGGGGCTGACTCCGATGGTCGAGGACAGGATCGTCGAGGTCGACTACGGACAATGGACCGGTCGAACCATCAAGGAGCTGCTGGCCGAGCCGCTGTGGAAGGTCGTTCAGCAGCATCCGTCCGCGGCGGTGTTCCCCGAAGGCGAAGGCTTGGCTACGGTGCAGCAACGCGCGGTCCAGGCGATACGGGAGCACGATGCGCGGCTGGCCGCCCACCACGGCCGGGATGTGCTGTGGGTGGCCTGCTCTCACGGGGATGTGATCAAGTCGGTGCTGTCCGATGCGATGGGTGCCCATCTCGATTCTTTCCAGCGGATCGTTGCCGATCCGGCGTCGATCAGCGTCGTGCGCTACACGTCGACTCGGCCGTTCGTGTTGCGGACCAACGACACCGGATCCGACTTGAGCGTGTTCGTGCCGAAGGCGGAAGAGCCGACGTCCGACGAAGCAGGCGCGAAACCCGACGTTGCAGACTCGTCCGATGCAGTGGTGGGCGGCGGCGCGGGCACCTAGAGATGCCGGTTCGCCGCCGATCTCCCGATCGGTGGCAGGCTGGAGGGCGAGCAATACCGTCCACGGTCGATCTGTGGCCGATAATGGAAGTTCGCGATTCGTTTCGCGGAGCTTTTCGAGTCGTTAGGAGGTGCAATGCCGCGCGCCATACACGTTTTTCGCACCCCTGATCGTTTCGTCGCCGGGACCGTAGGTGAGCCGGGTGACCGAACGTTCTTTCTCCAGGCGGTGCACGATGCCCGAGTGGTCTCGGTCGCGTTGGAGAAGCAGCAGGTACAGGTGCTGGCCGATCGAATGGGACTGCTGCTCGAGGAGGTGCAGCGTCGCTTCGGTACCGATGTGCCGACCGAGGAGGCCGAGACACTCGACACCAGCCCGTTGGTGACCCCGATCGACACCGAATTCAGAGTCGGCACGATGGGGTTGGGTTGGGATGCCGACGCCAATGCCGTCGTGGTGGAGTTGTTGGCCGTCAGTGAGGTCGAGGTCGACGAATCCGTCGTGCTCGACGACACCGACGAGGGCCCCGACGCGGTTCGAGTGTTTCTGACACCCGTTCAGGCTCGCGAGTTCGCAGCGCGGTCCGAGCTGGTCGTGGCAGCCGGCCGAGCGCCGTGCCCGCTGTGCGGCCTGCCGCTCGCCCCCGAGGGACACGTCTGCATCAGGACGAACGGCTACCGCCGCGGTGCCACCTTCGGTCCGGTGACAGAGGTCGACGAGTCTTGACCGTCGAACTACCTCCCTTCGAGGGCCGCGAGACCATGGAGACCGGCGAGCTGACTGTCGTCGGCCGGGTGGTTTCGGCGTCCAACGCCACCCTCGTGTGCGAGGCGGGCGACGGCGACTCGGCAGTGCGGTGCGTGTACAAACCCGTGCGCGGAGAGGTGCCGCTCTGGGACTTTCCCGACGGCACCCTCGCCGGGCGGGAGGTGGCGTCGTACGAGATCTCCGAGGCGCTCGGGTGGGGCGTGATTCCGCCCACGGTGCTGCGCGACGGTCCGTTCGGTCCCGGCATGGTGCAGAAGTGGATAGATACTCCCGAGGAGCGGGTCGAGGGCCGCGTGGACCTGGTCGACATCTGCCGTCCCGATCTCGTTCCGGCGGGCTGGATTCCGGTGTTGCAGGCCTACGACGGCGATGGCGAAGAGATCGCTCTGATCCATGCCGACGATCCACGCCTGCAGCGGATGGCGGTTCTCGACGTCATTCTCAACAATGCAGATCGCAAGGGTGGGCATGCCCTCGAAGGTCTCGACGGTTATGTCTACGGGGTGGATCACGGCATCTGCCTGCACGCCGAGAACAAGCTGCGCACGGTTCTCTGGGGGTGGGCAGGCCAGGCGGTCGACGATGCTCTGATGGCCGACGTCGTGCGGTTCGTCGAGACCTTCGACACCGTCATCGCTCCACGGCTGGTCGACAAGATAACGCTGGCCGAAACCATTGCGGTGTTGGATCGGGCCCAGCAGCTGATCGCGCGCCCGGTCATGCCGGAACCTCGATCGAGCAGACCGATACCGTGGCCCGCCTTCTGAACGGGCTCGGATAGGCTCGGCTGCATGCATTCTTGGTCCAGCCCGGAGATCCCGACAATCCCAGGACAGGGTCCAGCGCTTCGGTTGTTCGATACCGCAGATCGCCAGGTCCGTCCGGTCACCCCCGGTTCGACCGCTCGCATGTACGTCTGCGGAATCACCCCGTACGACGCCACCCACCTGGGACATGCGGCAACGTATCTGACGTTCGATCTGATCAACCGCTTGTGGCGTGATGCGGGTATCGACGTGCACTACGTGCAGAACGTCACCGATGTCGACGATCCGCTGTTCGAGCGCGCGAATCGCGACGGTGAGGATTGGCGCGATCTCGGTGCGCGCGAGATCGAGCTGTTCCGCGCCGACATGGAGGCTCTGCGGGTCGTGCCTCCGCACGACTACATCGGTGCCGTCGAGTCGGTGGAGGAGGTCGTCGAACTGGTGGAGAAGCTGGTGGCGTCCGGCGCTGCCTACGTCGTCGACGACGCCGAGTACCCCGACGTGTACTTCCGTGCCGACGCAACCGAGCAGTTCGGCTACGAATCCGGCTACGACCGTCCCACCATGGACACGTTCTTCGCCGAACGCGGCGGAGATCCCGATCGTGCGGGCAAGCGCGATTCACTCGATGCGCTGCTGTGGCGCTCGGTACGTCCCGGCGAACCGTCGTGGCCGTCGCCGTGGGGCCCCGGCCGACCGGGCTGGCACATCGAATGCGCTGCCATTGCACTCAATCGCATCGGAACCGGTTTCGACATCCAGGGCGGCGGAAGCGATCTCATCTTCCCGCACCACGAGTTCTCGGCGGCACACGCCGAGGCGGCAACCGGTGACCCTCGGTTCGCCCGGCACTACGTGCACACGGGAATGATCGGTCTCGACGGCGAGAAGATGTCCAAGAGCCGCGGCAACCTGGTGTTCGTCTCGAAGCTCCGCGCAGAGAACGTCGATCCGGCCGCGGTGCGGCTGGGCCTGCTCGCGGGCCACTACCGGCAGGATCGGCCGTGGTCCGACGAGGTCCTCGAGCGAGCACACACCCGCCTCGCGCTGTGGCGTCGAGCAGCGGCGCTCGAGTCCGCAGCGTCGGCCGACGACGTCGTCAACCGCCTGCGTCAGCATCTGGCCGATGACCTCGACACACCCAAGGCTCTCGACGCCCTCGACGCGTGGGCAAGTTTCGCAGTCGAGCGCGGTGGATCGGATGCGAGCGCACCCGGCACTTTCGCCGATGCGGTCGATGCGCTGCTCGGAGTTCCGCTGCGTTAGTCCGCGGGCCCCAGGCGTAGATCCGTCAGCAGATCCGGGATCAGGCGTTCTTCCATGACCGCTCGTCCCGTATCACGCAGTGCAGCAGCCAGATCCGGGTCCCACGGAGTGTCCGTGGGATGCCCCTTCAGTGGTTCCGAGTTGCGCGCGTCCAGTGCGCGGCGGTACGAGTCGACGTCCATTCGCCACGGCACCGCGTCGTACCGGGCGAGTGCGCGGGTCACCATGTGCATTCCGGCCCAGTCGAAGTCGGCACGCCATTCGATCGTGGTGCCGGGGGCGCGCGCAGCCAGCAGCCGATGCACTGCGGCCGAGGGCTGACCGTCGGTGCAGATCAAGCTGGCACAGTTCGAGCCGAGAGAGCGGGCTGCGGCCGCGAGCACAGCGACGTTCTCGCACACGAACACGGTCGACGAGCTGTTGGTGAGAGGGCCGCGCGCGAGCATGTCCACGGTGACGGGAAAGGGCATGCCCTCGTCGGCTGCTTCGTTGAGCCAGCGAGCCACCGTGTGGGTCTCTGCGACGCGGTAGCCGAGAACCAGTACCCGGCTCGACACGGCGTCGACCGACACTCCGGCCGTTTCCCACAGCGCTCTGATCCCCACTGGATCGACGGGTCGAGGCACGTTCTCGCGCAACGACAATGCATCGAGGACGAGTTTCGCGGCACCGCCGCCCGTGAGGGCCTTGGTATCACCGGTGGCCAGTTCCGCCAGCTCGGTGAGCGACATCCCGTCCACCGGAAGCAGCGCCAGTACTTGCGTTGCGACCCCGAGTGCGTCGACGGCGACGCGGCCGCCGAGGGTGCCGTCCTGATTGAGCAACGACGCGATCCAGTGCTCGATCCACTCGCGATCGGTACCACCGCCGAGCGCCGCACGCGCCCGGTCGAGCGCATCGGCGCGTACCTGAGCCTTGTCGGCCGCAATGCGCTTCTTGTCCTGCAACGGGGCCTGACCGGCGAGGGTGTCGATCAGACCGATACCGCCGTTGAGCGGATGGCTCAGCCATGCGTCGAACCGCTCGAGATCGAGCCGGGTGCTCCGTGCCCGAGAGTGCAGGCTGGAGTTGGACTTCGAGATGGCACTGCACAGACGCCACAGTTCCGGCGCATCACTCAGGTCGACGGTGATGTTACCGCCGACCCGAAGCCAGTTGGACTCCAACTTCTTTCGCGCAGCGTCCAACAGCGCCGCCAATTCGACGCTGCCTCGCCACTCACTGTTACCGGCCAAACTCCAGCCCACCTTCGGTTCGGGTCGGCACCCGGCGGGTCAACGGTGATCCGAGGGCGGCTGCGAGGTCGGTGCCGTCGTGTTCGGCGAACAATTCACCGTTCTCCCACACCAGAAGTGCTGCGCTGACGGTGTTCTCGGCGGTCGAGTGCGCCAAATCGTAGTGTGCGCAACCGGGGACGTCCGCGTAGGTGATCCACAGGTCGTAACCGGTCATGAACAGATCCAGGTCGAATTGCACACTCAGTCCGAGCAATTCGCTACGACCGTTGTCGTCGACACCGGCGAACGCCTCGTCCAGCGCCAGCAGCCGCGGTGAATGCGGATCGGCGGACGAGAGCATCACGTGCGCCGCGGCGAACAGCGGCAAATGCAGCGACACCGATTGCTCACCGCCCGAGAGTGCACTGTGACGAGCGACGGTCAGACGATCCTCGTTGCCGTCGCCGCTGATGAGCGTGAACGCGAACACCCGCCAGCGACGATAGTCCAGTGTCGCGGACAGGATCTCGGGATACGACCGTTCCGGATGCGCCGCACGAGCGATCCTGATCTCCGACGCGAAGTGTGCGCGCATCGCGGCCAGATCGTCCTGGCTCAGCGCCGAGGCATCGCGGTCGAGCAGCTTGGACACTGCCCGCGCCCCGTCGTCGAGGTTGTCCGCGAGCACCCAGTGCACGCCGATCGTATTGCCCGAGGACATACGGCGTTGCTTCATCTCGGCGGACATCTGCGCGATCAGCTCACGCGCGTCGACGGTGCGCTCGTGAATCTGCTGCGCCAACCCGGTCAGCAGCGCGTCTTCGAGAATTCGGCGTTCCTGCTCGGTCAAGAGCAGTTCCTGGTCGGCCCGGGCCGCACCGATGCGGTCGGCGAAGTCTCCGACCGAGGAATAACCCTGCTCGTCCTG
Organism: Rhodococcus sp. Leaf233; assembly: GCF_001426165.1. Taxonomy (NCBI): domain Bacteria; kingdom Bacillati; phylum Actinomycetota; class Actinomycetes; order Mycobacteriales; family Nocardiaceae; genus Rhodococcus; species Rhodococcus sp. Leaf233. The sequence goes on from NZ_LMRO01000013.1 coordinate 230,495, forward strand.
CACGCGTACCACCGTCAACCCGTCCGGTGCGTCCCACTGCAGGCGGTAGTCCTGACCGGAAGCGGCCAGTTGCGAGTCGAACTCCTGCAGTGCGCTCGTCAGCGCCGTTCGTGTCGACTTCCGGCTCGAGTCGGTCACTTTCACCGACGCCGTCGCCGTGTCGAGTGCCGAATGCAGCGCGAGCACCACCGGTGGAAGTACCGGGACGTCGTCGTCGGGGCCGGCGGCCTGCTGAACCCGATACAGGATCTGTTCGACCGTCAGCCACGCCGAGTCGCTGGCCGGCCACGTGTACGTCTCGTGCACGCCGAGGATGTGCAGCAGATCCTTGCGGGCGTACGGTGCCAGTCGGACGGCATCACCCAGGGTCTCGGTCACGGCAGCGCGCAGGCTTTCGAGCGCCGTGTTGCATGCACCCTCGGCCTTGCCGGTCGCCTCGCCGGCTTCCTTGTCCGCCTTTCGGGCTGCTCGCTGCTCGGCTCGGCACTTCTCGATGCGATCGCGCGCGTTGTCGAGATCGGTGTTGATCTGTTCGGCCGTGGCACCGAGTTTCTCGCTCAGCAATTCCAGACGCTGCAGCTGTTGCCGATAGCTCTCGTCGGCTATCGCGGCTTCCTCGGCGAGTTCCTCGGCCAGTCCGGTGGCCTCCTCGAGGCGGTTGGTGGCCTCGCGCGCCCGCTCGGTCTCGCGTGCATGGTCGTTGCGTTTACGGATGACCGCTGCGCCCTGATGCTCGAAATGGCGAATCGCTGCGGCGAGGGCATCGACATCGCGGCCCAGGTGCGGGGTGCGATGGGCCACGGCGACGGAGCGCAGTTGTTTCTCTTTCGCGGACAGGTCGGCGATCGCCTGGTCGAATTCTCGATCTGCCGCTGCAGACGCATCTTTCGAGGTGCGCAGCGCGCCTGCGGCTGCCGTGACGGCACGTTGCGCTTTCACGATGGCCGAGACTCGGGGGAGCTGCCTGGCGGCCGCGTTCAACGCCTGCACCAGCTCGCGCGCCGCCAGCTCGGCGGCGGTCGCGGTCGCGAGTTCGGCTGTCGCGGAATCGATCGCAGCACCGAGCTCGGCGATGCGCTGCTCTCGCCGACGCGCCCGCGCCGTCGCGCCGATGTACTCGGCATCCGGTTTTGCGTGGCGACCCTGCTGCACTCCCTGCCAGTACCGACCGTCGACGCCTATCGAGACAGAACTGTCCGAGGGGTCGTTTCGATCCTGCTGCAATGCAATCGAATTCAGTACATCGAGAATTCGCGATTCCTGGACGGCAGTACCGGGCTCGGGTTCCAGCACGGACGCGAGCGTCGAACCGGTCGGCCTCGCGGCCACCGGTAGCGGCGACAGATATTGCTCCGACGTCGCGTCGACGGGGGAGTCTGCGGTCGGATGAATCCACCCGTCGAGCAGGTTCGCGGCCTGCAGCGCGGATTCGATGCCCGCCGCGTCGGTAGGGGAGACCGCATCGGCAAACCGAACCAGTTGCCACAGCGGTGCGCCCGAGAGATCGGCACGGCTGTCGGTGCGCGCTGCGAACGGTGGTGGGGCATCGTCGTGTTCGGCTCGTACCACGGACAGTTCGCCCCGCAGCGCCTTCACCTCGGCCTCGCGCGCGGCCACGTCGACGCGTGCCTGTGCCTGCCGGGCGCGAATCGCGTCGATACCATCCGAGGTCTGCTCGGCGAGCACGGATTCCAGGCTCGGGGCGTCGTCGTCGCCGATGCCTGCCAGGGCTGCGTCGAGGGCCTCGAACACAGCGGAGGTGATGCCCGCGGAGGAGTAGAGCGACGAGTTGCTCGACCACCAGGCCCGCAGGCCCGAAGCGAACTGCGCCTTCTCCAGGTCCACCGTCGCCTCGGCCTCGGTGACGGCAGCCGCGGCTGCTTCGAGCAACTCGCGCGCCTTCGTTGCGGCCTTCTCCGCGCGAGCGCGTTCCGTCGACGCCTTCTCGACGGTGGCCAGCGCCTCACGCACTGCACGTACGTCGCCGTCCCGTTCCTCGGCGTGCCCACGAAGCGCGGTACTGATCTGATCACTGCGCGCCGTGCCGGGCAGCGGTGTCCACACGATGCCCGCGTCCTCGGCCGCAGTCTGCAGCTCGTCCTCCGCGCGAGTCACTCCGGCAACGGAGTCCCGGAGTGCCGAATCCGCCCGGGCTGCCTCGGCCGTGCGCTGCTCCAGTTCTGCTTGCGCTTTGCGTGCGCGATCGGCCTGCTGCGCCGTCGAGACCTCCAGCTTCGCAGCGGATTCGGCGAGATCGTCCAGTTGCTGCTTGCCCTCGTACGCGCTCGAGCGCTGCAGGGTTTCTCGGTCTGCGACGGCCTGATCGAGCGCACGCTCGGCCTCGTCGAACCGCGTCTCTGCGGCCGCCCGTTCCAGCAGACGCCGGTCCTTCAGGGCGGCGGCGGCGAAGTGCGCAGTGGTCGCGTGCGTCACGGCTTCGAGCCGACGCGAGACTTGCTCGACATCCGAACGGGTCTGTACGCGAAGGTATTTGGAGTAGACCGACACGAAGTTCCTGGCCGCCTGATCGGCTTGGGCCAGTCCCTCCAGCGCGCGTCCGACTTCCTCCATGTCGCTGAAGGAACGTGCTGCCTCGAGCACCAGTTGCTCGTCGAGGGGACGCAGACCGTCGGTCAGCGCCTGGGACAACCCTTTCGGATCGAGATTCTTGGCCAACTGCGGACGGCGAAGTGTCAGAATCAAATTGATCAACTGGTCGTACCGTTGCGCGCCGAGCCCGAACATCCGGGCATCGATCGCGGCGCGGTAGTCGACCGGACGATCGGTCAGTGCATCGCTGCCGAGTTGTTCGGCCAATTGCTTCTTCGTCAGCGGCCGGTCGTCGGAGCCCAACAACGAGAAGTCGACGCCCACTCGGCCGTCGGCCACGAAGTACCAGCGGGTCACCTTGTCGTTGTGGCGGCTCGCCCGCATACCGATTCCGACGGTCACCGATTCGGGGTCCTCGCGCGAGCCGCGGCCGAACTCCATCCACACGTACGAATGTGCGCTTTCCTGCCCTCGGTAGAGCAGGTTGGACTTCATCGTTCGTTCTTCACCGGCGAACGGGTTGAGCCGGCGCGGCTCGATCCGGCCGTCGAGGACGAAGGGAAACAGCACTTCGAGCGCTTTGGTCTTGCCGGATCCGTTGGGACCACGCAGCACCAATCGACCGTCGGCGAAAGAGAACTCCTGATCCCGGTAATCCCACAGGTTGACGATTCCGGCGCGCGTGGGCCTAAAGCGATTCGAGTGTGCGGTCATCTACTCAGGCCTCTACTTCGGATGGATCGGTACTGGGGGCTTGTTCGGTGCCGAAGAGCGAGTCCTGCGGGGCTCGGTCACGCACGCTGACCATCACGTCTCGGTACCGAGCGATCACCGGTAGCACCAACACGCCGCCGGATACGCTGTGTATCAAGCGAAGTCGATGCAACAGCGCAATCGCACGGATGCGTAGACCGTCCCGGTCGGTCTGCCACTGCGCCGCGAACGTGCGACCGAATCGGTCCACGAGATCGTCGACGACCGAGACCAGCCAACTGTCCTCGATCAGCGGGTACTGTGTGCGCTCCGCCGAGTTCTCGACCGTCGTCGGATCGGCGGGAAATCCGAATTCGGCCAGGTCGCCGAAGATTCCGCCGCCGGGGATCGCGTCGTCCAGCTGTTCGACGAGTAAGTCGCTCGCAGGCAGCGGATACGTGGACAGTGCCGGAGCATCGGGATCCACGACCCGATCGGAGATTTCTCCCGCGATGAGCAACGCCACCTGAGCGATCGTTCCGGTGCTGGGAAAGCGGTGGTCGGACAACCGTCCCGAGGTGTCGATGAGGGCCACGCCCTCGGCGCGACGCTCGGCAACGAGACCGGTGAGCAACTCGACGTCGGCGACGGTGCGCGAGGCGGTCAGGGCGGTGCGTGCGTCTCCGTCGAGATCGTCGAGATAGACGACGGGGTGTTCGACCAACGCTCGGCGTACCGCACGCAGCGTTTCCTTCGGGTCTGCCTCACGCCCGGACTCGATGTGTCCGAGATCGGAATCCTCGGGATCGATCGGGGCATCCGAGCCGGCCAGCAGGCCACGAATCGAACGCAGGTGCTGCACGGCACGCGGCGGCCGAAACATCGCGACGACCACCGATCGGTCGATGTCGTACAGGGCCTCACCGGCCGTCGGATTGTTCGCCCAGCCCGTGGCGTCGCCGTCGGCCAGCGAGATCGCACCACGCGTGGCCAGCCATCCGATCGCGTCGACGAATGCGTCTCGGTCGCTCGCGCGGTCGGTCGTGAGTTCGACGCCGTCCACCTGACTCGACTCCGTCGCCACGTGATCGGCGAGTTCGGACAGAGTGATCTGGTTTCCGGCCCGACCGAGCGCGGCAAGCGCCAGCGCCAGATACGCGTACCTGCGGCGGTCGAACACCCGCTCGGACGGCGTTCGCGCGGGTTGACTGTCGTCGAGACGATCGATCACGGGGAACAGACGCGCGGTCGTCTCGGTGACCTCGAAGCGGTAGCCGAACAGCTCCAGGAGATCCTCACGCAGTTCGGTTGCCCACCTGCGCAGCAGCGGTAACGCGATTCGATCGGGGTACGTCGCGGTGACCAGGTGGTTGGACAACGCGACTCGGGCAGCGCGCTGGTAGGAATCCAGAGCGAGCGAGGAGATTTCACGTGCTCTCACCGGCGGGCCACCTCACTGACGTCGAGGGCGAGGCGGTCCAGATGCAATCGGCCACGGCTGGTGCGCACGATCGTCGAACGGTCGCTGTCGCTCAGCGTCAGGCGCACGCCACTGTCCGATCCGGACGAGTCCGAGGTGCGTCCGCTCACGCGTACCCGGGCAGTCAACGCGGCGTTGAGCAGGCTCAGCAACACTTCGGTTTCCTGCTCGTTCAGAATGCGGTCGTGGATTCCGGCCGAGGCGAGCGACTGCGCCGCGGCACTGCGTGATCGCTGCGACTCGAGTTGCTGCTCGCGCAGTCGTCTGATGCCGCCGTCGTTGCGCTGTACCCGCCCTGGAACGCCGGGAGTCGGAGTGCGTCCGGTCTCGGCCAGCGTGCGCGAGATTTCGACCGGCGGTGCCTCCCACCATGATCGGGACATGGGGATGATGTCGGCGTCGGGATGGACCATCGACAGGTGCCGGGGTCGGCCGAGGCCGAACACGGCGTGAAACAGAGCATGTGCGCTGTCCTCGGTGGGGGCAGCAGCGAACCAGCCGGCGAGGTGACGCAGTTGGCTCTCGCGACTCACACCGCCCTTCCGAGTTTCGGTGACGCGCCGCAGCAGTGACAGCACAGCAGCGATCGCGCTCATCGTGCCCTCGCGGAGGCGCTCGGATTCGCTGAGCTCGGATTCGGCCGCGACGAACCAGTGCGACAACCCGGCCCATCGGTCGGTCCAGTCCGCTCGCCGTTCGTCGACGGAGAGAAAGACTCGTTCGTCGCTGATCGCGGCACGGTCGACGAGTTCCTCGATGCCGGTGCTCTCGACGAGTGCGATCGCTTCCGCCAACTTGGGGGCATAGCGGGTGAGATCGGAGCTGAACTCACGCATGTGCGTGAGCAGTGCATCCTTGTGCGCCAAGAACGATTCGGGCGTGATCTCGGTGGTGCGCACCAGGTCGCCCAGCACCAGATAGAAGTGGGCGGCGCGGGTCGCCATCTCCGACAACGTCGAATCGAGTCTGCTGAGCTTGCGGTAGATGCGGTCGCCGTCGGCCTGACGGTTCGCCTCGGCCAGCTCGTGCATGTCGGCCAGCAGCTCGGGGAGCACCAGCCGGGACAGCGAGGCGTCGTCCAGGCGCGCACCGAGCACGTCCTCGACCGCGCGGTAGGCCTTGTAGCCGGCCTGACCGAACTGGTAGACGAAGTGCCGGTTGCGGTATTCGGCGAGGGTCGCGGCGCGGGTGCCGTCGTAGCTGCGTTCGAGCAGACCCCAGGCGTGGAGTTGATCGAGCAGGGGTGCGATGTCCAGTGTGGTCAGCGCGTCGTGACGCCCGGGGCTACGAGCGATGAGGTCGGCGACGTCGCCCGAGTGCAGCAACACCACGTAGTTCGCGCGAGCGGTGTCGAACGCCCGCAGTACTGCCAGGTATTCGGATCTTTTCTCGGCGACGGCGAACGAGAAGAGACCGAGACGGTCTTCCTCCACGAACGCATTCGCGGCACCCAGCCGTGCGTCCTCGCCTGATTCGGTCACTGGAACAGGGTAGGGGGTAGGAGTGGAGCCTGCGGAATGACCCTGGTGGGAGGAGTGGAGCCTGCGGAATGACCCTGGTGGGAGGAGTGGAGCCTGCGGAATGACCCTGGTGGGAGGAGTGGAGCCTGCGGAATGACCCTGGGGGTAGGAGTGCCAGTTGTTCAACCGTGCCGGTTACAGCTCCACGGTCACTTTTCCGTTCACCACGGCCGCGGGGTAGGTGCGGACCGACGAGATTCCACTCGGGCAGGTGCCGTCGTCGAGAGAGAAGGCGTATTGGTGAAGTGGGCAGACGACTACGGACCCGTCGATTTGGCCGTCGGCCAGTGGTCCGCCCCGGTGCGGGCAGACGGCGTCCATCGCGCGCACCGAACCGTCACCGAGCAGGAACACCGCCACCTGCTTACCGTCCACGACGTAGGCCCGTCCCTCGCCGGGAGTCAGATCTTCCAACGCTCCCACCGGCACGCTCATCGGACCGGCACCTGTGGCAGCGGGAGCAGTGGCAGCGAGGGTGCGAACTGCGCGGGCGATTTGGGTGCCGTGCGGTCCTGCCATGGGTCCACGTAGCCGTCGACCGATGTTTGCAGTCGCTCGTCGAGTCCGGCGACGATGCCGTCACGGTCGTCGATCAGAACGCTCTGCAGTTCCTCCAAGCCGACGCGCGGAACCCAGGCGTACGTCCGTTCGAGCCACTGCGCGTTCTCCCGATAGTGCTGGATGAATCTGCCTGCCACTGTCATCACCTCCTCGGCTCCTGTCACGGTGGCCAGCAGATCTCCCTTGCGGATGTGAGCCCCGGCCGCGCCGCCGACGTAGATCTCCCACCTGTCCTCGCCGACCGAGACCACGCCGAAGTCCTTGCACAGCGCCTCCGAGCAGTTGCGCGGGCAGCCGGCGACCGCGAGTTTGAGTTTCGCGGGAGTCTCCAACCCTTGGAACCGCTCTTCGAGCGCGATGCCGAGAGCCGTCGAGTCGCCGAGACCGAAGCGGCAGAAGTCGCTGCCCACACAGGTTTTCACCGTGCGCATGCTCTTGCCGTAGGCGAAGCCGGAGGGCATGTCCAGATCGCCCCACACCTTGGGTAGGTCTTCCTTCTTGATCCCGAGGAGGTCGATGCGCTGTCCGCCGGTGACCTTGACCAGCGGGACGTGGTACTTGTCGGCAACGTCGGCGATCTTGCGCAGTTGATCCGGGGTGGTGACGCCACCCTTCATCTGCGGTACCACCGAGAACGTGCCGTCCCGCTGAATGTTGGCGTGCACCCGGTCGTTGATGAACAGTGCGCCGCGCTCGTCCACCCAATCCGGACCCCAGACGGTGCGCAGCAGTGACGCCAGCGGCATCTTGGCGGCGGCGTCCTCGACGCCGTCGGTCGCAAGCTCCGTGAACACCTGCGAGACTGCCCGGAGGTCTCGCGACCTGATCGCTTCGATCAGTTCCGGCTTCGTCATCGGGATACACGGCACGTACCGGTCTGCGGTGGGGTCCGCTTCGACTGCGCCACCGGCTGCGCACGCGATGATGTCTTTCACCAACCCCTTGCAGGACCCACATCCCTTGCCTGCTCGGGTCTGTGCAGTCACATCGCTCAGATTCTTGGCACCGGCGTGCACGCAGGCCACGATGGCGCCCTTGGTGACGCCGTTGCAGTTGCACACCTGAACGTCGTCTGCCAGTTCGGCGGCTCCTGTTGCCGCAGAGGGCGTTCCCATGTCGAAGAGCATGCTGATGCGCTCGTCGGGCAGCGGCACCTTCTCGTCGAACGCCTGGGTGAGAAAGTTGGCCTTGGAGATGTCGCCCAGCAGGGTGGCGCCGACGAGCTTGTTGTTCCGCACGATGACCGATTTGTACGTGCCACTGCGTGGTTCGTAGAACTGAACGAATTCGTCGTCGTCGCGCTCGGGCGCAGTGATCCCCATCGACGCGACGTCGACGCCGGCCACCTTGAGCTTGGTCGTCAGACGCGAACCGTGGTACGCGGCAGCGGGATCGGCACCGGTGAGTACATCGGCCAGGACAGCGGCCTGCTCCCAGAGGGGCGCGACGAGGCCGTACACCTCACCGCGGTGCTGACAGCATTCGCCGACGGCATAGATGGAACCCTCATCCTCGCAACGTAATTGGTCGTCGACGACGATTCCGCGTTCGATGACCAGGCCGCCGGCGCGGGCGAAATCGACACTGGGCCGAATTCCGGCGGTCACGACGACCATGTCGGCGTCCAGCGAGGTGCCGTCGTTGAAACCGACGCCGATGACGGTACCGTCGTCCGACCGCAACACCGAGGTGGTTCTCTTCGAGGTGTGGACACCGACGCCGAGCGACTCGATCTTGTTGCGCAAGACTCGTCCACCGCGCTCGTCGAGCTGCTGGTTCATCAGGTGCCCGGGGGAGTGCACCACGTTCACGTCCAGTCCCTGCGTCCGCAGTCCGTACGCTGCTTCGAGACCGAGCAGTCCGCCGCCGATCACCACCGCCGACACGTCGTCGCGCGACTGCGCCATCTGCAACATGCCGTTGGTGTCGGCGATCGTGCGGAATCCGAACACCCCACGTGCCAGTCTGCCGTCGGACTCGCGCAGACCGTCCATGTTCGGGAAGAACGTGTTGCTACCGGTGGCAATGATCAGTACGTCGTAGTCGACGGACCGACCGCTTTCGCAGACAACCGTTTTGGAGAACCGGTCGAGCGACACCGCTCGATCGCCCACGTGCAACGTCACGCCGTTCTCGCTGTACCAACTCATGGGGTTGAGAACGAGATCCTCGTCGTCGACGGTGGCCTCACCGGACAGCACGTGGGAGAGCATGATGCGGTTGTAATTGCCGTACGGTTCGTCGCCGATCATCGTGATGTCGAACAGCGAGCTGCCGTCTCGCTCGAGGATCTGTTCGACCGTCCGGGCACCGGCCATTCCGTTGCCGATCACCAGCAATCGCTGTTTTCCCGCAGGCATCAGACCAGCACCAGACCGAAGTCGACGACGACCTCTCCGCTGGTTCCGGCGGGGGCCGCGATCACCAGCTCGAGCACGGTATCGGGATCGACGTCCTCGACGACCCGCAACGGAATGTTGACGCCGCTCTTGGCCCCCATCGGGAACATACGCATCGGGCTGCCGTCGCGCAGCAAGGTCACGACCACCAGTTCATCGCTCGAATTACCGCCCCGGAAGTACAGCGGCTGAGCCGTCACCCCCTCGGGGACGACGAAACTCAGGCTGGGATCGATCAACTCGGGCTTGTCCAGACCGTTGCCGGTGAAGGAGAAGACGCCTTGCAGAAATCGCGGTGTGCTGGCCATACCCACGAGGCTCCGGTGTCGGGGTGACGCCACCGCTGCGGTGACGTTACGTCGGCATCAGAAAGACCTCACCGGCTCCCGGCTCCTCGTGTGCGTTCGGGTCAGAGCCCGAAGTTGCCCGGGCCGCGCCGCCGGAGGTACTTCTCGAACTCGGCGGCGATGGCGTCGCCGTCGATCTTGGCGATCGCATCGGACATGTCCACCTCGGCGTCACCACGCTCCTCGAGGCTGCGCACGTACTCGCTGATCTCCTCGTCCTCTTTGGTCATCTCGTTGACCGCCTCCTCCCACTCCTCGGCCTGCGTGGGCAGCTCGCCGAGCGGCACCTCGATGTCGAGTACGTCTTCGACCCGCTGCAGCAACGCCACGGTGGCCTTCGGATTCGGTGGCTGCGACACGTAATGGGGGACAGCAGCCCAGAACGACACGGCCGGCACCCCTGCCTTGACACATTCGTCCTGCAGAACGCCGGTGATACCGGTGGGGCCCTCGTAGCGGGTCTGCTCGAGGTTGAACTGCTCCGCAGACTCGGTGCTGTAGGCAGTGCCAGTGACCGGGACGGGCCTGGTGTGCGGGGTGTCCGCCAGTAGCGCGCCGAGAATGACGACGGTTTCGACGCCCAGCTGCTCGACGAACTCGAGCAGGTCGTCGCAGAAGCTGCGCCACCGCATGTTGGGCTCGATACCGCGCAACAAGACCACGTCACGGTCGCTGCCGGGCGGTGAACACACCGACAATCGAGTCGACGGCCACTCGATCTCGCGGGTGACCCCGTCGACCTGACGAACGGTCGGCCGATTGACCTGGTAGTCGTAGTAGTCCTCGGAGTCCAGCTCGGCCAGTGGGCTGGCGTCCCAGATCAGCTCCAGATGTTCGACCGCGCCGCTCGCCGCATCGCCTGCGTCGTTCCAGCCCTCGAAAGCAGCCACCAGGATGGGGGAGCGCAGCTCGGGAATGTCGTCGTCCAGATCGTCCTCGTCGTAGTCGGCGTCGGCGTCTGTGGCGTTCGCCACAGCATCCTGCACGGCCTCGATCAGCGCGGCGTCCAAGGGGATGTCCGCGTCGGCACCTGATTTGTCCATTTTGTCGGTACCGTCGTCGGGCAGGGACTGATCATCGAGGTTTCGGGGACTCACCACGACAGCCTACGACTCGAGGTAACTGTGGTGCCCACTACTCTGTAGTGATGCCCGATCAACACAAGCCCGGTCTGCTCGATGCGATTTCACGTCGCGTTGTCATCGGCGACGGAGCAATGGGCACGATGCTCCAGGACGCCGACCTCACTCTCGACGACTTTCTCGGCCTCGAGGGATGCAACGAGATTCTGAACCACACCAGGCCCGACGTGCTGCGCGAGATTCATCGCGAGTACTTCGCGGCCGGCGCAGACGCCGTGGAAACGAACACGTTCGGATGCAACCTGCCCAACCTGGCCGATTACGACATCGAGGATCGAATCCGCGAGTTGGCCGAGAAAGGCACCCGGCTCGCCCGCGAGACTGCGGACGAAATGGGACCCGGCCGCGACGGGATGGATCGGTACGTCCTGGGTTCCATGGGCCCCGGAACCAAGCTCCCCACACTCGGCCACGCCCCGTTCGCACGGCTGCGCGATGCGTACACCGAGGCTGCGCTCGGAATGATCGACGGCGGTGCCGACGCCATTCTGGTCGAGACGTGCCAGGACCTGCTGCAGGTCAAGGCCGCGATCATCGGTAGCCAGCACGCCATGGACAAGCTCGGCGTCCGAATCCCGATCATCACCCATGTGACGGTCGAGACGACGGGCGCAATGCTGGTCGGCAGCGAGATCGGTGCAGCCCTCACTGCGCTCGAACCGCTGGGCATCGACATGATCGGACTGAACTGCGCCACCGGCCCCGCCGAGATGAGCGAACACCTGCGCCACCTGTCGAAGCATTCCCGTCTTCCGGTATCGGTGATGCCCAATGCCGGACTGCCCACGTTGGGCGCGAAGGGTGCCGAATATCCACTGACCGCCCCCGAATTGGCCGACGCTCTGAGCGGTTTCGTCCGCGAGTACGGGCTGGCACTCGTCGGCGGATGCTGCGGCACCACCCCCGAGCACATTCGTCAGGTTGCCGACATGGTGCACGGGGCGACGAAGCTGGAACGGAAGCCGGCCCCGGAGCCGGGCGTCTCCTCGCTCTACACCGCCGTGCCGTTCGAGCAGGACGCCAGCATCCTGATGATCGGCGAGCGCACCAACTCCAACGGCTCCAAGGCATTTCGTGACGCGATGCTCGCCGAGGACTACGAGAAGTGCCTCGACATCGCCAAGGATCAGACCCGCGACGGCGCGCACATGTTGGACCTCAACGTCGACTACGTCGGCCGCGACGGTGCCGCCGACATGGCGGCACTCGCCAGCAGATTGGCGACTGCGTCGACGCTGCCGATCATGCTCGATTCCACAGAACCGGCCGTGCTCGAAGCCGGCCTCGAGCACCTCGGTGGACGTAGCGCCGTCAACTCGGTCAACTACGAGGACGGCGACGGTCCCGACTCGCGGTTCCAGAAGATCATGCGTTTGGTGAAGGAACACGGTGCCGCCGTGGTCGCTCTGACCATCGACGAGGAGGGGCAGGCGCGTACTGCCGAATGGAAGGTGCGTGTCGCCGATCGCCTGATCACCGACATCATCGAGAACTGGGGCCTGCGCCACGAGGACATCATCGTCGACACCCTCACCTTCCCGATCTCCACCGGCCAGGAAGAGGTTCGACGCGACGGCATCGAGACCATCGAGGCCATCCGCCAGCTCAAGGAGAAGTATCCGAAGGTGCACACCACCCTCGGGTTGTCGAACATCTCGTTCGGCCTCAACCCTGCTGCCCGACAGGTGCTCAACTCGGTCTTTCTGCACGAGTGCACACAGGCCGGCCTCGACACCGCCATCGTGCACGCGTCGAAGATCCTGCCGATGAACAAGATTCCCGACGAGCAACGCGAGACCGCTCTGGATCTGGTGTACGACCGACGCCGCGAAGGCTACGACCCGCTGCAGAAGCTCATGCAGCTGTTCGAGGGCGTCTCGGCAGCATCGGCCCGGGAATCGCGCGCCGAGGAACTGGGTCGGCTGCCGTTGTTCGAGCGGCTCGAACGCCGCATCGTCGACGGCGAACGCAACGGCCTCGACACAGATCTCGACGCCGCGATGGCCGAGAAGCCGCCTCTCGAGATCATCAACGAGACGTTGCTGTCGGGCATGAAGACCGTCGGCGAGCTGTTCGGTTCCGGCCAGATGCAGTTGCCGTTCGTGCTGGCGTCCGCCGAGGTCATGAAGGCTGCCGTGGCGTACTTGGAGCCACACATGGAAGCGACGGACGACGACGGCAAGGGTCGCATCGTGCTCGGCACCGTCAAGGGCGACGTGCACGACATCGGCAAGAACCTCGTCGACATCATCCTGAGCAACAACGGCTACGAAGTTGTCAATCTCGGTATCAAGCAGCCGATTTCGACCATTCTCGAAGCCGCGTTGGACAAACGCGCAGACGTGATCGGCATGTCCGGGCTACTGGTGAAGTCGACGGTGGTCATGAAGGACAACCTGATCGAGCTCAACTCCCGCGGCGTGGCGGAGCAATTTCCGGTGCTTCTCGGCGGAGCTGCGTTGACGCGGTCATACGTCGAGAACGATCTGCAGGACGTGTACGAAGGCGACGTGCACTATGCGCGGGACGCGTTCGAGGGCCTGCGTTTGATGGACACCATCATGACCACCAAGCGCGGTGGCGGTCCGGCCCCCGACAGTCCGGAGGCACTCGAAGCGAAGGCGAAGGCCGCCGAGCGCAAGGAACGTCACGAGAGGTCCAAGCGCATCGCGGAGAAGCGCAAGGCCGCCGAGGCTCCGGTCGTGGTACCCGAGCGATCCGACGTCGCTGCGGACATCGACATTCCGGTACCACCGTTCTGGGGCACCCGCATCGTCCGAGGCGTATCCCTGGCCGATTATTCGGGGCTGCTCGACGAACGTGCACTGTTCCTGGGGCAGTGGGGCCTACGAGGAGCCCGCAAGGGTGAGGGTGCCACTTACGAGGATCTGGTGGAGTCGGAAGGCAAACCGCGCCTTCGGTATTGGCTGGATCGGCTCAGCACGGACGGCATTCTCGCGCACGCCGCTTTGGTGTACGGATACTTCCCGGCCGTTTCGGAGGGCGACGACGTCGTCGTACTCACCGAGCCCGAACCCGATGCGCCCGAACGCTTTCGGTTCACCTTCCCACGTCAGCACCGCGACCGCTTCCTCTGCATCGCGGACTTCGTCCGATCACGCACTGCGGCAAGGGAATCCGGGCAAGTCGACGTGCTGCCGATGAACCTGGTCACCATGGGGCAGCCCATCGCGGACTTCGCGAACGAATTGTTCGCAGCCGACGCGTACCGCGACTACCTCGAGGTACACGGGATCGGAGTTCAGCTGACCGAGGCTCTCGCCGAATACTGGCATCGTCGAGTGCGCGAGGAACTGAAACTGTCCGACGGCAAATCGGTCGCCGCGGAGGATCCCACCGAGGCCGAGGGGTACTTCAAACTCGAATACCGCGGAGCTCGTTACTCGTTCGGCTACGGGGCATGCCCCGATCTCGAGGACCGGATCAAGCTCGCCGCACTCCTCGAACCTGAGCGAATCGGCGTCAAGCTCTCCGAGGAACTGCAGCTGCACCCCGAACAGTCGACCGATGCGTTCGTACTTCACCACCCGGAGGCCAAGTACTTCAATGTCTAGAACCCACCTGCACGGTGTCCTGTGGGACATGGACGGCACACTGCTCGACTCGGAGAAGATCTGGGACGTGGCCATCGGTGAGTACTCCCGCACACTGGGAACCGAACTCAGCGCGGAAGTACGCGAGAGCACCCTCGGCAATTCGATGCGAGACGCCTTGCGCAAAGTGCTCGCCAATGCGTCGGTTGCGGTCACCGACGACAACCTGGCCGAGGGCCGCGAGTGGTTGACCACGCGCGTCGGCGACATGTTCGCCGAAGGCATTCCGTGGCGGCCCGGTGCCAAGGATGCTCTTGCACTCGTACGCGACATGGGCCTGGCGACCGGATTGGTCACCAACACCGAACGTGGGCTCGTCGAGCGTGCACTGGAGACACTCGGGCGCGACTACTTCGACATCACCGTCAGCGGCGACGAGGTCGAGTTCGGGAAACCGCACCCGGCGCCGTACCTGCGGGGTGCCGCGCTGCTCGGCGTCGACGTCGGTGCCTGCCTTGCAGTGGAGGATTCTCCGACAGGCTCCCTGTCCGCACATACTGCAGGCTGCCCGGTACTGGTCGTCCCGTCTGAGGTGGCTGTTCCGGCAGCGCCGGGATACACCATCCGCGACGGTCTGGTCGGACTGACCGCCGACGACGTCCGGCGGGCCTGGGCGGCCTGACTCCTCGAATCTCGACCGAATTGATTCCGCTGGATACCGACGTGAAAGAATACGAATCCGTGAAGACTTTCGATTCCCTGTTCGCCGAGCTCACCGACCGCGCGAAGACCCGCCCCGAGGGCTCGGGCACCGTCGCTGCGTTGGACGCAGGTGTTCATTTCCAGGGAAAGAAGGTCCTCGAAGAGGCCGGCGAGGTGTGGATCGCCGCCGAACACGAGAGCGACGCTGCACTCGCCGAAGAAATTTCGCAGCTGCTGTACTGGGTTCAGGTCATGATGGTGGGTAGGGGAATCGAGCTCGAGGACGTCTACCGACATCTGTGAGGCAAGGCCCGAACGTCTCCTGTGAACTCACCGATGAAGGAAAACTCCATGCTGCGTGTAGCCGTACCCAACAAGGGCGCGTTGTCCGAATCCGCCGCCGAGATCCTCAGCGAGGCCGGCTACCGGCGTCGGAGCGACTCCAAGGATCTGACCGTCCTCGACCCGGCCAACGGGGTCGAATTCTTCTTTCTCCGTCCCAAGGACATTGCCATCTACGTCGGGTCGGGCCAGCTCGATCTGGGCATCACCGGACGAGACCTGGCTCTCGATTCCGGGGCAGCGGTCGAAGAGCGCCTGGCGCTCGGATTCGGCCGATCGACGTTCCGCTACGCGGCACCCGCGGGCAAGGAATGGGCACCCGAGGACTTGGGCGGACTGCGCATCGCCACCTCGTACCCCAATCTCGTGCGTAAGGACCTGGCCGAGCGCGGCTTGGAGGCCACGGTGATCCGTCTCGACGGGGCCGTGGAGATTTCCATTCAACTCGGTGTCGCCGACGCCATCGCGGACGTGGTCGAGTCGGGTCGCTCACTGCGTCAGAACAATCTCGTCGCGTTCGGCGAGTCATTGTGCGATTCCGAGGGTGTTCTCATCGAGCGCGCCGGCACGCCGGGCACCGACTCCGCACGCAAGCAGTTGATCGCTCGCGTACAGGGCGTCGTCTTCGCTCAGCAGTACCTGATGCTCGACTACGACTGCCCCAAGGCGATCCTCGACGAAGCCGTCAAGATCACCCCCGGCATCGAATCACCTACGCTCGCACCGATGGTCGACGACAACTGGGTTGCCGTGCGCGCCATGGTCTCTCGCAAGGTCCACAACAACGTGATGGACGAGCTCGCGGAACTGGGCGCGAAAGCCATTCTCGCCTCCGACATCAGGTCCTGCCGAGCGTTCTGAGTGCGTGGCGGAACGCCCGTCGTTCCGCCACGATCACGCGCGTCGGCGAACCAGCACTGTTTGCGCGATGCGCCCGACCGGCCCCCGTTCGTCACTGAGGGTGCCTGCGCACATGGCGATGCCGTCCGGACCCGTCGACGTCTCGGCCGACACTCCGATCCAGTCGCCCTGGGGTTCACGGAAGACGTGCACCGTCAGATCGGTGTTCAGGAACGTCCACTGCTCGATCGGCAATTTCGCACCCACACCGTTGGCGATGTCGGCAATCGAGAACAGCCGTTCGAGTGGCGTCATCGACTCACCCTGCACCAGAACGGGAGTCGGCTTCGCCCACACTTCACCGGGCCCCGCTGCGCCGAGCTCGGTGAGGAACTTGAACTCGACCGCGTCGAGGTATCCGGAGGTCCAGAGTCCGCCGAAGGTGCTGTCGACGCCGGCGCTCACCGGTCGCATCACCGGATCGCCCACGTGCACGACGTCGTCGGTGGGCTCGGTACGCATACGCCATGCGCTGCCCCGCGCCACCGCTCGCGCCGGCCCCGCTGATCCTCGAGCCCAGAGTTCGGCGACGACGAGTTCGACATTTGCGCCCGGCCGCGCCGTCCATGCGCGAATCGTGATGTCCGACACAGGAACCGGTCCGAGAATGTCGACGACCACCCGGCTGATTCGAGTATCGGGTCTGGCGTCGACCCGCTCGAGTGCGCGGACCAACAACGCGGACGGCGGAGCGCCGTGCTGCATCGTCGGTGCCCACAGGCTGACGGTGTGCTCGGTGGCGGTGACGATCTCGTAACCGCTGTCGTCGACACCGGCAGGAACGAAGAAGGCGTCCGGACTCGTCACAGCTCCGTCTCCTCCTGCTCCGCAGCCGCCTGCGGCCAACCGGGGTACGGCGGGGGAGTGCCGCCGAACTCGGGGCACAGTGCCCGGTGATCGCACCACTTGCACAGTGCGCCTTTCTTGGCGCGGAAGTCGCCGGTCTCACCGGCCGCCAGAATCGCCTTCCAGATGGCCGAGAGCATGCGCTCGAAGCGCAGCAGCTCACCCTCGTCCGGGGCGTACGTCAGCTCCTGCTTGTCGGCGAGGTACATCAACTTCAGTTGCGCGGGAACGACTCCGCGCATGCGCATGATCATCAGCGCATAGAATTTCATCTGGAACAGAGCCTTGGATTCGGTGAACTCACGCGGCGCACGTCCGGTCTTGTAATCGACGACGCGAATCATTCCGTTGGGTGCGACGTCGATCCGGTCGATGAATCCGCGCAGCGGCGTTCCGTCGTCCAACGCGATCTCGACGCGCTGTTCGCAGGACTCGGGATCGAAGTGCGTGGGATCTTCGAGTTCGTAGTACCCGTCCACCAGGGCACGAGCCCGGTCGAGAAACGCCGGACGGTCGTCCGCCGGAACCAGCGACGCGATGTCGGGTGACTCGGCCACGACCCGATCCCAGGCCGGGTCCACCAGGTCGCGGGCTGTGGTGGGCACTCGATCGCGGGCAGGGAGTGCGTACAGGGCCTCGAGTGCGGCATGCACCACAGTTCCCTTCACCTGTGCCTCGGTGGAGACCTCGGGAAGCCGGTCCACGGCACGGAAGCGATACAACAGTGGGCACTGCTTGAAATCACCTGCGCGAGAAGGAGACAGAGCCGGGGTACTGCGGTTGCCGGACCTCGAACGCGGTACGTCGGCGCTGTCACCGACATCGAGAAGAGGTAAGTCGATGGGGCTCGACACGGAAATACTCACGACTGCGAGACTATGCCGCTGGTCCGACATCTTCGGTGAAGGCCGTAGTCTGGCACGTCGAGTCGTCCCCCGACGCCCGCCGATCGAGGCCGAGCGTCACATCGCAACGAAAGCAGGTCCGCTGTGTCCTCCGGTGATTCCACATCCGCGTCGACCGACGGATTCGAGGCCGACGCCACGGTCGACGCATCGCTGCCCAGTGCGGACGACGTGGTCACTGCCACGACCGACGAGATCGAACTCGACCCGAATGTCACGTCCGGCGCGGAGGCCACTCCAGCTGCCGACGCAACAGCTGCAGACGCACCGGCGGAGACCGGTCCCGCCCGCAGTGGGCCGTTTCGAGTGGGCGATCGAGTTCAGCTCACCGACGGCAAGGGTCGTCACTACACGGTGGTACTGGAAGCCGGTAAGGAATTCCATACTCACCGCGGCGGCATCACTCACGACAAACTGCTCGGTGCCGACGAGGGCAGCGTCGTCACCTCCGTCAACGGCACCCCCTACCTCGCGCTGCGGCCGCTGCTGACCGACTACGTGCTCTCGATGCCCCGCGGCGCCCAGGTGATCTACCCCAAGGACGCGGCGCAGATCGTGCACGAGGGTGACATGTTCCCCGGCGCACGGGTGCTCGAGGCCGGTGCAGGATCCGGCGCTCTGACGTGCTCACTGCTGCGTGCAGTCGGTACAGCAGGAACGGTCATCTCCTACGAGATCCGGCAGGACCACGCCGACTATGCCGTGAAGAACGTCGAGACGTTCTTCGGCGAGCGCCCGTCGAACTGGCACCTGACCGTGGCAGACGTCGACCAGTTCGGTGTCGATCGTCCGGGTGAGCAGGTCGATCGGGTGGTTCTGGACATGCTCGCGCCGTGGGACGCGTTGCCCGCGGTGTCCAAGGCCCTCGTCCCCGGTGGGGTGCTGCTGGTCTACGTGGCCACGGTGACGCAGCTGTCCAAGGTCGTCGAGGCGCTGCGCGCACAGGAGTGCTGGACCGAACCTCGATCGTGGGAGTCGATGGTTCGCGGCTGGCACGTGGTGGGTCTCGCAGTTCGCCCCGAGCACCGCATGCAGGGTCACACGGCATTCCTCGTCAGCGTTCGACGCCTCGCCGAGGGCACCGTGACCCCGAAACCGCAGCGTCGTTCCGGTAAGGGCTGACGCTGCAGGCTCGGCTGTCGACTCAGACGCAGGGTGCCTGGCCCATGGCCAGGATCTGGCACGTGCTGGCGTCCGACAGCTTCCAGATGCCATCGATCATTACCCAGGTCTGCGGTGCCGGAGCCGCGGTCCCGCGTGGGGTGGCGATGGCGACGTCCGCGGTGGACGTCTCGCCGGCGACGGTCGGCTCCGACACCTCGAAGGTGATCGCTCCGTAGTTCGCCAGTGCGGCGGTCATCGTCTCCAGGTTCGTCAGGCGCGCCTGACCGTTCTCGACTGCCGCAGCCTTGGTCGCGGCGTCCACGTCCGGTGCGACCAGCTGCTGCAGCGAGGTCTGCAGCTCGGCGACGGTAGGTGCTGTGACAGCCGGCCCGGCGGTGGTCGTCGGCATGGAGTCGCTGGTCGACGCGGAATTGTGATCGGCGTGATCGGATTCATCGCTCGAACTGCATCCTGCACCCACCAGAGCCACCGCGGCTACTGCGACGCTTGCCGAGAGAATACGCATTTTCACTGGTGAGGCCCCTGATTTCGTCGTCTGTCGATCGTTTGGTCAGGTGAGGCTAACATGAACTGGGATGGCCTTTCGGGGCCGCCGAGCAGAGTGGATGCCGACCCCGTTCGAGGTGTCGGTCCGCATCTCCGCGCCGCTGCCGGTAGCGTTGATAGATCGTCACTGGGAGGAGTCGCTCATGAGCTCAACAGACAATCCGGATGTGGCCGCGGCCAGAGCCGAACTGGACGCCGTGCGAGCCGAAGTCGCGTCGCTACGGCGCCAACTGGGGGAGTCCCCCGAGCAGGTACGCGAGCTCGAGGGCCGGGTCGATTCCTTGTCGCTGCGCAACACGAAGTTGCTCGACACTCTCAAGGAGGCCCGACAACAGCTCATCGCGCTGCGCGAGGAGGTGGACCGTCTCGGTCAACCGCCGAGCGGATACGGCGTCCTGCTGAGCGTGTTCGAGGACGGCACAGTCGACGTGTTCACGTCCGGTCGGAAGATGCGGCTGACGTGCTCACCCAACATCGAGGCCGACACGCTCGCTCCGGGACAGACCGTGCGGTTGAACGAGGCGTTGACCATCGTCGAGGCCTGCACCTTCGATCAGGTCGGCGAGATCAGCACTCTCCGAGAGCTTCTGGGGGATGGATCGCGCGCTCTCGTCGTCGGACATGCCGACGAGGAACGGGTGGTCTGGCTGGCCAAACCGTTGATCGACATGGTCAACGACGACGGACCGGTCGACCCGGACGAGCCGTCACGGAAGCTCCGTCCCGGGGATTCGCTGCTGGTCGACACCAAGGCCGGCTACGCGTTCGAGCGAGTTCCCAAGGCCGAGGTGGAGGATCTCGTCCTCGAGGAGGTTCCGGACGTCGGATACGAGGACATCGGCGGTCTCGGGCGACAGATCGAGCAGATTCGGGACGCCGTAGAGCTGCCGTTCCTGCACAAGGATCTGTTCCGAGAGTACTCACTGCGTCCGCCGAAGGGCGTGCTGCTGTACGGCCCTCCCGGGTGTGGAAAGACGTTGATCGCCAAGGCCGTTGCCAACTCGCTGGCCAAGAAGATCGCCGAGGCACGTGGCCAGGATGCGCGGGAGGCGAAGTCGTTCTTCCTCAACATCAAGGGCCCCGAGCTGCTCAACAAGTTCGTCGGTGAGACCGAGCGTCACATCCGCATGATCTTTCAGAGGGCACGAGAGAAGGCGTCCGAGGGCACCCCGGTCATCGTGTTCTTCGACGAGATGGACTCGATCTTCCGTACCCGCGGCTCCGGCGTCTCGTCCGACGTGGAGACGACGGTCGTTCCGCAGCTGCTCGCCGAGATCGACGGTGTCGAAGGCCTAGAGAACGTCATCGTGATCGGTGCGTCCAATCGCGAGGACATGATCGACCCGGCGATCCTGCGACCCGGCCGACTCGACGTGAAGATCAAGATCGAGCGTCCCGACGCCGAATCGGCACAGGACATCTTCTCGAAGTACCTGACCGATTCGCTTCCGGTCAACGCCGACGACGTCGCCGAGTTCGGCGGCGATCGCGCGGCGTGCATCCGGGGCATGATCGATCGCGTCGTCGAGCGCATGTACGCCGAGAGTGACGACAATCGGTTCCTCGAGGTCACCTACGCCAACGGGGACAAGGAAGTTCTGTATTTCAAGGACTTCAACTCCGGGGCCATGATCCAGAACATCGTCGACCGGGCAAAGAAGTACGCCATCAAGTCGGTTCTCGAAACCGGAAACGCCGGACTGCGGATTCAGCACCTTTTCGATTCCATCGTCGACGAGTTCGCGGAGAACGAAGATCTGCCGAACACCACGAATCCGGACGACTGGGCTCGGATCTCGGGCAAGAAGGGCGAGCGAATCGTCTACATTCGCACGTTGGTCACCGGCAAGAACGCCAGCGCGAGCCGGGCGATCGACACCGAGGCCAATACCGGTCAGTACCTGTAGATCCACCGCTGGGCAGTTTTCGGGGCGCGTCCGCACAGGGCGCGCCCCGAACTGCATCCGTCGGCCGTCTAGGCTCGACTTATGCAGCGCATCATCGGTATCGAGGTCGAGTACGGCATTTCTTCACCGACCGAACCCACCGCCAACCCGATCCTGACGTCCACCCAGGCGGTGTTGGCGTACGCGGCAGCCGCAGGAGTGCCCCGCGCCAAGCGCACCCGCTGGGACTACGAGGTGGAATCACCGCTGCGCGATGCACGAGGCTTCGATCTCGGACGGTTCAGCGGACCGGCTCCGGTCATCGATGCCGACGAGATCGGTGCGGCGAACATGATTCTCACCAACGGTGCCCGCCTGTACGTCGATCACGCACACCCCGAGTACTCGGCCCCGGAGGTGCGGGACCCACTGGACGCGGTGATCTGGGACAAGGCAGGCGAACGCGTCATGGAAGCGGCCGCACGGCACGCGTCGAGCGTCCCAGGGGCTCCGCGCCTGCAGCTGTACAAGAACAACGTCGACGGCAAGGGCGCGTCGTACGGCACGCACGAGAACTATCTGATGTCGCGTGAGACACCGTTCTCGGCGGTGATCGCGGGGCTCTCGCCGTTCTTCGCCTCCAGGCAAGTCATCACCGGCTCCGGGCGAGTCGGTATCGGCCAGTCGGGCGACGAGGCCGGGTTCCAGCTCTCGCAGCGAGCGGACTACATCGAGGTGGAGGTCGGACTGGAGACCACCCTCAAGCGCGGCATCATCAACACCCGGGACGAACCGCACGCAGACGCAGACAAGTACCGACGTCTGCACTGCATCATCGGCGACGCCAACCTGGCGGAGATGTCGACCTACCTCAAGGTGGGAACCACGGCCCTCGTGCTCGACCTCATCGAGGCGGGCGTCGACCTGTCGGATCTGCAGCTGGCCAGGCCGGTCACGGCTGTCCATCAGATCAGCCACGATCCCACCCTGCGCAAGGCCGTGGCACTCGCCGACGGCCGCGAACTGACGGGCCTTGCGCTGCAGCGGATCTACCACCAGCGGGCGGCGAAGTTCGTGGCTGCCGAGGGCAGCGACGACGCACGAGCACTGGACGTGCTCGACAAGTGGGCGATGGTGCTGGACCTGCTCGAGCGCGATCCCATGGAGTGCGCGCATCTGCTGGACTGGCCGGCGAAATTGCGACTGCTCGAAGGGTTCCGACAGCGTGAGGGCCTCGGCTGGTCCGCTCCGCGGCTGCACCTGGTGGACCTGCAGTATTCCGATGTTCGCCTCGACAAGGGGCTCTACAACAGGTTGGTCGCCCGCGGTTCGATGGATCGTCTCGTCACCGAGCAGCAAGTTCTCGATGCGGTCGGCACACCGCCCGACGACACGAGGGCCTACTTCCGCGGCGAATGCCTGCGCAAATTCGGTGCCGACATCGCCGCGGCGAGCTGGGACTCGGTCATCTTCGATCTCGGTGGCGATTCGTTGGTACGGATTCCGACGCTCGAGCCGTTGCGGGGAACGAAATCCCACGTCGGTGCCCTGCTGGAGTCCGTGGACAGTGCAGCGGAACTGGTCGACCAGCTCACCACCTGATCGTCCATGGCATTCGAATGGGTCGTTCGGCGGTGTCTTGCCAACCGGCGAGGTCGGACTGTCGGTAGGGTAAAGGTCCGTGCACTTTCGGCGGAACGTTCGGTAGCACTTGCACATCCACGCCGGTGCGCCTCGGATGACCCGGCGACCGTGCAGTAGATCTGTTTTCTCGATACACAGAGGAGGTCGGCGACTATGGCTCAGGAGCAGACACGGCGCTCGGGCGGCGGCGGCGACGACGAGGTCCCAGGCGACACGGGGGCCGGTGGCCAGGAACGGCGCGAGAAGTTGGCCGAGGAGACCGACGATCTTCTCGACGAGATCGACGACGTTCTCGAGGAGAATGCCGAGGACTTCGTCCGCGCCTACGTTCAGAAGGGCGGCCAGTGACGGTGGATCGTTCGGACCCACGGTCGGCAGGCGACGGACCGGCGATTCCGCTGGGGTCCAGTAGCTCGTCCTTCTCCGACTACCTCCGGCAGCACGCCCCGCACCTGCTGCCGGAGAGCGGCCTCGCCGCGGACCTGGCGTCCCACGCCGCCAACGGCACCACCGACAAGTCCGGCATCGCTCCGCACGGGACGACGATCGTCGCCCTCACCTACGCGGGCGGGGTGCTGATCGCCGGTGATCGGCGCGCCACTCAGGGCAATCTGATCGCCAACCGGGACATGCAGAAGGTCTACGTCACCGACGAGTACTCCGCTGCGGGCATTGCCGGAACTGCGGGTATCGCAATCGAATTGGTTCGTCTGTTCGCTGTCGAACTCGAGCACTACGAGAAGATCGAGGGCGTGCCGCTCACCTTCAACGGCAAGGCCAACAAGTTGTCGTCGATGGTTCGGAGCAATCTGGGTGCGGCGATGCAGGGACTGGCTGCGGTGCCGTTGCTGGTCGGATTCGACATCGACAT
This sequence comes from Rhodococcus sp. Leaf233, assembly GCF_001426165.1. Classification (NCBI taxonomy): domain Bacteria; kingdom Bacillati; phylum Actinomycetota; class Actinomycetes; order Mycobacteriales; family Nocardiaceae; genus Rhodococcus; species Rhodococcus sp. Leaf233. Next base: position 254,508 of record NZ_LMRO01000013.1, read on the forward strand.
CTCCGATCCCGACAGAGCCGGACGCATCGTGTCGTACGACGTGGTCGGCGGGCGTTACGAGGAGCGGTCGGGCTATCACGCGGTGGGTTCGGGCTCGTTGTTCGCCAAATCCGCGCTCAAGAAGTTGTATCGCCCCGGAATGTCCGAGGACGAGGCGCTTCGGGCTGCAGTCGAGTCGCTGTACGACGCCGCCGACGACGACTCGGCCACCGGTGGTCCCGATGTCACCCGCGGCATCTACCCGACGGCGGTTGCCATCACGAGCGTCGGTGCGGACGACGTCGCGCACGATCGCATATCGGCTGCGGCCAGATCGGTTCTGGCAGAACGAACCGAGAGCGCAGCACACACCGGCGGCACGGACCACCACACCCGAGCAGGCCAGGAAGTCAGCGAAGGGGGTAGCGCGCTATGACGATGCCGTATTACGCATCTGCCGAACAGATCATGCGCGATCGTTCGGAATTGGCGCGCAAGGGAATCGGCCGCGGCCGCAGCGTCATCGTGCTGGCGTATGCCGACGGGGTCCTGTTCGTCGCCGAGAATCGCTCGACCGCTCTGCACAAGGTCAGTGAGCTCTACGACCGCATCGGTTTCGCTGCCGTCGGCAAGTACAACGAGTTCGAGAACCTACGCAAGGCCGGCATCCAGCACGCAGACATCAAGGGATACACCTACGATCGACGCGATGTCACCGGCCGGTCGTTGGCGAAGACCTACGCCCAGGCACTGGGCACCATCTTCACCGAGCAGCTCAAGCCGTACGAGGTCGAGATCTGCGTCGCCGAGGTGTCCCATCAGGACGAGCCGATGGCCACGCAGCTCTACCGCATCACGTACGACGGCTCCATCGTCGACGAACAGGATTTCGTCGTCATGGGCGGCACCACCGAGCCCATCGTGGCCGCGCTGAAGGATACGTACCGGTCCGGCCTCGGGTTGGCGGACGCAGTTCGTATCGCCGTCGACGCGCTCACCGCCGGTCCGACGTCGCCTGCGACTGCCGGTGCCGAGCCCGAGAAGAAGGTTCTCGAGGTGTCGGCCCTGGAGGTAGCCGTCCTGGATCAGGGGCGACCGCGTCGAGCGTTCCGGCGTATCGCCGGAGCTGCTCTGGCGGACATGTTGCCCGCATCGGCACCGTCCGCGACCGGCGACGGCTCCTCGGAGCCGGAACCTCCGCAGTAGTCCCCACACTTCGGATCGAGGTCGACGGCCTCGTGCTCTATCGCTTCCGGTAGAGCACGAGGCCGTTCTTGTCGCTGCTGAACTGGAATGTCGTGCCGTCTCCGACGACCTCGCCGTCGGCCGCGAGGGCAACCGGGGCACCGTCCACCTCGACGGTCAGTCGTTTCGCCACACTGCGCACGTAGGCAGGCGACGCGCCGAGCGTTCCGGTGATCGTCGCCCACAGCAGTCGTGTTCTCGATGCCTTGGGCTCCGACGGGAGAAAGCGAACATCGAGGGTGCCGGTATGAATGCTGCTGCGCGACATGGGAACTTGATCGATCGGATCGTAGGTACCGTTGCCGACGAAGAGCATCCACACCGAGTGCGGCACCCCGTCGAGTCGAATGTTCAGTGGCTCTGCAGCCGCGAGCACTCGTGTCATCGCAACCGCAGCGGCCGGCCACTTACCGATTCGCTTCTGCAGCTTCTGCCGTAACCGCACCGAGTCGGGGTAACCCCCGAACGTCGCGGTGTTGACGAACGACACACTGCGGCCGTCGACGTCCACCTCGGCGATGTCGACCAGTTCGGCGGTGCCCGCCTCGACGGCGGCGGCGGTGTCCTCGACTGCGGTCAGACCGGTGTCGCGTGCGAAGTGGTTGAGAGTGCCACCCGGAAACGCGGCGAGTGGCAGGCCGTTACGGGCGGCCGAGGCGGCGACGCTGACGACCGTGCCGTCGCCTCCGCACACTCCGAGAGCACGCGGCGTCGTGTCCCGAATTCTCTCTTCGAGTTGCTCGTTGAAGTCCTTCTCGGGATCGGGTACGAACAGGTCGGCGTCGGGGAGCTCGCGGCGGATGGCGTCCGGTACCGCCTCCGAACCGTCACCGGATGCGGGATTGACGAGCACCAACAGTCCCCGTCCGCCCGGCAGTGCCTCGACCTCGACCGGCGAGCCGAGAGCGGCGGGCTTCGCCGACCGTACGGCCCACCAGCGGCGGGTCGACAACGCGATCGCCGAGCCGAGTGCAGCTCCGGCGACGACATCGGTGGGCCAGTGGACTCCGACGTGAACCCGGGAATAGCAGACTGCGGCGGCGACCGGAGCCAGCAGCAATCCTGCCTTCGGTGATTCGATGGCGACCGCGGTGACGAAGGCGGCCGCGGACGCCGAGTGACCGGAGGGAAACGACGAGGACACCGGCGGGGCGAGCACCCGGCGCAGTACGGGAACCAGCTCGGTATCCGGCCTCGACCTCGGGAACACCGGCTTGAGCAGACCGTTCGCCACGGCGCTCGCACCCGCCACGGCGATCAGCCCCCGCACGCCGCCGCGTCGGGCCGAGCCACCGGCCGCGCCGAGAAGTGCGGCGGTGCCGAGCCACAGGCGACTGTGATCGGCGGCCGTGCTCAGCGCGCGAAGACCCGCGTCGGCCCTGCTCGAGCGCAGTGCTGCGCTTCGCGCAACGAGGGACAGGTCCCACGCGTGAACCGAGGCAGCAACAGACGTAGGCGTGGAAGTCATGGGGCCCAGCCTAGGCATGTGCGCCATCGAGGCGCTCCGACACATCCATCGGTGGGTTGCGTTGTAGTGTCGAAGTGTGCAGCGACGAATTATGGGCATCGAGACCGAGTTCGGTGTCACATGTACCTTTCACGGACATCGACGGCTGAGTCCGGACGAGGTGGCCCGCTACCTCTTCCGTCGCGTGGTGTCGTGGGGCCGCAGCTCGAATGTGTTCCTCCGCAACGGCGCTCGCCTCTATCTCGATGTCGGTTCGCATCCCGAGTACGCCACTGCCGAGTGCGACAGCCTGCTGCAGTTGGTCACCCATGACCGCGCGGGCGAGCGGGTACTCGAGGATCTGCTGATCGACGCCGAACAGCGTCTCGCCGAGGAGGGCATCGGCGGAGATATCTACCTGTTCAAGAACAACACCGATTCGGCGGGTAATTCCTACGGTTGCCACGAGAATTTCCTCGTCCAGCGAGCGGGCGAATTCTCGCGCATCTCGGATGTGCTCCTGCCGTTCCTGGTCACCCGCCAATTGATCTGTGGCGCAGGCAAGGTGCTGCAGACACCCAAGGCCGCGACGTTCTGCCTCTCGCAGCGCGCCGAGCACATCTGGGAAGGCGTGTCGTCGGCCACCACTCGCTCGCGGCCGATCATCAACACCCGCGACGAACCGCACGCCGATGCCGAGAAGTATCGCCGGCTCCACGTCATCGTCGGCGATTCCAACATGGCCGAGACTTCGACCATGCTCAAGGTGGGGACGGCCGCACTCGTACTCGAGATGATCGAGGCAGGCGTCTCGTTCCGAGACTTCGCGCTGGACAATCCGATTCGGGCCATTCGCGAGGTCAGCCACGATCTGACCGGCCGTAGGCCGGTCCGCCTCGCCGGCGGTCGTCAGGCCAGCGCACTCGAAATCCAGCGTGAGTACTACGCCAGGGCCGTCGAGCATCTCCAGACGCGGGAGCCGAATGCTCAGGTGACCCAGGTGGTGGACCTGTGGGGACGCACACTCGATGCCATCGAGTCGCAGGACTTCGCCAAGGTCGACACCGAAATCGACTGGGTCATCAAACGCAAGCTGTTCGAGCGATATCAGGACCGCTACTCGATGGAACTTTCCGATCCCAAGATCGCTCAGCTCGATCTTGCGTACCACGACATCAAGCGTGGACGGGGAGTGTTCGACGTGCTGCAGCGCAAGGGTCTGGTCAAGCGAGTCACCGAGGACGAGCAGATCGACGAAGCGGTGAATTTGCCGCCGCAGACGACACGCGCGAAGCTGCGAGGTGAGTTCATCACCGCCGCCCAGGAAGCCGGACGCGACTTCACCGTCGACTGGGTACACCTGAAACTCAACGATCAGGCGCAGCGAACGGTGTTGTGCAAGGACCCGTTCCGTTCGGTCGACGAGCGCGTCGAGCGACTCATCGCATCGATGTAGTGCGAACGCGACTCGGCTGGAGGTCGGGTAGCGATCCAGGCAACTCGGGTCGCTACAGCTCCGGCGGGCGGTGAACAACTAGGCTCGACTGTCGTGGCCACCACCAAAGTCGAACGCCTGATGAACCTGGTCATCTGTCTGTTGTCGACGCGTCAGTTCCTGACCGCGGAGTGGATCCGCGAGAGCGTTGCCGGGTACGACGACTCGACGAGCCTCGAAGCGTTCAGCAGGATGTTCGAGCGTGACAAGAACGAACTGCGCGATCTCGGGGTGCCCCTCGAGACCGGCATCGCCACGCGGTTCGGTGGTGTCGAGGGCTATCGCATCAACCGAGATGCCTACGAGCTGCCGGACATCGATCTCACCAGCGAGGAATCGGCTGCGGTCGCGGTGGCCGTCAAACTGTGGGAATCACCGGAACTGACCTCCGCGGCCCAGAGTGCGCTGCTGAAACTGCGCGCCGCAGGTATTCAGGTCGACCAGAACGAGTCGGCGGCTGCCGTCACGGCCGTTCCGGCCCGAACCCGCGGGTCCGAGCCCGCACTGGGCGCCCTGCTCGCGGCGATCGACGAGGGGAAGTCGGTGCGGTTCGAGCATCGACCCTCGTTGACCGAGCCGTTCGTCACCCGAACCGTCCAGCCGTGGGGCGTTGTGACGTTCCGGGGACGGTGGTATCTCGTGGGACACGACGTGGACCGAGACGACACCCGAACCTTCCGACTGTCCCGGATCGGCGACGACGTCAAAGCCTTCGGATCACCTCAGAGTGTCCGCAAGCCAGACGGTATCGATCTTCAGGACATCGTCCGCCGCGTCGCAGGCACGTCCTCGGTGTCGGGTACCGCGCGAGTGTGGCTCCAGGACGGTCGGGCGACGGAGCTGCGGAGGATGGGCACCGTGGTGGGGGAGCAGACGGTGGGGTCGCGCACCGGAACGGTCGTCGAGGTTCCGGTACGGTCCTGGGATTGGATTTCGCGGCTCATCGCCGGTCACGGTCCCGACGCGATGGTGTTGGCCCCGGCAGAGCTGCGGGCCGATGTCATCTCCACATTGCAGACTGCAGCCGAACTGGAGAACGAACGATGAGCGCGCGTCTGTCGGTGCGGTTGGCCCGCCTGCTCAACATGGTGCCCTTCTTCATGGCCAATCCGGGGTTGAGCGCCGAGGAGGCCGCTCGGGAACTGGGCGTGACCACCGCGACGCTGATGGCCGATCTCAATCAGCTCTGGATGTGCGGTCTGCCCGGGTACGGACCGGGTGACCTCATCGATCTGTCGTTCTCCGAGGAGAGCATCGACGTCACCTTCTCCGCCGGGATCGACCGGCCGCTGCGGTTGACGTCCACCGAGGCCACCGCACTGTTGGTCGCACTTCGGTCGTTGACCTCGATGCCGGGGATGGTCGATCCGTCGGCCGCTCAGCGAGCGATCGCGAAGATCGAGACCGCGGCCGGGTCGGCGGCGGCGAATGTGCCGCTCTCGTCCGACCACGACACGGCCGACGCGGAGGAGGGTCCGGTGTCGAGCACCGTACGGTCTGCGCTCCGAGCCCGGCACGCACTCGAACTCACCTACTATTCGGCGTCGCGAGACGTGCTCACCGAGCGCATCGTCGATCCGATCAGGACCGTGGTGGTCGACGACAACAGCTATCTGCAGGCATGGTGTCGCGGCGCCGAGGGCGTTCGGCTGTTCAGATTCGATCGCATCGATTCGGCCACCGAACTCGACGAACCGTCGTCTCCGCCGGAGTCGGTGCAGGACGAGGACGCGTTCGAAATATTCAACGACGACCCCTCTCTGTCCCAAGCGCGGTTACGCGTCTCACCTGCGTTCACCTGGATCCTGGACTACTACCCGATGACGCAGGTAGCCGCCGATTCGGACGGGTCCATCGAGGTGACCATGCGTTTCGCGACGCTGCAGTGGATGACCCGGCTGACCCTCGGGTTCGGCGGTGGCGTCACCGTACTGGGACCTGAATCCTTGGTGAATTCCGTCCGCGATCGTGCGCGGTCCGCCCTGAATGCCTACGCGGAGCTCGACGCCACCGACACCGATGGCGGCCTCGCAACATGAACGTGAGGTGAAGCGGTGCGCTCCGTTGCCGAGCGCACCGCCCGCCGTCGGGTACGCTCGATTCATCTGATCTCAGGAGGTTCACATGGGATTCACCAGTCCCTGGCACTGGGCCATCGTTGCGGTGGTCGTCATCATTCTGTTCGGTTCCAAGAAGCTGCCCGAGGCTGCGCGTGGACTCGGACGCTCGTTGCGCATCTTCAAGAGCGAGGTCAAGGAGATGCAGAACGACGGCAAATCCGACACCGATACCGCGACTGCACAGCAGCCGGCCGCACCCGCTCAGCTGCCATCGCCGGCACCCGTGGCGCAGACCGAGACCACACCCCAGCACGACGCGAAGTCTGCCTGAGCGACGCCGCTCAGCACACCTTCGGTGCCGCGTCGGCACCGAAGGTTCACTGCTGTCGGTGACGGCCTCGTGCCGCCTGCCGACCGAAGAAGGCTGACCGTAGAACACCATGCGCATTCCGTTCGATCCACGGCGCAGTAAGCGTCGAGTCAATCCCGACGGCACGATGTCGTTGGTCGATCACCTGTACGAGCTGCGAACCCGGCTGCTCTGGTCGCTGCTGGCCATCGCGGTGACCACTGCATTCGGATTCTTCTGGTACTCACACACGATCTTCGGCGTCGAAAGCCTCGGCGATCTGCTCCGAGGCCCGTACTGCACCCTGGACCCGAGCCTGCGTGCGGATCTGAGCAACGACGATCAGTGCCGCCTGCTCGCCACCGGCCCGTTCGACCAGTTCCTGCTGCGGTTCAAGGTGGCGTTCACCGCAGGCGTCGTGCTCGCCTGCCCCATCTGGCTGTACCAGATCTGGGCGTTCATCACTCCCGGCCTGTACGCCAACGAACGCCGTTACGCAGTCTCCTTCGTCACCGGTGCCGCTGCGCTGTTCGTGACCGGAGCGATTCTGGCGTACTTCGTCGTCGCCAAGGGCTTGCACTTTCTGCTGTCGATCGGTGACAACGTCCAGATCACGGCACTGAGCGGCGATCAGTACTTCGGTTTTCTGATCAATCTTCTGATCATCTTCGGTGTCAGCTTCGAAATACCGCTGCTGGTCGTCGGGTTGAACTTCGTCGGTGTTCTCACCTACGAACGCCTGAAGGCGTGGCGTCGCGGGTTGATCTTCGGACTGTTCGTGTTCGCGGCGATCGCAACGCCCGGACAGGATCCCTTCTCGATGCTGGCCTTGGCGTTGGCTCTGACGGTGCTCTTCGAGATGGCAGTGCAGATTGCGCGGATTCACGACAAGCGTAAGTTGCGCAAGAGAAGAGACGAATGGGGTGATGTGTCAGATGACGAAGCAACACGCATCGAAGGCGCAAGTTCTATCCAGGCCCCACACGCTGTCGCACCGACACCGCCGGTGGGCGGTATCGGCACTGCGACCCGAACACAGGCACAGTACGACGACACGATCTGATGTGAGTCCCAGCGACGGGGAGCGACCATGAGCGAGGCTGTTGTCGACACCCGGTCCAGGCCAGAACCCACGGAACTGCAACGGTTTTCCGCGGAGTTGAGTTTTCCGTTGGACCGCTTCCAAGTGGATGCGTGCACTGCATTGGAGAACGGTCACGGGGTGTTGGTCTGCGCCCCGACCGGCGCGGGCAAGACGGTGATCGGCGAGTTCGCGGTGCACCTGGCCCTCGCTGCCGGTCGCAAATGCTTCTACACCACCCCCATCAAGGCGCTCAGCAACCAGAAGTTCGCCGAGTTGACTGCGCGATACGGACGCGAGACGGTCGGTCTGTTGACCGGTGATTCGTCCATCAATCCGGATGCACCCATCGTCATCATGACGACCGAGGTGCTCCGCAACATGCTCTACGCATCCTCCGACGCACTGCGCGGGCTCTCGCACGTGGTGATGGACGAGGTGCACTACCTGGCGGATCGGTTCCGAGGTGCGGTGTGGGAAGAAGTAATCCTGCACCTGTCCGACGACGTGCGTCTGGTGAGCCTGTCCGCAACGGTCAGCAACGCCGAGGAGTTCGGCGCGTGGATGAGTACCGTTCGCGGCGACACCTCGGTCGTCGTGGACGAGAACCGTCCCGTTCCGCTCTCGCAGCACATCATGGTGGGCCGTCGGTTGTTCGATCTCTTCGACACCCGAGCACAGTCACCGGACGGCCACCAGAAGGTCGTCGTGGACCGAGACCTGGTGCGGCACGTCAAGCAGCGTCAGTCGCTGGACTCCATGGATCGGTGGCACGCACCGCACAGTCGAGGACGCGGAGGTCGAAGCGGGGGCGGCGGACGCGGCGGCCACCAGGGAGGCGGAGGTGCCAACCGTCCGCTGGCTCGTCCCGACGTGATCGCCAAGCTGGACGAGGAAGGTCTGCTCCCGGCCATCACGTTCATCTTCAGTCGTGCAGGCTGTGACGGGGCCCTGACTCAGTGCATGCGTTCGCGGCTGGTTCTGACGACGCCTGAGCAGGCCGAGGAGATCAGGTACATCGTCGAGAAGCACACCTCCGAACTCCCGCGCGAGGATCTGGAAGTGCTCGGCTTCTGGGAATGGCGAGATGCGCTCGAACGCGGGTTCGCCGCGCACCACGCCGGAATGCTGCCGGTCTTCCGCCACACCGTCGAGGAGCTGTTCGTCAAGGGATTGGTCAGAGCGGTGTTCGCCACCGAAACTCTGGCTCTCGGAATCAATATGCCTGCCCGAACCGTGGTGCTCGAAAAGCTGGTCAAGTTCAACGGTGAGACGCACGCGGAGCTGACACCGGGGGAGTACACCCAGCTGACCGGCCGGGCCGGGCGACGCGGCATCGACGTCGAGGGTCACGCGGTTGTGCTGTGGCAGCCCGGTACCGAACCGACCGAGGTGGCCGGACTCGCGTCGACGCGAACGTTTCCCCTCCGGAGCTCTTTCGCGCCCGCCTACAACATGTCGATCAATCTGATCGAACAGTTCGGGGCAGCGGATTCACGGCAGTTGCTCGAGCGGTCCTTCGCTCAGTTCCAGGCCGACCGGTCCGTCGTCGGCATGGTCCGCGGTATCGAGAAGAACATGAAGACGTTGGAGGCGCTCGGCGCAACGCTCGGTGGCCCCGACGGGGAGTACTTCGAGTACGCGCGACTGCGCGAGCGTCTGAAGGATCGAGAGAAGACCCTCGAGCGTCAGAACAGGTCCGATCGGCGGGACAAAGCCGTCGACTCGTTGCGTGCGTTGCGCCGCGGCGACGTGATCTCGGTGCCGTCCGGACGGCGCAGCGGACTGGCAGTGGTACTCGAACCGGACGACGATCGCGGCGATCCGCGGCCGCTCGTGCTGACCGAGGACAAATGGGCCGGCCGTCTGTCCGCTGCCGATTTCCCAACGCCGGCAACGCCTCTCGGCTCCATGCGATTGCCACGGTTCGTCGATCACCGCACCGCCAAGACCCGTCGGGATCTGGCGGCGGCATTGGTCACCCGCGGCATATCCCAGCCCTCCGATCGAGTGGGACGAAAGTCGACCGCCGCCGACGACAAGGAGTTGGCAACCCTGCGGCGGGCCATCCGCTCGCATCCGGTGCACAGCCGGCCGGATCGCGAGGAACTCTCTCGAACCGGCGAACGCTACAACCGGCTGGCCCGGGAGACCGAGTCGATGCGGCAGAAGGTGTCGGCCACGACGAACTCGTTGGCCCGAACGTTCGACCGCATTCTGGCTTTGCTGGCGGACCGCGGTTACGTGACCCCGGGCAAGGATCCCAAGGTGACCGACGACGGTGCGCGATTGAGCCGGATCTATTCCGAATCCGATCTTCTGGTCGCGGAATGCCTCCGCGGCGGACTGTGGCAGGGCTTGTCGGCCGCAGAGTTGGCCGCAGTGGTCTCGGCCGTGGTCTACGAGTCCCGCTCCGAGGGAGACATCACCCCACACGGCCCGACCGGACCCATCAGGCACGCGTTGACGGAGACCGTGCGGGTGTGGCACGAGCTGCGGGCCGACGAGGTTCGGCACAAACTGCCACCGACCAGAGAGCCGGACATGGGCTTCGTCAAAGCGATCTACAAGTGGGCTTCCGACCATTCGCTCGTCGACGCACTGGTCGCGGCAGGCGACAACGGCAAGGCGCTGTCCGGTGGCGACTTCGTCCGTTGGTGTCGGCAGGTCATCGACCTGCTCGACCAGGTCCGGCTCGCCGCTCCCGAACCCGAGCTGTCGCGAACCGCCGCCCGTGCCGTCGCTGCGCTGCGACAAGGAGTGGTGGCCGTCGATGCCGCGTGACAGATGCTGCGTGACGGGCGCTGCGTGACGGGCCGAAACCGGACTGCCGGGTCGGTACAGCGGACGCAGCGACAAGCGGGATACTGTACCCCCGACGGATTCGAGATTTCAGTGGAGGCGAGATGAGCGGCCCATACGGTCCGACCGACCCCGACAACAGTTGGTCACGAACGCCGGACCAGGACGGTGCCGCAAAGGACGGGCAGGAAGCTTCCACCGGCGAAGCTGCGGCGACATCCGAATCGCAGACTCCGACTCCGTCGGCGTGGGGACAGTACGCGCCGCCCACCGGCACCCCGACCACGCAGTACGGCGAACCTTCCGGAGGCGCATACGGCCAGTCTCCGCAGGGGCAAACTCCGCAGGGGCACTACCCACAGGGCGGGTATCCCCAGGGGCAATACCCCCAGGGCGCGTATCCGGCCGGGCCCTACCCGCAGCAGGGTCAGAATCCCCAGGTTCAGGGTCCGCAGGGGCAGTACCCGCAGGGCTACAACCCGCAGAATCCCACCGCACAGAACCCCACCGCACAGAACCCGACCGCGCAATACCCGGCGGGACAGCCGTACGGGGCACCGTATCCGGGGACCGGACAGCAGCCTGCCGGTGACGCCGCCTACCAAAACCCCTACGCACCACAACAATTCGGTGGCAGTGGGCAGTACGGTGCCGGCCAGTACGGTCAGCAGCCTCCCTTCGCGGGCGGGCAGAATCCGAATCAGCAGTATCCCGGTCAGCACTATCCCGGACAGCAGTATCCGGGCCAGTACCCCGGGCAGTACCCGGGCCAGCAGCCAGGTCCCGGTCGCAGTGGCGCGCAGTCCAAGAAGCCGCTGATCATCGCGGGCTCCGTCATCGCCGTCGTGGCCGTGGTCGCGGCAGTGCTATACTTCGCGTTCGGGCGCACGACCACCCTCGATACGACGGCCGCTCAGGACGGTATTCGCACGGTGTTGACCGAGTCCTACGGTGCCACGAACGTCTCGGGGGTGTCGTGCCCGCAGAACATCGAAGTCAAGGCCGGCACCAGCGTCGATTGCACGCTGACGGTCGACGGGGCGTTCAAGAAGGTGACGTTGACGTTCCTCAACGACGACGCCGACTACGAGGTCTCACTCCCGAAATAGCCCCGGTCAATTCTGCGACGCCGTGGCCGCCATCGCCGAGACGAGGCGGTCCACGGCGTTTCTGATTGCCAGGGTCTCCGCGAGCTTGTCGAGTGCCTCGAGATCTGCCGGTTCCGCCGGAATCTCGTCCGACCTCGACAGAACGACGTCGGCATCGGTGACGACCCGCACCACCGGCAGTGCCGCATCGAGGTAGTCGCTGGCGTTGGCCAGCTTCGCCCGAATTCCCTTGGCCATGTCCGACTCCGGATCTAGTGCCGCTGCACGCAGGGCCGCGACGGACTCGTACTGCAGCATGAGTGTGGAGGCCGTCTTCTCGCCGACACCCTTGACACCCGGTAGCCCGTCCGACGCGTCACCGCGCAGAAGCGCCAATTCCGCGTAGGCCGCTCCCGCGCGGTGCAACGGGACGCCGTACCGCTCGGCCACTTCGACCGGGCCGAAGAGTTCGGCCTTGGCCAAGCCTCGACCCACGTACAGCACCCGTACCTCGTTCGGTTCGTCCGCCGCCACCTGCAACAGATCTCGGTCGCCGCTGACCACGACGACGGGATCGCGTCGTTCCTGTGCAGCCAAGGTTCCGAGCACGTCGTCGGCCTCGAGGCCGTCGGCCCCCGCGGTGGCAATTCCCAACGCCGCCAGAACGTCCATGATCATGTCCACCTGTGGCGTCAGGGTCTCGGGAACCTCTTCGCTCTCGGCCACATCCGGCGCGGCGTCGGCAACCCGGTGAGCCTTGTACGAGGGAACGAGGTCCACTCGGAACTGTGGACGCCAGTCGAGGTCGAGGCATACAGCCAATCGGCTCGGTTCGGTTCGCGTGATCAGGGCCGAGATCATGTCGAGGAAACCTCGCACGGCATTGACGGGACGGCCGTCGGGCGCCGTAATCGACTCGGGCAGAGCGTAGTAGGCCCTGAACCACAGGCTCGCGCCGTCGAGGAGCAGCAACGGCGACTTTCCGGGGGTGGTCATGGGGCTCATCTTGCCGTACGGCACTAGCCTGGAGGTATGAGTGTCGATTCTTCTCGTTTTCCCAGCGATGTCTACGCCTCCAGACTCGCGCGCGCGGCCCGCCTGACGTCGGACGCAGGCTTGGACGCCCTGCTGATCACTCCGGGCCCGGATCTGCAGTATCTGATCGGGTCCACGGCCAGCTCGTTCGAGCGTCTCATCGCGTTGGTGGTGCCGGCCGACGGCAGCACTCCCAGCATCGTCGTGCCGCGGCTCGAACTCGCCGCGCTGGGTGCCTCCGCCGCCGAGGACCTGTCACTGACGCTCGTCGATTGGGTGGACGGCGTCGATCCGTACGCGCTCGTGGCTGCGGCCGTGCCGGCCGGCAGCAAGACCGCTGTCGCCGACGTAATGCCCGCCCTGCACTTCGTGCCGCTGGCAATGATTTTCGGGACCGTGCCGGTACTGGCGACAGACGTTCTGCGCCAGCTGCGGATGATCAAGGACGACGCCGAGATCGATGCTCTGCGTCGAGCCGGTCATGCCATCGACCGGGTTCACGCCCGGATGGGCGAGTGGCTCCGAGTGGGCCGAACCGAAGCCCAGATCGCGGCAGACATCGCGACGGCGATCGTCGAGGAAGGCCATACCGCACCGGAATTCATCATCGTCGGCTCCGGTCCGCACGGTGCCGATCCGCACCACGAGGTCTCCGATCGTGTCGTCGAGGCCGGCGACGTGGTCGTCGTCGACATCGGTGGACCCGTTGCGCCGGGATACAACTCGGACTCCACTCGCACCTACAGTCTCGGCGAGCCTTCGGCCGAGGTCGCTACCCGGTACGCGGTACTGGAGCGAGCTCAGCAGGCAGCAGTCGACGCTGTGTCGCCGGGAGTCAGCGCGGAGTCCATCGACGCAGCCGCACGCGAGGTGTTGGTCGAAGCAGGTCTGGGAGAGGCGTTCCTGCACCGCACCGGACACGGTATCGGCCTGTCGGTGCACGAGGAGCCGTACATCGTGGCGGGCAACGACATCACTCTCACCGAGGGAATGGCGTTCAGCATCGAACCGGGCATCTATTTCCGTGGGCAGTGGGGTGCCAGGATCGAGGACATCGTCGTCGTGACGGCGGACGGGTGCGAATCGGTCAACCTCCGCCCCCACGGTCTCGCCGTGCTGCCGGTGTGACCGACGGCCGCCGAGCCGAGTTCGTCTCCGTCGTCAGGACGAATCCGATTGTGGCCGAGGTACTTCGGCGTGCGCCGCAGCTCGGGCTTTCGAATTGGTACCTGACGGCGGGCGGTCTGTTCCAAACCGTGTGGAATCACCTCGCCGACCGAGATCTCGGGGCCGGAATTCGCGACTACGACTTCTTCTACTTCGACGACACGGATCTGTCGTACGCCGCCGAGAACGACGTGATCGAGACCGCGGCCGACGTGTTCGCCGACCTCGGGGTCGATGTCGAAGTGCGTAATCAAGCGCGTGTACACCTGTGGTACGAGCAGCATTTCGGAGCGACGTTGGCTCCGTACCGAAGCTCCGAGGATGCCATCGACCACTTCGTGTCGACCACGTGCTGTTTCGGGATCGCCGTGGACTCCCACGGTATGGACCGCGTCTATGCCCCACACGGCTTCGACGACCTGTTCGCCGGGATCGTCCGGCCGAATCCGCGATTGCCGATGCGGCACGTCTACGAGGCGAAGGCCGCGCGGTGGACCACCGAATGGCCGAACCTGACCGTTCTACCCTGGCCGACGGACGACTAGCGTCGCAGCAGCGAGCGGCTGCCCAGTACCCGCCGCACCGCTATCTCGACGACGACGCGGGTCGGATTCTCCCGCGGCACTCGATAGCGTCGGGCATAGCGGTTCTCCGCATCGGCGACCGACTCGTGGTCGTCACGAACGGTGGCCGGACCCTCCAACGTCAGCCAGCGGGCACCGTCGATCTGGGTGACGGCGGCGTAGGCACCGCGGCCGGCGTTGATCGCCTTCTGCGACACGTTGTTGGTGATGACACGGGCGACGTGCGCGTCCGCGTCGTAGGTGAACCCGACGGCGACGACATGGGGCGTGCCGTCCGGACGCAACGTTGTCAGCGTGGCGAGGTGCCGTTCGGTGAGGAATTCGATCGCCTCGTCGGTGAGGGCAGTCGCGTCAGCGGGGGTAGCGGCCATGACTCGACTGTAGTGACGTGCCCCGACTGCCACGAGCGGGGCTCGATCGGAGAGACTGTTCGGCGTGAGCAGACGATCTGAACCCGCCTCGGGAACGTTGTTGTTGCTCGGCGGCCGAAGCGAGATCGGTCTCGAGGTCGCCACTCGGCTGGCACCGGGACGAACCGTCGTACTGGCCGCTCGGCGCAGTTCCGACCTGGCGACGCAACGGTCACGTGTGCTGCAGGCAGGCGCGACGACCGTCGATGCGGTCGAGTTCGACGCGAACGCCATGGCCACCCACGAGGAAATCCTGCGCTCCGTCGTGGAACGGCACGGGCCCATCGGGATCGTGGTGTTGGCGTTCGGGATTCTGGGGGATCAGACGCGCGCCGAGGACGACGCCGGGCATGCGCTGGAGGTGATCACGACCGACTTCCTGGCCCAGGCTTCCGTCCTCACCCACGCCGCGAAGGTACTGCGGGCGCAGAAGAGCGGCGATCTGGTGGTCTTCTCGTCCGTCGCGGGTGTCCGGGTGAGGCGGGCCAACTACGTCTACGGCTCGGCCAAAGCGGGTCTGGACGGCTTCGCCAGCGGACTGAGCGATTCCCTGCACGGCACCGGCGTCCATCTGTTGCTCGCGCGCCCAGGGTTCGTCATCGGTTCGATGACCGAGGGCATGGACCCGGCACCGATGTCCAGCACACCCGATCAGGTGGCCGCCGCGGTGGTGGCTGCGCTGCGCAGCCGGAAGTCGACGGTGTGGATCCCCGGCACTCTTCGCCCGGTGTTCTTCGCGATGCGACTGCTTCCGCAATGGCTGTGGCGCAGGATGCCGCGCTGATGGCGGAGCCCGACCCTCACCCCATCGCAGTGGTGGGAATCGGCGCGGACGGTTGGGACGGACTGTCTGCTGTCGCACGTGTCGTGGTCGAGCAGGCAGATGTCGTCTTCGGGTCGGCGAGGCAGCTTGCCGGCGTGGGGGACAGGTGCGCCGACGCTCGTGAGTGGCCCAGTCCGTTGCTGCCGAGCCTGCGGCCGATGATCGACTCCTGTGACGGCCGCACCGTGTGTGTGCTGGCCAGTGGCGACCCGATGTTTCACGGTATCGGTGTGAGCCTGGCTCGCGAATTCGGCGCCGAACGTCTGAGGGTGTATCCCGCACCGTCGTCGGTTTCGCTCGCCTGTGCGCGTCTGGGCTGGTCGCTCGCGCACACCACGACGGTGTCGCTGGTGAACAGCCCGGTCGAGACCGTCCTCCCGGAACTGGGCCACGGTCGTCGACTTCTCGTACTGAGCCGAGGCAGCTCGACACCGGGTGACGTGTGTGCGCTCCTGCGTGACAACGGTTTCGGTGCCAGCACGGTGAGTGTGCTCGAACAACTCGGCGGCCCGGCCGAACGAGTCACCCGGGGGACGGCGACGGAATCGACGTTCGCCGACGCCGACCCGCTCAACGTCGTCGCGCTCGAATGCGTTCGAGATCGCGGCGCCACCAGACTCACTCGCGTTCCGGGCCTGCCCGATTCGCAGTACACCGGAGACGGTCAGATGACCAAGCAGGAAGTGCGCGCACTGACGCTGTGCGCGTTGGCGCCCGGAGCCGGCGAGGTCCTGTGGGACGTCGGCGGAGGCTCGGGGACGATCGCCATCGAATGGATGCGCACCGATCCATCGTGTCGCGCAGTGACATTCGAGTCGTCCGGGGATCGTCGACACCAGATCACGACCAACGCACAACGGCTCGGGGTGCCCGGGCTGGCCGTGCTCGGCACTGCGCCCGGGGCTTTCGAAGAGGTCCCCGGCAGTGCAGGCGTTCCGGACGCGGTGTTCGTCGGCGGCGGGGCGACCGAGCCGGGCATGATCGAGCGGTGCTGGGCGGCCGTGCGTCCCGGTGGCCGATTGGTCGCCAATTCGGTGACCGCAGAATCGGATTCACTGCTGCTCTCGGCAGCTGCACGATACGGCGGCAGGCTGCGCCGGTTCCAGATCTACCGGGGTGAGCCGTTGGGCTCCTTCACCACCTGGCGACCACAACTGCCGGTCACCCAGTGGTGCGTGACGAAACCCTGGGGCGCGCCCGACGGGGCGGATGCGGACGAGCAGTGAAGGTCCTACTCCTGGGCGGCACGTCCGAATCCAGGCAACTCGCCGCCGCCGTGGCCGGCGTGGCCGGGATCGAGTTGATCACCTCGCTGGCCGGGCGCGTCGCCGAGCCGGCACCGGTGTCGGGCCATACCAGGATCGGCGGTTTCGGCGGTGCCGACGCATTGGCACAGTGGATTCGAGACAACGCCGTCGACGCACTGGTCGACGCGACGCATCCGTTTGCCGCCACCATCACCGCGCATGCCGACTACGCTGCTCGGACAACCGGTGTCGCTCATCTCGTGCTGACCCGGCCACCGTGGATCGCGTCGACGGACGACCAGTGGACCACCGTGGCATCCCTACCCGAGGCGGCCGCATCGATAGAACCGGGTAGTCGGGTGTTCCTCACCATCGGCAGGCAAGGCGTTCACCATTTCGCCGGAGTCGCCGATGCGTGGTTCCTGATTCGTTCGATAGATCCACCGACCGGTGCCGTTCCCCCTCACGCCACCCTCGAGCTCGGCCGCGGGCCGTTCGACCTCGCGCACGAGTCGGCAATGCTCGCCGACAACCGAATAGACCTGCTGGTCACCAAGAACAGCGGCGGCACGATGACCCGCGCCAAGCTCGACGCGGCGCGATCGGCCTCGATTCCCGTTCTGATGATCTCGCGACCCACCGTCGACATCTCGGCATCGACGGTCGACGAGGTCGATGCCGCCGCTCGGTGGTTGATCGAACGCCTACGCGTCACTCACTGACGGGTAGCGCCGCGACGTGAACACTTTCGGACCGCTTCCGGTCTCCACCACCGTCGTCATCGAGGAGCCGATGATGAGCAGGCACCGCATGTCGATCGACTCGGGATCGAGTTCCCCGAGGGTCACGGTGCGCACCGATTCCTGCGCACTGCCTACCGCGCGCCCGATCACCACCGGCGTCTCCGGTGAACGATGTTCGAGCAGAACATCTTTCATGGCCGCGACCTGCCAGGTGCGAGTCTTCGACGCCGGGTTGTAGATCGCGATCGCCATGTCGGCTTCGGCCACTGCCGAGAGCCGTCGGGCCACCACGTCCCAGGGCTTGAGTCGATCGGAAAGGGAGATGACGGCGTAGTCGTGTCCGAGCGGCGCGCCGACGCGGCTGGCAACAGCATTGGCTGCCGTCATTCCCGGGACCACGCGTACCGGTACCGAACTCCACTGCTGTTCGGCTGCAACCTCGATGACCGCTGTCGCCATCGCGAACACACCCGGATCACCCGAGGACACCACAGCGACGCGGCGACCCTGTTTGGCGAGGTCGAGGGCGAATGCCGCGCGCTCGGATTCGACCTTGTTGTCGCTCGCATGCCGAATCTGGCCGGGTCGCTGCGGAACTCGATCGATGTAGGTGATGTATCCGACCAGATCGGTTGCTGCCGCGAGTTCGGCTCGCACTTCGTCCGTCGTCCACACGTCGTCGCCCGGACCGAGACCGACCACGACCACTTCGCCCGTACTGGTGGGAAGTTCGGTTCGATTCGACGGACTCGGCACGACGATCATCGAGAAGTACGGCACGTTGTCCGCGTCGGCGGCATCGAGGACGCGTTGCTCGGCTGTACTGGCCCGCTCGACGTACCGCGCTTCGTCGAGCCTGCCGGATCGTTCCAGTGCATCGAGCACGGTCGGATAGGTTCGACCGAGTTTCATGATGACCGCGGCGTCGGTGCCGCGGAGTCGGCGAGTGAGTTCGTTCACCGGCAAGGTGCCGGGGAGGACGGTGAACACCTCGTCGCGCTCCACCAGTGGAGTCGCCAGCGCGGCCGATGCAGCACTCACCGAGGTCACGCCGGGAACCACCTCGACCTCGAACCGGTGTGCCAGGCGTTTGTGCATGTGCATGTACGAGCTGTAGAACAGTGGATCGCCCTCGGCCAGAAGCACAACCGATCGGCCGGCGTCGAGATGAGCGGCGAGCCGTGCGGCAGCGGACTCGTAGAACTCGTCGATGGCACCCTGGTACCCACCGGGATGAGCCGTCGCCTCGGTGGTCACCGGATACACCAGGTGTTCTTCGATCTGCCCGTCGCGCATGTAACCGGCCGCGAGGGCACGCGAGATGCTGCGACCGTGCCGAGCACTGTGGAACGCGACGACATCGGCCTCGCCGATCACGCGAGCGGCCTTGACGGTCAACAACTCCGGGTCGCCCGGGCCGACGCCCACTCCCCACAACTTTCCGCTGGAGCTCATTCTTGTTCGCTCGCAATGGCATTTACCGCGGCGACGGTGATGGGGCTGCCACCGCGTCTGCCCCGGACGACCAGATATTCCACGCCGAGGTCGGCGGCTATCAGATCTTCCTTCGACTCCGCCGCGCCGATGAATCCGACCGGGCCGCCGACGATGGCTGCGGGCTTCGGAGCTCCGGCCGCGAGCATTTCCATCAGGTGGAACAGGGCGGTCGGCGCGTTTCCGATCGCGACGACGGCACCGCCCAGCTTGTCACCCCACAACTCCAGCGCGGCAGCGGTTCTCGTGGTGCCCATACTCCGAGCCAAATCCGGCACCCGAGGATCGGACAGGGTGCACAGCACCTCGTTGTCGGCCGGCAGACGGCGACGAGTGATACCGGCGGCAACCATGTTGGCGTCGCACAACACGGGTGCCCCTGCGCGCAGGGCAGTTCGGGCGGACTCCACCACGTCGGGCGTGAAGCCGATCGTCTCGGTCAGGTCGATCTCACCGACAGCGTGAATCATGCGCACGACGACCTGGGCGACGTCCGGGGTGAACCGAGACAGATCCGCTTCGGCACGGATGGTTGCGAAAGACTGGCGGTAGATCTCCGCGCCGTCACGGATGTAGTCGTGCATGCGTGTCACGATAGGGGAGAGGGCCCCCTCAGCCGGAAGCCGGTCTCCAGGTGCTCAGGACACCTGGTAGCCGATTCCCGTCGCGATGACGTCGGTCACCTCGCCTTTGGGTCGGCCGCATCGACGCTCGCAACCGGACCAATGCTGCCGCTCGTCCCGTGGCGTCATCCGCGCATCGACCGCGGCCGCGAGGTCGGCTCGGACGTCGGCGAGGGACTTCTCGCAACCGGGCGATCCGGTGCAGGCACTGACTCGGATCCACGGTGACGCGGCGTCGAAGATCAGGCCCATGGGTGCGAGAACTCGAACGACCTGTTCGGCCGGTTCCTCGTCCAGATCACCCACGATCAGCGATCGCCACGGCGTCACGATCAGCGGACGATCGACGGCCGCGAGGAATTCGGCCAACCGCGCGCCGAGGACGCCGTTGGCCAGACCTGCGCCGAGCGCAACGTGGCCATCGTCCTGATCGAGCCAGCCGATCGGTGGCACCTCGACCGGCGCGGGCATGGCCAGTACCGGTCCGGCCTGGAACCCGAGCACGTCGACGATGCGCTCGGCACCGCCGTCCAGTTCCGCCAGTCGCCATTCCTTGTTTCGCAACCGGACGAAGGCATCCGCGCAGTCGAGCAGAGTCGAGACCACGTGCTCGCGGTCGACGCGTACACCGCTGTCGCGTCCTCCCAACAGCACTGCGAACGACCCGTCGGCCTGGGCGTACACCCCGAAGTCGGGTTCGAGTCCGCACAGATCCCCGCGGCCGTCGTCCACGGCGAACAATGTCCGGCCGGGCAGTCCGGCGAGCTCGGGGCGAGCGCACACGGCAGCGTCGAGCTCACCGACGAGACCGCGGACGTCGGTGAGTCCGCCGACCCGGCCCGACAGCGGCGAGGCGAGGATGTTGCGCACGCGCTCGTGCGTCGGAGACGGCAGCAACCCGGCCGCGGCCAACCTGTTCGCGAGCTCGTCCGGGTCCGAGACCGCACGAACCTGGATGTTGCCCCTCGACGTGAGTTCGAGCGAGCCGTCACCGAGCTCGGCCGCGGCCTCGGCCAGGACCTGCATCTGCTCCGGCAGCACGAGGCCGCCCGGGAGCCGGATTCTGGCCAACGGACCGTCCGCCGCGCGGTGCGTCGACAGAGCTCCGGGGCAGCCGTCGGGCACGGACCTACTGGGCGAACTCATGTTCACCAGGCTACAAGTGCGACGGGTGGCCCGATCTCGTCCCGGCACCGGTAGCATTCGATGTTCACGGCTCCGGCCGAGAGGAAACCGGTGAAATCCCGGTACGGTCGCGCCACCGTGACCGCCCTGTAGTTCGTCGAGAGCAGCTCGTCGGGAATGGTTCATGGGACTTGTTCTCGAGGATCGTGCCTTCGGGACGGGGCGGGAGTCGGACCCTCTCACCGACGAGCTCGGACGATTCACCGATCCAGGGGCGCGAAACCCCGAGGAGGGCGTTACCCGTGTTTCTGTTGCTGTCCACATCGGACACCGATCTGCTCAGTGCCCGCGCCAGTGGGGCCGATTTCACGTGGGGCAACCCGTCCCGCCTGCTGGCGGAAGACATCCCGTCGATGGCCGAATCGGCCGAGCTGATCATCGTCCGCATTCTCGGATCGCGTCGCTCGTGGGAGTCGGGAATCGAGGCCGTCCTGGCCACCGGTTTGCCCGTGGTCGTGCTGGGCGGCGAACAGGCCCCGGATGCGGATCTGATGGAGATCTCCACGGTGCCCGCCAACGTCGCCGCCCAAGCGCACAACTATCTGGCCGAGGGCGGCTCGGGCAATCTGCGGCAGCTGTACAACTTTCTGTCCGACACAGTGCTGCTCACCGGTCACGGTTTCGACGCACCTCGACATCTGCCGACGTGGGGCCACCTCGAGCGGAACTCCACCCAGCACTCCGACGGCCCGACCGTGGCGATTCTGTACTACCGCGCTCAGCATCTCGCCGGAAATACCACCTACATCGGTGCCCTCGCCGCCGCAGTCGAGAACGCCGGGGCGAACGCACTGCCGATCTACTGTGCGTCACTGCGCACGGCGGAAGCCGACTTGCTGGAGACGCTGAAGTCGGCGGATGCCTTGATCGTGACCGTGCTGGCTGCAGGCGGCACCAAACCCGCCGGTGCTTCGGCCGGCGGCGACGACGAAGCCTGGGATGTCGCCGAGCTCGCCGCCCTCGACGTTCCGATCCTGCAGGGTCTGTGCCTGACGAGTTCCCGCGCGACGTGGTCGGAGAACGACGACGGACTCTCGCCCCTCGACGTGGCCACGCAGGTCGCTGTCCCGGAATTCGACGGCCGCCTCATCACGGTTCCGTTCTCGTTCAAGGAGATCGACGACGACGGCCTGACCACCTACGTTCCGGACCACGAGCGAGCAGCACGCGTTGCCGGCATCGCCGTCCGCCATGCGCGGCTCCGACACATCCCGGCCGCCGACCGCCGAATCGCCCTGATGTTCTCGGCGTATCCCACCAAACATGCCCGCATCGGCAATGCCGTCGGCCTCGACACTCCCGCCAGCGCGATCGCGTTGATGTCGGACATGCGTGAGGCCGGCTACGACCTCGGACCGCTCGAGGGCCCGGATTCGGTGCCCGGTCTGGCGGCCCGAGACGGCGACGCACTGATCCACGCCTTGATCGCCCGTGGCGGTCAGGACCCCAACTGGCTCACCGACGCCCAGCTCGAGGGCAATCCCATTCGCATTTCGGCGGCCCGGTACCGAACCTGGTTCGAGCAGCTTCCCGACGACCTTCGCGAGGGTGTGATCGAACATTGGGGACCGGCACCGGGTGATCTCTACGTCGATCGTTCCGCTGATCCCGACGGTGAGATCGTCATCGCAGCAATGCAATTCGGCAATGTGGTCATCATGGTTCAGCCGCCGCGCGGATTCGGTGAGAAGCCCGTTGCGATCTATCACGACCCGGATCTGCCGCCGAGTCATCACTATTTGGCCGCCTACCGGTGGATCTCCGCAGCCCGCGAGGACGGCGGCTTCGGGGCCGACGCGATGGTTCATCTCGGTAAGCACGGAAACCTGGAATGGCTCCCCGGCAAGACCCTCGGCATGTCCGCCTCCTGCGGCACCGACGCTGCACTGGGCGACTTGCCGCTGATCTACCCCTTCCTGGTCAACGATCCGGGGGAGGGCACACAGGCCAAGCGGCGAGCCCACGCCACGCTCGTCGATCACCTCATCCCGCCGATGGCGCGAGCGGAGAGCTACGGAGACATCTCTCGGCTCGAACAGCTGCTGGACGAACACGCGAACATTTCGGCTCTCGATCCGGCCAAGCTGCCGGCCATTCGCCAGCAGATCTGGACGCTGATGACCGCGGCACAGATGCACAAGGACCTCGGACTCGACGAGCGTCCCGACGAGGAAGTGTTCGACGACATGCTGCTGCACGTCGACGGATGGCTGTGCGAGATCAAGGACGTGCAGATCCGCGACGGGCTGCACATCCTGGGCCAGGAGCCCGTCGGCGACGCCGAGGTCGAGTTGGTGCTGGCGATGCTGCGCGCTCGGCAGATGTGGGGCGGCGAGCAGACGGTGCCCGGTCTACGCGAAGCTCTCGGGCTCAGCGAGGACGGCGACGAGGAACGCACGCGCGTGGACAGCATCGAGGCCGTCGCGCACGGACTGGTCGCGGCAATGCAAGCGACGCAGTGGAATCCGGCCGAGGCCGAGCGGGTTGCGGGCGAACACGGTGACGTGGTCGCAGAGATTCTGAGGTTCGCCGCCGCCGAGGTGGTACCGCGTCTACGCGGAACTTCCCGCGAGATCGAGCAGGTGTTGCACGCTCTCGACGGCGGGTTCATCGCGGCGGGTCCGAGCGGTTCACCGCTGCGCGGCCTGATCAACGTGCTTCCTACCGGCCGCAATTTCTACTCGGTCGACCCGAAGGCAGTGCCGTCGAAATTGGCGTGGGAGACCGGTCAGGCGATGGCAGAATCCCTGCTCGCTCGCTACCGCCAGGATCACGGAGAGTGGCCGAAGTCGGTCGGTCTCTCGGTGTGGGGCACCTCGGCCATGCGGACCTCGGGCGACGACATCGCCGAGGTGTTCGCTCTGCTCGGAGTCTCCCCGGTGTGGGACGAGGCCTCGCGCCGGGTGACGCGCCTCGAGGTGATCGACCTCGACGAGCTCGGCCGCCCCCGCATCGATGTGACGGTTCGGATCAGTGGATTTTTCCGTGACGCGTTTCCGCACGTGCTCGCCCTTCTCGACGACGCGGTTCGGATGGTGGCTGCGTTGGACGAGGAGCCCGAGCAGAACTACGTACGTGCACACGCGCAGGCCGATCTGGCCGAACACGGTGACGAACGACGTTCTACGACACGCATTTTCGGGTCGAAGCCAGGAACGTACGGTGCCGGGTTGCTTCAGCTGATCGACAGCAAGACGTGGCGCAGCGACGACGACCTTGCTCAGGTGTACACCACCTGGGGCGGCTTCGCCTACGGCCGCGGACTCGACGGAGTACCCGCGTCGGACGACATGCGCACTGCGTACAAGCGTATTGCCGTGGCCGCCAAGAACACCGATACACGTGAGCACGACATCGCCGATTCCGACGACTACTTCCAGTACCACGGCGGCATGGTCGCGACGGTGCGCGCGCTGACCGGAAAGTCGCCCGAGGCATACATCGGTGACAGCACGCGGCCGGAATCGGTTCGCACGCGCACACTCTCGGAAGAAACCGCCCGCGTCTTCCGCGCTCGGGTCGTCAACCCTCGGTGGCTCGAAGCCATGCGCAGGCACGGCTACAAGGGTGCGTTCGAGATGGCGGCGACCGTGGACTACCTGTTCGGTTACGACGCCACCACCGATGTGGTGCAGGACTGGATGTACGAGAAGTTGGCCGAGACCTATGTGCTCGACGAGCAGAACCAGAAGTTCATGCAACAGTCCAATCCCTGGGCACTGCACGGTATCGCCGAACGACTGCTCGAGGCCGCGGAGCGCAAGATGTGGGCCGAGCCGGACAAGCAGGTTCTCGACGGCTTGCGCCAGGTGTACCTGGAAACCGAAGGTGAGCTCGAGGGGGAGTAGCGACGTACCCTTCTCGGTATGACTGCCACCTTCGAGGACATTGCCAAGGGCAAGTACGTACTGCTGACGACGTTCAAGAAGGACGGCACCGCCGTACCGACCCCGCTCTGGGGTGCGCTCGACGGTGATCGTCTGCTCGTGTGGACGGTGTCGGATTCGTGGAAGGTCAAGCGCATTCGCCGTAACTCGAAGGTTCTGCTCGCACCGTGCGACATGCGCGGCAAACCCCAGGGCGACGCGGTCGACGCGACAGCCGAGATCCTCGATGCAGCCGGCACCGAGAAAGCGCGCGCGGCGATAGTGTCGAAGTACGGCATCCTGGGCTGGCTCACCGTGAAGGGCAGCGTTCTTCGAAGGGGCAAGAGCGGCTCGGTCGGGCTCGCGATCACTCCCGCGTAACCGGTCTGCACGACGACACCATCGTTGGTATGCGCAGTTCCGAATGCTTCATGAGGCGGCTTCCCCTGCTGCCGGAACGGAGCACCACGTGCCTATTGCAGTGACCGATTACAACCATGTCCGACTCACCGTCAGTGACATCGACCGATCCCGATCGTTCTACGACTCGGTGTTCGGCTTCGAGGTGGCCTACGCCTGGGATCCCGACGCGGACGAGGAGACCAAGAAAGCCCTGTGGTTCCTCTTCGGCGGCGTGATCTACAAGTTCGGCGGGGGTTTGCTCGGTCTGCGCCCGGTCGCGCCGAGCGACGACACCTTCGCCGAAGATCGTTGTGGGCTGGACCACCTCAGCTTCACCGTCGATACCCGTGCCGCGCTCGAGGATGCAGTCAAGACGCTCGATGAGCTCGGCATCGCGCACGAGGGCATCAAGGACGCAGGGCCCGGACTGTCCATCGTGGAGTTCCGCGACCCCGACAACATCGCTCTCGAGTTGTCCGGACCCGACAAGTAACGGTCGGACGCAGGGCCTGCGGGAACGACCCCGCAGACCCTATTGCGCGGCGCTGACCGAGGACATGTGAAAGTCCGGAATGCGCAGCGGCGGCATTGCCGTGCGAGTGAACCAGTCCTTCCACTCGCGCGGCAGTGTCGCCTCGGTCCGTCCGGCCTCGGTGACACGTCGCAACAGATCCAGAGGACTCTCGTTGAACCGGAAGTTGTTGACGGCTCCGATGATCCGGCCGTCCTCGATGGCGTAGACACCGTCGCGGGTGAGACCCGTGAGCAGCAACGAGGTCGGATCGACCTCTCGGATGTACCACAGTGTCGTCAGTAACAGCCCGCGCTCGGTCGACGCGACCATCGCGTCGATCCCGGTGTCGCTGCCGCCGGTGAGGATCAGATTCTCCCCGGGGACGGCAACGGGTACCTCGAACTTCCGGGCTCCGGCGCGTGTATAGGCCAGTGCTGCGATCGCGCCGTCCCGGATCCAATCGACCCGGTCGATGCCGAGACCGTTGTCGAACACCGACACCGCATCACTGGAGGAGCCCGCCGCGACGAACGGCGCGTACCCGAGACCGGGCTCGCGAGGGTCGGAGTGCAGCGTCAGCGGCAGCTCGGTGAGCTTCTCGCCGACTCGGGTGCCACCGGCCCGCGAGAGTGCGGTGCGCCCCTCCTGGGCCCCGCGCCCCTCCATGGTCCACATCAGGTAGATCATCAGATCGGCCACGGCGGAGGGCGGCAACACCGTGTCGTACCGACCGGCGGGACGCTCCACGGTGTTCTGCGCCCAGCCCAGCCTGGTGGACAATTCTCCGAGCATCGATGCCGCCGACACGTCGCGGAAATCGGCTGTACCTTTTCCCACCCAGGCACTCGCCCCGGACCGCTTTCCGTTGATCTCGATCGACCCGGTCGGCTGTGTGAACGTGCGTCGCACTCCGGTCGAGGTTCCGAGCCACACGTTGTCGACGCGATGCTCGGCGAATCCGTACAACGTGTCTCGGCCGTCGAATCCGACGTTCAGTTCCGTTGCCAGCGAACCGAACACGTCGATCGACGTGGCCTGCGCGTGTCGATCCCAGCCGTCCGGCTCGGAATCGGGGGTCAGCAGCGGCATCGCGTCGTCCGCAGGCTCGGCGGCGCGGGCCGCTGCTTCACTGGCACGCACGACGTCCGCGATCTCGCTCGGATCGACACTGGTGGACGACACCGAACCCACCCGCGCCACGTCCCCGTTCCGGACGATGGACACCACCACCCACTGCCTCGAAGTGGAGACGCCGTTCGTGGTCATCGAATTGCCCGCCCACCGAAGCGTCGCGTCGCTGGAGTCGGTGACGAGGACGACGGTGTCGTCGACGTTCGCACACGCCAACGCACGTTCGATCACCTGCTGCGGCTCGATCATCGACCTGCCTCCGATCGGGTGTTGAGGACGTTGACCCCGCGGAACAGTGCGACCGGGCAACCGTGACTGACCGCGGCGACCTGACCGGGTTGGGCCTTGCCGCAGTTGAATGCCCCACCGAGTTTCCAGGTGGAGCGACCTCCGAGCAGTTCCATCGAACCCCAGAAATCCGTCGTCGTCGCTTGATAGGCGACGTCGCGCACCTGGCCGTCGAGCACACCGTTTCGAATCCGGTAGAAGCGTTGTCCGGTGAACTGGAAGTTGTACCGCTGCATATCGATCGACCACGATTTGTCGCCGACCACGTAGATACCGTCCTCGACCGCGGCGATGACCTCCTCGGTCGACCGGTCGGTGTCGGGATCGGGCTGCAACGACACGTTCGCCATGCGTTGGATCGGAACGTGATGTGCGGAGTCGGCGTAGGAGCATCCGTTGGACCGTTCCAGTCCGAGCCTCGGGGCGAAGACCCGATCGAGTTGGTAGCCGACGAGTGTTCCGTCGCGAACCAGATCCCACTTCTGCGCGGCCACGCCGTCGTCGTCGTAGCCGATACTGGCGAGACCGTTCACCTCGGTCCGGTCTGCGGTGACGTGCATGATGGGTGAGCCGTAGCGCAAGGTTCCGAGCTGATCGGGTGTGGCGAAGGACGTCCCGGCGTAGGCGGCCTCGTACCCGATCGCTCGGTCGTATTCCGTTGCGTGTCCGATGGATTCGTGGATGGTGAGCCACAGGTTGGTGGGATCGATGACGAGATCCGTCGGACCTGCCACCACCGACGGGGCCTTGACCTTCTCGGCCAGCCACTCCGGGATGCGCGCGAGTTCGTCCGCCCAGTCCCACGTGCTGTGTTCACCGAGGTATTCCCAGCCGCGTCCGACGGGCGGTGCCAATGTCCGCATCGAATCGAACGCACCGGCCGCTCGGTCCACGGCAGTGGCCTCGAACTGAGGGTGTAGTCGTACCCGTTGCTGAGTGATCGAGCTGCCCGCCGAATCGGCATAGAACGACTGTTCCTTGACCTGCAGCACCGACGCCGTGACGTGGTCGACGCCGTCGGAGGCGGACAACCTGGCCGAGTACTCGGCCAGCAGCGCCACTTTGTCGGTGGTGGGAACGTCGAACGGGTCGATCTCGTACTGCGAGACCCAGACCGCGTCCGAGTACACCGGTTCGGGCGCGAGTTCGACCCGTTCGCGGTTGAGCACGCGTAACGCCGTCGCCACCTCGGCCGCACGCCGCGCCGTGGTGGCAGCCGCGTCGGTACTCAGCTCGGCGTGAGAGGCGAAACCCCAGGTGCCGTCGACGACCACGCGCACCGCCAACCCGATTTCCCCCGCGTCGACGGCGGATTGCACCGAGCCGTCGCGCAGTGAAATCGACTGGGTCGTCAGCCGCTGCACCCGGAAGTCCGCATGCGAGGCTCCGGCCGTGCGCGCCGCGCTCAGGGCCGCGTCGGCAAGTTCTCGCAGGGGGAGGGCGAGGAAATCGGCGTCGACCGACCGGTCCGATGGTGTCGTCACGACTGTGACGCTAGCCGAATTGTTGCCAGCCGAGGCGTAGGACCATGCCGATCACGACGACGAGCAACACGATCCTGACGAAGCCTGCGCCCCTGGCGACCGCCGTCCTCGAACCGAGTACCGCACCGACGACATTGCAGGCGGCCATCGCAGCACCGAGTTGCCAGTACACACTGCCGGTGAATGCGAAGTAGGTCAGCGCACCGACATTGGAGCCGACGTTGATCACCTTTGCCATCGCGGCGCTGCGGACGAATTCGGTGCCCAGCATCGTCGCGAAGACGATGATGAGGAAGGTGCCGGTGCCGGGTCCGAGAATGCCGTCGTAGAACCCGATGCCGGCTGCGGCGAGGCCGATCACGATCAGAACTTTGCGATGGGTCGGGGGCGACGGTGCCGCGGTACGACCGATGGTCGGTCGGCAGGTCACCAGTACCGCAACGCCGACCAGCACGACCATGATGATCGGCACGAAGAGGTCGCGGTCGATCAACGACACCGCGGCAGCGCCCGCCGCCGAGGTCGTCGCCGCGATCGCGCCGGCAGGAACGAGCACCTTCCAGTCGAGCGAGACCTTGCGGGCGAACGTGACGACGGCGGCGACTGTTCCGAAGACTGCGGTCGCCTTGTTGGTCGCGAGGGCTGCCTGCTGTGTCAGTTGCGGTGCCACGAGCAAGATCGCCGGCAACAGAATGAGACCGCCGCCGCCGACCACGGCGTCGACCCATCCTGCTGCCGTCGCGGCGGCCATCAACAATCCCCAGTCCGCGACAGTCATACGGCAAACTCAATCACATGCGTCGATTCAGCCTGTGGCTCCGTGGCCAACCGTTCGTGGCCGACGCACTGCTCGCCGGTGGGCTTTTCGTCATCGAGATTCTCGTTTTCGTGAGTTCGGCCGACGGCCTGAACGGGCCGTTGTTTCTGGCCTTCTCGGTGGTCCTGACCGTTCCCGTCGCGTGGCGGCGTCGGTTCCCCAGGTCCGTGGCGGCCGTGGCGCTCGTGTCGACGTTCGTCGCCGACGTGTGGGGAGCCATGGTCGGGGATACCTCCAACGGCCATCCGGCCGCACTGGCGTTGCCGATCATGCTCTACACCCTGGTGGCCTACGTCGGCCGCGCACAGGGGGCCGTCTACGCCGCCGGTGTGGCCGCCTACTCGGTGTCGTCGTTGTTGCTCTTCCACCAGCCGTTGTTCACGACGCTGCTGTTCAGCGCTCTGCTGTACGCACTGTCGTGGGTCGCTGCCGAATTCCTCGGTGCCCGACGCGCATACGACGAGGCGATGGAAGCCCGACTGATCGTGGCCGAGTACGACCGGGATCGCCGCGCCGAGGAGGCCGTGCTCATGGAAAGAACACGCATCGCGCGCGAGCTGCACGATGTCGTCGCCCACGGGGTGAGCGTGATGGTGGTCCAGGCCGACGGGGCGTCGTATGCCATCCGGCGCAACCCCGAACGAGCCGAGCAGGCGGTGGCCAACATCTCGGCGACGGGCCGGCAGGCGCTGGCCGAACTGCGTAGGACGGTCGCGCTGCTGCGGACGACCCCCGACGCGGACGACATGCCCGAGTACGGCACGGCCGGTCTGGCCCGCGTCGTGGAAATGATGAGTCGAGCCGGCCTGAACGTCGAGTTGGAACAGACGGGCAATCTCGACGACATCAGCCCGGCGATCAGTCTCGGCGTACACCGACTCGTCCAGGAATCGCTGACGAACGTTCTTCGGCACGCCGGCCATGCCCCACGAGCCGTCGTGCGGGTCGCACGCGAAGCAGACACCGTCACCGTCGAGATCTCCGACAACGGCACCGGCAGTGCGGCGCCACCGACCCGTGGCGGAGGACACGGACTGGTGGGGATGCGGGAGCGAGTCGCGGTGTTGCAGGGCACGTTGCAGGTCGGTCGAACACCCCAGGGCTCCTGGCTCGTGCGGGCGAGACTGCCGATCGAGTAGGCGTTAGGTTGTGTCGGTGCCGATCACCGTTGTAGTCGTGGACGACCAGGAACTGATGCGAATGGGCCTGAACATGGTGCTCGAAGCCCAGGACGACATCGAGGTGATCGGTGAAGCGTCCGACGGCTCCGGTGCCATCGAAGCCGTGGCACGGTTGGCGCCCGCCGTGGTCTTGATGGACGTCCGCATGCCCGGGATCGACGGGGTCTCCGCCACTCGAGCGATCACCGAATCGGGATCGGACACCAGGGTTCTGGTCATGACGACGTTCGATCTCGACGAGCACGTACTCGGTGCGCTCAGGGCAGGAGCCAGTGGATTTCTGCTCAAGGACACACCGCCCGAGGATCTGGTATCCGCGATTCGGAGCGTGGCTGCGGGTGACGCCGTCGTATCACCGAAAGTCACGAAGAGGCTGTTGTCGCGGTTCGTCGAGCGCACCGAGCCGGCCGTCGACCCATCGGTACTGGACGGCCTGACCGGGCGTGAGCGAGAGGTCATGGCGCACCTGGCAACCGGGCTGTCCAATGCCGAGATCGCGACGGTGTTGCACCTGTCCGAGGCGACCATCAAGACCCACATCGGCCGAATACTGACCAAACTGGGAGTACGTGACCGAGTGCAAGCCGTCGTACTCGCCTACGAATCCGGCCTCGTCAGACCCGGATCCTGAGAATCTCCCGGCAAACAGGACGCATCGGGAGAAAAACGACTGTGCCGGACGTTGTACGGACCAAGCGAAGAAAGGACCGTCATGCTCGCTCTGTTCGTGCTCTACGTCGTGGTCGAGGTTGCAGCCCTGGTCGCTGTGGGCAGTGCACTCGGTGTGCTGTGGACCGTGGTGCTGCTCATCGCCGGATCGTTGGTCGGTTCGTTGCTGGTCCGTTCGCAAGGCCGGCGGGTACTGGACGGCCTGCGACGCGCATCGCAGGGTGAACGCTCGGCCGAGGGAGCCGTGGCCGACGGCGCACTCTTCGCTGCAGGGTCGGTGGCCATGTTCGTGCCCGGCCTGGTGACCACGGTGGTAGGTCTGTTGCTGTTGATCCCACCGACTCGCTGGCTGCTCCGGCCTGCCGTGCTGTGGGCGGCCGCGCGGTGGCTGCCCCGAGTCGCGGCGTCCACTCGACGCATGCGCCCCACGGTCATCGACGGTGAGGTACTCGACGACCGTACGGCCGGCGAGAATCGCGGACCACGAACCACCGGACCGTCGCTCGTTCTCGAGGGTGAGGTGATCGACCCGGGCCGCGTCGATCCCGCTGCCGGGGATTTCCCCAAGCCCCACCGGTAGGGGCAGACTGGTCGCTCGTGACCACCGAATTGTTCTGCGGCGGACGGATCTACAGTCCTTCGGCTCCCGATGCCACCGCCATGGCCGTGACCGACGGAATCATCAGCTGGATCGGTGAGGATCGCACCGGAAGAGCCTTGCACCCCGGCGTTCCCATCACCGATCTGGCCGGTTCTTTCGTTGCTCCGGCGTTCGTGGACACGCACGTTCACGTGACCGACCTCGGACTGTCGCTGATCGGCCTGGACCTGAGCCGGTCCACGTCGGTCGAGGACTGCCTGCGCATGGTGCGAGAACATGCGGCATCCTCGGAAGACGACCTGATCTGGGGTCACGGTTGGGACGAGTCCACCTGGTCCGAACAACGTCCTCCCACCACCGCCGAACTCGATGCGGCTGCTCCCGGACGAGCGGTGTACCTCACCCGAGTCGACTCGCACTCGGCCGCCGTATCCACCCGGTTGCGGTTCGCCGCGTCCGCTGCCGACGCGACCTCCGGCTACTCCGAACAGTCTCCACTGACCGCAGACGCGCACCATCGTGCTCGGCAGACCGCTCGCTCGCTGCTCACCGCCGACACCCGACGCCGGGCCAGGGCTGCTGCGCTCGATGCAGCAGCGGCGCACGGGATCGTCGCGGTTCACGAATGTGCAGGACCGGTGGTGTCGGGCATCGTCGATTTCCGCGAACTCATGAACACCGAGCACGGCGTCGAAGTACGCGGCTACTGGGGCGAGCTGGCAGATACCGCCGAACGCGCCCGCGAATTGCTCGAAGAGACCGGTGCCCACGGATTGGCAGGCGATATCTTCGTCGACGGATCTCTCGGGTCGCACACCGCATGGTTGAGCTCGCCGTACGCCGATGGTCCCGGAACCGGGGTGTCGTACGCAGATGTCGACGCGATAGCTGCACACATCGCCGCCTGCACGACGGCCGGAATTCAGGCCGGCTTCCACGTCATCGGCGACGCCGCGGTGTCGGCCGCCGTCACGGCATTCGGCCGGGTGGTCGCCGATCTGGGCACGCCCGCCGTCGCGTCCTGCGGACACCGGCTCGAGCACGTGGCGATGGTGTCCGCGCAGCAAGCCGACCTGTTGGCGTCATGGGGCGTCATCGCCAGCATGCAGCCGGCGTTCGACGCGGCGTGGGGCGGAGCCGACGGCCTCTACGCCGCGCGTCTGGGTGCCGAGCGCGCTGCCGAACTCCACCCGTTCGCACGCCTGGCGTCTGCGGGAGTCTCGCTGGCGTTCGGCTCCGATGCGCCGGTGACGTCCCTCGATCCGTGGGCGACGGTCCGCGCTGCGGCGAACCACCGCACTCCGGGGAGCTCGGTGTCGCCCCGTGCGGCGTTCTCGGCTGCGACGCGCGGTGCATGGCGGGCGGGGGGAGTGCGCGACGGTTTGGCCGGAACACTGGTGCCGGGCGCCCCCGCGTCCTTTGCGGTGTGGGACGTGGACGAGCTCGTCGTGCGAGCACCGAAGGACAGCGTTCAACGGTGGTCGACCGACCCCCGTGCGGGCGTGGCACCGCTGCCCAGCCTCGAGGCGTCGTCCGTCGGTCCCCGCTGCTCGATGACGGTGCACCGTGGACGGGTCGTTCATGAGCAGTGAGAACCCCTCGACCGCGCGACTGACCCGGCTGTACGGGCCTGCGCTGTCGACCGTCCTGGCTGCCGTTGCCGGCGCGCTCGTCTTCGCCAGTTTTCCGCCGCGAACGCTCTGGTTTCTGGCACCCATCGGCATCGCAGTACTGGCCCTGGTTCTGACGGGGTTCGGCGGTCGGCGATCGGTGTCGTTGAAAGGCGGATTCGGATACGGCTACGTGGCCGGCCTCGCCTTCTTCGTTCCTCTGCTCCCGTGGATCGGCGTCTACGTCGGCCCGGTGCCGTGGCTCGCGCTGGCCGCAGCCGAATCGGTATTCCTCGGTCTGTTCGGTATGACGGCCGTGCTGGTTGCGCGGAGCGCGTGGTGGCCGCTGTCGATGGCCCTGATGTGGAGCGCCGCCGAGTGGCTTCGGTCGAGCGTTCCTTTCGGAGGGTTTCCGTGGGGCCGGCTGGCGTTCGGACAACCCGAGGGCTGGTTGCTTCCGTTGGCGAGCATCGGAGGCGCACCGCTGCTCAGTTTCGGGGTCGCGCTCACCGGTACCGGACTGGCCGCGCTGGTGCTGACACTCACGCGTCGCGTCACCGCCCGATCGCTCGTCGGACCGGTCGTGACCACGGCGATCGCATCGATCACTGCGGTGTCGCTGATCCCGACTCTGCACACGAACGACATCGGGGACGGCGATCGCACGGCGACGATCGCTGCCATTCAGGGCAGTGTTCCTCGCCTGGGGCTGGACTTCAACGCGCAGCGACGCGCGGTACTGGACAACCATGTGCGCGAGACGATGGCGCTGGCCGCCGATGTCGACGCGGGCAGGCAACCCGCGCCGGATCTCGTCGTGTGGCCGGAGAACGCGTCGGATATCGACCCGCTGCGCAACTCCGACGCTGCGACGCTCATCACGCAGGCGTCGGTTGCCGTCGGTGCGCCGATCCTCGTGGGCACCGTCCTGGTCAACGCGAACAACACGAACACCAATTCCGTCATCGCATGGAACGGTGCCGACGGACCAGGGGAGCGGCACGACAAGAAGATCATTCAGCCCTTCGGTGAATACTTGCCGTACCGAAGTTTTTTTCGGCTGTTTTCGGAATACGCCGATCGAGCGGGCTATTTCGTTCCTGGAAATGGAAACGGTGTCGTACACGCTGCAGGAATAGCGGCCGGAATAGCCACGTGCTACGAAGTCGCATTCGATCGGGCCCTCGACGAGTCCGTTCGTTCGGGTGCGCAATTCATCGCGATCCCTACCAACAACGCAACGTTCGGCGATACGGAAATGACGTATCAACAGCTGGCGATGTCGCGGGTGCGAGCCGTCGAACACGGACGCACCGTCGTGGTTGCGGCGACGAGCGGCGTCAGTGCTGTAGTCGGACCCGAGGGGAACGTCCTGCAGCAAACCCCGCTGTTCGAGCCCGATGTACTGGTATCGACGGTCGAACTGCGGAGCTCGCTCACACCGGCGACACGCATCGGTTTCGGCGCGGAGCTGGCGCTGATTCTGGCCGCGGCAGTGGGGTTGATCGCGACGCTCGTCGACGTCCGACGTCGACGGCTTCGTGAATGAAACAATCGTCAAGTTCGTTCGGGTCGGTATTCGGCGCATCGACGGTCCGAATCACTATCATTCGTTCGATGTAAAAACGGCGGTCGGGTGGCGCACACAAGCGATCCTGTAACAAGCTTCCCCGAACAATCGATGCCCACTAGGACTACCGCACAAAAGAACTTCGCCGATGTTGTATCTTTGTAAGCCGCTGGAGGTGTTGGAGGTCCAGGATGCGGCCGCCGTCGTACCCCCGAACGCCGCCTCGGTCACGATGTCAGGGGAGCGAACAATCGGCATCGATGCCGCGTCCGGATCGAGCGCCTGACAGGGAGGGGGAACCGTGTTCCTGAGTTCACGGACACCGTCGATCGACTCTACTTCGCGTGAGGTTCCCGCGATGCAGCCCGCCCGGTGAAAACGGGGTTCTTCCCTGTTTCAATCCGGCAAGCTCCAGGCGACGAATCCAAACAGCCCCACAACCGCCATCGAGTGTGTGTGGACCGATACGAACGCAGACCAGAACGGACGCCAGAATTGCTCAATCGCGCGCAGACGCCGCCGCGGCCGGAGATCTCTCACCAGGCCGAAGGCTCCGATTCCACGGGTTCGACGTCGGCTTTTGCCGGTGCCTCCGTCCCGCCGAAAGGCAAGTGAATGCGCGCAGTGACCACCGGTGGCTCTCAGGTCCCGCCGACCGGAACAGGGTTCGACAATTCCTTCCCGTTGTCCTCAGCGCAGCGCGGAATGTGGTTTGCGCAACAACTCGCGCCTGACGTCGCTGTCTGTATCGCCCAATACGTCGATCTGCGCGGACCACTCGACATAGCGGTTCTCCAGGAGGCGTCGGCCCGCGCCGGCCACGAGTTTCAGTCGGCCTACCTGCGCCTGGCCCAGGTCGACGGGGAGCCGGTTCAGACGGTCGACCACGGCATAGATCAGTCGGTGCACTACCTGGATCTTCGCGGCGAAGACGATCCGATGGCGTCGGCGCTGGCGTGGATAGACGAGAACTACGTCAAGCCGGTCGACATGGAGAACGATCCGCTCGTCGACAGCTGGATTCTTCAGGTCGAGGACGAACGCAACCTCTGGTACAGCAAGATCCACCACGTCGCCCTCGACGGCTACGGTGCCATGACACTGGTCCAGCGCACCGCCGCGCTCTACACCGCAGCGGTCGAGAATGTCGAACCCGAGCCGAACAAGGCAGCCGAACTTCGGCGACTGTACGACCTCGATCAGGAGTACCGGACGTCCACTCGTTTCGAGACGGACAAGGAGTACTGGACATCGAGGGCCGCGGGCATCCACGACGGTGCCACGCTGTCCAACACACCCGGTCGTACCATCGCGGCCAGCAAGCTGCGCAGTGTCGCACTGCCCGATGACGTCGTCACCGAACTCGAAGCGTCGGACTCGACGAAGGGCGGGACGGCCGCCGCGGTGTTCATCGCTGCATTCGGCTGTTACCTCTCGCGCATGACCGGGCGAGAAGACGTCCTGGTCAATATCCCCGTGTCCGCGCGCACCACGGCCCTCCTCCGTCGATCCGGCGGAATGTTGGTCAACGTCGCACCCATTCCGATGCGCGTCTCCGAGAAGGCCACCGTCGGTGAACTCGTACAGCAGGTACAGCTCGAACTGATGGGTGCGTTGCGGCACCAGAGGTTCAGCATCGAAGACATCCGGCGCGAGTTGGCAGCCACGGGAAGCGACAAACAACTCGCCGGCCCGATGGTCAACATGATGCTGTTCCATCAGCAGATTCAGCTCGGCTCGATCGTCGGCGAATTCAACATCGTCACGTCCGGCCCGGTCGAGGACCTCCTCGTCAACGTATACCAGAGTGGTACTCCCGCACGAACATTCGTCGATTTCCGGGCAAACCCCAACCGCTACGACGACAACGACCTGACGACGCATCACTCCAGTTTCGTCGACATGGTCACCGAATTCATCGCGTCCGGCCCGGACGTGCCCGTCCTGCAAGTTCATCCGGACAGCGCCCTCGAAGGTCGCCGCCGCCGCCGCGCTGCGGCGCACGTAGCCCACTGGGTCGATCGACTGGCCGATGCACCGGACCTGCTCGCGCTGCCGACCGACCGCCCCCGGCCTTCGCGCATCGGGCATGTTCGCGCATCGCACGAGGTTGCCCTCGGGTCCGCAGCGTGGGATGCCGTGAGCCGACTCGCCGACGACAGCTCGACCACCCCGTTCGTCGTGCTCGAATCCGCTGTGGCCGTTCTTCTTTCGCGTCTCGCATCCACCGACGACGTCTCGATCGCAGTACCCTCCGGCCGTGGCGAGACGGTTGTTCTGCGCACCCGCCCCGACGGCCGTCAGTCGTTCTCGGACTTCGTCGGCACCACCGCGGCAGAGTTCGTCGATGCGTCGGCCCACGCCGATGCCACCTTCGCCGAGATAGCCCAAGCACTCGGCTCGGCCGAAACCGGCTCGCACAACCCCCTCGCCCAGGTCGCGCTCCGCTTCGGGGAGTCTCCGCTTCCGCGCGACGGAATAGATTTCGATCTCGTCGTCACGGTTCACGAGTCCGAATCTCCGCATGTCGTCATCGATTACGCCACAGAACTGTTCGATGCCGGCAGTGTCGCTCAGATCGGTCGTCGTCTGGTGCGCATCGTCGACGCACTGACGAGTGACCCACAGCGTGCCGTCGGTGACGTGGAGTTGCTCTCCACCGCCGAACGTGCGCGCCTGGCTCCGGTTCGTGGTCCGCGTTCTGTTGCGGGTGTGGTGTTGCCGGAGTTGTTGGCTGGTGCGGTCGGTGTTGCTGGTGTCGGTGGTGTTGCGGTGGTGTCGGGTTCGCGGGTGCTCCTGTGCTGTGCACGCCGTGTGCAGCGGTTCANCGACGACGGCGGCTATGCGCGTCTCGTCGCCGCGATTGCCGAACGTGCGCGCCTGGCTCCGGTTCGTGGTCCGCGTTCTGTTGCGGGTGTGGTGTTGCCGGAGTTGTTGGCTGGTGCGGTCGGTGTTGCTGGTGTCGGTGGTGTTGCGGTGGTGTCGGGTTCGCGGGTGCTCTCGTATGGGGAGTTGGATGCGGCGTCGTCGCGTGTGGCGCGGGTGTTGATGTCGTGTGGTGTGGGTCCGGGGTCGTTCGTGGCGTTGGCGTTGTCGCGGTCGGTGGAGTCTGTGGTGGCGGTGTGGGCGGTGGCGAAGGCCGGTGGTGCGTTCTTGCCGGTGGATCCGAATTATCCGGTGGATCGGATCGAGCACATGTTGGTCGATTCCGGTGCTGTGGTGGGTGTGACGTTGGGTGCGCATCTGGATGCGGTTGCGGGTGTGGGTGGGGTGTCGTGGGTGGTGCTCGACGATGCCGATGTGGTGGCGGATCTGGCGTTCGCTTCGCCTGCTCCGGTGTTGGATGCCGAGCGTTCGGGTGTGTTGCGTCTCGATGATGCGGCGTATCTGATCTATACCTCGGGGTCCACGGGTGTGCCCAAGGGTGTGGTGGTCACTCATCGTGGTGTGGGGAACTTGGCTGCCGAGGAGCGGGTTCGGTTCGGTGTGGGGCCGTCGTCTCGGGTGTTGGCGTTCGCGTCGCCGAGTTTCGATGCGTCGATTCTCGAGTTCGTGTTGGCGTTCTCGGGTGGGGCGACGATGGTGATTGCGCCGGCGATGGTGTTCGGTGGGGTGGAGTTGGCGTCGTTGCTCGCCGAGGAGCGGGTCACGCATGCGTTCGTGACTCCGGCGGCGTTGGCGTCGGTGGATCCGGTGGGGTTGGATTCGGTGGAGGTCGTGGTCACCGGTGGTGATGTGTGTGCGCCGGAGTTGGTGGCGCGGTGGGCGCCGGGTCGGCGGATGTTCAATGCGTACGGTCCGACGGAGGCGACGATTTTCTCGTCGATTTCGTCGGCGTTGGTGGTGGGGGAGTCGGTCGATATCGGTTCGCCGACGATCGGTTTCGCGGAGGTGGTGTTGGATGCGCGGTTGAATCCGGTGCCCGTCGGTGTTGTGGGTGAGTTGTATCTGGCGGGTCCGGCGTTGGCTCGTGGGTATCACGCGCGGTCGGGGTTGTCGGCGGAGCGGTTCGTGGCCAATCCGTTCGGTGGTGCGGGTTCGCGGATGTATCGCACCGGTGATGTGGTGCGGTGGAATGCCTCGGGTGCGTTGGAGTATGTGGGGCGCAGCGATTTTCAGGTGAAGGTGCGTGGTTTCCGCATCGAGTTGGGTGAGATCGATTCGGTGTTGGCGGCTGTGTCGGGTGTCGATTTCGTGGTCACTGTCGGGCGTGAGTCCGCGGCGGGGTCGACGGTGTTGGTGTCGTATGTGTTGCCGGTGGCCGGTGCGTCGTTCGATGCCGGTGTGCTGCGTGATCATGCGGCGTCGGTGCTACCTGCGCACATGGTGCCCTCGGCGTTCGTGATGTTGGAGTCGATCCCGTTGACTCCGGCCGGCAAACTCGACCGCAAAGCCCTCCCCGAACCCGA
>NZ_LMRO01000014.1:0-287731 GCF_001426165.1 Rhodococcus sp. Leaf233
GGTCCCATTCCGAACCCGGAAGCTAAGCCCTCCAGCGCCGATGGTACTGCACTCGACAGGGTGTGGGAGAGTAGGACACCGCCGAACACAACATCCCAAAATGCCCTGACCTCACGGTCAGGGCATTTTGCATTCGAAACCACTACCCACACAACACAATCGAAAGAACGCGTCCGCACTGTGTACCGCGCTGGATTCGTGTGGCACAGTCGTGTTCGATGAAACTTCCCGTCGACGGCCAGCGCGTCCACAAGGTTCTGCTCGATTTCGACCTGACCATCGAATTCGACAGCGGTGCCACTGTCGCGTTCAGTGAAGTCGTCGTCGATGATCTTGTGGTCGACGAAGACAATCAATTCGAGGGACTCAGGGCGTTCGCCGTGTTACTCGGTCTAGTCTGCGATGACGCCGAGTTCGACGAATCCGGTGTTCTCCGTCTGACATTCGACGGACGGACGCGAGTTGTGGCCCATCCACGACCGGAGGTCGAGTCGTGGGAATTCTGTGCGGCCGACGGGTCGACCGTGCTGTGTGGTGCCGAGGGCAGCGTCGAATCGTGGCCGGCACCGCCGCACCGAAGCGACGAAGTATCCACTCGGGAGGGTCTGCCCTCGATCGGTGCGACCGTCGTTCGTATATCTATCGGCGACGATGCCTCCGTAGAATTCTCCGAGGGAACCTGCCTGAATTTCGATCTACCGCTCGACGCGGGTTACTTGGTGCTTCGGGAGAGCGTTACTGCCAGTTCCGACGCGGGCGGAGACTGGGTCGTCGAGTTGTCGTCGGGGCACGTCATCTTCTACCGACCACGCACCACATAGGGCTTGCCGAACTGAGTTGCGACACCGTCCGAGTACAGCACCGAGTCGGGTGGTCGAGTACTGACCCCCGGAAGACCCGCAGCGGCAACCAATTGATCCGAGCAGTGGGTCAGTTCCGCGTCGACCAGGGCCCAATGTCGATGCACGTTCGGCACGTACAGCAGGCGTCCGCCCAGCGCGGTGTGCAGTCCCCACCGCGCGGTGAGGAAGACCGCCAGCGGGTCGTCGGACATGTCGCGTGTGCCCCGCACGATGCCGAAGTCCGTCGTCGCACCGCGCTTCGGCGGTGCCAGCCGTCGGCTTCGGTAGGAAATTGTCCGCTGGTCGTCGTCGATATCGATCGATGCCCACCGGTAGGGGATACGTGCGGCATTGGTGCCCACGACGACTGCGAGTCGGGTCGCCTCGAGGGAGCGAAAGACGACACCGCGTCGACCTTCTGCGTCGATCGAGTACAGCCGCACATTGATCTCGCCGAAGGTCCCGAAGTACGGCACCGGGTGCCGATATCCGAGACCGGCGCCGACCATGTGGAACCCGATGAGACCGACCCACGACGAACCGTCGAACTCGTCCGGTACGCACCCGTCCGGGAACAGCGGCGCGACGACCGAACTCGGTACTCGCCAGTGCAGGAAAACGAGTCGTTCCCACCGCTGGTCCATCAGAATCGGACGAGGCAACAGCGGTGGCCGGGGCCAGAGGCGTCGGGCATCGTCGCGGTTCATGTACTCGAGGGTAGGCGCGCCACGTCAGGAGGCGGTGAATCTGGCGTGCACGCTGGCGGAGATCGTGATGTTCTCGGGCTTCAGGGCTAACGCGGCGGGCCCGGATTGTGCGGCAAGCATGCGGTGGGACGGCTCGGTGACGCCGCGTTCGGCAGACCCCGTCAGCAGTCCGGGATCGGCAACGGCCACGGCCGTCACATTCACCCTTCCCAGGCTCGACGCGTAGGCCTCTGCCTTGGACACAGCATCCTGCACTGCACGTTCGCGGACCTCATGGGTGTGGGCTTTCCTGCTCGGTTCGGTGAGGTCCCAATCGAAGTGGTCGATCGAGACCCCGTCGAGAGCGGATGCCGCGTACACGAAGGCATCCACCAGGTCGAGTTGGCTGAACTTCACTTCGACGGACGCCTCGGCCTGATAGACGTACGGAAGTTGTTCGCCGTCCTGATTGAACGGACGGTGACGGGAACGCCGAACCTGATCGATGGTCCATCGATCGATCGGCCCGTGTTCACTGTTGTAAAGGGGTTCGATGAGGCGAGTGAGCTCACGTACGAGTTGCCCCGCAGGCTCCGACGCGGACTCGGCGCTGCGGCCGTCGGTACGCACCGTCAGGGACAACGTGCATTGTTCGGGTGGGTATGTCACCTCGCCGTGACCGACGACGGTGATGTCGAGTGCTTCCGGGCTCATGGCGTCCAGTCTGGCATCCAGGCACGGGGATTCATCGAATCTCAACAGTGCTGGCCGACGCGTCAGGTGCGGAGGACAATCGGGTCATGCTCCCTGTGCTCGATCTCGAGTCGTCCGAACACGACCCACAGACCTTCCGACGGGCTCTGCGCGAGGCAGCCCACGACTCGGGGTTCTTCTACCTCGTCGGACACGGCATCGGCACCGACCGGATGGCCGACGTGTTGCGTTCGGCGCGGGCATTCTTCGCGGTGCCCGACGCCGTCAAGGACGAGATCAGTCAACTGAAGAGCCCACACTTTCGCGGCTATTCGCGAGTGGGCGGCGAGCTGACCAACGGTCGGGTCGATTGGCGCGAGCAGATCGACATCGGTCCCGAGCGGCCGGCGATCGAGCACGCGCGGGGCTACTGGAATTTGCAGGGACCGAACCTGTGGCCGTCCCGGCCCGAGGGCTTCCGCGAGATGTTCGAGCAGTGGGAGCAGTCGGTGTCGCAGATCGGACTCGCGCTGCTCCGACATTGGGCGGCCTCTCTCGGCGCGGACGAGCACGTGTTCGACGACGCGTTCGGCACCGCGCCGGCAACGTTGATGAAAGTCGTGCGCTACCCGGGGACGCCGGATCACTCACAGGGTGTGGGTGCGCACAAGGATTCTGGGGTGTTGACGCTGCTCCTGGTCGAACCCGACTCGGCCGGGTTGCAGGTGGAGACGACCACGGATACCTGGGTCGATGTGCCACCTCTGGAGGGCGCATTCATCGTCAACATCGGTGAGCTGTTGGAAGTGGCGACGGGCGGCTACCTCCGCGCGACGCGGCATCGGGTGATCGCCCCCGGGCCGGGTACCGACCGGGTATCGGTGCCGTACTTTCTCAGTCCCGCACTCGATGCCGTCGTACCGATCATCACGCTGCCACCGGAACTGGCACGGCACTCACGTGGCGTCGAGGACGATCCCGCCAACCCCATCTACGACACCTACGGGGCGAACGCCTGGAAATCCCGTACGCGCGCACATCCCGACGTGGCTCTGTTACACCACGGCATCGTTCCCGCCGGGCACAGCTCCGCTCAGTGACGCTGTCTGCGACCCTCATTCGAGGCGCGCCACTGTGCCCAGGCACCGGTGCACCACAGCGCCCACACGATCAGAAGAGGTTGGAACAGCAGTCGGATGCCGCGTGCGGCATCGGAGTCGAGACCGAACGCGTCGGTGTGCGTGACGAATTGAGAGATGTTTCCCGGGAAGACGGCGACGAAGAAGGCGGCCACCACCCATCCCACGAGCACTGAGCGAGCAGTCCAGAACAGGAGCGCAAGACCGAGAACGATCTCGACGACTCCCGAAGCCAGGACGACGACGTCGGTGTCGACGGGCATCCATGTCGGTACCTGGGCCGCGAAGGTGCTGCGTGCCCAGAACAGATGGCTCAGACCGGCGAAGACGAGAAATGCTCCCAGCACGATCCGGCCGATGGTCCGAGATATCGATTTCGTCATTGCGCCATGAGACACCACGGGCACACTGGTGACCATGACCGGGACCACCACGACCGAGCATGCG
Organism: Rhodococcus sp. Leaf233; assembly: GCF_001426165.1. NCBI lineage: Bacteria > Bacillati > Actinomycetota > Actinomycetes > Mycobacteriales > Nocardiaceae > Rhodococcus > Rhodococcus sp. Leaf233. Next base: position 3,808 of record NZ_LMRO01000014.1, read on the forward strand.
TCGACCGATGCCACTCGGCGGCGCTGGGTACTGCACGTCGATCTCGACCAATTCATCGCAGCGGTCGAGGTGCTGAGGAACCCCGAACTCGTGGGCAAAGCCGTGGTGGTCGGCGGCAGGGGAGATCCGACCGAGCGTGGGGTGGTGTCGACGGCGTCCTACGAGGCACGGGCGAAGGGCGTCGGATCCGGAATGCCGCTGCGGATCGCAGCGAAGAAGATTCCCGACGCCGTTTTTCTTCCCGTCGACAAGCCGGCATACGACGAGGCGTCGGCGACGGTGATGGACACGCTGCGTTCCCTCGGGGTGGTGGTGGAGGTGATCGGCTGGGACGAGGCCTTCCTGGGCGTCGAGACCGACGATCCGAGGACATTCGCCAGGACCGTGCACGACGCGGTGTTCGGTGCGACCGGGCTGCATTGCTCGGTCGGGATCGGAGACAACAAGCTTCGAGCGAAGATCGCCACCGATTTCGACAAGCCTCAGGGTATCTACCAACTCACCCAGGACAATTGGTACGAGGTGATGGGAGAGCGCGGCACCGATGCGCTGTGGGGAATCGGCAAGAAGATCTCCACCCGGCTTGCTGCACTCGGTATCACCACCGTCCGTGAATTGGCCGATGCGGACGACGCAGACCTTGCCGCGGCGTTCGGGCCGAAGATCGGGCCGTGGCTCGGTACGAAGGGGCGGGGGATCGAGCTGTCTCCGGTGACGTCCGAACCGTGGGTCGCGCGATCACACAGTCGGGAAGTCACGTTCCAAACCAACGTCGCCGACTGGACCGTGATCAGGGCCGAGGTCGCGAATTTGACGTCGAAGGTGCTCGCAGACATCGAAAGCGAGAACCGGCCTGCGGTCCGCGCGGCCTTGAAGATTCGGTATGCCCCCTTCGAGACGCATACCGTCAGCGCGCCGATCGCGGGCCCGCCTACCTTCGATTCTGCGATTCTAACGTCGGCCGCGGTGGCGCTGGTGGATCGGCTCGACCACAGCCGAGAGGTTCGCTTGATCGGTGTGCGACTGGAAATGGTTCCGCCGCAGCCGAAACCAGCGTCCTAGTTCACTTTCGGCCGGCAGCCCACTTCATTCCCCAGCCGTACTTCTTGTCGAGATCGGCTTGGCTGCCCTGGATGTACTCCACCTCGCGCGTCACGGTGATCCCGGCGGACGTGTTCTGCAGTAACGCGATCGAGCAGATTCGCGCCGAGTTCTCGGCCGAGTCCAGGCGAACCTCCACCTGCGGGCCGCTGGTGGGGTACAGGGTCACCACGCCGTCGACCGCAGCCCAGTTGGGTGCGCCGTCGTAGATCATCGCGAAGATCAGGATGCGCGTGAATTTGTCGGGGTCGGCGAGATTGATGTGCATGTTCTCCCCGCCGCTGACCGAACCCGAGCGGTCGTCGCCGTCGAGCGCGATGAACGGCGGCTGCTGCAACGAACCGAAGCTGTTTCCCAGTGCCTGAACGACGCCCTTGGAACCGTCGCGCAGCTCGTAGAGACAGCCGAGGTCGAGGTCCACCCCTCCGGTGCCGTACGACGCGGCAGCCAGCTTCGCCAGAAAGCCCTTCTTCTTCGGTTGCGCGGCAGGTGCCCCACTCGACCAGTTGAGGTTCACCCGCATCGACCCCTGCTTCTCACCGGACTTGGTCAAACTGATGGTGGGTGACGCCTTGGACAGCGTCACCTTGCTCAGATTCACCGACGCGGCGGGCTGGGCGGGCTGAGAGGGCTTGCGGGTGTAGTCGATGGCCATCGTGGAGCCTTCCGAAACGGTCGAGTTCCGGATCGCGATGTCCGGTTTGGGCGGTCCGTCGAGAATAACCGCAACCGGGGTCGACGACGTGGGCCGGGAGTGCACTATGGAGTTCTCACGTTCGAAACCGAAAGGAACCGATGAACCCGGTCGTAGAGGTCGCGCAAGGGAAACTCAGTGGTCGCACAGTTGAGGGGGTGAGTGCCTTCAAGGGAATCCCGTACGCGGCACCGCCCTTCGGTGCACACCGCTTTCAGGCACCACAGCAACCCGAGTCGTGGGAGGGCGTCCGGCAGGCCACCGAATTCGGCCCGACGGCTCCCAAACCCGGATTTCCCAGCCCGATCGACCAGATTCTGTCCGAGGTGGCGATCAACGGAGACGATTGCCTGAACGTGAATGTCTGGACGCCCGACGTCGAGGCTGCGGGGTTGCCGGTACTGGTATGGATTCACGGTGGGTCGTTCACCAACGGTAGCGGCGCGGTACCCACCTACGACGGCACCGCCTTCGCCCGCGACGGAATCGTGTGCGTCACCATCAACTACCGATTGGGCGTCGACGGATTCCTGGCGATCGACGGAGCGCCCGCCAACCGCGGTCTGCTGGATCAGGTTGCGGCGCTCGAATGGGTGGCCGCCAACATTGCGGCGTTCGGCGGCGACCCCGCCCAGGTGACGGTTGCGGGGGAGTCGGCGGGCGCGATGAGTGTGGGCACGCTGCTGTCGATGCCCCGCGCGAAGGGGCTGTTCGGCCGCGCCATCCTGCAGAGCGGCGGCGGGCACCATGTGCTGACGGAGGAGACCGCAAAAAAGGTGACCGCGGCGTTGGCGTCGGACCTCGGTGTGGAACCCACCGTCGACGGCTTCGGTTCGGTGCCGGTGGCAGACTTGACGGCCGCGCAGACCGCGCTGTCGAATCGTATTGCCAAGCAACCCGATCCGCGTCTGTGGGGCGAGCTGGTCCTCAACGTCATGGCGTACGAGCCGCACATCGACGGGGACGTGGTGCCGGCCCGGCCGATCGATGCGATCGCCGCCGGCTCCACCACAGACGTCGAGATCATGGTCGGATCCAACTCCGACGAACATGCGCTGTTCTTCGTACCCAGCGGGGTGTTCCGGCACATCGACGAGAATCTGCTGCGAATGGCCATGGCGGGCATGGGCGCCGACGCGGACCGGGTGCTCGAGCTTTACCGCGCCGACACACCCGACGCCACCGCAGGTGAGGTCATGATGGCCGCGATGACCGACTGGTTCTTCCGAATTCCTGTCATCCGTATCGCCGAGGCTCGTTCGGGTTCCGCGACGTATATGTACGAATTCGCTTGGCCGTCACCGTCGTACGAGGGCAAGCTGGGTGCCTGCCATGCAATCGAGATCCCGTTCGTCTTCGACAACCTCGCCGAGGGCACCGGAGGTTTGCTCCTCGGGCCGAACCCTCCGCAGAAACTCGCCGACCGGACTCACCGCGCCTGGGTGGACTTCGTCACGGCAGGCGACCCGGGCTGGGCCCCGTACGGGTCGGAGCGAACGGTCATGACATTCGACGAGGAGTCGGCTTCGGTGCAGGATCCTCGTGCGGCGCAGCGGGAGCTGTGGGACAAGATCCGGTAGACGACAGCACCGGTGGTACATGCCGTACCACCGGTGCTGGGTCTCGATCAGGGACGCGGAACGTTACGCAGGTTCGACTTCGCCATCCGAACTGCTTCTCCTACACCGCCGTTGAGAACCACCTTGCTCATCGCGAGCGCGAAGCCCTTGAGCTGCTCGCCGGTGAGGGTCGGCGGCACCGACAGTGCCAGCGGATCGGTGATCAGTTGCACCAGGGCAGGCCCGTCCGTGGCGAACGCGGTTTCGAGTGCGCCGCGAATATCACCCGGCTGGTCTACGCGCTGCGCGTGAATGCCCGCAGCCTTGGCGATTCCGGTGTAGTCGACCTGTGGCACGTCTACACCGAAGTCGGGGAGGCCGTCGACGAGCATCTCGGCCTTGACCATGCCCAGGGTCGAGTTGTCGAACATGACGATCTTCACCGGCAACTTGTACATCGCCACGGTGAGGAGTTCGGAGAGCATCATCGAGAATCCACCGTCACCCGAGATGGAGACGACCTGACGGCCCGGGTGCGCGAACTGCGCGCCGATGGCGTGCGGTAGCGCGTTGGCCATCGAGCCGTGCAGCATCGATGCGACGAAAGCTCTTTTGCCGGTGGGGTTGATGTATCGGGCGGTCCACACGTTGCACATACCGGTATCGGTGGTGAACACGGCATCGTCGTCGGCCAGATCGTCGAGCACGGACGCGGCGAACTCGGGATGGATCGGCACGAGCTTCTCGGCATTGCGGGTGTACGCGCCGACTGTCTTGCCCATCAGATCGTTGTGCTTGTCCAACCACTTCTCTGCGTACCGGCGATCGGTCTTGCGAGTGACCAACGGCTGCAACGCGTTCAGAGTTGCACGCACGTCTCCGTGGATGGGGTACTTCACCGAGGTACGGCGACCCAACTTGGTCGGATCGATGTCGATCTGCGCGGTCGCGACATCCTCGGGAAGAAACTGTTGGTACGGAAAGTCGGTGCCGAGCAGGATGAGCAGATCGGCGTCGTGGATACCGGCGTGCGCAGCTCCGTAGCCGAGTAGACCGGTCATGCCGACGTCGTACGGGTTGTCGTACTGGATGAACTCCTTGCCGCGCAACGAATGTCCGACGGGAGCGCCGATGGTGTCGGCGAATGCCACGACCTCGTCGTGGGCACCCTTGACGCCGTAGCCGGCGAAGATCGCGACCTTCTCGGCATTGTTGATGGCGTCGGCCAGCTGTTGGATGTCGGCGGCGGGCGGAGTGACGACGGGAGTCGACGGAATGGCGATGGGATCCATTGCGCCGGCAGCGGACAGCTCGGCGATGTCACCGGGGAGCGTCACCACCGATACTCCGCCGCCGGTGATCGCTGCGTTGATCGCAGCGCGGAAGACGCGCGGTGCTTGCTCGGCGGTGGAGACGAACTCGTTGTACAGCGAGCATTCGACGAACAGGCGATCGGGGTGCGTCTCCTGGAAGTACCCCGACCCGATCTCGCTGCTGGGAATGTGGGATGCGATCGCGAGAACCGGTGCGCCGGAACGGTGTGCGTCGAACAGCCCGTTGATCAGATGCAGGTTACCCGGTCCGCAGGAGCCGGCGCACACGGCGAGGGTGCCGGTGGTCTGCGCGTCCGCCGATGCCGCGAACGCCGCGGCTTCCTCGTGGCGAACATGGATCCAGTCGATGCCGCCCTTGGCCGACCCTCCGGTCCGACGCACCGCGTCGACCACCGGGTTGAGACTGTCGCCGACGATTCCGTAGATGCGCCGAACTCCGGCGTCGACGAGTCCGCGAACGAGTTGATCGGCCACTGTGGTGGACATAGTTTTTCTCCTCGGATGTAGTAGCGCGCCTCGGGGTCGATGTGCCCTGTGCGCATTCTCGACGCCTTCCCGGCGCCGAGGGTGTACGAAACATAGAAGTGCAGCGCGATCGCTACCGCAAGAGCAAAGCCCAGGTAGAGGCCCGACGCGATCTCCGTCACGTGGCGAAATTCCTGCCAGCACTCATCGAAGACTGGGGCTGTCCTGACGTGCTGTCTGCCGATGGCGACATTCAAATGAACAGGCTCTGTACAGGTTCATTCTTGGGATGTACGGTACTGACATGACCGAGCCCGCTATGACTCAGCGCACACCGGAACGCGCACGGCACAAGCGCCAACAGGTACTCGCCTCGCTCAAGAACACCATCGAGTCCGGCGATATCCCCTCAGGCTCGTTTTTGCCCGGAGAGAACGACCTTGCCCGCGAGTTCTCGGTCAGTCGCGGAACCATCCGATCGGCGCTCAGCGAGTTGGAAGAACAGAACCTCATCCAAAAGCGAAGCGGCATAGGATCACTCGTCACCTTCGATGGTCATCAGATCGAGACTGCGGACGGATGGGCGCGGGCCCTGTCCTCCGCGGGCGTCGAGATGCACACCCGCACTCTCCGGGTCGAGCGCATCGTCGACCCCGAGTTGGCAGCCGAGGCCGGTACTTCCACGTTGAACTTCGTTGCCGTCGACCGAGTGCGGCACGTGGTCGACGGGCGACCGGTGTCGCTGGAGCGTAGCCGTGTTCCGGCGCTCGGTTCGCTTGCGGACCTGCCCGAGAACGGATTGGTAGAAGAATCGCTGACGGCAACCTTGAGGTCTGCGGGGCTCGTGGCTGCCAGCGGCGAGCAATGGGTCTCGGTGGTTCCCGTCGACGCGGCCGATGCAGCCGTTCTCGAAGTGCCGGTGGGCACCCCGTACCTGCACAGCATTCGTGTCAGTCGAGACGCGTCGGGTCGGTTCGTCGAGAAGGTCGTCAGCCTGCTCGCGCCCGACCGATTTCGGCTCCATCTCACTTTCAATTCCTGACCGATGACCCCACTCTCTGCGAGGACTGTTTCGATGTCTGCTTCACGCGATCGCGCCCTCGGGGCTTTCTATGGCCTGGCGCTGGGAGACGCGCTGGGAATGCCGACGCAATCGATGTGTCGCGGGGACATTGCTGAGGATTACGGCCAACTACGCGGATTCGTTGCCGCCGGTCCCCGTCAGCGGATCGCGCACGGCATGTCGGCGGGCTCGATCACCGACGACACCGAACAGGCGATCATGTTGGCCCAGTTGATCATCGACGGTGACGGTAGGGTCGATCCCTCGGCTTTCGCCCGCGCCTTGATCGCGTGGGAGTCCGAGATGTCCGCGCGCGGATCTTTGGACCTGCTCGGACCGTCGACCAAGCGAGCTGTGGAACGAATACTCGACGGCTCCGACCCGAACGAGGCGGGCAAGTTCGGCAGCACCAACGGTGCGGCCATGCGAATCACACCTGCGGCAATTGCGGCATCGTTGGACGGCGGTATCGCGCCGTTCGTCGACGCGATCTACAGTTGCAGTTTCGTCACCCACAACACGTCACTCGGAATAGCCTCCGCCGCAGCGGTTGCCGGAGCCATCAGCGCCGGGATCGCGGGTGCGGAATTGCACGAGGCGGTCGACATCGGTGTCGCCGCCGCCACCGAGGGGGCCACCCGGGGATATTGGGTCGCCGGTGGAAACATCGCAGCCCGTATTCGTTGGGCAGTCGAGCTGGTCGGCAAGTCCGCCGACCGGCCCATCACGGACACAGTGGCAGACGTCATCGGCACGTCCGTCGCGTCACAGGAATCAGTGGTAGCGGCCTTCGCTCTGGCCGTTGCGTACGACGACCCTTGGGACGTCGTACTGGCAGCCGCCACCATCGGCGGCGACACCGACACGATCGCAGCAATAGCCGGCGCAATTCGCGGTGCCGTCGGCGGCCTGGCAGCGTGGCCCGGCGAAGCGATACGAACGGTAACCGACGTGAACAAGCTCGATCTGGAGCCCATCGTCGACCGACTGCTTGCTCTCCGTAACACGAACTGACACAGTTCGACTCACCCTTGGAGCACAACCATGACCTCATCCGCTTCCACGTCTGCATCGGATACGACAGTCGACGTATTGTCCCTGGAAACTCGGGGGATCGAGCCAGTCCCGGACGACGAGCGCAACGGTAATCCGCTGCAGTTGTTCTGGGTGTGGTTCGCCGCGAACATTTCCATTCTCGGTCTACCGCTCGGGGCTACCCTGGTGGTCTTCACCGGTCTGAATATCTGGCAAGCATTGATTGTCGCCCTGGTGGGCGCGGCGGGTTCGTTCGCCATCGTTGGAATCGTGTCGATTGCCGGTAAACGTGGCGGGGCACCGAGTCTCACGTTGTCGCGGGCCACCTTCGGGGTTCGCGGAAACATCGGCCCCACACTGGTCTCGCTGATGTCGCGACTCGGCTGGGAAACCGTCAACACCACGACCGCGGCATTCGTGTTGCTGTCGATCTTCACACTGATCTTCGGTGGATCCGGCGTCGCGAAGGATCATGCCGTCGTCACGATCGTCTCCATCGTCGTCTTCATCGTGCTCACACTGGTGGTCAGCGGTCTGGGGCATGCGGCGATCCTCGTCATCCAACGCTGGTCCACGTGGATTTTCGGTGCGCTGAACATCTTCGTCGCAATCTTCCTGATCGCCACCGTCGACTGGACTGCAGTGACCAGTACCCCGGCCGGATCCATCAGTGCGATGGTCATCGGTGTCGGAACCATCGCTGCTGGAACAGGTATCGGTTGGGCGAATGCCGGAGCCGACATGTCGCGATATCAACGAAAGAGTGTGGGAGCCGGCTCGTTGGTGCTGTCCAGCGCGGCCGGAGCCGGAATTCCCCTCGTTCTGCTGATCGGACTCGGCGCGCTGCTGTCGGCAGGCGACAACAGCCTTGCGTCCGCATCGGATCCGGTTGCGGCAATCCGAGAAATTCTGCCGGCCTGGATGGCCGTTCCGTATCTGATCACCGCATTCGGCGGATTGCTGTTGTCCAACCATCTTTCGGTGTATTCGGCCAGTCTCACCACGTTGACCCTCGGTTTCCGGATCAAGCGGGTCTATGCGGTCGGAGTCGACGTCTTCGTCACGTTCGTCGGCGCCATCTATTTCATGCTGATCTCCGACGGCTTCTACGGACCGTTCATCACCTTCATCTCGGTTCTCGCCGTACCTCTGACGGCATGGCTCGGTGTGTTCATGACGGACATGATCAAACGGAAGACGTACGACGCGGCATCGATCATGAACGTGGGCAACACCAGTCGCTACTGGTACACCGGCGGAGTCAACTGGTACGCCTTCGCGAGCTGGGCGGCGGGAATCGTGGTGGGCTTCCTGTTCACTGCGATCACGGTGGACGGCGACGTGATCTACACCGGACCGCTGTCCGGCAGCTGGATCGGTGACAACGGACTCGGCTGGGTGGCGTCGTTCGTGATCGCCGCCGGGCTCTATCTCGTCACCGGTGGAGCGCGGCGGACCGAGACGGTCTCTCGGTGAGTCCGCGACTGATCCATACCGGTCAGGTGATCGTCGACGTGGTGATGGCCGTACCCGAAGTGCCGGTTCCGGGAGGTGACGTCGTAGCGACGTCACTGAACGAGACCGCGGGCGGTGGACTCAACGTGATGGTCGCCGCGATTCGTGATGATCTGCCGGTGATCTTCGCCGGCAGATACGGGTCCGGTCACTATGGTTCGATCGTCCGCGAAGCTCTGTCCGCCAGCGGTGCCCGCATAGTCAATACCGCACCGTCTGAACAGGACTCGGGGTTCTGTATCGCCCTCGTCGATGCGAACACCGAGCGCACGTTCGTGACCTACCCGGGGGCCGAGGCGGAACTTGGTGTCGGGGACCTCGAGGCGGCAGGGGTGCGGAGTGCAGACTTGGTGTACGTCACCGGCTACGGGTTGGCGCACGAGAGCAACGCCGCAGCATTGACCGCGTGGCTTCCGACGCTTCCCGCAGACGTCACGGTGCTGTTCGATCCGTCCCCATTGATCGCCACGCTGAACCGCGACGTGGTGGACGCCGTTCTCGCCCTTGCCGACATCGTGAGCGTGAATCTACGCGAGGGCATGCTCATGACGGATGAGGTCGATATCGATTCCATCGCGGCCGAATTGGTGACGAGGGTGCGGCCCGATGCGGCGGTGGTACTCCGTACCGGTCCGGACGGTTGTCGAATCGCGGGCGGTAGACGAACGTCGCAATCGGTTCCGGGGTTCGAGGTGCAGGCGGTGGACTCGAACGGCGCGGGTGATGCTCACGCCGGGGTGTTGTTGGCAGGGCTGTCCCGTGGGCTCGGTCTGTACGACGCGGCACTGCGGGCCAATGCTGCTGCAGCACTTGCGGTCACCGAGCGAGGACCGGCGACGGCTCCGCCTCGGTCACGTACCGACGCGTTGATCCGCGGTCGTCCTCTAGACGGGTGAGAGACGACTCCGTCCTGGAACCGTCGAGTCGCGCACGACGAGGGTCGGTGTCAACGCCATCGAGGACACCGGAAGTCCATGGGTGACCGCCAGCAGCATCTCTGCTGCGCGCGTGCCGATTTCGCGGTGTGGGCTGTGAATCGTCGTCAACGGAACGGTCAACTCGCTGCAGATCGAGATGTCGTTGTAGCCGACGACGGCTACGTCGCGTCCTGGTTGCAGACCCGACTGACGCAGCACGCCGAGCACTCCGATGGCGCTGAAATCGTTGGTCGCGAAGATCGCTGTCGGGGGAGTCGGCAGCGACAGAAGGGCGCTCGCCCCGCGCCTTCCGGCATCGGGATCGAACCCCTCTTCCCGTACGTACTCGTCCGGAACGTCGATGCCTGCGTCGCGGAGGGCAGCGCGGCAGCCCTTCAAACGGTCGATTCCGGTGCTGGCCCACGCCGGGCCGGACACGATCCCCACTCGGGTGTGGCCCAGTCCGGCCAGGTGCTCACCGGCGAGGTAGCCGCCCCGATGGTCGTCGCACGTCACGGAGGTCATTCCCGGGTATCTACGGCTGATGAGCACGAACTTGATCCCTCGGCGCTGGAGGTTTTCGAGGTTCTCGCTGTCGAGGCGAGCATCACCGAAGATGAGGCCGTCGACGTTGCGGCCGAGCAACAGGTCGATGCGTCGACGCTGCTGAATCGGATCGTCGTGGGTGTTGGCGACGAAGGTTTCGTACCCGGCACGGTTAGCTGTTTCCTCGATGGCGTCGTACATCGCAGAGAGCACCACATCGGTCAATCGCGGGACGAGTACTCCGAACGCAGTGGATTTCTTGGTGGTCAAGCTCGCCGCGTTGGGGTTGGGGACGTAGTCCATATCGCGGGCCAGCTCGAACAATCGCAGATCTCCGGCGCTCGCACCGGCCGGGTCGAGCGCAACGCGTCGCAGAGCACGGGAGACGGTCGAAACATGCACTCCCGCAGCCGCTGCGACCGTTTTGAGCGTGACGCTCCCCGAACTGGTGCTGTCCACTGGCGGTTCCCCTCGATCCTCCGTCGGCGCTGCCCCGACCCCTGATGACCCCTAAGCTAGCACCGTGCGCAATCGTTTGCGCAACAAGTTGCCCCTAGGAACGGACAATAGATGACAGGTCTTGGTGGTCTCAATCCGTCGCCGACGTCACTCACGCTCGGCCTGGTTCAGCAGCAGGTTCCGCTGATCACGAGCTTGGACGATGTCGACGCGACGACCGATCGCGTGTGCAGGCAGCTGCGCGAGGCGAAGGCCGGGTTCGCGGCGCTCGACCTCGTGGTCTTCCCGGAGTACTCGCTGCACGGTCTACGCAAATCGTCGTGGGCGTCCGACGAGGTGATGTGCGACATGGACGGTCCGCAGGTGGAGCGATTGCGCGACGCGTGCCGTGAGTCGACGGTGTGGGGGTGCTTCAGCATCATGGAACGCAACCCCGGTGGAGCGCCGTTCAACTCAGGAGTAATCGTCGACGATCAGGGGGAGATTGCCCTGTACGTCCGCAAACTTCACCCCTGGACGCCCAAGGAGCCTTGGGAGCCCGGCGACATCGGTCTGCCGGTCTGCCCGGGACCGAAGGGTTCGGTGCTGTCGCTGTTGATCTGTCACGACGGAATGTTCCCCGAAGTCGCCCGTGAAGCGAGCTACCGCGGTGCCAACGTGTTGCTGCGCACGGCCGGCTACAAGTTCCCTCTTCGGCAGTCCTGGCGTATCACCAACGAGGCCAATGCATTCCACAACCTGGCGTACACGGCCTCGGTCTGTCTGGCGGGGGAGGACGGCAACGGCATCCCGTCGATGGGGGAGGCGATGGTGTGCGACTACGAAGGAACGATCATCGAGCGCGGCGATTCCACACCCGATCGGGTGGTGACCGTGTCGATCGAGCCGGCCAGGGCCGACGCGGCACGTCGCGAGTGGGGAGTGGAGAACAACATCTATCAACTGGGGCATCGTGGGTACACCGCGCTCGATGGAGGGGCGCGTGACTGCCCGTACACCTACGTCCGCGATCTCGCCGACGGAACCTACCGGGTTCCGTGGGAGGACGAGGTTCGCATTGTCGACGGGTCCTCGGAGGGGTACGGGCCGCCGCGTCGAGACGGCAGTCCGATCGATACGGCCAGGGCCGGGATGCGCGGCGAGTAAGGCGCAGGTTACGCAGCCGGTGCCCGTGTAACGGTGCCATTAATTGGTTTCGGATTTGTGGCCCAAAGCTCGACATCGACCGAGAATCCCCTCTATCGTCAGGGCAACGCAATCGGTTGCACGACCGGTTGCACAGCAAGCGAAAGAAGGCTCGTTTCGATGACTTCCCAGGTAGGCGACTCTCTGGAGCTCACGGATCGCACCCGCCACGACATCGAATCGATGTCGTCGGGGGATGTGTACAAACTGCTGTCCTGTGCGGTGCAGCCGCGTCCTATCGCCTGGATCTCGACGGTCTCCGGCGACGGCGTCCGCAACCTGGCGCCGTTCAGCTTCTTCAATGTCGCGTCGCGCAATCCGGCGACGCTGATGATCTCCATCGGTGAACGCATCGGATTCCCCGGAGAGTTCAAGGACACACTGGTCAACATTCGCGAGACCGGCGAATTCGTCGTCAACATTCCGTCCGCGGACACCGTGGATGCGGTGACCGCGAGTTTCGCCACCGTCGACGCCGACGTCGACGAGTTCGAGCTCTCGCGCATGACCGCAGTGCCGTCGGTGTCCGTCGCAGCCCCGTCGGTGCTCGAATCCCTGGTGTCTCTCGAATGCCGCACGATGCAGGAAATTGCGCTCGGCACGGACACTCTGGTGTTGGGGACCGTGACGGCGGTGACCAGCAGGCCTGGCCTGCTCACCGCCGACCTGCACGTCGATACTCTCGAACACCGTTTCCTCGGCAGACTGGCGGGCCCGTTCTACACCACCGACATGAACCGGGTGGCGCAGTGACTGCCTCGGCCCGTCTGCGCGGTGTCGACACCGCGGCGGTTGTCGACACCCTCGACATCGCTGTGGTGCAGACCGGTTCGCGGGTGGGAGCCTGGCAGCAGAACATCGACGCGGTGCGCTCGGAGGTGCAGGCTCTCGCCGCGGGCGGATCGAAGGTGATCGTTCTGCCCGAATTGTTCGCCAGCGGTTACGATCTCGACAGCATCGACACGATGGCCGAGTCCGTACCCGGTCGAACGTCGACCGCGCTCGGAGCGCTCGCCGCCGAAACCGACACCGTTCTGGTGACGGCCATCGCGTTTCGTGATGCCGACGGAGTCGTCTTCGACAGCTCACTCGTCGTGGGCCCGGGCGGTCTGCTCGCGTTGGGACACAAGCGTTTTCTGTGGGACCGAGAAAAATCGGTGTTCACTCCCGGCGCGGAGAGCGGACTGCTGGTCAGCACTCCGTTCGGCACCATCGGCGTCGTGATCTGCTACGAGGCAGGGTTCCCCGAGACGGTCCGCGACCTCGTCCAGCGAGGAGCCGAAGTGATCGCCGTACCGTCGGCATTCGGACACGTCCGTTTGCACGTGTGGAAGTTGCTCACCCGTTCCCGAGCACTCGAAAACGGCGTCGTCGTCGCGGCCGCCGGACTCACCGGACAGACCGGCGACGGCCCACGGTTCGCGGGCCACAGCGTCATCGTCGGACCGCAAGGACGCACCATCGTCGAGATGGACGAGAGCGTCGGATCGGTCTCGGCAACAGTGACTCGCCGTGAGTTGCTCGACGCACGCGACGAAATTCCTTATCTGAAAGACCTTGCCCGCCTGGGCGGAATCACCGAGAACGATTCAACCGAGAACCCTCACGAGAGGAACCGAGATGTTCGATCTGCGATCAGCTGATCTCCTGCGCGCGTTCACCCGTCAGCTCGAGCTGTGCAAAGTGCAGCCAGGAGAGCAGGTGGTGATTCTCGCGGAGCCTTCGAGCCGTGGGGATTACGTCTCGGCTGCCTTCGGAGCGGCTCAGAGTTTGGGGGCACAGGTACTTTCGGCCACCGTTCCCGGCGGCAGCCCGGCACCGATGCCGAGCACCCACACCGGTGCGGGCCCCGGTCTTGTGTCGGTCATGAACAGTTCGGTCGCACAGGACATGCTCAAGGGAGCCGATCTTGTGGTCGATCTGACCAGCGAGGGCTTCATCCACGCGCCCATCCAGCAAGAGATCTTGGCTGCCGGCACACGCATCATCTTCGTCTGCGATGCCCCGGACGTGCTTATCAGGAATATGCCGCAGGACGGCGACAAGGAGCGGGTCCAGGCAGGCGTCGATCTGATCCGCAACGGTTCGACCATGCGCATCACCAACGAAGCCGGTACCGATCTCACCGTGCAACTGAGCAATTCGCAGCCCGAGTTCCAGGTGGGCTTCGCCGACGACAAGGGCCGCTGGGATCACTGGCCGTCCACCATGGTGTTGTGTTGGCCGGAGATCTCGAACGGAAAGATCGTGCTGTCCGAGGGCGATATCTTGTTGCCGTTCAAGGAATACGTCCGGGACGAGACGACGCTGACGGTCACCAACGGCCACATCGACGAGGTGACCGGCGGCGGTGAAGCTGCACTGCTCAACATGTTCTTCGCCGACTCCAACGACAAGTGGGCGCGCTACCTGTCCCACATGGGCTGGGGCTTGATGAAGACCGGCGACTGGTTCGCGGCCGCGATGTACGGCAAGGACGACATCATGGGTATGGACGCGCGAGCGTTCGCCGGCAGCTTCCTGTGGTCCACCGGACCGCACCCTGTACTCGGCCGAGACTCATACGCACACCTCGACATCGGAATGCGCGCCTGCACGGTATCCATCGACGGCATCGACGTCGTCACCGAAGGTCGATTGGTGGAGAACTGACATGGCTCCGATCGAAGTGGTCGTCGCCGGCGGCGGCCTGGGCGGGCTGACCGCAGCGCTTTCGCTGCGGCACAGAGGAATCAAGGTGACGGTACTCGAAGCCGCCGCCGAGCTCGGCGAGGTCGGAGCAGGCATCCAGACCGCACCGAACGCCAGCCGCATTCTCATCGCCCTCGGTATGCGAGAGAAACTCGAAGAGATCAAAACCGAGCCGATGGATCAGGTGCGCAGGCGCTGGGAGAACGGGAAGGTCATCGCGCTCACCGCGCTCGGCGAATACTGCAAGAAGACGTTCAACGCGCCGTACTGGCACTACCACCGCGCAGACCTGCACTCTGCCATTCATGCGCAGTGCCTCGACCCCGACGGCCCCGGCCCGGTTGTAGTGTTCGAGACCGACGCGAAGGTCGTCGAGGTCGACCGCACCGACCCGATGCGGCCCGTCGCAGTCACCGGAGCGGGACGACGGTACGAATCGGATCTGCTCATCGGAGCCGACGGAATCCGCTCGACGGTACGCGATCTCATCGGCCTGCCCGACACGCTGGTGTTCTCCGGCGAAATGGCGTATCGCGCACTCATTCCCGGCGACCGTATCGTCAAGGATCCGGCAACCCGCTGGCTCGTAGATCGCTACCAGAGCACCATCTGGTACGGACCCGACCGTCACCTGGTGCACTACATGATCCGCAACGGCGAGTACCTCAATGTCGTTGCGTTGGCGCCGTGTACGGATGAAGTACGTGACGGCGGACCGCGGCTCGTCGGGCCCGAGGAACTGATGGCGACGTTCCCGGACTGGGACGACCGCGCCCACGCGATGCTGTCCAAGGCCGACGAGAACGTGCTGTGCCAGGCGCTCTACTACCGCAGACCCGACCCGCGTTGGACCGACGGCCGCGTCGCGCTGCTGGGCGATGCGTGCCACGCCATGCTGCCGTACCAGGCGCAGGGCGCATCGCAGGCAATGGAAGATGCGGCGGTGCTCGCCGAGGAACTCGCGAAGGTGACCTCGAGCGGAATCGACGACGCGTTGGCGCGCTACGTCTTTCGCCGGGCCCGGCACGCGCGGATGGTGCAGGACGCGAGCCTGCAGAACAAGACCTTCTACCACATACCCGATGGACCCGAGCAGCAGAAGCGGGACGCGACACTGGCGTCGTTCGATGGGGAGTCCGACATCTCGTACGACTGGCTGTGGAGCGGTACACCGCTCGACGACAGCGACGACGAGAAATTCCATTACTCGTTCGTCCGATGACGACCTCGGACCACAACACCGCGCCGGAGGCTGCGATGAAGACTGGTGATCAGGTAGTACAGGAGCTCCCCTGGAAATGGGGAGTGCAGGGCAAGATCTTCATCATCGGCGGGCTGGGTTACATGTTCGACGCCTGGGACGTGGCGCTGAACGGCTTCTTGACCCCCCTGCTCGGAAGTTACTGGGATCTGTCCCAGGCCGAGCGCGGTCTCGTCGCCACCGGCAACCTGATCGGTATGGCCGTCGGAGCCGTCGTGTGGGGAACGATCGCCGACCGCGTCGGGCGAAAACGCGCATTCTCGTTGACGCTGTTGATCTTTGCGCTGTTCTCGGTCCTCGGTGCTTTCGCACCGAGCTTCGAGATCTTCATCGTTCTGAGGTTCCTCGCAGGGTTCGGCCTCGGCGGCTGCATCCCGGTGGACTACGCGTTGGTCAGCGAATTCTCGCCACGTCGCATTCGCGGCAAGATTCTGTCCGCGATGGACGTCTGGTGGCCGATCGGTGCCACCATCTGTGGCGTCGTGGCAACACTGCTCGTCCCGATCGACGGCGATGTTCGCTGGCGCTACATGCTGCTGTTCATGGTTCTGCCTGCGCTGCTGCTGTTCTGGGTCCGGCGCGGCATCCCGGAGTCGCCGATCTACCTCGCCAAGGTCGGCCGAGAAGCCGAGGCCCGCGCCGTCATCGACGACATGGTTACTCGTACCGGATCCGACGCCGTCGAGTACGTCATCGTCGCCGACACCGCTCCGAAGGGTCCGGGTGGAATGAAAGCTGCTCTGACGCAGCTGAAATCGGTGTGGCGCTACAGCCCACGTATCACTGCCGCAGCGTGGATGCTGTTCGTGTCGATCATGCTGCTGTACTACGCCGCGCTGAGTTGGATGCCGTCTATCCTCCGCGCCGAGGGCTACGGGGAATTCGCGGCCTTCGCCGGTACGACGCTCATGACCGGAGTCGGTATCGTCGGTGTGCTCACCTCCGCGTTCATCGTCGAGATCTTCGGACGCAAGTGGGTCATCGGACTGTCCGGACCGATCGCCGGCAGTGCGCTGGTCATGTTCGCCGTCATGCTCGACATTCAATCGGCAGCGCTGATTTGGCTCGGCATCTTCGGGTTCGTCATCCAGCTGACCATCCCGGTGCTGTACTGCTACGTCTCGGAGTTGTACCCCACCAACATCCGCGCCTCGGGATTCGGCTACGCGTCCTCGGTCAGTCGGGTCGCGACGGGCTTTGCGCCACTGCTCTTCGGCTCCGTCATGTGGCCGATCCTGGGTCTGCCGTTGACCTTCGGAATCGTCACCGCGTTCGTGTTGTTCGCGGTGATCTGGATGGCGTACTTCGCACCCGAGACCAAGGGCCGCGAACTCGACACCCTGGTCGACGAACCCACCGAGGTAGTCGCAGGCGAGGCTCGGGTCTGATGAAGCCCGCACAGTTCGACTACCACCGGGCGCGCGATGTCTCGGGTGCGGTGCGCCTGCTGGCCGAGCTGGGCGAGGACGCGAAGATCATCGCCGGAGGCCAGTCCCTGGTCGCCATGATGAACTTCCGCCTCGCCCGGCCCGGGCATCTGGTCGACGTGGGTGGGTTGAACACTCTGAGCTACATCCGCCGAGAATCCGACGGCCTGCACATCGGAGCGCTCACCACCCACCATGACGTCGAATCCGGCGACGTGGGAACAGACTTCGCTGTTCTACGCGATGCCATGCGGTGGGTGGGGCACTACCCGATCCGTACCCGCGGCACCGTCGGTGGCAGCATCGCCCATGCGGACGCCACCGCCGAATGGTGCTTGCTCGCCATCCTGCTGGACGCCCGCATCGTCGTCGAGAGCGTGCGGGGGCGGCGAACCGTCGAGGCAGACTCGTTCTTCTTCGGGTACTACTCCACCGATCTCGCGTTCGACGAGATGATCGTCGAGATCGTGTTCCCGAACCCGGCACCGCATGCCGCAGTGACCGAATACGCCGAGCGGCAGGGAGATTTCGCGATCGTGGGCGCAGCGGTGTCCCTCGATCTCGACGGCGTGGCCGTGGTCGGCGGACGCGTCGCCCTTGCGGGGGTCGGCGCGACCCCGATGCGATCGCCCGCAGGCGAGGCCGCGCTCGCCGCCGGTGGAACATTCGCCGACTGCGCGGACGCCGCAGCCGAAGCACTGGAACTGGAGGACGAGGGCATGTTCACCGCCGAGTACCGCCGCACCCTGGTGCGCACGTTGGTCGTCGAAGCCTGCAGCGACGCACTCGTATCGCAGGGGGTGCCCACGTGAGCGTCGATCAAGTTCTCACGCCGAAATTCGTCGGTACCTCGGTCGCACGCCGGGAAGATCCACGGTTGCTTACCGGCCGTGGCAGATTCGTCGACGACATCGCGATGCCGGGCATGCTGCACGCGCAGTTCGTCCGCAGCACCGTCGCGGCCGGAGCCATCACCGGTCTTGACGTCGGTGATGTCGCCGGAGTCGAGGGAGTGCGCGGCGTCTTCACCGCGGCGGACTTGGACCTGAAGCCGATCCGTGCCGAATTGTCCCGTCCGCTGAGCGAATTCGTGCCCACCGACATGCCGGTGCTGGCGCACGACGTCGTGCGCTACGTCGGTGAGCCGCTGGCCATCGTCGTCGCCGCCGACGCCTACAGCGTCGAGGACGGACTCGAAGCGGCACGAGTGTCGTACCGGACTGTCGCCGCTGTCACCTCCGCAGATCAGGCCATGTCCGAAGGCGTGCCGCTGGTTCACGATTCGGTTCCGAACAACACCGTCGTGGACGTGCAGATGTTCGCCACCGACGGCATCGACGAGATATTCGACGACGCGCACACCGTGGTGTCCGTGCAGTCCAGAACCGGACGTCAAAACGCACTGCCTCTCGAGACCCGCGGATGCATCGCGTACTGGGACGACCGCGACGAGCAATTGATCATCTACATCTGCACGCAGGTCCCACACCAGGTTCGCACCGTCACCGCGCTCTGCCTCGGACTCGACGAGCGCCAGGTGCGCGTCGTGGTACCCGACATGGGCGGCGGCTTCGGGCAGAAGTGCGTCGTCGGTCGCGAGGAGGTCGCGGTCGCCGCGGCAGCGTTGAAGCTCCGTCGTCCCGTGAAATGGATCGAGGACCGCAAGGACGCACTGACGGCCTCGTTCCTGGCGCGCGAACAGCAGTACGACGTGCGGGCAGCGTTCGACTCCGAGGGACACATATTGGGCCTGGACGCGGATGTCGTGTGCGACATGGGCGCGTACTCCTGCTACCCGTTCACCGCGGGTATCGAGCCGCTGATGGCGTCGGCGGAAATGCCAGGGGTGTACCAGGTTCCGGCGTACCGGGTACGAGGGCGCTCGGTGTTCAGCAACAAGGCACCGACCGCGCCGTACCGCGGAGTGTCACGCCCGCAGTACGTGATGGTGATGGAGCGGCTGTTCGAGCGAGCGGCTCGTGAACTGGCGCTCGATGCGGTGGAGATCAGGCGGCGCAACGTGATCACCGCTTTCCCGTACACCGGTGTCAACAACATCACCTACGACCCGGGCTCGTACCTCGAGGCCCTGAACCTGTGCGAGCAGACGCTGCGGGACGGCGGTTGGTACGACTTTCAGGAGCGGGCGACCGCAGACGGCCGACACATAGGCATCGGCTACTCGTGCTTCAGCGAGCGAACCGGATACGGCAGCAGCGCATTCGCGGCCCGCAAGATGAACGTGGTCCCCGGATTCGACATCTCGGAGGTCAGGATGGACACCTCCGGCACCGTCGTCGTGACCACGGGAACGATGAGCCACGGGCAGAGTCACGAGACCACCATGGCGCAGATCGTCGCAGATCGTCTCGGTATCGGCGTCGAACAGGTGAAGATCGTGCAGGGCGACACCGACCGGATCACGTACGGCTTCGGATCGTTCGCCTCTCGCTCCATCACCATCGGCGGCAGCGCGGTGGCGTTGGCGTCGAACAAGCTGGGAGACAAACTGTGTGAGATCGCAGCGCACCTGATGGAGACCCGTGACGACAACGTCGAGCTGGCGTCGGGGCGTGTCCGTCAGCGCGACGACCACTCGAAGTACGTCACCTACCGGGACATCGCCGACGTCGCGTATCTCAAGGCGCAGCTGCTGCCCAAGGGGGTCGAGCCGGGGTTGTCCGCAACGGCGAGCTTCGACGTGTTCAACGACGGCACGTTCTCCAACGCCACACACGGCGTCGTCGTCGAATTACACGAGGGCACCGGGCAAGTGGAGATCCTGAAGTACGTGTGCATCGAGGACTGTGGCGTCGCCATCAACCCCAAGATCGTCGAGGGCCAGTGTCGCGGCGGCATCGCCCAGGGGATCGCCGGTGCGTTGTTCGAGCAGGTGTCGTACGACGATCATGGAAACCCATTGTGCGCCAGCTTCATCGACTACAAGGTACCCACTGCGTGCGAAATTCCAGACATCGAGATTCACCACCTCGAAACTCCCTGCCTGTTCACCGAATCCGGGGCCAAAGGAGCCGGTGAGGGTGGCACTATCGGCGCACCGGCCGCGGTGCTCAACGCCGTCAACGACGGACTACGTTCCACCGGAGTGGAACTGAACGACACGCCGATCACTCCCGTTGCTGTACATGCGGCGCTGGTGAAGGGAAGGCCATGAACAACAAGCAACTGATCGAACTGACCGTCAACGGTACCGAGCACGAGGTGATCACCGAATCGCGTCGCACCCTGGTCGACGTACTACGGCACGACCTGCAGTTGACCGGAACTCACGTGGGTTGCGAGCACGGCGTCTGCGGGGCCTGCACTGTCCTGATCGACGGCAAGCCGGCGCGCGCATGCTTGACGTTTGCCGCGCAGGTGGAGAACTCCGAGATTCGGACCGTCGAATCATTGAGCGTCGACGGCGAATTGAACGATCTGCAACAAGCGTTCGCGGACCACCACGGACTGCAGTGCGGATTCTGTACGCCGGGATTCCTGATGCTGGCCGAGGGATATCTTGCCGACAATCCCGATGCCACCAAGGAACAGATCCGCGAGGTGGTTGCCTCGAACTATTGCCGTTGCACCGGATACCAGACCATCGTCGAGGCCATCGACTCGTGCGCCGAACAGCGCCGCTGCGTCGGCTGCGCGAAAGGAGTTTCCCCGTGATACTGACCAACACCCTCGACATCGACGCGTCCGCGGACGACGTTTTCAGGCTGATCAACGACGTCGAGAAAGTGGCGACCTGTGTACCCGGGGCCGCTATCACCGGCAAGGACGGCGAGACTTTCCTGGGTGGAGTCAAGGTCAAGGTCGGGCCGATCAGCGCGTCGTACGCCGGCACGATTCGGTTCCTCGAAGTCGACGCCGAGACCCGCACGCTCACACTCGAAGCCAAGGGTGCGGACTCGCATGGAAACGGTGATGCCGAGGCTCAGGTCGATCTCGCGGTCGAGTCGATCGGTAACCGTTCGCGGTTGACCCTGAACACCGATCTGGTGATCAGCGGCAAGATCGTCTCGTTCGGCAAGGGCGCGATCGTGGCGGTGTCGAACAAGGTGTTGCAACAGTTCGCCGTCAATCTCGGTGCGTTGCTCAGTGGTTCGGCTACGGCCGATCCCACCGCGCCTGCAGCAGTGAAGACCGCTGTTCCGAGTCCGATGGGCGGCGAATTGAATGCGATGTCTCTGATGCCCGAACCGGTGCGCAAGTACGCACCGGTCGCGGGGATCTTTCTCGCCGGAATGGTCGAGGGCTGGTTGGTCTCCAGAGCCTTCGGACGTCGGTAGGTTCGCGATGCTCGACTTCGCCGGCACACTGCACGATTGGTTCGTAGACGGACGACCGTTCGGTGTGGCTACTGTCGTGGCGACCTCAGGCAGCGCGGTGCGGGACGTCGGTGCGGTCATGGCCGTCGACGCCGGTGGTACCGCCCTCGGCGGGGTGTCCGGCGGATGCGTCGAGGGTGCAGTGTTCGACGCGGCAGTGTCGGCGGCGACGGGTGGACTCGTCGACCGTCTGAGGTTCGGCGTCACAGCCGACGATCCGTTTGCCATCGGACTCACCTGCGGCGGAACGGTCGACGTTGTGGTCGACAGGGTCGATCGAGACAGTCGCCCGCACTACGCAGAACTGTTGGCGCGAATAACATCGCGATCGTCGGTTGCCGAGGTCACGGTCGCCTTCGGTGCTGCGGGCGGACACCTCGTGGTGACTGCCGACGGCTCGTCCGGCTCCATCGGACACCCGGTGCTCGATGAGCGAGCTGTATCGCTCGCTCGGGTGATGTTGGCGGACGGTGCAAGTGGACTGCGGGAAATCGACGTCGACGACGACATCGTCGAGGTCTTCGTGCGATCGTTTCGGGCCCCACCGCTCCTGATCGTCTTCGGCGCGCTCGATCTCGCCGACGCCGTCGCCCACGCAGCAACCATCGTGGGCTACCGCACCGTGGTGTGTGATGCCCGGCCGATATTCGCTACGGAGGAGCGCTTTCCGCACGCCGACGAGGTTGTCGTGGCGTGGCCGCACGAGTATCTGACGGCCCAGTGGGACAAGGGGTCGATCGACGACACCACCGCCCTGTGCGTGCTCACACACGATGCGAAGTTCGATGTCCCGTTGCTCGACGTCGCAGTGCGCACCCCTGCCGGTTACATCGGTGTGTTGGGCAGCCGCCGAACGCACGAGGACCGACGTGAACGTCTTGTCGACAGAGGTGTCGGAGAGGACGCGTTCGCGCGGTTGTCGTCGCCCGTCGGTCTCGACATCGGCGGACGCACCCCTGGGGAGACCGCACTGTCGATCGTCGCCGAAATGGTTGCGGTGTCCAACGGGCGATCGGGCGGGCTTTTGCGTGAGGGCACCGGTCCGTTGCACGGCAGCGCCGACCGTGGCAGCGAGGCTCAGCGTGGCGCGGTCAACTGCGATACGCGCACTGCGCCGGCAGTTCCCAGCACCAGCACTCCGGTCGCGATGGCGAAGGCGATCGCGTACGAATCGCCGATTGCGGGCGCAACCACCAATGGCCCCACCACTTGTCCGACGCCGTAGACGGCAGTCAGTGTCGCCGCGGTACGGCCGATGGGAAGTGTTTGCGCTGTGCTCATCGTCAGCATCGTGATGCCCATGAACGTTCCCCCGAACAACAACGCTGAACATACGGCGGCAAGGGTGTTCCCGGTCAGTGCGGGAAGCACTGCGGCCACGGTCTGCAATGCGAACGCTGCTACCAGAGCTTTGCGCAGGCTGGTTCGGCGTGCCACCCCTTGCCACAGCACTGTCGCCGGTACCGCGGCGAATCCGACGACGATCCACACCACCGGACCCACCGACGTGCTGCTGTGGCCACCGACCGCCGCAACGAGGAATGTGCCGACGATGATGTACCCGAGGCCCTCGAGGAAGTACGCGACGAGCAATGTCCGCCACACCGTGCGGGTTCCGGCGTTCACCTCGCCCGCCTCGGACCGCCCTGCAGGCTCGGGGTGTACCCGAAGCGTCCACGCCGGGGCGACGAGCACCGCGGTCAGTATCGCCGAGCACAACCACAGCGCCTCCCACGACAGATGTGGTCCGGCGAGCAACGTCAGAATGCCCGACGCTGCAATACCTGCACCGACGCCGCCGAATGCGATTCCTGGTGACGCACCGTCGGCTCTGTGCTTGGTGACGGTGCTCGCGCAGGCGATGAACACGGCGGCACTCGCCAGGCCGGCCAGGAACCGCAGCGCCGAAAACGTTGCGGTGGAATGCACTGCAGCCATCGCCAATTCGCTTGCGATGAGCACGAGCGTCCACAGCCTGAACGACGTCGTCGTATTGATCGACGGGCGCACCGACAACACGATCGCGCCGACGAGGTAGCCGGCATAGTTCGCGGTTGCGATGACGGCACCGCTGCTCGGGGTCACCTCCGCCGCGTCGACCATGATCGGTAGCAGCGGCGTGAACACGAATCGCCCGACGCCCATCGCGGCCGCGAGTCCGGCCGCGGCAGCGAACGATAATCGACGGCCGTTCATTGCGATCGCCCTCCTAAGTCGTTAGCCGCGCCAACGGTACGCGTTGGATCCCCGTCTCATCGAACCGAGCAGCAGGGAACCGATCGCACCACCGGTGCGTCCAATACCTGATACCGACTGTGGGGGACGCATGAGTGAGACGAAGTACACCGACGCAGAACGACCTATCTGGGTCCCGTACTGGCCGAACACGTTGGGCCGCCTGTGGCAGGCCGTCATCGCGATTGTCGCGGTGGTAGCCATTGCGATCTATCGCGGACGGCTAGAGGTGCAAGGAAGCGACAATGGGCACACGATCGGATCGATCGCTCTACTTGCCCTCATGGCCTGCGTTTGGATCGGCATCAACGACAACGTGATTCGATGGGGAATCCCCGTCCGATTCGTTCGGCGCGTCAAGGACCACGCGCTCGGTAGCGGCGTCTGCATTCCGCCTCGGACCGCCAAGCTCTGGTTGATCACGGTCGCGTCCATCTCGGTGTCAGGAATGGGGGTCGCCCTGTCGAAGAGTGACGTGTTCGGCGCGGCCGGTATGCCGATTGCTGGAATTGCCATCGTTGTACTGGTGGCGACGCTCGGCTTCCGCAGCAGCGTCGAACTGCGCTTGTTCGCGGACGGATTTGTCAGACGCAGACGGTCGTGCATGTTCTTCTTTCCGCGCACTCACGACATCCTCGTGCGCTGGGGCGATGTGGAGCAGTACGAGGCCTCGACGTACCGAACGTCAGAGAAGCGGGGGAGTGGGTTCACCGAGCCCGTACTGTATGTCCGAGCGACTGGGCTCGGTATCGAGCGTCCCCGCGACCGGCTGGATCAACCGGACCGGATGGCGATTCGCATCCATTTGCTCGCAGCCGAGCCGAATGCCGTTCTGGCATTGATGAAGTGGTGCACCGACGGCCCGGTCAACCGGATCCGTATGACCGGCTACGACTCACCCGACCTGCTGGTGCCACCACCGCTTCGTGAGCGACTGGAATTGTCGCGGTCCTAGCTTCGGCACGGAACCGATAACGGGCTCGCTGCGTCAAACCCGATGACGCCGATTCACCGGGCGTCGATACGGTGCGACTCGGGGGAGCGTCATGACAGTGAATGTGGATCCAGTGATCCTGCGGCAGTTCTCGAATGTGCTGTCGGGAACGGGGGAGGTGATCGCCGAGTTGGACACCCTCGCCCCGTTCCGAGCATCCGAGAATGCGCTGCAGGGTACCGACTTTCGCGCAGCGTGTGCGGCAGCGTCCGCAGCGGCTGCGGGAGCTGTTGCCGCTCTGGCAGGCCGAGCCGAATGCGTTGCGGACATCGCCCGTGGTGTCGCGCAGAACTACGAGATCACCGACGACGACCTTGCCCGCCGCCTCGCTACGATGGACCAGCCGAAATGACCCCGACCGTGCCGCACGTCGCCGGCTGGGAGCCGCAGTCGATGCGCAAGACGATGATCGAACTGGCCGAGATAGTCGAGCGCGTCAACGGCCAACGAACCGGGGTGTTGGAAGAGCAGGACACACTGGCCGAGACGTGGACCGGCGACGCGGCACGCGCCGCAGCCGATCGCGTAGTGGCCGAATGCTCCCGGATGAGCTCCGTCTGCAGCGAAATCGACTCGCTCGCGGCTGCATTCGAAGGTGCAGCCGATATCGTCGAGGCCGCCCAAGCGCACGTGCAGGCTCAGGTGTCCGCAGCTACGACGAGCGGGTTCGCGGTACGGGCCGACGGTGTGGTGAATCCCGAAGGGATGATCGCGCTGATTCCCGACAGCCTGGGTGACGAGAAGACGCGTCGAGCCGACGAACTGCGTTCTGCAGCAAATCAATTGACCGAGGACATCCAGAGTGCTCTGCGCCAGGCCGAGAGTGTCGCTCTCGACGCTGCGCAGCAGCTGGCCGAGCCCACCGAGGTGCTGACGGCGCTCGCCCTCGACAATCCCACCGGAAAGTTCGTCGAGAACCCGGACGGGTCGTTCTCCTGGATGCCGGACTGGCCGTCGACCATCGCGGCGTCGGTCGTCGGAGGCATGGCCGCCGTGACAAGGCGGGCGCTGGAAATACCCGGTGTCGAATCCGTCGACGACGTTGCCAAGAACATCGGACGCGGGCTCGGGGTCTTCGGAGTCGTTGCGGGTGCGATTCCCGGAATTGCGGGAAAAATCGACGAGGGCGTGAACCCGGCCGAGGCCGTGATCGTCGAGGCGACGCCGATAGTCGCGGGAGCAATTACGACCTGGGCGTTCGGAGCCGTGGGTGGCATGGCGGGTTCCATTTTTCCGGGGCCCGGCACGGTGGCAGGCGCTGCTGCCGGGATCGCACTGGGCCAAGTCGTCAGCTACGGCGTGGAGAAGTTGTTCGAGGCGGCAGGAAAATGAGCGAGATCAGAGACGATCGCACGCCACAGACCGAGGACGTGCTGCGTAAGAGCCTGGTAGCACAGAAGTATCCATTGTGGGTGCGGACGTGGCGCAGTGTTCACCTGGGTTGGCTGGTAGCTCTCGGGGTTTCGTCTGCATTCCTTGCCGCGACGATCGTGGCTCCGGTTCTCCTGTTCGAGACGCTTTCTGGGGAGACCGTTCTCCTCGTGTCGCCGCTGGTGCTCGCGGTGCTGATGCCGCTCACAGCGGCCGTGGCGTTGTCCGGCATCGGGTCTGCGCGGCTGTCGCTGTTCGTGCGACCGGTGACTGTCGCCGGAGTCGGCCGAGGCGTGGCAGTGCCGGGGCGGGGGACTGTGTTGTATCGCAGCGGAATACTCGCATTCGCGTTGGTGTCCGGCCTGTCCTACATCCACTGGGGAGGAGACGCACGGGTAAGTACGACGCGTCACGACCTGAGCGTCGTAATCATGTCGCACTTCGGCGCTCCGATATGTCTGCTGTTTTTCGCACTGAGTGTGCTCGTCGTCAATCGGACCCGAATTTCACTGCATCCCGATGGCCTCGTGGAGGAGATCTATCGGCGCCGCGGATGGAAGGCCACCACTGCAATCACGGTTGTCCCGTGGGACGGGATCGTCGAGCTGCAGCCGCGGACGCATCCGAATCCTGCGGTGTCGCATTGACATTGGTACCCCACCATCCGAGTCGTGTATCGCGACCCTGCCGGTGGAACGGATCAGGTGCTGGTCCTGATGGCGTGCGAGAAGAAGGTCGAGCCCAACGCACTGCTGTCCGTACTGCAGTGGTGTCGGGCCAATCCCTGGGGCCGTGCGCAGCTTGCCCACGACGACGCGCGAGAGCTACTGCGACCGCCTCGATTCCTCGATCGCATCGAAGCAGACCGAGCGGCGTCGATGTCGGGTCGACGGGACGTCCGGTGACAACTCAGGAGCAATCGATGCAGAGCGTTCTGCAACAGCAGGATGTCGAGCTCGTGCCCGTACATCTCGACGAATGCGCAAGGTTCGGTCTGGAGCTCCCCGCGCTGCCGGGGTGGGATCTCGTTCCTGCGCATCTGTTTCCGCACGCCACCGCGGTGCTGTGTTCTCCGACAGATGCGGTCGACGGATTCGTTCCCAACGCGGCAGTCTTGACCGGAAAGTTGACGCGGTCACTCGATCCGCAGACCCTGCTGGCATGTGGGTTCGGCGACTCTCGGGCACTTCCGGAATGGATCGACGTCAGCTACGACCGTGAACCGTTCTGCGGTCTACCGTCCGTTTCGATTGCGGGTCGGTACGACTGGGACGGTCGGACGCTGTTCGCTCGGACTAGGTATGTCGTGGTCCACCACATCGTCGATCAGTACCTCGTCCAATTGACGGTCACCTTGCCGGAACGGGTCAGGTCTCGATTGGCTTGGGCAGCAGACGAATTCGTGGACGAGGTTCGTATCGGGAGAAACTAGGTCGTAGGCAGCCTGCGCAGTTCCTCAGCAACGTCATCCGTCGTGCAGATGGATTCGACGATGCCTTCGAGCTCTGCTGCATCCTCTTCTCCCACCAGGCGGGCAATTTTGGCTCTGATCCCGCCGTAATTCATCGGGAAGTGGTCGACATCTCCGACGGGATTCGGGGTCGAGGCAGACATGGCAGTTCCATCTCGGAATTCGATCGTCACCTCGGCAGCCCGGCGCTCGGGTAGAAGCTCATCGAACTCGCCGGCCGAGGAGATATCGACCCGGGCGCTGAATTGTTGCGCGCGAGAGAAAGTGGGACCATCCGGATCGAGCGCGTCGACGTCGATCGCGTCGGACAAGAACGCAGCAGCGACGACGAACGGTAGCGAGAACATCGCGCCGAGGCGAGTGCTCGGATTGCGTTGGAACAGCGGCTCCGCCAGTGAATGTGTACGCACGACGACCCTTGCGATGTCGTCGGCTGACCAGTCGGCATGGCTGCGCAGACTCTGCACGGTGTCGATGGCGGCATGTGTGTAGGAGCAACTCGCATGCTGCTTGGAATAACCTTCGAGAGTCAGCCATCGCTCACCGAGATTCTCGGTGAGCTTCGCCAGATCCAGCGTGCCGATGATCGAGCCCAGTGAATGCTCGATCGCACCGGTGTTGCCCACCACACCCGCACTGGCCAGTCGTGCGGCGTTCGTACCGGCCCGCGCCGCACCGCCGATCCAGAGGTTGCGTGCAAAGTTACCGTCGAGCACCACAGCCCACGGCGCGACCTGTACCAACGCCGCGGACGAATCGATCGCTGCAGCAATGGCATCGCGGTCGCATCCGTGAACGACGGCGGCCGCAGTCGCCGCACCGGTCGCACCCCAATGCCCGTGGGTGTGCCATGCACTGTTCCGCGTCAGCGCATAGCCGAACCTGGCCGCCACTTCGTATCCGGCGACAACGGCGGTGAGGAAGGTGGGACCGGAGATCAGCTGGGGTGCACGTCGCGCTGCTGCAATCGCTGCAGGCACCACGTGCGCGGCGGGGTGTCCAGCGGCGTACTTGTTGCCTTCGTCGAGTTCGAGGCAGCACGAGGCAATAGCGTCGAGTTCGGCAGCCGATTCGACCGTGGTGCCGTGGGGTCCGCCGAGCGGGTGCGTCGAGCCGGGCTCGGCGTTCCAGTGGGCGCGTAATCGTGTCATCTCTGTGGTGCGCGCCCCGGCGAGTGTCACGCCCAGCAGGTCCAACAGAACGAGCCGTGCGCGCTCGACGAGGTTGTCCGGCAGGGGCCGGCCGCGAAGTATGTCGACTGCTTGGGCGAGCCGCGCGACGGAGGCGACGTGTTCCGTTGAGCGAAACGACAATGAACCGTCCATCGGTGAAGGTTAGAAGCAGATGGCTCTGATCGTCAATGACACAACTGATATTGCGTGGACTGTTACTCTGACTACATCGCTTAGCCGTGAACTGGGTCGCTCCACAATGTTCCGCTTGGCGAAACGAATGCATTGCTGACGTGATCGGCGCGCTCAGCGAGTAGAAGGAGACAATCAATGTCCGATCAACTCCTCGATGCCGTCCAGCAGGGCGTGCACACGGTGGATCTCGGGAGACAATTGCGAGTGGGAATGCCGCAGTCGCCCAATCACCCGCAGTTCTGGCACACGCTGCCGCGCAGACACGGGGACATGACACGGTCGGACGGCGGTAGTGCAGCCAACGACATGATCACGACGGGTACCCACGTCGGAACCCACATCGACGCGCTTGCGCACGTGAGTCACAACGGGAAACTGCACGGCGGTGCCGACGCGGGCCAGTCCTGCCTCGGTGGAAAGTACGTGGAGCACGGCGTGCACACCATCGCACCGATGATCCGGCGCGGTGTACTGCTGGACATCCCCAGGCTTCTCGGTGTCGGTCGCTGCGACGGAGGTTACGAGATCACGGTCGACGATCTCGAATCTGCCTGCGCTGCACAGTCGGTCGAGATCGGTACCGGCGACGTAGTGCTGATTCGCAGCGGCTGGGGTCAGCTCTTCGACGAAGGCCTGCCCTACGTCGGAGGCCCTTCCGGCGTGCCGGGGGTCAGCGAAGCCGGGGCTCAGTGGCTCGCTGCCCTGCAGGTGCACGCGGCTGGTGCCGACACCATCGCGTTCGAACGACTCGCCCCCGGCGGAGGTCACGCTCTCCTGCCCGCACACCGAGTGCTGTTGGTGGAGAGCGGAATCTACATCATCGAAGCGTTGGACCTCGAAGAATTGTCGCGTCAGGAGATCTTCGAGTTCACGTTCCTGCTGGTGCCGCTGAACATCTTCGGTGCAACCGGCTCGCCGGTTCGCCCTCTGGCGGTGACGTCCGCATGAGTGAACTCACCCTCGCGCAGCAGGTGGCGCGGTTCGCTGTGAACACGCGATACGAGGATTTGCCGGAAGATGTGGTGGCCTCGGTCGGTATGCGCGTTCTCGATACCCTCGGAATCGCGGTCGCGGCCACGGACCTCGATACCAGCCGCGCCGCCATCGCATGGGCGTGCGAACAGGGTGGCACTGCGACGGCGACAGCCATCGGAGTCGACGTCGCGCTACCGCCCATGCTCGCCGCATTCGTCAACGGGGTGCTCGCGCACTCCTTGGACTTCGACGACACACATCTGCCCTCTATCCTGCATCCGAGCGCCAGCGTGGTTCCCGCTGCCTTGGCTGCCGCCCAGGAACACGGTGCCGACGGCCGCGCCCTGGTGCGCGGCATCGCAATCGGCCTCGAGGTCTGCGTTCGGCTCGGCATGGCAGGTTTTGACCCGGACGCCAAGAACTCGGTGTTCTTCGAGCACGGCCAACACGCAACCTCCATTTGCGGCGCGATGGGTGGTGCCGTAGCGGCTGCCGTCATCGGGGGTGCCTCCGAGACCGGGATCGTCGACACCATGGGCATTGCGGCGTCGATGGCATCGGGCATCATCGAGGCCAACCGCACCGGCGGAACCGTCAAGCGCATGCACTGCGGGTGGGCCGCGCATTCCGCACTGTCGGCCGCGGGACTGTCCAGGCACGGGATCACCGGCCCGCCGACGGTCCTCGAAGGCCGGTTCGGGTTCTTCCAAGCCTGGTTGCACGAACCGGGCCGGGCAAACGAAATAGTCGCCGGCCTCGGTACCGAGTGGGCGGTTCCGGGCATATTCTTCAAGCCGTATCCGGCCAACCACTTCACCCATGCCGCCATCGACGCAGGGGCTGCGCTCCGCAAGCGCGGAATCGTGTTGGAGGACATCGGCACATTGGAGCTGGGCGTCCCGGCCGCAAACCTGCGCACGATCGGTGAACCGATCGAGGTCAAGCGCACTCCTGCAACCGGTTATATGGCTCAGTTCAGCGGCCCGTACGCCGTGGTCGTCGGACTGCTGGGCGGTGGGGGACTCGGTGCCGCTCTCGAGGACTACTCCGACGAGTTGGCCAACGATCCGCAGCGGCGGGAGTTGATGGCAAAGATCTCGGTGGTGCCGGATTCGCGGTGCGACGCCATTTTCCCCCATCAGTTTCCGGCGGTCCTGACGGCCACGATGATCGACGGTTCCGTACTCGTCGAAGAAGTCCTGACGACTCGCGGTGGTCCGGAAAGACCACTGTCGTTCGAGGAGGTGTCGGCCAAGTTCACCAGCAACGCGCAACAGTTCCTGAGCGAGACCGAGCTCGGTGCGTTGGCCGGTCGTTGCCATGCACTCGGCGACTTGTCGAACATCACCGAACTGCTTGCGCCCCTGACGGTATCGAAGAACCAGTAGTTTCGATCGATTACGCGCGAGCCAGGACTTCCCGAGCTCCACGAACCACGGCTTCGTCGACGAATCGGCCGGAGTCGTCGACTGTCGGTCCTCCGTGCGCTGCCTCGTACAGCTCGAGCAACCTCCGAGCGGCGTGCACATCTTCGTCGGTGGGTGTGAGTGCGGAGTTGATGATGGGCACCTGGCTGGGGTGCAGTGCTGTTCGGGCTCGAAAGCCCATCTCGACAAACCGTGCGGTAGTGGTCTCGAAGCCGGCGAGGTCTCGGAAGTCCGTCGAGGTGGGCGCGATCGGGGCTGCGATACCAGCTGCAGCGCAGTCGATCACGATGCTCGTGCGGATTCCGTCGATCACCGTCGCCGTGTTCTCGGAGCGGGTGATGCGCAGGTCTGCCAAGAGGTCGACCTCGCCTATCCCGAACGTGCGAATTCGGTTGCAGCGGGCCATCTCCGGCAAGGCACGCAGTGCGTGGGCGGTTTCGACGAGACCGATCAATTCGACATCGGGGAGCCCTCTCTCGGAGAGAATTCGGTCGGCATGGGTGAGCGAATCCACCGAACATTTTGCAACCATGATGCCGGTGATCCCCACCCTGCCTACCGCGTCGAGATCCTCGTCGAGGAATTCAGGGGTGACGCGAACCCACACTTCGGTGGCTGTCGGCTCTGTGATGTCGAGCCACTGCGCGACGTCGTGGCGCGCTCGTTCCTTGTACGGCAACGGAACTGCGTCTTCGAGGTCGATGATGACGGCGTCGGCCGCGCCTCGTACTGCCTTGTCGAACAGCTCGGGCTTGACCGCAGGAACGTAGAGAAACGACCGGGCGGAGGACAGTGTCATCGGCTTGTACGAGCTTCCAGGATCTGGGTGATCGATGTCGCGGCGGCGACCACCTGGCGGGCATGAATCATGTGTTCGTCGTCAGCAGAGGACGAGTAGCGGAAGGCCGGACCGGACGAACTGACAGAGCCGAGTACATGTGCGGCCCCGTCGAAGAACGGTGCCGCAATGGAGGCAGCTCCGGTGTTCCGCTCGTTCGTGGAGGTAGCGTACCCATTGGTTCGGATGTCCTGAAGTCCTGCGTGGAAGCGACTTTCGTCGGCATCGGGGGAGTGTGCCCGCAGCTCTTGGAAGGCTTCCACCGCAAAGCGTTCGGGCAGGAAGGCCAATATCGCGCGGCTCGATGCTCCTGAGTGCAAGGCGTACTGGGGCCCGATCTCGACCACCATCTTCACCTCTTGCGGGCTCTCGTACTGGTCGAGGTACACGCGTCGATGTCCGACGAGGACCGACAGAGTTGCGGTCTCACGGGTTTGAGCGCGCAGGGAACGCAGAACCGGGGCAGCGACGGACCTGACGTCCAGCTGGCTCCACGCCTTGGTTCCGAGGCCGATGGCCGCAGGACCGAGGGCGTATGTCGACTCTCCCACGACCGGCTGCACGATCGAGCGTGACGCCAGCGATTGCAGGATTCGGTGAACGACAGCTTTGCTCAGTTCGAGTCTGCGCGCGATCTCCGAAACCCCCAGGGCCCGATCGGATTGTGCGAAAGCAATGAGCACATCGGCGACGCGATCTGCCGACTCCGTGCCCGTCGATGTTTCCAGTACCGGCTTGCTGACCATATGTGTCACCTTTCGGATGTGCCTGCGTTCCGCTGGGCGAACCATACCCGTAACAAGAATTTGACGAAAGGTCCTGTTCTGAGCGCGTGATGCATGACATACTCGGTTCCAGCGAGAAAAGTCATCAATCTGATGGTGCGCTCAGCGGAACGATCGAGTTCCGCCCTCTTGTTCGACTCGGCGCCGGTGGGTGCGGAAGGCAGACACAACAATGAAGAAGCTCGTAGGTGTGCTGACAGCGGTTGCGGTCGTGGGTGCGGCAGCGTGTGGATCCTCATCGGGTTCGGACGATTCGGGGCCGATCAAGATCGGCTCGGTGCACCCCACCACCGGTGCGCTCGCCGGTGTGGGTGGTCTGATGAACGACGGTGCAGCGCTGGCAGTTTCCGACATCAATGCGGCAGGCGGCATCGCAGCCCTCGACGGGCGGTCACTCGAACTGGTGTCCGGTGACAGCCAGGGCAAGGCCGAAGTCGGCCAGAGCGAGGCGCAACGCTTGATCGACGACGGTGCCGTGTCCCTCGTCGGTACGTACCAGAGCGACGTGACGCAGAACGTCGCGTCGGTCGCCGAACGGTCTCGTGTGCCCCTGGTCATCGACGTCGCGGTGGACGACAAGATTCTCGAACAGGGTTACCAGTATTCGTTCCGTATGCAGCCGAATGCCTCGAGCATGGGCACCGACGGTGCCAAGGCGCTCGCAGCGATCGAGGAGCAGACCGGCCAGGCCATCGACAGGGTGTCGTATCTGCACATCGAAGGCTCGTTCGGCGACAGCGTCTTCGACGCCTTCGAGGCCGAAGCAGCAAATCAGGGAATCTCCTCCGTGCAGGAAATCACCTATCCGGCAACGAACTTCTCGGACGCGACCACCCAGGTCCGGGAGGCAGCTGTGTCCAATCCCGATGTCATCGTCGCCACCGGGTACTATCCGGACGGTTTGTTGATCGCTCGCGCGGTCGAGCAGTTGAACCTGAACGTCAAGGGCGTGTACGGAATTGCCAACGGCGCGTTCGACGACAGCTCCTTCCCCAGTGATGCCGGTGCTGCCGGCGCGGGCGTTCTCAGTGCCAACTACCACTTCGATGCCACCAGCGACCGCGTCACCGACATCCGTGCCCGCTTCGAGGCTCAGTACGGGCGACCCATGGAAACGGCAGCGATGTTGTCCTACCAGGCAGTCGAAGTCATCGCGGCCGGCCTGGAAGGCGGTGCTTCGACCGACCCCGAGGATCTGCGGGACGCGATCGCAGGCGTCTCGATCGAGGATCCGTTGCTCGCGTTCAGTGGGCCGATCGAGTTCGACGAAACCGGTGAGAACAAGAACGCGACCGTCATCGTCACCCAGGTACGCGACGGTGCGATCGCCCAGGTCTTCCCCGAAGAATTCGCAACGGACGCAATCGAGTTCCCGGTAGGGGCGGGACAATGACGTCCACGACCCCAACCGTCGACAAGGCGGGAAGGCGCGGACTCTCGGGTCTCGGCCCCGGTGCTCCCGTGCTGGCCGCGATCGTCGTCGTCATGGCGGTCATCTATTTCGTCGGTGGTAAGGACCAGGGACTGGTCACCCAGGCGGTCGTCTCCGGTCTGCTGCTCGGCGGCGTCTACGCATTGATCTCGGTCGGGTTGACGCTCATCTTCGGTGTTCTCGGCATCGTCAACTTCGCCCAGGGAGCGATGCTGACGATGGCCATGTACATCGTCTACGCCTTGTCCACGGCAGGCCTTCCGGTCTACGTCGCGACACTCGTGGCGGTTCCGCTGATGTTCGTCTTCGGCATGATCGTGCAGGCGACGTTGCTGACCAAGCTGACGATCAGCGGGAGCCACGACGGCCCGCTGCTGGTCACTCTCGGTCTGTCGCTGTTGATCATCAACGTGCTGTTGATGATCTTCGGCGGACGTCCACAGTCGGTGCAGGCACCGATCGACGGTTCGCTGAACGTGCTCGGGGCCGTCGCATCATGGCCACGTGTGGTGGCGTTCATCGGTGCTGCGCTCGTCGCCGTTGCGTTGACCGCCGTGTTGAAGCGGACGCCGCTCGGCTTGTCGATCAGGGCAGTTGCGTCGAACTCGGAGGGGGCCAAGCTCGTCGGCGTCGACATCGGCCGGGTCTACGCTCTCACCTTCGGAATCGGCGCGGCCTGTGTCGCTGTGGCCGGCGGATTGATGACGCCGTTCACCAGCCTCACGCCGTCGGTCGGCGAGCAGTTCACGATTCTGGCGTTCGTCATCGTCGTTCTCGGCGGACTCGGCAGCGTGGTCGGTGCCGTGGTCGGCGGGCTCGTCATCGGGCTCGTGCAGACGGTCGGCGCGCTCTACCTACCCGGAACGGGCTCGCTGATCCTCGTGTTCGCAGTGTTCGTCCTCGTCCTGTTTCTCAAGCCCGAAGGATTGTACGGAGCTCGCCGATGACAACGACCGGTACCGCACCCACCCCGGTGCACGACGATTCACGACTGAAGGACACGTGGCTCCGTCGCCAACTGATCACGCTGGCAATAGGATTCGTCGTCGTCGCGGCATTGCCGTTGATGCTGGGCGAGCAGGCGCAGACGGTGGCCGTCCGCACGTTGATCTTCGCGATCATGGCAGTGGCCTGGAACATCATGAGCGGCTTCGGCGGCATGTTCAGCTTCGGCCACGCCGCGTTCTTCGGCATCGGTGCGTACACCGGTGCGTTCCTGCTCGTCGAACACGATGTGTCGCCGTGGATCTCGATGATCGTGGCCGCGTGTATCGCCGCTGTGGTGGGCACACTGATCGCCTATCTGTGCCTGCGTTACCGGCTTGCCGGTTCGTACTTCGCGCTGGCCACGTTCGCCTTCGCTCAGATGTTCCTGCTGTTGGTACAGAACCTCGAGGTCTTCAACAAGACCGAGGGCTTCAATGTGCCGATTTTGCCTCGTGATTCGTGGTGGATGCTGCAATTCGAGAAGGGCAGCGCCAACTACCTCTGGATCCCCTTGGTGATACTTGCTCTCGCAGTTCTCGGCACCATCTTTTACACGCGTTCTCGCGCAGGCCAGTTCGTCCAGGCCACCCGCGACGACGAGACAGCCGCAGCATCGCTCGGTATCGATACCATGAAATATCGGCTCATTGCCGTGGCCGCGAGCTGCGCACTGACCGCCGTCGCCGGCGTCTATTACACGCAGTACTACTTCTTCGTCGGACCCGAGCAAGCCTTCGGCTCGGCCGTATCCGTCGAAGCCATCGTGCCGGCCGTCATCGGCGGAATCGGAACCATCTGGGGCCCGGTGATCGGTGCAGCCGTCATCGGGCCGCTGTCCGAGTTGATCAACCAGTTGCTCAGAAATCCGCCGCAATTCCTCGAATTCCTGCAAGGAACAATCGGTTTGGACGTCGCCGCCTATTCGGTGATCCTCATTCTGATCGTGATCTTCCTGCCCAAGGGAATCTTCGGGACGATCCGTGAGAGGTGGAACCGATGAGCCTGTTGAGCATCGAGAACCTGAGCAAGTCCTTCTCGGGAATCCACGCGGTACGCGAGGTCAGCCTCGACGTGCCCGAGCACGAATTCCTCGGCATCATCGGCCCCAACGGGGCAGGTAAGACGACCCTGTTCTCCCTGCTGTCGGGTGAGCAGCCCCCGACAGCAGGCCGAGTGATCTTCGACGGAACGGATATCACCGGATGGCCGGCGAGCAAGATCGCGCGGGCCGGTCTGGTTCGTACGTTCCAGTTGATGCGGCCGTTCGAGTCGATGTCGGTACTCGAGAACGTCACCATTGCCGCACTGTCGAAGCGTAAGTCCCGCAAAGATGCTCGACGCCACGCACTCGAAGTGCTCGACCGGGTCCAACTGTCGGATCAGGTCGGCGGCAAGGTCTCGACCATGTCCACAGCGGGGTTGAAGCGACTCGAACTCGCGCGGGCTCTCGCGATGGAGCCGCGGGTCGTTCTGCTCGACGAAGTACTGGCCGGGCTCGTCCCCGCCGAGCGCGCACCCATGATCGAGTTGTTGCGCAGCGTGCATCAGCAAGGTCAGACGGTGATGTTCGTGGAGCACATCATGGCAGCGGTGATGGCGTTGTCCGAGCGTTTGGTCGTCATGCACGAGGGCGCTGTGTTGACCTCGGGCGACCCGCGCACTGTCGTCGCCGACGAACGTGTCGTCGAGGCCTACCTCGGTGAGGAGAAGACCGCATGATGCTCGAAATCGACGACCTCCACGCCGGCTACCGCAGGCTGGAGATTCTGCACGGACTGACGCTGGGGGTCGACAAGAACGAGATCGTCTCGCTCATCGGTGCCAACGGTGCGGGTAAGACGACGACGCTACGTGCGTTGTCCGGCCTCGTCACCACGTCGGGTGGCCGAATCATGTTGGACGGAAACCCCATTCACGGCATGCGTGCCGATCGAATCGTCAAGGCGGGTCTGGTCCACGTGGCGCAGGACCGCGCGCTGTTCGGTAGCCTCTCCGTAGCAGAGAACCTCGAGATGGGTGCCTACTCGCAGAAGCACGGAACCGTACGCTCGTCGTTGGATTCGGTCTTCGAGTTGTTCCCCATCCTCGCCGAACGCCGGGAACAACGCGCCGACACCATGTCCGGTGGGCAACAACAGATGTTGGCCATCGGACGAGCCATGATGGCGCGTCCCCGGGTGCTGACGCTGGACGAACCGTCCGTCGGGCTGGCACCGAAACTCGCCGCGGAGGTTCTCGACGCTATCGTGCGCATCCGCGACTCCGGCGTGACGGTGCTGATAGTCGAACAGAACGCCGCGCAGGCACTGGCGATCTCCGATCGCGCCTACGTGATCGAGAGCGGCTCGATCGTGTTGACCGGCAGCGGTTCCGAACTGGCACACGACGAACGCGTCAAAGCGGCGTACCTCGGCATTTAGGAGCCCCACGCACATGCACCTCTTGGCTTTCACCCCGATCGACGTCGACTCGGCCGAACTGGCTCGTCGGCAGCGTCGGTACGACCAGTTGGCCCCGTCCGGCGTCACCGTCGAACTCCGCAACATCGGACCCGACGCGCCCGATGCGCTCGACACAGAATTGGACATCAGACGTTCCGAGGATGTCCTGTCTGCGGCCTTTCATGCTCTACGCGACACCGAAGCAGACGGCTTCCTGCCCGACTGCGTGCTGGATCCGTGCGCAGAGGAAGCGGACTCGTTTGCTGTACCCCTGTACGGATTGACTCGACTGACCGCGTCGTTCCACGCGTCCCAAGGAAGCCGCATCGGCGCTCTGGCCCGAAACGAGGCCATCGCCGCCGAACTGGATCGCAGGCTCGGCTTCTATGGACTCGTCGCCGAGGCCACTGTTGTTCTGGGACTGGGTGTTCACGACATCGCCGATACTCGGGCGTGGGGACGAGCAGTGTCCGAGCACGCGCGCGAGTTGCACTGCGACGTCGCAATCAACGCCTGTTCGGCAGTCGACCTGACGGATCCTCCGGTGTCTCCGTGGGTAGTGGACCCCACAGCAACGGCGCTACGACTGCTGGGACTTCGCAGCGAATTGAAGGTCCTCGCATGAGCGCGGAGGGCCCCGATCTCGTCGTTGCAGGTGCGGGCGGCGGACTCGTCGCGGCGCTCAGGGCTGCTCAGCTCGGTCTCGACGTATTGGTGGTCGAGGCGAGCGAACACTTCCGGCGCGGCAACAACACGGCGATGTCCACCGCGATGATCCCGGGCGCGGGCTCGCGGTGGCAACGCGACGCGGGAATCGACGACTCACCGCAGCAGTTCGTCGACGACGTGATGCGCAAGACCAAGGGCACAGCCGACGCTCGGTTGGCCACGGCGCTCGCCGACGTCAGCGCTCCCTTGGTGGAATGGTTGGCAGATCATCTGGAGCTTCCGCTGGCGTTGGTGACCGACTTCGCGTACCCGGGGCACTCCCGATTACGTTGTCACACAGTCGAAGGCCGACACGGTAGCGCGATGCTCGATCACCTCGCCCGCGCTGTGGCGGCCGAGCCTCGGATCGACATGCTGGTTCCGGCGCGCCTCACCGATGTGTCGGTCGACCTCGACGGTGGAGTGGACGCGGTGACTGTCACGCTGCCCGACGGCAACACCGAGGTCATCCCTACTCGCGCAGTACTGTTGGCCACCAACGGATACGGCGCGAACGAGGCTCTCGTGGAGCAGCACGCTCCGGAGATATCGTCGGCGCGGTACCACGGTAGCGAGCACTCCACCGGAGATGCTCTCGCCATCGGGCGCAAGCTGGGAGCGGATGCGGCGTACCTCGACGCATATCAGGGGCACGCGGCACTGTCGAAGAAGGCGACGACGCTCGTCGGCTGGGCCACTGTGATGCACGGCGGAATCGTGCTCGACGCAACGGGCCGCCGATTCGGTGACGAAACCACCGGCTATTCCGAATATGCCGCCGCTCTCGCGGCTCGGCCCGGATCCGAGGGCTGGGTCGTCATCGACAGGGAGGTCTACGACAAGTGTCTGTCGTTCAAGGACTTCGAGCAGACGGTGGCCTCCGGTGCGGCAGTGTGGGCCGATGACGCTGCAACTCTGGCCGACGTGACCGGCCTGCCGGCCGAGGCGGTGGCAGAGGAACTCGCGGCTGTGGCAGGGTATGCACAGGGCGACGTGCCGGATCCGTTCGGCCGCAGCTCTTTCGAGCACACCCTGACCGAACCGTACGCGGCCATCAAAATCGTCCCCGCGTTGTTTCACACGCAGGGCGGCCTCGTCGTCGACGAGAACGCGCGAGTACTGAGGCCCGACGGGTCTGCAATCGACGGACTGTTCGCCTCCGGCGGTGCGGCAATGGGCATTTCGGGCCACGGGGCCGCCGGTTATCTGGCGGGCAACGGGTTGTTGCCCGCGCTCGGGCTTGCGTACCTCGCGGCCAGTTCTCTCACAACTTCCTAACTAGTGAAAAATCTCGAAAGGACAATCATGTCAACGTTGTTGATCATCAACGCCCGAGTCGTGCGACCGGGATCGGCCGCTCCCGACGAGGGGGAGTTCCTCGACCTTCTCATCGAAGACGGCAAATTCACCCGCATCGAAGCGGGAATCGATGCTGCCGGAATCGACACGGTCATCGACGCCGCAGGCAAGGTTGCGTTCCCCGGAGTGGTCGACGCGCATCAGCACTGGGGTATCTACAACTCACTCGGTGAGGACGCCGAAATCGAGTCGCGGGCCTGCGTGCAGGGCGGCGTCACCACCTCGCTGTCCTACATGCGTACCGGGCAGTACTACATGAACACCGGCGGCTCCTACGCCGACGTCTTCCCGACCGTGCTCGAGGCCACCGAGGGCCGACCGTACGTGGACTACGCCTACCACCTGGCACCGATGTCCAAGGGGCACATCGACGAAATCCCGGCACTTATCGCCGAGCACGGCGTCACCTCGTTCAAGATCTTCATGTTCTACGGCAGCCACGGCCTGCACGGCCGCTCGACCGACCAGAGCGAGTTCCTGATGACGCCCAAGGGTGAGCGTTACGATCTGGCGCACTTCGAGTTCGTCATGCGCGGAATTCAGGCTGCGCGAGAACAGTTCCCGGACAAGGCCGATCACATCTCGCTGTCGCTGCACTGCGAGACCGCCGAAATCATGAGTGCGTACACCAAGATCGTCGAAGAAGAAGGCACACTGCAGGGACTGGCCGCCTACAGCGCGTCACGGCCACCGCACTCCGAGGGCCTCGCCGTCACGATCGCGTCGTTCCTGGCCGACGAGACGCAGCTGCCGAACATCAACCTGCTGCACCTGTCCTCGCGCAAGGCGCTGACGGCGGCAATGCGGATGGCGAAGGCCTTCCCGCACGTGAACTTCCGTCGTGAGGTGACCATCGGGCACCTGTTGGCAGATATCGACACCGCCTACGGGCTCGGCGGCAAGGTCAACCCGCCGTTGCGTCCTCGAGACGACGTCGAAGCGTTGTGGGAGCACCTGCTGGCCGGCGATATCGACTGGGTCGTCAGCGATCATGCGTGCTGCAAGGACGAGAAGAAGTTCGCCGAGGACCGCGGCGACATCTTCGCCGCCAAGTCCGGCTTCGGCGGGGCCGAGTACCTGCTCCCCGGTTTGGTCAGCGAAGGCCGCAAGCGCGGGCTGAGCTGGCGCCGGATCGCCGAGCTCACGTCCCTCAACCCGGCGTTGCGCTACGGCCTGCCGGGCAAGGGCGACATCGCCGTCGGGATGGATGCAGACCTCGCGCTGGTCGACCCCGATCACACCTGGACCGTGAGCCCCGAAGACTCCGAGTCGGCCCAGGAATACACGCCGTTCCAGGGCTTCGAACTCGGTGCCAAGGTGACCGACACGTTCGTCCGCGGACAGCGTGTGCTTGCTGACGGTGCCGTCTCCGGCGCGCCCGCTGGTCGCTACCTGCACCGCCCGTACCTGTGACGGGGCCGCTCGAGGGCGTCAAGGTACTCGATATCTCGACGATCCTCGCCGGGCCGCTCGTCGCGCAGATCCTGGGTGATTTCGGTGCCGAGGTCATCAAGATCGAGCACCCGACGAAGCCCGACGGGATGCGGGGACACGGTCTGGACAAGGACGGACACCCGCTGTGGTGGACGATGATCAGCCGCAACAAGCGGACGATGACGTTGAATCTCGGCATCGAGCGCGGAGCGGAGATCTTTCGGCGTCTGGCGGCAGAGGCCGATGTAGTGGTCGAAAACTTCCGGCCGGGCACACTCGAGCGCTGGGGGCTGGGATACGACGTCCTGTCCGAGGTGAACCCCGGCCTGATTCTGTTGCGTGTCACCGGTTTCGGGCAGACCGGGCCGTATTCCACCAGGCCCGCATTCGGAACACTCGTCGAGTCGATGAGCGGCTTCGCCCACCTGACCGGTGAAGCCGACGGCCCGCCGACGCTCCCCGCATTCGGGCTCGCCGATTCCCTCGCCGGAATAGCGGGCTCGTCGGCGGTGTCCATGGCATTGCTGCATCGCACCAACAACGGCGGCAAGGGGCAGGTCATCGACCTCGACCTGTTGAGCCCGATCATGGCCGCGGTGGGCCCGGGCGTCATCTACGCCGACCAGTTGGGTATCGACCAGGAGCGCACCGGAAACAGGTCCAGCAACAACGCACCACGCAACCTGTACAAGACGGCGGACGGCCATTGGCTGGCGATCTCCACGAGCGCCAATTCGATAGCCGAACGCGTCCTGGTGCTGGTGGGTCACCCCGAGGTGCTCGACGAACCCTGGTTCGCGACCGGCCGGCAGCGCGCCGCGCACGCGGATCTGTTGGACGATTACGTCGGGGGCTGGATCGCCGAGCGGACGCGGGACGTCGTCATCGACGAGTTCGAGAAGGCAGGTGCTGCAGTCGCTCCCGTGTACAAACCCAGCGAACTGCTGTCGGATCCGCAGGTCAATGCCATCGAGATGGTGACGACCGTGGAAGACGACGATCTGGGGCCGGTCCGTATGCAGAATGTCATGTGGCGGATGGGCGGTAGCCCCGGCCGAATTCGGCACACCGGTCGACGGCACGGGGCCGATACCGACGTCGTACTGTCCGAACTCGGCTGTACGGCGGACGAGATCGAGGCCATGCGACGCGACAGCGTGGTGTAGATCGATCCCGCGGTAGCGGGTGTCGGAACGCTGCGGCGGGTCAGGCGGGGAGCTGTCGAATCACCGAAGCGACGGCCTCTGCCTGGTCTGCGATACGAGGGCCCCATCGACTCGACAGGTCCTCGTCCATCGGGAAGATCCGGCCGTCGCGGACGGCGGTCATCGATCCCCAACCCGGTCGCGACGAGACGGAAGCGGATGTGACGCCACAGCATTGGGCGTCGGCAAGAAACACCACATCCGGGTTCGACGTGATGACGGCCTCGGCGGCGAGCTGCGGGTAGTCGCCGGCGTCGGAACCGTCGGCGATGCTGGTGAGTCCGAACAGACCGTAGATCTGCCCGACGAAGCTCGCACTCGTCACCGTGTACAACGTGTCGTCGAGTTCATGGAAGTACGTCAGCGGCGCCTCGCGGGTCGGGACGCTCGCGACGGCTGCATCGATCCGGTCACGAGTCCGGGATACGACGGCATCGCCGTCGGCGTCGTGGCCGGTGGCGTCCGCGACGCGCTCGATCTGCGAGTAGGCATCATCGAGGCTCGTCGCGGCAGGCAGCACCAGCGTCGGAACGCCTGCCTCGGCCAGTGTCGACGTCACGAGGCCCAGGTCGGTGGAGGCGATCACCAGATCGGGGTCGTACGCCACGATCGCTTCGAGGCTCGGGGTGAACGCCGACAACCCTGTCTTCGGAGCATCGGCGGGGAAGTCCGATTGATCGTCCACGGCCACCACCTGGTCGCCCGCCCCGACGGCGTACAGCGTCTCCGTCGCCGTCGGGCTCAGCGACACGATCTTCTGCGGAGCAGCGTCGATGGTGACCGAGCCGCCGTCCGAGCCGGATGTGATCGTCCTCGGAAACTCGCCACTCGCCGCGGGTGCCGGATCGGCGGCGGGTGGCGCGTCCGTTTCCTGCGTGCTGCACCCCGCCGCTACGAGCGCGACGACCGCGAACCCGGCTGAGATCATTCGTGCCGATCGACGCTGCACTGCCACTCCTGTGTTGTCCGGTGTCTCTTCGAACGCCAACACTATCGGGGAGCGGTCAACGCCCCAGGCTCCGTGCCAAGTACCTACCGGTGTGGGTGTCCGAGGCCACCAGCTCGTCGACCGTCCCGGTGAAGGTGATCAGCCCGCCGTTGTGGCCGCCGTCCGGGCCGAGGTCGATGATGTGGTCCGCTGCGGCTACGACGTCGAGGTTGTGTTCGATGACGATCACCGACCTGCCCTCGTCGACCATCCCGGACAGCAACGCGATCAAGTTCGACACATCCGACGGGTGCAGACCTGTCGTCGGTTCGTCGAGCACCAGGACCGAAGACGATCCGATCAGTTCGGTGGCGAGTTTGAGACGTTGCCGTTCGCCGCCGGACAGTGACGACAGGTTCTGTCCGAGCGAGAGGTAGCCGAGTCCGACGTCCCGGCAGCGGCGAAGAATGTCTCGAATCTTCTTGACCTCGAAGAAGTCCTGCGCATCCTCGACGGACATCTCGAAGATGTCGGCGATGCTGACGCCGTCGACGGTGTGCCGGATGGCCCCGGAGCGGAAGCGCCTGCCCTGGCAGGTCTCGCAGGTACTCGTCACGGGATCGGTGAACCCGAGTTCGGTGAAGATGACACCGCTGCCCTGGCAATCGGGGCACGCGCCGTCCGAGTTGGGGGAGAACAGCGACGGCGGTTGCCCGGTCTTC
The DNA here is from genome assembly GCF_001426165.1 of Rhodococcus sp. Leaf233. Lineage (NCBI taxonomy): Bacteria > Bacillati > Actinomycetota > Actinomycetes > Mycobacteriales > Nocardiaceae > Rhodococcus > Rhodococcus sp. Leaf233. The sequence continues at coordinate 48,076 of NZ_LMRO01000014.1, forward strand.
TTGGCGAAGTACGCGCGGATCGGATCGAGCAGACCGGTGTAGGTCGCAGGGGACGAACGGCGTGAGCCCCGGATCGGTGCCTGGTCGATGACAACGGCGTCGGGCGCGGCCTCGCGCAGGTGTCCGTGGATGAGGCTCGACTTTCCGGAACCGGCGACACCGGTGACGGCGGTCAGTACCCCGAGCGGGATGTCGACGCTGACATCGCGAAGGTTGTGGGTGGTGGCACCGGAGATGCTCAGCCAGCCCGAAGGCGTACGGGGAGTCCGTATCTCGGCGTCATCACGCCGGAGTGCGGAGCCGGTCCTGGTGTCGGCTCGGCGGAGTTCGTCGAACGTTCCCTCGAACACCACTGTGCCACCGGACTTTCCGGCACCCGGTCCGATCTCGACGATACGGTCGGCGATGGCCATCACCTCGGGGTCGTGCTCGACGACGAGGACGGTGTTGCCCTTGTCGCGCAGCGCGAGCAGCATTTCGTTCAGACGGTGGACGTCGCGAGGATGCAAACCGGTCGTCGGTTCGTCGAAGACGTAGAGCATGTCGTTCAGCGTGGCTCCGAGGTGTCGGACCATCTTGATGCGCTGGGATTCACCACCCGAGAGCGAGGACGTCGCACGGTCCAGGCTCAGGTAGCCCAGGCCGAGATCGACGAGCCTGGTCAACTGCGTGACGATTTCAGCGGTGACGGAGTGCAGGCCCTTGATGTCCCATTGTTCGATACGGTCGGCGAGTTCGGAAACCTGCATGGCGAACGCGTCGGGCAGGGACAGTCCTTCGAGAGTGGCACCGCGGATGGTGTCGTTGTAGCGGGAACCGCCGCAGGCCTCGCAGACGCCGCGCGTGACGATGCGCTCGAAGGCGGCTTTGGACTTGCCCTTGAGTGCATCGGCATCCTTGGCGAGGTAGCTTCGGCGGAACTTCGACACGATGCCCTCGTAGCTCTTCATGACGGCGTCGGGATTGGTCACCTCGACCTCGCCGGGCTTGGCGTCGAAGAAGAGGTGACGCTCGCGCGCCGAGAATTGCTCGATCGGGACGTCGAGATCGAACAGGCCCGAGTCGGCGAACACCCGGTACGGCCATTTGCCGACCTCGAAGTCGGGATGCTTGAACGGGCCCTCGCGCAACGACTTCGACTCGTCCACCAGTTCGCCGAGGTCGACGACCTTCGCCTCGCCGAGCCCCTCGCATTCGAGACACATTCCGGCGGGGTCGTTGAACGAGAAGGCGTTGGCGTAGCCGATGTTGGGCGTGACGGCGCGGGACCACAGCATGCGCAGCCAGTCTCCGATGTCGGTGATGGTGCCGACCGTCGACCTCGGACCACCGAACAGTCGCTTCTGATCGACGATGACGACGGCCGACAGGTTCGCGATCAGGTCAGCATCCGGTCGGCCGTAGGACGGTAGGAACGTCTGCGCGAACGCGGTGAACGTGGAGTTGATCTGCCGCTGGGCCTCGGCGGCGATGGTGTCGAACACCAGTGACGATTTGCCCGACCCGGAGACGCCGGCGAACACGACCAGCGAGCGTTTCGGCAGATCGAGGCCGACGTTGCGCAGATTGTTCTCTCGGGCTCCACGCACGACGATCGTGGACAGGGGATCAATAGGTGGCTGGTCTTGTAGCAAAAGCTGGGGCTCGGTCATCGCGTTGTCGATTGCCTTTCGCCGCGCCCCGAAGGGCGTACACCCACGTTGGTTCACGCAGTGCCGCCGCAGCCTACCGTACGGTGTACGGAAACGCTACCGGTAACGGATCGACGCAAGGGGCGATCCATAGAAGACGGCTGCTGTGGTGGGGGTTTGTCGTAACGAAAGGTCTCGATGTCGACGAGAAGGCATGTGCTCGCGGCTTGCATTGCCGTGTTGCCGATGCTGGCGGGATACAGCACTCCGAGCGCAGACGCCGGCACGGACGTCGAGGCGGTGCCGGGGGGAGGCCTCACGCGCTCTACCGTTGTGCCGAGGATCGTCATTCCCGATACCCCGACGGTCGAGAGGCCCGCACCCGCAGCCCCCGCCTACATGCCTCCGGTTGTGTGTATGAATCTGCAGTCTGCGCAGAAAGCGATCCAGGCGGCCGGTGTCTTCTACTCCCGCAGCGCGGACGCGTCGGGGGAGGGCCGTATGCAGGTCAACGACTCGAACTGGACTGTCGTCGAACAGGATCCGGCTCCCGGCGTCCTCATCGGCGCGGGCGAAGCCGTGCTGTCGGTGGTCAAGATCGGAGAACCGAACAACTGTTGATGGGTGGTCAGCTCGGTAGGCGGTGTCGAGCTTCCGACTCGGCCTCGCTGCCGGGGGTGCTGTAGGCGAGGTGCCCGCCGATCAGTCCGCCGAGTCCTGCGGCTGCGAGGCCGGCCGCCGCCAGAGCTTTGGCGACTCCGTCGGTCTGCTTCCGGCGACGGAGGTAGGAGCCCAGAAACAGGAACACCCCGGTCGCGTTTGAGGCCGCGTGGATGATGCCGACCCGACGCTGAACAGTGTTCATCGTCGACCAGTCGGCCCATCCGGTCGCTATCGCCGGAGGCGCGGACGCGAGACCGAGCGCGACGACAATTTTGGCCGCCCTGGACTGGTTCTTGACGAGGTCGAGCGCGACTGCGCTGGTCCAGCTGCCGATGGTCACCGTCACCAGCGCAGGATGGATGGGGTGCCCGATCCATCTGCCGTGCAGCGCTGATCCGACGGCGCTGTCCGCTACCGCAGGTGCAAGTACGCCATGGATCGCGTTGCTGGGTCCGTCGAGAAACGAGGCTGTCTCGAGGCTGTCCAGTGCTTGTTTGATTGTCATGCAACACCGAATGCCCCGTGATCGGTGAGCGAACCATCGACGTCGAAGTCGAGGCAAGAAGCTTGGACGTCCTATAACGTCATTGTCATGACGAACGGCACCCGAGTCAGCACCGTCGACGGCGTTCTGCGCAGGTCGGCGGCGAAATTTCCCGACCGTCCGGCCGTGACATTCGAAGGCCGCAGCCATAGCTATCGCGAACTCGACACCGCCGTGACGCGAGCCGCCCGTCGGTTGATCGCGATGGGCTTGGACAAGGGTGACCGGGTGGCGGCGTACGGCGTCAACTCCGACGCGTACGTGGTGGCATTTCTTGCCTGTGCGCGAGCAGGATTGGTGCACGTGCCCATCAACTTCGCACTCGTGGGCGACGAGCTGCTGTATCTGCTCGATCAGTCGGGCGCACGGGCTGTGCTCGTCGACCCGGAGTTGTCGAACACGCTCGATTCCGTTCGGAGTGGCACCGCCGTCGAGTTCGTGGTGTCGCTTCCGGATCTGCTCGACGCTGCTGGGGATGATTCGGTCCTCGAGCCGGCCGCGGACTCCACGGACCTGGCGCAGTTGCTCTACACCTCCGGCACGACGTCGAAACCGAAGGGCGCGATGATGTCTCACGGCGCGCTCGTTGCCGAGTACGTCTCGTGTGTGATCGCTCTGGGGTTCACTGAAGACGACGACCCTCTGCTGGTGATGCCGATGTACCACTCGGCCGGGATGCACGTGTTCATGCTGCCGTATCTGTCGGTCGGGGCGACCGTGCGACTGATGCGCAAGCCCGACGTCGCGGAGATTCTGCGGCGGATCGAGGACGAGAAGATCAAGTCGTTATTCCTGGCACCGACGGTGTGGGTTCCGCTCGCCAATCACCCCGACCTCGATTCTCGTGATCTGTCGTCGTTGAAGAAGGCGCAGTACGGGTCGTCGATCATGCCCGTCACCGTGTTGACCCGGCTGCGTGAGCGATACCCGGACATCGAGTTCTACAACTGCTTCGGGCAATCCGAAATCGGTCCGCTGGCAACGGTTCTGCAGCCGTCCGAGCACGAGGCCAGACCGGCGTCGTGTGGTCGTGCGGTGTTCTTCGTCGAGACACGCGTCGTCGACGCGGACGGTAACGATGTGCCGGACGGTGAGCCCGGTGAGATTCTCTACCGCTCGCCTCAATTGTGCGACGGTTATTGGGACAAGCCGGAGGCGACGGCGGATGCGTTCTCGGGCGGGTGGTTCCATTCGGGTGATCTGGTGACTCGGGACGCCGAGGGGTTCATCACGGTCGTCGACCGAATTAAGGACGTCATCAACACGGGCGGAATTCTGGTTGCTTCTCGTGAGGTCGAGGACGCGATCTACACGCACCCCGCCGTTGCCGAGGTGGCGGTCATCGGGACTCCGGACGACAGGTGGATCGAAGCGGTGACTGCTGTCGTCGTGCTCAAGGACGGAAGTGAGGTGTCGGCGCAGGAGTTGATCGACCACGTGAAGGGCAGGATCGCGCCGTTCAAGGTGCCGAAGACCGTCACTTTCCTGGACGAGTTGCCCCGCAACCAGAGCGGAAAGTTACTCAAGCGCGCGTTGCGCGCCTGAGTTGTTCAAGCTGCTCGCTGTTTTCGTCGGTGGTAGCTGGGGAGGGGTTGCTGTCTGGGGTCGACGGATTCGGGTGGGATGGCGTAGGGGTGTCCGTCGTCGCCCATGATGAGCTGCCAGTCGCCGTGGTGGACGAGGCGGTGGCATTCTCCGCAGACGAGCGCGAGGTTGTTCAGGTCGGTGGGGCCGCCGTGTTCCCAGAATTTGATGTGGTGGGCTTGGCACCACTGGGCTGGGCGGCCGCACATGACGCAGCAGGTGTCGCGGATGGTCAGGGCGATGCGTTGGTCGNTGATGTGGTGGGCTTGGCACCACTGGGCTGGGCGGCCGCACATGACGCAGCAGGTGTCGCGGATGGTCAGGGCGATGCGTTGGTCGTCGCTGGCGAGTCTGGTGGTTCGTCCGAGCGCGAGTGGTACGCCGTGGTGGTCGACGATGACGGGGGTCAGGTCGGCGTCGCAAGTGACCAGCTCGGCGAGGAAGCGACTGATGGGGCCGGTCCAGTCGAGGTGGAACGGCCAGTCCGCGTCGCCCGGCTTGGGGAGAGATTTCTGCCCGCCGTTACTGTCACCGCCACGACGGGCCGCGGCATCGCCGCGAGGACCAGCGTCGCCCGGCTCGGGCACAGATTCTTGCCCGGCACCACCACATCCGGATGTCGCATCGCCGCGAGCAGCGATATCCCCTCGGGCCACTCCATCCGGATGCGAGCCGTTGCTGTCGCCGCCGTTCGAGGAGCTCTTCGCGACCGAACCCGTGTCGACCGAATCCGTTGCAGTGCTACCCGTTTGCTTGTTGCCACCGTGGGCGAGCAAGTCCCGCAGGGCAACGATCAGGTGCACCGACGCCCGCGACCCGCCCGCCGACCCACGAGTGCTGCCGCGGAGGTGTCGGTCGAGGATCTGATCTAGTGCATCGGCCCGGCGCTTCGACGGGCTGCGTGGGTCGCGCTCCCCGCCGGGACCTGGTCGCGGTGCTGTCAACTGCGACAGAGCGGTGAGAAGCTTCTCGGCGAGCAACCGGTCCATGTCGCCACCGAACTGAAAGCGGCCGTTGGCGAGAGGGTGCAGGTCGAATCGGTTCAGTGCCGAGTTCTCCGACACCGGTCGCGGTGCAGGCGGCAGCGGAACAGGCTCGGGCGCAGGCGGTTCCGGATCTGGCAGCCTGCCGGTAGAGGTCGCAGCATCATCTCTCCGTCGCTCCTGATCGTGGCGTTCCTGTTCCTGCTGTTCTTGCTCTCGGCGTTGTTTCTCGGCTTTCGCGTGTCGTGCTCGGGCGTCGTCCGCGGCCGCATGCGCCAAAGCCTGCGCGCGGGAGGTGACCTGGCCGGCGGTGTTGCGCATCTCGGCTTTCGCGTGTCGTGCTCGGGCGTCGTCCGCGGCCGCATGCGCCAAAGCCTGCGCGCGGGAGGTGACCTGGCCGGCGGTGTTGCGCATCGCGGTGTCGAGGAGTTCGTCGACGATTCCTTCGCGCCGGTCCTGATCCAACGTCGGGTCGGCCACCAGCACGACGTCGTATCCCTCGGCGATGGCGGCGGCGTGAGCGGCATGGATCCGACCATCGGCGAGGGCGTCGAGCACGGTGGGGTGATCGAACAGCCAGTACCCCAGTGCGTTCTGGCGGGCGGCGGATCCGTCCGTGATGCGCACCGACTTCGCGTACCAGCGGGTGACGGACGAGTGCCCGAGTTTCATCGCCAAGCCGCGTCGGTCGATTTCCGCCAGCAGCGTCAATCGCTGTGCAGCCAAGGTGTTTTCGAGGGAGGTCACATCGGCGAGCTCGGAGACCAATTCCTGGTCGCCGAGCTCGAACACATCCCCCCATGTCTTCACACCACGAAAGCTATACCCACCCACCGACAGGTTTCCGTCAACGCTTCCAGCGGATCCGGATTGGCCCTTTTGCGGTCGAGGGATCTATGACCGACCCCTTCTGTGTGATCTCGACTTCGCCGGCGTCGACCATACGTCGGGCCGCGCGGCGAACGGGCTCCATCAAGTCGCGCCAGGCGTCGTCGGACAGGGCTCGTGCGACGTCCGAGGGGCAGATCGTCGCGTCGCGTGATCGGGCGTCGAGCAAGGATCGGATTTTGTCTTCGAGTTCCTTGTCGGTTGCACTCACTTTGCGCCGCCGGCAGGTGTCGCTGCAGTACTTGACGTCATCCCAGTTCTTCTCCCATTTCTTGCGCCACTCGATCCGCCGACCGCACGACGCGCAGACCTTGTCTGCGGGGTGCGCGGCGGAGGTACGACGGGAGTGGGCCACAGATCGACAGTAACCTCGTTGCCCAGGGCTCCGCCGTTCTCGGAGCGAAACTATCCTTATGGCATGGCGATTCGACCGATCCTGGTTGCCGGTGATCCCCGGCTGACAACTCCGGCAACTCGCGTGACAGTGTTCGACGACGAGCTCGCAGCGCTGGTCGAGGACATGTTCGAGACCAATACTGCTGCACCCGGTGCGGGTCTGGCGGCCAACCAAATCGGCGACCCACGTTCGGTCTTCGTCTACGACCTGCGGGACGGTGGGGTCCGTCACCGCGGACACGTGATCAACCCGGTGCTCGAGACCTCTGGAATTCCGGAGACGATGCCCGACCCGGAAGACACCGAGGGATGCCTGTCCGTGCCGGGGGAGCTGTTTCCGACTGGGCGTGCCCAGTGGGCTCGTGTGACAGGTGTTGATGTGGAGAACAACCCGGTGACGGTGGAAGGCACGGGTTATCTGGCGCGGTGTTTGCAGCACGAGTCCGACCATCTGGCCGGGCTCCTCTACCTCGACCGCCTGCTCGGCCGCCACCGACGTGCGGCGAAGAAGATGATCAAGGAGAGGGGGTGGGTCGGGCCGGGCAACAATTGGTTGCCTGGGGCCGACGCGCATCCGCTCGGGCTGTAATCGCGGCTGTGCCTTATCCGACGGTTAGAACGGGTTGTACACGTAGAGCATCCGGTAATCCCATTCCGACGATCCGGCCGGAATGCGGATGTCGGTGAGCGCGTGGCCGTTTTGAGTGCACCAGGTGCGGGCATGGAACGAGGAACAGTCGATTTGCCGGCTGGTGCCGAATGGGCTGACGATCAATGACTTCTCGCTCGCGCTGCTGTAGGCCGCGGGTTCGAATGCGTTGACGAAGCTCGAAGTGGAGTCCTTGGGGCCGAACGGGTTGTCGTCGGGCGCGGCGGATGCCGTCGGTGCCGCGAGCACCGCTACGCCGATCGTCAGTGCAGCGCCTGCGAGGATCTTCTTCAGCATGGTGACTCCGTTCGTTTCGAGCACGAATACCCGGTGCTCGATGATCGGCAGCAACGGACCGCGCGTTACGGATCGCCTTCGGGTTCGAGCCCGGCACACTGGAGCGATGACTCGTATGGAAGCTCCCGCCGTAGCCCAACTACTCGGTCGGCGTCTCGCCGTGTGGGGCGGTGTGAGTGTGCTTGCCGGAACGGTGTTGGCGGTGCGCGGCTCGTCTCCTGCCCGTCGTGCATTCGGCCAGCAGACGGCGGGTTGGGGTGCGATCGACGTGGCGATCGCCGGGGCGGGAGCGCTCAACTCCTCGGTCCCGACGTCGAAGAGTTTGAGCAAGCTGCTGTGGATCAATGCCGCGCTCGACGTGCTCTACGTCGCGGCCGGTGCTCACATCGCTGTCCGGAAGCCCAACTTCGGACGTCGAATCACCGCTGACCAGGCGATCGGTCACGGAACGGCGGTCGTCGTGCAGGGAGCGGCTCTGCTCTTGCTCGACACCGCGCACGCCCGCCTGATTGAAAGCTAATCACATCGGTGTCATTCTCATCGCGTTCGATTTGTCAAGCATCGACACGAACTAATTGTTGCGGCCTAAGTGTATTTGCGTAACACTCGTCCCATCAGTCACATCCGTATCGTGCTTCACAAGGGGAACGGTGGGTTCGTTCATGCGCTTACGTAGTCGGCATATTGCTGTCGGGGCTGTCCTGGCACTGGCAGTGAGCGGGCTGAGCGCATTGACTGCGCCGACCGTCTCTGCAGAACCGTGCGGCGGCCTGGGTGGGCCGGGCTCCTCACCGCTGTTCGGTTCGTCGGGCAGCGCGGGAATGTCGGGCAAGAACCCGCAGGGACCGCAGGGTCCTCTGCCGCGCATCACCGGGAACACCCAGAGCATCGCCTGGGTCACCGGTCCGCAGAGCGTGAACGACACCTACGACAACCTGGCGATGTCCGGAACCGACCTCGGTATCACCTGGGACAACGGTGCGGGCCAGATCTTGATGGCGTTCGGTGACACGTTCGGTGATTGCTCCTCCGGCAATGCCCAGTGGCGCAGCAATGCACTCTTCCGCTCGGACAAGGCGTCGACGAACTTGTCGCAGGGCATCACGATCGGTCCGGCCGACCCCGCGAACACCACCTCGGGTGCGGTTGTCAGAGCGAACAATCCGCGTTACGCCGCCGAGATCATCTCGAGCGCAAAGCTACCGAGCGTCGAGGACACGACCATCCCCACGGCCGCTATCGCGATCGGCAGCACCCAGTACATCAACTACATGTCGGTGCAGAGCTGGGGCACACCCGGTCGCTGGATCACGAACTACTCGGCGACGGCCAAATCGACCGACAACGGCCAGAATTGGACGACGGATCCCAAGACGATCCGCGTCAACAAGGGTGTCACGATCCCGGGCTTCACCAACGTCCACGAAAGCCAGGGCAAGTTTCAGCAGAGCGCCTACGTTCTGGGACAAGACGGTCGGTACCTGTACCAGTTCGGTACTCCCAACGGACGATTCGGCGACGCGTTCGTCTCCCGAGTCGCGCCCGATCAGATCGAGAATCTCGACGCGTACGAGTATTCGACGCAAGATCCCGATCCGGCCAAGCAATGGTCCAAGAACGTCGGCGACACCGTGGCCGTGGTGAAGGGCCCGGTCAGCGAGATGTCGGTGGCGTGGAACGACTACCTCGGCCGGTACGTCATGATGTACGGCAACGAGAACAACCGGACGCTGGTGGCGCGTACAGCGGAAAACCCGGAGGGGCCGTGGAGCGAACCGAGGACGATTCTCGACGCCAACCAGACGGCAGGCGGCATCTACGCGCCGTTCATTCACCCGATGTCGAGCGGAAAAGACCTGTACTTCACGGCTTCTCGGTGGTCCGATTACAACGTCATGCTTCTGAAGACGAACCTCGACGCGTTGAAGTGACGCGTCCGGCGGCGGCGTCGAGGTAGGCGTCGACGTCCATGTCGATTTCTGCGGACAGTAGTCCACGCCGGATCGTCGAGAGATACTTGCTCGACGGTTCGCCGTGCTCCCGCACGATCGAACTCGTCAGTGTGAACGCGGGCAGTCCGTCGATGTCCGGAAGCCGTAGCAGCGCATCGTATTTCCCTCGGTATGCTTTACCTCGGCGGTCGATGTCGAGTGCGGCCCACTCGCCGATGCTCAGTGATTCCACAGCCGAGATATCGACGGAATCGACCACGTTCTCCACCGAGGCGACGTGCGCCAACTGCACACTGTCGATCAGGTATCCGTGTACCAGAGACGGATATGCGGGATCGGTGTTCAGCGACACGAAGGCCGACGCCCCGGTCCACCGTCGGGACACGCCTGCGAAGTACAGGGCGTGATCGATCCACAACCAGCGTTCCGCCTCGACCTCTTCCGACGAGGGTGCCGGTGGATGTGCCCCGAACTCCGAGCCGTCCTCGGAGCCCGTCAGGTAGACGGAGAACCTCTCTCGCAACAGGTTCGAGCCATACGCGACGTACCAGAGGCGGTCGGTCACTCGGCCTCGAACAGCTGCCGGTACGCCTCGGCGAGTAGGTCGGCCGCGAGATCGTTGTTGTGTGCCGCTGCGCCCGTTGAGTTTCCGGACCGCATCAGCCGCGCGTTGAGGCCGTACGCGAGATCGTCGAACGTGTCGTCGTCGATGCCGAGGTCGACGTCCACGTCTTCTTCCAGTAACGCGCCGAGGTCGATCGACCACGACCACACCCGCTCCTCTCGGTACGGTCCCCGTCCGGCGCTGACGGTTTCGTTGGAGACCTCGAGTTGCTCGTCGGTCCGGTCGCGCGGAACGTTGGTGTTGATGCGCAGGTCGAGCTCGATCGTGTCGTCGTCGTGCACGATTTCGTCGACTCGCAGGGTCTCGAAGCCGCCGCACGCCAGCGTCAGCAATCGTCGCGGACCGGTGTCGTCCTGTACGTCGGACAGAGCGGTTGTCTGCCAGAGGTATTTCGCGGTGTTGGCCGGGTCGGGGATCGACGAGTTGATGTAGTCGGCCACGATGCTGCGGATGGCGGGGTACGCGATGTGGTCGGACAGTTCCCAGAACTGGCGACGACTGCGTCCCACGGCCGCGTCGAGGAGCGTCGTGCGCTTGGCTCGTTCTTTGGGCAGTGCCGTCTTCACTCCCGGAGCTTCGCCGATCGCGGTGGGCTCGGACGGGCGTTGTCGCAGTGGGTGGAGCTGGGACACGAGATCGGTGAGCTGCTCCAAACGATCTGCGGCACCGGGTACAACCTCGAGGGCCTCGATGTCGGGCCATATCTCGCGGTCGGCATTCACTCGGGCCGCGAGTGATTCGGAGTAGCCCACAAAGGCCGCGTTGTCTGCGAAATGCAGAACGTAGAGTCCGTTTCTGTAGTCCTTGGCGGCGAAGATCGTGGCAATGGCCCCGGAATCGGTGACGTCGAAGCGTTCGAGGGCGAATCCGTCGGGTGTGGAGTCTGTCGGCATGGCACTGAATCTACCGACGCGTGCGAGCACCGCCTATTCGTCTCCTGTCCGCATTGTCGCGAATGCGTTCTGTGAGCCGATGGATTAGGCGACCCTACGACAGCCAGGTCGTCAGACTCGTTCTGCGACCGATGATTCCGCATTGTCCGAAGTGTCGGTAAGAGTTTCGCAACCGTCGTCGAAATACGAATTCCTGGTGCTATCTTGAGGATTGTCCGTTTCCACCGCTAACGAAACACGCAGGAAACAAGCGGTGTGAACAATGCCGAGAGCAGTGCCGTCGGGCACGGCCGTGGTGCTCGATTGAAGGTGGTTGCGCGTGGGCGGTTATCTTGCACGCAGGTTGCTGAATTACGTCGTCCTGCTGATCATCGCGACGTTTCTCACGTACTTGCTGGCCTCGCTCACGTTCGATCCACTGTCGAATCTGCTCAGCCGCAACCCGCCGCCGTCGGATGCTGTACTCGACGCCAAGCGCGCGGCACTGCACCTCGACGACAATCCGGTGTTGCGGTATCTGAAATGGCTGTGGGCGGTACTGCACGGAGACTTCGGGCAGACCATCGCTGCAGGCTCGGTCAACGACGAACTGTGGCGACGCATCCTGGTCTCGCTGCGGTTGGTCGTGCTCGGCACCGTCCTCGGTGCGGTACTGGGAACCCTCGTCGGTGCGTACGGTGCCGTCCGGCAGTACAAGATCTTCGACCACGTCGCAACGGTGGTGACGTTCATTCTCATCAGCACCCCGATCCTGGTTTTGGCCCCGGTGCTCAAGTATCTTGCTGTACAGGTGAATCAGAGCACCGGCAGTCAGTTCTTCCAGTACACCGGTGAAACGTCGACGACGCTCGCCCCCGGTCTGATGAACGAAATTGTCGACCGCGCACAGCATCTGCTGCTGCCGACCGTCGTCTTGATGCTGTTCACCATCGGTGGGTACAGCCGGTACATGCGCAGTTCGATGCTCGACGAGCTGAACATGGACTACATCCGTACTGCCCGCGGCAAAGGACTCACGCGCGGGCGCGCAATCTTCAAGCACGGCTTCCGTACTGCGTTGATCCCGATGGCCACACTGTTCGCATTCGGTATGGGTGCGGTGATCACCGGCGCGACGTTCACCGAGCGCGTGTTCGGCTGGTACGGCATGGGTGACTGGCTGATTTACGGCATCACCAGTCAGGACATCAACATCACGCTCGCGGTCTCGCTCTTCACTGCGCTGTCGGTCCTGGTTTCCGGAATGTTAACCGATATCTTCACTGCTGCTTTGGATCCGCGCGTTCGCTACGCGGACTGACCCACCACTTCGAGTAGAGGAAAGGACCGGCGATGGCGACACCTGTGGTTCCCGAGATCGCTGCGGTCGAGGGCCCGATCGACTCGTCTGCCCCGATTACCCGTCGGCGGTTGGTGCTGCGCCGGTTCCTGCGCAACCGGCCGGCGCTGGTGGGCATCGTGGTCCTTCTCGCGATGTTCGTCGGCGCGTTCGTGCTCCCGCATTTCATCCCGTTCACCTACGAGGAACTCGACGCGTACGCGCTCAACTCGCCGCCGACCACACGACACTGGTTCGGCACCAATCAGATCGGCCAGGATGTTCTGGCTCAGACGCTGCGCGGTCTGCAGAAGTCGCTTATCATCGGCATGCTCGTCGCGCTCATTTCCACGGTGCTTGCCGGCGTCGTCGGCGCGGTGGCGGGGTACTTCGGCGGTTGGACCGACCGTGCGCTGATGTGGGTCGCCGATGTATTGCTCGTCGTACCCAGCTTCCTGGTGATCGCTATTTGCTCTCCGTTGTTCCGCGACAAGAGCTTCTTCATCCTGGTGCTGCTGCTCGCGGCCTTCGCGTGGATGATCACCTCACGCATCATTCGCGCGATGACGCGGTCCCTACGTGAACGCGAATTCATCCGCGCCGCAAAGTACATGGGCGCAACACCGAGCAGCGTGATCGGCAAGCACGTGCTGCCGTCGATGGCCTCCATCCTCATCGTCGACGTCACGCTCAATGTGGGTATCGCCATCATCGGGGAGGCATCGCTGAGCTACTTCGGCTTCGGTGTCCAGCGACCCGACGTCTCGCTCGGCACGCTGATCGCAGACGGTACGTCGTCCGCGTTGACGTATCCGTGGCTGTTCGCGTTCTGCTGTGGCGCACTGGTATTGATCGTGCTGGCGACGAATTTCGTCGGCGACGGTCTGCGCGACGCATTCGATCCGAACTCGACGAGGGGACAGGCACGTGGCTGAGACAGTGCCGGTGTTGAAGGTCAGCGGACTCGAGGTCAGCTTTCCCAGCGAGGAGGGGCGCGTCACCGCGGTGCGAGGCTTGGACTACCAGGTCGACAAGGGCGAGGTCATGGCCATCGTCGGCGAGTCCGGCTCGGGCAAGTCGGTGTCGTCCCTCGCGGTCATGGGTTTGCTCCCGGAGTCCGCACGTGTCACCGGATCCATCGAGCTGAACGGGCGACAGTTGCTCGGCTTGTCCGACCGCGAAATGTCGCGTGAGCGTGGACGTTCGGTGGCGATGATCTCGCAGGATCCGCTGACGGCGTTGACGCCCATCTACCGCATCGGCGACCAGATTGCCGAAGCGATCTCTGTGCACAACCCGTCGCTGAGCAAGGCGAAGGTCCACGACCGCACCCTGGAACTGCTCGATCTGGTCGGCATCGCCGATCCGAGAACACGGGCAAAGTCCTACCCGCACGAGTTCTCCGGGGGGATGCGCCAACGCGTCGTCATCGCGATGGCTATCGCGAACGATCCCGATCTCATCATCGCCGACGAGCCGACCACGGCCCTCGACGTGACGATCCAAGCCCAGATCCTGGATCTGCTGCGCACGGCCCGCGACGTCACCGACGCAGGCGTCGTGTTCATCACCCACGACCTGGGAGTCGTTGCCGGCGTTGCCGACCGGGCCATGGTGATGTACGCCGGTCGTGCTGTCGAGACCGCTCCGGTCGACGAGTTGTACGCGCACCCGTCGATGCCCTACACCGTCGGCTTGCTCGGCTCCGTCCCTCGCCCGGATCGTCCTGCGCAGGAGCGGCTGGTGCCTATCGAGGGCACGCCGCCCGCTCTGGTGAATCTCCCGACGGGCTGCCCGTTCGGGCCCCGGTGTCCGTTGCACACGGAGGCCTGCGACGAAGGCGAACCGCCGTTGGTTCAGGTTGCCCCGAATCACAGCGCGGCGTGCATCCGCATCGACGCGGCGACGGCCGAGTCGGTGGAGGCCGAGTTCGAGGGTGCCCCACGGTCGGAGGCCCCGGCAGAGCTCGTGGTGACGGTGTCCAAGGACGCTCCGGTGCTGTCGGTGACCGATCTGCACAAGAGCTACCCGCTGTTCAAGGGTTCCGTGCTGCGGCGTCGGGCTGGGGAAGTGCCTGCCGTGCAGGGCATCAGCTTCGATGTGCATGCGGGGTCCACGTTGGCGATCGTCGGTGAGTCCGGGTGCGGAAAGTCCACGACTCTCCTCGAGATCATGGAATTCGTGAAGCCGCAGCAGGGTTCGATCAAGATCAACGGCGTAGAGCCCTACAGCCTGAGCCGCGCCGAGCAACGAAAGTTGCGCGCCCACATCCAAATCGTGTTCCAGGATCCGATGGGCTCGCTCGATCCGCGCATGCCGGTGGGGGAGATCATCGCCGAGCCGCTGAAGATCAACGGCGTCCCGGTCGACGAGCGAACCCGCCGAGTTCGAGAACTGATGGACACCGTCGGAATGCGTCCCGAGCTCGCGGATCGGTATCCCACCCAGTTCTCCGGCGGGCAGCGCCAACGAGTCGGCATTGCACGGGCTTTGGCGCTGAAGCCGTCGATCCTGGTGCTCGACGAGCCCGTGTCTGCTCTCGACGTGTCGGTCCAGGCGGGCGTGCTGAACCTCCTGCAGGATCTGCAGGAGGAGCTCGGTCTGGCGTATCTGTTCGTCTCGCACGATCTTTCGGTGGTGCGTCATCTCGCCGACGAAGTAGCGGTGATGCGTAACGGTGTGTTCGTGGAGAAGGGCCCGACGGAGCAGATCTTCGACGCACCGAAGGACCCGTACACGCGGGCGCTGCTCAAAGCCATCCCCATTCCCGATCCCGTGCTCCAACGAGCCCGAATCGCCGAGGCCGCAGCACTGGCCGACGCCATCTGACCCTGCAGGTTACGTGCACACTGAGAAAGGTGAATTGATGAGAGCCAAGCTATTTCGGGCACTGGTCCCGATCGCGGTGGCCGTGACCACTGTGGGTCTGATGGCGGGGTGCAGCTCGGGTGACACCGGGCCGAACCCCGATGCGCCCGCGTCCTTCGAGAGCGGAGCGCAGATCAATCCGCATCCGATCAGCGATCTGCAGCAGGGCGGAAACATGAACTTCCCGCTCACGCAGGTGACAGCCAACTACAACTACTACCAAATCGACGGCACCACGGTCGATACCTCGCGGTTTTACGCCGCGCTGATGCCGAGGTCGTTCACCGCCGCAGCCGACGCAAGTCTGACGGTGGACACGGACTTCTTCACCGACATCACCGAGTCGGAGGTCGACGGCAAGCAGGTCATCACGTACAACATCAATCCCAAGGCCAAGTGGAGCAGCGGGAGGCCGCTGGACTACACAGACCTCGTGGCGACGTGGACGTCGAACAGCGGTAAGGACCCGGCTTACGAGGCGTCATCCACGGCCGGGTACGACAAAGTGGAATCCGCGGTGCGCGGCGAGAACGACCAACAGGTGATTCTGACCTTCGCCGAGAAGTTCGCGGACTGGCCATCGCTGTTCTCCCCGCTGATGCCCGCCGAGTCGGTGAACAGCGTCGACGCATTCAACACCGGATCCGTGAGCACGATGCCTGCCACCGCAGGCCCGTTCCGTATCCGGAACATCGAGCCCGGTGGCAAGCGCATTGTCGCCGAGCGGAATCCCGATTGGTGGGGCGAAAACCCAGCGGTGCTCGACACCATCACGTTCCTGCCGCTCGATTCCACGGCCTCCGTCGGGGCGTTACAGAGCGGTGAGATCGACTACTACGAGCTGGGCAGCAGCGCTGACGCATTCAAGGTCGCCCGGGGTATCCCGAACATCGACCTGCGGCAGAGCCTGGGTCCGCAGTACCGCCACTTCGATTTCAACGGCGCGCCCGGACGCATCACGTCGGACAAGGCGGTACGGCTGGCTCTGATGAAGGCGATCGACCGCGATTACCTGGCTACCTCCCAGCTGGGCCAGATCACCTCCAACCCGACGGTGCTGAACAGTCACATTTACGTCGATGGCCAGAAGGGTTACCAGGCCAACAACGGAGACATCACGTTCGATCCCGAGAAAGCGAAGTCCGAGCTCGATGCCGCAGGCTGGACGATGAACGGAGACTTCCGGTCCAAGGACGGCCAACAGCTCGATCTGCACGACGTCATTCCGGCCGATACCCCGAATGCGACGCAGGAAGCGCAGATCATCCAGCAGAACCTCAAGGCTGTCGGTGCCAACCTCATCATCGATGCGGTGCCGTCGGACGACTTCTTCGAGAAGTACATCTTGGTCGGTGCTTTCGACGTCACCCACTTCACCTGGGAGGGAACGCCGTACACGTCCAGCGCTGACGGCATCTTCCGCCTGACGCCCGGCAGCACGCTGCAGAACTACGGCCAGGTCGGGTCCGAGGAGATCAACGGACTACTCGACAAGGCTGCGGGCGAGCTCGACGACGAAGCACGTATCGCCGACTACAACGAGGCGGACAAGGCGATCTGGGCCGAGGGCCACAGCCTGACGATGTTCCAGCGCCCTTCGACGTACGCGACGAAGTCCAATCTCGCCAACTTCGGTGCTCCAGGATTCGGCGACATCGACATGTCGAAGGTCGGGTTCCTGAAATAGACAACGGGCTCGGATATCCGGTCGGTGTCGCGGCAATCACGCTGGTTGTCGCGGCATCGACCGCTGTCGTCACCCCGCTCGGCCTGGTGGTTGCGCTCGTCGTGCTTATCTGGACGGGTTGGTCGGTGGGCTCGGCCTTGTTGGCCGAACGATCCGCAGCACGCTCTGGGAACCGAATCGCCGTGCGTCGTGTTCGGTTTCAACACCGCATGCGCTCGCGTGGGTACCTGGAAGTCCACGAGAACGGCGGGCGGGCCTGGTACCCCGTCTACTTCCACACCGGTCTTCTCGGATTGGTCCCCGACGCCGAAGCGAAGCTCGGTAGGTCGTTTCTCGGACGCCGCGCCTTCGTCGTCGAACCGGGGATCGTTGCGTTGCCGTCCGGTCGGCGTCGATCGACCTTACCGCCGGGAACACCTCTCGATGCCCCGCGCCTCAACGACTCCGATCTGCGCACGCGCAGCGCCAGATTCGGTTCGCTGCGTCGTCGGATCATGCTCGACGCCCCCGCAGCGGTGGCCGGCCCGTTCATCGGGCTGCTGTGGTTGATCGTCGACGGTGGGGGCTTTGCACAATTTCTGGCAGTAAGTCTGTTGGCAGCTGTCACCGCGATCTGGTGGTCGGCGATCGCCGGCAGCGACCCCAGTTGAGTCGCTGAGCAATTCGCGTGACGCGCGTTCGTAACTGCTGAGAAACACCCCTGATCTACGTTCGAGATTCGGACAATTCAGGAGGCAGTATGGCGCAGTCGATGGCAGAGCACGCAGCGGAAACGATCAGCAAAGGAATCGGTCGACGCGGCTTCATTCGGGCGGTGGCAGCGATGAGCGCAGGGGCTGGTTTGGCAACTACAGCAGCGTGTTCGACGTCCTCGACCACTACGGCGGCAACAAGTTCGTCGGCTCCGGTAGCGCCCGCGGGTGCCATTCTCAACCCAGGATCGGGCGACATCTCGGGGGACCACTACCTGAGCTCCGAGGTCGACAAGGTTCTGTGGGGCTACGTCCCGACCGTCGAGTCGGAGTCGGTACTGCAGATGAAGTCCGGCGAGACGGTGACCATCGACGCGCTCAGCCATGAGGGAATCCTCGAAGACCAGGGCCGCGATCCCGTCGAATTCTTCGGCGGCAAAGGTGTTTCCCAGTCCGATGTTCTTCAGGACGCGATCGACATCGCAGGCGGGTACGACCGAACGGTTCGCAACTTCGACGTCGATGGACCGCACGTGGTGACGGGCCCGGTGTTTGTCGAAGGTGCGCAGCGCGGCGATGTGCTCAAGATCGAAACTCTGGAGGCCGTTCCGCGGGTGCCGTACGGCGTGGTGTCGAGCAGGCACGGCAAGGGCGCGCTGGCAGTTACGGCGTCCGGCGAGGCACCGGCGGGCATCAGCCTGGACGAGGTCATGCCGCCGATCGGAAGCGACGGCAGGAAATCGGGTGATCCGACGCAGTACGGCAATGTATCCACGTTCACGGCCGTCGAGGACGGGCAGGGCGTGATGCGGTACGGCGATGCGGCCGTGCGCTTTCCGCTGCGCCCGTTCATGGGCATGATGGGTGTGGCGTTCGCCAGCGACGCGGGTCTGACATCCCCGAATGCCAACTCGATTCCCCCGACGCTCGGCGGCGGCAACATCGACGTCGGTCTGCTCGGCGTCGGCTCGACGTTCTACCTTCCGGTGTTCGCGGAGGGCGCGTTGTTCTACGTCGGTGATCCGCACATGGCGATGGGTGACGGTGAGGTGGCGCTGACTGCGATGGAGGGGTCTCTGCGCGGCACCTTCCGCCTTACGGTCTGCAAGGCGGGCAGTGGTGACGCGCCGTCGGTCGCGTACTCGTATCCCTTTGCTGAGAACGAGGACTCGTGGATCCCGATCGGATTGTCCGACCCGGACGGGGCCGTCGGCGGCCAGAGTTCGGACCTGAACGCGGCGATGCGTCGGGCTGTGGTCAATGCTCTCGACTTCTTGGAGACCGATCTCGGCATGGATCGAGCGACGGCGTATGCGTACCTGTCCGCGGCCGCGAACTTCACCGTCTCGCAGGTGGTCGACAAGACCGTCGGCGTGCACGGACAGATCTCGAAGGCGCACTTCGACCGGTAGTAGTGCGCCTGCGGCGCAGTGGTGCGGGTAAGTGCCTCTGCGGGCACATAATCACGCCACTGCGCGTAGCGCACCTCAGCGGTGCGCGGTAGCGATGAAGTGACGTGTTGCGGCGTCGACGATGTCTGCAGGTGCGATGTCGATTTCGTCGTTCAGCCAGGCGATCACGAGTTCGGCAAGTCCACCGATGAAGAGCAGACCGTTGATCTCGGACTGTGGTTGCGGCCAGGCCTTCTCGCCGTAGAGTTCGCGCGACTGTTCGGCCACCAGATGAGCGAAGCCGCGCAGGGACTTTCGTCGGTATTCGCGGAGGGAGTCGACGGCCAGCGATTCGATCATCGCAACCCGGCCCTTGCGGCGGTCCTCGGTCAGGACGCCGACGAACGCGGTCACCGCGTTGTGTACCTTCTCGTCGACGGTCCGGGCGGGGGAGTGCAGTGCATCCAGCGCTGCGGTCCGTATCTCGGCGGACACCGATTCCACGACCTGCTCGAGCAAGTCGTCTCTGCTGGTGAAGTTTTGGTAGAAGTAGCGCTCGGTGAGCTTGGCGTGTGCGCAGATCGCGGTCATGGTCGCACCCTTCGCTCCGGCTGCCGCGAATACCTCGAGGCCGGCGTCGAGCAATCTCGCTCGGCGGTCGGCCGCGCGGTCGTCGGCGCTCATGCCGTTGTAGCGACGCGTCGTAGGGGGCATGGGTAGATCTTGACAGAGACCGTGACTGTGACGCAGACTACATCTCATCTGACATGACGTCATGTCAGATTGACGGAGGTCGACAATGGCACGTGCTCTGGCTGCTCCACCCGCAGATTCAGCTCTCCAACCGGTGTTCGGCGACGGCGGTCTTCCCGTCGTCGGGCACACACTCGAGTACATTCGCGACCCTCTGAAGCTGCTCAGTAGTCGGTGGGACAAGTACGGCGAGGTCTCGTGGATGACGATGGCTGGGCAGAAGTGGATCACCGTTCTCGGTCCCGATGCGTGTCAGCAGGTGCTGCAGAACGCGGACAAGGCGTTCGCCAACGGTGACGGCTGGTCGCTGTTGATCGGGCCGTTCTTCCACGGCGGGCTGATGCTGCTCGACTCCGAGGAGCATCTACGTCATCGACGAATCATGCAGCAGGCCTTCACTCGGGACCGGCTGACCAAGTCCGTCGCAGCGTTGAATCCAGTTACGGCAACAGGTTTGGACGCGTGGCAGCCGGGCCGCGACTTCCAGGTCTATCCGGCGCTCAAAGCGCTGACGCTCGACGTCGCGACGAGCATCTTCATGGGCGGTGCGGAGGGAACGACGCACGCCGACATTGCGGAGCTCAATGCGAGTTTCATTGCCTGCGTGCAGGCCGCCACGTCGATCGTGCGCTATCGGGTTCCGGGCACGCGGTGGAAGCGGGGTTTGGACGGCCGAGCGGTGCTCGACCAGTTCTTCCGCCGCTACCTCCCGGCCCGTCGAGCCACCGAGACCGACGACCTCTTCTCGGTGTTGTGCCACATCGAGGGTGACGACGGAGAGCACTTCTCCGACGACGAAGTGATCGACCACATGATCTTCCTGCTCATGGCTGCGCACGACACGTCGACGATCACGCTGTCGACGATGATGCAGTACCTCGGCCAGCATCCGGAGTGGCAAGACAAGTGCCGGGCCGAATGCGAGGCGCTGGGCACCGATGCTCCCTCGTTCGCGCAACTCGACGAGCTGACCAACGTCGATCTGGTGATGAAGGAGTGCTTGCGCCTGGTCTCGCCCACACCGGTAGTGGCCCGCCGTGCCGTGAAGGACACGGAGGTGCAAGGCAAGTTCGTCCCCGCGGGAACGTATGCCTCTGTCGCGCCGCACTTCACGCATCACATGGAGCAGTACTGGCCCAACCCCGAGCAATTCGATCCCGGACGGTTCGCCGCCGATCGCCGCGAGGACAAGGTGCACCGCTATGCGTGGGAGCCGTTCGGCGGCGGCGTCCACAAATGCATCGGCATGTTCTTCGCCGGGGCCGAGATCAAGACGATCATGCATCACCTGTTGCTGCGATTCGACTGGACGGTCGACCCCGATTACGTTGCACCGCTGAACTTCACGTCGCTGCCCTTCCCGGAGGACGGGCAGCCCGTGCAGCTGAGACGGCGTTAGACCGATCCGGCGCGGTCGGTGAGCCAACCGATGATGTCGGCTGTGACCTCGTCACGGTTGGTCTCGTTGAGGATTTCGTGGCGGGCACCGGGGTACAGGGTGACGGTCACATCGCTCATTCCCGCCTCGCGGTAGCGGGCGGCCAGCGTCTCGATCAACTGCCCACCGCCGGCGAGTGGGTCGTCCGTTCCCGACGTGATGAGCAGGGGGAGATCAGAGCGAATCTGCTCCAGGTTGTGCGGATCGGCGAGCTTCTCGGCCTCGCCGAACAAAGCGGGGACCGTCGACGCCGGAAGGTCGAAGCCGCACAGCGGATCTGCCACGTAGGCGTCCACCTCTGCCTCGTCACGCGAGAGCCATTCGTAGCCGGTGCGGTGCTCGAAGGCGGCGTTGAACACGCTCAGGTCGCCCGCCGGGGCGTCGGCCATTCCTGCGGCGAGTACGTCGAGTGTCGTCGAACCCGACAGCACCACGCCCTCGTACAGATCCGATCGCTCGATCAGAACATGCTGGGTGGCAAAGGATCCCATGGAATGAGCGAACAAGAACAGAGGCAGGTCGGGGTACTCGGTGAGCAGTGATTCGCCCAGTTGCTCGATGTCTGCCCACAGGCCTGCAAACGCGGCGGCCCCGAAATCGCCGGGGGTGTCGACGATCGACTGGCCATGGCCGCGGTGATCCGACGCGACGACGTGGAAGCCAGCGTCATTCAGGGCGGCAGCGAAGCGTGCGTAACGACTGCCGTGCTCGGCGAGCCCGTGTGCGATCTGTACGACACCGCGAGCAGGATCGGCGGACGTAGACCAGGTATAGGTGCTGATCTCGAGGTCGTCCTGCTTGGACACGAACGACGAAGCGTTGGCCACGGAAATCTCCTTGGTGCGGCGAGAGGGGTCGAGACACGAACCTAACTCTTACGCCTCGTACATCGGAGCAAAATGCTCGACGACGGGGAACGGATCGTAGAAGTGATGCAGTAGCGCCTTCCACTGCTGATACTCGTCGGAACCACGAAAGCCGTCGGTGTGGTCTTCGAGTCGTTCCCACTCCACCAACAGCAGGTAGGTGTTCGGTTGCTCGATGCCCTGCGAGAGGGTCAGATTCACGAACCCCGGCATCGACGCGATGATCGATTTCGCGTCGGCGAACGCGGTTTCGAACTCGTCGGTTCGGTGGGGGATGACATGCAGCAGGGCGTGTTCGACGATCATCGAGACAGTATGACCGCAGCAGCGCGATGCTCCCCGGGCAACTGCCCGGGGAGCATCGGCGAGTACGGCTACTTTGCGGAGACTCGGACGAGCTTCTTGTTCACGAATTCGTCCATGCCCCACGGTCCCAGCTCGCGGCCGACGCCGGAGCGCTTCACGCCGCCGAACGGCAGGCCGGGCAGTGTGGTGCCGTGTTCGTTGACGAAGGCCATGCCCACCTCGAGGCGTTCTGCTACGTCCCGGGCCTTGTCGAGGTCTGCGCTCCACACCGACCCGCTCAGTCCGTAGGGGGAGGAGTTCGCCAATTCGATTGCCTCGTCGGCGTTTTGGATCTTGTAGATGACGCCTGCGGGGCCGAACAGTTCCTCGGTGTAGGCCCGCATGTCCGGCGTGACGTCGGTCAGCAGGGTCGGCTGCACGTACGCGCCCGGTCCGTCGATCTTCTTGCCACCGGTGAGCAGTGTCGCGCCCTTGGACACCGCGTCGTCGATCTGCTCGATCAACGTGTCGGCAGCGGTCTGCGACGACAGGGGACCGAGGGTGGTGTTGGCATCCAATGGATCGCCGGTCTGCACGGCCTCGAAGGAGGTGACGAGCTTGGCGACGAACTCGTCGTAGACGTCTTCGGCGACGAGGATGCGCTTGGCGGCGTTGCAGGCCTGGCCGGCGTTGGACAGGCGCGCACGGGTTGCGGATTCGACGGTGGCGTCCATGTCTGCGGAGTCGAGCAGGATGAACACATCCGAACCGCCGAGCTCGAGCACGACCTTCTTGAGGTTGCGCCCGGCCGTCTCGGCGACGGACGTTCCGGCTCGCTCACTTCCGGTGAGCGAGACGCCCTGCACGCGGGCGTCGGCGATCATGTCGGCGATCTGCTCGTTGGTCGCGAAGATGTTGATGTACGCGTCTTCCGGCAACCCGGCCTGCCGGAAGATCTCTTCCATCAGCAATGCCGATTGCGGGCAGTTCGGTGCATGCTTGAGCAGAATCGTGTTGCCCACCATCAGGTTCGGGCCGGCGAATCGGGCTACCTGGTAGTACGGGAAGTTCCACGGCATGACGCCGACGAGTGCGCCCACGGGCTTGCGCTGCAGCACACTGATTTCCGCTCCGGGCACGTCGAGTGTCTCGTCCTCGAGCAAGCGTGGGCCGTTGTCGGCGTAGTACCGGTAGATGTTCGAGGACAGTTCGACCTCGCCCTGAGACTCGGTCAGAGGCTTGCCCATCTCGAGCGAGATGGTGCGGGCCAGTTCGTCGGCGCGCTCGACATACAGGTCGGCGACCTTGTGCAGGATGTCTGCGCGATGCTCGGGTGAGGTCTTGCGCCACGTCTGGAAACCGGCGTGCGCATCCGCGAGGGCGCGCTCGATGCCGGTCGAGTCGAGAGTTTCGAATTCCTTGACGGTTGTGCCGTCGGCAGGATTGACAGTCTTGTAGGTCGTCATACTCGGTTCAACGGACGGCGAGGCCGATGTTGTTCCTAATCGGGCAAATCGGATGGCCCGGCGGTGGTCAGGGGCAGGACCGAGCACGGTCTCGAAATCCATTGAGCGCCCTACTGGTCGGTAACTTGGATGCGCAGATGGAGTGATACCCCACTGCCCCCCACAGCGGCGAGAACGAAGATTAAAGTTGAGGACGAACGCATCCAAAAGACGACGTCGAAACTGAGGCAAAGGCGAAACATGACAGCGAAGAAGCCGACCATCATCTATACCCTGACCGATGAGGCGCCGATGCTGGCGACTCACGCGTTTCTGCCGGTCATACGTTCTTTCGCCAGCGCGGCCGGCATCGACGTCGAGTCCAGTGACATCTCGGTTGCGAACCGCATCCTCGCCGAGTTCCCCGATTACCTCAACGAAGACCAGCGAGTGACCGACAACCTCGCCGAGCTGGGCAAGCTGACGCAGCTGCCCGACACCAACATCATCAAGCTTCCCAACATCAGTGCCTCCGTTCCGCAGTTGCTGACCGCGATCAAGGAACTGCAGGACAAGGGTTACGCGATCCCCGACTTCCCCGGGAACCCGAAGACCGACGAAGAGCGCGAAATCCGCGACCGCTACACCAAGTGCCTCGGCAGTGCGGTCAACCCCGTTCTGCGCGAGGGTAATTCGGATCGCCGCGCACCCAAGGCCGTCAAGGAATTTGCGCGCAAGCACCCGCACAGCATGGGTGAATGGTCGCCGGCGTCGCGCACCCACGTTGCGCACATGCGCCACGGCGACTTCTACCACGGCGAGAAGTCGATGACCGTCGAGGGCGACCGCGAGGTCAAGATGGAGCTGCTGACCGAGGGCGGCGAGACCATCGTTCTCAAGGAGAAGGTGTCGCTCACCGACGGCGACGTCATCGACAGCATGTTCATGAGCAAGAAGGCGCTCATCGAGTTCTACGAGGAGCAGATGGAGGACGCCTACAAGACGGGCATCATGTTCTCCCTGCACGTCAAGGCCACGATGATGCGGGTCTCGCACCCCATCGTCTTCGGTCACGCCGTCAAGGTCTTCTACAAGGACGCGTTCGCCAAGCACGGCGACCTGTTCGAGGAGCTCGGCGTCAACGTCAACAACGGCCTGTCGGATCTGTACAGCAAAATCGAGGCACTCCCCAGCGCGCAGCGCGAGGAGATCATCGACGACCTGCACAAGTGCCACGAGACTCGTCCGGAGCTGGCGATGGTCGACTCCGCCCGCGGAATCTCGAACTTCCACTCGCCCAGCGACGTCATCGTCGACGCGTCGATGCCTGCGATGATCCGCAGCGGCGGCAAGATGTGGGGCGCGGACGGCCGGCCGAAGGACACCAAGGCCGTCAGCCCGGAGTCGACCTTCTTCCGCATCTACCAGGAAATGATCAACTTCTGTAAGACCAACGGCCAGTTCGACCCGACGACGATGGGCACCGTTCCCAACGTCGGCCTGATGGCGCAGAAGGCCGAGGAGTACGGCTCGCACGACAAGACGTTCGAGGTCCCTGCCGGGGGCGTCGCGAACATCACCGACCTGGCGACGGGCGAGGTTCTGCTGACGCAGGACGTCGAAGAGGGAGACATCTGGCGTCTGTGCATCGTCAAGGATGCGCCGATCCGCGACTGGGTTGCGTTGGCAGTGCGCCGCACCCGTGAGTCCGGGATGCCGGTCGTCTTCTGGCTCGATCCGTACCGCCCGCACGAGAACGAGCTGATCGGCAAGGTGCGCAAGTACCTGAAGGATCACGACACCGAGGGCCTCGACATTCAGATCATGTCGCAGGTTCGCGCGATCCGCTACACGATGGAACGTCTCATCCGCGGGCTCGACACCATCTCCGCGACCGGCAACATCCTGCGTGACTACCTCACCGACCTGTTCCCGATCCTCGAACTCGGCACCAGCGCCAAGATGCTCTCCATCGTTCCGCTGATGGCCGGCGGTGGACTGTACGAGACGGGCGCTGGCGGTTCGGCCCCCAAGCACGTCAAGCAGCTCATCGAGGAGAATCACCTCCGCTGGGATTCGCTGGGCGAATTCCTGGCTCTCGCAGTCAGCCTCGAGGACCTGGGAACCAAGACCGGTGACGTCAAGGCGACCATCCTCGCCAACGCACTCGACTCGGCCACCGGCAAGCTGCTCGAGAACAGCAAGGGCCCGTCGCGCTCGACCGGTGAACTCGACAACCGTGGCAGCCAGTTCTACCTCGCCCTCTACTGGGCACAGGAACTCGCCGAGCAGACCGAGGACACCGAGCTGGCCAAGCACTTCGCAGCTCTGGCAAAGACCCTCTCGGAGAACGAAGAGAAAATTGTCGGCGAGCTCAACGCGGTACAGGGCAACCCGGTCGACATCGGTGGGTACTACTACCCGGACCCCGAAGCCACCGCCGCAGTGATGCGTCCGTCCTCGACGTTCAACGAGGCACTGGAGTCGGCGAAGCAGTAGTACTTCTGCCTGCTTCACCACCCTTTGGGATGAATGGCCCATTCACGCGCTCAGGCGTTGTGAATGGGCCATTCATTCGTTCGGGGGCAACAACTTTCGGACTTAGCATCAGCCGCCAGCCGTCCGCGGTCCACAGTTCGCCCCCCGGTTGGGATCAATGCGACATTCACGCGTTCAGACGTTGTGAATGGGATATTCATGCGCTCGCGTGGCCGGTCTCCGCACTCGGAAGTGCCGGCAGCGCCACCGGATACAACTGAAAGCTTCCGCTCATTCCCTTGAGTTCGACGTCGCGGGGCGTCCCCAGAGTCAGGCCGTCCGCCCTGGCGATGGCGTCACGCACCGGCTCGCTGACAAGGATTTCACCGCCCTCGGCCTGCCCCGCAACCCGTGCCGCCATGGCCACGTTGAGTCCGAACAGGTCGTCGCCTCGGCGCACCGAGCTGCCGACGTGCACGCCCATGCGCACGCGGATGCGATCCCAGCGGTCGGGGTTCTTCTGCAGGGCTTCTTGGACTTCCACTCCGCAGCGCACGGCCTCGGCCGGGTCGGAGAAGGCGATCATGTAACCGTCGCCCTGGCTCTTGACCACATGTCCGCCGTGGTCGTCGACGTGTTTGCGGATCAGCTTGTTGTGCTTCTCGAGCAGTTTCACCCAACCGCGGTCGCCCAGTTCTTCGTTGCGGGCGGTGGACCCTTCGATGTCGGAGAACATGACCACGATGTCGCCGTCGGCGGTCATGCGTGCCAGGTCGGGGCGTTCGACCTTGGCCCAGCCCGCGAGGTCTTCGACGGAGTTGCGGACGGTCGCGCCGAATCCCTTGTTGATGAGTAGGTCCGTGGTGTGGAAGGCGGTTCTGATCGCGAAGGGCACCAGGCCGCGTCGCTTACGGCGTTGCTGCGATTCGAGAGCGCGGTCGAGTGCCCGACGCGTGTGCTTCAACTTTCGTCGA
This sequence comes from Rhodococcus sp. Leaf233, assembly GCF_001426165.1. NCBI lineage: Bacteria > Bacillati > Actinomycetota > Actinomycetes > Mycobacteriales > Nocardiaceae > Rhodococcus > Rhodococcus sp. Leaf233. The sequence goes on from NZ_LMRO01000014.1 coordinate 75,376, forward strand.
GACACGATGAGAACCACACCGAGCGCGATAATGGCGGCGAGCTCGACTCCGGCAACTATCCACAGGATCACGTTGCTCATCCTCGCCTGTCGGCGGTGTCCGTGGTTGCACAACCGACCGCGAACTGCTTCCGGTAGGCCGTCGGCGTGACGGCGAACGCCGAGTGGAAGTTCTGACGCAGGGTGACGGCGCTGCCGAATCCGCACGAGGCAGCGATGGTCTCGATACTGTGGCCGGTCGTTTCGAGTTGGCTGCGGGCGGCGTCGAGCCGCTGGTCGAGTATCCAGCGCGCGGGCGTGGTTCCCGTCGCATACTGAAATTGCCGGATGAAGCTGCGCCGGCTCATGCGTGCCCGCTCGGCAAGGCGCTCGATCGGCAGGGGCTCGGCCAGTCGCTCCAGCGCCCAGCTCTGGACGTCGGCGATCGCGGAGTCCTCGGATGCCTCGATCACCGGCCGTTCGATGTATTGCGCCTGACCGCCGTCGCGATGGGGTGCGACCACCAGACTGCGCGCGACCCGCGTTGCCGCTGCCGCGCCGAGGTGCTTGCGGACGATGTGCAGGCAGGAATCGATCGACGACGCCGTGCCCGCGGAGGTCATGACGTCGCCGTGGTCGATGTAGAGCACGGACTCGTCGAGGCCCAGTTGCGAATTGCGGTCGCGCAGTTCGGTCATCTTGGACCAATGGGTGACGGCAGGGCGTCCCGCGAGCAGTCCGGTGTCGGCGACGGCAAACGACCCCAGACACAGTCCCGCGATCTGGGCTCCCCGTCTGTGAGCGCCTCGAAGAGCGGTGGACAGGTGAGCGCCGATGTGTGGCAACGACTCCGGCCACGACGTCACGATGACGATGTCGGCCCAATCGGCGATGTCGGGGCCTTCGATATCGCCGACGGGGAAGCCCTCCTCGGTGCGGATCGACCCTGGCTCGTCGGACCACACCCGCGTCTCCCAGTCGGGGGCCAGCCCGAGGCGCGTCACCTCGCCGAACACCATCAACGGCGCGGCGAGGTGGAACATGGTGATGCCGTCGAACACGTACAGCGCGATGCGCATGAATCTCCGATCGATGAATTGGCGCAATTTCATCGAAAGTATGCATCCGTGCCACTCGTGAACGCAAGGTCGGTGCCGAAGTATGGGTATCGACCGAGTACGCCACCTGAAGGAGAACGTCCATGACCGCACCGCGTAGAGCCCTCATCGTCATCGATGTACAGCAGGAATACTTCGAGGGAGTGCTGAAGATCCAGTACCCGCCTCGCGACGAGTCGTTGGCCAACATCGTTCGTACCATCGAAGCGGCTGTGACGCAGGATGTTCCGGTGGCCATCGTGCAGCACGAGATGCCCGAAGGCTCGCCGGCATTCGTCAAGGGAACCCCGACGTACGAGCTTCATCCCGACATTCAGGCCGTCGTGCAGCCGTCCTTCGAGCGAGTCGAGAAGCAGTACAGCAGCGTCTTCGCTGGCACCGACGTGGCGAAGTGGTTGCAGGGCAACAATGTCGACACCGTCACGATCGTCGGATACATGACCAACAACTGCGATCTCGCCACCAGCGCCGACGCCGAAGCACTAAACCTGACCGTCGAGATCCTGTCCGACGCCACTGGCGCGATCAACCTTTCGAACGAGGCGGGGACAGTCTCAGCCGAACAACTCCACAAGGCGCTGATGGTGCTTTACCAGTCCAATTTCGCAGCGGTGGCGACGACCGACCAGTGGATCGACGCGGTCAAGAACGGAAACGGCCTCACGGCAAACAATCTGGTGGTCTCGGCTGCGCAGGGCAACGACGCGGTCGGTACCGCCTGAGCCCACGACAGGCGGTCTGACTTCTATCAGGTCGGGTGTCCGTCGTCAGTCGATTATCTTCGCCGCCCGGGCTGCACGTATCCAATCCGGGAATTCGCTGAGGATTCGTTCGTACAGCTCGGCGTCGGAGACTTTGTCGATGTCGTCGAGCGCGAAGAACCCGGCGTTGTCGATGAGCCGGCCTTCCATGGTGTCCAGCTTTTCGAGAACGCCGTAGTTCGCTTTGCCGACACCGATGAACTGCCAAAAGATGGGCGCGCTCGACGCCGTCCGCATGAAGCTCGCGATCGGCCCGCGTTTGGTGAAGCCACCGTCGGTGAAGAACAGCACCAACGTGGGCTGACGCGAGGCCACCGTGGACAGGATCTGATTCATGATCGGCAGTTCGTCGTTGGTGCCGCCGATCGACGAGTAGTCGATTCCGCCATGGTGGCCGTACAGGTGGAGGTAGGTGTCGGCCCAGGAATCGGTGCCTGCGACGGTGATGACTGGCAGCTGCGCGTACCACGAGCCGTAGAGGTAGGGTTCGAGCTCGCCGTCGTCGTCGAGCTGGGTTGCAACCGGAACCATTCGTTCGACGACTCTGTGCACTACGCGCGTCGAGTACTGCTTGCTCATGCTGCCGGTTTTGTCGATGACAAGAATGATCCGAGCCCGCAGTCCCACGGCATTTTTCGTGAGCAACACCTTGTGTACATGATTCTTGCGGAGATCGAGCTTCTCGCGTTTGACCATCGAGAGCTTTTCCTCGCCCGCTACGGAACGCACTGTCGGGGTATCGGTGTCCTGGACGTCAACCCCGTGTTCGCGGACGAGATCGGCAAAGCCCGCGTCCCAGCCGGCGCTCACATTGCGCACCTTCCAGTCGCCGCCGCGGCGGTAGATTTCGACCAGAACTGCTGCAGTTTCCGTCGTCAAACCCGATGCTGGACTGACGATGTCGCTCGACCTTACGGTCATTCCGGCGCGAGTCGACAGTGCGCTGTCCGACGCAACCGCGACGACGATGGCGTCGACGTCGGTAGGCACGAGACGCAGGTCGATGCTCAACGACCGCGTCGATGACAACCGAACCGCGCCCTCGGGCGACGATGGCTGATTGAAGAACACGAAATCGTCGTCGTTGCGCACTTTTCGACCCGTGTTCACCTGGAACGCAAGCAGGTCGACACCGTTGGCATCGTCGACGGTGACCTCGAACGCTCGTGCCTCGATCAGGGCATTCCCGCCTCGTACCAGGGTCGTCATAGTGTCCTTTCGGTGTCGCTGGAACACATCAGGCCAGAGTAGTGGCGGCACGAAATGGTTCACGAGCTGGTGCGAAAGCCGCCGCCTGAATGAATGTCCGACCGGCGTCGCCGGCGAGTGGGAGATCCCAACGTGCTGCCATCCACACCAGTTGGGTTGGCAGTTGACCCCGCGCAGGGCAACGACGCTGTCGCCCAGTTTGTCATTACGATGGCGAGTGTGACGGCACGGGCGATAACGGACCAGACGCTCGGCGCATGGGTGATCAAGTGCAATCCGCACAAGACCGACCTCGCACCGATGGCCGAAGCCGGACGTGCGCAGGAGAATTGGTGCGTCGCGAACAACTATCGAACTCGTCTGATGGCACCTGGGCAGCCTGTGTTGTTCTGGGTCAGCAGCCACCCGCGACGCGGGATCTGGGGTGCGGGTCGATTGACCGGCACCCCGGTCCCCGGCCCGCAGTGGAAGGTCTCGACGAACATCACGCTGTTCGATCAGCCGATCCTCGCGTCGGATCTGCAGGCCGTTGCGGAACTGTCGACGCTCGAGGTGTTCCGGTCGCCGCAGCAGTCCAACCCCTCATGGGTCGACGCGTCCGCATGGGCAGTGATCCGACAGATGCTGCCTCTCGAATGATGTGATGGCGCTATGACACCGGAGGACGAACCGACACTGCACGGAATGCTCGATGTCGGGGACGGGCAACGAATCTACTGGGAGCAATGGGGTCCGTCCGACGGCGTCCCGGCGGTCTACTTGCACGGCGGACCGGGCGGGACCCTGAACTCCAGTCAGTTTCGTCGCCACTTCGACCTGTCTCGCGTTCGAGCTATCGGATTCGAGCAGCGCGGGTGCGGACGGTCGACCCCGCACGCGTCGGATCCCTCGACGTCGTTGGCCACCAATACAACCGCGCACCTGATTGCCGATATCGAAGCGCTGCGTGTTCACCTCGGCGTCGAGGCGTGGATCGTCAACGGCGCGTCCTGGGGATCCACTCTTGCTCTTGCCTATGCTCTCGCCCATCCGACAAGGGTTCTCGGCATGGTGCTCGTTGCTGTCACGACGACAGGTAGGGCTGAGGTCGACTGGATTACGGAGGGGGTCGGCGCGGTCTTCCCGGAGGCGTGGGATCGGTTCGCCACATTTGCCGAGCAGGCCGGAGTCGGCTATCGACGCGGTGAGGACCGCATAGTCGACGCGTACGACCGCCTGTTCAATTCGACCGATTTACAGTTGCGAGACAGCGCATCTCGGGAATGGGCGCTGTGGGAGGACGTCCACATCTCGATCGGTACCGATGGCGTGCGGCGCAATCCGCGATGGGACGACGACCGGTTCCGGCTGGCCTTCGTGCGGCTGGCCGCGCACTACTGGTCGCACGACGGGTTCTGCGATCCGCCTCTGCTCGATCGTGCCGACGGTCTGCGAGATGTTCCGGGCGTCCTGATCCATGGCCGAAAGGATGTTTCCGGACCGGCTGTCACGCCGTGGCATCTACACCGAAGTTGGCCCGGGTCGACACTCGTCATCGATGAGGGCGACGGGCATGGGGGACTGTCCATGGCGGCGCGCTGGGACGCTGCGAACGAAGAATTGACCGACCGGGCCCTGCAGAGGCCGAATGGTGCATGATCGAAGGGTGACTTCTTTCCCGATCGTTGATCTGACTCCCGACGAGCTGCTGACCACCACGCGAACTGTGCGTAAGCGTCTGGACCTGAGGCGGCCGGTGCCGATGGAGCTGATCAAGGAATGTCTCGAGATCGCGCTGCAGGCCCCGTCCGGATCGAACAAGCAGGGCTGGCAGTGGATCGTCGTCACCGACCCTGATCTTCGTGCTCGCATCGGCGCGATCTACGGCGAATTGTTCGCCGCATATCAGGCGTCGAAGCATTCCGCGTCGGCTTTGTTCGCCGACGATCCGGAGCGCGCATCGGTACAGAAGCGCGTCGGCGACAGTGCCGGGTGGCTCGGCGAGCACATGGGTGAGGTTCCGGTGCTGCTCATTCCGTGCATCCAAGCCGGTAAGACGCTTCCGGCCGGTAATCAGGCCGGTCTGTGGGGCTCGCTGTTGCCCGCGGTGTGGAACTACGCCCTGGCCGCACGCGCCCGTGGCCTCGGAACAGCCTGGACCACAATTCATCTCGCCCGTGAGCGGGAGATATCCGAGCTACTCGGCATTCCCGAGGATTTTCATCAGGGTGCGCTCATTCCGACGGCGTACTACACGGGTGAGACGTTCAAGGTTGCTCCGCGGGATCCGATCGAGACGGTTCTGCACGTCGATCGCTGGTAGGCGCATCGGCCCGGCGCAGCCATCAGACGAGCGTCTCCACGTGGATGATTTCGGTTCTCGCCACGGCCCGCCGATGGACGTCGGCGAGCGCAAGCCGCTCCGGGTCCTTCATGTAGGCCTGCAAGGCCGAATCATCCGGTAGGTGGATGACCTGCACCTCGAGTGGTCCGTCGCCGGTGTCGACTCGGCGGACTCTGCTCACTACTTCGCCGCCGTACTTCGGAATCAGGTCCAGCACCGTGTCCTCGTAGCGGGTGAGCGCGTCTTCTTGTCCGTCCGCCGCCCACAGCAGCACACACAGCTTCAGGTTCATGACGCGAGACGGTACCGGACGCCACGAACTGGACCTGGTCGATCACGTATGCAATGCCCGACGCCAGCCCGGCGACATGACGTAGACCTACCGCGACGCGGAGTTAGCGCGGCAGTCCCGACTTGTACTGCAAGGCATACGCCAGTTTGCCCGGCTTGGCGTCCGAGTACAGTGCCGAAAGCTTTCCGAATTCACCCTTGTTGGCTGCTTTGCCGTCGTTCCACGCATCCAGAGCGCCGAGTTCGGCTGCAGTGCGGCCACTCTCGATCACCGCGTCTTTCGGGGCGGTGACCTGAGCGCGGGAGACCGACTCGACGGTGCTGAGGTAGCTCGCGAGATTGTTGCTGTCCCATCCGCTGATGTCGACTTCCGCCGAGTCGCGAACCCATGCGCCCCAATAGAACTCCTGGAAGGGGATGGTGCCGGGGCTGAAGCCGATGTCGCGGGCGAAGTACATCAGGCTGCGGTACTTGTCGTTCTGGAACTTGGCGAGACCCACTCCCGACGGAAGCTGCTCCACCGGAACTTCGTTGCCGTCGACGTCGTAGTTCCACACCCACTTCTCGGCTTTCATCCGCGCCCAGAAATCAGTTGGGCTCAGGTCACTGAGATTCGCGACCACCCGCAGACGAAGGTGCAGATTCGGCCCACCGTCGGCTGTTTCGTAGAACGAGGTCAGCGTGTGGTGTCCGTCGGTCAGGTATGGCACGCCGCCCGGCCCGATGACGACGGTCTTCATGGGCGCGATGGTGTCGGGCGTTTCCTGCCCGACGGGGACTGTGCAGGTGAACGACGACGGATTGTCCAGTCGCGCAGCGGGCGATGCCGAGGCGGCCTCCTCCTGGCCGTTGGCCTCGCACCAGTCGTCGAACTTCTTGTTGATCTCGTCTTTGCCGAGCGCGTAGCGACCGAGCTTGTAGTACACCTCGTCGTATCCGAGAGAGGGTTGCGTCGCGCGCACATCACCGATCGGGAGATCGAGAAGCTCGCCCGCCTCGGCACATTGGTAACCGAGGCCCGACGACGATCCACTGGGGAGCAGGTCTGCGACCTGACACAGCGGCGACGCCGTCCGTGCCGGGCCAGCAGTGGCGACGCCGCCCATCGACGTGGAGACGACAGAGACCAGTGCGAGGATGCCCAGTAGAGCAGCTCTTCGACGCGATGCCATTCGTGAAACTCCCAGAGTTCGGAAAGTGAAGTTTTCCGAGACTGTCGCACCGCGGTCACCGGCCGGTGTCGGGGAACCGACGCGGAGGTGAACGTCGCGTGATGTGCGTCAGCGATCCTCGCGCAACAGTGCGTAGACGAGCGTGTCGGTCCACTCACCCTTGCACCACCAGTTCTGGCGGAAGTGCGCTTCCTGACGCATCCCGACCCGCGCGGCCAACCGGGCCGACGCGTCGTTGCGTCCGTCCAGCTGTGCGCTGATTCGGTGGATCTGGGGAAGCGAGAACACGTGCTCGATCAACGCTTTCACTGCCTCGGTCGCGTAACCCCGACCGGCCACGGCGGGGGAGAAGGTCCAGCCGAGTTCGACGAGTGCCGGGGATCCGTCCACGAGCCATGCTTCGACGTTGCCCACCACGGTCTGCTCGTGTTCGACGACCATCGCCAATGCCTGGGTGTGCAGCCCGCTTCGCTTCATCCGTTTGCCCACCGCCGCAACAGCATCGGCGTGCGTCCACGCTTCGTGCAGGAGGTAGCGGCACACTTCCGGGTCGCTGTAGTAGGCGAGAATCCGGTCTGCGTCGTCGGGTTCGTACGGACGCAGCGTCAGGCGTTCGGTGTGAATGGGCTCGACGTTCATGACAGCGATTCTGCCCGACCTAGATTCACGCTGATTCGAACCCTGTTCTCGGACCCGCATCGTGACGGAGGGTGGTGAATCGAACCTGCTCCTCATTAACCGGAAGGCACGTGAACATGGTCGTCACGTCGTACGCCCCACCCGCTGGGCCCGTGCACATGCGCGTCAGCGACGCCGGCCCCGCACCCGCGTCACCGAAGCAGTCTGTGTGGCAGCGCTACCGATGGACCGTCGTCCGCAGTCTGTCGCCCCTCGCGCTCCTCGTTCTGTGGCAGATCGCCAGCGCTGCCGGAGTTCTCTCCGAGCGAGTGCTGCCCGCACCATCCTTGGTCTTCGACGCGGGTGTGCAGTTGCTGCGCAACGGTCAGCTGGTCGAGGCACTCGCCGTCTCCGGCACCCGTGTTGTTCAGGGACTCGTGCTGGGCGGGGTGATCGGGGTGGTGCTCGGCGCGCTCGTCGGACTGTCGAAGCTCGCCGAGGCGACCGTCGATCCGCCGCTGCAGATGCTGCGTGCACTGCCGCACCTCGGACTCATCCCGCTGTTCATCCTATGGTTCGGGATCGGCGAGACTCCCAAGATTCTGCTCATCGCTCTGGGAGTTGCATTTCCGCTGTACCTCAACACGTACTCGGCCATCCGTCAGATCGATCGCGACTTCCTCGACACCGCCGTCGTACTGGGTTTCTCGTGGCGTCAACGCTTCACCACGATCATCCTGCCCAGCATTGCTCCACAGCTGCTGGTGGGATTGCGACAGTCGTTGGCGATCGCCTGGCTGTCGTTGATCGTGGCCGAGCAGATCAACGCCGAATCCGGGCTGGGCTACATCATCAACAATGCGCGGGACTTCCTGCGTGTGGACACCATCATCTTCGGACTCGTCGTCTACGCCCTGATGGGAATCGCCACCGACGGCATCGTGCGAATCCTCGAAAAACGAGCCCTCCGTTACCGATTGGATGCCTGATTCATGACTACGACGACGACCTCCGTCGCCACCCTGCACGGCATCGACAAGTTCTACGGATCCAGCCACGTGTTGAAGCGCGTCGACCTGTCCATCGAGCGCGGCGAAATCGTCTCGCTGGTCGGACGATCCGGCTCCGGCAAGTCGACCATTCTGCGTGTCCTGGCAGGACTGTCGATGGATCACACAGGGGAGCGGCGTGTCGCTGGACATCCCGCGGTGGCGTTCCAGGAACCACGCCTGTTTCCGTGGCGGTCGGTTCGCCAGAACGTGTCCTACGGTCTGAACACCGCAGGCGTCACCGGCAATGAAGCATTGACTGCTGCGGACGCGACTCTCGACGAGGTGGGGCTGGCCGAGAAGCGAGACGCATGGCCACTCACGTTGTCCGGTGGGCAAGCTCAGCGCGCTGCGCTGGCGCGGGCATTGGTGGGGGAGCCCGAACTGCTGCTCCTCGACGAACCGTTCGGAGCGCTCGACGCACTCACACGACTGACCATGCAGTCACTTCTGCTCGACCTGTGGGGACGGCACCGCTTCGGCATCCTCCTGGTCACGCACGATGTCGACGAGGCGATCGCGCTGGCCGATCGGGTTGTGGTGCTAGAGAACGGGGCAGTTTCGGACACCGTCACCGTCGATCTGCCCCGCCCCCGCGATCGCGCAACGCCGGGCTTCTCCCGCCTTCGCGCCCATCTGCTCGGAGCTCTTGGAGTTCACTGACCGTCCAATTCGGCACCTGACAAGGATCTTTCACGCATGTCGTCATACGCTCGTCCTCGTTCTCTGCGCGCACTCGGTGTGCTCGCTGCCCTGTCTCTGACGGTCGTCGGACTCACCGGCTGCGTCTCGCGTGGCAGCGACACCACCGCCACCGAAGCCCCCGCGCTCGTCTCGAACGATCAGCTGGCCACAGTCACCCTCGACGTCGGCGACCAGAAGGGTGGCACCGAAGCCCTGCTGCGCGCGTCGGGTGAGCTGGACTCCGCTCCCTACGATGTTGCGTTCTCCACCTTCACCTCCGGCCCGCCTCAGGTGGAGGCCGCAACGGCCGGACAGATCGACTTCGCGGTCACCGGCAACACGCCTCCCGTCTTCGGGGTTGCAGCCAATGCCCGCATCAAGGTCGTCTCTGCCTACACCAACGATGCGAGCGGGGATCAGATTCTCGTGCCGCCGGATTCGACTCTGGCGTCGTTCGCCGACCTGCGCGGTAAGAAGATCGCGGTGGGCAAGGGAAGTTCGGCGCACGGACACGTGCTGCTGCAGTTGCAGAAGGCCGGCTTGACCACCGACGACGTTCAGCTGGTGTTCCTTCAGCCTGCCGATGCGCTGACGGCATTCACCTCGGGCGAGGTCGATGCCTGGGCGATCTGGGATCCGTTCACCGCCATCGCGCAGGTGCAGAACGGCTCGAAGACGCTGACCACTGCCGAGGGTGTGGCCAACGGTTATGGCTTCGGTATCGCGTCTCAGCAGGCTCTGGACGATCCCGCGAAGAACACTGCGCTGCAGGACTTCGTGGTTCGTCTGGCCAAGGCGTCCGCATGGGCGGACGCACACCCGGCAGAGTGGGCGTCGGCGTACTCGACGGCCGTCGGCATCGACCCCGCCGCGGGTGAATTGGCGCAGGGGCGAAGCCAGCGACCCGCAATTGCTCTGGACGACAACGTGATCGAATCCGAGCAGACGCTCTTCGATGTATTCGTCGAGAGCGGAAGCATCCCTGGCGGCAACACGTTCGCAGACTTCGTCGACACGCGTTACAACGACGCTATCGCCGAGGCGACCGCCTCCACCAACTGATCACCCACCACGCCGTAGGAGTTCACTCGTGACCGCACGCATTTTCTGGTTCCTCCCCACCGCTGGCGACGGCCGCTCCATCGTCGGTGCATCTCACGCGTCGGCCAACATCGTCGAACCTGCCGGGTTCCGTCGTCCGTCGCTGCGGTACCTCACGGAGGTGGCTCAGGCCGCGGACCGCCTCGGCTACGAGGGAGTGTTGACTCCGACCGGAACCTGGTGCGAGGACGCCTGGTTGACCACCGCCGCGCTACTGCAGAGCACCCGACGGTTGAAGTTCCTTGTCGCCTTCCGTCCCGGCCTCACGCCGCCCACGTTGGCGGCGCAACAGGCAGCGACGCTGCAGCGGTTCTCGGAAGGTCGGGTGCTGTTCAACATCGTCACCGGCGGCGACGACGTCGAGCAGCGTCGTTTCGGGGATTGGATCGACCACGATCGGCGATACGCCCGCACCGACGAATTCCTCGGACTGGTGCATCGGATCTGGACGGAGACGTCGGTCGATCACGAAGGCGAATTCTTCAAGGTTGCCGATGCACGCGTGTCCGAAGCACCGGACCCGTTGCCCGAGTTCTGGTTCGGCGGTTCGTCCGATCCCGCACTCGCTGTCGCGGCCAAGCACGTCCAGACGTATCTGACATGGGGCGAGCCGCCGGCCGACGCTCGCGCGAAGATCGAGAAGGTGCAGGCGCTCGCGGACGCCGAGGGCCGCAAGCTCACCTATGGCATTCGCCTGCACACCATCAGCCGCGACACCTCCGAAGAGGCCTGGGCCGTCGCACAAAAGCTGCTCGACGAGCTTCCCGAGGAACAGGTGTCTGCGGCGCACGCGCTGCACTCGTCGTCGCAGTCCGAGGGACAGCGCCGGATGGCCGCATTGCACGGGGGCAGCAAGGATTCGCTCGAGATCTACCCGAACCTCTGGGCCGGAGTCGGTCTCGTTCGAGGCGGTGCCGGCACCGCGCTGGTTGGTTCGCACGAGGAAGTTGCCAACCTGATCGGGGAGTACCACGACGCCGGATTCGACGAGTTCATTCTGTCCGGCTACCCGCACCTCGAGGAGTCCTACCACTTCGCCGAAGGTGTTCGACCCATCCTCGACGCGCGAGGAATCACGGTCCCCGCACGCTAGGGCACGTGGGATCGAACCACCGGGTGTGCCGGTTATGGGAAATCTGTCCAGTAGAGCTTGTGAAAAATGGATGATAGAAGGCTACGACGGCCTCGATCGCTCGGCCGTTCACCAACCCTGAGCCACGCTGTGAGGCAACAAGTGTCCCATTTGTGAGCGCTTGGTCTCGAGGTAGTGGATGTTGGCCTGCGCGGCACCCACGACGATAGGCAACCGTGAACTGACGTCGACGCCGTGGGCTTCCAGGCCACGAATCTTGTCGGGGTTGTTGGTCAACAAACGAACCGTGGTCAGACCCAGGTCCTTCAAAATAGCAGCGGCACCACCGTACTCACGTCCGTCGGCCGGTTCGTCGAGTTCGAGGTTGGCCTGCACGGTGTCGAAGCCCTCGTCCTGCAGGCGATAGGCCGCGAGCTTCTTCAGCAAACCGATTCCGCGGCCCTCGTGACCACGCATGTACACGAGTACACCGCTGTCGGCCGCGATCCGTTCGAGTGCGGTGTTCAGCTGTGGACCGCATTCGCACCGCTGCGACAGAAACGATTCTCCGGTCAGGCACTCCGAGTGCACGCGAACCATGGCGTTGTCTCGGACGTCACCCGACACCAGCGCAACGTGTTCGGCCCCGGTCTTGTGATCGAGGTAGCCGAACATCTTGAAATCGCCGTGCGGGGTCGCGAGGACTGTCTCCACCATTCGCTCGACCCGAGCGGGACCGGCCACCGGTGCCGGATCGCGAAGCTGCCGATACGCGATGAGTTCCTCGATGGTGAGCACCGGAAGCTGCATCCGCGCACCGAGATTCTCGATCTCGTGGAACTGCATCATCGAACCGTCGTCGGCAACCAGCTCGGCGATGACGCCGACAGCGGGAAGTCCGGCGAGGGCACACAGGTCGACGGCTGCTTCGGTATGACCCGGCCGCTCCAGGACACCGCCGGGTCGCGCACGTAGGGGAAGCACGTGGCCGGGACGGATGATGTCGGTGGCGACGGAACCGGGATCGGCGAGTACCTGCAGTGTCCGGGCGCGATCCGCAGCGCTGATACCGGTGGTGATACCCACAGCTGCATCGACGGTGACGGTGTACGCGGTCCTCTTCGGATCCTGATTGTTCGACACCATCGGCGGTAGTTCGAGAGCGTCCGCCCTGGCGTCGCTCATCGGAGCGCACAGCAGCCCCGAGGTGTTGCGGACCGTCCATGCCGTCCATGCGGGAGTGATACGGTCGGCCGCCATGATGACGTCGCCCTCGTTCTCCCGATCGGCGGAGTCGGTGACGAACACCGGCTTTCCGGCGCGGAGCGCTTCGAGCGCATTTTCGACGGCGCTCATCAGAGATCAACCGCCAACCGACGAAACTTACTGCCATGAAAAACGATCGGGGCAACACCGTGCTTGACCTCGAGTTCGTTGATGCGCAGCAGGACGATGTCGTGATCACCGGCCGTGACCTGTTCGGTGACACTGGCATCCAGCCACATGCTCGCACCGTCGATGAAGAGCGCTCCGTCGTCGGTGGTGGTGGTCGTCAATCCTTCGAATCGGTTGCCCGTCTTCGCGGCGAGTGTGCGAGCCGCGACGTCGTGCAGTTCGCCGAGCACACTGATGCCGATTCGTGAGGCTGCAGCGAATTTCGGCCACGTGGTCGAGGTGTCCTGAACGCAGAAGGCGACGAGGGGCGGGTCGATCGACACTGCAACGAAACTGCTTGCGGCCATGCCGATCTTGACTCCGTCGATCTCGGCGCAGACGGCGACGACCCCACTGGGGAACTGTCCGAACGCGTTTCGCAGCACGGACTGGTCGAGGCTGGTGGTGCTCAGGGTCATGATGCATCCGTTCGTGTTCGAGCCGCGGCGAGTATGGTCTCGCCCCAGCGGGTGACGTAGTCGGCGATCCGAGTATCGGTGGTGTACGTCGAATCGATGAGGTACAGGCCAGGGGCCGGGGCGACCGCCCCGAGTTCGACGAGAACGTGCTTGAGAAACAGATCCGGTGCCATTGCGTGCGCCGGACCACCGCCGAGCATGAGCGGTACGGCGACGACATTCTTCAGTCCGGTATCGCCGGCGAATTGATCGAGGAACAACTTCAAGACGCCGGTGTAGGTGGCCTTGAACGTCGGGCTTGCGAAGACGACGAGATCGGACGACGCAACGGTCTCGACTGCGGCTTGCACGGCCGAGTCGCCCCAGCCGAGCAGTCCGGCACCGAGCGTGATCACGTCGATCGTCTCACCGGGCTCACCGGTCAGTGCGGTGGCGAGGACTCGCGCGGCGTCGAGTGTCCGCGACTCCGGCTTCGGATTGCCCGCTACAACAGTAATTTTCATTCGTTGGCGCTTTCTACGAGGCGATGGCACCAGCCAACACGAGGAGCGTGACGGCCGTGAGACTCGAATGTTGCGCGGCCATTGCGCTGGTTCCGGCGGATGCGTCAGGGGTTCTGAACTGGGGCATTATCGAATTTCTGGTGATACAACGCCGGTTCAGAAGGCGGCGAGGTTCTCGCGGAACGTGGTTCGGGAGTAGCCGTCGCGAATTGCTCCACGCCGACGCAGCGCGGGTGCGAGTCCGTCGGCGATCTCGGAGATCACTTTGCGGGTGACGGGGGAGGCGATGAGGAACCCGTCGCCGCCGACGAACTCCATTGCCTCGTCCATCTTCTGCGCGACGGTCTCGGTCGTTCCGACGAGTTCCATCGACTCGACCGTCGGATAGTTGGCGATGATCTCGCGCAGCGTCTTACCCGATTTGGCCATGTCCTCGAGGGTGCTCTTGTGGCCGTTGTATTTGGTCAGGTCGGGAACCGGGGCGTCGATGTCGAATTGCGAGAAGTCGGTGCTGCTGAGATACGACATTGCGGCCAGGACACCGTCGATGTTGTTCTTCTGCACCTCACGCATCCGGTCGCGCTTGACGATGGCTTCCTCGTCGGTGTCGGCCATGATGGGACTGACGAGGAAGAGCACCTTCACGTCGTCGGGCTTGCGGCCGTAGTCGACCAGCCGCCGGCTGATGTCCTCGCGGTATTCCTTCATCGCGTCCAGTCCGCGAACATTGGCGATGATGGTGTCTGCGTGTTTGGCCCCGAACGCGCGCCCGGCGGGGGAGCCGCCGGCCTGACAGATGACCGGCCGACCCTGGGGACCGCGGGGAATGTTCAACGGTCCACGGGACGCGTAGTACTTGCCCTCGAAGTCGATCTTGTGGATCTTCTCGTGATCCGCGAAAACACCTGACGCCGGGTCTAGAACCAGCGCGTCCTCGTCCCACGAATCCCACAGTTGCGATACGACGTCGACCCATTCGTCGGCCATCTCGTAGCGAAGATCGTGCTCGATCTGTTTGGGCAGTCCGTAGTTCTGTGCGGCGCCGTCGGCGCTTGCGGTGACGAGGTTGATTCCGACTCGGCCCTCGGTGACGTGATCGAGCGTGGACATCAGGCGGGCGGCAAGGAACGGCGGATAGAAAGTGGTTGCGACAGTAGCGATTATGCCGATTCGCTCGGTGGCGTCGGCCATCAGTGGAACGAGCGGCATGGGATCGAAACGCACGGTGGTTCCGCGACGAACCGAGCTCTCGAACGTTCCGCGATACACGTCGGAGAGCACCGAGGAATCCTCGAGCATGATGTAGTCGAATCCGGCGCGCTCCAGGCTTTTTGCCGCGTCGACGAACAGATCGGGGCGGCCGATGTCCGACGCGACGTTTCCGGACCACGGTTGGTTCCAGCCGTAGACACCGAATCCTGTGGTGAAGAACCAGCCGAGATGCATCATGCTGCAACGCCTTTCGTCGGCGATGACGTCGAATGCCGATGTGGCCGAGGTACGTCGGTGCGAGCGCGTTCGTACATGTCACTCCTGTCGTGATGGTGGGCAATGCAGCGATTGCAGATAGGTGAAGCCTGCTGCAACTGCATTACCGAACATGGCGCAGGAGTAAATGAGCTATTACGCCGCAGACAAGGCCTGCTGGAGCGCCTGTAGAGCCGGATAACGCCGCCCACGTCGGCAGCGGTAGCTGATCGAGACCTACGTCACTGTGGCGTTTAGCCCCATTCCATGCCCTTTGAGCTGCATGTTTGCTCGGCGTAATACTTCAGTTACGCCGAGGGTCGCTTTCAGTAACGCGTCGCGAGAAAGCTGTGCAGTCAAGCAGCAGATCTGCTGGAGACAACCGCCTGGAGGATCTTGATGAGTGGCAATTCGCGCACAGCGTACGCCGAGATCGACGTCGAACAGCTGGGCAAGACTTTCGTTCGCTCGGGATCCGGCACACCGGCTGTCGACGACATCAGCATGAAAATCACGTCGAGCTCGGCCGTCGGCATCGTCGGTGAGTCCGGCTCCGGGAAATCGACGTTGGTCCGGATGATGTGCGGCCTGTTGTCGCCGACTACAGGTTCGGTGTCGTACAACGGCACCGAACTGAACGGGGTGTTGTCCTCACGGGCAGGGCGACGCGATTTCAGATCCAAGGTGCAATACGTCGCGCAGGACACGACGTCGTCGTTCGATCCGCGTCGAACGTTACGTGACGCGGTGCGGTTGCCCGCCATGCGTCTGCTGGGGATGAATGCCAAGACCGCCGATGCCCGCGTGGACGAGACGCTAGCGTCGCTCGAGCTGGACCCGGCGATGGCCGATCGGTTCCCCACCGAGGTGTCGGGCGGACAACGGCAACGCTTCTCGATCGCACGAGCTCTCGTCGTCGAACCTCGCATTCTGTTGTGCGACGAAGTGGTGTCCGCCTTGGACGTCTCCGTTCAAGGAGCAATTCTGAACATGCTGCGGCAGTACTGCATCGACTCGGACTGCGGCCTGGTGTTCGTGTCCCACGGGTTGCCGGCCACCGCATTCATCGCGAGTGAACTCGTTGTCATGAGAAACGGTGTGATCGTGGAACAGGGCACAACAGACGATGTGGTCGAACGGCCCCAGGATCCCTATACCGTCGAACTGCTCGACGCGTATCGCGGGGACGAACAGGTCGAGCAACTCGCCGTGGCGGCTGCGCGATGACGGGCTTTCTCGAACGTAACCGGTGGTGGATAGGCCGGATCGCCGTCCTGCCAGTGCACCTGCTGGTGTTCGCTGTTGCGGCCTTCTTCCTGGTGCGAGCCATCCCGGGCGATCCTGCACGTGAGGTTGTCGGTCCCGAGGCCACCGAGGCGGACTACCTGGCGACGAAAGCGGAACTCGGTCTGGACGGAAGTTTGTGGTCGCAGTTGATGACCTATCTGGGAAATCTTCTCCACTTCGATCTGGGCAACGCGATCATGACCGGCAGACCGGTCACGACCGACATCGCAGACCGGCTGCCCGGCACGGTGGAACTGGCGGGAATTGCCTTCACCGTTCTCATCACCGTGACGCTCGCCCTGTCAGCGGTGGTGGTCGCCAAGCCCCGGTCGGTCGCGGCGCGAGTGGTGCGTTGGTACGGCCAAGCTGCCGGTGCGGTCCCCGAATTCGTCGTCGGTGTGGTCGGGATCTTCCTGTTCTACGCCACCCTGCAGGTGGTGCCGGCACCCTCGGGCCGGATCAGGGCAGGGCTCACCGAACCCGAGCCGATCACGTCCTTCCCTCTGCTCGACGCCCTTCTTCGCGGTGACTCCGTCGTCGTGTCCTCGATGTTCTCGCATCTGCTTCTTCCCATCGGAGTACTCGTCGTGTCGGTGACGCCGATTCTGCTCAAGCAGCTGCTGACTGCACTCGATTCCAGCCTGACCGCGCAGCCGACACTGTTCAAGGTCGCCACCGGATCGGCACGAAAGTACATCTACGCCAGCGCATATCGCCGCGCGCTGCCTCCCACCGTCGCATTGTTCGGCCTGGTGTTCGGGTCGCTGCTCGGCGGCGCGGTCATCCTCGAGACCCTCTTCGGCCTCGGCGGAATGGGGCGGTACGCAGTGGAGGCAGTGGCTGCGACGGATCTCATTGCGCTGCAGGGCTTTCTGCTCGTGGTCGCGGCGATCTCACTGCTCGTCTTCCTGTGCGTCGACCTGATCAACATGTTGCTCGATCCCCGGCGCAAGCCGGGTCGAGCAGGAGGTGGTTCCTGATGGTTGCCCTGATACCGAAGAAAGCCGGCACAGACTCGGCGACGCCGTCGAAGCGGCGACGCCCGGCCGCGATCGGCACGGTTGCGCTGGCGGTGCCGTTGGCGTTGATTCTGCTCGTCACGTTGATCGGCCCGTGGATCGTGCCGTTCGATCCGACCAAAGTTGTGGGCGCGCCGTCGCTCTCGCCGGATTCACAGTTCTTACTGGGAACCGATTCCAACGGTCTCGATGTCTTCTCGCGGACCATTGCCGGCGCACGAATCGACGTCACCATCGCTCTCGCAGTGACCATTGCGGCCACGATGGGAGGCATCCTGATCGGGTTGATCATCGGGATGAACGAGGCGGGCCGCGGTCTCGGCGGCTTCCTGGCCCGCGCCGCCGCTCGCTTCCTGGACCTGCTCGAAGCCGTCCCGACGGTGATTGTCGCCCTGGTGGTGGTCTCGTTCTTCGGGACGTCGTCGATCACGATGATCTTCACGTTGTCGATCATTCTCGCGCCGATTCAAGCCCGGCTCGTCCGCACCGAGGTGCTCCGAGTGCGCGGCGACGCATACCTCGACGCGGCTCGTCAGGCGGGACTGTCCGAGACACAACTGGTGTTCCGTCACGTACTGCCCAACTCGTCGGTTCCAGCGCTGCAGAACGCATCGGTGGTGTTCGGCATGACGATCATCCTCACTGCGGCACTCGGCTTCCTCGGTGTCGGACTGCCGCCGCCCACCCCGGAATGGGGCTCGATGATCACCCGCGGCGCAGGCGACGCCGCGATCGGCAAGTTGTGGTCGGCGGGCGCACCTGCCCTCGCCCTGTGCCTGACAGTGGCCTCCGTTGCCGTCGTCGGCCGCCGACTGACCAAGGGCACCCGCCGCTCTCACTGACAGCCGTAACGGACAGCGACGTCCGCATATCCCTCTCGTCCACGACCTCCCGCGATCGAAGCCGTCGGCTCGACCGGTGATGACACCTGCATTCGTGCACTCAGCAAGGAGAACGAACCCACGTGAAAATCTCTCATCGATTGTCGGTCGGAATCCGATGGACAGTGCCGTTGCTCGTCGGCGCGCTCGCGC
Source organism: Rhodococcus sp. Leaf233 (assembly GCF_001426165.1). NCBI lineage: Bacteria > Bacillati > Actinomycetota > Actinomycetes > Mycobacteriales > Nocardiaceae > Rhodococcus > Rhodococcus sp. Leaf233. The sequence continues at coordinate 93,915 of NZ_LMRO01000014.1, forward strand.
TCAGCGCGTGCTCGGACGGTGGCGGCAGCCAGGCCTCGGCATCGACCTCGGGCGAGATCGTCGTCGTCACCCCAGATCAGGCGTCGAATGTGGTGCGCGACTACGGCTACACCGCCGGCACCGACAATCAGGACGTCACCAACAACATGCACGCCCAGTTGATCCGTAAGCCGTACGTGGAGGAAGACGGCTCGGATGCGCTCGTGCAGGATTACTACAATTTCGAGCCGTACCTCGCGGACAGTTACGAGGTGAGCCCGGATCAGCTCGTCTACACGTTCCATCTGCGTCAGGGAGTGATGAGCGAGCACGGAAACGAGCTCGATGCCGACGACGTTCTGTGGTCCTTCGAGCGTAAGTTCGCGACCCCGGGCGGCGGTATGGCCGGCTACTTCAAGCCGATGTTGGTCGACCCGGCGACCCAGTTGAAGAAGATCGATCCGTACACGGTCAGCTTCACGGTCGAGAAGGCCGGTTACGGTCTGACCCTGCTGGCCAACCTTGCCGAGAACATCGGGTCGATCTACGACAGCAACTATCTGATCGAGAATTCCACTCCCGAGGATCCGTACGCGGTCGCGTGGGGTGCGGCAGACATGATGCGCGGCAACTTCGGTTACGGCGCATACATGTTGGAGTCGGTGACGCCGGGTCAGGAAATCGTCATGCGAGCGAACCCCAACTTCGTTCTGGGTGAACCCGAGATCAAGCGCATGATTCGGCGTGTGGTGGCCGACCCGGCGACCAGAGCCAACATGGTCACGCGCGGCGACGCGGATGTGGCACTGGCGCTACGCTCTTCGGATCAGGCGACCCTGGAGAGCAACGACGCCGTGACCGTCCCGACGACGACGTCCAATCAATACCTGCTGTTCTCGATGAACACCACCACTGCTCCGTTCGCCGATGCGCGTGTGCGTCAGGCGATGGCCTACGCGATCCCGTACGACCAGATCATGTCCGACGTGTTCTTCGGCCGGGCGTACAAGTACAACCACGTTCTCGACGACAAGGCACCGAACTGGGACGGCAGCGACCTTCCGAAGTTCGACAGCGACCCGGAACGTGCGAAGTCGCTGTTGGCCGAGGCTGGACTACCAGACGGCCTTGCCTTCACCCTCAGTGTCAACAATCAGCTCCCGGCCGCTCAGGACACCGCGATCCAGATTCAGTCGTTCGCCGCCGAAGCCGGCATCGATGTGACGATTGCGGAACTACCTGCGGCGCAACTCAATGCCGACACGCTCGACGGTAAGGTGCAGGCCAGCTTGAGTATCGGCGCATCGGTCACGATGACTCCGCCGTACTCACTCCAGTTGCTCACTCAGCCCGGTGGCGGTTCCAATGTCGCTCTCTGGAACGACCCCGAGTTCCTCGGAATGGTGCAGCAGGGTCTCGACGCAGGCGACGCCCTGAGCCCCGAGGCCGGCGTGTTCTGGAACGAGGCAGAGCTCCGCATGACCGAGCAGGCCCCGTACATCTTCATCGCCCGAGTGCGGCCGTCGGTGGCGCTGAAGGCGGGCATCGACGGCTTCGTGCAGCGTACCGACTTCCGAATCGACTACTCGAATCTGACCCTCGGCACCTAGAAATCGTTGCACCGTAGGTAGTTCGGTCGGCGGTCATATCCCGATCGCCGACCGAGCTACCGGGACCGATGCAGCGAAACGGCGGCGAAATCAGACGGCTACCGAGAACGCGGTTCGTCGAAACATGAACACGGTGTAGTCGACCACGACGCATCGCGGACGAAATTATCAGCGAGGACTTTCACATGACAGACAACAGATTTCATCTCGGTTGGTTCGGCAGCTTCGTGCCGACGACCTGGAACACCGCATTCGAGGGCAGCGACAGTGGAGACTGGCTCAACGGAGACTTCTACGTCGACTTCGCCAAGACGCTCGAGCGCGCGTGCTTCGACTTCCTGCTGTTGGAAGACTCGTCGATGGTCTCGGATACCTACGGCGGAAGTTCGGAAGCGACCTTGAAGACCGGCGGTTGGGCGCCCAAGGGTGATCCGATTGCTCTGGCTCCCTTGCTCACTCGCGCGACGAGCCGATTGGGCGTCGCGCTGACGGCGTCCACGTCGTTCTACCCGCCCTACATGCTCGCTCGGTCCATTTCGTCACTCGATCACCTGTCTTCGGGGCGTATCGGCTGGAACGTGGTGACCTCGAGCGAGGATCGAGCCGCGCAGAACTTCGGAATGGACGCACTCCCGCCGCACGACGAGCGGTATGCGCGAGCAGACGAGTACGTGCAGTTGGTGGAGCAGCTCTGGGATTCGTGGGACGCGGACGCGGTGGTTATGGATCGCGAGACATCGACGTACGTGGACCACACCAAGGTCCACACCATCGACTTCCAGGGCAAGTACTACTCCTCGCGTGGTCCGCTCAACACCATGCCGTCACCGCAGGGCCGGCCGGTCATCACGCAGGCCGGGGGCTCACCCGCAGGCCGCGACTTCGCGGCCAAACACGCCGACATGATCATGGCCCTTCCCAAAGGCGTTGCCGCGATGAAGGAGTACCGGGCCGACATCAGGCGTCGCATGGAGCTGCACGGGCGGGACCCCGACTCGGCGAAGGTGATGTACGTGGTCTCACCCATTCTCGGTGAGACGCACGAGGATGCGCTGGCCCGCCAGGAGCGCAAAGCCGATGCGGTGCGCGCCAACCCGGCGGGTGTCCTCATCGGTTGGTCGGCGAGCATGGAGATCGACTTCTCCACGTTCGACCTGGACAAGCCGATGCCCGACGACGTACACACCAACGGGCACCAGTCCACGCTGGAGAACTTCCGCAACTGGGCCGATGGCCGAACACTGCGCGAGGCATGTGTCGCGTACCGAACCGAGTCCATGGAACTGGTCGGGACCCCGGATGCCGTTGCCGCGCAGATGGGTGACGCCATGGCCGAGGTCGGCGGCGACGGGTTCCTGATCTGGAGCCAGCCGCACAACCGGCGCTACATCGGCGAGATCGCCGACGGCCTCGTTCCGGCCCTGCAACGACGCGGGCTGATGCGCACCGAGTACACCGGCGAACATCTGCGCGATCACCTGCTCGAGTTCTGAGCACCCACAGCTCCCACGACTGGAGAAACGTCATGACTGCCAACAAATTTCACCTGGGATGGTTTCTCGGGGCCGGTTTCGGTGTCCAGTCCTGGAACCAACCATGGTCCGGTACCGGCGCCACCGACTGGATGATGCCCGATCAGTACGTCGACCTGGCCTCCTCGCTCGAGCGGGCCTGCTTCGACTTCCTCATCATGGAGGATTCGGTTCAGGTCTCCGATACCTACAAGGGCTCCATGGAGTACTACCTGGCGACGGCTACCGCTGCGCCCAAACATGATCCAGCGGTTCTGGCGGGCATCCTGTCCTACACCACCAAGCACCTCGGTATCGTGCCGACGCTCACCACGACGTTCTACCACCCGTACACGGTCGCCCGGTTGATGTCGACACTCGACCACATCGCTGCCGGGCGAATCGGCTGGAACATCGTCACCGGCAGCAACACTCGTGCCGCGCAGAATTACGGCTTCGACATGCCCGAGCACGATCTTCGGTACGACATGGCCGACGAGTTCGTCGAGCTCGCCTGCAAGCTCTGGGACTCCTGGGAAGACGGTGCGGTGCATGCGGACACCTCGGCAGGCGGCATCTACGCCGACCACGAGAAGGTCAATCGTATCGACTTCGAGGGCAAGTTCTTCAAGTCCCGTGGTCCGCTGAACACCATTCCGAGCCCGCAGCGTCGGCCGGTGTTCCTCCAGGCCGGGGGATCGGACAAGGGTAAGGAGTTCGCAGCCAAACACGCGGACGCGATCATCTCCAATCCTCATGGCACCGAGAAGATGCGGCGCTACCGCGAGGACATTCGCCAGGGAGCGATCGAGGCGGGTCGAAATCCCGACGACGTCAAGGTCATGTACCTCATTTCCCCGATCCTGGGGGAGACGACGGCGGAGGCCAAGGCCAAGCAGCAACGTCGGGCAGATGCGGCATCGAGGAACATCGACGGCCTGCTCGCCGGACGCTCACACCTGTCCGGCATCGATCTGAGCCAGTTCGATCTCGACGCGCCGTTGCCGGCCGATCTCGAGAGCAACGGCCATCGCAGCAGTTTCGCCGAGTTCAGGGGAGACGGCACCCAGACTCTGCGGGACCGCATCACCGCCCACAGTGCCATCGACACACTGGAATTCGTCGGAACCCCCGACGACGTCGCAGACATGATGGACGGCGTCATGCAGGAGGTCGGCGGCGACGGCTTCCTGATCGCGGGCGCACCCATGAATCGCCGTTACGTCGCGGAGATCACCGACGGACTCGTACCTGCGCTCAAGCGTCGCGGACTGACCCGAACGTCGTACGAGCACACACACTTCCGCGAGAACCTTCGCGCCTTCTAGTCACACTTCGGATCTGGAAAGAGGAAGCTATGTTCCACCTTGGTTGGTTCTTGAGCTGGCAGGTCCAGTCGTGGAACCAGATGTGGTCGGGTGAGGGCGGCACCGAATGGAACCACCCCGAGCTGTACATCGACATGACGCGGTCACTCGAACGCGCCGGATTCGACTACATCATGTTCGAGGACGGCGCGTTCGTCCCCGATTCGTTCGGTGGATCCTCGAAGTGGTGGCTCGCCAACGCCCGGTCGGTACCCAAGCAGGACCCGAATTCGCTGCTGCCCATTCTGAGTCAGCACACCGAGCGTCTGGGCTTGATCGCCACGATGACCACGTCGTTCCATCCGCCATACATGGCGGCACGAACCTCGGCCACTCTGGACCATCTCAGTAACGGCCGGGCAGGCGTCAATCTGGTCACCTCGCACAATGTTCGGACGGCACAGAACTTCGGCTATGAGGAGATGTTCGAGCACGATCACCGCTACGAGATGGCCGACGAATGGATCGAACTCGTCAAGCAGTTGTGGTCGTCGTGGGAACCGGACTCGGTTCGGCTCGACCGAGAGGCGGGTGTCTTCGCCGACTTCACGAAGGTGCACAACATCGACTTCGAGGGCAAGTATCACTCCTCCCGCGGTCCACTGAACACCACACCGACTCCCCAAGGTCGACCGGTGATCTGCCAGGCCGGTGGGTCGCCTGCGGGCCGCGGGTTCGCGGCGAAACATGCCGAGACGATTCTCGCTCAGGTCGAGAGTGTCGAGGCCATGAAGGCGTACCGCGACGACGTCCGCGCTCGGATGGTCATCGAGGGGCGGGACCCCGATTCGTGCAAGATCATGTTCATCGTCAACCCGGTCCTGGGTGAAACCGACCGCGAAGCGCAGGACAAGCACGAGCGAACACTGGCCGGCTTTCTGAACGATATCGATGTCAACCTCGCGTCGATGTCGTACGCGAGTGGTATCGACTTCTCGAAGTTCGATCTCGACGCCCCGATTCCTGCAGTAGAAACCAACGCCGGTAGGGCCACGATGGCATTGATCGGTGCCAACACGGCCGGGATGACGCTTCGAGAGGCGGCCAGCTCGGACATCAGGAAGTCTGTTCCCCTGATCGGTACCGCCGACGCAGTCGCCGAACAGATGGGCGACATCGCCGCGGAGGTCGGCGGCGACGGATTCCTCATCGCCGGCAACGTGCATCGCCGCTACATCAGCGAGATCACCGACGGTCTTGCGCCCGAGCTACGCAAGCGCGGTCTGATTCGAGACGGATACGCACACACGCTGTTCCGCGACAACCTGATGGACTTCTGATCGTCACTGCAGCGACAGACGCGTCACCGGAGATACGACCGAACTCCTACCCGTGGCGCGTGCTGTCGGTCACCGGACTGGGCATGAGTATCACGTTCGTGTCGGTCTCGATGCTCCCCGTGGCGCTGCCGGACATGAGCGAGGGGTTGGGAGCTACTGCAGCGCAGACAGATTGGTTCATGCTCGCCTATCTGCTCACCACGGCAGTGTTCATTCTGGTCCTCGGCAAGGTTGCCGACCTCGTCGGAAGGCGTCCCGTCTATCTGCTCGGGTTGGCCTGCCTGACGGTCAGTGCCGCCGCCATCACAGCCGCAGGCGACCCGACCCTGGTCATCGTCCTCCGCGTCGTGCAGGGGGTGGGCGCTGCCGCGGTGATCACCAACACCACCGCCCTGCTCGTCGAGGCGTTCGAGCCGCGAATGCTCTCGATCGGCATCGGCTGGAACATCACCATCATGTCGCTGGCGATATCTGTCGGCCCACTGCTGGGCGGTGTGCTGACCGAAACAGTCGGCTGGCGCGGAGTATTCGGTGTGGTGGTTCCCCTCGGAGTGGCCGGAACCGTGTGGGCTGCGATCACGCTGCGCCGGACGGCGCGTCCGGCACGCGGGGTGCCCTTCGACTACGCGGGCGCGGCCGGCTCGATGGTGATTCTCGGTGGACTCGTCTACGGGGTGAATCGCGGTGGCAGCGTCGGATTCGGCGACTGGGCGTCCGTGATCCCATTGGTCGGTGTTGTTCTCGCCCTTCCTGTGTTCTGGCGGTGGGAGAAGCGCGCTGCCGATCCGATCGTGGATCCAGCGTTGCTGATCGATCGCTTTCGGGGCAGCGCATACACGGCGTCGTTCCTGGTCACCATGGCCGAAGGTGCCGTCGCAGTGACGATGTCGCTGTACCTGCAGAGCGTCGAGGGCCAGAGCCCCATCCGTGCGGGCCTGCAGATCACGGCCCTCGCGGTGGGGACCACTGTGATGTCGCCGATAGCGGGGATGCTGGCGACCCGGGTGTCGACGCGAGTGCTGACGACGGTCTCGACGCTCGGCACCGCTCTGGTTCTGACGGTGCTCGCGGTGCACATCGCCGGCCCGGCGCGCGGCGTACCCCTCGTGGTGATCCTGTTCCTCCTGGGGATCAGTGGCGGACTCTTCAAGACCGCGAACGCGTCGGCCATCAACGTGGGTGTGGCCGAGAACCGCTCGGGGATGGCCAACGGTCTTCGAGTGTCTCTCGACAACACCGCCGTCACGCTCAGTACCGCGCTGGCCCTCGTGCTGGTGGTCTCCGCACTGCCGCCTGCCTTGCGCGAGCTGGTGTATTCCGGCGGCGGACAGAGTGTGTCGCCCAGCGAGTCCGATTCCTTGGCAATGGGATTCACGGTGGCCGTGGCTGCGATGGCGGTGGCTGCTCTGGTCGCCAGCGTGCCGTCGGGGTGGCGCGGCGTGCACCCGAACGAACCTGCCGAGCTTTCTCGGCCGCACAGAAGTACCCGATCCGTATCGAGAACAAGGAGCACGGCATGACCAAATTTCATCTGGGGTGGTTCACCAACTTCTCCAACCCGCCGTGGAATTCGGCCTGGGCGGGCGACGAAGGACGCACCTGGGCCAACGGAGAATTGCACGTGGATTTCGCACGGTCGCTCGAACGTGCCTGCTTCGACTACATCATGCTCGAGGATTCCTCGATGGTGTCCGACGCCTACGAGCAGTCCTCGAGGGTGGACCTCAAGTACGGCCTGTACGCACCCAAGCACGACCCGGTCACCCTCGTGCCGATGCTGACGGCCGCAACGAAGCACATCGGCGTCATCGCTACCTGCTCCACGTCCTTCTACCCGCCCTGGCTGCTGGCTCGACGGTTCTCGACGCTCGATCACCTGAGCAGAGGCCGCGTCGGCTGGAACGTGGTGACCTCCAGTGAGGATCGCGCGGCCCAGAACTACGGGATGGACAAACTCGCCGAGCACGACCAACGGTACGAGCGGGCAGACGAATTCGTCGACGTGGTCAAGCAGTTGTGGGCGTCGTGGGAGGACGACGCCATGGTGCTCGATCGGGACAACGGCACTTACGTCGACCACACCAAGGTGCACGTGACGGACTTTCGCGGTAAGTACCACGCGTCGCGTGGGCCGCTGAACGTTCCGCGGTCGCCGCAGGGCGAGCCGGTGATCTGTCAGGCCGGTGGATCGCCGCGTGGACGTGAGTTCGCGGCGCGCAACGCCGAGACGATTCTCAGCGCCGCGAAGGACCCGGCCGCGATGAAGGCATTCCGCGACGACATCAGGATGCGGATGGAGAAGGCCGGTCGGGATCCGGACAGCTGCAAGATCATGTTCATCACGCAGCCGGTGTTGGCCGATACCGAATCCGATGCCCGCGCCAAGGTGGAGCGGATGTCCGCCGACGTCGATTCGCGCATCGAGTCTGCGCTGGGCCACATCTCGGCGTTGACCGAGATAGATCTGTCGACGTACGAGCTGGACGAGGAGTTCCCCGAACTGTCTACCAACGGGCACCGGACGACCCTCGGCGACTTCCTGTCCTACGGAAACACACCGCGCACAGCGGCACTGGGTTGGACCATGAAGAACGTCCACTACGTCGGGACTCCCGATTCTGTCGCGGAACAGATGGGCGAGACGATGGACTTCGTCGGTGGGGACGGATTCCTGATCACGGGCAACATCGGTCGCCGCTACGTCGGTGAGATCACCGAAGGCCTCGTCCCTGCACTGCAACGACGTGGCCTGGTCCGCACCGAATACGAGCACGACATGTTTCGTGAGAATCTCATGTCCTTCTGATGCGGTTGCTGCGCAGAGATTCGGTGGTGCCGGGGCCGGTGTATGCGTTGGCGTTCGTCAACGTGTGCATCGGGCTCGGGTACGGCGTTGTGGCACCGGTCATTCCGGTGTTCGCCAGAGATTTCGGAGTAACGGATCTCGCTGCCTCGTCGGTGGTGAGTATCTATGCTTTCACCCGCGTGCTGGCGTCGTTCGGAGCATCTCGACTGCTGCTGCGGTTCGACGAACGGACGATTCTCACCGCCGGCCTGTTGATGGCGGCGACGTCCTCCCTGGCGGCGGCCTTCGCTCCGACGTTTCTCTCGCTTCTACTGCTCCGAGCAGTCGGGGGTGTCGGAACCGCAATGTTCACCGTTGCCGGCCAGCAACTGCTCTTTCGCTACAGCACTCCGGACACCGGAGGCAGAACTGCGTCGGTCTTCCAGTCCGGCTTCCTCATCGGGGGAGTGCTGGGACCGGTCATCGGCGGCGCGGTTGCCCTCGTCTCATTGCGGGCCCCGTTCCTCACCCACGCCGTGACGCTCGTCGTCGGGGTTGCCGTGGTCTGGTTCGCGTTCCGGTCCAGCGACAGGACGGACGTCGCGAACGGGGTCGTGCACGATACGAGTACCCGGCCGGAACCGATGACGCTGCGAGCCGCGCTCGGTGAACGGGGATTTCGGGCCTCGATCGCGTCGAACTTTGCCAACGGTTGGGTGGGCAACGGGGTGCGGTTCACCCTCGTTCCGTTGTTCGTCGCAACGGTGATCGGCGGCAGCCCGTTCGTGTCGGGTCTCGTACTCGTGGTCGGGGCAGTTGTTCAGATCGTGGTCGTCAAGCCTGCTGGTCGGCTCGTCGACAGCTGGGGTCGACGACCGATGCTGGCGTTCGGGTCGGGATCGATACTGCTCGGCATCGTGGTCCTCGCCATCGTTCCCACGTTGCCGATTCTGGTGCTGACGATGGTGCTCTGGGGCGTGGGCGGCACCTGCGCGATGGTCGCCAGCGCCGCGACCGTCGGTGACGTGCTGGCCGGCCGCGGCGGCAGCCCCATCGCGGTGTACCAGGTCACCTTCGACGTGGGCACCATGCTCGGCCCACTCGTCGCCGGAGCCGTCGCCGCCCAGGCGTCCTACTCGCTCGCCTTCACCGCCAGCATTCCCGTTGCGGCACTGGCAGTTCTACTCGCACTTCGACCCTGGCGGACCGTGGCGATGTCGACTCCTGAATCGAAGGTGGTCGTCACCGAGGAATCCGCCGTACCCACACCGACCATTCATGACCACCACTATGGAAAAGAGGACCGATGTCACAACCGTTCACACTCGGCTGGTTCACCAATTACCTCGTGCCCGACTGGACCGGTCCCTTCGCCGGGACAGGCGGAACAGACTGGGCCGACGGCACTTTCGCTGTCGACACCGTCCGGGCGTTCGAGCGAGCAGGAATAGACTTCGTGATGCTCGAAGATTCGACGGCATTGACCGACATCTTCGGGGGCACGTTCGAGTCCGAGCTCAAGTGGACACCACGCGCGCCGAAGCACGACCCGATGGCGTTGGCTTCGCGTCTGGCGTTCGAGACCGACAGAATCGGCATTGTCGTCACCGCGTCCACCAGCTTCTATCCGCCCTTCCTGCTCACCCGTTTGCTGTCGACCCTCGACCATCTCAGTCGTGGCCGCATGGGGTGGAACATCGTGACCTCCACGGGCGATCGCGCCGCACAGAACTTCGGCCGAGACACGTTGCCGACGCACGATGCCCGATACGAGATCGCGGAGGAATTCGTCGACGTCGCAAACCAATTGTGGGCATCCTGGGACGCCGATGCCGCGTCACCGATCGTTCCCGGTCTCGAGTCCTACGTCGACCACACCAAGGTCAGAACTATCGACCATGTGGGAGAACATTTTTCGGTGCGTGGTCCGCTCAATACGCTCCCGAGCCCACAGGGCAAGCCAGTGTTGTGCCAGGCGGGTGCATCCAAGTCCGGTATCGATCTCGCTGCTCGCGTAGCCGATCTGGTGGTCGCTGCGCCCAAGGGCCGGGATGCGATGCGCGAGTACCGCAAGACCGTGCGGGCGCGCGCGGAAGAATTCGGGCGCAACCCCGACGACATCAAGGTCCTCTACATGGTGACGCCCATTCTGGGGGAGACCGAGGACGACGCCAAGCGCAAGGCCGAGCGCTACTACGAGCCGACCGACGCGGCGATCGCTCGCCGCCTGATCATGTTGTCCGGAGACATCGACTTCTCGACTCTCGATGTGGATCAGCCGATTCCGGACGATCTGAAGACCGAGGGGAGCACCAGTATCTTGGACAATCTTCGTAAGTGGGCAGCCGGACGCAGCATTCGGGAAACCGTCGCCACGGAACGGACCGAATCGTTGCGGTTGGTCGGCACTCCTGCCAGCGTGGCGGACGAGATGGAGAGCGTGATCGACGAGGTCGGCGGCGACGGCTTCCTGTTCTTCGGTGGTGGCGGCGGGGTACTGAACCGCCGGTACGTCGACGACGTGTGCGATGGGCTGATGCCCGAGCTCTCGCGCCGTGGTGTCGCCGGCACCGGGTACCGGGGTCGCAATCTCCGTGAGCACCTGGCAGGTGCACGATGAGCACACCACGCATGCATCTGGGATGGTTCACCAGCTTCCGCCCGCCGGTGTGGAGTTCGCACTGGACGGGGTCGGATTCCGATACGTGGGCCGACGGGCGGTTCCACGTCGATATGGCCAGGGCGCTCGAACGCGCGGGATTCGACTATCTGATGCTCGAGGACTCCTCGATGGTCTCGGATATCTACGGCGGCACGACCGAATTCGACTTGGCCAAGGCGCAATACGCACCCAAGCACGATCCCGTTGCCCTGGTGCCGATGTTGGCCGCCGCCACGTCTCGACTCGGGATCATCACGACGATGTCGACCAGCTTCTATCCGCCGTACCTGCTGGCGCGGGTGGTCTCGACCCTCGATCACATGTCTCACGGACGGGTCGGATGGAACGTGGTGACCTCGAGCGAGGACCGCGCCGCACAGAACTTCGGCATGGATGCTCTACCGCCCCATGACGAACGGTACGAGCGGGCAGAGGAGTTCGTCGAGGCCGTGGATGCGCTGTGGAACTCGTGGGAACCGGACGCTCTGGTGATGGATGCCGCATCGAACACCTACGTCGATCACACGAAGGTGCACGACGCCAACTACGTGGGCAAGTTCCATCGCACCCGCGGCCCGCTCAACACGCTCCCGATGCCGCAGGGAAGGCCGGTCATCTGCCAGGCCGGTGGATCGCCGCGCGGGCGCGCCTTCGCCGCCCGCAATGCCGACACCATCATCTGTCAGGCTCAGGGGCTCGAGGCGATGAAGGCCTATCGCGACAACGTCCGAGCCATGGCCTCGGACGCAGGCCGCGACCCGGATTCGATCAAGATTCTCTACATCGTGTCCCCGGTTCTCGGTGAGACCGACACCGAAGCGCACGAACTCGACGCACGGTCACGTGAAGCAACCGATGCGCGGGTGCATGCTGCACTGGCGCACATCTCTGCGGTGACGGGTAACGACCTGTCGACCATGGACATCGATGCCCCGCCGCCTGAGCTCACCACCAATGGTCACCGTACGACCCTCGCGGACTTCCTCGCCGGGTCCGGTAGCAGCAAGACCAACGACGACGGCACTCCGAAGACGCTGCGACAGTTGGCTGCTACGTGGTCGATCACATCGGTCCCGTTGGTGGGGACACCCGATACCGTCGCCGAGCAGATGGAGGATGTCATCGATGCGGTCGGTGGAGACGGCTTTCTGATGACCGGGAAGCTCGGACGCCGCTACTACACCGAGGTCACCGACGGGCTGATACCGGCGCTGCGTCGGCGTGGCCTGGTTCGCAGCGGCTATGCGCACGAACAGTTGCGAGACAACCTGCTGGACTTCTGAACTCCCACCGTCGCGGCGGTCACCTCAGCCCAGGGCCGAGGTGGCCGCCGTTTCGGTCGATCCGATGATGGCGACACGGTCTGCCCGAAAGTGCGTGAAGCTCAGTTCGGACGGGCGACCATCGGTGTCGCGAGTGATCAATTCGCGCAGCAATACCGGCGCACCCACCTGCATGTCCAGCAGTTCGGCCGCCCGTTCCTGACAGGAGATCGCTTCGACGACCGAGCTGCTCCCGCCGTAGGTGGTGCCGAAGATTCGTCGATGAGCGACGGCGATGGGCGGATACTCCGAGTGGTTGCTCTCGATGCGTTCGGTGAATTCGTCGATCTCGAAATCCGTGATGCAGTAGCCGACACGCAGATACAGAGGCTTTCCACCCATTCGGCCGATCTGCTCGAGGAGAATCACCGAATCGACCTCGGTGCCGATGAATTCTTGAATGACGGTGGGCGCGGCAATACGTCTGCACTCCAACGTTTCGACCGTCAAGCGGCCCTCGTCCGGCATTCCGGCCCAGGCCCTCGGCCCCACCTCGCCTTCTCGCACCGCCACGATGTCGTGGGCGATCGACGTACCGGCACGGCGCGCGCGGAGCACGACACCATCGTCTGCGAGCATCTGAAGTGCTTTTCGCACAGCGTTTCTCGTTGCGCCGAGCGACTGGATCAGATGCTGCTCGGACAGAATCTCGTCGTGGGGCATCGTGCCTCGGCGGATCCCCGACCTGATCAGCTCGTACACGCGGCGGGGTGAGGTGACGAACTTCTCGGAGCGGTTCGTCTGGGCGCGGAGATATCGTGCTCGTTGTTCGTCGGCCTGTCTGCGTAGATGAGCTGCGACAGAACCGGATTCGTCATCGAAGAAGGGGCGGGTCATCTGTCATCGCCTTTCGGGGATGCGCATGGGAGAGCCGAGGTGGCCGCGACGTCGAGATCACCAGTGATGACTGCGAGCATATCGGACATCGGTGCTGGTTTCGCTGCCTGCGCTGCGGCCTTAACCAAGAAACTTATGAAGATATCCCTGCTCAGGCCGCTGTGTGGGCGGCGCATGGGCTGCGTAATGTGCTGTTTACCGTCGACGAGGCTGTGGGAAACACCGAACCGCGACCATGGACACCGTCCTCGAATCGACAGCGTATCGGCAGGAGTTATCTATGACGACAACCGCAGAGCCAGAATCGCTTTCGCTCACCCATCGCGATCATGACACCGATGACTACTCGCCGGTAACCGGCCGACCGGTCCTCGATGTCCAAGACCTCACCGTGACGTACGGAACCGGTGACTCGGCTGTGGTCGCGGTGGACAAGGCATCGTTCGAGATCGCACCCGGTGAGAGGGTGGCGCTGGTGGGCGAGTCGGGCTCGGGTAAGTCGACGCTGGCCATGACAATCGCGGGTTTGATCGATGTATCCGCGGGTGCCACCATCGAATCGACGCTCCTCGAATTCGAGGGAAAGCCGGCGCAGCCGTCGACCGGCCGCAGTGTGCCGCGCAGAACCGACGGCATCGCGATGGTGTTCCAGGATGCGATGACTGCGCTGGATCCCGTGTGGACCATCGGGGGACAGTTCAAGCACGTCCTTGCCGGAGTGGGCGTCACCCGGAAACGCGAACGAGTGGACCTGACCGAGCACTGGCTGAACAAAGTCGGGCTTTCCGATACCCGTCGCGTGATGCGCAGTCGACCCTACGAGCTGTCCGGCGGTATGCGCCAGCGGGTAATGACGGCCCTCGCACTGTGCGGATCACCCCGACTGCTCATTGCCGACGAACCGACCAGTGCGCTCGACGCGTCGCTGGCCCGCGGAACGATGGAATTGCTGCAGAACCTGACCCAGGAGCAGGGGACTGCACTGCTCATCGTCAGTCACGACATCAAGCTCTGCCTCGAATTCTCCGACACCATGCTGGTGATGTACCGCGGTGAGCTGGTGGAGCAGAAGGCGTCCGCCGACATAGCAACGACCGCGACGCATCCGTACACCAAGGGACTGCTGGGTTGTGTGCCCACGCTGGCGAACCGCTCGGCGACACGACTGCCCGTGCTCCGGGACTTCATGCCTGCGTGATTGTGTAGCTCCACAGGTCTATGAAGCAGCAGTGGACAACCCCGTATAGACGGCGCGCACGTACTGCTCCGCTCGGTCGGAGCCGATGATTCCGGGCCCCATTCGGTTCATCACGTAGGAGATGGTCAGCTTCGACTCCGGGTGCAGAACGGTGAGTGATCCGCCCCAACCACCCCAGAAGCAGATTTTGCCGTCGGGGATGTAGGGCATCGATTCCTGTTGTGGGAGGGCGAAACCCAGTCCGAAGCGCAACGGAATGCCCAGCGCCAGATCGACTCCGTTGGACTGCTCCTCGAAGATCGTGTCGATCGTCTCCGGGCTGAGCAGCCGTACGCCGTCGACGGTTCCGCCGCGGGAGATGACCGACAGGATTCTCGCGACCGATCGTGCATTGCCATGCCCGTTCAGTGCACCCATGTCCGCGGCGCGCCACGCTGGGGTATTCGCGGACGAGGCCTGCACCAACGGTCCGAGAAACGTCCTGCGACGCACCATCGTCGGATCGGGCACGGCATCGTCGGTCGGTGGGGGCGGCGGAACGACGTCGGCGATCCGATCCCAATCGGCCTCGGCGGCACCGATCTGGAAGTCGGCACCGAGAGGGCCAGCAATCTCATCGGCGACGAACTGCCGCAACGACTTTCCGGTGACGCGGCGAACGACTTCGCCGATCAGGTGCCCCTGACTGGCTGCGTGATACCCCGATGTGGTGCGCGAATCCCACCACGGAGCTTGCTCAGCCAGACGCGAGGTCGAGAGGTCCCAGTCGTACAGATCCTCTTCGCTGAACGGCCTGTCCCATCCCGACACTCCGGAGGTGTGCGACAGCAGGTTCCGGACCGCGATGTCCTGCTTGCCTGCGGCCGTGAACTCGGGCCAGTACGCCGCGACCGGCGCATCGGGATGGAGCACTCCACGGTCGATCAGCATCAGCGCCGCAAGGCACGTCACCATCTTCGTCGTCGACCACACGTTGGTGATCGTGTCCGACTCCCACGGCAAGGTGCGCTCGGTGTCGCGATAGCCGCCCCACAGGTCGACCGCGATGTGGCCGTCGATGTCGACGACGATGGAGGCGCCGAGTTCCTCGCCGCTGTCGAGGTTGGCTGCGAGCGCGTCACGCACCGCTGAGAACTCGGGGTCGCAGTGACCGTCAGTCGCCATGTGATGCTCCTAGAATGCGGTGAACGGCCAGTTCGACGTAGTTGTCGGCGACGTCCTCGATGCTCAGCTCGCCCCCGTCGTGGAACCAGTTGCTGATGCCGTTGAGCATGTCGGTCAGAGCGAATGATGCCAATCGCGCATCAGGAACGGTGAATTCGCCGCTCCGCATACCCGCGGTGATCACGTCGCGGACGCGTCGTTGGTACTGACGGCGATAGTCCTCGACGGTCACGCGGTGCTCGGGGGTGAGCGAGGCCAACTCGTGCAGGCCGACGATGTACTCCACCCGTCGCCGGTTCAGATGCACCAGGTGCGCGCGCACCAAAGACGACAGGCGCTCGGTGGGGGTTCCGGCCGCGTCGAGCAGTGGCAGGTTCTCCTCGGCCGGTTCCTGCGTCACCGTCAGGCAGATCGCGAACAGGATGTCTTCCTTGGACGGGAAGTGGTGGTAGAGACTGGCACCCTTGATGCCGACGGCGTCGGCGATATCGCGCATCCCCACGTTCGAGTAACCCTCACGCGCAAAGATATTCGCGGCGTTGGCGACGATGTCCTCTCGTCGTTGCCGAGTGCGCACCTGACGGGGGAGAGCGGTGACCTCGGATGGCTGCGTCATACCGTCTCCTCGACCGCCGCCAACAGTCGCAGTTCACGCTTGAGAATTTTGCCCTGCGGGTCGACGGGAAGTTCGGCCACGATGTGTACCGACTTCGGTGCTTTGTACGACGCCAACTCGGTGCGGCAGTATTCGATGATCGCGGCCGGGTCGGCGGTCACCCCGTCGCGCGCGATGACGAAGGCGGTTACGGCCTCGGACCAGTACGGGTCGGGCACTCCGACGACGGCGGCACGCAGCACATCCGGGTGCGTGTGGATGGTGCGTTCCACTTCCTGCGACGACACGTTCATCCCTCCCGACTTGATCATGTCCTTCATTCGATCGTAGAAGAACAGGTTGCCATCGGCGTCGATGCGCACCATGTCGCCGGTATGTACCCAGCCGTCGCGGAACACCTCGGCGGTGCGTTCGGGGGCCTTGAAGTAGCCGAGCATCACCGATGGAGTGCGGCAGAGCAATTCACCGATCTCGCTCTCGTTGCCCGCAGGGTCGACCACCTTGATCTCCAGGTGTGTGACGGGCTTGCCGATCCACGACGCGTCGCCGTCGGGAATGTCGTCAAGTGTCGAGAACCAGCCGACCGAGCCGAGCTGCGAGAGTTCCGACTGTCCCCAGTAGGTGCCCCAGATGGCCTCGGGTGCGGCGGCGGCCCAGGCGCTGATCGTGTGCGGTGACACCTGGCCACCGTAGGTGAGGCAGCGTCGAACCTGGCTCACGGCTTCGGGGCCGAACTGCGCGTCGCGAGCCAGCGCCAGGTAGAACGTCGGAGTTTGCGCGATGACGGAGATCTTCTCGGCGGCGATGATGCGCAGCGACTGAGCCGGATCGACCGTCGCGGGCAGCACCAGAGTGGCACCCATCAGCGTCAGGGTCGTCATCGAGCCGAGCCCGGCGATGGTGTGGAACGGCATGACGAACAGCCAGGTGTCCTCCGGACCCGTCCGCAGGCCCCAGCTCCACGCGGGCGCGGTGGAGATGAGGAAGTTGCGGTGCGGGATCATCACGCCCTTGGGAGCCGCTTCGGTTCCCGAGGTGTAAATGACCATCGCGACGTCGTTCTCGTCCATGCCGACGTCCGGCTCGGTGGATGGGGTGTTCGCTGTCAGTGCGGCGTATTCGGTACCGAAGGTCACCAGGGTGGTGGTCTCCGGCTTCACCGAGGAGATGATCTCGGCGTAGGCCGGATCGGCCACCACCACAGTCGGTTCCGCGTGTTCGAGTTGGTGCTTCACCTCGGCCGCGCGATACATCACGTTGATGCCGGTGAAGGCCGCACCCGCTTTGAGGGTGCCGTAGTACGCCACCACCACGTCGACGCTGTTGCGTGCCATCGATGCGACGCGGTCACCCGAGCGCACTCCGAGATCGACCAGCAGGTTGGCGAACTGGTTTGCGCGAGAATCCAGTTCGCCGTACGAGGTGACCTCGCGGGTGCCGTCCGCCGCGTAGCTGATGAACGCGACCTTGTTCGGCTGCGTGCGTGCATGGCGACGCAGCTGATCGCCGATGGTGGCGCGGCCGATGGGGGAGCGGTGGTGGATGGCAGTACCGGGCACGGCGGACTCCTCGAGGTGCTAGCTATTAAAGGGCGGGGGAGAGTGCAGCGGACTCGAACATCGGCTGCGAGAACGTCTCTGCCGCAACGATCTGCTCGACGGGATCGCGAGTGAGCCTGCGCGGGAACGACTTCTCGGGATACCCGGCGGCGATATGCGCGGCGGTGATGTAGTCGTCCGGGATCCCGAGCAGTTCGCGAATAGCGGGCTCCTCGTGGCACAGCAACGTCGTCACCGCGGTCGCGACGCCCTGGTCGCGCAGACTCAGGCACAGGTTCTGCACGGTGGGGTAGATGGATGCGCCGCCGACGACGGAGAGTCGGCCGAGTTCGTGGTCTGTGGGGTGCAGTCCGTCCAGCGCGGCGCAGACCACCACGATGGCGGGTACCTCGTGGAGGTGGCGGGCGAAGTAGTCGGCGTCCTGCACGGTCTTGGGCAATGCGCCGACGGCGACGGTTCCGCCGGTGATGCCGGCGAAGTAGGCGTCCCACATCGGAAGGTAGAGATCGGCGAGGGCCTGCTTGCGGGCGGCGTCGCGCACGACGATCCATCGCACGGGCTGACGATTACCGCCCTGCGGGCCGAAGCGGGCGACGTCGAACGCGGCCTTGAAGACCTCGTCGGGAACAGGATCGCTGAGGTACCGCCTGCAGGTGCCGGTGGTGCGCATCGCCTCGGTGAGTTCCATGGGTGTTTCCCTTCGCCTGTCCGCTGTTAGGTAGTGCCATGAAGCATCATGTGGCGTGGGCCACATTGTCAAGGCTCGATTTGCTGTGAGTTTCGAGATGGCGAATCTCTTGCGCGGAATTGCCTAACCGTGGTTAGTTGAGCTGTCGGAGTCGGATAGAGCAGCTCGCAACAGGAGGTACCGGTGTCCACAGACGCAGCAACGGCAGCGGAGACCGTGGGTGGAGTCGATCGGGACCGACTCTCGCGGGCTCTCACCGCAGCCAACCTGCCCACGCTGGTGGTGGTGCTCTATCAGTTGACCGGCGATCCCATGTGGCTCGCCGGCCCGTATCGCCCCACGCGTAGTCGAGGCATGGACAACAACGACACCGGCGGATTCGACGACGCAGTTGCCGACCGCATCCGCGCCGCAGCGCTCGACGCGATCTGCGCGTTCCACGACGGTGCGCCCATGGCGGTGCCCTCACCCGACCCGGAGCACCTCGTCGAGATGATCAGCGTGGCCGTCGGTGAGCAGGTTCCTCCCGAGTTCGGCGTCATGGTCGCCGAGGACATGGGCTTCACCGCCGCGGACACTCCAGTGGCTGCGCCGAACGATCTGTCGGTCATCGTGATCGGTGCCGGCGTCTCCGGAATGCTCGCCGCCATCAAGCTGCACGAAGCGGGCATCAACCACGTTGTGCTGGAGAAGAACTCCGACGTGGGCGGTGGCTGGTTCGAGAACACCTACCCCGGTGCCGGCGTCGACACTCCCAGTCACCTGTACTCCTACTCCTTCGCGCCGCGTGCCTGGAGCACCCACTTCGGCAAGCGCGACGAGGTGTGGGAGTACCTCAGCGATGTGGCCTCCGAACACGATCTGCGGCAACGCATTCGCTTCGACACCGAGGTGGCGACCGCGGAGTACGACGCCCAGCGACAGGGCTGGACCGTCACGACGGTCGACGGCGACACGCTGACCGCCGACGTGGTGATCACCGCTACTGGTCAGCTCAATCGGCCGAAGGTGCCCCACATTCCCAGGCTCGAGTTGTTCGACGGGCCGATCTTCCACACGGCGAACTGGCCGGCCGAGCTGGATCTGGCTGGTAAGCGCGTCGCCATCGTCGGAACCGGGGCCAGTGCCATGCAGGTGCTGCCGGCCATCGCGTCGACGGTGGGGCATGCGACGGTCTTTCAGCGTTCACCGCAGTGGGTCTCGTCGAGCGACGTGTACTTCACCGAGATGGGCGACGACGCAAACTACCTGATGGATGTCGTTCCGCTGTACCGGCTCTGGTATCGGACCAGGCTCGCCTGGAACTTCAATGATCGTGTGCATAGCTCGCTGCAGGTCGATCCCGAGTGGGAGCATTCGCAGCGCTCGATCAACCCGATGAACGACGCGCATCGACGCGTGTTCACCCGCTACATCGAAGCCGAGCTCGAAGGACGACCCGACCTGATCGAAAAGTCGTTGCCCGATTACCCGCCTTTCGGCAAGCGGATGCTGCTCGACAACGGCTGGTACGCCGCGCTCAAGCGCGACAACGTCACCCTCGTCGCCGACGCCGTCTCGTCCATCACCGCCAACTCGGTTGTCGCGAGCGACGGTTCGAAGACCGAGGTCGACGTCGTGATTCTCGCGACGGGCTTCGAGACCCACAAGCTGCTGACGCCGATTGACGTGCGCGGACGATCGGGGGAGTCCATTCGCGATATCTGGGGCCCGGAAGATGCGCACGCGTATCTCGGCATCACCGTCCCGGACTTCCCGAACTTCTTCATCACCTGCGGTCCCGGAACGGTGTTGGGCCACGGGGGTAGCTACATCACCATCGCCGAATGCCAGGTGCGCTACATCGTCGATGTCTTGATAGACATGGTGGACAAGCGAATCGGAGCCATCGAGTGCAAGCCCGACGTGGAGGCGGAGTACGTCCGCAAGCACGACGAGGCGCACGCGAAGATGATCTGGTCGCACGGCGGCATGGACAACTGGTACCGCAACGATGCCGGACGCGTGGTCTCGACGCTGCCGTGGCGCATCGTCGACTACTGGGAGATGACGCGACGGGCCGATCTCAACGACTTCGTCATGGAACCTCGACGGGATGAGGCTCGCTGATCAGTTGGAGGTCGCCTGCTGTGCCGACAACACGAAACCGTGCCCGCCGCCCGCGTCGCAGACCATCGCGTCGACGCGGGAGTAGCAGGTGTAGCCGAGGTGCGAGATCGATGTGTTGTAGTCCAGCGATTGCGCGTTCTCGACCCCGAAAGCGCCTTGGTTGAAGCACATCGGGGTGACCGTGCCCGGGTCCAGGAAGAAGCCTTTGCTCATCTCGTCGGCCGAGAACGGTGGCTTGTCGCAGTCCGCGCCGTCGGGCACCGGGGCGTCCGTGGCCTGGCATCCGGACGAGAACGCTGTGGAGCCGAGCTTGCAGTAGATGTTGCCCGACGGTGACTTCCAACCGACTTCGTTGTTGATGGCGGCATATCGGGCCGGGTCGACGGGAGTGATCGGCGCGGAGTCGACCGATGGTGTTGTCGCAGAATCGGACTCGGACTGGCTGCCACCCGGTTGCGGAGCAACCGTCACCTGCGGTGCAGCCGCGGTCGAGGTCGCCGGCGCACCCGCGACCACGGTGGGGATGACCGACGGCATTGCATCGGTCGGTTCGTCCGAATTGCTGCATCCCGTCAGGAGAATGCCGGTGAACATCATGGCGACGACGACGGCGCGCCTGCTGTGTCTCGCCATCAGTTGGACGTCGCTTGCTGCATCGACAACACGAAGCCATGCCCGCCGCCGGCGTCGCAGATCATTGCTTCGACGCGGGAGAAGCACGTCATCCCATTGAACGTGATGGAGGTGTTGTACTCCAACGTCTGCGCGTTCTCGACTCCGAATTGGCCTTGGTTGAAGCAGGTCGGCGTCACCTTTCCCGGCGTCATGTAGAAGCCTTTGCTCAGTTGGTCGATAGTGAACGACGGGGTGACGCAGTTCGCGCCGTCCGGTACTGGAGCATCTCCTGACTGGCAACCGGACCCGAATTCGGAAGAGCCGATCTTGCAGTAGATCTTGCCCGAGGGCGACTTCCACCCCACCTCGTTGCCGTATGCGGTGTAGAGGGCCGGGTCGACGGGAGTGATCGGTGCGGTGTTGTTCACCGGATTCGGTTTGCTGTGCGATGAATCCGTGGTCTCCGGCGCGGCAGTGTCCGTGGTGTCGACCGGGGGGTTGGCAATGGTCACTTGCGGTGGAGCAGGAATTGCTGATGCGGCGTTGGAGGCGGGGGTCGGTGCAGCCGCGGGGGCCTCCTCGCCGCCGCAGGCGGTCAGCGCGAAGGCGAGGGCAGCAGTGGACGCGAGTAGAGCACTTCTTCGGATCATTCGGAGCTCCTTCATCAGAAAGCGATGTTGACGTCGCGGGAGATCATGAAGCCTCTGTCGCCGTCGTAGCAGGTAACGCCGGCTTCGGTGGACCGGCAGAAGTTGCCTGTCACTCCGATGACCTGGCCGTATTCGAGAACTCGTGGGCCGGGATTCCCGCCGAAAAAGATTCCCTGGTTGGTGCATATCTGTTCGACGGTGCCGTCCTGTGTGATCTGCACGCCGTAGGTGTTGTTCTCGGTGTTGAGGCACTCGCGTCCGGTGTTGCCCGGTACCGAGTAGCGGACCTGGCAGCCCACGATGGTTCCGGGTGCATTGACTGAACTGAAAGCGCAGAAGACATTCCCGCTGGGGGATTGGAAGAAGTACTGGCCACCGTCTACCTCGAAGTCGCGTGCGTCGACGTTGACGTCGTCACGATTCGGGGCAGGTGGCACGGCAGCAGGTCCCGCTTCGGTGGGCTGCTCCAGCGCCGGAGTCACGACCTCGGGAGTATCGACGGCCGGTCCGTCCGTACCGGTGCCACTACCTGTGTCGGGAGACCCACCCGCTGACGGAGCGGTAGCGGCGCTGGTGACCGGCGCTGCATCGGTGCTGGTCGGTCCCTCGGACCCGCAGGCCGTAAGAGTCAGGGTGATAGCAGCGACCAGGGCACACATGGCCACGATGTTGCGGACTTGCCTCATTCGTTCGTCCTCACCGGTGGCTGCAGAGTGCATCACCTCTGAACTATGAATCGAACGTGCCAGATGGTCTGTTAACGTCCTTCGGGTCACGACCCCGTCACGAATCGGTATACGGCTGGAACATCGGACAATTCGCCTGAGAGGGTGAAGAGAAGAAACACTCAACAGCCAGTTGATGTTTCAGCTTCAACCTGAAGTGATGGATGCCGATTCTGGAGCGACTCGGAATCCCATTGCGCGACATCGACGAAAGGCATGAGGTATGCGAAAGTCATTGCGGCGAGCGGTAGTAGGCACGGCCCTGACTGTGCCCCTGGCGTTCGGGATCGGAGCGGGTACGGCAGCGGCCACCCCTCAGGTGACGAACCTCCAGGTTCCCATCGTGACCGGTTTCCAGATCGCTCCCGGTGCCGTCCCCGGCGGCTTCTTCCAGACCATTCCGATGAAGGCCACCGTGGGCGACGAGCCCGGTGTCGCAACCTTCTCGGCTGCGAATATTGCCCCGTTCGCCGATCAGTATCCCTACCGGTACCTCAACTTGAACTGGCGAAACCTGGCGACGGGTGCGACGGGTGCAGCCGACCTACGGCATTGGCAGGACGATCCGACGCCGCCCGCGGACAACTTTTTCAGTAAGCAGTACCTTCCACTCGAGGTGGTGGCGAACACCGGTTCGGGGCCTGTTGTGGTGACGGTGACGCATTCTCGCGACTACTCGTACGGTGCCGAGTGGGGCTCGCCTTACCTCGACACTCTTCTCCCCGGTGCCGGCGTGGTGCTGGTTCCCTGATCGGGTAAGGCCTCAGGTGCCGAGGTCTCCCGCGATGTCGGCGGCGGTGAGCATCGAAACCAGGATCGGCACAACGCGTTTGGCGGCGATGCGGTAGTCGCCGCGGCCTTGCTGCTCCACGATGCTGGCCGAGCTCAGTGTCTTGAGATGGTGGTAGATCTGGCCCGAGGAGCCGACTCCCACCGCGGCATGGAGATCAGCGGCGTTCGCCGGACCGCGCAGCAAGGTTCGCACGATCTGTAACCGCACCGGATGGCCCAGCGCAGCAAGCACTTCCGACATCGAGGAGATGGGCAGATCCACGATGGCGTCGGGAGAGTAGCTGATGTCCCAACGGGCAGTGCCGTGCAAGTGCACGTCGCCCTGATAGGCCACGATGCCGCCCGTCGACGGGGCGGCATCGACATGCTCGGGAGCTTCGCGTCGTTCCAGCTCGGCGACGCGGGCTTCCAGCTCTGCCAGTCTCGACTCGAACTCTGCGCTCACACCACGCAGGCTATCCGGTCGAGGACGTCCGGCGATTGCATAGCCTCGAGGATGAGTTGCTGCTGGACTCCGATGCCGGCCATGGCTTGATCGAATTTGTCCCCTGGGATGCCGTCGATCAGCCACACTGCGGTAGCGACAGTTCCGTCGGTGCGGCGTAACTCGATTCCCTGGGTCAGTACACCAGGGAGGCTGCCGCCTTTAAAACCGACACCGAGAACGCTGTCACCTGCGGGTTGCCATTCCAGTTGGCGCAGAATGGTTTCGGACGCAGTGTCGTACGTCCCGTCCGTGAAAGCGCGATACAGTCCATTGAGTTGTTCCGCCGAGGCACCGCGAAAGTTGTTCTGCACGCGGGTGGCCTGGTCTTCGTAAGTCGGTAGTTGCGCGGCTGCGTCGACCTGGGTCCGAAACTCCGGGTCGAATGCCCACTTCTGCGCCGTCTCCCAGCGGTCTTCGTCGGCGAGGGCGGGGTCGAACACCGATAGGATGTCGGCCACCAGGCTGGGCACCTCGAAGTTCTCCCACCCTCCGGTGGCAGCTGCGTCGATGATGGCTTGGTCGCCGAGTCGGTATCGGAGGTAGTCGGGGACGGAGTTGTCGCTTTCCTGGATCATGGCCGTAACCATGTCGTCGATGCGGACCGTGGCATTGGGGTCGGTTGCGTTGGTGCCGGTGTTCGCGATTCCCAAGCGGTTCAGGGCATTCAGATGCGCGCCACCGTCGGTGCCGGGTACGTACCAGCGCTCCCAATCCGAGAGCGACACTTGCTCGTTCGGGTCGATGCTGCCGTTCGCGACGGCTTGGGCGTAGGCGGCGAGATGCACCACCTTGATCGCCGATGCGAGTACCTGCTCCTGATCGGTTCGGTGTTCGACGGTGCGGCCGCGTCCGTCGTCGATCACGAGGCCGACGGTGTCGGGTACCTGATCGATCAGTCCGATCCACCCGTCTTCGGTGGCGAGGTCGGTCGAGGTGACGGGTGCACAGTTCTCCGGTGTCGGGGTGGCGGCTTCGGCGGTGTCCGAGTCGGTGGAGGCGCATCCGCTCATCAACAGGACCGCCGCGCAGGCTGCCGAAACCAGGGTGAGGCGTCGCATCTCGAGCTCCTTGGTTGTTATTCCGTAATTACGGAATAACAGTAGAACGGATTGTGCGTCTCGGCAACCACTCCGTGTGGCGTTCGCAAGATGGCTCGTCGTAACACCTGTTACGCTTGTCCGTAACAGGTGTTACGGACAAGCGGAGGTGGGAACGAGTGACTCTCGAATCGGACGACCCGCTGCACCGCATTTCGCAGGCCGTGTGGGACACGATCGCGGAGTTGGGAATCGAGGCGACGACGGTGCGCGCGGTCGCGACTCGGGCGGGCTGCACCACCGGTCTGATCATGCACCGCTTCGGCTCCCGGTCTGCGATGTTGGTGCACGCGCGTCAGACTCTGTTCGAGCGCACGGCAGCGCGGGCCGACGAAGCCGGTACTGGTGGCACGCAGTCCGCGGCGGAGCGGCTGTATTCCGTTGTCTGCTCGGTACTTCCGCTCGACGACGAGCGCATTGTCGAAGCTCGAATCTTCACGGGTTTCGCGGCGGCGGCGATCGCGGACGCCGAGCTGCGGAACCCGCACGTGACCCACACGCGTCAGTGGCTCACGCGCACAGCGGGTCTCGTTGCCGACCTCGGCACTCACCTCACCGATGCCGAGGCCGCAGAGTACGCCTTACAGATTGCTACCGCGGTGGAAGGCATCGTGGTCCTGGCGGTACTCGATCCCGAGACGTATCCGCCGGCGACGCAGAAACGACTGGCCCAACGCACGATCGCCAACGTGGTCGACCGCTGCGCCGCAACCGGCCGGTGACCTTGTCCCTACCTTCGACTGAACGGACCCCCATGCCCACTCTCCATCACGCCCCGCTGGCACGCGTGGACCAGAAAACCCTGTACCGCATCATGGCGCTTCGGGTCGCGGTATTCGTGCATGAGCAGGGAATCGTCGACGACATCGAACTCGATGGCGCGGACCTGCTTCCGACGACGGAGTTGTTCTGGATGCAGGACGACGACGGTGAGGTGCTGGCGACCATTCGAGTCCTCGTCGACGATACGGTTCATATCGGCCGAGTCGCGACCGCCGCCAGTGCACGGGGTAAGGGCTACGCCGGAGAACTCGTGAAGGCGGCACAGGAGGCATATCCCGGGGTCGTCGAACTCTCCGCTCAGGCGCACCTCGAAGAGTGGTACGGCCGCTTCGGATTCGTTCGTGTGGGTGAGAACTACTTGGACGCTGGAATCCCGCACGTGCGTATGGTGACGCGCGGATGATGAACCCTCTTCTGTTCTGACCAATGCCGTTGGGTTGCAATTGTATTTCGAGCGGTTCAGAACAATGTGGGTGCGGTGTATCGGCCGTGTCGTGCTTCGTTGAGTCGTGCGCTCCAGCGCTGTACGAGCCACATTTCGACGAGCTCGGGGCTGGTGCCGATGTCGGTGGCCCATGCGGTGATGAGTTCGACGTAGCGGTCGTAGCGGCGACGAGTGAATCCGGTGACGGATGGGTCTTCGAGCCATCCTTCGTGGATGAGTGTCGAGACTCCGTATTGGTCGATCAGCTGCGCCGGTCCGCCGTAGACCGATGCTTTTACCGCCCATAGGAACGTGGCCATGAGAGACATTCCGACGCCTGGCGCATCGGGCCAACCGGACCAGGTGGAGTTCGGATGGTCGGGGACTACGCGGTTGCGGACGCAGCTGTCGAGCACCGCGAGAGTCTTCGCGACGGGGTTCTCGTCGGGATGGCTGAGGTGTGGGTTCATGACGTCGGGGAATCGACGTTTGGATCTGCGGTGTTTGTGGCTGCCCTGCCAGGCCGCGCAGAGAAACAACAGGCCGAGCGAATCATGTTCGCCTACGGCCAGATCGGTGCCGTGTCGAAGATCGTTGCGCTGCACGGTGGCACCGCCGTACTCGACGATTTCGCCGTCGAGGTTGCGGCCGCGCAGTCGAAGGTCATGACCGGCTCGGTCGAGGTGGTCGTTCCACCAATCGAGGTCCACCTCCACACCGTCGTCGAGCACATGCAGGTCGTAGCTGCGGTGCTGACACCACTGCACACAGGCCGTGGGAGGCGGGAACCCCTCGTCGAGTCGTGACATACCGCCATCGAAGCATCGGGTACCGACAGATCGAAGGCTGCTGTCACTCCGAGCGGGTTCCGGCTGGTTTGTCGTGGTGGTCAGTTTCGTGCGGTCCGATCATGGCCAGTATCGCCAATTTGTCGGCATCGGGGGTGCCGTGAGCAGCGGTATACAGGATCAGGTGCTGGTCGAGTTCGACGAGTTTCAGCGAATCGCAGTCCACCGTGATCTCTCCAACGGATGTGCTCCGAAAGGTCTTTCGCAGGGCGGGGGACACTCGACGTCGTGTCGTTCCCACAGTCGCGCGAAGTCGGGGCTGCCCTCGCGCAGTTCGGTGACGAGGTTGCTCACAGTCTCGTCTGTCGGATATCGGGTGAGTGCGGTGCGGAGTTCGTTGACGGCGCTGTGGCGGAAGTGGACGTCGTCGGAGATGCCGTAGAGCCGCTCGCTCGGCTGCTCGGTGCCGAGGAACGCTTTGCGGGCAAGGTTGCGATCACGAGGCGGCAGGGCACCGAAATCTTCCATGAGCGCGGCGGCGAGATCGTTCCAGGCGAGAACCTCGAACGCCGCCGACATGACGATGCCGGCGGTCTGCGGTAACCGTTCCAGGAGCGTGAGAATGCTGGGCCGAACATCGCGCCGGTGTACACCTGACCTCGCGGGCGCGGTGCCCGCCAGCGCGTGCAGATGGTCGGACTCGGTGTCGCCGAGGCACAGGGCAGCGGCAATCCCCGCCAGCACCTCTGCCGACGGGCGTGGTGCGCGGCCTTGTTCGAGGCGCACGTAGTACTCCGTCGAAATATGCGCGAGCACGGCTACTTCTTCACGGCGAAGACCCGGGGTCCGGCGGCGAGGGCCGGACGGTAGACCCACATCCTGCGGTTGAAGCTTTTCGCGGCGGCTACGGAGAAACGCCCCGAGTTCCTGCTTGTCCATGAGTTCGATTGTGCCCCGAGTCGAGCGCCGGACCCTAGTACCGTTTGTGCCTGTATCCGGTGTTGATGAGCCTTGATGCTTGCATCATGACCATCGAAACAGCTTCCAGTACAGCCGGCCTTCTGGCCGGAAAGATCGTGTTCATCACCGGTGCCAGTCGAGGAATCGGTGCCGCTGCGGCTCACCTCTTCTCGGCTGAAGGAGCTGCTGTTGTGCTCGCCGCCCGCAACGTCGACGCGCTCGATCAGCTCGTGGAGACAATCCGAACGGCCGGAGGTACCGCCGACGCGGTCTCCATGGACCTTGCTGACTCCGACAGCATCCGTGCCGCCGTCGCCCGCGTCGAGCAGCTGCACGGACGACTCGACGGCGCGTTCAACAACGGTGGCGTCAACCAGCAGCAGATAGGTCCGCTCGACACCACCACCGAAGCCGACCTCGACGAGCAGTTCACCGTCAACTTCCGCGCTCACTGGACCGCGATGAATGCCGAAGCCGCCCTTATGCGTCGGAGCGGAGGCGGTGCCATCGTGAACACCTCGAGCATCGGCAGCCGCCGTGCCGTTCCGCCGCTTCCGGCGTACGGGGCGATGAAGCGGGCGCTAAACAGCATCACCGAAACAGCAGCGGTCACCTGGGCCCCCGAGGGTATCCGTGTCAACGGTCTGATGCCCGGAGGAACTGCAACAGAAATGATGGACGAATGGGAGGCAAAGACGCCAGGCGCTATCGCGGCCAGTAGCGCTGCGTCACCGATGGGTCGCATGGCGGAGGCCCTCGAAGTTGCCGAGGCCGCCGCGTGGCTGCTGAGTGACAGGGCTTCCGCGGTGACCGGGGCGATCGTGCCCGTCGACTGCGGTTC
Organism: Rhodococcus sp. Leaf233; assembly: GCF_001426165.1. NCBI lineage: Bacteria > Bacillati > Actinomycetota > Actinomycetes > Mycobacteriales > Nocardiaceae > Rhodococcus > Rhodococcus sp. Leaf233. The sequence goes on from NZ_LMRO01000014.1 coordinate 122,764, forward strand.
GGGGGCCTGAACCTGATAGCCACGTTCGTGCCTTCCTGAGACCAACCTTCACAGGCTCGCACTGACGGTGAATCGGCGATGGTTCATGTCCCTGCGAACTGTCGGCACCATATGAAACTGTGGGGTCTGGTTAGCCATCAGAACGAACAGGGGAGTGCCGGTGCCCGTTGCCGACAATGCTGTCGACAGGCCACTCGTCGACGTGGTGGTCGACGCCATCGACGCGGACGATGAACTGTCCGATGGGGTCAAGGACTACGTTCTCGCAGCCCTCGAAGGCGGCCGACTGCGCTGGGCGACGGCGTCTTGGTGCCGCACATCCCTTAGGTGTCCGGCCTGTGGACCACCGAGGAGCTGGACGGCACGGTTTTGGCAGTAAGGCGGGTTACAGAGTCCAGGGGTCTCGTAACATCCAATGAAAAAACTGTTCGTAGATTTTTCTTTGAACATGTTGTACGTTTCCTTTATGACATCATTCGACGACATCCGCAAGCACGTAGCCGACGAGGGAGGCGTGGCGACCTTTGAGGCATGGGAGCTTCGCGACGCACTGCAAGCAGGGCGCCTCACCCGACGCATAAACGGCATGATTTCGGAAACGCTGCGATCGTACGGTCTAGGCCATGTACCGATTGACCCGGAGAACCTGCCGACCAACCAGTACGAATCGGTCCGCGTTTACGACGCGACACTGCCGGTGGGAAAAGCAATCGAAGCAGCTCACACTCCAGGGGAGGCAAACGACCGGCTGCTGAAAGAATCCATCAAAGGAGACGCCGCGCGAATCCTGGCTCAGATTCGCGCGCTGGTCGAGGATTAGAATCTTCGGGAGAGGCCATCGTGCATTTATCGGACGGTGCTACTTCCACCCTCAACGACTCGACATCTCCGTGACTGCAGCCTTGTCGTCAGTGACGAGACGCACCAGATCGAAAACAAAGCTTCGCAACGATCTATCGCGTCGCGCAAGCTGATCGGTAAGGCCAGACGAGTAGTTCTTCTCAGTGGGACTCCCGACGTAACCAGGTGGACGTAGTCAAGGAGCTGCCGGAACTCATCGAAGTCGAGGACTGGGTGCAACCGACGGCCGACGACAACTCGCGGTACCGGGACGCGGTGGCATCACGAAATTTCATGGCGATGCGACAGTCGGCATACGCAGGTTCGGGGCACACGAAGTCGGCCAAGATTGAACGGTTGCGGGAAATCGTGGAGGAGGCTGAGGACGACGGCGTCAAGATCATCGTGTTCTCGTTTTTCAAGTCAGTGCTCGACGCAGTCTGCCGCGAGGTGCCAGGCGTCGTATTCGGCCCACTGAATGGTGCAACGTCATCGACCCAACGGCAGCAGATGGTCGACGACTTCACATCGCACAATGGTCGGGCAGTGTTGGTCAGTCAGATCGAAGCCGGCGGCGTGGGCTTGAACAACTAGGCCGCCTCGGTGGTGATCCTGACTGAGCCCCAATGGAAGCCGAGCACTGAGGTCCAGGCGATCGCAAGGGCGCATCGGATGGGCCAGATACGTACCGTGCAGGTGCATCGATTGCTGGCGAAGGACACAGTCGACGAGCGGATGCGCGAAGTGCTCGAACGAAAGACCCAGCTGTTCGACGAGTATGCGCGACGCAGTCAGGCGAAGGAGAGGGACCATGCGTCCGTGGACGACGGGTGGGATCAGGGCATCGCTCCGGCAGAGAACTGGATCATCGAGATGGAACGCAAACGGCTAGGTCTGGCGTGACGGGAGCCAAGTTTGCCGATGCGCTCAAGAACCTGTCGGTCGGTTCAATTAATGTCTGCGCTTACAACCTCAGGAGGCTTGGTATGACCGATGACTGGATGAACCAGGAACTGACCGACTTCGACAGGGAGCTGCTCGAGTCCTCTGGAATTTCGGTGCACGTGGAGCCGGAGGGCCTGCTGATTTCGGGTGATGACGACGCGGTTGCGGGTTACCTCAGCCGAATCAAGGACCTTGCCGGCGATGGGGTGCAGGTTGCCGGCATCGACAAAACCGCTGTAGCGAACGCGGGTGGACTGATAGCCGCTGCAGCCGCAGCGAAGATGCAGCATGGTCACTTCGTGAAACTTGCTCCTCAGACTGTTGACATGCTGAAGTCCTACAAGGTCATTCCGGGACTCCCCGGATACAACCGTATGACTCTGGTCGACTCGGCACACAAGTTCCGCCATCAGATGCAGTGGCAGCCGGTCTCAATGACACCGACCCGAGCCCTGGGAATTCAGATCATGGTGGTGCAACTCGCCTTGCAGACAGCAATCAGCGAGGTGTCGGACGGAATCAGGCGCATCGAGGGCGAGGTCGACAAGATCCTCCATCTAGCCCAAGCGGCGCAAGTGGGGGATGTCGTTGGCCATCATTCCGCTTTGTCGGCCATCATCAAGGTCCACAAAGAGACTGGCGCACTCCCCACAACAGACTGGGAGAGCGTTGCCTCGTTGGGCCCTCAGCTCCAAGTGGGTATCGAGCGACTCCGGGACCATGCGAAGCGAACCGTCAACAGCTTCGATGCGGACAAGCCGGTCCAGGAGCGCGCTGCATACCTGACGCGAGCAGTCAAGGACGAGCGTCTCGGTGAGACCCTGCAGCTCTTGGTGATCGCTGAGCGCTCGCTCTACCTGTGGCAGACGCTCCGTATTGCTCGTGTGCGCGCGGTGGAGCCCGAACATCTCGACGCCGTCGTCGCGTCGGCCCGGGAAATGCTTGCTGAGCACGTCGAGCGCGATGGCGACCTATTGCGTCACGCCAGGCTCGAGCTCTCCAATTACGGAACGGTCAAGCCGCTGGAAATTGTGCGCTGGATGGCGACAGGGGATCTCAAGCGTGATATCACCCAGCTGCGCAATGACTTGGACGCTTTCGCATCGGCACGGAACAGTCAGGTCACCGGTTGGATCGACAACGAGGACCCTTCCATCAGCGATGCATTCTCCGAGCTGGGTAACCGTGCGAAAGCCATTGGTGGTGCCGCAGCTGAAATTGGTGGTAAGGCAGTCAGCATCGGCGCGGCGGGTGCAGGTTGGGTCGGCAAAGGCGTGAAGGGGATCGTATCGAAGAGGCCGGCAAAATCCGATGACGAACACGAAACTGAAAAGCACTGAGGCAGTGTTGCTAGCTGAATTGGATCGGCCCTCGGCATTGTCACATTGAAATTGCCAATTGGTGTCTATGTAAACGCCGGTCGTAGGTTGGCGGTGTCGACGCAATGTGCATGCTCTCGGTGTTATCGAGTATGTAGTCCGGGTAGCCACCAGCGTATGAGCAGCAGTGTTGCCTACGAAACCGCAGCGGCGACTTCGGATGCAGTTCTGTCTCGGCGATTCCGCTAGACATCAGCGTCGTAGTCCGTAATGTCTGTTAGGAACGCGCACCGTTTTCTTCGGGGGAAGAACGGCCCAACCAAGAGTAGGAGAGTGCCATCACCCCGATCCGACGACGTGTTGAGCTGGTGCTTCGGCAGCCATTCGCCTGCACGACAACCCTTCCGCACCCCACCGGACGCCCACGCGCCTGCGCTCCTTCGCAGGACGGAGGCCTTCGATGACAGTCAGAACAGACGTCGAAGACACGATCAGGCTTGAACCTGCTGCGGGCTTGGTTAAGAGCCTCGGGTCTCACTACTCCTTGGAGTCGGCCCTTGCCGATCTCGTCGACAATTGCGTGGATGCAAAAGCTCGCCACGTCTCCGTCAGGCTACTCACAACGGAGGACAAGCTGGCACAGGTCGAAGTGGTCGACGACGGCACCGGCATGGCGGGAAACACGGCAGATGCTGCCATGACCCTGGGCTACCAGCGCGCATACTCGACAGACGATCTCGGACACTATGGAGTCGGGCTCAAGGCCGCGTCCTTCAGTCACGCCGACACGCTTACATTGTGGTCCAGCACCGGGGACGAAGTACCGGTGGGCAGAAGGATCCGAAGAGCCGACTTTTCTCGCGATTTCGCATGTGAGCGACTGACCACGAGATCCGCAACGATCGAACGGAACAAGCGCAAGCACCAGACGGGTTCGGCTGCCGGAACAACCGTTGTGTGGTCGGACCTACGATCGTCATACGACGGCAGCAACACCGAGGAAGCGCGCACGTGGATTGCGCAGGCAGAGCTGAGGATCAGGTCTCACCTGGGTGTCGCGTTCCATCGGTTGATCAGCAGCGGTGCCTTGACTCTGTCGATTTTGGTGGACGACATAGATCAAGCGGATGACGCGGTAGGAACTCCGGTGCGCGCGGTGGATCCTTTCGGTTACGCGCAGTCAGGCAACCCCGATTACCCCAAGACCTTGATCGCTCGGGTCGGTTCTCAGAGCGTGGGTCTGCGATGTCATATCTGGCCGGGCAAGGCAGACATTCCGGGATTCCGCATCTCCGGCAAGGCCGGTGACGCCTTTCAGGGGTTCTACGTCTACCGAAACGATAGGCTTCTGCAAGTCGGTGGATGGTCCGATGTTGCCAATACTTCTAAGCAGCGACAGTTGGCTCGGGTCCTCATCGAGGGTTCGGAAGCGATCGGTTCGCTGCTCACCATGAATCCGGAGAAAGCAGGTCTGAGATTCGAACCGCCGTTCCGGCAGGCCTTGGTTAAGTCCGTGGCATCGGACGGAACCACTTTCGATCAATATCTCGAAGCGGCCGAAAGTACCTACAAAGAAGCGCATCGGAAAGTCAGTAAACGATACCCGGTTATTGCTCCCGGTCGTGGGTTCTCTCCGGACCTGACCAAAACTCTCAAGGCCGAGACCAGTCTGCGACGATCGGGATCGGTGTCCGTCAAATGGACACGGCTCCCTAGCGGTGGACTGTTCGACATCGACTTCCAAAAAAAAGAAATTCTGTTGAACAGGAAGTACCGTTCGACACTGTCTCCCGGTGGGGGAAGCTTGAATGACGCGCCGCTGGTGAAGACGTTGATATTTCTCTTGACCCACGAAATTTTCGAAGGTCTGGCCTTTGGGTCGAAAGACAAAGACAATATCGCTCTCTGGCGAGCAGTGCTCGGTAGTGCAGCAGAGACCGAGTTCAGGATGCGCAGTGCCAAGGAAAACTGACAATGCACGGGATTATTCATCGGCGACAATAGACGAGGTGTGGGCCGCGGGGGTTCCTGTGGTTCTGCCCTTCAGGGGTTCGCCGCGATGCAACGTCGACATGGACCCCAAAAGCAATACGTTGACCCTAATGACCAAGCACGTGCCTCCGGCCCCTGAGTTGGACAGGTGGGAACACCTCGGCTTCAGCGTGGGTCATGACGAGATGGCGCGCCTGACTGTCGACGTATCTGACAATCTGCATGGGGCTTTCGGGCTGCTCACAAGCATCGCCGACGAAATGCAACTCCATGGATCTTCGCTCGCCGCGGCGACCTTGTCGGCGATTGCGAAACATCGAGAACTATTCTCCAACCTGTCAGGTATGGGAACTGAAAGGGAGCTGGGGCTATTCGGTGAGCTGCTGATTCTTGAGCGCCTTGTCGACCTTGTAGGCATCGACACGGCCTTAAAGTCGTGGCAGGGACCGTCCGCGGGTCAACACGATTTCGTCTTGGAGCAAGTAAATCTCGAAGTGAAAACGACAAGCTCCGAAAAAAGGTCACACATGCTTCACGGCTATTATCAGCTTGTCCCAGTCGGGGGAAGTGAGTTGTGCCTTCTGTCCATTCAGCTGACGCGGAATGGTGCGAGCGGTGCCCTTGGCCTGCCGGAACTGGTCGACCGGGTCAGGAGTCGAGTGGGCCAATACCGGCATTTGCTGGACGGGAAGCTTGCAAAGGTTGGTTGGCATGATGCTGACGCTACGTTGTATCCATCGGCGTGGGCGATACGCAGCAATATCACTGCTTATCTCCTTGATAGCAAATTCCCTGTGCTGACGCAGGATCGATTGCGCGCGAGTGTCCCTCAAATGAATCGAATTGGCGACATTTCATATCGAGTCGATTTGACCAACTACCCGAATTACACCCTCCCCGGCCGTTTATTCGGTCTCACCAGTGAGATGGAGAAATGACCATGAGTGATATGACAGCGATTTCCCAGCCACTGAAAAACGTGCTTCAAGGACTCTCGGATCAACGACCGGTACCTCTACTGCCGACTCTCAGTATTTTCGCAGGACACGAAGTCTCAGAACCGCAACTCGTCGACTTTGTGTGGTCGGCAAATCCAAACGATGGAGGACTGGTCCAGCTTCGCCTGGCACTTGCCAAATGGGACGCGAGTGCCGAACTCGATGTCGAGGACGAGCTCGGGACAGCTACCGAACCGGGCTCACCCGCGAGGCGCCGCGCCGTTGTCCGCGCATTGGGTTTGAGTGAGAGCGCGGAGTCGAAACTTGCCGAGCTGATTCCAGTTCACGTCGATGGTGCGATCATAATTTCGAAAACATTCGAGCCGTGGTACGACAAGGCGCGGAACGAACGAAGCACCTTGTATTGGGACGACTACGAAAAGTATCTGTCGGAAGTCAAGAAGTGGCCGGCACCGCTGATTGCGGGACTCGACAGAAGCACGACCTCCGTCGTCGAGCGGCTCACCGATCCCACGCGCGCTGAAGTTAAGGCGACCAAGGGACTTGTCGTCGGCTACGTCCAGAGTGGCAAGACCGCGAACTTCACCGGAGTAGCGGCTAAAGCGATCGATGCTGGTTACCGCTTGGTGATCATCATGACTGGCACCATCGAAATTCTTCGCTCGCAGACGCAGAGGCGAATCGACATGGAGCTCATGGGTGTCGAGAACGTCCTGGCGGGTCAGGACGCAAGCGATCCAGTGGTGGCGCGTAACCTCGATTACCAGCAGGATGAGGAATGGCTTGCCGGCAATTTTGTCAGACACTCACAGCAAGCTCTCGATCAACCGGGCGCTACGCGGATCCGTCGGGTCACCACACACAAGTACGACTACAAGAATCTTCCGCAGGGTCTGTCGCAGCTCCGTTACGACCGGGTTGACAAAAGCAAGCCGCTCAACGATCCGGTGAATTTGAACCATGTTGACGCATATGTAGTTGTCGTCAAGAAAAACTCTAGCCCTCTGAAAAAATTGATAAGTGACCTCAAGCCGATCCAGTCCGGGCTTGGAGAGCTGCCGGCATTGATCATCGACGACGAGTCAGATCTTGCGTCGGTCAACACGAAGGATCCGAAGAAGTCCGCCGAACGAACAGCGATCAACAAATTGATTCGTGAAGTCATGGAGGTGGTGCCACGCGCTCAATACGTGGGATATACGGCAACACCCTTCGCGAACGTGTTCATCGACCCAGACGACGAGTCCGACCTGTTCCCATCTGACTTTGTTCTTTCGCTACCTCGGCCCACGGGGTACATGGGCGTGCAAGAATTCCACGATATCGACGTCGACTGGGATCTTGTTCCGAAAAACTTCGAAACGTCGAATGAGCTCGCATTCGTCCGAGCGATCAAGGGGGATCCGGCTACGGATCCGGCGAATCAGAGAAAAGAGCTGGCCGCGGCGCTGGATTCTTGGGTGCTGAGCGGTGCGATCAAGAAATATCGTGAGAAGTATTCCGATCGCGAATTTCGGCATCACACGATGCTCGTCCATGAGAACGTCAAGAACGCGGCGCACGATGAAGCAGCCGAGCTCGTCCGCAAACTCTGGGACAACGGCCGATTCGGGTCATCCGACGGCTTGGCGAGGCTCAAGGCTCGGTTCGAGACGGACTTTCAGCCAGTTATGCAGGCACGGGCAGAAAATGAGCCTGTGCCGCCTTCGTTCAGCGATCTGAAGAGCTTCATCGGCGAGGCTCTTGCGGAGATGACCAGTGGTGGGTCAAACCCCGTCCTGATCGTGAATTCCGATGCGAATGTCCAGCAACAACAAGAGGCCCTGGACTTCGACAAAGGCAAGGTATGGCGTGTGCTGGTCGGAGGAGCCAAGCTGAGTCGAGGGTTCACTGTCGAAGGTCTGACTACTTCCTTCTTCCGGAGGAAAGCAGGACAGGCCGACACTCTGATGCAGGCCGGGCGTTGGTTCGGGTTTAGGGCCGGATACAGAGACCTCGTGCGGCTGTATATCAGGCGGGACGACAAAGTGGACCTGTACGAGGCGTTCGAGGCGCTCCTTCTCGACGAGGAGTCGTTTCGTGAGGAACTCACGAAGTATGTCGGTGTCGACGAGGATGGTCGCCCGATTGTGGAGCCGAGACAGATCCCTCCGCTTGTCAGCCAGCATTTACCTTGGTTGAAGCCATCGGCGCGGACGAAAATGTTCAACGCTGTTGTCCAGTCGCGCTCGTCCGTGGGCGCTTTCCATCAGCTGAATTCAGTCCCCCCCAGAAACGAACGTGGCAAACACGCTCTGAACTTGTCGACGGCGCTGATACCAATGCTTCTGTGCGCGACCAAGCAGGTGAAACTCCCATACGTTGATTCTTCGACCGGCAAACGCTCGTCGCAGCCAGTTCTGGTCGGTCTCATAGACGCTGACAAATTTCTGTCACTGTTCGAAACGATGACATGGCATCCGGACTATATGGATGTGATCAAACCTCTCAAAGCCTGGATCATCGCAGCCACGAAGGATGGGCGTATTCAGGACTGGGCGGTGATCTGGCCTCAGTCCAGAACCGGTTCCGATGCATACTTCGTCGAGTTCGAGGAACTCGGTGTGAGCGCACCTATCTGGAAACGTAAGAGACGTACCGAGCAACGAATTGATTTCACTGGTGAAAACAAGAGAAACATTTTGGCCGCTGAAGCCGTTCCGTCCGGTGCGGATGTGGAAAGCCTGGGGCGCAGTGAAACCCGAGGTGCTTTGGTCATTTCGCTCGTAGACGACCGTGTTCAGACGGATACCCAGCCAACACGTGGCGACGTTACGGGGTTGTTGTCCTTGCGTGCGCCGGACAAGGCGGTACGAAACAAACGGGGCCTGATTCAATATGGGGTTCTGGTCAAGGCGAAGGCCGGCGCGGTGAGTGTTGACAAAGAATGAACACCTGTGTGCAGTCAAGGTCCGCCGGCTCCAGGTCGCGTCAGAGGCACTCGGGCGGCGGACACCGACGTTTTCCATCGTGACTGCATCGAGCTTGCGCGCGAACTGGGCGTACCGACCGCTTCGGGCGGGCTACCGTCGAATAGGATTTGCATGATGATTGTGGTCGAGCCCGTCTCTGGCACCAGGATCGCGCCCATGCCTGGGCATGGAGTGGCGAGATGAAGCATGACTCCCCGTTGTGGAAGGTGATGGGCGACGCGGCCAGCCCCGCGGAGGCTGCAGCGCTCGATATCTTCCGCGACCTGCTTCCCGACGACGGTATCGCTACTGCATGGGCGAACCTTACGTTCATCAACGATCAAGGGCGTACAGCCGAGGTCGATGTCCTCTTGCTGACCACCCAGGGGATGTATCTGGTCGAGCTCAAGGGCTGGCACGGCAGGGTCACCGGAAACGCGCAGCGGTGGAATCAGGGGCAGCGGAACTCAGAGAATCCCAGACTGCTCGCCGACCGCAAGGCGAAGTGGCTCAAGGGCCTTCTACAGGACCGGGCACCCCAGGCAGCGAAGGCGCTGATCCCGCGAATACATGCGGTCGTTGTCATGCATGGTGAGGGCAGCACCGTCGACATAGCGGCTCCGGGCGACATCGGTGTCCTCACACTGGACGGCTACCACGTCAAGTCGTCGCCGCGACTTCGCAAGTTCTCCGAATTCCTTGCTCAGCCGCCCCACGACTTTCGTCAGCAGATGGACCTCCGAAGAGTCAGAGAAGTGCGCAAGCTCTGTGACGCTGTCGGCTTTACTCCGACGCCGAAGACCCGAATGGTGGGGGACTTCGTCGTGACTGATGACGAGCCGATTGCGCAGGGTCGGGATTGGCAGGATGTGCTGGTCAGCCTCCCCGCTTTGCCTGGGGTCAAACGGCGACTGCGACTGTACGACGTACCAGCCACGGCGTCTTCTGCCGACCGGCAACACGTCGAGCAGCTTGCCCAGCGCGAATTCCAGCTCACGCAGGACCTGCGTCATGCAGGTATCGCTGTCCCGCTCGACTTCAAGCGAACCGATGACGGTCCTGCCTTGGTGTTCGAGCACGATGCACGAGAACTGCCGCTGGACGCGTACATGGCGGGGGAGGGTGTCGAGTTGGATCTCAACCAGCGAATCGCCTTGGTGATTCGCTTAGGCGAGATCCTCCGGTTTGCGCACAACGTCCACTTACGTCACCGTGCGCTGTCGCCCCGACGTGTTTGGGTAACGCCCGTGAAAGACGCATTGCCCCAGCTCACCATTCGCGACTGGTATTTCGCCCAGCGCGACAGCTCCACCCGCAATGGGTCACGACTCACCGCGATCGGCGCTGGCGTTGATGACTTGATGGGTGTCGCCGACCAGAACGACTGGATTTGGCTCGCCCCTGAAGCTCGTCACTCAGTGGAAGGGCTACCGCCCATCCCGCTTGACATCTACGGCTTGGGAGCGCTTGCCTATCTTGTTTTGACGGGTAGGCAACCGGCCGAGACCTTTGTCGAGTTGGAGCAGAGGCTTGTCGAGGCGGGTGCGCTCGATCCGCGCGCAGCCTCCCCCGGTATGCCCGACGATGTGGCCGAAGTGATCACGAAGGCGACCAGCGCGGTGGAATCGACGCGCCCGTCCACGATCGAGGAAGTGCTCGACCGCCTCCGGAAAGCAAGCGACGATCTGCGGCGGGGAGAGAAGGTCGACGGTCCGACGCCCATCGATGATCCCGTCGATGCGCAGAGGGACGACATCATTGCCGACCGGTTCATTGTCGCCGGCCGCCGCGGCGAGGGGTCGAGTGGTGTCGCCCTCGGTGTCTACGACACTGACTCTGACGACCCCAATCGTGAACTGGTAATGAAAGTCGCTCGCACCGAGCCTGCAGGCCGGCGACTCTCGCTCGAAGCCGACGTGCTCCGCGCACTCGATGATCGCCGTATCGTGCGGCTCATTTCCGGTCCGCTCGAAGTCGGGGACCGCCGTGCCATCCTGCTGAGTGACGCAGGAAAGGAAACGCTCGCTACTCGGCTGTCCAAGGAGGGACGTGCCACGGTCGGCCAACTCGAGCAATTCGGAAGCCAGCTCCTGGAAGCAATGATGTATCTGGAAACCCAGGGTGTCTTTCACCGTGACATAAAGCCGTCCAATCTGGGGATCATTCCGGATCCTGGTACCAGGCGGCCGTCACTGGTGCTTTTCGATCTTTCGCTCGCAAGCGAAAGTGTCGATAACATTGCGTCGGGAACACCGAGCTACCTGGACCCGTATTTGGGCCGAGGTCGCCGGCAGAAGTACGACCGCGCCGCCGAGCTGTGGGCGGTATCGACCACCTTGTTCGAGATGGCGACCACCCAGCTTCCTTGGTGGGGAGAGGGGGCGGGGCGTCCTGCTGACCAGAGCGACGCGCCCATCATCGAACCAACGAGTTTCGAGCCGGCTGTAGCGACTCAACTCACCGCGTTTTTCCAGCGAGCACTGCACCCCCAGGCAACAGCAAGATTCAGCAGCGCGGATCAACTGGCTGTCGCGTGGCAAGGAATCTTCGCCGACCTCGACACGCAGGAAGACGGGGCAGGCGGTAGCGACGAACTCGCCGACAGTGCAAGCCTTGACACTCCGCTAGATCGTGCGGGTTTGTCTGCTCGAGCGTTATCTCCTCTCGCACGGTTGGACGTGACGACCGTGGGTGAACTTCTCGGCGTGCATCCGACTCGAATCAACTCGATTCGCGGTCTGGGGGAGAAGTACCGCAAGGAGATTCAAGCAAGGATCCGTGGCTGGCGGGCAAGGCTCAGTAGTCCGCAAGAGACTCCCGCAGATCAGCCGATGGGTACCGAGCGACTGGTCGGTGCCCTGGTCGGCCAACTCGCCGGTGCAGAGAAGGTAGTTGTCGAGCGTCTACTCGGATTGACGGGAGACGTTGTGGCAGGCGACTGGCCGTCGACTGCGGATACAGCACAGTCGCTCGGGAGAACCCGAGATCTGGTTAACCACTCTGTCGACAAGGCGGTTGGGACATGGAGTAGGTCGACAGGCCGCGCGCTCGATGCCATGCTTGCCGAAGTTTCCACCCTGATGGCACGCACTGGGCGCGTGGCGACTGTGCCGTGGCTAGCGAACGCATTGGTTGTTCAGCGCGGCTCTCTGCTCGATGGCGAAGAGCGCCTTCGTCACGGCACTGCTCTGCTACGAGCCGCGTACGAGTTCGATGCTCGCAGCACGAACGAGCCGGCATTGGAACTACGACGCGGAGTCGGTAAGCGCGCCAACGTCATAGCGTTGCGCGAGACAGCGGACCCCGACGAATCGGGAGAAGATTTTCCGCCGGCGGAGGTGTTGACGGAAGCAGCGATCGAATTAGGGCGCAAGGCGGATGAGTTAGTTACTACCGGAGTGGTCCCGTATGCGACAGCGAGCGGTGCGCTCACGGATCTCGTGAACGACGTCGGCGCGACTACACTCGCCGCCCTGACTGGTCGTCAATTACTCACATTGGCGGCGTCGGTCTCGATAACAGCCACGGTCTCGAGGTTCGATGAGCTCTACCCAGTCGACCTTGATCCCCGGCAGGCGGTCGAACTCGCACTACGCGGCAAGCCCGGCCGGAGCATCAGTGAGTCCGCGGTCCGGAAGAGTGTGACTGCGCGGTTCCCGCAAGTCGGCCTACCGTCGGCGCGATCTGAACTCGACAAGCTCGTCTACGAGGTCTTGCCTGGAGTTGTAAACCACGACGGCGTGTACGAGCTTGTTTCCGAGAGGAATTCGACCTCCCATACAGCAACCGGCCTGACTGTGTATGCGCCGGACGCTATCTCGGAGGCTGCGACGAAATTGGAAGGATCACTCTCTCGCCACGGCGCAGTTGTGTTGACAACCCCGCCTAAGCGTTACGAGAAGGCAACGCGCGAACTTTGCAGCAGATACGGGATCAACGTCTTCGACGTAGCATCTTTGGTCGTCTCTGCCGCGCGTGCCCATGCAGCGGAGAACAGCGTGCCGTGGGAAGTAGTTCTGGGGGCAGATGCCCTTGACCGGAGTCAAGGCGATTGGGCGAATCTCGTCCGTCTAGTTCGGGAGGCCGTAGCTCCCCGCTGGCACGAGCAATTGGCGAGAACCGAGCCGCTGCTCATCATCAACGCCGGCCCTCTCGTCCGATACGGCATGGCTGAACTGCTGTCGCATCTGCTCGACGTTGGTACCCCTCGTCCGGCCGCCCGATGGCTACTTGTGGCCAAGCAAGGCAGCCAGGCCTACCCGTCACTTGAAGGCGCGAAAGTGCTGACCGGGACGAGCCCCTGGGTCGAGCTGCCATCCGACTTTTCGTCCCTGACCGCTGCACCCGCAATCACCAGAAGTGCCCCAGGAGCCCAAAAGTGATCAATTCGTCCGCTCTGCTCGCTGACCTGAAGGGGCAGTTGAAGATTCTCCAGGCTGATTTGAAGGACCGTGCAGAGGACCCGACGAACTCGTGGGGCATGCGCCTGAAAGAGGAGTACGCCGAAGCCCTCGGTCGGGAGCGGACCGGCTGGTCGTGGGTGAACTGGCGCGATAACGAGGTCGATCAGGCCGCAGTCGCGTGGATTGTCTCGTCGACGTTTCTGCGCTTCTGCGAAGACAATGACCTGCTCGCCGGTGCCAAGATCGATGGCTTGCCGACCGCCGTCGGGTGGATCGCTGGGCCCGGCGACCGTGTGCATCGCGCCGAGGAGAACCTCACCGCGTACTTTCGAGAGAATCCCACCCATAACCGTCGACATTGGCTTCAGCAGGGGTTCGGCGTACTCGCCGCACAGCCTGCAGGTGCTGCTCTGATCGACCCGAAGCACAACCCAGTGTGGACCGCCGAAATCAGTCCCGAATCGGCGACCGCCTTGATCGCGTTCTGGCGTCGAACCAACGAGAATGGCCTGCTCGTTCATGATTTCGTCGATGCAAGGTTGGAGACACGTTTCCTCGGCGACCTTTACCAAGATCTATCAGAGCATGCCAAGAAGACTTATGCACTCCTGCAGACTCCGGTGTTCGTCGAGGAGTTCATCCTCGACCAGACGCTGACGCCAGCGATCGCTGAATTCGGCCTCAAGGGGCTCAAGGTCATCGATCCTTCCTGCGGGTCGGGCCACTTTCTTCTGGGCGCGTTCGAGCGGCTCAACCAAGCATGGCTGGAAGCTGCACCTGGTCTCGACGCCAAGGAGCGTGTCCGTCGTGCCATGGGTTCCGTCCACGGCGTCGATATCAACCCGTTCGCAGTTGCGATTGCCCGGTTTCGGCTCACCGTCGCGGGTCTGAATGCAATGGGTGAAAGTTCTCTGGTCGGAGTCTCTGCAATCGGGTTCCGCCTCGCTATCGGTGACTCACTGTTGAGTGTCCATGGCAGCGTCACCCAGACCTTCGATTTCGATGAGGATGAGCAGCTCCAGAATGCGTTTGTCTACGACACCGAAGACATCGACGAATACCTGGGGATACTCGGGCGCGGTCAATACCACGTAGTCGTGGGCAACCCTCCATACATCACGCCGAAGGATAAGGCGCTCAATGCGCTGTACCGGCTTTCGTATGTATCGGCAGCTGGAAAGTACGCACTTTCAGCGCCTTTCATGGAGTTGCTCTTCCGGCTCGCGATTCGCGGAGAGCAAGGTCAGGGGGCTGGGTACGTCGGGCAGATCACCTCGAACTCGTTCATGAAGCGTGAATTCGGCAAGAAACTCATCGAGTATTTGTTTGCGGGTCACGATATCGGCAACCCGATCGACCTCACAGCGGTGATCGACTCCTCGGGCGCGTATATCCCTGGGCACGGGACGCCGACAGTAATAATTATCGGCCGTCGACGCCGTCCCATCGCTGATCAAGTTCGTGCGGTCCTTGGCGTGCGCGGCGAGCCGGGGCGGCCGGCGAACGCTTCGAGGGGCCTGGTCTGGACCGAGATCGTCGAACACGTTAGTGAGCCGGGCTATGACGGCAGCTATGTCTCAGTCGCTGATCTCGACCGGTCGACGCTCACCAGCCATCCGTGGTCTCTTAGTGGTGGTGGCGCGTCTGGCCTGAAGGACGCGATCGAGACCGTTTCGGTTTTAACTTTGAAGGACACTGGCGTCGACATGGGGATGACAGACCTCACTGGCGAGGATGAGGTCTTCGTAGTGCCAGATTTCGTGGCGACCCGCCTAAGTTGGGCTGAATTCAGTCCGATTTTGGTGGAAGGCGACCAAGTTCGGGACTATCAAGTTAAAGCCCAGGCACGGAGTTTACTACCAGCCACTGTTCAGGGCCTCGATCTCGAACCTAGTTCGGCCCTCGCAAGGTGGTTCTGGATTTTTAGAGCCAACTTGAGCAGCAGGCTCTACTTTGGGCAGCGCCCGGAGGAACGCGGTAAGCGGTGGTTTGATCACGCGATGTTCTTCGCCAATCGCCACGTGACGCCGCTCTCCATCACCTTCGCCGAAGTGGCAACCCATAACCACTTCGTCCTCGACAGAGGCGGAAAGGTGTTTAAACAGACAGCACCAGTGATCAAGCTGCCGGAGGGTGCGACCGAGGACCAGCACTTGGAGTTACTAGGAGTACTCAACTCGTCCGCAGCCTGTTTCTGGCTCAAGCAGGTTAGCCACAACAAAGGCAGCACGGTGGACACGAAGGGTGCTCGTCAGACGCAGGTGCCGTGGGAGGATTTTTACCAGTTCAATGCCACCAAACTCCATCCGTTCCCCCTGTCCGCAGAACTTCCTCTTGAGCGCGCGCGGACGCTAGAAGCCTTGGCAGGTGATCTTGGTGTCAACACGCCCTCGTCGGTCGTCGGACATTGGCTCATTGACGGGGCCGGGAACCTCGCCGAGGCGTTGGCTGACGCGGCTGGCAACTGGAGTCAGATCCGCGAGCGGCTGATCTTTCAGCAAGAGGAACTCGATTGGGAGGTCTATCGCCGGTACGGCCTGCTTGCTGACGACTTGACGTACAGCGGATCGTCGATCGATGCGGTCGCATTGGGGCAGAGGGCATTCGAGATTGACCTCGCGCGCCGCGTGGTTGCGGCCGAGGAGACGACTGCGTGGTTCGAGCGTCACAATTCGACACCGGTCACCGATGTACCCTCTTCCTGGCCGCACGACTATCGGACACTCATACAGGGGCGCCTGGACCTGATGAAATCCGATCCAAGAATCAGACTGCTTGAGAAACCTGAGTTCAAAAGACGCTGGGCCACATCGGATTGGTCGGTACAACGCAATGAGGCTTTGCAAGACGCGATCCTCGATCGGCTCGAGGACCCCGCGCTGTGGAGAGATCCACAGGGCCCGGTCGCACGTTCGATCACTGAGCTCGCCGACCTGCTCCGGGCGGACTCGGTAATCAAGGAACTCGCTAGGGCACTCACTGGCAGCGCTGAGCCTGATCTGGCTGCTGTTGTCGGCGGCCTTGCGCCTGGTGATGCAGTGCCGTTCCTCGCCGCGTATCGCTACAAGTCGGCCGGCGTAGAGAAGTATCGGGCGTGGCAGAGCGTGTGGGCACTTCAGCGGCGCGAGGATGCCGGTGAGAAGGTCACCATCCCTGTGCCGCCCAAGTACGGACAAGCTGATTTCGCCAAGACGACCTATTGGAGGGTGCGAGGCAAGCTCGACGTTCCCAAGGAGCGTTTCATTGCCTACCCAGGCCTTGCGCGAGAAGGGGACCCGACACCGGTGCTCGGATGGGCTGGCTGGTCGCACCGCGATCAAGCGCTCGCGCTGGCACGCGAGATTCCAACGCAGCAAGCACTGGGGGCTAACGATGCTGCGCTCGTTCCGCTCGTCGCAGGGCTGGTGGAGCTGGAACCGTGGCTCAATCAATGGCACTCGGAGATCGAGCCCGCGTTCGGGGCCAGCCCGGCCAAAGTCATCTCCGGCGTTGTAGATCAGTACCTTGCCCGTATCGAGACCACCCGCGATCAGGTGACGGCATGGACGCCGCCCGTCGCTACCCGTGGACGGAAGGCGTCAAAATGACCGACCTGTCTTTACCTTTGCGCGATGCGATCAACATCCCGCTCGCGGTCCATGACGACGACTTCGTTTTGCAGATTCACCGCGCGCAGGAGGCCGCATCCCAGACGCTCACCGACTATGTCGTCACCGAGTCAATCGCGGAATCGTTCGAAAAGGGCCTGACCCTGGTCGAGGCGACCCTGAGTTCAGGTTCGTCGAAGGGCGCGTTCATCCACGGGTCGTTCGGTTCCGGTAAGTCGCATTACATGGCGGTCATGCATCTGCTGCTCACCGGCAATGCTCAAGCCAAAGCGCTTCCGGGACTCCAGGAACAGGTCGAGAAGCACAAGATGTTGCTCGAGCGGAACCTCCTTGCACTCGACTACCACCTGATCGGAGCCGAGACATTCGAGTCGGCGCTCTTCGGTGGGTACCTTGCCACGATGAAGGCACGACATCCAGGAGCGCCTGCTCCCGTGCTTCACCGCTCGGACTCGCTCTTCGAGAACGCGGACCAGTGGCGCGCGCAACTCGGTGACGAAAAATTCTTTGAACGCTTCAAAGCCGAGGCAGCGGGCTCTTCTGGCTGGGGTAGTTTCGCGGCTGCGCTAACCCCGGAGTTGTACGACGCCGCACGCGTTAAGCCGGCAGGTGATCCAGATCGGCAGCGTGTTGTCGCGGACCTGGTGCGCACGTACTTTCCCGGGTTCGAGAACACGGGCACGTGGTTGGAGATGACAGAGGGCCTTCGTGCCATGACCGAGCACGCGAAAAGCTTGGGCTATGAGGGAGTCGTGCTTTTCCTCGACGAGTTGGTTCTGTGGTTGGCCAATCACCTGGGCGACACTTCGTTCATTCAGACGGAGACCTCCAAAGTGGCCAAGCTCGTCGAGACCGGCATCGGAGTATTGCCCATCCCACTGGTGTCCTTCGTGGCTCGCCAGCGCAACCTCACAGACTTCCTCGGCGGGGGCGGGGTTGGCGCAGAGCAGGTTGCGCTGGACGAATCCTTCCAATGGTGGGAAGGGCGTTTCGAGAAGATCACTCTCGCCGCCGCCAACCTCCCGCAAATTGTGCATAAGCGTCTCCTCCTACCGACGAGTGACGGTGGCCGCGATGCGCTGGGCGCAGCGGTGGCTCGGGTGCGATCGAACCCGATGGCCTGGAAGCACCTTCTCACCGACGAAATAGGTTCAGCTGCAGTTGATTTCGAGCAGGTCTACCCATTCTCGCCGGCGTTGGTGGATGCAATGGTGGCACTCTCGGCGATGATGCAGCGGGAGCGTACGGCGCTCAAGATCATGAGCGAGCTGCTGTCTCGGGGCAGAGACGAACTGACAGTCGGCGACGTCATACCCGTCGGTGACCTTTTCGACGTGGTGGTGCTCGGCGACGCCGAACCGCTCGACCTCGGCATGAAGAACCTCTTCCGTTCTGCACGCACTTTCTACACACGCAAGATGCGCCCATACCTCCTGAACAGACACACCTTGACGGAAGACGAAGCGAAGGGGCTTGTGCGCAACCACCCATTCCGTCGTGACGACCGGCTCGCCAAAACACTCCTCATTGCGGCGATCGCGTCGGGCGCCACCTCGTTGAAGGATCTCACTGCCTCGAAATTGTCGGCGTTGAACTTCGGCACCGTGGTGTCGATGATTCCGGGTCAGGAGGCGGTCCAAGTTATTGCGCTCGCCAGGGACTGGTCGGGAGAGTTCGGCGAACTCACCATCGGCTCCCAGACTTCTGACCCTGTCATAACCTTGCAACTATCAGGTGTCGACTACGACTCGGTGCTTGTCCACGTCCAAAACGAAGACACGCACGAGAACCGTCGCAGTCTGCTGCGACGGCTTCTCGCAGACCAGATCGGGGCCTCGCTTACTGGGACACTTGGGAGCGAGTATTTGCTCACACACGTGTGGCGCGGGCAGAAGCGTGAGGTTGACGTCGTGTTCGGGAACGTCCGCGATGCGCGCGCACTTCCCGACGTCGCGCTCACCGCCAGCGGTGATCGCTGGAAGTTGGTCATCGACTTCCCGTTCGATGATTCGGGACACCCGCCGTCGGACGACGTGCTCAGACTGTTGCAGCTCAAGCAGGATGGGTTGGAGAGCGACACGATAGCGTGGCTGCCACACTTCTTGACGTCGGCGCGGATGGACGACATCGGCAAGCTCGTCATCCTCGACTACCTGCTGACCGGGGCGCGATATGACCAGTACTCGACGTCGCTCCCGGTGAACGACCGTGAACCCGCACGGAGGCAGCTCAGCAACCAGCGTGATTCACTGCGCGAGCAGGTCGTTCTTGCGCTGCGGCAGGCATACGGTGTCGATGCGGCAACTGATGACCACCTGGGCGACCGCGTTCCGGAGGGAAATATTTTTGTCACCCTCGCTCTCGGTTACGACCCGCAGAAGCCGTCCTCGCCGTCCTTTGCCGACACTGCTGTTTCGGTCCTCGGTGGCGCTCTCGACGCAAGATTTCCGAAGCATCCGACTGTGGACCGAGGGAGCGAAGAGGTCCTCAAAACTGAACTGGCTCGTGTGTTGGACCTGGTTCGAACCGCGATGGCTGCGGGGGGCCGCATCGACACCCTTGATAGAGATACGGCCAAGAAGGTTCGCCGGGTCGTAAGTGGTTACGGAGTGGGCACCTTGAGTGAGGTCACCTATGTGCTCGACTCAGTTCACTTCGGATGGAACGACACCTTTACTCAAGCGCTCGCCAGCGCACCTCCAACCGTCGGAGCGTTGCGCGCCGCGCTCGAGCCAACCGGTGTGACGTCGGCCGCCCAGGACTTATTGATCCTGGCATGGGTCGCGCTGACAGACCAAGAGCTGCTCCGTCACGGATCGCCTCTTGATCCCCCAGGGATTGGCAGCCTTGCCAACGACACCACACTCCGGGAGCCGGCGCTCCCGGATCCCGGAGATTGGACCCGTGCACTTGCCCGATCCAAGATGTTGTTCGGAATCGGAGTCAACGAGCACCATCGGTCCACCGCTGCAGTCCGGCGACTCGGCGACCAACTCAAAGTCAAAGTCAGCGAACTCGATACGGGCGCGAAGAGCCTTGTGGGTCAACTGGAATCCCACAGTGCCACGCTCGGATTGCGCGAGACGAGTCAACGCTTGGGCACAGCACGCCGGTCGGTGGAACTGTTGAGTGTTCTGCGCGACGCGTCCGACAATGTCGAGCGCATTCGCGCCCTCGCCAAGTTCGACCTCCCCGAAGAACTGCAACCGCTTGCCAAATCGCTTGCCTCCGGCGCACAGGTCGCCGCGGTTCTGCAGGGCGCGAACTGGCAACTGCTCGAACAGCTTCCGAGCCTTACAGGCAAGCGTGCGGAGGGTGCTCTTGCGACACTGCGCCGCGACGCGGAAGCCGAGCAAATGCATGAAGACCTTGCTCCCTCGTTGCACGCGGCAGCGCGCGAGGTTACGCAGATACTTGTCGAGAAGCATGACCGTGATGGCGAGGACACGGATTTGGGTGACGACGAGGCCGCCGAAAGGGAGCGCGTTCGCCGTGAGGAAGAAGAGAAAGCGCGTCTTGCGGAGGAAGCGGAACGTCTCGAGCGGAAGCGAGCACTCGAGAAGCGTGAGCAGGAGGCGGCTGATCGCGAGCAACGGCTTCGCGAGCAGGAGGACGAGCTGCGTCGGCTACAAGAGAAGGAACGACAGGAGCAGGAACGACGGGAAGCAGAGAAGCGGGCTAGCAGAGAGCACACCGTCGAAGTCGATGGCGTCCAAAAGCTCGAGACGCTGCTGGCGAACCTGACAGCCGAACTGCGCAAACCAGTCGAGGGCAAAACACTGAGAGTGGACTGGCGATGGTTCTGAGCGAGCAAATCCGCGCGGTGTCCGTCTCGCCGGCCATGGTGCGGCAGCGAGCGTCTGACCTCGTCAAATCTGACGCCCATATTATGTTGCTCCGCGCTCGGCCGGATTGGAAGCACGGGCCAGTCAGGGTTGGCGACGTCTCTGTCCGCGTACTTGCGGGGGTGTCTCAACTTGCGATCCTCGATATCCTGTCGTCTCTCACAGCCGGCGAACAGGCTTTAGTCCTCACCGACCGGCCACTGGGCGATCTCGGTGATGCCGTTCTCGCCCGTGCCTACAAGCAAGGAATCGAGTTCCCCGACGAGTGGCAGGCGCTGCCCCGCCTCTTCCCCGGTGCACTCGAAGTCGGGCAAGACTTGCGGCGGATCAGCTGGGCTGCAACATCTCTGCTCGACTATCAGCCCCCGGGTGGCTGGCCACGGTCACCGGAACCCGCGCTGACCAGCCGTCACGCTCTAGGGTCGCTGCTCGCTCATGTATTGATAATCGACGCTGGTGCGCAACTCGACGGTGTCGTTCTCTTTACTGAACTCGGTCGACGTAACGTACGAGCCGCCTGGGCTTCTGTCAACGACCAGCTCAGACGCCATCTGATCGAATGGGCGGCGACCGAGTTAGGTGATGCGGCAGCGCTGGCCCTGCAGATCGTGGCGCGAAATGAGCACATCACACCGCTGGCGGTAGGCCTGGTAACGGATGTCTTGTGGCCGGACAACGGCACCCCGCCAAACGAAGCTCAGGTTGCAGCGAGGGTGCGTATCGAACGCTTCATCGATGGAAGAGCTGTGTCGATCGACGGAGCGAAAGCTCTTGCAGGAGTTGCCAGAGCGACGGTTCTGCGGCTGGAAGGCAATGCTTCATCCGAGCTGGGCCTGGCGCTACAACAGGCTGAGAAGCTGTTCGACGATGTCGAATGGCCGGAGGGAGCGGAGCGTTCCGCATTCCTCCGGGCCGGGTACAGCGCGCGCGTCCGTGTGCTTGCCTCGGCGCTCACCTCCGGTGTCGGAGTGGAAGATGCGTTGGCCGGCATCAACGAACATCGTGATGCGGCCCTCTCGATGGCACCAACGATGGCCGTGCGGCTTCATCGTTGGCTCGCCACAACAGAGGGTTCATCGTCTTCGCTCGGCAGCGACCTCCAGCGGCAGCTGAGCGACGGCGCGTGGGTGGACGCGGCTGTTGGTGCCGTGTGGACCGGATCAGATGACGCTCGTGTCCGTGAGGCATATCAGGGGCTTCTCGACAAAGTTCACGAACGCCGGAAGCAACGTGACCGCGTCTTTGCGTCGAGACTGGACCAAGTCAATAGGAGCGACGGAGAAGGAGCGTTAGGAGTAGAGCGGTTGCTCTCAGAGGTCGTCGCCCCATGGCGTCGCCCTAGCGGCGTACTGCTCGTGGTGCTCGACGGAATGAGTGCGGCCATCGCCACCGCGCTCGCCGCAGAGGTCGCCCGAATGGGTCTCGTCGAATGGGTCCCCGCGACGATCCATCAGCGGCAATCGGTGGTTGCGGCGTTGCCTTCATTGACCAGCGTCTCTCGTACCTCGTTGTTCTGCGGCGAAGTGCGCTCAGGAGCAGGTGACGACGAAAAGCGTGGTCTGGCTACGGCTTTCCCGGGTGCAAAGCTCTTCCATAAGAATGATTTACGATCTGAGGGCGGTGCTGCGCTACCAGAGGCCGTGACTGAGGCGATCCAGGCAGAGGCAAAGGCAGTGCCGGTCGTCGGGGTCGTCATCAACGCGATCGACGACGCAACTCACAAGAACGACACATCCGCTCAGGAATGGGATATTCGTTCCCTCGATCCCCTTCGATCACTGTTGGATGCCGCACTTGCCGCTCAACGCACTGTCATCTTGACTTCTGATCACGGACACATTGTCGAGCGAACAAGCGAGGCTCTGAATGTCTCTGGTGCTGAGTCGCGTTGGCGCACAGCGGTAAGTGGGCCGGCAGTCGACGGTGAAGTCGAGGTGTCCGGTCCTCGGGTCGTTGCACCCGGCGGTGAAGCAGTCCTGCTGTGGCGTAGCGACGCGCACTACGGACCGCGGCACGCGGGCTACCACGGTGGAGCCAGCCTGGCGGAGCTTGCGATTCCAGTTCTTGTATTTCAGGCGGCGATTGTTACGACCGGCGCCGATGGTTGGGAACAGGCTGCTCCGCAGGTTCCGCTGTGGTGGAACGACCCCGTTGACAGGGCCACGTCCATCGAAATCATCTCGAAGGCAAAGCCGCAGTCTCGGAAGGCCAAGAAGCCGGTACAGCCGAGCCAAGGTGAGGGGCTCTTCGAGATCGATGGTGAACAAACAGGTCCGACTGGACTGGTCGAGGCAGTGCTCGCTTCCGCGACATACACG
This sequence comes from Rhodococcus sp. Leaf233, assembly GCF_001426165.1. NCBI lineage: Bacteria > Bacillati > Actinomycetota > Actinomycetes > Mycobacteriales > Nocardiaceae > Rhodococcus > Rhodococcus sp. Leaf233. The sequence continues at coordinate 145,944 of NZ_LMRO01000014.1, forward strand.
GAGCAGAAGCGGATGGCAGGCCGTCGAGCGCTCGACGACTCGACCGCGGGGGCGGTACTGGGCGCACTCGTCGATCGCGGCGGCCGTGCTCATCAGGACACTGTGGCTGCCGCTGCGGGCATAGCTGCTATCGAGATCAGCCAAGTATTCGCCGCTGTTCGACGTCTGCTCAACGTCGACGGCTACGGGGTCATCGAGCTCGACGCAGATGGTGTCACCTTGAGGCTCGACGAGTCGCTCTTGCGGGAGCAGTTCGAGATCAGGAATGTGCAATGAGTGAGCTGCCTGGCATGAGCCCACGTCGCCGAAAGGACATCGTCGATGCTCTGCGGCGTGGAACCGTGCCTCAGCAGGGCCTCGATATCTTGGCGGTAGGGTTGGCCAAATTCCAGGATGCGGTCGACGAGGAGTTGCAGACGGTTTCGGGTGGTGGTGCCGTATTCAAGGCGGTCCGCGGTGAATATGGTTCTGGTAAAACGTTTTACACGCGTTGGCTGACCGAACGCGCCAAGCGTGCGGGATTCGTAACCACTGAGATACAGATCAGCGAGACCGAAACTCCGCTTCACAAGCTCGAGACTGTGTATCGCCGGCTCACCGAGAATCTCGCCACACCGACTACCCCGTCGGGAGCGCTGCGCGATGTTGTCGATGGGTGGTTCTATATTCTCGACCACGACGCGAAGGATGGCGTGACCAAAGCCGGCGAAGAGGGGACACTCGACCTGCTACAACGTCGCCTGTCTGGTATCTCGAAAGAGGCACCCGCGTTTGCTGCGGTACTTCGTTCCTATTGGCTCGCGCAGACGGCGGGCGACTCGTCTACCGCGGATGGTTTGTTGGCGTGGCTCGGTGGTCAGCCACACGTGGCGTCTTCGGTGAAGCGTGCTGCAGGAGTCCGTGGGGATCTCGACCACTTCGGTGCCCTGGGATTTCTTCAGGGCCTCCTGACGGTTCTTCGCGACTCGGACTATGCAGGGCTCGTCGTCGTGCTGGATGAGGTCGAGACGTTGCAACGCATGCGAAGTGATGTCCGTGAGAAGTCTCTGAATGCGTTGCGGCAGCTCATGGATGAGATCGACGGCGGCCGCTTTCCCGGGTTGTACCTCGTCCTCACCGGGACGCCGGCATTCTTCGACGGTCAGCAAGGAGTTCAGCGACTCCCTCCACTCGCTCAGCGACTACAGACCGACTTCACAACCGACGCGCGCTTCGACAACCCGCGCGCTACTCAGATCCGCCTCGCGGGATTCACCCCCGATTCGCTTCTGGAGCTCGGTAGTCGTGTTCGCGACATCTACGCGTCTGGTGCGAAGGACCCTGACCGCGTCAGGGACCTAGTCGATGACGACTACTTGAAGGATTTGGCCTCTGCGGTCGGTGGAGAGCTCGGAGGACGTACCGGCATCGCCCCCCGACTCTTCCTCAAGAAGCTCGTGTCAGACGTCTTGGATCGCGTTGACCTTTTCGACGACTTCAACCCCCGGCGCGACTACAAGCTCACAGTCGACGTCGGCGAACTTACTCTCGCAGAGCGCGAAGCCCACCTGCGCGGCAACAGGTCTGCTGCTGGGAGCGTCGATGAAATCGAGTTGGATATCTAACGGATGACCGCTCCAACAGGTCTTGACGCGGCCATTGAATACCACGTCGTCAACTCGTTGGGCTGGCCCGGGTTGCGACCACTACAGACCGCGGCGGTTCTGCCGGTACGGTCCGGAACCGACTGTGTACTCGTCGCACCCACGGCAGGAGGCAAGACCGAAGCAGCCGTTTTCCCACTGCTGTCGGAGATGGTCGACGGCAATTGGTCGGGGACGTCGATCCTCTACGTCACACCGCTTCGTGCACTCTTGAACAACCTCCATCCCCGGTTGATCGCCTACGGCTCATGGCTCGGCCGCAGCGTCGGGCTGTGGCACGGGGACGTGGGCCAGTCCGAACGTCGCAGAATGCTCGGCGATCGGCCCGATATCCTCTTGACCACCCCAGAATCTCTCGAAGCCATGCTCGTGTCGCGTCGGGTCGACCACGAGCGATTCCTTGGGTCGGTGCGAGCCGTTGTGATTGATGAGCTGCATGCGTTCGCCGCCTCTGATCGGGGCTGGCACCTCCTTGCGGTGTTGGAGCGGGTGGAGCGGATAGCGGGTCGCACGATCCAACGGGTTGGATTGTCAGCCACCGTGGGAAACCCCGAGACCGTCGGTCTCTGGATGCAAGGGTCGACTGATGGTCGTCAGCCGGTTGCCGTGGTGCGCGAGGACTCGAAATCCGCAATGGAACCGGAAGTCACCCTTGATTACGTCGGCAGTATGGAGAATGCGGCGACGGTGATCTCTCGACTGCATCGCGGCGAGAAGCGGTTGGTCTTCGCGGAGTCGCGTCGTTCTGCGGAGGAACTTGCGTTTCTTCTCCGCGAGCGCGACGTTCAGACGTACGTGTCCCATTCGTCACTGTCAGCTGACGAGAGACGGATGAGCGAGCAAGCTTTCGCGGAAGCCAAGGACACCGTCATCGTGGCGACCTCGACGCTCGAGCTCGGTATCGATATCGGGGACCTCGACCGCGTAATCCAGATCGATGCCCCGCGCACTGTGTCGTCGTTCTTGCAGCGACTCGGCCGAACTGGAAGGCGTCCAGGGACAAGTCGAAACACCCTGTTCCTGTCGACCAGTCTCGACGGTTTGCTCGACGCTTCCGCGGTGCTGCTGCTGTGGAAACGAGGATTCGTCGAAGACGTTGTCGCTCCACCCCATCCACGTCACCTGGCTGCTCAGCAACTCCTCGCGTTGGCTTTGCAAGAAGGTGCGTTCGGCGCATCCGATTGGTCGAGGTGGTGGGGGGACCTGGCTCTGATGGCGGATGGCCAGGAAGTGCTCGACTTCCTATGTGAACGCGAATTCTTGGTCGAGGATTCTGGTTTGCTGATGATCGGTCCACGCGCTGAGAAGGAGTTCGGGAAGCGGCACTTCATGGACCTGCTTTCGACATTCGTGGCAGATCTGGAGCTGCGGGTTGTCGCGGGGGTCAAGGAGATCGGGTTCATTTCGCCGCTCGCTATCCCTGCCCCCGCAGACCGTAGTCAACGGCCTCTCGTCCTTGCTGGTCGCAGCTGGCTCATAAAGCATGTCGACTGGGAGCACTTCACGGTGTGGGTCGAGGAAGTCCAGACGAAGGGCGACGTGAAGTGGCCGTCCAGCGCGGTCACGCAATCGTTCGACATTTGTCAAGCGAAGCGTGAGGTATTGCTGGGCGCGGTCCCCCCCGTTGCACTGTCGAAACGTGTCCCGGATGCTTTGGGGGGTCTTCGCACCGAACGCGCTGCGGAAGTCAACGCGGACGGCATCGTTCTGCAAGGTCGTGCAGCCGGAGGAACGCGGGTTTGGACATGGGCAGGATTGAAGGCAAACGCGACGCTGCTAGCGGGACTGAACCTCGTTGCACGTGGGACGGAGAATGAGAGCGTTCTCCTTCCTGATGGCATATCGGGAACAGACATCAGAGGAGCTGATCCCGACGCAGTCCCGAGAATCGACGAAGAAGCAATTACCGGACTCAAGTTTTCGGTTGCACTGCCGGTTGAACTCGCCGCAAGAACACTTGGTGAGCGACTCGCTGATCCGCGCGGGGCCAGGGCAACTGCCAATTCCGCCGTCGTCCGATACGGAGACCGGTGATTCAGACGGCGAGCTTCCCTGGTGCGGTGCAGAGTCAACTCGCAGTTGGCCTCAGGGTGTGATCGATCGGTTCACGCAACATTGCCGCGTGCGTCGTCGACAGCGGCAGAATATCGAGCACGAATAGGCTGGCCGCTTTGGGCTGATTGTTGGCGGCTAACCCAGAGGTGTCCCACTGACGACGTGGCGATGCACGGCCGGCAAGTCGCGCAAGATTGCGAAGTCCGGGATTGCAACCGCGCGTTCGCCGGATCGAGGTGTAAGCCCGAGTGACGTTCCGGCTGACGCTTGATCAAGCAAGCTTGGATACACGCCGACTACGAATTTTGCACCGGGCTTCGAGATCGCCAAGGGCCGTTCGCGCGATCGATCAGTGCTTGCTGACCAACCATCGAGTTCGAAGAACCTCCTGAGAGGGGCGAGCAGTTCCTCCTGATGCTCCGACCCAAGCAGCCCAGGCACCGTCCCGTTGATTGCGTAGTCGAACAGGCTTAGAGCAAGTTGCCGATCCAAACGGCTGTGAATGAACCGGTTGCGGTAATGTCGCAGGCATCGGGTGCACGACTGAGCACAATCGGCTGGGCAGTCGACGAGCAATTTGCGTACTTGGTCTACGACGCCGTCAATTTCGCGACCCGCATCGGCAGAGTATCCGGCACCTCCCGCTGCAGTGTCGTACAGGAAGATCTCGGCAACGCTGGTGCCAGCCACGTCGGACATCCGATGGGAGTAGCCGGCGCTGATTTCACTATGGTCGATGTCTAGATGAATCGTGGTGCCGAGCGCGAACGCTTCCGCGAGGGTCAGCAGCGCATCGTTGACCCAGGGATGCGTCGGCCGAAGGTCCAGAGGCGATTTGCTGTTGATCTGCAAGAGCAATGTGTCTGTCCTGAACTGGTGAGACAGGAAGAGCCGCTTCTGTATTCGACCATTGCAGGACGAACGAACAGTTGGGGGTGTCAAGAACGGGACCCGATGGGACCCGTCGGACGGAATTGTCTCGTTGGGCCATGCGGCACCGCACTTCTCGCACACGCCGAACCCTTCGTCGTCATCGCCGCGGTTGACAACGATCAACTCGACGTCGCGATGGAAACAGGTCCGGAAATTGGTCCCTGAGCTCTCGCGCCATTGCAGCTTCGAACGGTCGACGAACTCTGGCATCTGTGCATTTCCGGCCGACGTATAGATCTGCGTTTCGTTGCTTTCGTCGACGTGCCGACCACCCTCGGGGTAGAAACCCCCAGGGGAGAGGAGGCTTCGCGCAATGAGTTGGCCACCGCAAACTGGGCAGGGCTCTAATTGGCCTTCCGCCGGCGAGGTTTCTTCGAGTCGAACATAAGGACAACGGACACATCCGACGTGTTGTTCGAGTTGCTGCTCGAAGTAGGGAACTGCGGGGTTCCAGCGATGTTTTCGGTCCGTTGGCGGAAAGTAGATTCCGCCACTTCGATACGTCCGCTTGTTGACGACAATTGTTCTGCCGGGTGCATACTCGCTCAATGCCTGCAGCTTCGCCAGCTGGGGACGTTCTTGGATGATTATCCGGTCCTTCTCATTGCGACCCTCGATATAGAAGGAACACACGTCTGTCGGGAATGCGTATTTCGGGAGCAGGCCGGCGTCGAACAGTGCATCGAGAAGAGTGATGGGACGGGTGCCCTCCTGCAGTGCAATGACATGCGACTGGCCGATCTCGTCCAGCGATGCCAGGAAGTTGCGCGCTGTCTCGACTATGTAGATTGCGAGTCCAGATTCTTGGCCGACGCCGAGAAGGTTGTTCGGAAGCCAGGACACGGCGCGTGTCGTTTCAACGGCTTTGGGGGAGCCGAAGTTGCGTTCAGTCCAAGCCTTGAACGAGCCAAACGAAAGTTGGGAATCGGACTCTCTGAAGAAGTCCGTCGCTGCTCCGAGAGCTGCCATGACGTCTCCGGCCTGAACTCCGGGATGTTCGGTGTCGATGTTTTCGTGAAAGAACGTCTGAAGAATGTACGAGTGGACGTGCCGCCGAGCGAGCTTCTGGTTGTCGTCTTTGATGCGGAGTGCTGATACTGGTCCGCTGATCATCCAATGCGGATGCTGGAAGTAGTACCCGTCGTGAGGCGCGCCGTCGGAGTAAGTCAGGACGGTCGAAACCGCGCTACCGCGCCTGCCGGCGCGTCCTGCTCGCTGTTGATAGTTTTCGCGCATCGGCGGCATGGTCCGCAGGGCTACCGCGGTGAGGGAACCGATGTCGATGCCGACTTCCATCGTTGTAGTGCAGCTCAGGACATCGACGACAGGAGTTCCGTCACCCAGGTCAACGTTCTGGAAACGGAGCTCGAACTTCTCGGTGGTGGCGAATGCAGTTGAGTCGTCGCGCTGGGAGAGCTGTGCGGTGTGTTCTTCGGCGTTGATGTGCATGGGGGTGCGTCCACCCAGGACGTCCATGAGCGGTGCGCGTAGGTGGTTCTTAGGTGCCCATGCTGAGGAGTGCTCGGGGCGGCATTCTTTGAGGTTGACGGAATTACACCGGTAGTTGACACATTTGCCGAAAAGGCCCACTGCGAAAATTGACCCGCAGTCGCCACAGCGTATCCACGTTTCGTCCAAGGCGAGATTGATTTGGAATCGGTTGAGATCCAGGGCATCTGCAGAGGCGTTGTCGGTCTCAGTGGGTTGGGTTAGGACGCCGAAGAGTTGCTCGCGAAGCTGTTCGTGCGGCTGGCCAGATCGTGAGCTGATCTCGCCGAAGAAAGTTTTGAAGGCGTCGATCCGTCGGGTCTCTTGATAATACGGAAGCGCCTGTCGACGGACGGCGTTCGGCAGGCGTGGATCGAGCGCACCATGTTCGAGCATCTGGCCGACCCATGCAGAGACGATCTCGTCGATCTGCGAGCCATCAAAGCGTACGTCAAGACGATCAAATTGCTTCAGCAGCAATCGCCGCGCTTTCGGTGATGGTGATAGCTGCACTGCGTTTGCCGCAGTGAGTGACTTAGTCTGGTGGCACAACTGACGGAACACGGCGAGGCGGAATGACAGGGGAGCGTTTGGCTGCCATTCGAAATCGAAAGCGTCCGCGAGATCGCCCTCGTAAGATTCGGCGAATTCGTTCCTATCTTTGTTCAACCGAATTTGGTCTTCACCGTCGAAGAATGTGAGGTCCTCGCGCTCGCACACCCCAACGAAGCCTGCATATAGCTCGGTCAGTGTCGGCCAGCGGTCCAGTGCACCTTTCAAGTCGTGAATGGCAAGGACCAAGGCCTCGCGTATTGTGGAATCTTCTACGTCTCGTGGTAGGTCCCTTGCTAAGCGGGCCGCTTTTTGCCGGCCGTCAGAAAAGACCAGAACCTTACGTCCGCCGTTCGGATGGTGCGGGCTCCGTGGAAAGGCTGCTGGTTGAGTCGCAAATTGCTGACGTATAAGATCTGCGAACGCAGACTCACCGGTCGTAGCGAGGCTCGTCAGTGTGGAGAAATTAGCACGCTCCGCGGATTCGAGGCAGCGGGCGCACTTGGAAAATTGTTCCGTGACACCTTTTTTTCGCAAGCTTGCACGGAACAGAAGTCGCGTCCCCTGCGTGCCCGGCTGCTCGATCCGCCCAGTCGCCATGTCGAGCCCAATCGGTCTAACGCCCAGTTTCGCCGCAGGGTGCGGTTCGCCAAGGAAGAGCTTCACCTCTTTCAGCGGTCTGCCGCCCCCGAGTCGGCCCCCGGGCTCGTGCCACAGGAAGCCACCTTCCTCGTTGGATTCGTATCCGCGGATGTAAATTGCTCCGCATCGTTTGTGAGAGAGTATTTCGTAAACGCGGCTCCCACAATCGCATTGCACGCGAGGACTATCGTAGATCTGCCCGAGGAGATGGGGTTCTGGTCGTTCACGAACCGCACCGCACTGGTCGTCGATGCATCCGAACAATGTGGGAGCGGCCCGGTACATCATATGGACGCGCGAGGGCAGTACCGGCTGGTGCTCACGCCCGGGCTGAACGCGGCGTGCGAATGCCCCGAGTGTGAGTAGTCCGTCGAGTGCGTTCTGCTGCTGCGGTGCGGAGTCCGCAGCTTCGAAGACCGTTCTTGCGAGCTCGCGCAATTCGGTCGCGTTACCGGAGCATTGGGAGATAACCATGTTGGCTGGTCCGAAATCCGCCAGTGTGCGTCCGAGTGCCTGTCTTGCATCTTCGACCCCACCGTCGTCGTCGATGTCGACATAACCAGCAAAATCACCAAGAGCATGTTTGACCTGCTTCGGGGACTCGGCGAGCGACAATGCAGATCCGTCGACTGTGGCGAGCAACGTGGCCTCTTTAAGGGTGGCCTTGGCTGGGGCGGCCACCGTTTCGACGGTGCCACGTATAACGGAGAAGGGCCTAGTTGCAGATTCCCCCGTCAGCGCGTGCGCGAACTTGATGGCACTAGCATCGCCGTCGTCCGCACTTAGGCTCGCGCTGGTGAGAATGCATCTCATTCGGTCGCGCGTCACCCCAAGTCGCGCGCCGAGCCGACGAATCAAAAGCCCTACTTCGGCTCCGGTCGCGCCGCGATACATATGCGCCTCATCGAGTACGAGTAGAAGCTCATTTTGCTGGTCTGCCTCGAGCCACGCCCGTGTCTGGTCGAAGATCGGCCGTTCGATCGGGCGGAGCAACATGTATTCCAGCATCGAGTAGTTGGTCACCAAGATATCCGGTGCCGACTGCTGCATTTCGTGACGTGTGAACAGCTCTCGGTCGTGCAGTCCCGTCGTGTACTGATCCCGACCAGGCCGTGAGAACTCGGTCAGGTCTTTGGATGGCCAGCGTCCTCGCTCCTTGAGCTCTCGGACGAGTTTGTTGTCCGACTTGTCGAGGTTGGAGTAGTAGTTGACCAGCTCGGCCAGCCTTCGTTTATCGCGTTCGTTGGTGCGCGTGTTCGGATATGGCGTTCTACCCGTGTACATGCCGAAGTATGGGTGGCGTCCGCCATGATCGCGAAAGTATTGTGCAACACGTTCGTCGCCGAACAGTCTTCGGAGGCGGGATGTTTGATCGCTGACGAGCGCGTTGAGGGGGTAGAGCAGTAGAGCGCGAACCCCGTGTTGCTTGATGCTCGGACGATCCGCCTCGCGTGCGAGCATACCGAGAATTGAATACAGGAAGGTTTCGGTCTTGCCCGATCCAGTACCGGTTGCGACGATGAGGTCAGAGGGTGACACGGGGTTGAAGAAGTGTTCGAGCGCTTCAGTCTGATGCAGGTACGGCGGGTGAATGCCAACACCAGGTGACAAATCACGCAGGTCGGTAAGAACTGCTTTGACGGGATCTGGCACATCGAGTTCCGTGAAGGACGGCCCGTACATATAGGACGGGGTGATCTCCACATGCGGAGTCTGAGCGATTACTCCGGGGCGTTCGAGCAATTCTCTGCGTCGCTCAGCGAGATCGGCGTTGTCGATCGGTGAGTTCGTTTCGATCGACCGTTGGAAACTTGCCCGGACCTGACTCGCGATCTGGGTTGCGCCGACGTCGCCTTCAGCCATGCCTCATGTCCTTACCAAGATCAATGCCCAAGTCTTCGAGCATCTGTCGGATCTGATCGCGATGGGATGTCGCGTCAAACTTATAGTTGTACTTGGACGCGGGTAAGCGTCTTCCCAGAGCGGTCAAGGCGCGTATTTCAGGTGCGGGCACAGAGTTGTGCAACGTCACTTCGGCGACACCGTTCGGGGACTCGTACCATGTGGCTTTCGTGGGATTGCCGGCGTGCAGATCGAAACCGTACATGAGCCGACGAGCGTCGTCGCGATCGATTTCGCATGTCCCAACTACTTTTCCAGACTCGACTCGCGCGAGACCGTGAACGCGCCAGTGATTGAGCACTGTATGCCTGTACAGATAGGTGCCAAACAGGTTCTTGTTGCTTGGCATCCAGCGAACCGCTTGTATCGAACGACGTTGCGCGGAATCGGGGAGGTAGAACTCGGGTTCACTGAGCGGGCCATCGGAGATTTGGCTTGCTGCAAGGAAGTCCGATGTCCAGGTCGATAAGCCAGTGTCCGGCCGCCGGGCCCAGAACCAGAGACCGACCTTGGGCAGCGTCAGGCGGGTGCCGAGTGTGGCGTTCGTGATATGGCGGGCCGCGCCCGCACACGTTATTGAATCCCGAGAAACGTGGTCGAGCAGCCGAAGTGGGATTCCGCTGACCAGCATGTTCGGCTCTGCGGTCTCAGACTCCACGATGACACCCGGGATGCTGACCCAGTACCCGTTTCCGAGTTCCGCCAGGTCGCCGAGATCTGCCAGAACGTCGAGCTGTGCCCTCAACAGGTCGCGTCGCTCGCTAGCAGAAATCTCTGGAGCAGCTGTTTCGAGCGACTTGTCCACTGCGACTGCGCGGTCTAAAAGCGTCCGAATGTATACAGGTGTTTCAGCGTAGGTTGATGCCCAGGTGACTGCACGCAGCATTTCGTACCGGCGGCTGTCGCCGTCGAGCTCATCTTGCAACGCGAGACTTCTTGCGATCTCCTTCCTGGCGCTCCGTGTATCCACTACGTGTAGACCGATATCAGTGCTGGTCATCCGAGCCGCATTCGTAGTCTCTGTACCAGCCCTGAATACCGCAGAGACATCTCCTCGGTCATCGATATGTTTTTCGCGATGCTGTTGGCGAACTCTCTGTACTCAATCTCGGTGAGTGATGTTGCTGCGGCAGGCAACAATAAGCAAACTGCTACGGAGCGACGCACATGATCGTCGGGCTGCAGGTACGAAAGCCACGATGCAAAACGATCCGCTGCAAGGAAGATATCGTCGGTAATCGGCCAATGTGGCTCGACCCCGCTGAGCAGATCTTCAGCGATGTTTGTCGCTGGTTGTTCAGGTTCAGGCAGTTCGATATGTGAGTATTCCGCGCTTGACGTCCATTGCGGAAGCGTCGGTGTCTCTATGGCTACGGCATATCCCCAGAGGTCAGGGCTGATGCGGGCAGACGTGACGCCAGTCGCGATGGTGCCTGCGATTCGGATGTTCCTGGTGTGGTCAAGGCCTTCCAATTCAGCACCGTTCCAACGGTTTTGGAGCCACGGAACAAGGTACGACTCTGTAGGTGCTTGATTGAGTTGCTCGAGTACCACAACGACTTCTCCGCTATCTGCCGCCGCTGTTGCGCTTGACAGCAGCTGGTAGTTGCTGCGGAGCTTTCCTGGCTTTCCGGAATGCAGGCCGACAAGGTCGTTCGGGTGCAGGAAATCGTGCGCGATCGGCATTCGAGCATGGCGGCCACTGTAGGCGATGTCCGCGGCCGTGCTGATCGATGCAGCCCCACCGTTGCCTAGCGTTACAGGTATAAGGCCTGCGAGGAATGCGCTGATCATCCGCTGCAAGGCTATCGACTGAAGGCCATATTGCGTTGCCGAGGCACGAATCCTTTTTTTGATTGCCGCACTGCTGGTGAGCAATGATGGTGACACCGTCCGGATTTTGACATCATCAGCTGGTCCAAGGCCAACCTGGCCAGTCTGTGACGGCGAATGAATGGCCAGGGCGCGGCCGATCACGGAAGACGCCAACCTCTCTCTACTGCCCTCGATGATTTCCTCGACCGCAACTGCGACGTCTGCGCGTACCTCCTCGCTCCGGGCTTTCGCGGCCTGGTGGGCTGTGTCGAATTCGAGTTGGGCACTCGCAACTTGCGTACGTAGTTTCCCGAGTTCGTTCTGAGCCGTAAGTTTCTGCCTTACAAGGTCGTCGAAGCGCTCGTGCTCTTGCTTGACTTTCTGTTCGATCCTCAGTTGCTCACCCCGTTCAGCATTGAATCGGGCCTCTTCGATTGCTTGGTCCATGAGTCTGACGACGTTCGGGAGGCCGCAAAGCTTCGATGCAACCACCCCAGCCAGGCGCTGCGCTGTGGCAGCATCTTCACAAGCTTGTAGGGTCCGTTCAATAAGTTCGTTGTTCAGCGTTTCGTTGTCTTCGGATCGGTTGGCGAGCCAGTCTCCGATCTTGCGGAGTGTGGCCGCAGCCGCTTGCATTTCAGCCTCATCGACGTCGAGGTTCGAAAGCGTCGAAACTGCAAGGTCTGCGACAGAATTTACTATCTCGTCGTCCGAGCGGCTGTCGTAGTACCCGACGACGGGCAAACGATCGATTCGGTCGCCAACGAGATACCCATCGATAGGTGTCGTGATCATGCCGGCGGCTCGACGCATTTCGAGTCGTGCTGGTTTCGGGGCATGGAGCTTTCTGCGGTTCAATCGAAAAGGTCCGAGCAGAATACCTCCATCAGATTCTACGAAGATATCTGTTGAAGCGCCCGCCCATCGAGGTGCAATTAACTCGTCAATTTTCTCGGCAACGCTTCGTGCAGTCTCGGGATTTTTCGGGGCAACTACGACGTCGGCCGGGCGAGCAGGGCCTAATTTGAAAACTTCTTCAGTTTTTCCAGGACGGCTGGGCGATTTCAGCAACTCGGATACTACGAATGCATTGTTGTCTACGTTCGGATCGTTTGGTGCCTTGAGCGGCAGGCTGGCCTTGAAATCTTCGGGGTCGGCGGCCTGCCATGCATTGTCTACAAGAACAAAGAGCGGTTCGATCCTCTTGTTCGTGCGGGTCTTGACAATAAGCTTGCCGAGAACAAGTGTTCCTTCTTGAACGGTCATCTCTGTTTTCTCCATTGCCAATCCGAGTCGGTTTGAACACCGTCGCGTCGATGAGTCTGTTCAAGCCCTCTCAGGGTCCGGTAGGCGAAGCTCCACGCGGTGTGTCTGCGAGTGCTTCGACTGGGCGAGCGCACAGGCTTGGGCGTAAGCAGATCTTCGAGCTCGGCCGACAGTGGCTCTGATACCAGATTGGTGTCCACCGCTTGTTGACTCTTGTGTGCGTTTTCCCCAAGAAAAGTTTCGCCGGGAAGGCCTGTGTGATCGATCCGAAGTACTCCAAAGCTGCCGGCCGAAATTTCTAGTGATTGAGCATCGGTCCCGATTAGTTGAAGCCACTTGTTGAGTCCGTCTGCGCCTATATGCGAAATCCGAGATGGGAGCTGGTCTGGATATCGAACGAATGCGGAGAAGTCCAGCGGCATTTGGTTCGTGACTTCGAGCCTCATATTCTCGATTTCATTTACTTCGAGCGAGCAATAGGGTTGACAGACCTGTGTGCCGACTCGGAGGAACCATGCTTGCGCGAATCGACCATCGAGCGAGTGAGATTGACGCTCAATGTGTAAAATATCGCCCGATCTTGTCCTGATTCGGATGTTTTGCGAGCCTCCGGTCACTCGAGCAAGCTGGCCGGTTGCATCAAGGCGCAGTGCCGCGATCACTCCATTCGATTCGGCGACGAGTGAATCGGCGACCGAAGATGGCGCAACGATAGGACTGTCTCCATCATGAATCACATGAGTGCCGTCGTTCCGATAGTAGGTCGGCGGCGTGATCACGACGGTAGGGTCGCGCGCTTCCGTGATCGTAATTCCCGCGGTTGCCAGCCACTGACGGGCCTTGGAAACGGTTCCAGTCGTGACAACAAACTTCCATGCCGCGAATCCGTTCAAGTGGCTCAGTCTCTGGGGATTGAGTGACTCCGGCGGTTCTGCCGCCAACGGTGAAACCCATAGTGCTGTGGTTCCTAAGTAGAGGTGTCGACTAGGTGTGCACATTTGGTAGTCGCCGCCTCGGTCCTGCCCGAACACTGCTCCATTATGGGGGATCTGTTGCACTTCCCGATTCCAGCGGTCGGAGTTCCAGGGCCAGTTGCCCTCTGTGTACACGCGACGAACCTGATTGGCGGGGTCGACACTAGCGGTCGTAGTTCCTGACCCGGGCCACAGGCAGAGCCCGTTCATCCGTGATACGTCTCCGTTCTGGTGCTGTATCGCAAGCTGCCGCGTTTGAAGCTCCGTCACGGACGTCAACGCGAGCTCTTTCTCAGTGAGATCCGGCAACTTGAGGTATAGGTTCCAGTCCATCTCGTGCACTGCTACACGGAGTTCCAGGCGCGAGTCCGCCGATCCTACCCACGAAGAGCCACCGAGTCCGGCATGGTAATCGGGACATCCAGGAGACGCGTCGTTGTGCCTGAAGTAGGCGGCGTTAATGTCACCCCGTGCGGGGATCACGTCTTTGAAGCATTGAGGACAGCTGAACGGATGGTTCCGATCCGCGTGCGCGGCATCGACGAGCGCCTCGTCGTGCCAATCCAAAGCGGTTTTCAAAGACGACTCCGGTCGAAGCTGTTGATCAGCGGGACGCCGCGGCCGGCGAGTTCGAGGATGGCAGCCGGATCCCCTTCGTCCACCTTGTGATGCACCGTGTTGTCCTTGCCATGATCCTGCATCTGTCCTCCGAACCTCGTCGTTCATCACCCGACGCTGCCAGGCAACAGAGCGCGCTAGCGCCGTTATCAATCACACGCTATGACACGACACCGACCGAGTGCTGTAAAAACGGTATCGGACATTTCGACAACGAGCTTAGTGGTGCTAAGGGTGTGTTGGGTGGTTCATTCGGATGAATGACATGCACCCGTGTGCGTTGTTCGATGCTGGACTGTCTGGGTGCTCAAATAGTGGGCTGCTTGTTCTGTGAGATGAGGGGAAAGGACGTGTCTACTCGGCAAATCGGCGTCCTGTATGAAGCGGTGCGGTGATCGACGGCTGCAACAGTCACAGAGCACCGCGTCACGACGTGATGAAACACTTTGCCGCGTGAACGAGATGAACCAGAACGTACGTTTTATGTCGATCGAGGAGTACCGAAATTACCGCAACTGATGTCATCTATGGAGTGCACGAAGGTCAGCTCGTCTTTGTCGGGCAGTCGCTTGGCGAGGAGCTCGTCATGCTTCGCACGGGGGTCGCAACCTGGGGAGAGGCAAAGGCAAGTCTGAATCCAACCCGGTGGAAGCAGATCATTGACAAGCTGGCCGACGCCGAAATTGCTGTGCCGGAGAATGACCAGTTGTTTGTACTGGACGACATTCCGGGCCACCTGGACGGTGACTGGCCCGAATGGCCGGCTCAGCTGATGCTGACCCTCGTTCCTCATTCGATCGCCGATAAATACGGTAGAAAAATCGACAGTGTCTTGAACGGACAGTTCCTCGAATTCGACGCAGCCGACGTGGAGAAGATCGTTGCCGAGATGACCGCCGCAGGGTTCACCTGCGTCAGGAACGACGGCCTCGTGGCAGCCGCGAGCGGGTTCTGAGTCGTGAAGAAGCGATGAGTCGCGATCTCTACCTAGAAATTTGTGAAGCGGCACTTCGGGCGAAGGCTGCGAACCCACTCTCGCGGGTCACGGTGATCGTGCCCAGTCGAGGTGCCATACGAGACGTTCTGCAGTACCTCGCCCGACACGGCGGGGTTGCCAACGTCCGAGTCCTGACACTTGACCTGGCCGTCGAGACACTGGCTGCCCCTGCACTGGCACCCCGAGTGCCACTGGCGTTCCCGCATCTTGCCGCGTCCGTGCAGAAGGTGCTCGCCGACGACCCCGGAGTCTTCGTCGATGTTGCGGATCAGCCCATCACCGCCGAAGCCTTGGCCGCTGCCTCACGCACGCTCGGTGCGATTGCTGGTCCATCACCCGCCGACGCGACTCCGCTCGTGCGGGACATGCTCCGTGTCCACACTGCCGCCACCGCCGCGCACACCGATACGCAATACCTTCCGCACGAGGCATACGCCGCCGCAACATCTCGCATCGATGAGCTGGGTGAGGTGGTTGTGCTTCTCCCGACGGCCGCGGACGCAGGAGCATCGCAGTTTCTCGACGCTCTCTCCAGTCGGGCTCACTTGATCGAGAGCGATGTTGACCCGCTCGGCACCATGGTGATTCACGCATCGGACGCCGACGACGAGGTTCGGTCCATCACGAGACTTGTCCGTCAGCATCTCGCAGACGGGGTTCCCGGGCACCGGATCGGCGTGTTCTATGCGAACGCCGATCCTTACCTACGCTTGATCCACGAGCACTTCGACAGCGCGGGAATCGAATTCGCCGGCGAACAGTGCCACACCATGAGACATCGGCCGGCCGCACGATCACTGCGCCGACTGCTCAGCATCGACACCGACGTCATGCCCCGACGTGAATTGCTGTCGATCCTGTCCGAACGCGTCGTGACCTGGTTCTACGGAACTCCTATCGCAGCTCTTCCACTTCGGCGCGTCGAGCGTCTGACGCGCGCGCGGATCAAGATTGTCGGCGGCTCCGACTGGGAAAGACTCACGGAGCTGGACTCAGAGGACCGGGACGCTAACGTCGCCACAGCATTGCATTCCTTGGTGACCACCCTCCGCGATGATCTCAATGCGGTCGCAAGCGCCGCGGCGTGGTCTGAGGTATCGCGATGCGTGATTGACGTTCTAGGGCGGTACTTCAACAGCCGGTTGAAGCAGTCAGATGATCCCACCACCAAAGACTTACGTGCCTTGACGATGATTTGCCAGGAGCTTGGCGAGCTGGACGGCGTGGCACCGCCGCCTACCTTGTCGGGAATCGTCAATGCGATCTCCGTGCGAATAGATGCTGTGCCGGAGACAGTCGGAAACACGACATCCGCCGTCACCGTCGGCACACTGGCCGCCGGCGCAGGACGAGACTTCGATGTGAGCATCGTCCTCGGCGCGGCCGAGGGCATTCTCCCAGCCACACGACGCGAGAATCCGCTGCTGCCGAGCGCAGTCGTCGGCCGCACTCTCTCCGACGAGATCCAAAACCAGAAGGCGCAATTCCTGGCCACGCTGGCGTCGGGACAGAAGCACCGAATCGTGTCCTTCCCTCGCGGGAGTATGCGCGGGGGAGCAGAGAAGGTTCCGTCGCGGTGGCTCATGCCCACGCTGGATGCCCTGTCCGGAAACAAGATCGGCGTCGTCGACTGGCAGAAGCAGACTGCCGACGTCGAGTCCATCGTCACGGTCGAGTCGTTCGACGTCTCGACGCAGACCGTCGATCCTCGCATCGGCGTCAGTGCCGCCTCGGAGACCGAATGGCGGCTGCGAGCACTGGCAGAGCACGCAGCAGATGACCGCCGGGGCGCTCTGGACGACTCGATCGTCGATGCGGGGATGGAACTTCGCAGCGACAGACTGAAGGGCAAATTCACCCGCTTCAACGGCAACGTCTCCCACATCGAGAACGCCGTCACGTTCTTCGATAAACCGGTGTCGGCGAGCAGGCTCGAAGACTGGGTGGCGAGTCCGTACCGCTTCTTCGTCAAGACAGTCCTCGGCGTCGACACACTCGATGACCCCGACGACGCCGCGCAGCTCGATCCGCTGACCCGCGGCAACCTGATTCACCTTTCCCTCGAGCGCTACGTCCAAGGAACGATCGACGGCATCGACGCAAGTCTCGAGCACCTCATCGAGGTCTCCGAAGAGGTCCTGGCCGACGCCCGCGTCGACGCTCCCGGATGGCTGCCGCAGCTGTGGGAGAAAGACAGCAGCATTATCCGTCGTGAACTCGTCGAGTGGTTCGAGCTCGACCGAACCGACCGCGAAACGGGATGGACACCAATGCACGTCGAACAGAAATTCGGAGTCGAACCCGATGTCGTGGTGCTCGACCTAGCCGGCGAGAAGATCGCGTTCGCCGGGAAGATCGACCGGATCGACCGGCATACCGACGGCCGAATTCGGGTAACCGACTACAAGTCCGGTCAGTCGACGTCGTACAAGAAGCTCTCCGGATCCGAGCCGACCGACGGCGGTACCAAGTTCCAGCTTCCCGTGTATGGACTCCTGGCGCTGACGATGGGTGACGACGTCACGACGCGCTACTGGTTCGTCAACCACAAAGCGAGGTACGAGACGATCGGCTATCCGCTCACCGATGCCGCAGTCGAGGTGCTTAAAGCAGACATCTTTCGGGTGCACCGGATGATTCGCGCCGGGTACTTCCCGCCGCGTCCACCGGACAGCTTCTGGGCCAACCCGCTGATCGACCTCATCGGGACAGCCGGACTGGAACGAGCGTGGTCGAGTCTGCGAGACGTGCCCGAGCTCGCCGACTACCGCGCGAAGTACGGAGACTGACATGGCAAACCAAGACACCCTGTTGGTCGACCGCGTCGATCGAACACGCATCGCAACCGACACCTATGCAACGCTGTTCGTCGAAGCCGGCGCAGGAAGCGGCAAGACGCACTCACTCGTCGAGCGCATCTGTCACCTCGTACTCTTCGATGGGATAGAACTCGACCGCATCGCAGCCATCACGTTCACCGAGAAGGCTGCGGCCGAACTTCGCGAACGAGTCCGCACACATCTCGCGTCCTTCTCCGGTGATGCTGCCGAGAAGGCGATGGAGCAGATCGATACAGCGGCGATCGGGACGCTGCATTCGTTTGCCGCACGCATCGTGAGCGAACATCCGCTGGAGGCAGGGGTACCGCCGCGTGTGGCCGTCGTGGATGCCATGGGGTCGCAGCTCTCGTTCGAACGCCGCTGGCGGAGAATGCGGGCTGCGCTCTTCGCCGATGAACACGCCGCGCCCAGCGGCCTCACCGACGCACTGCGCATCATCCTGGGCGCAGGAGCGTCACTCGATCAGGTACGTATTCTCGCTGACGCTCTCGATCGAAGCTGGGACAGATTGGTCGTCGCCGACGTTGCCCCTTCGATGGCCGCCGCGAATATCGATGCTCTCCTGCGTGCTGCCGATGAGGTGGTCGATTCTGGAGTTGACTGCTCCGACCAGTCCGACAAGCTGGCTATGCGGTTGTCCTCGATCGCAGAGTGGCGAGTCGCTATGGCAGACGCCCGGTCCTCCACAGCCTGGATCGCACTCGCGGCGGAATGCCCGTCGAAAGGCAGCGGCGGCAAGGGATCCAACTGGGTCGGCGGCGCTTCGCAGGTCAAGCAGATCAAGAACTCGATCGACGACTTGAACGCTGCGGCCACTGCCGAGAGGACTCGGTATGTCGCGTCAGCTCTGGCGATCGTCGTGCATCATCATTCCCGGGTGATTGTCGACGAGGCCGCCGAGCGTCGTCGACGGGGCGAGCTTGAGTTCCACGATCTGCTCGTCTACGCCCGAAACGTGTTGCGTGATGACGACGTTCGTCGGATCGTCCACAGCTCCTATCAGCGGATCATGCTGGACGAGTTCCAGGACACCGACCCTCTGCAATTGGAGATTGCCCGGTTGATCGTCGACGGACCTGACGAGTCGGGCCGACTGTTCACGGTGGGGGATCCGAAGCAGTCGATCTACAGGTTCCGTCGCGCAGACATCGCGTCCTACATGGCGGCGCGTGATGCCACGGATACCGCTGACGTGGTTCGACTCACCACGAACTTTCGCTCCACGAAACCTGTTCTGAGTTGGGTGAACTCGGTGTTCCGATCCCTGGTCGTCCCCAACGGCTATGTTCAGCCCGACTACACGCCGCTCGATCCAGCACCGGGTCGACCGGAATGGTCTGTCGGAACAGATTGGGGTCCGACACCATTCGTCTTCGACGACTCCGGTGACGCCGTCGACGACGAGCACTTGTTGACTGCCTCGGAAGTGCTGCGGGCTCGGGAATCACGGGATGTCGCGCGCATCATCGCCACCGCACTCGACCAGGGGTGGCAGAAGGAGGCCGGTGGGTTCGGCGAATACACACATCGACCAGTGAACCTCAGCGATATCTGCATCCTCATCCCGTCGCGCGCTGTTCTGCCCTTTCTCGAGCGCTCTCTCGATGACGCCGGTGTTGAGTTCCGCTCCGAGGCATCATCGTTGGTCTATTCGACGCAGGAGGTCCATGATCTGCTCGTGACCTGCCGCGCCCTGGCAGATACTGCGAACGAAGCTGCGGTTGTTGCTGCACTGCGGACGCCGCTGTTCGGTAGCGGGGACGATGATTTGCTGCGGTGGAAGGCAGTGGGAGGACGGTGGGACTTTTTCTCTGACGCACCCGCGGGTCTGGAAGATTCGCCGGTCGCGGCGGGACGTGCGTATCTGAAGTCGGTCTGGTTCGAGCTGGGGTTGTTAAGCCCCGGTGCTTTGCTGAGTCGTTTGGCTGCCGACCGTCGGGTGTTCGAGGTGTCGATGGATTCACCACGGCATCGGGACGTGCGGCGTCGACTGCGGTTCGTCATCGATCAGGCGCACGCGTGGTATGGCGAGGACGGCGGCGATCTGCGGGACTACCTTGCCTGGGCACAAACCCAGCAGGACGAGAACGCGCGCGTCACCGAAGCGGTGTTGCCTGAGGTCGGGGTCAATGCTGTGCGGATCATGACCATGCACGCCGCCAAGGGACTGCAGTTTCCGATGGTCATCGTTGCGGGAATGAGCGGAGGATTCCGGACAACGTCCGATCCGGTGGTGTGGGGCGATGACGGGACGATGCATCTGAATGTCTGCGCTGCAGTGCAATCCGTCGATTACACGAGCGTGTCCGCTATTGAGAAGGCGCACACCGAAGCCGAACGAGTTCGTCTCCTGTATGTGGCGTGTACGCGGGCGGAGAGCTTTCTTGCTGTTTCGGGCTATGTCGGTGCGAAGGGGAGTTGGGGCAAGACTCTGGCTGCGGGAACCGCGGGCGTTCCCAATGTGGTTCCCGATCTGATCGAGCCAGTGCGGATCGAGGACAGGGGTCAGTCGAGTTCGGTTGCTTTGCAGAGCTGGGACGAATGGCAAGCCGAGACTGCGCGAGTGACCGAGACATCTGCGCTGCCGTCGACGGTGTCCGCGACGCAGATTGCGCATCCGGTTCTGCCTGTACACGAAGCAGTGTTGGAGGAGTACCGGTCGGCAGACCTTGTCTTCCCTGCGAGCTCTATCGAGGTGGTTGCGCCACTGGTCGGGTCTGTCGAGAGCGGCAAGACGCTGGGTATCGCGCTACACGCGCTGCTGGAAGCGGTGCCACTCGATTCGGGACTGTATTCTGAGTTCGACGAGAAGGCCAGGAACGCAGGCGCCTTGGCCGGTTTGGTCGATCTCGATCGGTTCGTGCTTATGGCGAAGTCGGTGTTCAGCTCCGAGCCTGTGCAGCGCGCTGCCGCGCGAGAGTATTGGCAGGAAATGCAGCTCGCGGGAATGTCTCCGAACGAGACCATCGTCGTCGAGGGAATCGCGGACCTGGTGTATCGCGAAGACGACGGGTCGCTGGTGATCGTGGACTACAAGACCGATGTGGGGGTTACGACAAAGACGCTGGAGGCCTATTGGACCCAGTTGTCGGTGTACGCGGATCTGCTCGGTCGGGCGACTGGGGAGACCGTGAGTCGGGTTGTGTTGGTGTTTGCCAGAATTGGATCTCCGGCTGTGGTGGAACGTCCTGGCCTAGGATTCCGCTCAGTCCCCTGATGGGCGGTGGTTAGACATCAGCCGCACACTCTGTGTAATTTATCCGGGCGCTTCCGCGCCGGCGACGTCCGCGACAGCAGCGCGCATGTGTCCCTGACGTCGGTTCTGCGCAATCCCTCAAAGTGGACTGACGTAACCTGCCGTCGGACAGACGCTGAGAATACCGACTAGGCGAGTCAACCATTGCACCCTCAGGCGGTGCGGCGCGCTGTCTGAGGGCAGCATGGTGAGCTTACGGAAAGAGCCAATCCGAACTGTTTCCGTGCTGTATGGTTCGGCTGACCATAAGTGAGTCAAATCGTGGATGTGCGGAGGCGCGGTGACCCTTCTCTACCGATCAATATGGCGTGATGACCGCCCCCATCTGGTTGAGGACGTACGC
This sequence comes from Rhodococcus sp. Leaf233, assembly GCF_001426165.1. Lineage (NCBI taxonomy): Bacteria > Bacillati > Actinomycetota > Actinomycetes > Mycobacteriales > Nocardiaceae > Rhodococcus > Rhodococcus sp. Leaf233. Next base: position 167,268 of record NZ_LMRO01000014.1, read on the forward strand.
GCCGAGTTCGCTGAGTGGGTGCTTGATCGTTCAGGCGGTCTCATCGAAGCTATGGATCCCGGCGAGTACAGGGCGGAGGGAATCGGGACCCGCGGGGCGCACAGTGATATCGATGTAAATGTAGAGTACGCCGATACGGGCAGTGGGGTCTTGCGAGCTTCCTACGTATTGCATACCGGACGGCGCGAACGTTGGCACACTGTGGTTCGATCGTGGGTCGATGCAGGAGGTCAGGGTTGGTGTTGGGTTGACAACTCGGTAGTGGGTGATGACATCTCCCACCTGCATTCTATCGATGTCATAGCGCCAATGATCAGCTCGCTACTTCTTCGCAAAGCGGTCAACCCTCGGATCGGTGAGACTCCGATCTCTGATAAACCACTGTACTTCGACTCCATCGATCAAGTAGATGACCTCGACGAGATGGTCACCTCTTTCGAGCGCACCGCACCAGTGGTGGTGTTCGCGCGGAACGATAATCGGTTCAAGCAATACGGCGGTGACTTCGCGTATCAAGAAATAGTAGAGCGCGCCGCGCGGCGGACAGCGGGGATGGCGCTCATTATTGTCGCGAATGAGCGCGTCGCAAATGAACTGACCGATCGGTGGGGGCGGGAGTTCGGAGTTTACAACGGCGCATTTCGCATCTATGCGCGCGACGTAGATCCAGCGGTGGCGGAAACGGCAAAACGCCACAGATATGTCACTGCCGACAGATACATGCGTAGCGTCGACGCGGCAGCATCTCAAGTGGGACGAATCGTTGGTCCTCAATCAGCACTTCGGCGTCCTCCGGAGAGTTTCGCGACTGCTAAAGCGCAACTTGACACCGACCGATCAGGCGCGGTTGATGTGGCGAAACTTCAGCGCGATCTTGAAGCGGCTCGTGATGAGGTTATTTCAGCGCGTCAGGAACGAGAACTCCTCTTGATGAGGTCTTCGACAGCGGATCAGCTTCAGAGTCTGCTAGATCATGCTCTCAAGTTACTTATCCGGGCAGACGTCTACGACGTTTTCGACGACGACGGAAGGGGCGGTTTCGCCGAAGTGCCACCGCAGACCTGCGGCGAATCGGTGGACCGGGCGAATCGATTCTTAAGTGACCGATTGGTCATTCATCCGGAAGCGCTCCGGGGTGCCAAGCAAATGGATAAAGGACAATGGCCGGCGCGCGCGTGGTCGGGGTTCCGAGCGTTGCACACTTATGGAAGTTATATGGCCGAAAATCCTCAAGCGCGAATGGATTTTTCTGACTGGGCCGAAAAGTTTGGCGCATCGACCGGCTGGAAGCCCGGTGATATAGCAAAAGGTGAAACTGGTGCCGTCAAAGGGAATAGCAAGTTTATGCGGGCGAGGATGTTTCCGATCGATACTGCCGCTGTCGAAAGCGGAGAAACGGAGATGCTAGCGCACCTGAAAGTCCAGAAGCGCGGCGGAAATGATATCCCTAGAATATACTTTGTCTGGTCACAGCTGACGCAGAAAGTTCACATTGGATTCTTTGGTCCTCATGAGCTGGTGCCGAACACGAAGAGCTGATTGCGGTCAATGTGTTGGCGACATTCTTGATATTACGTGTTATGAACAGTTTGCAACTGCCGTTCGTAAAGCCTCTCGACGCTCGCGTATTTCCTCTCTGATTTATCGAAGTTTTTCGACTACGTTCGATACTAGCCTCGCTCAAGTGACTTTGTGCGGATAAATTTGGTCAATATGCTCAGGCGTTTCGGAAGGTAGATCGTTTGACATGCGAGTGGGATTCGGTGATTTTCCGCTGCCATTGAGCGGTCCTTTTGGTGCTGATTGGTCGCGTTAGCGAAACGAAGAAAATCAAACTTTTTGGTGGCGATCCTGCATTAATTTGGAAATTCGATTTGGCGTGGTCGGTATGAGGTGCGTTACGATGCGATAGATGCACTTGACGTATTCTTTTATTAGGATCGCTTGATTTGTTTATCTGCCAAAAACGAAACACTCATAATCGCCATTTATTAAACTGATCGGAAATTGTGGTATATGGTCGAACCGGTTCGGTGACAGGCCTTTTGTCGAGGGCTATAATCTACCACCAGTCTGGAGCGGACGGCGAAGCGAAGAAGCTGAGCCAAGACACCGTTGGCGCGAGTAGTTGCCGACACTAGCAGCGTTGCAGGCACTCTCATATGATCGAAACTCGGCTCATATCAGCCAGAGTCGCGATGTAGAAGCATCGAAACCGCTGTTGTCTGCCGGCAGGCGGGGAGGCTCTGGTGTTCCGGCCTTTGGCATCGGTGATGACATAGCGAAGATCGATGATCTGTTGATTTGGTAGGCGTGTGGTCGTGGGGTCAGCTAGGCGATGTGCTTCAGTGCCGGATCGCAACCAAGAATTCATTTGATAGCTTGAAACTGTATGGACTGATAGCAAGGCTAATCTCGCTCACTTCACGAACCGTCGGACTCGCCGAATCTCGGAACCGATGTATGCTCTCTGAGTCCGCGACAAGCGCGGAGGGGATGCACGGGGGGCCGCATGCGGGTGGTTTATTTGGCAACGGTGGTTTTGGTAGCCGGCTTGGCGGCGGGATGCGGCGATGAGGGCAGTCAACCCAACTCGTCCGCTGCCAGTGCAGACGCTGCGACGACCACCTCCGTTTCGCAGCGAGCTCAATCAACGAGTACGCCGCCCCAGGCCACGATTTCGCAGTCCACTGCTGCACCCGCAACGACGACTGGCGTACCTGTGATCCGTAGCGGCAAACAGTCACTCACTCTGGCAGACGCGCAAAAGACAACCAGCTGGCGTGAGGGCAGTTTCGATGTGCCGAAGGTCGCCGGCCCCGTGCAAGCGATTGCGACGGATGTCGGGTGTTACTCCACGCGCGAGTTGGAGTTTCGGTTCTCTCTGCAGACCGGCGTACTGAATGTGGCGGTGGCGCAGAGTCAAGACAGCGAAAATTCTTCGGTAAGTCTTCAATTCAGTCTCTTGGCAGACAATCGTTCCGTCGACGTGAAGAAGATTGGTTTTGACCAGCAAGCTGTGCTGTCGACACAGCTGGACGGCGTGAGTGTAGTCAAGGTCTTGGTGGATCGAGTAGATGGTGTCGGGAGTTGTTCGGATACCACTGCTCTGCTCACCTCGGTTGAGACCGCCTGAGGGATTCCGAGTGACGGATGGGCCTAGCAGCAGTTCCCGGCTACGGTGGTTGACGAGAGCGGCTGAAGTGGCGGCAATAGTTGCGATTCCGACTGCAATCGCAATTGCTTTCTGGCAGACGGCAGGCGGTTCTGAAGGTCAGCCTTACGGCACAGTAATTGATTCACCCGGTGGCTCAACGACCGCCGAGGATTTCGGTCAGCCGACAAACACAACCGCCGCAAACTGCTCGTTAGATGGTGTTATCGCTGCATGGGGGCTGGATCCGCAGCTTGATTCCTTGCTTCTCGACGTCGAAGGCGAGGGTGGCACGTGCACTGTCCGTCCGAACTTGACTTCACAGGGGGCAGGTGGGTCGGAGCGCGACATCGAAGCGGCATCTGCGGGTGTCGTGGCTGATGTTCTGCGGGAGTGCGCACGCGAGGCGGGTCAACCGATTGTTCCGTGTAGCGAACTGCATGAGCTTGAGTTTGTCGGAGTTTCGTTCGAAATCGATCCGAGCAGCAATCCCGACGTACAATGCTCGGTCTCCGGCAGGAAATATGCTGCCATTAATTTCGTCCCAGGCGCGATCGCGAACTTCGTCGTATTGGAGTCCAATGAGGGTCGCGTGGGCAGATGTGCATTAGCGATCAAGCACGGTTCGTCGACGACGTCCTTGCGTGCACCGACCAATTAGGGTTTCAAACCGGAACTGAAGCTGACAGACGAAGTTTCAGCGGCGGTCTCTGGCCACTTAGCCGGTGGCGTCGGAACAGCGGATGCACCTAGATGCCGACCACCCAGCTGCGCAAGATGACGCGCAAGAAATTTTGCGGCCCAACCCCCACGGGGTAGTCATATATCCCGGGAATTAACGACCGCCGTACTTCGATGTGATGCGGTTTTCTAACCACTGCAGGGCAATCGTTGGTGGTAGCGCCATCGCCAGGATCAGTACAACGGTGCCCATGATGTTTTCCATGCGTACCAGGCTGACGTTGCGAAGTAGTTCGTATCCGATGCCGCTGGACGACGAGAACATCTCGGCCAGAAGCAGTCCCAGAAACGCCAAGCCGAAGGTCATGCGCATACCCGTCGCCAATGCCGGCAGCACCGCGGGGATGACGATCTGACGGATCAACCTGGGCCAGCTCACCTGCAACGATGCGGCCATCTTGAGGTGGATTCGTTGGACCGATGCTGTGGCCTCGACCGCGACGAGGAACATCGGGATGAAGGCGGCGTAGAAAGAGAACCCGAACCGGCTCAATGCGCCGATGCCGAGGAACGACAGGAAGATCGGGTACAGCACGATCTTCGGAATACTGTTGATCGAGTAGACGATCGGGGCGATGGTTCGAGTCCAGAACGGGCTCAGGCCCAGCGTCAGGCCAAGCAGCGAACCCACGACGGTGCTCGCCAGGAACGCGAGCACGAGAATGCGCAGGGAGTCGCCGACGTTGGCGCGGAAGTCTGCCTTGCCCAGGTCCTCGACTAGCGAGGCCATGGCCTCTGCCGGCGTCGGGAAGATGAGACTGTCGACCAGAACCGCCGCGACCCACCAGATCAACACCGCGAGTACGGCAACGACCACGGGTGGCAGGAACCGTCGGGCGTTGGTGCGGCCTGCGGACGAGGTGACCTTCGGGGGAATTGTTGGGGTGGTGGCAACTCTGTCCAAGGTGCTGCTCATCAGCGGCGCCTCCAATCGAATCGGTTGAGCGCGAGAGAGATCAGCGAGGTCGAGAGCAGAGCGATCAGCGCCACGACGAGGATCCCGGCGTACATGTCGGCGATGTCGAACCCGTCGTAGGCAATGGAGATGAAGTGCCCCAGACCCTGCGTCGATAGGATGAACTCACTGGCCAGCACCGAGATGACGGCATACGAGAGCCCGAGCTTGAGCCCGGTCACGATGCTCGGCAACGCGTACGGAAGTAGCACCGACCGGAAGTACTGCCACCGTGTGAGCATCAGCGTTGTGCCGAGCTTGGTGACGATCGGCGACACCGAGTTGAAACCGGTGCGTGCGTTCAATGCGACCACGCCGAACGCAAAAATGGTGGACAGAATGGCGATCGGAGCCACACCGGCACCGAACAGTACCACCATGATCGGGTAGAGCGCGAACGTCGGGACGGCATAGTACACGTTGAGGTACGGCTGAAACGCTCTGTCCCACAACTCGTACCGCCACAGAACGTACGCGGCGGCAACACCGAGTACGGAACTGAGCACGAACGCGAGAACGATGATCCCCAGTGTCCGGCCCAACTCGTCGATCAGGAAGTCAGGGTCGGTCAGCAAGCTCAGTGACGTCGAGATCATGTCGGTCACCGGGACGATGTCCAGGGGTGAGGCGAAGAACCGTGCCGAGATGTCGATGGCCACCAGTGCCGCGACGAGGATGAGCACGGTCCATCCCCATGCGGGGAGGCCGAGTTGTCTGGAGGGGGCCGGCCGGATGTATCCGGGGACCACGGAGGCGCGCGTGCTCTCGCGCGTGGGGGCACTCATGGTTCGATGCTCATCGTCTTCTTGGCCTCGTCCCGTAGCCGCGACCAGATACGTTCGTGCAGAGAGACAGCCTCGGGACTGGCCAGTACGTCCTCGGACCGTGGACGCGGGAGATCGATGTCCACCTCGTCGATGAATCGACCGGGCCGCGCACTCATCACCAGCACTCGATCGGACAGCAGTACCGCTTCCTGGATGCTGTGGGTGATGAACAGGACTCCGCACGTGAGCTTTTCGACGATCTTGAGTAGCTCGTACGACATGACCAGTCGCGTCTGCTCGTCGAGTGCACCGAACGGCTCGTCCGCGAGAATCAGGTCGGGCTCCATGGACAGGCAGCGCGCGATGGCCACACGCTGGCGCATACCGCCGGACAACTGGGTGGGGTAGTGGTTGCCGAACTTGCTCAGCCCCACAGTGTTCAGCAGCTCGTCGGCGCGGGACCGACGTTCTTTCTTCCCGACACCCCGGACTTCGAGAGCGAACGCGACGTTGTCGCGGACGGTCCGCCAGGGCAGCGTCGCCGATTCCTGGAAGATCACTGCTGTCTTGGACCGAGGGCCGGTCAGTGGTTGGCCGTCGACATACACGGTGCCGCCGTCGTGGTCCTGTAGGCCGGCGAACACTTCGAGGAGAGTGGACTTACCGCAGCCACTGGGTCCGACGACGGAGACGAATTCGCCTCGGCCGATGGACAAGTCGATCTCGTGGAGGGCGGTCACATCACCGAAGCGCCGCGAGACCGACGAGGCGACGGCGATGGCAGAGGTGGTGTCGGGGCGGGGTCGAGTCGCTGCGTGAGTCACGTCGATACCTTCTGGTGGTGGGAAAATGCTGTCAGGAGTCGCAGTCGCCGGGAACATCGTTCTCGAGTCCTTCGGCGAGGAACTCCGGGTCGAACAGAGTGCAGAAATTGGGTACACGATCGCTCCCCGACGCTTCCACGCCGTCCTGGGCGGATTCGACGGACGCGGTGTCGAAGCCGCCGCCCCACGTGCCGACCGAGGACGCGCGTTCGACCACCGCGGTGGCCGACTCGACGTCGAATCCCGTGTACGCCGCGTAGATCTCGGCAGCCGCAACAGGATCGGCCTTGATGGATGCGACCGCCTCGGTGTAGCCGGCGTTGATGGCGCGTACGACGCCCGGGTTGCTCGCGGCGTAGTCCTTGGTCGTGGTGATCGTCGACTGCAGGAACCGCGACATGTAGTCGGGACTACTGACGATCAGTTTGAAGTCCTCGGGTCGCTGTTCGGCGACGATCGAGGGGACGAGGGCGATATCGACGTTGCCGGCTTCGAGCAGTGCAAACCCTTCGCCGATTCCGCCGGAGGCAACCCGCTCGATCTGGCCGGCGTCGACGCCCGCGAGTGAGGGAATGAGGCGGGTGAGGGCGTCGGAGGCCGAGTTGGGTCGGGTGTACGCCCAGCGGCGGACGTCCTCGATGGAGTTGATGTCGGGGTTCGAGGCGAGCGCGTAGAAGTTCATCGGGTACGGCCCCTGAGTGCCACCGCCGACGATGCGCAGTTCGGAGCCGGCCGCGTCAGCCTGCACGATCGACGGGTAGCTGACTTCACCGATGGGAATGTTGCCGTCGAGCAGCGTGCGCATGGTCGCGCTGCCGCCCTTACCCGGCACGATGTTCTCCACGATCACACCGTGCTTCTCGAACAGTCCCTGCTTCTGCGCGACAAGCCAAGGGATGCTGTAGATTTCGGCCGCTGCCGAGACGGTGACATCGATCGTGACCGGATTGGCGGGGTCCGCGTCGGGGCCGGGATCCGATCCGCACGCCACCAGCGCGCCGGATAGCGCCACTGCTGTCATGATCGAGGTGATTCGGCGTAAATGCATCTGCGTCCTCGCTTGCTGATCGGCGTGACGGTGCCGAAGTGGGAGTGTCGGCTGTCGCAGGCCCACCCGTAGTGAGACGTACGTAACAGCTACTAACCACTTAAACATAAGATGTTTTAGGCGTCAAGGTGAGGTAAATCCGGACAAAGCCCATTGATTTACCACACGGCACGAGTTAAAGATCAGATGTATGTGGTGGCGTGGCTCGATGCCAGTCCGTTACCGACTGATAGCGCTCGCCCACGCCGAACAGCGCGCCCTCACGGTGCGCCGCAGCGGTGAGCTGCGCACCCACCGGCATGCCCGAGGACGGGTGGAACCCGACCGGCAGAGCCAGCGTTGGGCCGTCGTGCAACGACCACGGGTACGTGAATTGTCCCATCCGGCGCGAGAGGGCAACAACGTCGTCGCCCCCGTCCCTCGGGGGAACATCGACGGGCATGGCCGGGGTCAGCACCACGTCGACCATCTCGAACGTGCCGGTCATGGCCCGACGGAACAGATCGCGGCCGGCGAGTGCACGGGCACGGTCGAACTCGGAGATGCTCAGGCCCAACGCTATTCGCTCGTAGGTCGCCGGCTGGAAACGAGAAGGCTCGGTGTCGAGCCGGTGGCGATGGCGACGAGCGAGGTCGCTGTAGACGATGGTGTAGACGATGTCCTGGGCATCGGCGGCATGCCCCAGTTCGATGGGGACGATCTCGTACCCCAGTTCGGCGAACGTGCGCACCGCGGCTGCGACGGTCTGCGCGACGCCGGGGTCCACGTCTGCGGTGAGGAACACGGTGGGCACACCGATGCGCGTCACCTTCGAGGGCTCGGATGGACTGGCGGACATGACGTCGAAGAGTGCTTTCACCTCGGCGACCGACCGCGCCATCGGGCCGACGGTGTCGAATTGCTCGCTCACCGGGAACACACCGTCGTTGCTGATCGAACCCCAACTCGGGCGTAGACCGGTGATTCCGCACGCCGCGGCGGGGAGGCGCACCGACCCGCCGGTGTCGGTGCCCAGGGACGCGTCGACCGATCCGGCGGCGACGGCAATCCCTGAGCCGCCACTCGATCCGCCGGGCACCCGAGTGCGATTCCACGGGTTGTACGACGGTCCGGCGGCCGAGTTCTGGGAGGTGACGCCGACGGCGAACTCGGCCATGTTCAGTTTCGCGACCACCGACCCGCCTGCGCACCGCAGGCGGGTCACTACCTCGGCATCAGCGTCGGCGATGTTGTGCTCGAAGAATTCCGACGCGCAGGTCGTCTCGACGCCGGCCACGTCGATGTTGTCCTTGACGCCGATGCGCAGGCCGGACAGGGGCCCCGGGGTGTCGTTCCGGTCGTCGATCCACCGGACGACACCGCCGAAGGTCCCGTCCTCGATCAGGCTGCGCTCCGGGCGCGCAGCTCGGCCGTCGCGTCCTCATCGACCGTCCACGAATCGGTGTTCACGACCACACCGTAGTCGCGTCGAGCATCGTCCTCGGTGAGGTACTCGTCCCAGACGTCGCTGAGCACCTGGAAGGGATCACGCTCGAACGGGTTTCCGAAGCCACCGCCCGAGGGCAGTTTGATCTCGAGCGTCTCACCGGAACGAATCGTCTCCTGAGTGACTTTGGAGTACAACACTTCCTCGCGATCGGTCCCGGCGTTCTTGGTGAACGAGCCGGACACACCGTTGTGGCCACCGAGGGCTCCGGCCGGCGGATCCGACCGGTTGTCGGCCTCGGAACCGAGGAACGTATCGGTCTCCATCAACCACTTGCGCACACTGCCGATGCCGCCGCGCCACTTCCCCGGTGCGGGAGCCTCGTCGCGCAGCTCGTACCGCAACGCGCGCATGGCGTGGTTGAGCTCGAGTTCTTCGATCGGGTTGTTGCGCGTGTTGGCCATCAGGGCGTCGACGGCGTCCATGCCGTCTTTGCCGTTGCGGCCACCGTAGGAGCCCTCGTTGATTTCGATGTAGACCCAATAGGATTCACCGTCCGGCGCGATACCGGAATAGGCGATGGCGCACAGAGCGGCGGACGATCCTGCGATCGCGTGATCGGGAAGAACCGGGGCCAGCGCCAGGTTGATCGAGTCGAACACCCGGTTCACCTGCGAGAACCGCGCGAAGCACGACGCGGGGAAGTCCGGGTTGAAGATCGTGCCCTCGGGGGCATAGGCCTTGACGGGTCGGAAGCACCCGTCGTTCTGGGGAACGAATTCCTCGGTCAGGTCCTCGTCGAGCAGAATCGTACGAATGGCCGAGACGGCCACCGGCAGAACCGAACCCTCGAACGGGACGTTGAACGCGGTGGGCACCTGGCTGTTCGAGCCCGTGAGGTCGATGAGAATGTCCTCGCCCTCGACCTGCACTCGGACGGCCACCTTCAGCGGTTCGCCGCGGTTCTTGCCGTCGTCGTCGAGGTAGCCGATGGGTGCGGTGTAGCTGCCGTCCGGAATCTCTCGGATCTTCTTGCGCAGCATGGACTCGGAGTAGTCCATCCAGCGTTCGCCCGCGCTCATCACGGTGTCGAGGCCGTACTTCTCGAGGAGCTCGGTGAATCGTTTCTCGCCGATCCGCGAGCACGCGATCAGTGCTTCGAGGTCGCCGCGGTTCTGCTCCGGGGTACGGACGTTGTCGAGGATGTGCTGAATCAGGTAGTCGTTGCGGACCCCGGCCTCGTAGATCTTCATCGAGTCCATCAGCTTGCCCTCGGCCCACACGTCGACGACGTCCATGCACAGTCCGGGGAAGTTGCCGCCGACGTCGGACACGTGACCGGTACACCCGGCGAAGCCGATGTGCTCGCCCTGCCAGAAGATCGGAATGATCACGCCGTAATCGGGGGAATGAGCCGCGCCGTGGTACGGATGATTGTGCAGCACCACGTCTCCGGGCTTGTACGTTCCGGCGAGGCGACGGTTGACACCCTTGATGTAGGCGGGGATCGAACCACAGTGCATCGGAGTCGAATCCGATTCACACAGTTCGCGTCCGTTGATGTCGAAGATGCCCGCGCCGAGGTCCTCGGACTCGCGGATGAGCGACGAGTACGCCATGCGGTAGAGCACCTGGGCCATCTCTTTGGCCATCGACTGCAGGGCTCCGCCGATGACGCGCAGGGTGATGGGATCGACCTCGACGTCGTTCCAGGTTCGAGTGGATTCGCCCGCCAGTGACACTCCGGTGGTGGGCATCAGCGCCTTGCTCATGCGGGGTTCCTCTCGATGATGATGTGGCCGACGGCGTCGACGGTGGCGTGCTGATTCATGCCGATGATAGTGGTGGAATCGAACTGCTCGACGATCGCAGGACCGTCGATCTCGTTGTTCGCCAACAGGAGCGACCGCTCGTAGACCGGGGTGTCCACCCACTGCGGCGCGGACGTCTCGTCCTGCCAAAACAGTGCCTGGGTGGTCGTTTTGATCGCGGCCGAGGAGTCGGCGGAGCCCACGGCGATGTCGGCGATCTGCACGTGCGGGACCGCACCCACGCCGGTGACGCGAACGTTGATCAGCTGCACGGGCTTGTCGTCGAACCGCTGAGAGTAGGTGCGTCCGTGCACCTCGTGGAATGCCTCGGCAACGGTCTTGACCCACACGTCGTCGATGTCGCCGTCCGGCGCGGCGACGCGCAATTCGTAGCCCTGGCCGACATAACGGCAGTCGACGCTGCGTTCGAGCGAAATATTCTCGGCTGCAACGCCGTCCTTCTCGAGCTGCGCGACGGCCAGTGCGGACAGACGCTCGACCTGCTCCTGCAGCAGTTCGATGTTCGGGTCCGCAGACGACGTCCACACCGTCGTCGGCTCCTCGTAGCGGATGTCGGTGGTGAGCAGGCCGACAGCGGAGGTGATGCCGGGGTGACCGGGCACGATCACGCGCGGAATACCGAGCTGGTCGGCGATCTGCCAGGCGAACAGCGGGCCGGCACCACCCTCGGCGATCAGTGAGAAGTCGCGCGGGTCATAGCCTTTGCGCACCGAGTGCAGGCTGATCGCCTCGGTCATGGAATGGGCGAGGATCTTGAAGATGCCCATCGCGGCATCGTCGAGTGGGGTGTCGAGTTTGTCGGCAATGTGAGTCTGAATCGCCTCGCGTGCCAGCTCGGGCTTGACCTCCATGGTTCCGGACAGGAAGCTCTTCTCGCGCAGCCATCCCATCATCACCATGGCGTCGGTGGAGGTCGGTTCGGTGCCGCCGTGTCCGTAGCACGCCGGTCCGGGAACAGCACCCGCGCTGCGAGGACCGACGCGGAACATGCCCCCGTCGTCGACCACAGCGATGGAACCGCCTCCGGCACCGATGGTGTCGACCTCGGCCATCGGCACCATCGCGTGGTAGTCACCGATCCGCGTGTCGAGCAGATGCTTCATCCGCAGCGCGCCGTCCGGGGCCACGCCGACATCCGCGGAGGTGCCGCCTACATCGAGAGTGATGACACTCGGGAACCCGGATGCCTTGCCGATGGCGCAGCCACCGAGCAGGCCGGCGACCACACCGCTGGTCAGGAGTGAGACCGGTATTTCGCTGGCGCTGCGCGAGGTGACGAGCCCGCCGGCCGAGGTCATGAGGTGTACGTCTTCGCCGACCTGCGCCGCCTTGGCCTTACCGGCCAGGTTCTCGATGTACTTCGAGGTCTTCGGTCCGATGAACGCGTTGAGCGCTGCGGTCGAAAAGCGTTCGTACTCGCGGTATTGCGGAGCCACCTCGCTGGAGAGTGAGATGAAGACGCCGGGAAACTCTTCCTCGATGATGGCTCGCACGCGCTGCTCGTGCGTGGGGTTGCGGTACGCGTGCAGGAATGCGACGGCGATGGCCTGTACGCCGCGCTCACGCAGCAGGCGAACCTGCTCGCGCACCGCATCTTCGTCGAGTGGGGTCAGAATATTTCCCGCGGCATCGATGCGCTCCGGGACCACCCGACGGTTGCGTCGCGGCACGAGCTGCCACTTCTGCCACGGAAGATCCTGGTAGTTCGAGTAATTGAGAGGACGCTTCTTGCGCGCGATGTGCAGCAGGTCGCGGAAACCCTCGGTGGTGATCATGCCGACGTCGCAGCCGTTGTGCTCGAGCACGATGTTGGTGGCCACGGTGGTGCCATGGAAGAACATGTCGATTTCGGACGGGTCGATCCCTGCGCGTTCGGCGAGGACCTTGATTCCGTCCATCGTGCCGATCGAGGGGTCGTGGTTGGTGGACGGGGTCTTGTGCACGACGACCGTGCCGTCGTCGTCCCACAGGACGAGGTCGGTGAACGTGCCGCCGACGTCGACTCCAATGCGTTTCATGCTGCGTCCGTTCTGTCGGTGCCCGAGTGGAGCGGGAAGGCGTGCTCCGCCTGTTTACGAAGTCGTGGGGTCACCGCTGAGGTGACATGAGTCATAGTGCTGATGATCGGCCAGAAAAGCAATACCTCTGATGTATTGCGTCGGCTTTGTCCAAATATTCAGTCTCGTCTGCCTCGTTGTGCGTGTTTTCTCGCTAAAGAGCGGATGTATCGGTGGTCGCGATCTCTGCATCTCGAAGCATCGGCCAGGCTAAGCTCGAGCCGACCAGTACCCACCGGTCAGCAGAAGCAGTCGATCGACATCAGGGGGAAGACGTGGCCCAATCGGCTCCGCTCAAGGCCACCACCAAGAGCATCCCCGCGTATGCGGTTCTCGCCGGCCATCTTCGGAGCCGCATTCTGTCCGGTGAGCTGCAACCGGGGGAGCGGCTGCCCGGCGAGGCCGAGCTCACCGCCGAGTTCGGCGTCGGCCGTAGCACCATTCGTGAAGCTCTCCGGTCCCTGGCCAGTCAGAACCTGATCGAGACGACCAGGGGAGTGACCGGAGGAAGCTTCGTCGCCGTCCCCAGCGTCGGACACATCAGTGAGCATCTGGAAACCGGTGTGGCCCTGATGGCCGCCGCCGAGACCGTCACCGTCGACCAGCTGATGGAAGTGCGCAACCTGATGGAGGTGCCGGCCGCAGGCATCGCTGCGTTCCGCCGCACCGACGAGCATCTCGAGCAGCTCAACGCGACGATCTTCGACCCCAACGAAGTGCAGGGGCCCGAAACCTTCGCCAAGAACCAGGAATTCCACCTCGTCTTGCTTCGCGCAGCCCACAACCCCCTGCTCGAGCTCATCACGGCACCCGTCTTCCGTGTCCTGTCCGGCCGATTCGGCCGCGACCATGCACCGGAGGGATTCTGGCAGTGCGTCGACAGCGACCACCGGGGACTGCTCGACGTGGTGGAGGCCGGTGACTCGATGGCCGCCATGGATCTGATGCGTAAGCATCTCGACCACCTCGGCGACTCGTACCGGCAGATGGATCGACTCCGCAACACCTAAACATCTGTTCTTTACCGAGTCGATCTCCGTGAAGTTCGCTGATTTCCAGTTTCCTCGAACCCTTGACGACGTAAACGTCTGATGTTTATGGTCTAAGTAAGGCACTCGCCAAACCGACACGAGGAGACACGGTGGCAATCCATCCGGCCGTTCTGGGGCGCTTCTTCGACGACTACACCGTGGGGGACGTCTACCAACATCCCTTCGGGCGGACGATCACGGAGACCGACAACACGTGGATCACGCTGCTGTCGCTCAACACCAACCAGAACCACTTCAACGCGCACCTGGCATCGCAGAACCCCATCACCGATGGGAAGGTCATCGTCAACTCCGGCTTCACAGTCTCTGTGGTACTGGGACTTTCGGTCATCGACATGAGCCAGAACGCGATCTCGAACCTCGCCTTCACCGACATCAAGATGTCCCACCCGGTCTACGCGGGCGACACCCTGTACGCCGAAAGCATCTGCACCGGGCTGCGCAAATCAGAATCACGACCCTACGCCGGCATCGTCTCGATGATCACCCGCGGCCTCAATCAGGATGGCGTCGAGGTCATTTCATGGAAGCGCTCGGTCATGGTCGCCACCCGCGACAGTGGCATCGGGCAGAACTACTTCCCCGAAGCGCAGAACGGCCCGCTCGAACTCCCCACTACGAAAGATTCCGACGCATGAGGCCACTCGAAGACGTCCGCATCATCTCCCTCGAGCAGTACGGCGCAGGCCCGTTCGGTAGCTTGCACCTCGCCGACCTCGGCGCGGATGTCATCAAGATCGAGGACCCCAGCGTCGGCGGTGACGTCGGCCGCTACGTCCCGCCCTACAACGAGGGCGAGGACTCGCTGTTCTTCGAGAGCTTCAATCGCAACAAACGCTCACTCTCCCTTGACCTCTCGACCCCGAGTGGCCGAGCGGTGTTCGAGGACCTCGTCCGCACCAGCGACGCCGTCTACTCCAACCTTCGCGGTGACGTGCCGGAGAAGATCGGCATCACCTACGACCAGCTCAAGCACCTCAATCCCGCAATCGTGTGCTGCAGCCTCACCGGCTTCGGTATGACCGGCCCCCGCGCGAAAGAGCCTGGCTACGACTACATTCTGCAGGGCCTCGCCGGCTGGATGAGCGTCACCGGCGACCCGGACGGCCCGCCCACCAAATCCGGTCTGTCGCTGGTCGATTACTCCGGTGGATTCGTCGCCGCGATCTCGCTGCTGTCGGGACTGCACGCTGCCCGACGCGACGGTATCGGCGGTGACTGCGACGTCTCGCTGTACGACACCGCGATGTCGCTACTGACGTATCCCGCGACGTGGCATCTCAACGCCGGCTTCGAGCCGATCCGCACGAAGAACTCCGCTCACCCGTCCCTGGTTCCGTTCCAGGCCTTCGAGGCAACGGACGGCTGGCTCATCGTCGGCTGCGCGAAGGAGAAGTTCTGGGACCGGCTCGTCGTCGCCATCGACCGCCCGGATCTCGGTGCCGATCCACGGTTCACCAACTTCTCGCTGCGTGGGAAGAACCAGGACGCGCTGCTGCCGATCCTGGAAGAGGTGTTCGCTACCAACACCGTCGAGCACTGGCTCTCGAAGCTCGGTCCGGCCGGGGTGCCTACCGGTCCGATCAACGATGTCGAGCACGCACTGACCGAACCGCACACGCTCGCACGCAATCTCGTGGTCGAGACCGAGCATCCGGTGTACAACACAGTGCGCCAGGTCGCCTCACCGGTGAACTTCGGTGCCGAGGCCAAGCAGTATCGCCGAGCGCCGCAGCGCAACGAGCACTTCGACGACATCGTTCGCGACCAACTGGGTTACGACGACGCACGCATCGCCAAACTGAAGGCGGAGGGAGCCTTCGGTACCGCGAGGGACGAGGTGCGGGCGTGACCTCGACAATCCTGGCGGAGTGGGCATCGGGTGTCACCGTTGCCGATCTGTCCGAGGACGTCCGGCACGCTGCCGCACGGCACCTTCTCGACGGCGTCGGTAATACCGTTGCGGCTCAACGGCTGGGCTACGGCCGACCGGGGTGGACAGTCGCCGACGCTCTGGGCGGACCACCGGAGGCTCGGCCCCTCACCGGCACCCGTGGCCTGTCCGCGCCGGCAGCCGCCTTCGCGACCGGGGTGATGCTGCACTCTCTGGACTTCGACGACACGCATGCGGGCGCACTGGTGCACGCGACGGCCGTATCTCTTCCTGCGGCATTCGCCGTCGGGCAGCAGGTATCGGCCTCTGGTGCAGATGTGCTGACCGCCGCAGCTCTCGGGCTCGAAACCGCCTGTCGCCTCGGTGAAGTCAGCCCGCACGGATTCCATGCTCGGGGTGTGCATGCCACGGCAGCGGTGGGACCGTTGACAGCCGCCCTCGTCGCCGGACACCTCTCGAAGTTCGACACCGAGACGTTGGTCAACGCCCTGGGGATCGCCGGATCGTCGAGTTCGGGACTGCTGGAGTTTCTCGATACCGACGCCGATACCAAGGCACTGCATCCGGGATCAGCGAGTATGAACGGTGTTCTCGCTGCTCGGCTCGCGGCCGCCGGTGCGACCGGCCCGTCGTCGGTTCTCGAAGGTCGACGCGGGATCTACGCCGCGTTGACCGACCGGCCGACGAACTTCGCGGCGCTGACCGAGGGGCTCGGCACGCGGTGGGAAGCCACCCGGATCGGCATCAAGCCGTATCCGAGTTGCCAGCTGATGCACGTCACGCTCGACGCAGTGACGAAGGCGCTCGGGGACAGCGCCGTTCACGCAGGAGACGTGGCCGACATCGAGGTGTTCGTTCATCCCGATTCGAGTCCGTTCGTCTGCGGACCCAACACCGGCGTCGCGTCCCCGCGCAGTACCTACGACGGCAAGTTCGATCTGCCGTGGAGTGTGGCGGCACTGCTGCACGACGGTGCCATCACCGTGTCGACCTACACCGACGAATCCATCGCACGCGAGGACGTTCTCGTCACCGCTCGCAAGGTGCGGGTGACGAACCTGCCGTCCGATGTTCCCGCAGCGGCCGCGTCGGGCAGGGCGGTTCTTACGCTCACCGACGGCCGAGTGCTCGACGCCTCCGTCGGCGGCAGCCAAGGATCTGCCGGTTTCCCGCTGAGCGACGATCGTCTGCTGGAGAAGTTTCTCGGCAACTGCGGCAACGACTCTCGCGCCAACGAGCTGGCCGACCGCGTCCTCGGGTTGGTCGACGAAACCGACTTGATCGCCATCCTCGACCTCGCCGCAGCCATCGCGCCGGCACCTTGACACTTTGATCGACGACACTTCAATCGACAGGACTTCATCATGGACTTCACGTACGACGAGCAGCAGACGGCCTTCCGCAAAGCATTGCGCACCTTCGTCGACAAGGAAATCATCCCGGTCGCTAACGAGTGGGAGAAGACGGGCCGATACCCCACCGAGATCGTCGAGCACATGAAGGCCATGGGCCTGTTCGGCATCACGACACCGGAGGAGTACGGCGGCCTCGACCTCGACAAGGTCTCGTTCACTTTGGTGTACGAGGAGCTCGCCCGGGGATGGATGGGTGTCGCCGGAATTCTTGGCAGCCACAACCTCTCGTGCTGGATGATCGGCAAGCACGGTACCGACGAGCAGAAGAAGACACTGCTGCCCAAGCTTGCGACCGGTGAATGGCGTACGGGAGTCGGCCTGACCGAGCCCGGTGCCGGAACCGACCTGCAGGGCATCAAGACCACCGCCAAGCGCGACGGCGACCACTACGTCGTCAACGGTGCGAAGACCTGGATCACCAATGCCCGACACGCGAATGTGCTTCCGGTACTGGTCAAGACCGACACCACAACGACGCCTGCACACAAGGGCATGTCGCTGCTACTGATCGACACCACGACCGACGGGTTCGAGGTCCAGCGCGACATGGGCAAGCTCGGCTACAAGGGAACCGAATCGTGTGAGATCACGTTCACCGACGTACGCGTTCCCGTCGACGCAGTACTCGGTGGCGTCGAGGGTCGCGGTCTGCAGCAGGCACTGTCGGGTCTCGAGATCGGCCGCCTCAACATCGCCGGCCGCAGCGTCGGTATCGCGCAGGCTGCCTACGACGCCGCCCTCGAATACGCCAAGCAGCGCACCGCATTCGGTCAGCCCATCGCCGAGTTCCAGGCCATCCAGCTCAAGATTGCCGACATCGCGACCCAGCTGCAGGCCGCACGCTTGATGACGTACTGGGCAGCGTCGCAAGCGGATTCGGGTAAGCGCGTGGACATGGAAGCGGGCATGGCGAAGTACTTCGCGTCCGAGGCCGCCATCACCGCCAGCCTCGAAGCGATGCGCATCCACGGTGGCTACGGATACTCCACCGAGTTCGTCGTCGAGCGTCTCTACCGCGATGCGCCTCTCATGGCTATCGGTGAGGGCACCAACGACATCATGCGCACCGTCATTGCCAAGTCCCTCGTAGCGGGCACGGGCGTCATCGGATGAGGACCGCTCTGACGTACCTCTACGTCCCGGGGGATGTGCCGGAGCGGTTCGACAAGGCGCTGAATTCGGGTACCGACGCGGTGGTGTTGGATCTCGAGGACGCCGTCACTGCGGCGAACAAGGACCATGCGCGTGCGACGGTGGCCGCGTGGGTTGCCTCCTGCGAGCCGGGTGACGTGCAGATCTGGGTGCGTGTCAATCCTGGGGCGTTGCAGGAGAGCGATATTCGCGCGGTGTTGCACCCCAATCTGACCGGTATCTGGTTGCCGAAGGTGTCGTCTGCTCGGGAGATAGAGCAGGCCGACGCACTCCTCGGTGCGAGCGGCGTCGTGGTCTCGCCACTGATCGAGACGGCCGCCGGAGTGTTTGCCGCTCTCGAGATTGCCCGTGCCCCTCGGGTCAAGTTTTTACAGATCGGTGAGGTGGACCTGGCCGCCGATCTCGGCGTCGACGGCTCGGCGGAGTCATTGTCGTTCGTGCGTGCTCAGGTGGTGGCGGCCAGCGTCGCGGCGGGGATCGATCCACCGCCTGCTGCGGTGTCGCGGAATTTCCGCGATGCCGAAGCGTTCGAGGCCGATACCCGCACTTTGGCCGGTCTCGGTTTTGTCGGGCGTGCGTGTATTCATCCGGCTCAACTCGGGCCTGTGCGAACGGTGTTCGTGCCGTCGGAGTCGGAAGTTCTCGAGGCAGAGCAACTGTTGGCCGACTTGGAACGTGCCACCTCAGGAGTGGCCGTCGACAGCAAGGGATTTCTGATCGACGAGGCTGTGGCCCGAACTGCTCGTCGAGTGGTGGAGCGCGGTGCCGCGCGGGAGACGATCAACAACTGACGTCAGCCGAAGGCGATGCGAAGCCCGACACTCGCTGTGGCCCCGCCGGCGCTGAGGATGAAGTTGTGCCGTCCTTCGTCCCGGAAGACCATCTGCATCGGCAGGAACCAGAATCGATTCTCGCCGGTGAAGCCGGCGCCGGGGATTTGCAAGCCTCGTTGATTGACGATGTGTTCGCCGTTCGCATCGAGCACCTCGAGTGTCGCGGGGAAGTCCTTGCCGATGTCGTCGGGTCCCGTCTGCAACAGCGCGACCAGACGGCATTCGAGCATGCGGGTGTCGCGAGGAACCGTGCAGGTATCCCAGACACCGCCGAGAATGTCGAGCATGTCTTCGCTGACTCGCGCGTACTCGGCGAAGAACAGCCCGGTGATGATCATCGGCTCCCGCCACCCCTCTCGACCAACACTGGATTCGGGATCAACAGTCGTGTCGACAACCCTAAGCGGCCAGGGCGCCATGTGCTGACGCAGAACCGCGTCGATGCAGAACCACCGTCAGCGCGATGGCAACCACGATGCCGATCAGGGGTGGTATTCCGAATTCGAGTTCCCCGGACAGCCAAGCAAGGAATGCCGCGAAGGCGTAGACCGCGAGATGTCGCCAATGCACGAGCGGGGGAGTGTGTCCTTCGGGGATGCCCTGACGCCAGCGGCACAGGAAGTCACCGATGAGAACACCGCCCAGCGGGGGAATGAAGGTGCCGAGCAGGCTCAGGTAGTCGACCAGATGGTTGTGCACACCGACGAGCGCGAGCAGGGTCCCGATGACGCAGCCGCCGATGATGAACGGTGCCTTGCGGGGATGCCGAAACATTTCTGCGCCGGCAACACCGAAGGCATATGCGGTGTCCGCGTTGCTCTTCCACAGGTTACCGAAGAGCAGAATCAGGCCCCAGCCGACGAGTCCCAGGTTGTAGAGAACCAGAACGAAGTCGCCCTCACCGAAGGTGATCGCTCCGATCGCCCCGAAGAGAATCATCATTCCGTTGCCGACGAGAAACCCGATGATGCACGCCCACGCTGCTTGCGACCCGGATCGCGCGAACCGAGTCCAGTTGGGTGCCTGTGTCCCCGCGGAGACGAAGGTGCCGACGACCGTCGTGATGGCGAGCGTGACCGTCATGGTCGTCGTCGGTGCGATCGACGTCAGACCGGAGAACCCACCGACCTCGTCGAGAGATCTAGAGACCACCCAACACGCCAGGGCGATGATCAACGGCGTCGACACAACCGAGACCCAATACATCCCGCGGTATCCGTAGCACGCAGTGATGCACATCAGGATGCTCGCACCGATCATGACGGCGGCACGTGCTGCATACGACTCCCAGCCCAACGCCTGCGAGGTGAGCTCACCGATGGTGCCGATGATGACGCCGTACCAGCCCACCTGGGTGCCACCGAGAAGCAACGACGCGAGCTTCGACCCGCGAGTGCCGAAGCTGTACCGCGCCATGAGCACGGTCGTCAAACCCGTACGCGCACCGGCAAATCCCATCATGGCCACGTATGCGCCCAGAATCGCCGAGCCGGCGGCGATCACCAGGATCAACGTCCAGAAACTGAACGCCGTGCCGAGTGCGGCACCGGCCAACATCGTCGGCGTGAAGATCGTGAAGCCCAACAGCACGATGGCCAACGAGAAGAACGGCTTACGGGCACTACGGGGAACCGGCGTGACGGGATAGTCCAGGTCGACCGGTTCGTCGGACGTCTGTGCGGTGGAGTCTCGGTCGGCTCGGTTGCTCATGCCTCCTCACCGATGTCTTCGAGCCACAGGCCTGGTCGCTCCTCCAACATGCGTTCCATGAGCTGCAGACAGGCGGGGTCGTCCACGACGTCGAGCTGTACCCCATGCTCCCGCAACAAGCTTTCCGACATCTCGAACGAGCGGTTCTCACCGATGACGATTCGCGGAATCTCGTACAGCAGGGCGGTTCCCGCACACATGAAGCACGGGGACAACGTGGTGTACAGAACGGACTTGCGGTACACCGACGCCGGCAACCGTCCCGCTCGCTCGATGCAGTCGGTCTCTCCATGACGGATTGCGCTGTCCATCTGGACACGTCGGTTCCGTCCCACCGCCAGTACTTCACCGTCGTGGACGAGTGCCGCGCCGATCGGAACGCCGCCTTCCTCCCAGCCGATCTGGGCCTGCTCGATGGCGAGTCCGAGAAAGTACTCATCGGTGCGTGCGGGGTCGGTCACGGTTCCTCCTAGACGTCTACGAACTGTGAACATTGTGCGCGTCGACAGCCGATCAGGCATCGCAAAGATTTCCGAGAGCAGAGCGTCTTAGCGAATCAGAGCGCGCATCGGTGTCGGCGACCTCCCCAGCAGAGCAGCAGTGACAATCCCGCTGGCGAGGAAATCGCGGTCGTTGTAGTACTCGAACATGGCCGAGAGACGCTGTTGCGCATCGGTACCCAAACCGGTGCTGTGAAGGTTCATCCACTCGTCGACACCGATGGACTCCATCGACACCGTCCGACCCGTCATTGCCTCGACCAGACGCATCACATCTCGGACACTCAAGATCTCCGGCCCGCCGAGTTCGTACGTCGCCCCGTGGTGCAGCTCGGGCCCCTCGATGAGGACTCGAGCTGCCACCTCGGCCACATCGTCGAGGCTGATGAACGAGAACGTGGTGTCCAGGCTGTAGGGCACAGCAAGATCGGCAGCAGTCCCGTCCAGAACCGCCTCGAAGTTCTGCGCATAGGCACACGGCTGCAGGATGGTCCAGTGCATTCCGTGCTCGTTGCAGAAGGCACGCAGCTCGTCCTCGCAGCGGGCCTTGTCCATGTGATGCGGCATTCTCGGGCTGTAGGGCCAGGCCACCGAGTGATAGACGACGTGGTCCACCCCAGCGGACGCCGCCGCCTCCAGCGCCCGTAGAAGTAGAGCCGGCTCGTCCGGATGCACATTGGGTGCAATGAAATACACCCCACGGCACCCGGTGAAGGCCTCGGCAAGGCCTTCACCGGTCTCCAGGTCCACCGGATAGCCCGGCGCAGAACGGCTCAGTCGCCGTACCACCGCCACACCGTCGAGTGCGTCTGCGACGGCTCGTCCGGTCTTACCCGTGGCACCGACGATCGCGATGTCGGTGCCACGGGAAACATCCAGCTCCATCAGTGAATCTCAGCGATCGATGAAGTCGTACTCGGCGAACTTCGCGCCACCGGAAAGCTGCTCGTACCCCGGTCCACGATCGAAGAACGGCTCATCGAGGCCGCGTGCATTGCGCATCTCCGCACGCAGCTTCTCCGATGCCTCCACATCCGCGGTCGCCGTCTCCTCGGCTATGACAACGCCGTAGTCGTTGGCCGCGAACTCGCGAGAGACTTTGCCCCACAGCACGTCCTGCTCCACCGACTCGATGGGGCGTTCCAGGGGATCGCCCCAGCCGCCGCCACCGGTAGTACGGATGCGGATGGTGTCGCCCGCGAGGATCGGCTCGGCATCGGTCAACGCGTCGAATTCACGCTCGTTGGGCTGACCCGGATTCAGCGTCACCGAGAACGATCCGCCGGCCTTGCCGCCCTTGACAC
Organism: Rhodococcus sp. Leaf233; assembly: GCF_001426165.1. NCBI lineage: Bacteria > Bacillati > Actinomycetota > Actinomycetes > Mycobacteriales > Nocardiaceae > Rhodococcus > Rhodococcus sp. Leaf233. The sequence goes on from NZ_LMRO01000014.1 coordinate 189,932, forward strand.
CCCAGCACGCGAGAATCGAACGGTCGGCGATGGACATGAAGTGCGCATCCTTGAGCATCCGGATGTGCTTCTCGTAACCGAGGCCGCCGCGGTAGCGTCCGGCACCACCGGAATCCTTGGCGAGACCCAGCTTTTCGACGATGAACGGGAATCGGCTCTCGGTGAACTCGGTGGGCAGGTTACGGGAATCGGGCACGACGTGGATGGTGTCCTCACCGTCCGCGTAATGCCGTCCACCGGAGCCGCCGCCGAGCACCTCACGCATGAGATACGAATTGCCGTCGAAGTCGTCGCCGTAGACACCGGTGTAGCGGATGGTCTCCTGATCGGCAGGCATGTTGCCGTCCACAGCCTTTGCCACCACGCCGGCGAGCACACCGAGCAGACGCAGGATGACGAACGTCCGAGCGTTGGTCGGGGCCGGGAAGATCGGGGTGATGAGCGTGCCCTTCTCGGGGAACTTCATCTCGATCAGCGGGATGACGCCCTCGTTGACGTCGAGCTCGGCCATGCGCTCGGGGGAGTCCGCGAGGTTGCGCAGCACCGGCGCAAGCCATTTGGCCAGGAAGTTGCCGTCCGCGTAATCACCGCAGTGGTTGATCGGGCCCTTGGCCTGCGGCCCGGTACCGGTGAAGTCCAGGATGAGTCGCTCGCCGCGCTCGTCCTCGGGGCCGGTCTTGGTGAGCGTTATCCGCTGAACGTGCAACATGGGCTCGTCGACGCCGTCGTGCTCGGCGTAGTCCTCCCAGGTGTACTCGCCCTTGGGGATCTTGCTCAGAATTTCGCGACGGTAAATCTCGGTGGTCGCGTCCATCATCGAGTCGAAGCACGCCTCGACGGTGTCGATGCCGTAGCGCTCGTACAGCTCCGTCATTCGCCGAGCGCCCATCAGGCACGCAGAACATTCGGCGTCGAGATCGGCGGCCAACGCGTCGGGCATGCGGGAATTGCGCGTCATGATCGTCAACGCGGCCTGGTTGGGTACGCCCTGATCCCACAGCTTGATCGGCGGAACCATCAGGCCCTCTTCGTACACGGTGGTCGCACCGGACGGCATGGATCCGGGGCAGCAGCCGCCGATGTCGTCGTGATGGCCGAAGGCCTGGACGAAGGCAACGACCGACGGCTCGGTGTCGCCGGGCTTGGTAGCGAACACCGGCACCGTGACGCAGAGATCGGGCAGGTGGCCGATGCCACCCTCGGAGAGGTAGACGTCGTTGTGGAAGTAGACGTCACCCGGCTTCATGGTCTCGAGCGGGAAGTCGCGGGCAACCGGATGCACCAGCGCGGAGTAGGAACGCCCCGTCAGCTTGCGCAGATTGCGGTCGTGAATTCCGGCGCGGAAATCGTGGGCGTCACGAATCATCGGGGACCGCGACGTCCGTGAAATGGCCGTCTCCACTTCCATTTCGACGCTTGCGAGGTAGCCGGCCACGATCTCGACGAGAACGGGATCAGGCGCAGGCGCGTCGACCGGAGAGAGCCGGTAGGGCTTGTTGTTCACCATGTCGATGACGGTCATCAGTTCGCTCCGTTCGAGTCGAGAGTGCGGGTGATGCGGACGTTGCCGAACGTGTCGATGCGGGCGGAGAAGCCCGGATCGATCGGCACGGTGGAGCTGAATTCTTCGATGACGGCCGGTCCGGTGATCGTGTCACCGGCACCGAGATCCGCACGGCTGTAGATCGCGGTCTCGTGCCAGCCGTCGAAGTACGCCTGACGCGTTCCGGTGCGGGCACTTTCGGCTCCGGTTCCGGCGGCGATCTCCGACAGCACGGGGCGCTTGATGGGGCCGATACCGCTGACGCGCAGGTTGACCCACTCGACGAACTGACTCTGATCTCCGCGGAAGTCGTACCCGTACAGCTCGCGGTGAGCTTCGTGGAAGGCCTCGGCTGCTTGATCAATGCTCGCCTGGGTGATCTCGCCGTCGGCGATCGGGACACGCACCTCGAAGGCCTGCCCGAAGTAGCGCAGGTCGGCCGAGCGTGCGTAGCGACGATCCTCGGCGGCGAAGCCTTCACCGGCGAGTGCCTCGTCGGCCCGAGAGGCCAGCACTGCCAGCTCCGATTCCAGATCCTCCGCGCGCAGACGGTCGTGTCGACTGACGTGCGTCTGCACGTAGTCGTTGCGCACATCGACGGTCAGCAAACCGAATGCCGATACGTTGCCCGGGTTGAGCGGTACCAGAACATCTTTCAGGCCCAGGATGTCCACCAGGCGGCAGGCGAGCAGCGACCCGGATCCGCCGAAGGTGACGAGGGTGAAGTCGCGGACGTCGAGGCCACGCTTGACCGAGATCTGTCGCAGCGCATTGGCCTGGTTCCAAGCGGACACTTCGAGGATGCCGGTGCCGCAGGCTTCGACTTCGAGCGAGAGCTGGTGCGCGAGGTCTTCGATGCCCTTGCGTGCCAGGTCGGTATCGAGGGGGATCTCGCCGCCGAGCAGGTGGGGAGGAATCCGGCCGAGCAGGACGTGGGCATCGGTGATGGTGGGCGCGGAGCCGCCGTTTCCGTAACACATGGGCCCGGGATCGGCACCGGCCGAATGTGGCCCGACGCGCAGCGTGCCCTCGGGTGTCATCCAGGCGATCGAGCCGCCGCCCGCGCCGACGGTGACGACGTCGATCATCGGGATCTTCGACGGGTAGTTGCCGACGCGTCCCTCGGTGGTAAGCGCGGGCTCGCCGCGGACCACGACGGTCACGTCGGTGGAAGTGCCGCCGCCGTCGCAGGTCAACACCTGTTCGACGCCTGCAGCGCTGGCCACCAGGGCCGCACCCAGCGCGCCGGCGGCCGGCCCGGAGAGCACGGTGGTGATGGGCTGGTGCACAACCTCTTTGGCGGAGAGGACGCCGCCGTTGGACTTCATGACGTAGAACGGCACGTCGCGTGCATCACCGGATTCGGTGGCGAACTCCCGCAACCGGTTCGCGATGTTGTTGACGTAGCTGCGAATGTTCGGCTTCACGGCCGCGTCGACCAATGTGGTGATGGCGCGCTCGAATTCGCGGTACTCGCGCAGCACCTCGGTGGAGATGGAGACCGTGGCCTCGGGGTATTCCTCGAGCAGGATGTTGCGGACGCGCTGCTCGTGATCGGGGTTGGCGTAGGAGTGCACCAGGCACACACCGAGCGTCTTGACGCCCTCCGTCTTGAAGAATGCTGCTGCCGCGCGTACGTCGTCGTCGTTGAGAGGGCGAATCTCGTTGCCGTCGAACGAGAGCCGACCGCGGATGGTGCGGACGCGGTGTGCGGGCACGATGCGATCGGGCTTGACCCAGAAGTACGAGTTGCCGTAGCCGTCGGGTACCGACTGGCGCGCGATCTCGAGTACGTGCTCGTAGCCCTCGGTGGTGATGAACCCCAGGTTCTCCACCTTTCCTTCGAGCAGCTTGTTGGTGGCGACGGTGGTGCCGTGGCTGACGGCACTGAGCGAATCGCCGGATACGCCGAGCTGGCGGAGTACCTTGTCGATGCCGGTCAGGAATCCCTCGGCCGGATCACTCGGCGTCGACGGAGTCTTGGTGGTCACCATGGCTCCCGACTCCTCGTCCACTGCCACGACGTCGGTGAATGTGCCACCGGTGTCGATACCGACCCGAATCTTTCGTGGTTCCACGCTTCCTCCTCGATATGGTTCGTAGGCCACGCGTCCGTTGATCGGATCGGCGGGTACCTGACGTGTACTCACATTCGACCCGTTCTGCGTCTCAGTATCTTTGGCACAAGGTGCCAAACTCCAGCCGAGCATTTGAGCTTCGCGCGCCCTGCACCGGCGTCGAATTGGCAGTACTTGCAACGACAAAGGCCGCTCACCCCCGATGGTTGGGATGAGCGGCCTTTGTCGTGAGCCGTGACGGCGCGAAGTTACCGGTTGCAGGACGAGCGCGTGAGCAGTCCGCCCAACACGACTCCGGCCAGTGCGAAGCCTGCGCCGGCTGCGGCGGCCAGTAGTGTGCCGCGGACGGACTGCGCGGCGACGGGTGCACCGGCACTCACAGCGCGTCCGGCCGCGACAGGCAAGGCAGTGGGGGTGGTGCCGGAACCGCTGGCTGTTACCTCCGCGGGCGCAGCAGCGGCCTCCGGCACCCCGTTGGCGATGACGCCGTCGAGGCCGTTGAAGAACACTCCGGCCATCTTCTTGGCGACACCGGTGATCATGCGCTGACCGACCCCGCCGACCATGCCGCCGACCACGGCGTCGGCGTCGTAGCTGAGCATCGTGCCGCCGCCTTCGGTGGGCTCGAGCTTGATGGTGACGTCGGCGCGCACCGTGCCCGGTGCGCCGGCACCGGAGGCGGTCATGACGAACGACTCGGGCCGATTCTGTTGCGAGAGGACCACTTCACCGTCGTAGGTGCCCTTGATGGCTGCGACGCCTGCGGTGATCGAGAGCTTGTAGTGATCGTCGCTCAACTGCTCGAGCGACTGCACTCCGGGGATGGTCGCGGCCAGTACCCGGCCGTCCTGCATGCTGTCGTACACCTCGGCGGGAGGTGCGGCCAGCGTGGCGGTTCCTGCGATTCTCATGAAATCTCCTCGGTTGTCTGAGCGACCGCGTGGGTCAGCCGCAGCTCGTACAGGTCGGACGGTGAAATGGGCATGGAGGTGATCGAAAAGCCCTCGGCGTCTTCGACAGCGGCCGCGATGACGGCGCTGGTGGGGATGACGCCGGCTTCGCCGGCACCCTTCATGCCCAACGGGTTGAGCCCGGACGGGGTGACGGTGTGGTCCATCTCGATGGTCTCGGGAACTTCGGTGACGAACGGCATCAGGAAGTCCATGAACGAGGCGTTCAGGAGTTGCCCGTGCTCGTCGTAGGCGATCTTCTCGTACAACGCGCCGCCGATTCCCTGGGCGACGCCGCCGTGAATCTGGCCCTCGACGATCCGGGGGTTGATGACGTTGCCGCAGTCGTGCACCACTGCGTAGCGCTCGACGTGGATCTCGGCCGTCACCGGATCGGTCTCGACGATCGCCGCGTGGATGCCCGACGCGAACGTCGAGCGCGGGGGAGAGTAGTACCCGGTGGCTTCCAGGCCCGGCTGCTCGCCTTCCGGCACCGGCGGGATCGTCATGTCGGTGTCCATCTTGGCGAACCCGGTGGCCTGCCTCGACTCCTTGTCGAAGGCATAACGCAGCGGATTGGACAGTACGGCAACAACACCGAGGGAGATGGACGTGCCCTCTGCTCCGGGTTCGGTGCCGATCTTGCAAACGTAGCCCCCGCGCAATTCGAGCTCGACGGGGTCGAGATTGAGCGCACGACCGGCGATGACCTTCGCTTTCTCGGCGACCATCTGCGCGGCCACGTGGAACGCCGAACCGGACATCACCGCACCACGGGAGGCAAATGTGCCGACGGCATAACCGAATCGACGAGTATCGCCGGTGGTGATCTCGACGTCGGCGATGGAGACACCCAGGTCATCGGCGACGATCTGCGCGAACGTCGTCTGATGGCCCTGGCCCTGCGTCGTCAAGCCCGTTGCGCCCTTGATCTTTCCCGAGTTCTCGATGAGCACGTGCGCGCCCTCGTACGGCCCCGGGCCGGTGCCCTCGACGTAGGCACCGACACCGATACCGACGGTGCGGCCCTGCGCTGCAGCCTGCTTCTTGTATTCGGGGAATCCGTCCCAGTCGATCAGGGCCTTGAGCTTGTCGATCCCGGCCTGGTAGTCGCCGGTGTCGTAGATCAACGGTCGACCGTCCTGGAACATCAATCCGAAGTCGTAGGGCATCTCCTCGGGCCTGATGAGGTTCTTCTCGCGTACCTCGAGTCGGTCCTTGCCGAGGTACTGCGCAATGGCGTCCATCGAGCGTTCCATCGCGAACACACCCTGCGGGCGGCCTGCTCCTCGATACGGAATGACGATGACGGTGTTGGTGTACAGCGAATAACCGTTGCAGCGGAACGAGACCGGCTTGTAGGGCCCGAGTACCTGCGTCGCGGTGTTGATCAGCACGATGATGCCGTAGGGCAAGTACGCACCGTTGTCGTGCCAGACGGTGAAGTCGAACGCCAGCAGCCGTCCCTCGTCGTCGAAACCGAGGGTGACCTGTTGGACCTGTGCGCGTTCGTGGGCGCTCGAGATGAAGTGCTCGCGGCGGTCCTCGACCCACTTGACCTCGTTGGAGATGCCGGCGCGGCCGAGCTGCCGAGCTGCCCACGTCACCATCACCTCCTCCGGCCACGGGTGCATGATCTTCACGCCGAAGCCGCCCCCGACGTCCGGGGCGATGCAGTGAATCTTGTTCATCGCCATGCCGAGTCGCGCCGCGACGGCCGCGCGCACCGACGTGGAGGTCTGCGTGGACGACCAGAAGGTCAGCGTCTCCTCGTCACTGTCCCAGCGCGCGTAGACGCCTTTGCCCTCCATCGGCATCGCCGCCGAACGCTCGATGTTCAGGTCGAGGGTGATGCGGTGTGGTGCGGCGGCCAGTTCGGCGTCGATGTCTCCGAAACCGTGCTGCAGGTGCGCGGCCACGTTGTCCGGAACGTCGTCGTGTACTCGTCGAGCCGCGACGCGCGCAGTATCGATGCCGACCACGGGTTCGAGGATGTCGTAGCGGACGTCGATGACCGCGCAGGCATCCTCGGCCACGTAACGGTTCGTTGCGATGACCATGACGATGGCCTCACCGACGTGGTTGACCTCGTCCTTGGCGAGCGGGAAGCCGTTGCGCGGAGCGATGATTGCCGGATGGGGAATCAGCAGCGGTAGCCCTTCGGCCATCTCGGCGGAGTCCGCTTCGAGATCGTCGTAGGTGTACACCGCGTGCACGCCCGGCATGGCCAGCGCGTCGTCGATATCGATGGCAGTGATGCGTGCATGTGCGTGCGGGGAGCGCACGAAGGCAGCGATCAGCGCCCCGTGACCGAGGTCGTCGAGATACTTGCCCTTGCCGCTGAGCAGGCGCTCGTCCTCCGACCGCGACAGCGGCTGGCCGAACAGGGGAGCGGTGTTGGTGGGAGTGTGCGGCGGTGCGGTGCGCGTGGTGCTCATGCTCGGCCCATCCGTCCGCCGACGGGACTGGTGGATCCGCGTACCTTGCGGTCGAGTGCGGCACGACTCGACTCGTCGTCGGGACCGAGCGGAAACTCGCCCGCCCGTTCGCGTTTGATCTCGGCGGCGCGGAGTACCGAGGCCTTGATGTTCTGATAGCCCGTACACCGACAGATGTTGCCGGCGATGGCCTCGGTGGCCTCCTCCTGCGTCGGCGATTCGTTCTCCTTGAGGAACGCGGCGATGGTGGTGACGAATCCCGGTGTGCAGAAACCACACTGCAGACCGTGGCAGTCCTTGAAGGCCTGCTGCACGGGATGCAGAGTGCCGTCCGGCTCGACGAGGCCCTCCACCGTGGTGACGGTCTGGCCTTCTAGGCTGGCGGCGAGCATCAGGCAGGCCCGGACCGGCTTGCCGTCGAGAAGCACGGTGCACGCGCCGCACACGCCGTGCTCACATCCGACGTGGGTGCCGGTCTGACGAAGGTCGTGGCGGATGGCGTCCGACGCGAGGGTGCGGGCCGGGACGACGATCGTCTGCTTGGTTGCGTTGAGGGTGAACGTCACCTGTACGTGTTGTTCACCGGTCTCCGCCATCAGATCGTCCAACTGCTGTTCGATATCTGTTGTCTTCATCAGTGGTTCACTCCGGAATCGGCGTGCTGCGGGTGAGTGGACATCGACGACGCGCCGTCGACTGCGGCGGCCATCACCACCCGTGCGGTCAGTGCTGCGACGAGTTGGGATCGGTACGCCGCGGTGGCGTGAATATCGGACTCGGTCTCGACGCGTCGACGTGCGTCCTCCGACAACGCGTTCCACTTCGGATCACGTGCGTCGGACACCGCGGCCCCACCGATGACGTCGGTGTAGTCGACGACCTCGCCGAATTCTCCGGCGGACACGTACGTGACGTGCGCGGTGCGCACCGCGTTCTCGGCAACGGTGACGCGGGCCGCGACCCCGACGAGCGCGTAGTCGCCGTGGCGGCGCGCAACCTCGTCGATGGCCGTTCCTTCTCCGACCCGGGCAGCGGGAACCGTTGCGGCGATCGCGATCTCGTCCGTCTCGAGCGAGGACTCCAGCGGCCCGAGGAACAGATCCTTCGCCGCGATCTCTCGGCGGCCGCGGACGGACTGCACAGTCACCGAACCGTCGAGCAACCGGATGACGGCAGGCATCTCGGCCGACGGGTCGGCATGGACGATGGATCCGACGGTGGTCCCACGGTTCCGGATGGTCGCGTGGGCCACCAACTGCAGCGCCCGTCCGAGCAACGGCTGCGTCTGAGCGGCAGCACGGTTCGACGCCAGCGACGCGTGCGTGGCCAGAGCTGCGAACGTGACGCCCGACTGGGTCGACCCGGTGATGTCGTCGAGACCGTCGATACCGGTGATGTCGACCAGGTTCCCGGGAGCGGCCAGGCGCATCGACAGCATCGGAATGAGGGACTGACCGCCGGCCAGCACCTTGCCGTCGACCTCGGCCAGGATTCGGCACGCCTCCTCGATCGACCGCGGCCGATGGTATTTCAATGGAGAAGGTTTCATATCCCGATCCTGCCTGCCTGTGCCTGGAAGTGTTTCGTCAAGAGGTGACAAACGTCACGCCCCAGTGTTGCAATCGCTCGTTACCGCAACGGCTTCAGGGTGTCGACCTCGCCGGCAACCCCGTCTCCCTCGCTGCCGTCGGAACGTGCTGTGGTAGAGGAGGATCGATGCCGCGGCGACGCGTCGACCGGTGTCTTCATGTGCGCCGGGGCAATGCGAGCGCACAGGTGGTAGAGCCCTATGACGACGATCGTGCCGAGGGAGATACCGCTCAACGAGAACGAATCGCTGAAGACGAGCGAGGTATCGCCGATCGCGATGATCAGACCCGCGGCAACCGGCATCATGTTGAGCGGGTTGCCGAAGTCGACACCATTCTCGCGCCAGATCTTGGCACCCAGCAGACCGATCATGCCGTAGAGGACGACGGTGATACCGCCGAGTACGCCGCCGGGGGTGGCCGAGATCAGCGCGCCGAACTTCGGCGAGAATCCGAGGATCATGGCGATGATTCCGGCCGCCGTATATGCCGCCGTCGAATAGACCTTGGTCGCCGCCATGACGCCGATGTTCTCGGCGTAGGTCGTCGTCGGTGAACCACCGACCGAGCTGGCCATGACCGTCGCGATGCCGTCGGCAGCGAGTGCCCGGCCCATCATCGGGTCGAGATCGTCACCGGTCATCTCCGCGACAGCCTTGACGTGGCCAGCGTTCTCGGCGATCAGAGCGATGACACCGGGGAGGACGAGGACGATGAACGCGAGACTGAACGACGGTGCGTGAATGCCGACGATGCCGTTCGCCTCGTCGCTGAACGGCGGAAGTCCGAACCATTGCGACGCCTCGACACCCGACCAGTTGACGCGGAAGTGCTCGGTGACCTCGCCGGCCGTGGCGTCGTAGGACGTGATGGGCCCGGATACGAGGTCGAGGATCCAGGACAGCGCGTACCCGAAGACCAGCGACAGCAGAATCGCGATCCGTCCGAGGAACCCGCGCAACGCCACGCTCATGACGATGAGCACGAACATCACTGCGAGAGCGACCCATTGATCCTGTGGCCAGTAGGTGCTGGCAACGACGGGCGCGAGATTGAAGCCGATCAACATGACCACCGCACCGGTGACGACCGGGGGCAGCACCCGCACCACGACGCCGCCGCCCATGAAGTGGATGGCGAGTCCGGCGAGCGCCAGGACGAGACCCGATACGAGGATGGCGCCGGTGACCTCGGCCGACGTTCCACCCTGCGCTCGGATGGCGGCGACGCCGCCGACGAACACCGCGGACGTGCCGAGGTAGCTGGGGATGCGGCCCTTGACCATGAGCAGGAAGAAGATGGTGCAGAAGCCCGACATCAGAATGGCGAGTTGAGGATTGAGCCCCATGATGATGGGGAAGACGAACGTGGCCCCGAACATCGACACCACATGCTGGCCGCCGAGACTGATGGTGCGGCCCCAGTTCAACCGTTCGTTCGGCGCGACGACGTCACCCGGTCGAACATTCTTTCCGTCTCCGTGAATCTTCCAGATAGGCATGTCGAGCCTTTCTCCAACGTATCGAACCGGGGTGGTTCGCGGGATGGGTAAAGCATTGTCCTGCAACGTTACTGACGCATTTCCTAATCGCTACGAGCGCAATCTGCCAAGCGCTCGATGGCGGGTCCGTCATATGTGGTGGTCGGTTCCACGCATGGCCATGATTTTCAGTGCGAGGGATAGATCCAGGCGTAGATCGGCGTGATCGGTGAAGGGGCCCAGTATCTTTTCGAGTTTCGTTATTCGGTATCGCAGGGTGTTGTAGTGAAAGTGCAGTGCCCGAGCGGTTTCGGCGATGTTGATGTTAGTGGCCAGCAACGTTTCCAGGGTTCTGCGCATGTCGCGTGCCTCGTCGTCGTGTCCGGCGAGGTCGTGCAGGGTTTCCCGGGTGAACGATTCGAGCTCGTCGACGTTGTCCACCAGGCTCAGTAGTCGAAACACGCCGAGTTCGTCGAACGTGGTGACGGCCCAGTCCCCGGATACCTGGCGGCCGACCTTCAACGCGGTACGCGCCTGGCCGTACCTGCTGGGGATGTCGGCCACCGTGGTGCACGGTCGCGAAATCCCGACCGTGAACGGTTGCCGACCACCGCCGCCGTCTCCGTGCACTCGTTCGACGATCTCGTGCACGTCCGCGACCGCCGTGGGACGTTCGCCCATGATGATGACGGTCTCGGTGCCGAGGGCGGCGATGGCGGCCTGCGGATCTCGTTGTGCCAGAGCCCCTGCGAAAGCCGACATCTGCCGATCGACGAGTGGCCTGCGGCCGGGCGTCGGTTCGTCGTCGAGGTGTGGGATCGGTTCGATCGCGACGATCACCACCGGCCTGCCGAGATCCCAGCCGAAGCGTCGGGCGTGCGCCACCGCGTGTGCGTGCTCGCCGCCTCGGCCCAGGAGGAGATCGCGTAGAAAGTTCGATCGGTGTTTCTCCTCGACTGCCGACAGCGCGAGATCGCGAGTAACGACCATCGCCAACACGCCTGCGGCCGCGTCGGCGGTGTGCAGGTCCGATTCCGTCAATGGCCGACGTGAGGAGAACAGGACGATGCGTCCGTGGTCGATTCCGTTGGCCGTGATGGCGCATACCGCGATCGAACTACCCTGTTGCGAACGCAGACCGAGGCCGCCGTCGACGGAGTCGGTGCGCAGTCTTCCGGTGGGATCGAGGGCGGTGCTGGCGCGGAGGGCGGACAGTTCGTCGTCACTGCCTGCCGAGGCAAGTTCGCGTCCGTCCACCGTGGTGATCGACACTGCCACATCGCATTCGACCGAGGTTGCGAATGCCAGTTGTGTCACCCCGCCGCCGGCGAGTGTGATGTCGGTCAGTGCCCGGCGCAGACGCTCGGACCGAAACATCGCTCGCGCCTGCGTCTTTGCGTTGTCGCGTAGGCCCGCGGTGAGATCGTGTCCGGGGTCGAGTTCGCTGCAGACCTGAACCAGCGGCAGACCCAGTTTCTCGGCACTCACGCCGACGCAGTCCGGAACGGCGATGTCGTCGTCCACCCGCACCAGAATCCCGGCAACGCCGAGGGAATGCGCTCGGGACAGCAGCGCTGCCGTCGGCTCCGTCAGGTGCGTGAGGGCCTCGCTCGTCGTGGACAACAGGTCGCCCGGCCGAATCCAGAACCGAATGCCGGCGGGGTCGTCGACATGATTGATTCTGCGTACCGGCCGGCCGAGGCCGGCGCGGCCGGCGAGCAACGTGGCGTGCGCCAGCAGGTTCGAGCCCAGAACGGTCTCGACGGTATGCGGTACCTCCGTGGTGGGCGAGCGCTGCTCGTCGTGCAGTGTCAGCACCTGACGGCCGATCGAACGGGTGACGTCGCGTCGATCTCGGCAGCAGCATCGCGGTGGATCGGCCCACTGAGACTTCGCAATTCGAGCCCGGTCGTCTGCCGTGAGACCTTGAGGATCTCGGCCACGATGGAGATCGCCGTTTCCGGTGGAGTGGAAGCACCGAGATCCAGCCCGATGGGGGAGTGCAGCCGCGCCAGCTCGCTCTCGGTGACCCCGCGCTCGCCGAGCAGTTCCACCCGGCGGCGGTGGGTGGACCGACTGCCCAGCGCGCCCACGTAGGCGGCACCACTGCGCAGAGCGACCTCGAGCAACGGGATGTCGAACTTCTCGTCGTGGGTGAGAACGGTGATGACGGTGCGCTCGTCCACCGGCGCAGTAGCGAGGAACGTGTGCGGCCACGCCACCACGACGTCGTGCGCGTCGGGGAATCGGGCCCGGGTGGCGAACACCGGGCGGGCGTCGACGACGGTGACGGCGAAGCCGGCGAACGTGCCCAGCCGACACATCGCAGCGGCGAAATCGATGGCACCGAACACGTACATCCGGGGCGGTGGCCCGAACAACTCGACCAGGACGGACCGCGCTGCGTCGTCGGCGATGCGAATGTCCAAGCCGGACTCCCCGCGGTGCAGTCGGTCGAGAACGGCGAGACCCATGCTCGAACCGTCGGACTCGATGTCGGTGAGACCGTCGGAATCGACGGTTGCCTCCGCTCCCAGAACCGCCAGCCGCGTCGGGGCCCCGGTGGTGAGGTCGGTGAGCACGGCCACCGGCTCGCCGCCCGAGACCAGACGAGCGACGTCTTCGAGTGCCGCGCACGCGTCGCTGTCGATGAGACGAACGAACACCTCGATGGTGCCGCCGCACGTGAGGCCGACGCCGATCGCGTCGTCGTCCGCCACCCGGTAGGTCTCGCTCCTGGCCATGCCGTCGGCGAGGACGTCGTTCGCCAGCTCGTACAGGGCACCTTCGATGCAGCCGCCGGACACGCTGCCGATGACCTGACCGGACGCGGCGACCGCCATGGCCGCACCCGCAGGGCGCGGTGACGACTGCCACGTACGTACCACCGTGGCCAGGGCGAACGGCTCACGTTCGCGCAGCCACGGGGCCACGTCGTCGAGAATGTCGCGCATGCCGCCGCCTTTCGACCGGATGAGTGATGCCCATCACGCTAGTTGCTGGCGCGGGCCGACCATGAAACACATTTCGACCAAATCGACAGCGGGTCGTTGTAAGAACCTGCCGTCGCGGTACGGACGCACGGACCGCGCGGACTACGTCAGAGCGGCGGCGACGGCGAGAGCGTGATGCTCGTGCCACGGCTTGGCGATGATCTGCACTCCGATCGGCAGACCGCTACTGGAGGTGGCAACGGGAATCACCACCGAGGGCACCCCGAGGATGCTGATCGCTCGGCTGCTCGCCAGCGCCTGCGACCACGACAGAGCCGCACCGTCGACCTCGAAGCTCGTCTCACCGAGAGGAGGGGCGAGGATCGATGCAACGGGAAGTATCAGGACATCGCCCATCGTGGACACCAGCTGGTGCTGCATCTCGGCGCGTCGAGCCCACAGTGCCTCGACGTCTGCGGCTGTGGTGGTTCGGACGGCAGCAAGGATGGCCCGGATGTTGGCGCTGAACTCGGCGGGGCCGTATTGCTCGATGTCCGTTTGGGTTTCGCAGGCCCGCATCCGAGTGAACAGGTCATGAGCGCCGTGTAATGCGGTGCCGTCGTACGGCGTCACCGATCCGACGAACGGCTCTGTACACAGAGCTGCGGCCTCGACGGCGGCGCGGATCTCCGCATCGACCGGGATCGTGCCTTCTCCTGTGGCCCAACGAATATCGAGCTCGTGGAGGTCCACGCTCGCAGGGTCGGTCCAGGTGTACTGCGGCGACGACAGCACGCGCAGCAACAGGATCACGTCGTCGAGAGTGCGGGCCATGGGTCCGATGGTCTGCACGGTGCCGTGCATGGTCGCCGGATTCGTCAGCACTCGGTTGTCGCTCATGACACCGGGATACTGCCCCTCGGAGTCGATTCGGCCCGGTGTCGGCCTGATCGAGCACAGACCGGTGCAGTGCGCGGGCCACCGCACCGAGCCACCGAAATCGGTGCCCAGTCCCACCACGCTCATGCCTGACGCTATGGCCGCCGACTCGCCGCCGCTGCTCCCGCCCGGTGACAGCTTCGTGCCGGCAGGGGAGAGCGGGTTGACGGTGTAGCCGAACAGGTCGTTGTGTGTGAGTCCGCTGGCACCGAACTCCGGTGTGTTGGTCTTACCGATCAGGATTGCGCCCTCGGCGCGCATCCGAGCAACGGCGGGAGCGTCGACGCGAGGGACATTGTCCGCGAGCGCATGTGAACCCGCCGTGGTGCGAACTCCGGCGGTGGCGATCAGGTCCTTGACCGTGAACGGCACTCCGGCGAGGTCGCCGACCCGCTCGCCGCGGGCGATGCGGGCATCGATTCCGTCGGCTGCCAGCAGTGCCGATTCGGCAGCGACGGTGACGATCGCATTGAGTTCGGTGTTGATTCGGCCGATGTGTTCGAGGTGCTGCTCGGTCACCTCGCGCGCGGACACGGTGCCGGCGCGCACTGCTGCCGCGAGTGCGACGGCATCGGTTCCGATCGAATTGCCCTCAGGCACTGGGTGTCTCCTCGGGTGGTGTCACAGCCCCTTCATCTCCGCGACCCGCAGCGCCAGCGCTACATCCAGGCGCAGAATCGGATCGGTGGTGAACGGGCCGACGATGGACTCCAGCTTGCCGATGCGGTAGCGGAGTGTGTTGTAGTGGAAATGCAAGACGCGGGCGGTCTCTGCCACGTTGCAGTTGGTGTCCAGCAGCGCCTGCAACGTCTGGCGCAGGTCGACGGCATCGGCGTCGTCGCCCGCGAGTGAGCCCAACACCTCGGTTGCGAAGGCCTGCAGCTCGGCTCCGTCGGTGACCAGTGACAGCAGTCGATGCACACCGAGGCCGTCGAAATGCGCTACCGATCCGTTTCCGCGCATACGGCGTCCTACGACGACTGCTTTGCGGGCTTGATCGTAGGCGCGCGGAATGTCGGCAACGGAGTCGATGACGCGGCTTACGCCCGCGCCGAACGAGTTTCGTCCGCCGCCCTTGTCTCCGGCGACGGAGGCGATCAGATCCTCGACGACGTCCCGTTCGGTGCCGGGTTCGGCCGGCATGAGCGTGACGACCTCGTTGCTGAACCCCACGACGGGAGCCCGTCGATCGCGCCGGCGAACCACCTGCTGCCATGCCGCGGTCAGCCGCTCCTGCGGCAGGCGGCCGGACACGGCCGGCTTCACCGAATTGCTCACGGCAACTTCGGCGATCTCGTCCAATTGGGCCACGATGACGACCATGCTCCGGTCCACGTCCCAGTCGAGCTGGGCGCAGTACTCGATGATCTGTTCGGGGGATTCGGTTGCGCCGTTGAGGACGTCCCGAAGGAAGTCGCCGCGAAACTTGGACTCGACGGCAGAGACCGCGAGCTTCTTGATGACCGCCAACGCCACGACGGTGGCCGCGCGTTCGAGGGACTGCATCGTGACGGGACCGAGTCGTTCGGCGGCGGCCACCGCCACGATCAGTCCGTGGTCGGTGCCGCCCGCGATGATCGGTGCGACGGCAATTCGGTGCCCGCTGTCGCCCGGGACCGGTTGCAGGCCTTCGTGGAGTCGTTCGGTGAGCAGGCGACCGGACGGGTCGAACAGCGGCATCTCTTCCAAAGCCGCGAGATCTGCGTCTGTTCCTGCTGTGGCCTGGACTCGACCGTCCGGAGTGCAGATGAGTACCGTCGCCTCGAAGAGCGTGGCGACCTCGTCGGCGATCTGCGGTAGATCGCCGCCTTCGAGCACGATCGAGGTCAGTGCTCGATGCATGCGATCGGCAATATCCAACGCCCACGCCTGCCGGTCGACGAGGTGTGTGAACACCTCAGAGATGACCTCGTCGAAGCCGACATCTCGGCGAATGAGGAAGAGCGGCAGGCCGAGTCGATCTGCTGCCTCGATCATCGCAGCGGGCACGTCTCCGAAGTAGCGTCCTTCTTTGACTCCGAGCGCTGCCGCGCCGCGTTCGGCGAGTCCTTCGACCAGCTCCACCAGGGCACCGGCATCGAACGGGCGGCCCGAATCTGCATGCCGCAGTGGGAAACCCGTCGTCAACAGCAGTTCGTTCGGTTTCACCCACGGCAGGATGTCGGGAACTTCGATGACGTTGACGCGTCGAACCACATTCTCGAGTCCCTGCTCGCCTGCGACAAGAGTGGACCCCGAGAGGCTGGGGAGCGCAAGCAATTCTGCGACGGTGAGCGCGTAACTCGCCGAGGCCGGGAAGTCTCGTACTCGTGGCCGAAGCGCACCGACCATGTCATCCATTGTTCAACAATACTGTGTAGGGCATGTCGCGACGGCGGGGGATCAGCCGACGTGCAGTGCCGGCGGGAGAACGCGCTCGACCCACCGCGAGGCCTGCTCGTAGGCATAGGCGAGCTGCAGAACCGCCCGGTCGGCACCGTGCCTGCCGATGATCTGAACACCCATCGGCAGACCGCGATCGTCGAACCCGACCGGGACGGCGGCGGCAGGAACACCGGTCATCGTCCAGGGCACCACCGTTTCCATCCACCGGTGATAGGTGTCCATGGGTCGACCCGCGATGGACTGCGGCCAATGTTGGTCCTTGTCGAACGGGAACACCTGAGCGGTGGGCGCGAGAACGAAGTCGTAGGTCTCGAACAATGTCGTCAGTGCGCTCTGCCAGTCGTTGCGAGCCTGCGCTGCCTTGGTGACATCGAGTGCGGTCAATGCGACGGCATGCTCCATCTCCCACAGCATTTCGGGCTTCATCAGCTCCCTCGTGCGCGGGTTCTCGTACAGATCGGCCATCCCGAGCTGCGCCCACCACCGCCACGTCAGGAACGAGTCCCAGATTTTCGCCGGGTCGTACGACGGCACGGTGCTCTCCACTGCGCAGCCGAGGTCCTCGAAGACGGTGAACGACGACACGCACAGATCGAGGACACCGGGTTCGGTAGCCAGGTGACCGTTCCAGTCTCCGACCCACGCGATGCGGGCACCGCGGAAGCTGCGTTCGAGAGTGCGGGTGAAGATCTCCGGATCCTCGTCGATTCCGAGGGGCGCGTTGGCATCCGGGCCCGCCATCGTCGACAGCAGATGTGCGACATCGGTGACCGATCGGCCCATCGGTCCGGCGACCGCGCCCTGAGCGATGAAGCCGGGCTCGGGAATGCGTCCCCACGACGGGCGAAAGCCGACCACATTGTTGAAGGCTGCGGGGTTGCGCAGCGATCCCATGTAGTCGGTGCCGTCGGCGACGGGAAGCATGCGCAGGGCCAATGCTGCCGCCGCACCTCCGCTGCTTCCGCCTGCAGTGCGCGAGGTGTCGTAGGGCGAGACGGTGGTTCCGTACACCGGGTTGTACGTCTGAGATCCGAACCCGAATTCCGGTGTGTTGGTCTTGCCGATCACGATGGCACCGGCCGCTTTCACGCGGGCGACGAACAGATCGTCCGCCTCGGCGATGCGATCGGCGAAGATCGGTGACCCCGATGTGAACGGTAGCCCTCGGGCTGCCGACAGATCCTTGACCGCATGGGGAAATCCGTGCATCCACCCGAGATACTGCCCGTCCGAGAGCTGCCGATCTCGCTCGTGTGCATCGGCCAGTAGCTCGTCGCGATCACGCAGGGCGACAATGGCATTGACCGTCGGATTGTGTGCCTCGATGTGGTCGAGGTACGCCGTCATGGTCTCGACGCAGGAGACCTCGCGGCGCTTGATCTTGCCGCTGAGCTCGACCGCGTCGGACATCAGAAGTTCGGCAGCGGGTCCGACGGTGGTTGCCATGGTGGTTCCTTCGTTCGAGAGAGACGCAGAAGCAGGGAGGGCCGGACGCCGCGCGAACCCGAGACTGTCGGGTTCGCGCGGCGCTGTTCGATATCGAAACCGGCGTTATCCGAGGTCGACGATCGCGGCGACGGGGCCGCCACCTTCGGGGCCCTGGTGCGCTGCCGAGACCGACACGAAGACCGCTGGGTCGCCGGTCACTGCTGCGGTGACGCCGCCGACGCACGCCTTGATCTGGCGGTGCCAATGGACGTCGGAATCGTCGAGCATGGCGTTGCGCCGTCCACGGACCGTACCGTCCTGGCTTGCTTCGCATTTGAGGAAGACGTTGACGAGCTTGCCGCCCAGATCCTTCGTGTGCGGCCGCTCGGGAAGTTCGAGACCGGCATCCTTGATCGCGTTCCAGATGCCGTCCTGATCGAGCGCGTCGTTCATCACGCTGTGTCCGATGCGGTACCGGCCGCCGATTCCGCGAGTGTTACCCACGACGACGATCTGCGCACGGTCCAACTCGACGCCCGAGGAGCACGACGCCACCGAGGAGTACAGCTCACGACTGTGCATGACGTCCTCGTCGGTCGGCATATCGATTTCACCGAGTGCGACAGCGATACCGAGAGCGGTGCCGCCGTTGGACAGATCCATCGACTCGTGGGTCTGCTCGGTCCAGACGGTCTTGCCACGGCTCTTGGCGTCACGGATGGTGTGAATCGTCAGCAGCGGGGTCTTGGTCTGCACGTAGTGCACGTCTGCGGGATCGGTGATGCCTGCGTTGGCCATCGCATCCTTGACTGCCGCAGCCACTTTGGTGATCATCGCGGTGCGGCCGATGTCCTCGGGCATCAACTGCTCGCTCATCGCGACGCCGACCGTCAGGCGCGGCTCCTCGGTCTGCACTGCCTTGTCCGACGGTACGGTCGCGAAGATGGTGGCGTGGGGGCTGATGACTCCGTCGGTGCCACCGGACCAGACGATCGGAACCTCGCCGACGTCGTGTGCGCTGCGAGTTCCTTTCGCGGACAACACTTCGCGGAATGCTCGGTCGGCGATGATGCGGGTGTAGTCGTTGACTCCGCCGTTGCCTTCGGTCTTACCGATGACTGCAATGACCCGGTCGGCGTCGAGCACCCCGTCGTCGATGAGCTTCGCCAGCTCGCTGGCATCGGACACGTTGTGGAGCGGGACCTTGCGGACCTCGATTGCGTCGGGCACTGAAATCTCCTTCATCGGGATCTGTGGGTACTGCAGAGTCGGCCGGCGTTCGCGCGGCGGGGGCTCGCCCCACGAACGTTATCGACCGTTGAACCGGGGGTGCACTGGCAAGCTTTGCCCAATCAGCGCACTTTTTTGGTTATCGGACATCCCCAGGTAGCGGTAGCGCTGCAGCCGGGAGGTCGCCAGTTCGGCCGGGTCGGCGGCGAGGAGTACGGCCAACTCGTGTTCGAGCACGGTCCCGAGGCGTGACAGGAACGCCGCAGGTTCGTCGGAGGCATCCGGCCGTTCGGCCACGATCCGGTCGATGACGCCGTTACGCAGCAGGTCCAGGCTGCGCACGCCCTGCTCCTCTGCCATCTCGGCTGCGCGGTCGGTGGTGTGGAACTTGATCGCCGATGCACCCTCCGGCGGCAGTGGCGACAGCCAACCGTGCTGAGCACACAGCACCCGATCGGCGGGGAGCAGTGCGAGTGCGCCGCCGCCGGCTCCCTGGCCGAGCAGCAGGCAGATCGTCGGTGCCTTCAGTGTCGTGAGTTCGACCAAGCAGCGGGCGATCTCGCCCGCGAGGCCACCTTCTTCGGCCTCCTTGCTCAACGCGGCACCGGCAGTGTCGATGACTGTGACGAGTGGGAGTTGCAGCTCTTCCGCCAGCCGCATTCCGCGTCGCGCTTCCCGGAGGCCGGCGGGACCCAACGGCTGATCGGCGAAAGTGCGGTCCTGGCCGAGAAGGACACACGCCGAGGCCCCGAACTTGGCAAGGGCCAGAAACAATCCGGGCTCGATCTCACCGGCTCCGGTGCCCTGCAACGTCGTCACCGTGTTCGCGGCCGATCGCACGAGGTGGCGTACTCCCGGCCGTTCCGGCCGTCGAGAACGACGGATGGATTCCCATGCAGGCACATCGTCGAGGTGCTCCAACGGGATGTTCGGAACCGGCGGAGGTGGCTCGTGTGGCGCACACAGGACGGCGAGCGCCGAAATGGCAACCTCACGGAGTTGTTCGGGAGGGACCACCGCGTCGACGAGGCCACGGGCAGCGAGGTTTTCGGCTGTCTGCACTCCCTCGGGAAACTTTTCGCCGTACAGCGCCTGGTACACGCGCGGACCGAGAAAGCCCAGGAGCGCACCCGGTTCGGCCGCAGTGACGTGGCCGAGTGAGCCCCACGAGGCAAGTGCTCCACCGGTCGTGGGATGGCGAAGGTAGACGGCGTAGGCGAGACCCGCCGACTTGTGCGCAGCGATGGCCGCCGAGATCTTGACCATCTGCAAGAAGGCGACCGTGCCCTCCTGCATCCGTGTTCCGCCGGAGGTCGGCGAGGCGAGCAGCGGAAGCTGTTCTGCTGTCGCCTTTTCGACGGCCTGTACCAATCGTTCGGCGGCCGCCGTTCCGATGGAGCCGGCGAGAAACCCGAACTCGCACAGGACGAGTGCAACCCGGCGCCCTGCGAGGGTGGCTTCGCCGGTCAACACCGACTCGTCGCAGCCGCTCGTTTCACGGGCCGCGGCGAGCTCGTCGAGATAGCCCTGATCCGCCGGTCCGTGCACCCCGATCGGGGGAAGCGGGTCGGTGTCCCACCGGACGAAACTGCCGGCGTCGACGACCATCTCGACGAGTTCGAGTGCGCCGAGCCGTGCCGGCGCGCCGGTGCGGGTCATGGTGTCGTCTCGAGCCAGGCGCGGATCGAGTCGCCGTGCTGGTCGAGGGTCGGCGGGGCCGCGTGTGTCGTGCGCATCGCGGCACCCTCGCAATCCTCGTCCATGCGCAGCGGTGGGCCGGGCAACGTGATGGTGCCCAGGGCCGAATGATCGACGTCGATCATCAGTCCTTGCGACCGTGTCTGTTCCCAGGTGTAGACCTCGGCCAGATCACGGACGCGTCCGGCCGGTATGCCGAGCTCACCGAGTAGTCCGAGAAGTTTGTCGGTCGGCCAGTCCGCGAAAACGGCATCGACAGCGGCGATGACGGCCTCTCTGTCGTCGACGCGTTGGGGGTTGGTGGCCCACTCCGGACGGTCCAATCCGAATGCGGGAGCGAAGCGTTGCCACAATCCCTCGCTGCCCACGGCAATCTGAACCAGACCCTCGGACGAGTGGAACAGACCGTACGGGCAGATCGACGGGTGATGTCCGCCGGTGGGGCGGGGCACCTCGCCGGCCACGGTGTAGCGAGTGCCTTGAAATGCGTGCACCCCGACGATGGAGGCCAACAAGCTGGTTCGCACGACGCGGCCGCGTCCGGTGGTGTTGCGCTCGTGCAGTGCGGCCACGACGCCGTATGCGCCGTTCATTCCGGCGAGCAGATCACCGATGGGAACGCCGACTCGAGTGGGTTCGTCCTTCGACGGCCCAGTCAGGGACATCAATCCTGCTTCGCCCTGAGCGATCTGGTCGTAACCGGGGCGCGTGCCTTCTGGGCCGTCGTGGCCGAAACCGGTGATGGACAGGATCACCAGACGGGGATTCAGCTCGTGCAATGCCTCCATGCTGTAGCCGAGGCGAGCGAGAACGCCGGGGCGAAAATTCTCGACGAGTACGTCGGCGCGGCGGATCAATGCGGTGAGCGTTTCTCGACCGTCGACAGCTTTCAGGTCGAGTGCGATGGATTCCTTGTTGCGATTGCACGAGAGGAAGTACGTCGAGTGCCGATCGCCCTCGTCGTCGGCGACGAAGGGCGGGCCCCAACTTCGGGTGTCGTCACCGCCGCTGGGTGACTCGACCTTGATCACTCGTGCGCCGAGGTCCCCGAGCATCATCGCCGCATGGGGTCCGGCAAGTGCACGCGAGAGATCGACGACCAGGCAGTCGGAGAGCGGTCCGACCGTCATCGGATTGCGTTCCGAGACAGGGGAGCGATGTCGGTGTCGAACTCGAATCGATCGTTGCGAAGCGTCATGCGTCCGAGTCAACGTGCCGGTCGCGGCTCCGTCGTGGGCAAAAGTTGCCGACGCTGAGGGGTCGCTTTCGGACAGTTCGAGCGAGCGCGAGCCGTGTGGACGGATGGCCGACGAGGGGCCCATAATCTGCGACCATGGATACCCACGTAGTCGACCATCCCTTGACCGCAGCGCTTTTGACGACGATGCGCGACGTCCACAGTGACAACGCGACCTTCCGTTCGGCGCTGCGGCAGCTGACACACACGTTGGTGTACGAGGCTTTGCGTGATGCCCCGGTGGACACCTTCGAGGTCGACACCCCGGTTGCCCGCACCACGGGTGTGCGGTTGGCGAACCCACCTCTGCTGGTTCCTGTTCTCCGGGCAGGGCTGGGCATGGTGGAGCAGGCGAGTGCGCTCATTCCGCGATCCGGTGTGGGATTCATCGGCATGGCACGAGACGAGAAGACACTGCAGCCGGTGCCGTACCTCGAGTCTCTCCCCGCAGATCTCGCCGGCACGCCGGTGTTCGTTCTCGACCCGATGTTGGCCACAGGCGGGTCCATGACCGCGACGATCGACTTGCTCGTCGCTCGCGGGGCAACCGACGTGGTCGTCGTGTGCGTCGTCGTGACACCCGAAGGTCTTGCAGCGCTGGAGAAGTCAGGACACCCCGTCCGAGTGGTGTGTGCCGCCGTCGACGACGAGCTCAACGATCAGGGCATCATCGTGCCCGGACTGGGGGATGCGGGGGACCGTCAATTCGGGCCTCGGTGACGCTCCGACGCAGAGGAGTCGTCGAGGTAAGTGCTGTCGTATCGAAACACCATGTCGTTTCCCGCATGGGTCAGTCAATCGGGAAGAAGGGGTCTTCCCTGGTAGTCATCGGCTGCATCGAACTCTCGTAGCTCGAATGCTTGAATCATGTCGGATCCAGCGGCGGCACAAACGATCCGGCGCGCGTGAGCAGTGCGATATCGCACCCCAGAGCATCCGCGACCGCGACCACGCTGTCGAGCTGCACTGTGTTCTTTCCTCCTTCGAGTGCTTGAACGGTGGAACGACCCACCCCGGCGAGCAACGCCAGTTCTCCCGAGTGCTTACGGGCTCGTCGTCGCGGTTCCGCCATCATCGCTCCTTGTGCTTGCCCTGGCATGCATATTGGAACTTCCCCGAAGGTTTTGCCGACAATGAGCCCCTATGCCTGCTTCAGCAGGCAGAAAATGTGGAAACGTCGTCTCGCAGGGGGAGGGCTCGCTATGCGTGCGTTGGCAAGCGCACTGATGGTGCGAGGTACGCCAATGTGCTGTGGAACGGCCGTCGGTGGCCAGGAACCGTAGGTGTTGGCCCGAAGTCGACTCGCGTGCAGCATCTCGTGCGGCATAGTGGCCTCCATTGTCCGATGCGGTCGAAAGCGGTAATCCTGTGAAGAATTCGGTTAGAACCGGCAGCGACAAATGGGTCGTCGTCGATGTCGAGACCTCGGGTCTGAAGGCATCCCGTGATCGAGTGCTCAGTGTGGCCGCTCTGACGATCGACGAGGACGGACGTGTCGGACGCGAACTGTCGACTCTGGTCAACCCGGGTTGCGATCCTGGCCCGGTGCACATTCACAAACTGACGCCCGAACGGCTTGCCGGTGCGCCGACGTTCGACATGATCGCTCCGCAACTCATGGATCTGCTGGATGGTCGAACTTTGGTCGCGCACAACGCGAGTTTCGATCACGGGTTCTTGAAGCTCGAATCGATGCGTGCGGGCATCGACATGCCGACGAAGCAACGGTTGTGCACCGTGGCATTGTCGAGGCGACTACAACTCGATACTCCCAACCACAAGCTGTCCACCCTGGCCGCGCACTGGAAAGTGCTGCAGTCCAATGCGCACGACGCCTACGACGATGCCCTAGTGCTGGCGCAGGTGTTCACCCACAGCGCTCGGCTGGCCAGGTCGCTCGAACTTCCCCTTCCAGTCGTCACGTGCACCGAGCGTCTGACGCTGTATCCGGATACCGTTCCCCGCACACATTGCGCGTGGGAGAACCCAGGTCCACTTGCCGAGGACGGCGGTCTCGTTCAGGGCATGCGAGTCGTGATCAGCGGCGACACGCGAATCCCGCGATTGCGCTTGGCCGCTCAGCTCACGGAAGCCGGACTGGACGTGATGAATTCCGTCAGTCGATTCACGAGTGTGGTGGTGTGTTCGGATCCCACAACGGAAAGCGGAAAAGTCGAAAGGGCGCGCGCCCATGGCCTTCGCATCATCTCGGAGTCGGAATTGCTCGACTTGCTCCGGAATGTGCAGCCAGGAACGCCGAAAGGTATTCGGCCGCAGACCCAGCCGAAACCAGCCGAGCAGCAGCCCGATCCAGTCGTCAAGCCCTGGCAGACAAGAAGGGTCTTGGTCATGGGCGGTTCGCACGCCGAGTCGGTACTCATGCGGTCGCGCCTGATCCAACTCGGTGCGACACCGGCTGTGAATCTCAGCGCCGGCGTGACCGACATCCTGATCTTGGACGGCGGCGATGGAGACCCGCGGATGCCGAAAGTGAAGGAACGGGATCTCACGTTGCTGACACCGGCAGCGATCGACCGAGAACTGAATATCGAAGTTCCCGCGCCGCTCCCTGCTCGGCGGTCCCGAATCGCTCCGTTGGTGCCACGGGGTGGCGTCGTCGACCTCGATCCTGATCAGGCAGTGCTGACGGTCAACAGTTCCTGGCGTGCCGACGACTCCGATCGGGTCGGTGTAGATGTAGTCGCGTTCTTGCTGTCCGACGATGAATTGGTCGCCAGTGACGAGGATTTCGTGTTCTACAACGCTCCGGTCACCTCGGACGGTGCCGTCTCGATGTCGATCGATGGTGACAGCGAACAGGGTGTGCGGATCGACCTTTCACTCGTTCCCGAGGATTGCGTGCGTATCACCGTCGCCGCAGCAATCGACGGTGACCACACATTCGGTGACCTAGGCGCGGTATCGGTGTCGCTCGATGGACTCGATTCGGCGGTCGCGACAGCGGTGCTGGATGCCGCGACCACGGAACGATCGATGCTGCTCGCAGAGATCTACCGCCGCGGGAGTGGCTGGCGCTTCCGGCCGATCGGTCAGGGCTACGACGACGGATTGGCAGAATTGGCGGTGCGGTTCGGCGTGGAGGTCGATGAGTAGCCGCGCTGCGTCGCGTCGACCGGTAACGCGAGTCGGCCGTCGAGCGACGTCACCAATGAACGGATCGAGTCGGTGGCCGGACCACGGCCGGCGACGTTGTGCAGGACGTGCCGCCACGAAAGGCCCTCGAATGAACCGCATCAGCCGACGTATTGCCGTATTGACCGGACTTCTGGCGCTTCCGCTCGCCGCCGGTGCCACGATGGGAGTTGCAACCGCCAGTGCCGACGAATGGCATTACGGCCCTGTCTATCGCGCCGAGCAGTCCGGGGAAGGCGCGCAATACTTTTGCAACAAGGCGCTGTCACTCGAGAAGGCGTCGCAGTCGTACATCGTGGTGCCGTGCACCAACGTCGAGAACACCGATACCTGGTACCGAATCGTGGTGAACCCCTACAACTGGGGTTGGAGCGGATAGCCCTACACCAGTTCGATGACCTCCAACGCACCGTCGGCGTGGGAACTCCGCAGCCTTTTCTTGTCGTATTTGCCGACGCTCGTTTTCGGGACCTCGTCGATGAAGGTCCATCGTTCCGGCAACTGCCAATGCGCGACGCGGCTGTCGAGGAACTCTTTCAATTCTTCGGCCGTCACCGACGCACCCTCGCGCACGACGACAGCGACCAGTGGCCGCTCGTCCCACTTCGGATCGGGCACACCGATGACCGCGGCCTCGCGAACGGCCGGGTGTCCCATCACCTGGTTCTCTAGTTCCACCGAGGAGATCCATTCACCGCCGGACTTGATGATGTCCTTGGAGCGATCGGTCAGGCGGAGGTAGCCGTTCTCGGAGATGGTGCCCACGTCACCGGTTCGCAGCCAACCGTCGTCGAACTTGTCGTCCGCGTCGGCGCGGTAGTAGCTGCCGGTGATCCACGGGCCACGGACCTCGAGCTCGCCGACGGTCTTCCCGTCCCACGGCAGGACCGTTCCGGCGTCGTCGACGAGTCGTGCCCGAACTCCGGCAACGAATCTGCCTTGTGTGCAACGTAAGTCGAACTCGTCCTCCGGCGACAGTCCTGCGTCGGGCCTACCGGAGGTGCCGAGCGGTGACGTCTCGGTCATGCCCCATGCCTGCGAGATGTGGACGCCGTACTTCTCGTGGAATGCCTTCATCAGACTCGGTGGGCATGCGGCACCGCCGACCACCACATCACGCAGACTCGACAGATCCGCCGGATGCTCGTCCAGATGAGCGAGCAGGGCCTGCCAGATCGTCGGGACAGCAGCCGCCGCCGTCGGACGAAGCGTCGACATCATCTCTGCCAACGGAGCCGGCTGCAGAAACCTGTCGGGCATGATCAGTGACGCACCGACCATCAGCGCCGCATACGGGAGCCCCCACGACATCGCGTGGAACATCGGCACGATGGCCAACACCTTGTCGGACTGCGCAATTGCCATCGCGTCGGTCATGCACGCCTGCATCGAATGCAGGTAGATCGAGCGATGCGAGTACACGACCCCCTTGGGATCGCCGGTGGTGCCCGAGGTGTAACACATTGCGGCAGCTGATCGTTCGTCTAGTTCGGGCCAATCGAACTCCTCCGGGTTGCCCGCCAACAGGTCCTCGTAGCCGAGCACCTCGATACCGTCGGGTGCAGCGACCTGCGCCGGGTCGACCCCGACGACCACGAGGTGTCGCACGGTCTCGAACGTCGGCAGCAACGGCGTCAGTAGGGGGAGCAGACTCGCGTCGGCAATGATCACCTGATCCTCGGCATGATTGACGATGTACGTGAGCTGCTCGGGGAAGAGTCGGATGTTCAGGGTGTGCAGCACTGCGCCCATCGCCGGAATCGCCATGTAGGCCTCCATGTGCGGGGCGTTGTTCCACATGAATGTCGCGACTCGCTGATCATCGTCGATCCCGATGGACCGCAGGCCGTGAGCCAATTGTGCTGCCCGCCTGCCCAACTCCCCGAATGTCACCGTGGTAGGGCCGGTGTCGGTCCACGTGGTGATCTCGGCCGAGGAGTGGATGGACGTCCCGAATCGAACCAGCTGGCCGATGGACAGTGGGGTGTCCTGCATGGTGCTCTTCACGACGATCTCGCTTTCGATGTCCCGGCGCGGCTGCACGTCGTTGTGCTCCGCGTCACAACATGCACACTACGGACTCGACGCGAGGAGGGTGCGTAACTTGGTACTCATGGCCACTACTTCAAATGACGCTCGTGCCCTCGGCGACGAGGCATTCGTTTCGCTCACCACCTTCCGTCGATCCGGTGCGCCGGTATCGACGCCGGTGTGGATCGCCCGAGACGGCGACAACCTGGTCGTCATCACTCCCGCGGAGAGCGGCAAGGTCAAGCGCATCAGGAACTCCGATCGCGTGGAGCTCCGCCCGTGCAGTCGGCGCGGAGCGGTGCCCGATGACGCCGTGGCGGTGACCGGCTCGGCAACCATCGTTACCGGAGACGCCGCCTCGAGACCGACCTCGGTATTGAAGAAGAAATACGGCATCGAGTACCGCATCGTCATGCTCGTCGAACTGGTCATTGCTCGACGCCGCAAGCCGCGGGTGATTCTGTCGATCACCACAGACTGAGGTCGGTTCACATCAGGGCAGCATCCACCGCCGCAACGATGTCGACCCAGATCTCCGACGTGGGATCGACGACGGCGAAGTGCCCGCCCGGTCCTTCGACCGAAGTAACGGAATCGGAAGTCGTGGATGCGGCAGCGTAGTACGCGCGGCTGATCTCGAGGAGATTGGGATCGTCGGCCACTGCGGACACCACCAGCTGTGGAACGCCGAGGGGCAGTCGAGACATCGGTGACGACTCCTCGTAGATGCGCCGCGCCTCCGCATAACGGGCGCCGATCGCGTTCGATACCGCACCTTCACCGAGCCACCGCTCGTCGCCGACTTTCAGGTCGAGCACCCCGGCCAGACTCACCGCCAGAGCAGGGGCCACGAGTTTGCCGACGGAATCGGCCGCAAGCCGCAGGGCCAGTTGGCCTCCCGCGGAATGGCCCATCAGGACAATTCGAGACAGATCCAGCGAGGCGGGTGCCGTCTCCAGCGCGGCGAGAGCAGCCGCGACATCTCCGGTCGTCGTATCCCACCCGTGTTCGTCGGGTCGGCGGTATTCGACATTCCAGGTGGCGTAGCCGCGTGCGGTCAGATCGACCGCCATCGCATCCATCAGGTCGAATTCCCACCTCGAACGCCAGTATCCGCCGTGAATCAATACGGCGACGGGGAACGGGCCATCGCCTTCGGGCACCCGCAGTTCGACGCGTTGTTCGGGGTGATCTCCGTACGTCACGATCGTGCCGGGGTGGAAGCGATGAAAGTACACACTGTCGATCGCGAACCTGAGGCCGTCGAGACCGCGGCCCCGGATGTGTGCGCGAATACCCTCGGACCGATCCGGCGCGCACTGACCGAAGTCGACGCGAACGACGCTGCTGTACAACGACGAATCGACCTGCGCTCCATCGCCGGGAACGACGACGACCTCACCAGAACCGGTTGCAGCGTCGACAATTCCGCCCGACAGACCGCGGGCGGACAGGGCCCGTGCGACCAGCTCCTGTGCGGTCTGCAGATCGGCGAACACTCCGGGCGCGGCAACGATATCGATGTGGTTAGAGTCTTCCGTCATGGGTTCACGCTACCCAGACGGCGTCGACCGAGCCCGTGTTCGCGCACGGGCTCGGTCGAAAAACGCCGATCAGGCGTCGACGGCCGCGTTCAGTTCACGCAGTCGGGGGAGTGCGCGGTTGGTGAGCAGATCCTCGCGGGTCTCGGCAGAGACAGCCATGCTGTCCTTCCACAGTGACCGGCCTGCCATCGCTCCACGTGCACCGTTGGCGACGGCGATGCGGACCTGCTCGATGAACGTCTCGTGATCGACGCCCGCCGACAGCACAGCCCACGGAACACCCTGTGCCGCTTCGGTGACGGCAGCACAGGCCTCGGCGGAACCGGGGTAGGGGAGCTTGAGTACCTTGGCGCCGCACTCGACCGAAATGCGCGTGGAGTCGGCGATGATCTTTCCGAAGCCGGCCTTGTAGTCCTCGTCCGACTCGCCTTCGAGCTGGTAGGTCAAGATCTCGACGATGAGGAGCAGACCCTCGGCGGAGCAAGCCTTGACGAGGTCGCGGATCTCCTCGGCAACACGGGAGTCGACGCCCTGCTGCTCGGGACGCATGTAGAACAGCATCTTGGCGACGTCGCCGCCGAGATCACGCACGACGCGCGGGGTCACGCCGTCGACGAAGCGGGTGTAGCGCAGACCGTCGGTCTCCTCGAAGCCCGACGCATCCATGCCGACCACCAAGGCGGTGCCCCGCGAGAGCACACCGTCGTCGACGATCTTCGGCAGTGCCACCTCCGGGTCCAGCAGGATCGCCGGCGCGTGGTTGCCGAGGTAGCGAACCAGATCGGCCTTGGCCTCGGCGAGCTGCTCGACGGTGATCGAGCCCGGCCCGTCGACGGCGTCCTTCATGACGGCCTTCATGCCGTTGCGCTGATCTCCGGCGACGATGAGCATGTTGCCGCCTTCGGTGGAGATAGCAGCCATTCCGCGACGTTCGAGGGTGGTGAGTTCGTTCATCTTCTTCTCCTGGTGGGGTGTTGGGGTCGAGCGCGAGTGAGACAACGTTGTCTCACTGCAGCAATGTGGGCTCAGATTTCTATGAGCGTCAGTAGTCGGGCCGCGAACAGTGCTGCGCCGTAGGCAGTGTCCTGGGATCTGGTCGAGACCGAGACATCGGGCAGCACCTGAGCCCGGGCATCTCGTACGCTGGCCATGCCGGCCCAACCGCCGGTGAGCAATGTCGTCCTGGCGGGTGGCACCTCGGCGTCGAGTGCCTCGATGAGGCGAGCCACTTCGTTGTTGCCGTGCAACAGAATCGAACGGAACAGCTCGGCCGAATCGATCCCGTCTGTACGGACCGTGATGGACAGCACGCCGTCGTCGTTGCGGGCACCGGCGATGTCAATACCGCCGTCGGTGAACGGTCCGCCTGCAGGCAGGGCGCACACTCGCTGGTCCAGTAGGTCGCGACCGGCACGATCGCTGATGTCGCACAGCTGCAACGCCCGTCGCATCAGCAAGCCGGTCTTCACTCCCGCGACGAGCACATGTTGCCCCGGAACCACGTGGCGCACCGAGTTGATGAGGTGTTCGGCCAGCCTGCTCCGTGCGTCGGTGGTCAACGGAGTGTCGAGTACCCGCAGCAGCACCTCGGCAGTGCCCATCGACACGTGGTAACGGTCGTGCGGGATCGCTCCGCCGGACACCGCGGACACGAGATGATCGTGACCGGCCACAGTCAGACGAGCGCCGGCGATGGACTCGGGAAGTGTTGGTGCGTCGGCAGTTCCGAGATCGGTTCCGGCGTCGACCAGTGGCGGCATGAAGTCGGTTCCGACACCCAGGTGCGCCAACATCTCCGACCACGGCTCGCCGCTGTCCTGATCGAGTAGTCCGGTGCGCGAACTCAGTGAGTAATCGGCCACGGCACGACCGCCGAGGGACAGTACGACGAACTCCGGCAGGTTGAACCATCGCAGCCCGGTCAGGCTCAATCCGTTGTCACGAAGATGCGCAATCTTGACGATGGACACCTGAACGCCGACGGGAAGTCCGGTCTTGCCGGCGAACTGATCGCGCAATTCGGCCGGCAGGTTGTCGACCTGCTGCTGACCACGCGGGTCGAACCACGCGAAGGCCGGTGCCCGGACAACGTTGTCTTTATCGAGAAGAAAGCCCGTCTCACCCATCCCGGACACCGCGATGGCGTCGATGCGGGCGGCTGGGTCACCGGTTGCCTCGGGCAGCCGGCGAGCGACCGCATCGAGTAGCTGCCCGATGGTGGACAACAGATCCTCGGCGGCCAGGTCGGTGGTTCCGCCCGGTCCGTGCCGCCACGGTGTGGGACTCTGCTCGATGAGCAGCTCGGTGCCTGCATCGTCGGTGACGAGTACTTTGACGCCGGTGCTCCCGAGGTCCAGTCCCGCAACAAGTCTGGGGTTCACGGAGTAGTTCTCATTTCTCTACGGGTAGGGGGAGTGCGTGTGAAAGTCGTTCCACGAGAGTGGTCGGCGCTATCTGCTGCTCGGGTTCGAGATAGGGATCGTCGAACCGCTGCACCAGGCGGTCGAATGCGAGGGTGCCGATGCGATACGGGTCCTGGTCGATACAGGTCACCGACGGGCTGACGGCATCGGCGAGCGAGAAATTGCCGAACGACACCATGGCTACGTCGGTGCGACCGATCTCGTGCAGAACCGACACCACGGCGGTCGCGTGTCGCGCGTTGGCGACGAAGAACGCAGTCGGTGGATTGCGCTGTGCCAGTAGCGTCTTCACTACAGGCCGCACCGAGTCTGCGGCGTGGGATACCGGAGGGGCGAGCGCGGACTCCGGCTCTTGGCCGAGATCGGCGAGAACGTCGAGATACGCCTGCCTGCGCAACTGCGCAGTCTGCAGGCGATCGTCGAAGCCGAGCAGAGCAATTCGCGTGTGCCCGCTTGCCACCAACTTCTCGACGGCTCGCTTGGCGGCACCGTAATCGTCGACGATGACAGAATCGAAACCGGTGATCGAGCGGTCGATGGTGACCGTGGGCAGTGTGCGACGCCGAGGTACGAGGAAATCGCTGTGGTCGCCGACCGGCGCGAGAATGATGCCCCGCACGTGTTGTCCGGCCAGGAGGGCCAGCTGATCCCGTTCGCGCTGGGCATCGAAGCCGGTGCTGCCGACGATGACGGCGAGCCCGTGTTCGAGTGCGCGATCTTCGACGGCACTGACCAGTGATGCGAAAAAGACATCGTCGATGGAGTCGACGACGATCCCGATGGTGTTGCCCGACCCCGATTTCAGGGACCTGGCGGCGGAGTTCGGAACGTAGTTCAGTGTCTGCACCGCAGCCTCGACCCGCTCGCGCAGCTCCGGCAGGACCGTATCCACGCCGTTGACGACGCGTGAGACGGTCTTGAAGCTGACGCCCGCCAAGGCGGCGACGTCTTTGATGCTGGCGCGCTCGGTCACGTGAACTCTCGATCGGAGGAAGTGTGTCGCTGTAGCACGTATGCGAGACAACGTTGTCTTGTATGATTCCCGCTATGCCTCATGTCTGTCAAGACGTCCTCGGAATCGAACGGGAATCTCTACCGGTCCTGGTGGTTGCCGGCGCGGCGGGCAGTGGCAAAACGACGCTGGGTAGAGAGCTGGCGCGCCGTCTTGGTACCGCTCTGCTCGACCTGGACACCCTCACCAATCCGCTTCTGGAGGAGATGGATTCGCTGATGGAAGGCCCGCACTGGAACAGTGCCGGTCCACATTCGGAGCGGATTCGCGCCGGGCGCTACGCCGTGGTGCGCGCCGCTGCCCGGGATCTCGTACAGCTCGGTCAGCGGCCCGTCCTCGTTGCGCCCTTCACCCGCGAATTGACGGGCGCGCCCGAATGGACGCTACTGGTGAACGAATTGTCCCCAGCCGCAACGAAGGTGATCCACGTCGACGGATCGCCGGAGCTCCTGGCGCGACGCCGGGCCGCTCGTGGCGCGTATCGCGATGCTCATCGGCCGGTGGATCCGCCGGCTCGGACGCCGAGCATCCCGCACTTGCGCGTCGACGCCGAACTGACGACCGCGCAGCAAGCCGATCTCGTCGCCCGAGAACTCGGGCTCAGCTGATGGTGTGAGTGATTCCAGGAGTACAGGATTCGCGCTCGATCAACTCGACACCGAGGATGTTGCGTCGTTTGTAACGACGTCCCGGATTCTCGATTCGACCCAACAGTCGTTCGATGGCCAGATGGCCGAGTCGAGCCGGGTTCTGATCGATCACCGTCACCGGTGGCATCACTGCATCGGCGAGGGGAAAGTCGCCGAATCCGACGAACGCCAGATGCAGCAAGTTCATCTGCTGTAGAACAGGCACGCAGGCCATTGCCACTCGCGCGTTCGACAGGAACAGTGCGGTAGGGGGACTGTCGAGTGCGGTCAAGTCGGTCAGTGCCACACGGGCGTCCTCGCGGTCCAGCACACCCAGAGCGACGAGGGCCTCGTCGAATTCGATTCCGCTTGCCTGCAACGACTCTCGATATCCGGCCAAGCGATTGCGGCTGGTCGGAATCCCGGCACTGTCGCCGATCACGGCAATGCGGGTATGACCCAGATCGAGGAGATGATCGGTGGCCAACACCGCCCCGCCGTGATCGTCGTCGACGAAGCTGTCGGCTTTGAGGCCGTCGGGTGCGCGGTCGACGAACACCGTCGGAGTCTTGTCGATCCAGCGCTCCAGATATGCGTGGTCCGCACCCGTCGGCGCGATGATCAAGCCGCTCAACTGTCTACGCAGCAGCGACTCCACCAACGCCTGTTCCTGATCTCCGTCGTGACCGAGGCTGGTGACGAGAACTGCCATGTCGTCCTGGCGGGCCCGTTCCTCAACTGCGCGTGCGATGGAGGAGAAGAAGGGGTCGTCGATGTCCGGGACGGCGACACCGATGGCCGCCGTCTGGCCGTTGCGAAAGGAGGTCGCCATCGTGTTCGGCACATAGTTGAGCGACTCGAGCGCTTCGGCAACGCGGGCACGAGTATCGGGATCGACGTGCGGGTCGTTGTTGTACACCCGTGAGACGGTCTTGGCACTGACCTTGGCCAGCGCCGCGACGTCTTGCATGGTGGTCATGATCTACCCCGTCTGCTCGTCCTCGTCCCGTCAGCGACTGGTGTAGCCGCCGTCCACCGGCAACGACACTCCGGTCACCATGGAAGCATCATCGCTCAGCAAGAAGGCAATCGGCGCGGCAATCTCGTCTTCGGTGGCCCAGCGTCCCAGCGGCATCTGCGCCAGGAACGGCTCCTCGATCTCCGGGCGACCCCAGTAGAACGCCGACATCTCCGTCATGACGACCGTCGGGTTCACACCGTTGACGCGAATGCCGTGGCGGCCGAGTTCGAGTGCGGAGACCCGAGTGATGTTGTCCAAGGCTGCTTTCGAGGACCCGTAGGAGATGTGTCCGGTCAGAGCGACGAGACTGGCCTGGCTCGAGACGTTGACGATGGCTCCGGTGCCCGCGGCGATCATGGCGGGGACGGTGTATTTGATGACCAACAGTGCGCCGCGCGCATTGATGGCGATGACCTTGTCGAAGATCGAGATGTCGGTGTCCTGAGGCGTGGCGATCTCGCCGCCGAAACCGGCGCAGTTGACCACCCCGTACAGCTCGAGGCCCGCGACGGCGTCGCGAACACTGTCCTCGGACGTCAGATCGAACGCCAGGGGCGTGGCCCCGGTCTCGTCGGCCAGCTTGTCGAGCGCGTCCACCGACTGGCCCGCCGCGACGACGTCGGCACCGTCGGCCACCAAGCGCCGAACCGTTGCCGAGCCGATGCCTCCGCTGGCACCTGTCACCAAGATCTTGCGGCCGTCGAACTTCGCCATGGGGGTCTACCTTCACTGTTCCGAGTGGTCATGTCATCGGTGTCATTCGTCCCGGAGTGGACGCGTATGTCATCGGTGTCATGGACGGTACCGCAGCGCGTCGTTCCCGTCGCGAAAACGGTGTAGATCGTCCATTTGTCCAGTTCAGAGACGGTACTCCGTGGTCGGATATCGGCCTCGTACTGCGGCGGAACAACTGCCGGGTCGACAGGCCATGTCACCGGTGACATGAATTTTCGCGAAACACGTGACAATGCGAGTTGTGTGGGTCACACTCGTTAACACAGCGAGCCCCGCAGGGAGCTCGACATGCCGCGCAGGCCCAGTTCTCGAACCGTGCTGCACCGGCGTCGGCGGGGGCGTCCTGTCCCACACCCGAACGTTTCCATTCGACCGAGGAGTACCCATGGCCACCGTTGCACCTGCTGCGACACCGATCCTCGAAGCGAGGGGATTGTCGAGGAGCTTCGGAAACGTGCGCGCCCTCGACGACGCAGACTTCGACATCTACCCGGGTGAGGTCGTCGCCCTCATCGGCGACAACGGCGCAGGCAAGTCCACGATGGTCAAGGCTCTTTCGGGCAGCCTGGCCGTCGACACCGGAGAGATCCTGTTCGACGGCACCGCAGTCGATCTCGACAGTCCGACGGTGGCGGCAGAGCTCGGAATCGAGACGGTGTTCCAGGATCTCGCGCTCGCTCCGCATCTCAACGCGCAACAGAACATGTTTCTCGGACGCGAACTACCGGCCAAAGGGCCGCTCGGCCGCCTCGGTTTCCTCGACGTCTCCACGATGCGCAAGCAATCACAGGATGCGCTCGACGAACTCGGTGCCACCGTCCGCAGCCTCACCGTCCCGGTGGGATCGATGTCCGGCGGCCAGCAACAGGCCATCGCCATCGCGCGTGCCGTCGCCTGGGCCAAGGGCGTCGTCTTTCTCGACGAACCGACCGCCGCCCTCGGTGTGGTGCAGACGCGCAACGTCCTCGACACCATCCGCCGGGTGGCGGACAGGGGAGTGGCCGTGGTGTTCATCAGCCACTCCATGCCGCACGTGATGGAAGTAGCCGACCGCGTCCAGGTGCTGCGGATGGGCAAGCGCGTGGCCACCCTCGACGCCAAGAACACGACCATGGAAGAACTCGTCGGTGCGATGACCGGCGCAACCACCGGAGCAACACGATGAGCAACCAGACCATCTCCCCATCGCTCGAGCCGTTGCCTCCCGGCGACAGGCCGTCACGGCACACGTTCGATCTCGTCGAGTCGCTCGGAAAATTGGCGCGAGTCCAGGTTTTTCAGATCGTGCTCGTGCTGGCGGCGATCTGCCTGGTGTTCTCGATCATGGCCCCCGGCAGCTTCCCCGAATGGGGCAACATCCGGCAGATCATCCAGAACGTCTCCATCCTGGCCGTCCTCGGGATCGGCATGACGTTCGTGATCGTCACCAGCGGCATCGACCTCTCGGTCGGCTCGGTGCTCGTCTTCTCCGGCGTGGTGTCGGCGAAGACGATGGCCGCGATCGGCGGCGACGGCTGGGGCGTGGCGGCCGTCGGCATCGTGGTGGCGCTGGGATGCGGCCTGTGCTGGGGCCTGCTGAACGGATTTCTGATCGGTAAGGCGAAAGTGCCTCCGCTGATCGTCACACTCGGCACACTGGGCGGGGCGCTCGGTCTGTCGCAGGTCATCACCGGCGGCGTCGACATCCGCGACGTACCACCGGTTCTCGTCGACACGATCGGCTACGGAAACCTGCCTGCCACCACCATCCCGTTGATCTCGAGCATCGCCTTGGTGCTGGTCGTCATCTTCGGAATCGTTCTGCACCGCACCAAGTTCGGCCTCTACACCTTCGCCGTCGGCTCCAAAGAGCAGTCCGCTCGCCGCGTCGGCATCAAAGTGGACATGCATCTGGTCAAGATCTACGCACTCTCCGGCACCCTCGCCGGATTGGCGGGCATACTGTCGCTGTCCCAGTACGGCACCACCGCGATCGCCGGCCAGTCCCAGACCAACCTCAATGTCATTGCGGCAGTGGTCATCGGTGGAACAAGCCTCTTCGGCGGCATCGGCACCATGTTCGGCACCGTCGTCGGATTGTTCATTCCGGCCGTACTGCAGAACGGCTTCGTCATCGTCGGAGTACAGCCCTTCTGGCAGCAGGTCGCCGTCGGTGCCGTTCTCATCGCCGCGGTGTACTTCGACCAACGTCGACGCGACGCTGCAAGTCGAGGCCAATCGCCCAGCTCCCTCAAGAGACTCTGGTCTCGAAGTCCCTAGCTTCGGACCGGCCCTGAACTCCCTCACTCGCAACCCCTTACAAGAAAGTCGACCATGATCACATCACGCACCGCCGTCGTTGCACTGAGTGTCGCTTCGGTCTCCGCCATGTTCCTGGCGGGTTGTTCGTCCGACTCCGGAAGCGGTGGCGGCAGCGGCAAGATCGCCTTCATCCAGGGCGTCAGCGGCGACGAGTTCTACATCAGCATGCAGTGCGGAATCGAGGCCGCAGCCAAGGACGCAGGCGTCACCGTCGACACCCAGGGGCCGGTGAAGTTCGACCCGACGCTGCAGAAGCCGATCGTGGATTCGGTTGTGGCATCACGGCCGTCGGCCATTCTCATCGCGCCCACCGACGTCGCCGCCATGCAGGCACCCCTCGAGGCAGCCTCCAAGGCCGGTATCAAGGTCGTCCTCGTCGACACCACTCTCGAAGATCCGTCCATCGCGGTGTCCTCCATCTCGTCCGACAACAAGGGCGGTGGCGCAGAGGCATTCAGTGCCATCGAGCGGCTCAGTCCGGCAGGCGGCAAGGTACTGGTGATCTCCACCGATCCGGGAGTCTCCACCGCCGACGCCCGAGTGGAAGGCTTCGAGGAAGCCGTCGGAGCGAACTCGGCCTTCGATTACCTGGGCGTGCAGTACAGCCACAACGATCCGGCCGAAGCCGCCCGGCTGGTCTCGGCTGCACTGGCCAAGGACCCCGACATCGTCGGCATCTTCGCTGCCAACACCTTTGCGGCCGAAGGCACCGCAACCGGAGTTCGGCAGGCGGGCAAGCAGGATCAGGTCAAGATCGTCGGCTTCGATGCGGGCCCGGCGCAGGTCAAGCAGCTTCGTGAGGGAACGGTGCAGGCCCTGATCGCTCAGCAGCCCGGCACCATCGGCACCGATGGCGTCGAGCAGGCCATGGCTGCCATCGACGACAAGCCGGTCACCGCCGACATCTCCACCGGTTTCCACGTCATCACCGCCGACAACATCGACGGCGAAGGCGCACAGTACGTCTACAAGTCGTCTTGCTGATTCACCCCTGAACTGCGGTGGTGCTCCTGGTGGCGGAACCTGCCCGGGAGCGCCACCGCTCACCACGTCCGTTTCATCTTCAGCCGACTCGAGGACCGAAGTCATGACCGAGCTTCGTCGCACCACGTTGGAACACCTACCGGCGACCGTCGCGAGGCCCGAGTACGATGCGGAGGAACTGCACTGCGGTGTGGTTCATTTCGGTGTCGGTGCGTTTCACCGCGCACATCAGGCGGTCTACTTCGACCGATTGCTCGCGGCCGGGCACCTGGACTGGGCGCTGTGCGGGGTAGGAGTACTGCCCCAGGACAAGAGAATCGGAGAGGTCCTCGACGCCCAGGACTACCTCTACACACTCGTGACCGTCGACCCCGACGGCAAACGTGACGCCCGAATCGTCGGCTCCGTCGCCGATTTCGTTTTCGCACCCGACGATCCGCAGGCCCTCATCGATGTGCTCAGTTCACCGTCCACGATGATCGTGTCCCTGACCATCACCGAAGGCGGTTACGGCGTCGACGATCTGACGGGAGCGTTCGAGCCCACCGACCCGTCGGTGCTGGCGGATCTCGAGGATATCTCCATACCGACGAGCGTCTTCGGTTTTCTGACCGTGGCTCTCGCCACCCGTCGATTCCACGGAGTTCCGCCGTTCACCGTGATGTCGTGCGACAACATCGTCCACAACGGAGCGGTCACTCGCACCGCGCTGACGTCCTTCGCGCGCCACCACGACAGCGACTTGGCCGACTGGATCGATGCCACGACCGCGTTCCCCAATTCGATGGTCGACCGCATCACCCCGGCCACGACGCCCACCGTCGTCGACGACCTACGACGTGATTTCGGCATCGACGACCGCTGGCCCGTTCAGTCGGAATCGTTCTCGCAGTGGGTACTCGAAGACACCTTCTCGTTCGGGCGGCCACCGTTCGACGCAGTAGGAGTGCAACTCGTCTCCGATGTCGCACCGTACGAGCACATGAAACTTCGGCTGCTCAATGGATCCCACCAGGCCATGAGCTACCTCGGCATCCTCGCCGGATACACCCACGTTCACGAGGTGATGGCGGATCCGGACATGCGTGAATTCGTCGCATCGTACATGCGTGCGGAGGCTGCCCCGACGCTCGCGCCGGTGCCGGGGATAGACCTCGACACCTACATAGAGCAACTGCTGCAACGATTTTCGAGTCTGGCCGTTCGAGACACCCTCGAACGTCAGATCGTCGACGCCTCCGCGCGAATCCCGAAATTCGTGCTGCCGGTACTGCGAGATCGGTTGGCGCACGATCGGACCGTCGATCATTGCGCGTTGATACTCGCCGGATGGTGTGGGGTGTACGAGCGTGGGGACGTTCCCATGATCGACGCCGATGCGGAGCGTCTGCAGCGACTGTCGTGGGAGGACCACGACAATCCCGGAGCATTCCTGACCAATCGCGCAGTGTTCGGGGACCTCTCGGTTAGTCCGCGACTACGAGGTGCGTACCAGCGAGCCAAGCGTTCGCTGCAGGACAACGGTGCCAGGGGCGCGGTACGACGACTGCTGGAACAGTCGTCGGTGAGTCACACCTTGTAGTAGACCATCTGGTGACTGGTGGCCAGCAAAACCCCGCCCTCGGTCCACAATTCGGCAGTCTGGTCGAAGTAGCCCTGGTGAAATCGGCGTGCCCGTGCGGTGCCGAGGACGTATCCGTCGGAATGCTGCTCGAGATCCTCGGGCGTAGCGAAGTAATGGGTAGTCAACGAGATCGTCCCAGCCGGAACATACTTGCCGAGCCGCTGGAAGATCCGCGGATAGAACACATCGCTCAGCGAGGTCAGGGCCGCGAAGTCCATTGGCCGCGGTGGTGTATCGCGGATCCACAGAGTTTCGGTCGAGTCAGCGGACTCCTGATCGCTCAGTGCGCCGTGCACGAAACGCATCTCGTAGTTCTGTGCCCACGCGATGGCGTCGGGAAGACCGCCCTGCTTCGTGTCGGCGGGGGAGGGAACGTCAGGGACCGCCGCCTCGATGTTGTCCCAGGTCTCCCGACGCGAACCGAACACCGCGGTCGCGGTCGTCGCCACCGCACCGTTCTGAGTCAGTTCGAGATACCAGTGCTGGTTGCTTCGGTTGGTCCGCACAGGGCGAGCTGAGATCTCGAAATCACCCCCGGCGACAGGACCGGCGAAGTTCACCGTCAACGAGACCGGTGTTCCCTGGCCTTCTGGATGCAGTTCGACGGCCCGGATGAACGTGGCCGCGGTGATGCCACCGAACGGGCCGACCATGTTGTTGTACGACGGCGACGTACGTCCGGCGTACGTGCCCTCGCCGACACTCTCGAGTGCGACTGCTACGTCGAACGGGTGCATTGACTCTCCTACGGCCTCGGACGGTGTGCCATCCGATCGTAGTGTCGCCGAGAATCAGTCCAGGTCCTGGCCACGCTTCTCCGGCATCCACACCATCGTCAAGAACGAGATCACGGCTGCTGCAGCGAGATAGTAGAAGAACCAGTCGGCGTGGCCTGCGTCGGACAAGGCATTGACCAGTAGGGGAGCGGTGCCACCGAACAACGCAACCGTGAGGTTGTACCAGGCCCCGATACCTACACCTCGAAGCTCTGCCGGGAAGGCTTCGGCCAGAACGGCAGGAATGATGGCCGAGCACATCGCGAACAGCAGCAGGCCGACGCAGAAGACGATCAGCAGTTTGACGAACGACGGCCCGATCAGCTTGGAGAGCGGGACGATCAGAATCGCGAACAGTGCAGCGTAGGTGAGTAATTGCGGCTTGCGGCCGATTCGGTCCGCGAGAGCACCCATGGGGTACTGCAACGCGACGAACATCGCTGTCGCAATCGACAAGGCCACGAACACGTCGTTGGCCTCCGCTCCGCGCTGCTTGACGGCGTAGGGCGTCATCGCGGAGAAGAACGTGTAGTAGGCGAGAGTGGCGAGGAGAACGAATCCCACGACTTGCAGGACGGCACGAGGATGGTGCTTCATGGTCATCCACAACGGGTTTCGCACGGCCTTCGCCTTCACTGCGTTGCGTTCCTGGTTGTCGGCTTCGGCCATGCCGCGTCGCATCCAGAGTCCCACTACTCCGAGCAGCCCGCCGATGACGAACGGTACGCGCCAGCCCCACGAGCTCAGTTGGTCGTCGTCGAGCACGAAGGTCAGATACGCGCCCAGTAGTGAGGCAAGGAGAATGGCCGTGCCGGTGGAGATGTAATAGAAGGACGAGTATCGCCCCCGCCTGTCGTTCGGGGCGATCTCGGCGAGGTAGGCCGACGCATTGGAGACTTCACCGCCCATCGACATGCCCTGGACGATCCGGGCCAGCAACAGCAGAATCGGAGCGATCCACCCTGCTACGGAAAACGTGGGGAGGACCGCGATCGCGAACGACCCACCCGACATCATCGCGATCGTCAGGATCATTGCCTGACGTCGCCCTCTGAGATCGGAAAAACGTCCGATCAGCAAGCCCCCGAGCGGCCTGAAGAAGAACGCCACCGAGTACGTCGCCAAGGTGCTCAACAGAGCCACAGCCGGGTTGTCACCGGAGAAGATCTGGGTCGCGAAGTAGATCGAGAATGTCGCATAGACCGTCCAGTCGTACCACTCGACGGCATTGCCGATACTGACTGCGAGTAGTTGCTTCTTGGGCATCACGTGCCGAGTGGACGTCGATTCGGACTTCACTGACATGGCGATCTCCTTGTCGGGGGCGTGCGTCGAAAAGCCTATGCCTCCACAGCTCCCGGGTGCGGAACCACCGAGCCCGATTCGCTCAGGGAATGATTCGTTGCCGCCGGAGATCTGTGACGATGCCGGCGAACATCGCCTCGGTGTCCACGAAACGATGAAAACCCATACGGCGGGCCTTGGAGCCGTCGGATATGACGTCGTAGTCCCAGGAGAACACGAAGTCACCGAACGCCCAGGACGACACATCGCGGTAGGGAGTGGGCTTCAGCTCGTGCTCGGCAACGATCGAATTCCACAGTGGCTCTTTGTCGGCCATGACGTCGGCCAGCGACATCGGCAGTGGGGTGGCGGTGTCCAACCCGAAGATGTCCGCGATGCGCGGCCACATGTCGTTCCAGCGGAACAGGTCGCCATTGGTGATGTTGAATGCCTGGTTCGCGCACGCCGGCGTAGTTGCGGCCCAGACGGTCGCTTCGGCGAGCAACGACGCATCGGTCATTTCCAGCAGAGATCCGAAAGCGCCGGGCTTGCCCGGGAACCGCATGGGCACGCCCAGCTTCTTGCACATGGTGGCGTAGACAGCGATGACGGTGGCCAGATTCATCGGATTCCCCAGCGCTACACCGCACACCACCGATGGCCGGATAGCCGACCAGGACCACCTCTTTCCGACCTGACGGCTTTCGAGGAACTGTTGTTGGTCGACGTTGAACTCGGGCGGCATGTGCGGTGGATCGGATTCGCGCGCAGGGGTTTTGAACGGTCCGAGATGCGCGCCGTAGACCTTGTAACCCTGCATCAGGCTGACATGTTCCAGGTTCGGAGAACTGTCCTCGATCACGGTGACCACGTTGACGAGCATCGCCAGATTGGGAGGCACCAGCTCGGCCCACGTGGGGAGTTCCTGGTACGCGGCGTAGAAGATGTGCGTGACGTCTGTCAGGTGCGAGAGTCGGCGTCGAGTCTCGTCGCCGTCGAGCAGGTCCACCGCAATGTGCCGGACGCGTTCGCAGTCGATACCGCCGCGGCGGGACAGGCCGATGATGTTCCAATCCCCGGTCCGCTGCAGGTGTTCGACCAGATTTCCGCCGATCACGCCGTTGGCCCCCACGACTACTGCTGTCTTCATCGGCTTCTCCTTATCTGAATATCGCGATATTGCGATGTCCGAGTAAGTAGACCACAGATCGCGATATTGCGATATTGGAGTACGCTTCGAGGGTGGCTGACGAACTGAATCCAGCGGAGCTTGCGGCAGTGTTCGGTGCTCTCAGCAACCCGGCGCGATTGGCGATCATGCAATGGCTCAAGGAGCCGAGCGACTTTCCGCCGCAGCTCGAACCGGCCGAACAGGTAGGGGTGTGCCTCAAACACATTCAGTCGAGGGCCGGCGTCTCGCAGTCGACTGCCTCGCAATACATGGCGGTGCTACAACGCGCCCACCTGGTGACCAGCACCAAAATCGGGCCCTGGGTGCACTACAAACGCAACGCCGAGTACCTCGACCGATTGGCCGAAACGATCAAGACCGATCTGTGACGTCTCCACTGCGTCGGCGCGACCTCTGTATGTGGCCTGCCAGCAGGTTGATGATGCCGGACAGTGCGATGATGCGCCGACTCTGACGGGCCAGCCATGTCGAAGTGAGGGCTGCGAAACCGGCAAATACGCAGAGGAAGATAGATGCGATGAGTAACGCGTCCCGCTTCATTACAGTAGCCACGACGAACATGGCACCGCCGATTAAGAAGAGGATCAATTCCGTAACCGGTTGTCGCTGAGGCGGATCGGCAGTCACAGTGGGTGTCCCCTCGCGAGATCGACCGCACGAGTGAGCGATGCTGCCTCGAATACCAGACCGTGCGCAGCTGCCGCCGCGGCGGAACGCTCACTCAGTACGACGGGGTCGGTCGCCCGGGCGATCGTCGCGAGATCGATGCGTTGCAGCAGCTTTTTCGTCACGGGCCGCTTGCTGTCCCAGAAAGCCAGAGCAGCAATGAGATCGGTGGCTTCGGGCCCGGTCAGTAACGCGTGGGCGACGGAGCAGGTTGCGGGGTCCTCGAAAGGGAGCAGATAGGTGGCATCGTCGAACACGGCTGGTTTGCCGTCGTAGGGACCGACCATCCTGAATTGTGGAATCTTGTGGAACCCGGAGATCGCAATCTTGTAGGGCGCGAACGTGTACGGGCCTACACCGAAGATGCAGAACCGGGCTCTATTGCGATAGATCGACGACTTCCGCCCGTCGAGCGTCGCGGCGTTGGCGTTGAGGTATGCCCACAACTTCGGTGCGGTGTGCGCCAACTGCTCGGTGTCGTCACCGGTATGCGACTGCGGCACGATCATCCACCTGGATACCGAGTCCAGCTTGTCGCGGTAGACATCGGTGCACTTGAAGAGAGGGAACAGGTAGTCGGCTTCGATGTCCACGCCGGTTCCCAGTTTGGTTCGCGGGCCGCCATTCTCGGCCAACTCCATCACCGCGGTGGCGTCGTGCTTGATGCCTTGCCGCCACACCAGAGGGCTGGTGCCGTCGAAGTGCTTGCTGCGCTGATATGCATCGACGTTCGCGACGAGTTGGCCGTCGACGACTCCGATTCTGTTGTCCGGCTGCGACGCATCGATGCTCGGAAATGTCTCTGCGGTGTAGTCGGTCTGGCCCGGCCCGAGTTCGACAAGGAACCAGCAGGCATCGACCCCTGCGTCGAACCACTTTTTGGCATCGACCATTCGTAGGCTCGAACCGGTCACCGGAAGCTGATGCCGAGCACAGTGCAGCAGAACGTTTCGAGCTACCTGGGTCTTGCAGATCATCGCGATGGTTGCGGGTCGATCTGCGAATTCGGTGAGCAACTTGATCCAAATGAACTCTGCGATATCGAAGTTGGAGCTGCCGGTGATGGCGTCGATGCCGCGAGCGTTCTTCGTGTTCGTGCGTGCGGGTCGATTGGCGGAATCGAGCACCGACAGTTGCGAGTTGGTGACCCACGGTGGG
Organism: Rhodococcus sp. Leaf233; assembly: GCF_001426165.1. Lineage (NCBI taxonomy): Bacteria > Bacillati > Actinomycetota > Actinomycetes > Mycobacteriales > Nocardiaceae > Rhodococcus > Rhodococcus sp. Leaf233. The sequence continues at coordinate 234,393 of NZ_LMRO01000014.1, forward strand.
TTGCCGATCACGAGGGTCGCGCCGGGCCCCGAACTCCACTCGATATCTCGGGCCAGATCGAAGTCGAAGATCGACGCTGTGATGATCCTGCCGAATTGTGCTGCTGACGAAGCATACTCGGGCTGCACCTCGATCCCGATGCGCTCTGCTTCGGGGTGACTTTGGGCTATCACCGACAGGAAGTTCCCGACACCGCAGGTGGGTTCGAGGACGCGGGTCCAGTCGCGACGAGGCAGGGCGTTGACCAAGGCGCGCGCCAACTCGGTCGGAGTCTGAAAGTCTCCGAACTCGTTGTTGGGCATCGATGCCTCCGGCAGTGGTGCGGATAGGTTCCTTCTGTGGCACTCAACCACACCACTGCCGGAGGCATTAAAGTGAACGGGGATGAAGTACTCGCGCGTTGCACTGTCGCTGACAACTCTTGTATTCATCGGTGCCCTCATGTGTGTCGCCGTGACTGCAGGTGACGTGTTACCTGCACACTTCACCGGCTCCGGAAGGGTCGACCGCGTGGAGTCCAAGTCATCGTTTCTGCTCACCACGGGTGGCATCGGGTTCGTGCTGATCGGGTTCTTCGCGAGTGTCGGGTGGTGGCTCCCCAGACTTCCGGCCCAGCTCGTGAACTTGCCGAGTCGGCGAATGCACGACTACTGGACTGCGCCCGAAAACAGGCCCACGCTCAATCGCAAAATGGCAGAGGATCTCGACTGGATGGGTGCGGCAACCGCCTTGTTGCTCGCGTGGATCGTCGGGGTGTCCGGTAGTACGGTGGGCGACTCGGTCAGCGTCTGGGTTCTCGCGGTACCGACGACGCTGTACCTGCTGGCCATTCTGGGATACGTGGTGTTCATCATCAAAGGTGGCCGGTACCGCGTTCCGAAGGACTGACTCAGGGAAATGGTTGCAGCATTGCCAGTTTGGTGCCCGACTGCACCAGATAGCCGCCATCGGCGGCGTCGACCAGCGTCTCGAAGCTCATCGATTCGTCGTCCGGAAACATCATCGATGTGGACGCTGTCCACTCGGTCTCACCGGTAGTGATGTCGACCGCGGACAGATCTGTGCCGGACGAGGTCAACAACAGATCGCCATCGTGTCCGAGAACGTTGCCGTTCAGGTCGGCCTGCCACAGATGCTCGCCGTCTCGCAGATCGAGCGCTGTGGTGCCGCTGGATGACTGCAGCAACCCGACATGGCCGATGATGTACCTCAGGGTGGCGTAGGTGCGGGGCTCGTTGAGTTCGTCTCCGGGAGAGTCGTACGACAAGGCGTCGTCGCGCCACAGTTGCTCACCTGTGGTGCGGTCGAAGGCCGCATCGCCGAGAACGATCGGGATCGACGTGTCGGTGGGCTCGTCGATCGAAGGCTGTTGCACGATAGAGCTATCCGATCGGGCTAGGACCGTGCCGTCCAGTCGGAATGCGACGGACCCTTGCGATTCGGAACCCGTACCCTCGCAGTCTTGTAGCGAGGCAATGGCCAGGTCGCCCATGGTGCGTCCCACTGCTCCGAGGCAATCCTCCAGGCTGTCCGTCTTCCACAGTTGCCGGCCGGTCGAGGCGTCGAACGTGGAGAAATCGCCTCCGACATCGAACGTTCCGATCTCTCCATTCACCTCGAGCGCGGTGGCGTAGTCGTCCTCCCAACCGGCCCAAGCATGCAATGGAGCCGTCCAGTCGGCGCTCGGATTTTCCAGCGTTCCGCGGTGCAGGAGTACGTCGTCGTCTTCGAGGTTGCCCGATGTCGTGTACACGCGGTCGTTCGCCACGGTGACGGCGAAAAGATCGAGATCGGTGGGATAGTTCCGCGATTCGCCGGTGGCCGGATCGAAGGTGACGTAGCCCGGAGTTTCGCCCCAGATGGGCTGGTGGCACACGAGTCGTCCGTCGAGCGGCTCGTCGGCGCATGCCGCCAGGTCCGGGGCCGGGGTCTTCCACAGAACTGTGCCGTCGGTGGTGTCGATTCCGACCATGACGGCCTCGTTGTTGCCGGATTCCGACGACACGACGGCCAGTGTGAGAGCTGTACGGCCGATCACTATCGAGCCGAGACCCCAGGCATACATGGAACCGGTACGAGGAGAGGCGAAGGTAGCTCCCTCCAACCCCATGTCCGCCGCATCGACGGCCCACGCCAGCCCGGGTGAGTCGTCCGAGGAGTCGGTGATCTTCTTGATGGTCGTCGATCGTTCCTGTGTCACAACGGCTACCGCAGCACCGACCGACAGCGTCGCGACGATCGCCGCAACGACCAATTTTCTGGTGCCGTTCCATCGCGTCATCGAAGGTCCAATCCTGCTGTGTTCGCCAGGTTTTCGAGCAGTGCCGGATCCTGCACCAGTTCAGTCGTCGACACCGAGATCTCGAGCCCTGACGGCGTGACGACGGAAACCGAGGAGCCTGGTCCGTACTCATCCGGCGACACGAGCTGGGGCTCCTCCGTTGTCGTCGAATCGGATTCGTTGTCAGGCGTGGCCCGGGTAACGCTGATCGTGAGTTGCCCGGCAGTGCTGTTCACCGTCTGACAAAGCCCCGAACTGAATTCACCGGTGTGCAACGCACCCAACGGTGGTGTCGGAGCGAGCGCCGCCGCATCTGCCCGCCGGAGAGCGTCATTGAGCCTAAGGGTCTCGTCGGGGGAGAAGAAGGCAGATGAACTGTCGTCCCAACCGGCGCTGCACTCGGTGACGTTGCCTGGCGTGCCAGGAGGTACCGGAGCTGAGATTCGCAGGTTCGGATCTGTGGCAACGCGAACGAGGTCGTCGAGTGCGAGGGTGAACGCGTTCTCGTCGTCTCCTCCGGCCAGGTAGACGGATACAGTCGAGCGGTCCGCGTGGTACGCGGTGGCCATCCGCGTGTAGGTGCGAGCACCGTTGGTTTCGCTCCACGTGTCGTCGGTATCGACCACCGTGCCGTCCGGCATTGTCCGACGTTCGTCGAGTTGGCCCGCGACGCATGCCGGCGGCTCCGCCGAATCACGCGGTCCCACACCGACGCTGAGGTACTCGGGGTTCTCGCCCCTGGACAGCTGCACCGACGCGTTCGCCGAGTCGAGGACGAAGTCCTGACCCTCCGATGTGGGAATCGGCCCGAAGTACAGTGATTTCGACGCAGAGATGTTCGAGGGAAGTGCGGCCATCAGTGCCTCGGACATGAGATGGGCTTTGGGGCCGCTGTACCAGGGCGCGGATGGGTTGTCGTAGGACTCCTCACCGGTGCTGATCAAGCTGGAGTACGACGGTTCGGTGGAAGCCTCGACGGTGTCGCATCCGGGGATGCTCGCCGACGGATCGACCTCCGGAGTGACGTAGACGTACTCCTGTTGCGGCGGCTCGGGCGTCGGAGTCACCGAAGTCTCTGGTAGCGAGGTCAATTCGGGCTCCTCGGCTGGGGTAGTCAATCCCGCTGCGACCACACCCAATGCCACTACCGATACGATGACGAGTGTGTTGAGCAGCGCGGAATGGCTGCGTTCTGCGGACTTCGTGTCCTCGTCCATGACCCTCGCTCCTCTCGGCACCAGTGCGACGAACGTCGCGCAGTATTCATACCATTCGTTTTGCTAATCGAGGGCTTGGCTTGTCCGCTCCATACCAAACTTTAGATCAGTAAGGTTTGGTATGGTTCATCGATGGCGGATGATCAGGACTCGAGCCGATGGCCTGCGGTCGAATTCGAGCGTCGACCATGGCAGGTGTCCGATACCTACACCTCGCGCGCCCAGCGTCGGCTGCATCAGGGTGACTATCGCGCGTGCGTGCCGGCGCGTATCGCGGACGTGGACCTGACACTGCCCGCGCAGCTGATCGCGGAATCGGAGGACGCGCTCCGTGAAATCGTTCGCTTCGACCAGTACGCCTCGGTGCAACTCGGCTCCTCCGTAGAACTCGCACCGATGAGTTCGATTCTTCTGCGAACGGAAAGCTCGGCGTCCTCGCAGATCGAGAATCTGACCGTGGGAGCCAGGGCACTTGCACTCGCCGAATTGGGTGCGCCCACAACGCGGAACGCCTCGATCGTGTCGGCAAACGTCCGTGCGATGGAAGCAGCACTCGAGGTCGGATCATCGATCGGAGAAGCAAGCGTGCTTCAGATGCACCGATCGCTGATGGAGTCCAACGGCGATCCGTTCCCGGGGCAATGGCGAACTCAGCAAGTCTGGATCGGGGGATCGGACATAGGCCCGCACCGTGCCGCTTTCGTTCCACCGCACCACGACCGGCTTCCGGGTGCACTTGCCGACCTGTTCGAGTTCGCAGCTCGTTCGGACTTGCCCGTCATCCCGCATATCGCCGTCACGCATGCGCAATTCGAAACGCTTCACCCGTTCACGGACGGAAACGGGCGAACGGGCCGAGCCATAGTCCACGCGATGCTGCGGAGGGCAGAAGTGACGGAGCGAGTGACGGTTCCACTGTCTGCTGGGCTCCTCACGGACACCGCAGGCTACTTCCGAAGTCTGGATGCCTACCGCGCCGGGGATGTCGAGGCGATCGTGCGAAGCCTCACCGCTGCCACGTTCCACGCCGTCGAAGGTGGGCGGCGATTGGTAGACGAGCTGTCCGACGTCAGAACCGAGTACACCGATCGCGTCGTCGCACGCAGCGACTCGGTTGTGTGGAAACTACTCGACGCGCTGGTGGCGCAACCGGTCGTCGACAACGCCTACGTACGAAACACTTTCGCCGTCAGCGAGATTGCGGCTCAGCGGGCAATCGACAAGCTGATCGAGGTGGGAATTTTGCACCAGACGTCGAAGGGGCGACGAAACAGGGTGTGGCAGGCCGAGGAGATACTTGCCGCTCTCGACGACTTCGCGGACGGCATCCGGCGGGTCCGATAACACGCACTCGGTCGATGCTCAGTGCACACCGAGACCGTCGAGGAGGAGGTCAGCGACGAAGTTCGCGTTGTCCTGCGGGCTGTTCTGTCGTCGTGTGAAGCATCGCATCAGCAGCGTATTGGTGATGCCTGCTGCGAGATCGACTGGGCTCGAGCTCTTTCGGAACACCCCGCTGTCCTGACCCCGCGCGATGACCGGCCCGATGATTGCCGGCAGGTTGAGTTTCTCCTTGATCGAGATCAACCCCTCCGGCTCGCCGTACGTGTCGTGTGCGACGGCGACGAGGAGAGCGTCCATGAATTCGACTTCGTCGGCGGCGAGCTGCGCGCACCGCAGCATGTGATTTCGTAGAATCGTGAGTTCATCGAGGCCCAGCAACTGGTCGTCGGCTACCGACTCGCGAAGATGATCGACCCGATTCTGCAGGGCTGCAACGATGACGGACGGCTTGGTCGGAAACAGTGTCTTGCAGGCCGTCCTCGGCACTCCTGCGATGTCGGCGACGTCGTCCATTCGCGTCATGAAGTAGCCGCGCTTTCCGAACTCGTCGCGCGCAGCTGTGACGATCGCAGCGCGAGGATCGCGAGGAAGCGGGCGTTCCTCGACCGGTGAATCGACTTCTCCCACATCATCGAGGTGCTGATGACGTCCGGACGTGTCGACGACGGCCCCGAGAAAGGCAAGCACCGCGTCGGACATCACCTCGGCCGATACGGACGCGGCGTCCGCCTGACTGCGGAGGCGAAATCCATCGATGATTGCGTTGACCGTCACTGCGAACGTTCGGGCTGTGAAGGGACGGCGAAAGGCCCCGCCGTCGGGGTCGAACAGTGCCTCGAATGCGTCCAGTACGGCTTCGTCTCGGACGCGGTAAGTGCTGGCGAGTGTCGGAGAAGAAGGCCCGCTGAAAACGTGGTCGAGAAGTGACTCGGTGACTCTGTTCCGGTCGACGAGCGCCGGAAAGTGAAGCGCAACGAGCGCCGACACCGTCGCGCGAATCGATGCACCGCTGGCCGTCGCCTGGGTCCGAACAGTCTCGTGAACGTCGGTGGGCAGCGGCGTGCGGGACAGATGCTCGACCACCTTGTCGAGAAAGTCGGCCTTGGTGCTGAACTTCCGGAAGAACGTCGCTGTCGACGAGTCGGATGCGTGGACGACGTCCTCGACGCGCACACCGCGTTCGAGAATCCTTCGAGGATCCGCGACCAACAATGTGACAGCTGCCTCAACAAAATGGGTGGCAGTCGCGTCGAGCTCGTTCATGAGGACGGTCTTTACCGAGGTGAGGCCGACCACGACGGTGCCGGTGACAGTATTCACTCTCGGGTGAGAGCTAACTCGGTCATTCGTCGGAGTGACGTCACGGAGCGAGTGCGATGTCATTGGCGGTGATCGCACCGCCGGGACAGCGGTGGTGCCCGAAATCAAGGATCTCCATGACAGTTCTCGACATCCGAATCGGCGACGCCCCCGATCCACGGCTCAGCGCTCGTGAAATCGAAGTACTCACCACATGGTTGGTGTCCGACTCCAAGTCGGAGGCGTCGCGGGCGCTCTACCTGGCGATGGGGACCGTGAACACTCACCTGACCCGCATTCGAGCCAAGTATTCCACGGTCGGGCGCAGCGCACCCACCAAAGCGACGTTGCTGGCGAGGGCGCTGCAGGACGGTTTCATCGACATCGACGAGTTGTGAGGGTCTACCGAACCTCAACGCGCCTGGACTTCATTTTCTTGACCACGAACCACGCGATCAACGCCACAACGATGCCGATGACGATGTACTGGAACACCGAGGCGTAGTTCTCGACGTAGTGCCAGTTCTCGCCGAGGAAGTAACCGGCGAGCACGAAGATCGAGTTCCAGATCAGGCTGCCCAGAGTCGTGTACAGCGTGAACTGCAGTATCGGCATCCGTGATACTCCGGCCGGAATGGAAATGCCCGAGCGGACTACCGGGATCATGCGGCCGAAGAACACCGCAGACCGACCGTGACGGGTGAACCAGTCCTCCGCTTTGGTCAGATCCTCGGTTCCGACGAACGGCATCTTCTCGACGATGGCGTACATCCGGTCACGTCCGAGTTTGATGCCCAGCCAGTAGAGAACCAGAGCGCCGAGCACCGATCCGGCCGTCGTCCAGAACAACGCACCGAAGAGCGTCATCCCGCCCTGAGATGCGGTGAAGCCCGCCAACGGCAGGATGATCTCGCTGGGAAGCGGCGGGAAGAAGTTCTCCGCAGCGACGGCAATACCGGCACCGGGACCGCCGATAGCCTCCATCAAACTCACCGCCCACCCGGCGATTCCGCCGAGTTCAGTGCTGGTCGCGGCAAGGGTGGAGAGCTCACTCATGACTACGACTGTACGAAAGGTCTCGACCGAAAATCTGCTCACCAGGAGAAATGCCAAGAAATTGAGACATATGGAACACTTGCGAGGGTGAAACGAGCCCTCCAGGTACTGCCCGTTGTTGCCGCCGCCACACTCCTGCTGGGTGCCTGCGGGTCCTCCGATCCGGAGCCGACCCCCGCTTCCGCTCCCACTGAATCGTCAGCTCCGGCGTCCTCCGCTCCGTCGTCTGTATCGGCTTCGTCCGGCCCATCGAACGCCGGCGTCTACAACCTGCCGGGCACAGGAGTGTTCCCCGAAGGCATCACCGCCGCCGACGACACGTTCTACGTCACCTCCACTTCCGACGGTGCCGTGTTCCGCGGAACCGTCGGATCGCCGGATGTATCGGTGTTCCTGCCCGGCGGTGCGGACGGACGCACTGGCGCTGCCGGGATCGATGTCACCGATGACGACGATCGGCCCGATTACTTGGTGATCGCCGGTGGCGCGACAGGCAAGGTGTGGGTGTACGACGCCAATTCCGGTGATCTGGTGGCAACGTTCACCAACGGTCTCGGCCCCGACGCGACGTTCCTCAACGACGTCGCGATTGCCGACAACGGCGATACCTTTGTGACGGACTCACGCAGCCCGGCGCTGTACCGCATTCCCTTCGATCAGATCGTGGCTGGGACGCAGGACGCTCCGTTGGAACCGTTCGTGAGTTTCGACGGCACTCCGTTTGTATATGGAGACGGGTTCAATGCGAACGGCATCGTCGAGAACGACAACGAGACAGCGCTGATCGTCGTGCAGTCGAGCACCGGCAACCTGTATCGCATCGACAAGACTTCCAAGGAGGTCACACAGGTCGATCTCGGTGGAGCGACGCTCATGAACGGCGATGGCATGGAGATGGACGACGACACGCTGTATGTCGTCCGCAATCGGGACGGTCTGATCTCGAAGGTCGATCTCGACGATGACGGCAGGACCGGCGCGGTCACAGGCGAGATCACCGACGCATCGTTCGCCTACCCCACCACCGTTGCAGCAGTCGATGATCGGCTGCTCGTGGTGAACAGTCAGTTCGACAAGCGTGGGGGAGAACCCGTCGAGCCATTCACCGTCAGCTCTCTTCCCGAGTAGAGCGGCTTCGCCGCATGTGCGCGGAAATTCGTAGCAGAGACCGACTTTCCGCGCACAACGATCCAAGGGGGTTCGAGCAACGGTTCGGGCACCATGGAGGTCGGACGCGACCGACGTCGTCCGTGAGAGGGGTCTTCGTGTCGATTCGTCCGGCCGAGGTCGGCGCCGTGTCGATCGTGTTGGGAGCGCTGGTCGTTCTGGTTCTCGATGCTCACACTGCGTTGCAGACGCCTTCGCATCTTCGGCGCACCATCAGTGAATATGGACTCGGCGCACAGCAGTGGGTGTTCTCGATCGGGGTCGTCCTGCTCGCGTTGGGTTCTGCTTTCACTCTGCTGGCCGCGGTGCGACAACGGCTCACCCGACCCACCTCGGTAGCGTCCTTGTGTCTGATGCTGTGGACTATCGGCCTTGTTGCCGTTGTCGCCGTGCCGAAGCAGGATTGGTCGAACGACGCGTCACTGAGCCTCGGCGGGACGATCCATCGACTCGGTGCGGCAGTGGCGTTCGTCAGCATCCCCGTCGCGGTCTTCGCGTTCTCGCGACCCTGGATTCGGCAGGGGCCATGGACTGTCCGGGCACGAACAACACTGTGGCTGAGCGTGCTGTCCATCTGCACGCTGCTGCCGATCGCATACGCACTTGTTGTCGGTGCCGTCGGCACGCGACCTTGGTATCGGGTGGTCACACTCGGATACGTGGAGCGGGTACTCGTCGTTGCCGAAGTGATCGCATTGATCTCGCTGGCCTTGTGGGTGTGGGCAGCCGAACGTAGGAGTCCTGCTTCCGTGAAGTCAGAGGAGATCGAGGCCTCGCAGCCCGCCTAGGGAACCGATCGCGCGTTGCGTGCGTCCAACCTGTCAGTGCCGTCGGCGTCGAGAGGTTGAATGAATGCGTTTGATGTCCGGACGTCGAATTGCTGTGGCGTGCAGCGCGGTGCTGTTGCTGACGGGATGCGCCGGGTCGACGAATGGAAGCCCGGTCGCGAGCGAGGACACATCCACGTCGGCGGTGACACCGGGTCCACGCGAGCCATTCGATCCATGCACTATCCCGAAATCTGCGGTGACAGCCAGCGGCTTGGACGTGAGTACTGAGCGACCCGACTTCGCGGGCATCACGACGTACCCCGGATGGAAGGGCTGTACTTGGGACGGCACTGCGCTGAACAGCTGGTACTACGTCGCCGTGTTGTCGTCGCTGGAGTCCATCAACGAACTACTGGGCAGTCCTTCGTTCGTGCGCGGTGCGGAGGTGAGCCTCTCGGGCCGCACTGCAGTTCAACTGCGGCACGCAGACGAATTGAAATCCCTGGGTTGCGCAGTTGCTTTCGGCACGGGTGACGGTCTGATCGTGCTCGACCTGCAGAAGAAGGGTTCGCGAGATCTCGAAGGTGAACCCTGCGCCGAGGTCAACCAACACGCGGTCGACTTCGAACCGTATTTGCCGAAGTGAATCAGAAGGGTGCTGACTACCTTGGAGCCATACGGTTTGAATCAGAATCTGGACCACTGGCGGAGTCTTCGAGACCGAGCAGCGGCGGGCGAAGTCGAGGTCGAATCAGGAGTGGCAGAGAGGTGCGACGCTGCGTGCGGCGACTACTTGACGAAGCTGGATCGCATGCTGGAGATGACCGCCTCCCTCGCGTGGCCTGAGTCCTGGGGTGACCTGGACTCGGCCAAACAGCTTCAGGCGAAGTTCACGCGGCTGGCGACAGGAGATGAAGGCTCCGCTCGCTTTGTGATCAAGCAGCAGATCGAGATCATCAAGACCATGCGCGAGTTCTTTCAACACTATTTCGCGAGTGTCGAAGCCGTGGACAGTGCCACCGCGGCAACAGTCGAAGCGCTGTCGCCACCGCGATAGACGAAAAATCCCGACGACCCAGTTGCTCGGTCGTCGGGATCGGTCGTTCGAAACGTCCTGCTAGCGAGCCAGTTCCACTTCGGCTTCCTCGTCGACGAAGGGATCGCCGTTTCGCGGAGCGTTGTAGCGCTTGAGATTCAAGATGCCTTCCCGCTTGGCGACGATGGTCGGCACCAGAGCCTGGCCGGTGACATTGACCGCGGTACGGCCCATGTCGACGATCGGTTCCACTGCGAGCAGCAGGCCGACGCCGGCGAGAGGCAGTCCCAAGGTCGACAGCGTAAGAGTCAGCATCACCGTCGCGCCTGTCGTTCCTGCTGTTGCCGCTGAACCGATCACAGACACGACGATGATCAGCAGGTAGTCGGTGATGGTCAGGTCGATACCGTAGAACTGCGCGACGAACAGTGCTGCGATGGCGGGATAGATTGCCGCGCAACCGTCCATCTTCGTCGTCGCCCCGAGCGGTACCGCGAACGAGGCGTACTCACGCGGAACGCCGAGGTTGCGTTCGGTGACACGCTCGGTGAGAGGCAGAGTGCCGATCGACGACCGCGAGACGAAACCGAGCTGGGTCGCCGGCCACACGCCCGAGTAGAAGGCGCGCACCGAGAGACCATGTGCGCGAACGATCAACGGGTACACCACGAAGAACACAACAGCCAGGCCGACGTAGATCGAGACGGTGAACACCCCGAGCGAACCGATCGCGTCCCAGCCGTAGGTGGCCACAGCATTGCCGATCAGAGCAGCAGTGCCGATCGGCGCGAGGCGAATGATCCACCACAGCACCTTCTGGACAATGGCCAGCAACGAGGCGTTGAACGCGAGGAAGGGCTCGGCCTTCTTGCCGACCTTGAGTGCAGCGATACCGATGGCAGCGGCGATCACCAGCAACTGCAGGATGTTGAAGCTCAACGACGTGGTCGCGGTACCGCTCTCGGCAACCGTGGTCTTCGCGCCGAGCGCGAGGAAGTTGTTCGGCACCAAACCGGTGAGGAACGACCACCAGGATCCGACGCTGGACGGATCTCCTGCCGAGTCCGCCCCAGCGCTGGTCCGCGATCCGGGCTGGGCGACCAGACCGATGACGATGCCGATGATCACTGCAATGAACGCCGTGATGGCGAACCACCACAGCGTCTGGATTGCCAGACGCGCAGCATTCGTGACTTCACGAAGGTTGGCGATGGAACTGACGATGGCCGTGAAGACCAGCGGAATGACCGCGACGGTGAGTAGTTTCACGTAGCTCGAACCGATGGTCGAGAGGGTACCGACCAACCAGTTTTCGTTGCCATCGGCCGCGTCGGGCATCGATCGAGCGATCAGCCCGAACACGACACCGAGTACGAGACCGGCAACGATTTGTGGACCGAACGCGGTTGCCCAGGTAGGGACACGGCGCGTACGGGTAGCGCTGGGCGCAGACATGGTTATGCCTTTCGAAAAGAAGAGACGCCGACACAGGTGGGCGAGAGAATGCTCATCGGGCCGATGTGCCCGACGGAGAGGTTGCGGTCTAGAGGACCGTCAACAGGTAGCGCTGGCTTGCAGACGCAAGTCGACGTAGCGTCGAGAGGTCAGCAGCGGATTCACTGGTAAGACGGTACTCGTCCGACAATCGCCGCGACGGGGCAGGGTTCACTGTGGAATCGATGAGGGTGCGCTGCGCGATCGACGGTTCCCCGATTTCGTGAGCTACGTTGAGGTCTCCGCAGCCGACGAAACGAGATCATGAGTACGACGACAAAGTCCCGAGGACCGGTTCGGCGACTACTGCAAGCGATGTGCGCTGTCGTCGCAGCGCTGGTCGCGGTCGTTCTGGCATCGGCCGGATGGGTTGCGTACGCGACGGCGGGCAAGGTCTACGACGTCGACGACGCACCGGACGCGCCAGTAGGGATCGTTCTCGGTGCCCAGGTGCGCGACGGCAAACCGATGCGCTTTCTCGCCGGTCGGCTCGACACCGCCATTCAGTTGATGGAGGCAGGAAAGATCAAGGCAATCCTTGTCTCCGGTGATGCAGACGGCAAGTCCGGCAACGAGATTCAGGCTATGACCGAGTACCTGATCGAGCATGGAATCGACCCTGACGTCATCATCGGAGACGATCACGGCATCGATACCTACGACACGTGCGCCCGCGCGAAAGAGACGTTCGGCGTCGAACGTGGACTCATCATCAGTCAACCCCTTCACGTCTCGCGCGCCGTGGCGCTGTGCGAGGACATGGATCTGGAGGTCGACGGCGTGACCGCCGATTGCATCGACTGCAACACGCTCGCTGTTGTGCGGAACTACGCACGAGAGTTGTTGGCACGCCCCAAAGCAGTTCTCGATCTGTGGTCCGGTCGTGATCCAGTCGTCGTGTCCCCGCCGAACGATTCACTTGCGACAATCACCGGCAAATGAGTGTGCCCGACGGCGGTATCGCGGTCCCGACCGTCGTACGAGAGTTGGCAGGGTGCGACGGAATCGAACCTGTGTGGTCGAATCTGTTGGGAGGCATGACATTCCGCCTCGGCCAGGCGCGCTACGTCAAGTGGACGCCGGTCGAAAGCTCGATCGACCTGGAAGACGAGCGGTGTCGTCTGGACTGGGTAATTCGGTACACCCCGGTTCCGAAAGTCCTCGAAACCGGTTCGGACGCTACCGGGTCCTGGATGATGACTGAGGCTCTGCCGTGGGAGAACGCCGTCGCCGATCGCTGGATGGAGGACCCGGCCACCGCGGTCCGAGCGGCGGCAACCGGCCTTCGCGCCTTTCACGATGCAGTCCCCGTCGCGCAGTGCCCGTTCGACTGGTCGGTGGTCTCTCGTATCGGCGATCGCGAGTTGCCGGTGAAATCTCCGTCGGTCGATCAACTGGTCGTGTGTCACGGCGACGCCTGCATGCCGAACACCCTGATCGCCGCCGACGGATCCTGCGCAGCGCACGTGGACATGGGCAGCATGGGCGTCGCCGATCGTTGGGCAGACCTGGCACCGGCAATCTGGAGTACCGAGTACAACTTCGGCCGGAGCTACTGCGATGCATTCTTGGATGCGTACGGCATAGACCTCGACCGTGAACGGCTCGATTACTACTTGTGGTTGTGGGAGTCGACCTGATCGGCGACGCGGAGCGTTCGCACCGACGCGACTACAGTGAGCGAGTCGGTTCGACGACTCAGCGAACCCCGTGTTTTACAGGAGTGGACGCTTGAGCTGGATTCGCTTGAACGACGTTGCCAAGGGATACGACCAGAAGGTGATGTTGCGTGAGGTGTTCTTCCGCCTCGCCGACGGCGATCGCATCGGTCTGATCGGCCGCAACGGCACAGGCAAGACCACTCTGCTGCAGCTTCTTCTCGGCCGAGAGACCCCGGATTCGGGGACCGTCGACGTCACCGAGGGCGCTCGCATCGGCTACTTCTCGCAGTTCTCCGAACTGGACGGCGATCGCAGCATTCAAGCGGAGCTCGAATCTCTCTTCGGTGCTGTCCACGCAATCGAGACCGAGTTGGCCGAGGTCGAGGCCGCATTGGGCGGTGACCTGGACGAGAAGCAGATGTACAAGCTCGTCGACCGCCAAGCCGAACTGCTCGACGCCATGGAGAACAGTGGCGGTTGGACCTACCACCAGCAGATCGACACCGTGCTGTCGATGCTGGGATTCAACGCCGAACGACGGGAGCTCCCCGTCGATCGACTGTCCGGTGGCTGGCGCAACCGCGCGGCGTTGGCCAAGATCCTCATCGAGGCCCCGGACGTCCTGCTCCTCGACGAGCCGACGAACTTCCTCGATGTTGCCGGAATCGCGTGGCTCGAACGCTGGCTACGAGACTTCCGCGGTGCGCTACTCGTTGTCTCGCACGACCGCGCATTCCTCGAGCAGGTCGTCACCAGCATCGTCGAAATCGAGAACCATCACCTGCAGACCTATGACGGTAGCTACTCGGAATACGTGCAGCAGAAGCAGTTTCGACTCAAGAACCTCGAACGTGAGTTCAGCAACGAACAGCAGCTGCTGGCCTACGAGCAAGAAGCGATCAGTGATCGTAAGGAAGCAGTGAAGAACCCCAGCGGAGTGCTCAAACGTCGACTGGCGAACATCAAGAAGAGCAAGAGCCCCCGCCCGGTCGACACGGTGGTCACCGCAATCTACGGCGGTTTGCATGTGCACGACAACCTCGCGGAGATCACGGGAATCTCGAAAAGCTTTGGCGAACAACGACTCTTCGAGAACATCTCGTTCACCGTGCACCGCGGTGACCGTATCGCCATCACTGGGCCCAATGGATGCGGAAAGACCACGCTGGTCGACATCCTCGTCGGTGCCGAGCAACCCGACAGTGGCAAGATCAAATGGAAGACCAAGGCACCGTCCTTCATCTATTACAACCAGGTGCTCGCCGATCTCGATCTCGACGACACTGTCTCGCACTCGGTCAACGCGATGCCGGGCAGTCTCGCTCTGACGGCGACGAAGAAAGAAGTCCACCGCTTTCTCACGTTGCTGCAGTTCTCCGAGATGGATCTGAAATCGAAGATCGGCGTGCTGTCCGGAGGGCAGAAGGCACGAGTTGCATTGGCGCAGTGCCTGTTGTTCGGCGCAGGCGTCATCGTGCTCGACGAGCCCACCAACCACCTCGACCTACAGAGCACCCAGGTGCTAGAACGTGCGCTGATGGCCTTCCCCGGTGCTGTGATTCTGGTGAGCCACGACAGGTTCTTCGTCGAGAAGGTGGCATTTCGGCAGCTGTCGTTCGACGGCAAGGGCGGCGTCACCGAAATCGCCGGTGTGCAGATGGCGTGACGAGAGAAGCTATCCGTTGATCTTGGACGCGGACGTGCCCCACTCGGCGTCGCGCAACTCCTTTTTCCTGATCTTGCCCGTCGATGTCTTCGGCAGCTCGACGATGAACTCGACGTTGCGAGGAGCCTTGTACGACGCGATGGCCGATTTCACGTGCGCCACGAGCTCGGCTTCCGAGACGTCCGCGCCGGGTACCAGCACCACGAACGCCTTCGGCCGCTCTCCCCACTTGTCGTCGGGCACCCCGATGACCGCAACGTCCGCGACGGCAGGATGGCTCGCCAGTGCCTGTTCCACCTCGATGGTGGAGATGTTCTCGCCGCCGGAGATGACGACGTCCTTGGCGCGATCGAGTAGCTGAACGTAGCCGTCGGGATGCATCATCCCGAGGTCACCGGAATGGAACCAGCCGCCCGCGAAAGCCTGTGTCGTTCCGGCCGTGTCGTTGTAATACCCCTTCATGACGTTGTTGCCGCGCATGACGATCTCACCCATTTCGGTGCCGTCGGGTTCGACATCGATCAAAACCCCACCGGGGCCAGGCTTGTCGCGGACCACCCGTAAACGGTCCGCAGTGAGCATGCCGACTCCCTGTCGAGCCAAGCGACGGGCCTGTTCGTCGGCGTCCAGTTCGAGCCATTCCTGCTTCGCCTCGCACACCGAATACGGACCGTAGGTTTCGGTGAGGCCGTAGACGTGTACGAGCGTTGCTCCCAATGCTCGAATCTTGGCGATGATCGTCGGGCTCGGAGGAGCTCCCGCAGTGACGATGGTCAACGGTCGATCGAGTGAATGTGCCTCTGCAGCAGTGGCGAGAGTGGTCAACACGGTCGGCGCACCGGCAAGGTGATCGACGCCGTTGTCGATGGCCGACCAGATGGCGTCGCCGCGCACTCCGCGAAGGCACACGTGTGTGCCGGACGCGGCCGTGACCGCCCACGTGGTGCACCACCCGTTGCAGTGGAACATCGGCAGAGTCCACAGATATCGGGTGTCGACCCCGAATCCCTGGTGGTGAAGTTCTCCCAGGGAATTGAGGTAAGCACCGCGGTGGGTGTACATCACGCCCTTGGGTCGACCGGTGGTGCCCGAGGTGTAGTTGATCGTGATGGTGGACGTCTCGTCGTCGACCTCCCAGTCCAGCGGTTCGTCCGTGCCCCGTTCGAGGAACGCGTCATATCGCGTGGTGTGCGGCAGCCTGTCGTACGTGCCGTCCACCGAGGGGGTCTCGACGATCTCGGTGACCGAATCTGCGATGGGATCTGTTCCGAGACCGGCCAGCAGTGCCGAATCACCCACCAACAGAACCGAACCGGAGTGATCGCAGATGTACCGAACTTCGTCCGGTGAGAGCCTGGTGTTGATCGCGACCAGAACGGCGCCGGCCAGTGGCACCGCGTAATGCGCGAACAGTAGCTCTGCCGAGTTCGACGCCATGTAGGCCACCCGATCGCCGTGGCCGACCCCCGACGCGCGCAGTGCATGCGCGAGCCGGGTGACGGCGGCGGCGAACTGCTCGTAGGTGAAGGTGCGCGGACCATCCTCCACGGCGATCTTGTGGGGATGAACCTCCGCAGCGCGTTCGAGAAAGCGAAGTGGTGTCAGCGGAGTATCCAGACCGGTCATGCCAGCCAATGTAGCGCGCACTACGAGGCCAGATCTGATTTGTCGATACGTTCGCGCCCACCGGTAAGGTCGGCGCGTTCGGCGGCGGCACGGCCTGCACGTCGACCCGCATGATCGCGTGCCTCGATACGCACCTCCGTTGTCGACGGATACATGGCCGTGAATGCCTTGTTCACGGCATCGCTGCGCTCGGCCAAGATCGGCAGCAAGGCGCTACCGTGATGCTCCGACGCCGCCTTTGTAGCTCGCTCCCGAGCTTCCAGCAAGCGCTGGCCGATACGGTGGGCGTACGCGATCAGAAAAGATTTTCTGAAGCTGCGACCTCGGGCTTCCGGTGATTCGGCGAGTTCGTCGAGTGCGCGAGAAGACTGCACGAGTAGCGATGTGAACAGCAGCTCGCACAAATCCAGATCGACTTCGAGCCCGACGATGTTGACCAGAGCGAATCGCTTGTACCACAGGGTTCGGGCACCATTTGCTTCGCAAACACTGTGCAGGAGAAGAGACTTGGCCTCCGAGTACGGACTGTCGACCAAGATGCGGCGGGTGGTTACGTCGCCGATCGAACCGCGCGGGTTGTCGGACTCGAGCAGCGCATGGTCGATGGCATAGCGGGTCATGAGATCTTGAGCCTTCGCCGAAAACGCCTCGGCCTCGGCTGGAAACTGGGTGGACTCCGCCTTTGCCAGTAACCCCCGGATCTTGCCCAGCATCTTGGAATCCGAGACGCCACTCTTGCGGGCCGATGACGGTGCGGGCGAGGATCGAACCGACGACCACTGCGATGGAATGGGAACCAGCTTGTCGAGTGAACCCAGTGAGGTCGTATGACCGAGGACGGTCAACACCGTGTTCCAGGAGTCGGACGTGGAGACCCGAGGCCTCGCACACCACATTCGGAGGCGTTCGACGGACACGCCTGCGGTGGAATCGATTTTCAGATCGATCAGTTGCTCTCGCCAGGAATCGGGTGCGTTGGTGAGGGCAGAGGAACGCCCCGCATGGGTGGCGATCGCCTCCACCACGAGCATCCCGGCCGCGCCCCCGACCATCTTTCGAGTAGCGTGCGCGAGTTCGGCCGGCTGCCAACCGATCTCGAACAACCTGTCGACAGAGTGGTCGAGTATCCGTGCTGATACGGCGTACGCAGGATCGACCTCGGGCGTGCACTCGAATTTCGCGAGACGGTCTGCAACCAGCCGAACGTACGCCTTCCACCCCGACCCTCGAGTGGCGTAGTCGAGGCCCATTTCGACGAGGCGAACCGGATCCGCGTCCGGCCGGATTTGACCGGTGCGGTGAAAATTTTGAAAGCTGTCCAGATCGATACGACTCATCGTCGTCCCCTCCACGTCCCCCGGTGTGGTCCCCGAACTTTTCGGTGAATCGCAGAGTAGGGGAGGGGTCCGACAAGTTATTCGAACATGTCAGCGAGGAGCGAGCATCAGCAGCAGTTCTTCCACCGACGGCAGGCCGGGAATCACGGGAAGGTTCGGTACGGGAGAAGCAGCGGGCGGTGCCGTCAACTCGACGCCGCCCAGCGCTGCCAGGACGTCGTCGGTCTGTGAGCGGCGCGGTCCATACGTGTTGGAAGCCACGACGAATTCGTCACCGATCGACGCGGACGCAACCACGCTCGATCCGTCGTCGGCCCATCCCCATTTGCTACCGGTCACGCCGGGTAGTTGCTGGGTGCCCCAGTCCTGCACGGTTCCGTCGGCTGCAACCGGTGCGGCGGAGTTCATCCAGCCGAGGACCGGGCTGGCGGGGTCTGTTCGCTTCTTCGCCGCCAGGAATCGCACAGTGTCGGCTGTGCTGGTGTAGGAACTGCCCCAGAAACCGCCCCGCGAGGTAGAGGTGAGTCCGAACTCCGTTGCCGTCGAATCGATGGCCTGGGGATATTTGTTGTCGAGTACCGAGGCGGCACCGTCGTCACTGACCTGGACCATGCGCGCGGCCAGGTCGCGATCTCGCGGCGAACCGTCTCCGAAGCGCACGACGTAGTCGGCCATGTAGAGCTTGACCGTCGACAACCCCGGGCGCGCCGAATTGTCCTCCGCGCTGCCGACGTACGTACCCGTCGGGACGTGTTCGTACGAGATCGACGTCCGTGCCGGCACATCTGCCAGATCGCCCGGTGTGGGCAGAGCCTGCGCCGGTGCGGCGCACGCGAGCGCCATGGCAATTCCGACAAATGGGACAGCGGCTGTGGCTGTGATGCGACGCAGGCCCGGCATCTCGGTCTCCTCGAGGTGTTGGCCCGCCGCGAATCGGTGGCCGATGAAAGTACCTACCCTAATAGTAGACGCTTCAACCTCACGCCCGGACCGGATGAATGTGGCTTTGTTGCACTCAGAACGACTGACAGTCGCATTGATCCCGACCGGGTGGGTGTCGGAGCCGAGCGGTCAGGATCGGCGCAGTGCCAGCAATTTGTCTTTCGAGCGACGCAGCGACCCTCGACCCGAGTTCGCCGTCCATGCGCTCGGCAGATCGATCGGATCGGTCAGGCGGCCTGCGTTGAAGTCGTCGACCAGATGTCCGACGGTCTCCTGAGCACACGATTTGTTGGTGCCGATGAAGCCCGAAGGCCCTCTCTTGATCCACCCGGTGACGTACGTACCGGTCGACGGGGATCCGCCCACTTCCTCGAGTACGCGGCCGCCGAGGTTGGGGATGATGCCGACTGCATGATCGAACGGAATTCCTGGCAGCGCGACGCCGCGGTATCCGATGGAGGTGAGGACGAGGCCGGCGTCGATCGTTTCGATCTCGCCGGTGGCGGTGCTGCGCACCACATCGTCGGTGTCGGCGGTCAGACCCATGCGCTCGAACTCGACCCCGGTGACCCGATCCGTGCCCAGGATTCGAGTGGGGGAGAGCAGGTAGCGCAGCGTGATGCGCTTTCGGCCGTCGATGTGCTCGGGTGACTCGTCGACGTGCCGCAGCAGTTGCAGCTTCTGGGCGACCGCGTGAGGCAGGTCGTTGGTGCCGGCCAGTCGTACCGTCACCGGATCCAGTGCGAGCTCGCTGCGATCGACGGTGAGATCGATATCGGGGACGGTCAGCAGTCCCGCGAATTCGGGCACGGTGAATGCGGATTGCGCCACGCCGCGCCGACCGACGACCATCACCTCTCGAATGGCACTGTGGCGCAGCGCTTCCAAGGCGTGGGGGGCGATGTCGGTCGCGGCGAGTGCGTCGGGGTCCATGGTCAGGATCCGGGCCACGTCGAGTGCGACGTTGCCGTTGCCGATGACGACCGCTCGTTCGTGTGACAGATGGAACGTGCGGTGAGCGTGATCGGGATGGCCGTTGTACCAGGCGACGAAGTCGGTCGCCGAAGTGCGCCCGGGCAGTTCGGCTCCGGGGATACCGAGTTCGCGATCCGACGACGCTCCGACCGCATAGATCACGGCGTGATGGGTGTCCATCAACTCGTCGTGCGTCACGTCTTTTCCTACCTCGACGCCGAGGTGATAGGTGAATCCCTCTTGCGCCGAGATGGTTTCGAACAGCCGTGACACTTGACGTGTCTTCTGGTGGTCGGGTGCAACACCCAGGCGTGCCAGACCGTGCGGTTGCGGAAGCCGATCGTAGACATCGACGCTGACCCCCGGCTGCGTGAGCAGCTCGTCGGCCGCGTACATCGCCGAGGGTCCGGACCCGACGATCGCCACTCGGAGCGGTTGGCGATCTCTCGACACCGAGGCGGCCGGCGTGACCGGGGCCAGAATCGGCCGTGGCGGCCGCTCCTGCTTGTAGAAGTCGGCGTTGATGGTCAGGAACGGAAGTTGAGCCTCGGTCAGTTTGGCCTGGGGAACGATGGCGTCCACCGGGCAGGCCGACACACAGGCACCGCAGTCGACACACGATTGCGGGTCGATGTGCAGCATTTCCGCCGTCAGGAAGTCCGGCTCGTCGGGGGTGGGGTGTATGCAGTTGACTGGGCACGCGTAGACGCACGACGCGTCGCTGCAACATGATTGGGTGACGACGTGGGGCATGTGGGGTTCCTGACGGCGGGCGCTGCTGTACGGATAACTGGCGCGTGGGGTGTCGAGAGGGCTATGCGGCGAACTGGCTGGAGCTGCGGTCCGGCTCACTACGGAAACGCGATGCCTTGCCGTCGATTCCACACAGCTTCCACATCAGGCGAGCCGCCCGGTTCATCATTCCGGTATCGGTGGCCAGCATGCGCACATCACCGAAGTAGTCCTGCAGAGCGTGCTGCGACTGCTCGGTTCCCCAGAAGAGGTCCGTCTTGACACTCTTCGGAATGTCGAACTTCGTCCAGAATTTCTTCGGCGGGATGACGATGACGTCGCACAGAATGCGCATCGTGACGGGGAAGGCCAGCGACAGCAGGAAGCGTCCGATCTTGGACATCTTGGGCACACGACGACGCAGGAGCTGGTGCGCGAAGGAGATGTGGCGAGCCTCCTCGGCCACGTGAATGGCCATCACGCTCTGCATGATCGGATGGATCTCTTCGCCGGAGCGAAGCACCGACTTCTGGATGTGGTCGATGGGTTCCTCGCCTGCGAGGACGCCGACGAAGAACAATTCGGGTAGCAGCGTCGCGAACAGGGGGATGAACGGCGAGAGCATCTTCATCGGTCGACTCATGCCGGGAGTGTCGGAACCCACCCGATTGACCATCTCCTGGAACATCAGGGTGTGGTTGCACTCTTCGATGGATTCGTGGGTGCAGTAGCGCGCCTCGGCCGAACCGTTGGGCAGCGAGAATACGTACTGCATCATGCCGCGGATCAGAATGTTCTCGAACTGCAGGCCGACCTTGGCGACATTGGCCTGACGCCACATGCCGATCTCGATCTGCCGGTCCAGCGGCAGGGACTTGTACCAGTCATGGCCCCCGATAGGGTCGGTCTTGGCGGGCAGTACCCAGCGGGGATCATTGGCGGGAACCGCGAACTTCTCGGACTCCCAGTCGATGTCGACGTAAGGATCGAAGTGTTTGTGCACCGAACCCTCGGACAGCAACGTGAGTGTTTCGTTGTACTGCTGCTCATCCGTGGCGTCGATGTCCACCGAAACGGACGTGGTGCCGGTCGTCAGTGTCATGGCTTCTCCAAACGTGATGCGAACATGGAGTTAATGTAACCCCAGTTAACATGAAAGGGAAGCCCGTCGAAACTTTGCTGTTCGGATGGCGCTACTGATCGTCCGAACGCTCGTCGGACACCTCCGCGACTTCGTCGGTCTCGAATAGCTGCAATTGGATCGCCGACGGATCGACCACAGGAGTGACCTGTTCGGGGGTGCTCCGCAGCACCTCCCGCAGGGCAGCCACTGCGCTGCCCCAATTCGCGGCCTCGCGATCCGCCTCGTCCACATCGCAGTGTTCGTCGCCCAGGTCCGCGGCTACCGCCATGCCGCGCCACGATGCCTCCTGCTCGGCGCTGATGCGGAGATACGACACGACCACGTCACGGTCCGAAGAGCAGCACTCGAGGACGGTGCGTGGCTCGACAGCATCGGGCGAATCCGCGATCAGCTCAATCAACGCGAGCAGACCGTCCGGGAAGTCGTCACCTTCGAGGACCGGAGGGGTCGGTTCGCCGAGCCTGCCCCCGAAGTCCTCGGCGAACTTGTCGTCGACCTGCTCCCACACGTGCGAGAGCATCCGGACCGCCCACAGCAGGTGATCGGCCACGAACGGTGATCCGCTGACACGTACCTGGGCCACAATGCAGTCCTGGACGAGATGCAACATCACATCCGGAAGCTGCACGTTGAGATCGACCAGCAACTCGGCCGCGCGGGTGCGACCGGTGACCGCGTGCACCAACGTCGAGTTGATCTCGACGACCGGCTCGGTGGATTTGACCGTGACGTATGCGGTGCCGTTGACGAATCGCAGAGGGATGTCGCCGTCGGGGTCGTGATCGGGCGGAAAGCCGAACCAGGGTTCGAGTGCACGATCGACGAGTTGCTGCAGGTGGTCCTTCCCTTTCGGCTGCACGCACAGTGGAACGACTGCCGAGACGGGTTCGGTGCTGGCCTCGAAGCTCGGCACGTCGTAGCGTCCGGTGGCCCGCGAACTCAGAAAAGACGGGTGTGGCAGGCCCCAGATGTCACGGAACACCGCGACCGTCTTCTTCGCCAGATCATCGGACCACGAGCGATTGCGGTCGACGTGGGGTGGCGTCGGCTCGGAATCCCGAGACGTTCGAAAGCCCAACGCGTTCAGTGCTTCTCGCTGAGCGTCAGTGATGGCGCGACTACTGTGTAGGTGCTCGTTGGCGGGCAGCTCGCAACGAACCATGTCGAGATCCCAGGCGTAGAACTGGACGCAGGCCGCGGTGTCCGGAACGCCGTCCGTGCTGTCGTATCGAGACTCGATCACCAAGGCGTCACCGTCGCGCATGGCGCTGACGTACTCGCCGAGCCGGCGCTGGAAGTGCATCCATGCCGAGTCGACGTCGAAGTCGAACTCGAGTGAATCGCTCATGTCGGCTCCTTACCCGAATCGCGCTGAGATAACGCGGCGTCGGTCACGCTAGCGGCGAGCACCGACAGAGTCTCGGCGCGCGCGAGTGCGTTCACGACGACGCCGAGTCCTCGAGCGGCCCGTGCGTCTCCTCGTCCAGCGCCCCGAAAGGGTGCGCCTCGGCCACCCCGTCCAGAACAGCGGGACGCAGCGCATGTGGAACCGCCAGGACCTCTTCGATTCGCACGAGAATGCCTTGCTCGATCAGAGATCGAACCCGGTGGTCAATCAGCTGCGCCGTCCGCAGGTCCTCACCTTCCAAATCGGCGTAGTCCTCGCCCTCGTTGTTCAGAGGCAGCTCGTCGGTCATCGCGGCCAGCAGGGTCTGAACCGCGAACGTGTTGGCCAGCGAACGGGACACGTCGGGGTCGTCGGCGTCTCCGGACAGCTGCACTCGGACGTGTTCGGCAACCAGCTCATGAACGGTCTCCGCCTCACGCTTGGCCAGAGACGGGGCGTTGTCGCCGAGCTTGGCCGTGTCGCCGTCGATCCGGACCAGTTCGGTCGCGATGGCCGTCGACCAGTAATCGACGGCTGCAACGTCCGAGGACTCGGTGAGTCCGGCGGGGTCGAGTGGAGCCGGGCCGACGGCGGTGCGTAGATGGACGTCGTCCGACACTGCCAGTCCGTCGGCGACGCGAGCAACGATGTCATCGAGCGCAGGCAACAGCGGCAGAGCCGAAATGGCCGCAAGCTCTTGGTCGAGCGAGACGTTCGGCAGATCGATGTCGTCTGCGTCGAGCATGTCGGGCTCGTCGCCTTCGAGGAAGTCGGAGAGGTCTTCCATGCAGTGTGCGTAGTCCTCCGGGCTGCCGTCCCACAGATCGGTCTCGTCGAGGAACGTCAGATACTGCAGTGACGTGAGAACGAGGTTCACTGCCGTGTCCTCGGCTGTCTCCGATTCCTCCTGCAGAATGCGTTCTGCAGCATCCACCAGCAGGTGCGCATCGGCGGGAATCCACGCGCTGGGGGAGAACCCGTGGCGCGCACCGGACAACTGGGTCAGTGTCGACGACACCAACCGTGAGATTGCCTCGGCCTGCTCCGACATCTCGCTCTCGTCGAGCCACTCGACGAAACCGTCGATCAGATCGCTGATCCGCTCGGATACGACACCGGTCGGTGCCGGCCGAGATTGCTGGTGACGCCGTTGCCGGGCCTTGGTCTTTTCTGCACGTTTCTGTCCGCGGTTGGCAGGCCGCTTCGATCCCATGGCTCGCAGCTTATCCGCTGACATGTCCGGTTTCGTCGCGTGACGCCTCTAGCCGCGAAGGAACGAGTCCGCAGAAGCGGCCAGTGCAGCATCGGGTGCCCGGCGATACAACTCGGCCGGGCGACCGCCACCTGCCGTCGTCGTCGTGCTCGTTCCCTCGAGTGCGGTGATGACGTGGCGGCGAAACGTGTCTTTGGAGAACGCGCGATCGAAGACGATTTCGTACAGCGACCGCAGTTCGAGGAGCGTGAAGGTGGAATCCAGGAATCCTGCAGGGTCGATCTCTCGCGCGTAGCGAGCTCGGAGGTCCAGCACTGCCTCGGTGACCATCTCGCTGTGATCGAACGCCAGCGTCGAGCCCGGCACCACACCGTCGATGGCGACCGATTCGGCTGTCGCAGGCAGTGATCGACTCGGTGTGGCTGCGCCGTGCGCCATCGACAGCACCCAACCGCGGTCGTCGCGGCCGGGCTCGTCGAAGAGCTTGAGTTGGTGGAACTGCAGATCGACGATGTTCGCCTTGGACTCGAGTGCGCGTTCGGCGGCTTCGGTCAGGGTTTCCGACGGGCGCAGAAACGTTCCGGGAAGTGCGAGGCCCCGCTCAGAGGGCACGACAACGACCTGTAGCTGCTGTTCACGGACCGTCAGGACCGCGACATCGACCGCAACCGAAGGTCGCGGGTAATCGGTCAGAGCCTTGCCGTCTCGGTCCGTCCACGTCATGGGTTGCAGCTTAGCGCAAGTCTGATCTATTGTTAGATCAACAACGATCTAAGGGGCAGCGAATGAACTTGACCGACAATCAGCGGGATCGGGCGCGTGGGGTACTGCTCGGCACTGCAGTGGGCGATGCGTTGGGCGCGGGGTACGAATTCGGATATCCGACGCCGGAGACTGCCATTGCGATGATCGGCGGCGGCGCGTTCGACTGGGCCCCGGGGGAGTGGACCGATGACACGTCGATGGCACTGTGCGTTGCGAGCGCTCTCGAGATCGGCGGAGACGTCGACGAGGTGGCAGCGAACTTCCGCGCCTGGTTCGCGGTGAATCCTCCCGACGTCGGCAATCAGACCCGGAAAGTGCTGTCGCAGAGAGCGAGCACCGGATCGGAGATGGCCGCGGTCGCGGCGTCGCTGTCCGGCCGGACCGGTGGAAACGGCTCGTTGATGCGCACCGCGCCCGTCGCGCTGGCCTATCTCGACGACGTGGCCGAATGCCGGGCTGCTGCGGAGCGGATCAGCGCGCTGACCCACTCCGATTCTCGTGCCGGTCAGGCGTGTCAACTGTGGTCGCACGCGATCCGGCACGCGGTGCTGCACGGAACGTACGACGGTATCGCCGACTTCCTGCGCCACGAAGAACCCGATGTCCGGGACTTCTGGCAGCCGCTGCTCGACAGCGCTCGGGAGGGCGAGCCGACCGACTTCCCGAAGAACGGTTGGGTCGTGCACGCGCTCCAAACGGCCTGGTGGGCGATACTTCGCGCGGCAGACGCATCGTTGCCCCTTCCTGCCGCGCTAGAACTGTGTGTCCGAGCAGGCGGGGACACCGACACCACCGCCGCGATCGCGGGCGGACTTCTCGGTGCACGGTGGGGCGCGTCGGCGGTCCCGACGCAGTGGCGCGAGCTGGTCCACGGCTACCCGGGGCTGCGCGCCGACGACCTCGATCGCATCGCCATCGCGATCGCCGAGAGAAAGGACGACGCATGACGATCATCGACGTAGTGCATGGTGATATCACCGAGGTGGCCGCAGACGCGATCGTCAACGCGGCCAACACCCGACTCCTCGGCGGTGGCGGGGTGGACGGCGCGCTGCATCGGGCCGGGGGTCCCACGATCCTCGCGGAATGCAAGGCGTTGCGGGCCACCACCTTGCCCCACGGCCTCGACACCGGTGCCGCTGTGGCCACCACCGCAGGCAGGTTGCGCGCCAGTTGCGTGATCCACACCGTCGGCCCGCGCTATTCGAAGAACGAAGACAGATCCGAACTACTACGCCTGTGCTACCAGCGCAGCCTGGCGCTGGCGGCGTCGATGAATCTGAAATCCATCGCCTTTCCGCTCATTTCGGCCGGGTCCTACGGTTGGCCGATGCACGACGCCATCACCCAACAGGTCGTTGCCGTCAAGGCAGCGCGGCCATCCGTGGACCTCGTCATGCTCGTCGCATACTCCCGCGAGGCTGCCGAGCTGACACAGCGGATGGTGAATTAGTTCTCGCAGCCGACCCCGTCCCCGTCGCGGTCGAGTTTGCTCGCGTATCCCGGGTCGCCGGCGTAGATAGGGGCTGCGCCTGCTGCACGCACCGCGGAGCAGTTTGCGTAGTAGACGCTCTCCGGCACCGCTGCCAGCGGCGCGGGAACGGTGTAGACGGGCTCGGGTGTGTACACCGGCTCCGGAATGTAGACGGGTTCGGGAATGAAGACGGGCTCGGGAGCGGGGATGTACTCCGACGTCGTCGGTATTTCCACGATCGCGGCGACGGGCTCTGTTGTGGGTGCGGCCGTGGTCGTCGTGGTCGGTGCCGGTGTGGTGGTCGTCGGACGTGCGGAGGTCGTCGTCACGGTGGGTAGCGCGGGCACGGCCGCGACCGGGGTGACGGCCACCTTCTCGGGTTCGGTCGATCCCGTCATTCCCATGACGATCAATGCCGGAAGAACAGCGATCGCCGGTACGGCCCAACCCTTGCGTCCACGCTCGGGGGACAACCGCAGATACGCGATGCCCGAGGCGACCATCAACGCTCCGACGAGTATTGCACCGAATTCGAACGATGCGATCGCTCCGATCAAGAAGACGGCACCGAAAATGATTGCGCCACAAGCAATGATCACACCGATGAGAGGGCGTCGAGAAGGAGCTGGCTCGGGTGCGGGGCGCTGGAACGGTGGTGGGTAGGCACTGGTCATGTCGGATCGTCCTCGGGTCACGGGGTGTCGGTCTCGCGGCGAAGGGTGTCCGCGAGACGGGAGCAACCCCACGTTCTTCCGAACCGGGCGGTCGCATTTCCTTCCACCATGTCGCACCGCGTGCGAGCGTCGTTACACCTCGAGCCGAGACGGCACGCCCCGGCTCAGTAGTGCTCGCGAAAACCGCCGATAGCGGTGATGGAATTGCCGTCGGGATCCGTGGCCGTGGACAGCCGAACGCCCTTGTTCGCTTCGACGATGTCGGCGAAGTCGATTCCGCGCGAGTGGGCCGCCGACACGAACGATTCGAGGTCGTCGACCGCCACATTGAACAGCGACGAGCCTGCACGCTCGAAATCCACAGTCACCTGCACCCATGCTCCGGGAGCGGCCTGCCACTCCACCAGTGTCGACATCGGATTGTTGTCCGCCGGACGGTCGAACAACTTCTCGTACCAAGCGTTCGCGATATCGATGTCCCGGACCGCCACGACCGCGAAAATGTATCTGAACATGCCGTTCTCCTCCGTTGCTGTCGGGTTCTGCATATACGGACCGGTGCCGAGGGCTCGACTCACCGGACAGAACTTGTCGGTGGCTCGAGTAGGGTCGTCACCAGTCCGAATTCGGGCGTTCTCAGACGAGCAGGCAGGGGACTTCGACCGTGTTGACGCTCCACCGCGCCGAACGTGCAGGAACGCTCGCTGCAGCCCTCGCCGATGTACTGTCCGAGCCGCTGCCCGATGCCTTCGTGCCCGAAATCGTGTCGGTGCCGGCAAGAGGTGTCGAGCGGTGGCTCACCCAGCGTCTGTCGAGCGTCCTGGGTGCTCCGGACGGTGATGGAATAGCTGCGAACATCGAGTTTCCGAGCCCGGCGAGGTTGGTCGCGCGCACCATCTCCGAGGTCGACGGCATCGATCCCGACGACGACCCGTGGTCTCACAATCGAGTGCTGTGGACCGCGCTGTCGGTGATCGACGACTGCCGCACCGAACCGTGGGCCGCGGTGCTCTCCAAGCATCTGGGTTCGGGATCGGACGATCATCGGGTAGGGCGCCGCTGGTCGACGGCCGCGCACATCGCGGAGCTGTTCCGCGGCTATGGATCTCAGCGACCCCAGATGCTGCGCGACTGGCGCGCCGGACGATTCACCGACGGGCTCGGCCAGGAACTGGACGACGGCCTGACGTGGCAACCGCGGATATGGAGCCTGGTACGCGAGCGGATCGGCAGTCCGAGTCCCGCCGAGCGCCTTCCCGATACGTGTTCGACACTGCGATCGGAACCGAACGCGGTGGACCTACCGTTCAGGTTGTCGGTGTTCGGTCCGACTCGGCTGACCGCCGACCAGCTCGACATCCTGCACGCGCTCGCGCACCACCGCGACGTCCACATCTGGATCCCACACCCCAGCCCGTCGATGTGGTCCACACTCGCCGACATCCCGGCGGCCACCCGACGGCGCGACGATGTGACCGCTCTGGCCGTCGAGCACCCGCTGCTGGCGAGTCTGTCGCGCGACGTGCGGGAACTGCAGGCAACCATCGGCTCGATCACCGATCACACCGTGCACCACGAAGGGCCCGGACCAACGCGGACCTTGCTCGGAACGATCCAATCCGACATCGCCGGCGACGAAGTGCCCTCCCACGCAACGACGGACGGCGATCCGGCGCTCGCAGACGGCACCGTGCAGATTCACGCATGTCATGGGCCTGCCCGCCAGGTCGAGGTGCTGCGCGAGTCTCTGCTGCATCTGTTCACCGACGACCCGACTCTCGAACCCCGTGACGTGCTCGTCATGTGCCCGGACGTCGAGACCTATGCGCCGCTAATCCGTGCCAATTTCGGCCAGGCCACGTTGGTGCATCCCGGTCATCGACTGCGGGTCCGGCTCGCCGATCGGGGCCTGCGTCGCACCAATCCGGTACTGGATGTGGTGGCTACGGTGCTCGACTTCTCCGAGGGGCGAGTGACGGCCAGCGAACTACTCGATTTCGCGGCGAGCGGCCCGGTGCGGCAGAAGTTCTCGTTCACCGACGACGACCTCGAACGCCTGCGCGAATGGGTCGCCACGTCCGGAGCTCGCTGGGGTTTGACGGTACGACAACGAGAATCCTTCGGTTTGAACAACTTTCGGCAGAACACCTTCAAGTCCGCACTCGACCGTATCCTCCTCGGGGTAGCGGCGGACGAGAGTGGGAACGACTATCTCGACCTCGCGCTGCCCCTCGACGACGTGGACAGTAACGACATCGGGCTTGCGGGCCGATTCGCCGAGCTGGTCGACCGGCTCGCCTCGGTACTACGGGCGCTGTCCGGGCGCGCCCCGGTGACCGAATGGACGCGGCAGCTCGGCCGCACCCTCGATCTGCTTGCCGACGTGCCCACCGCCGACGAATGGCAACTGGCGCAAGCGCATCGCGAGATCGCCGAGGCCACCGAACACGGCGACACCGCCGAGCTGCGGCTGGCGGACGTGCGCGCCATGCTCGGTGGCCGGCTCACCGGCCGCCCCACCCGAGCGAACTTTCGCACCGGAGAGCTCACCGTGTGCACGATGGTGCCGATGCGATCGGTCCCGCACCGCGTCGTGATCCTTCTCGGTCTCGACGACGAGGTGTTCCCCCGCGTCGGCAGCCTCGACGGAGACGACGTCCTCGCACGCGACCCGGCCGTCGGCGAACGCGACATCCGCAGCGAGGACCGCCAACTACTGCTCGACGCCGTGATGTCCGCCGAAGAAAAGCTACTGCTCTTCTACACCGGTGCCGACCCCGTCGACGGATCGACCAAGCCGCCCGCGATCCCGCTGCGCGAGTTGATGGACGTCCTCGACGTGACCGCCGGCAAAAGCGTCGAACACCGGCATCCGCTGCAGCCCTTCGATCCTCGCAATTTCGAGGCCCGACACCCGTTCAGCTTCGACACGGTGGCGTTGGCAGGCGCCGTGTCTCAGCAGCGACCGTCCGTACCGGTGCCGTTGTTCCTGCCCGATGCACTGCCCCCAGCGAATTCGGGCGACGTGGAACTCGCCGACGTGATCGCGTTCGTGGAGAATCCGGTTCAGGCGTTTCTGCGTCAACGTCTCGGGTTTCGAGTTCCCGAGCTCGAAGACGATCTGGCGGACAGTCTCGACATCGAACTGGATCCGTTGGCTCGGTGGAACATCGGCGATCGGATGTTGGCAGCGGTGCTGGCCGGCACGGACATCGGCGAATTCGCCGACGCCGAGTGGCGGCGCGGCACGTTGCCTCCGTTTCATCAAGGTCGACGCGAGATGTCCGACATCCGCCGAGTCGTCGGAATCATCGCCGACGCGGCCGCGCCGTTTCACGAAGGCCCGGCCGAGACCACCGACATCGTGGTCGATCTCGGTGATGGGCGACGTCTGACCGGTACCGTCACCGGCATTCACGACCGGACACTCGTGCGTTCGTCCTATTCACGGCTGGCGGCCAAGCACAGGCTCGCGGCGTGGGTGCGTCTGCTGGCGGTGGCAGCGTCCGAGCCGGGGGAGTGGAGCGCGGTCACCATCGGGCGCGCCAGCGGAATGCGTCCGCCTCGCCGGTCCCGCCTGACGACCCCTCCGAATCCCCTCGCGGTACTCCGCGACGTGGTGGACCTGCGGGATCGCGGATTGGTTGCGCCGCTGCCGATCTCGACCGGGACGGCAGCTGCCTACGCGGAGAAGCGGTTCGGCGGCGGATCGATCGAGGACGGTTACGAATCTGCCGGTTGGGCGTGGCGCGGCGATTTCGGTGACGGCACCGACCGATCGTTGCGATACGTGCACGGCCCGTCGCTCTCGTTCGGAACGTTGCTCGATCCGAGCCCTCTCGACGACGAGACCGACCCCGCGAACGAGCAGAGCCGCTTCGGAGTTCTCTCCCGCCGGTTGTGGGATCCATTGCTGACCGCAGAGAACATGGGGAACGCATGACCGCCGCACGCGGATTCGACCTCCTCGGTCCGATGCCGACCGGGACGACCGTGCTCGAGGCCAGCGCCGGAACGGGCAAGACGTACGCGATCGTCGGACTTGCGGCGCGGTACATCGCCGAAGGACTGGCCGAGATCTCGGATCTACTGCTGGTGACGTTCAGTCGCGCCGCGACCCAGGAACTGCGCGATCGCACCCGCAGCCGGTTCGCGTCGATCGCCCGAGACCTCGGTGATCCGGACTCTGCGCGTGGTGCGCGCGACCCTCTCGTCGCCTTTCTCGCCGCGGCAGACGACGAGGAAGTGGACAGGCGGCGCCGGCGACTGCGTAAAGCGCTGTCGGACTTCGACGCCGGGACGATCGTCACCACGCACAGCTTCTGCCAACGCATGCTCGACGGGCTGGGTATCGCGGGTGAGCGCGAACCCGAATCCACGTTCGTCGAGTCGGTGTCGGATCTGCTCGAGCAGGTGGTCGACGATCTGTATCTGCAGATGTTCAGCGGCGACGACGAGGCACCACCGTTCGGGCGACGCGACGCCCAACAACTGGCCGCGGCAGCCGTCGGAGATCAACAGTCGATCCTGTACCCCGACATCGACGACCTCGACGGTGACGACGGCAACCGGGAAGCCGCCCTGCGGGTGCAGTTCGCTCGGGAGGCCCGCCGTGAGGTCGAGCGTCGCAAACGTCTTCTCGGCATCCGCGACTATAACGATCTACTCGGACTGCTGCACTCGGTGTTGTCCGATCCCGTGCACGGGGAGGCAGCATGCGCGCGCGTGCGAGACCGGTTCCGTGTCGTGTTGATCGACGAATTCCAGGACACCGACCCCATGCAGTGGGACATCCTGCGCCGGGCCTTTCACGGCTACACGACATTGATCCTCGTCGGAGATCCGAAGCAGGCCATCTACGCTTTCCGCGGTGCCGAAGTGCTGAGTTATCTGGATGCGGTGCAGTCGGCCGATCATCTGTACGAGCTGACGGCGAACTGGCGTAGCGACTCCGGGCTCCTCGACGCGTTGGACCATCTCTACGGAGGTGCCGCCCTCGGACACGACGATATCGTCGTCCATCGCGTCGAAGCGCGGAACCCGTTCTCGCGCATGACAGGACATCCTCCGTTGCGGCTGCGCTATCTGCCCCGAACCGGAGCAGGACCGTTGCGTTCGGGATTCCCGGCGGTGGATCGACTTCGCTCTCGGGTGGCTGCGGATGTGGCGGCCGAGATCGTGACGCTCCTGTCCGGAAACGCCGTCATGGACCGGCCGGACGGGCCGAGGACGGTCGAACCGCGGGACATTGCGGTGTTGACTCGCACGACCAAACAGGTTGCGCTGATTCGAGATGCGCTCGACGCAGTGGGTGTGCCGTCGGTGGTGTCGAGCAGCACCAGCGTCTTCGGCACCGACAGTGCTCGACACTGGTTGTGGCTACTGCAAGCGATCGAACAACCGCACCGCACCGACCGCGTCAGACTCGCAGCCCTGACACCTTTGCTCGGTTGGACTGCCGCCCAACTCGATTCCGGGGCCGAGGACGCACTGTCGCAGGTGAGCAGCCGGCTGCGTGAGTACTCTGTGCTGTTCGACGAGGCGGGTTTCGCGGCAGTGTTCGAGCGGGTGTCGGCGCAGTCGGGTCTCGATGCTAGGTTGCTCGCGGTCGAGGCGGGGGAGCGCACGATGACCGACCTGCGGCACATCGCCCAACTGCTCAATCGTGCAGCGGTATCCGAATCGTACGGAATCACCGCTCTCACTCGGTGGCTCACCGATCGAATCAAGGAGCCGACAGCCGGCGGGTCCACCGATCGCAGTCGCCGGCTCGACAGTGACTCGGCGGCAGTGCAGATCATGACAACGCACGGGAGCAAGGGGCTGGAATTTCCCGTCGTCTACCTTCCGTACGCCTGGGACACTCTCTACTTCAGCTCACCGTCGATCCTGCTGCTGCACGAGGACGGCCACCGCATCCGGGACGTCGGCGGTCCCTCCGGGGCCGGCTACGCAGCACGGAAGCTCGTCAACGATCGTGAAGAAGCCGGAGAAGAACTACGGCTGCTGTACGTGGGACTCACCAGAGCCCAGTGTCAGGTGGTGTTGTGGTGGGCACCGGGACGCAACACTGCTACGTCGTCGTTGCACCGCATGCTGTTCGGCCGCATTCCGGGGATTGCGCAGCCGGAGCCGTCGTACAAGGTTCTCGACGACGCCACTACCGCCAACCGCGTGCAATCCTGGGGCGGTCCGTCAGCGGATCTGATCTCGATCGAGGCAGTCGGCCCCACACCACCCTCGGATCAGCAGTGGGTGCGCCCCGAGGAGGAACACCGCGACGTCACTGCCGCTCGCTTCGGGCGTGCTCTGGATCTGCTGTGGCGTCGAACGTCGTACTCGGCCTTGACCGCTCACGCGCACGATGCGTCGCCCGTCGAGCCGGAGGTGGGGGTGACCAGTGAGGCCGAGCGGCCCGAGAAAGCGGATGAGCCTGTCGAACCTCCGCTGGGAAGCGCGAAGCCGGACGAGTCCGTGGACGGGATTGCGTCACCGATGAACGGAATGCCGGCCGGTGCCGCATTCGGAACGCTGGTGCACGAGGCCCTCGAACACGTCGATACCTCCGCAGCCGATCTACTGCCCGAACTCGAGCAACGCTGCAGAGCTGCCGTTGCCTCACGGATGGCAGATGTCGATCCGACGGCTCTGGCAGCCGCTCTGTTGCCGGTGATGCAGACACCGCTGGGCTTCGGGACGCTGGCCGACATCGCGCCGAACGACCACCTGGCCGAGTTGGATTTCGAGCTGCCTTTGGCCGGAGGCGACGACCCGGTGGAATCGAGCGTGACTCTGACATCGGTTGCGCAGCTGCTGCGTCGACATCTCGACCCGGCGGATGTCCTCGCGGACTACGCCGATCTGCTCGATGCAGTGGAAGCCACCCCACTGCGCGGCTTTCTCACCGGAAGTATCGACTCCGTTCTTCGGGTACCCGGCCCTCGCTACATCGTGGTCGACTACAAGACCAACCGCCTGGCCCGAGGCGATCTGACGACCGGCAATTTCACGCGCGAGAAGATGGCGCAGGAGATGATGCGGTCGCACTATCCGCTGCAGGCCATTCTGTATGCCGTTGCGTTGCACAGGTATTTGCGATGGCGTCAACCGAACTACCGGCCGGAGACGCATCTCGGCGGAGTACGGTACCTGTTCGTTCGGGGCATGGTGGGGCCGCAGACTCCGGCCGGCTGCGGTGTGTTCGACTGGGATCCGCCTGCGGCGCTGGTGGTCGAGTTGTCGGATCTGCTCGCCGGAAAGGTGCAACGATGACGAGTGTCTCGACGGCGCTGCGAGGCAGCGGAATTCTGCGGTCCTTCAACGACGCCGGTGTACTGACAGCGGCCGACGTGCACGTGGCGTTGCGGCTCGGTGCCCTGGCCGGGGAAGCCTCCGAACCGGTGCTGCTCGCCACGGCTCTGACGGTGCGCGCAGTGCGATCCGGATCGATATGTCTCGACCTGCAGCGACTGCGTGATGTCACGGTGGACGAGGAATCGGACGTGGATCCAAGCCTTCTTCCCTGGCCCGATCTGTCCGACGTTCTCGACGGGTTGGCGGTCAGCCCGCTCGTGGTCGGCAGCGCCAACGGGCCGCTGACGCCGCTGAAGCTGGTGCGCACCGACCTGGGTGAACTGCTGTACCTGGATCGATATCACCTGCAGGAGAACACAGTTCGAGGCATACTCGACGCTCGATCGCAGTCGCACCCCGTCGTCGACGGTGCAAAGATCGACCGTGCGTTGGCCGAATTGTTCATCGACGAATCCGGCGCACCCACCACCCCTCCCGATCGACAACGCATTGCAGCAGCCCTGGCGGCGACGCACTGGACCACGGTCATAGCGGGCGGGCCGGGCACCGGTAAGACCCACACGGTGGCTCGAATTCTGGCGCTGTTGGTTCGAGAACACGGCAGCGATGTGAGAATCGGTCTTGCCGCCCCCACCGGCAAGGCTGCCGCTCGTCTGCAGGAGTCGGTGGCCGAGCAAGCGGGACTGCTGGGTCTCCCGGCAGAACTGAAAGCAATGACTCTGCATCGCCTGCTCGGGTGGAAACCGGGCAGCAAGACCAGGTTTCGTCATGACTCCCACAATCGACTGCCGTACGACGTGGTGGTCGTCGACGAGACGTCGATGGTGTCGTTGACGATGATGTGCCGGCTGCTCGAAGCAGTTCGACCGGAATCGCGGTTGATACTGGTGGGCGATCCCGATCAGTTGACGTCCGTCGACGCCGGAGCAGTGTTGGCCGACCTCGTCGCACGGCCGGTCACTGGCACCGAGAACCCTGTGTTGGCGCACCTGGTCGACGCGGATTTCGACGCAGCCGAGGATCCGGACGAGGCGGCGCTCAGTGCGTTCGAGCGAGACAGGTTGCGCGGCGGAGTGGTTCGGCTCAGCCGCGGTCGACGATTCGGTGGCGCGATCGCCCGTCTGGCCGTCGCAGTTCGAGACGGCCGCGGTGACGAGGTGATGAAACTACTCGAATCCGGTGACGACCAGATCTCGTTCCATGCACCCGAGGACACCGACGCATTGCGGGCCGACGTGGTCGACACCGCCGCCGAGGTCACAGCGGCGGCAACCCGCGGTGACGCCGCCGCGGCGCTGCTGGGACTGGAGAAGCATCGACTTCTGTGCGCGCACCGTGAGGGGCGGTGGGGCGTTGCGCTGTGGGATCGGCTGGCACTCGAGTGGGTGGGAGAAGCGAACAAGGCCTTCCTCGACCCCGCCTACTGGTACCCCGGTCAGCCGCTGCTGGTGACGGCCAACGATCACGAAGCGCGAATCTACAACGGAGACACGGGTGTTGTGGTGTCGGGTGAGAACGGAACTCCGATGGCTGCTTTCGCGCGGGGTCGCGGCCACGTTCTCATTCACCCGAACGTCCTCTCTGCCGTCCAGACCGTGTACGCGATGACGATTCACCGGAGCCAGGGAAGTCAGTACGACACCGTGTCGGTTCTGTTGCCCGCCGAAGCATCGACTCTGCTCACTCGCGAGTTGCTCTACACCGCGATCACCCGTGCGCGGTCGCATGTACGGGTGATCGGCACCGAGGAGGCCATCCGAGCCGGAGTCGAACGTCAGGTCCTGCGGGCCAGCGGATTGCGGCGAAGGATTCTGTAGCAGTTCAGCGACAGGCGTGCCGGTCCGATCCGGCTGCAGCTGCGATACTGCGGGCAACCAACAGCCAGGTTCGGGCCAGTCCCGTCCACACCGCGATCGAGGTGCCTGTTCCCTCGGCTGCGCTGCGGTCCGAGTGTGCGGCAGCCGAGCGATGCAGGGCGAGCGCGTGTACACCGAGTTCATCGATGTCCGCCCCCACGCACACCGAGTGCACTGTTTGCGCGTCGGCTTTTCGACCGGTCAATTGGCACAGGGTGTGCAGTGATCGCAGTTCGTCGGGAACGTCGGTGATGTCGGACGGGGGATCGGTCGGCGTCGACTCGGCACTGCCGTCCACGGCAGCGCTGGTCCGGACGCCGACGATTCCGCGCTGGAGGTCGATCGGCCCCGAGGCGGCTCCGTCTGCGGCGACGCCCCACACGCTGAGAAACGACGGATGGGGAACGTTCCACAGCTCGCGGAACGCCCGGGTCACCATCTCGGCGACGAGAGCAGCGTCTGCCCTCGAATCCGTTCGCGTGAGATCGATGACCGACCCGTCTGCGACGGGCTTGCCGCGGTCCAGCCACCCGAAGTCGAGCAGCTGAACGTCGAGGGTGACCGACTCGGGTGCCTGTGGATACAGCAGCGAGGGCAGCGACGCGATCGACACCAGAGCCCCGTCTCGAGTTGCTGCGATGTCGATGTACGGCCGGAGCCCGCGCTCGCCCGGGCTGGCTTGCGCGGCCGTCACAGTGATGTAGTCCCGCATCGGCAGCGACCGCAGGTGCGCGTGCAGATTCTCGGTGAACGTGCCCCATGCACGCGCGGTGGTGGAGTCGAAATGGTCGTTCTGCACTGCGTTCACGGTGCACACCCTCTACTCGGACGAGAACTTCATTGCTGTGCCCGTGACGGTAGCGAGGGGGTCCGACAAGAACGGCCCGTCAGTAGACGTCGCGCAGATAGCGCTTGGCGCGCTTGAGGTCGTTCACGTAGTCCTCCGCGGCGTCGGAGGAGTGCCCACCGTGTTCGGCGACAACCTCGTGGAGTGCCTCGTCGACTCCCTGCGCCATGCGTGACGCGTCTCCGCAGACGTAGATCTGTGCGCCTTCTTCGAGCCAGCCGTACAGCTGCTTTCCAGCCTCGCGCATGCGGTGCTGTATATAGATCTTCTCGAACTGGTCGCGCGAGAACGCCAGATCCAGCCTGGTCAACAGACCGTCACGCTCGAAGTCCGTGAGTTCGTCCTCGTAGAGGAAGTCGCTCGCTCGATGTTGGTCTCCGAAGAACAGCCAGTTTCGGCCCGATGCACCGCGAGCCCGACGTTCGTGCAGAAACGCACGGAACGGTGCTACTCCGGTGCCCGGACCGATCATGATGATCGGAGTGTCGTCGGAAGGGAGTCGGAACGACTTGTTGGCCGAGAGAAACACTCCCGCTTCCTGCGCGTTGCCGACGCGATCTGCCAGGTACGTCGAGCACACCCCGCCGCGATCTCGCTCGGCCGATCGGTATCTCACGGTCGACACGGTGAGGTGAACGCTTCCTTCGTGCGCTGTCGGCGACGACGAGATCGAATAGACGCGGTGCTGCAGGGGACGGAGCAGGCCCAGGAATTCGGCGGGGTCGAGAGCACCCGACCGATCGAGGTCGAGAACGTCGACGACGTCGCGTCCCCATGTCCACGCGTCGAACGACGCCCGGTCGCCGTTCTGCAGCACGTGGTCCAGTTCGGCATCACCGGCCCGCTCGGCGATGGCTTCTATCAGGTCCATCGACGGTATGCCGATTTCGTATTCGGTGGTCAGGGCCTGGGCGAGGGTGATTTCTCCGGACTTGGTGTGGACGGCCGTGTCTGCGGGGACACCGAGACGGTCGATGACGGCCGAGACCAGTGCGGCGTCGTTGACGGGTTTGACGCCGAATCCGTCTCCCGCCTCGTAGGTGATTCCGCTGTCACCGAGGTCGATCGAGAAGTGTCGTACTTCTTTCGCAGAGGTGGGACCGGACAGCAATCGGTTGCTCGACACCTGTGCGCGGTACGGATTCTTCCGATTCCACGGTGACCGCTTCGATGCTGTTCGGGTGGTGCCGAGGTCGCCGGTTCGAGCGTCGATGTCCTGTACCTGCCTTGCCGTAGCTGTCGTGATCGGTCGAATGTCGAGAGTTCGCGAACCCTGCGGTTTCGAAATGCCCGAACTGATCGAAACCTTAGTAGGGACCGCTCAGTTGCGGTGCAGCACCTCGATACCGTCCACGGAGTAGACGACGTCGTATCCGGTGGTCAGTGCCCGGTCGATCGCCTGCCGATCGCCGCGTTCGTCGGTCGGCCAACCCGCGGGCCGTTCTCGGTTGACGACGATCCAATCCGGGACGGTCGAGTCGGTCGGTCGCTGCGGAAACACCGAGACGTCGTGGTCGGCGACGAGTTGTGCCACGAGGTTGTTCGACGCCGCAACGCGGTCACCGGCCGGGATCCACGCCGAGATGTCGCGGGCAGTGGCTGCTTGTGGATCGACTCGCCACTCCTCGGCGTGCACCATCCGCGACATGGGCAGGAACGGTAGTGCCACCAATGCGAATGCAGCGACGAAGGCGACGATCGCTCGTCGACCTCGTTCGGTCAGCTGGGCGTGGCGCTCGCTGCGTGCCAAGGCGTCGATCAGGGCGATGAAGACGATCACCATCAGAATGGCGTTGTAGTGGTAGATCGGTTTCCAGAAGTTGGTGTTGTCGCTGAGGAAACGCCAGGCAACCGTCGGTACTGCGACCAGCAGGAGTGGAGAGCGCAGCGCGAAGAACCCCGTGACGGCAAGCAGTAGAAACGCCGTTGCGGCACGGGAGTCTCCGGCAACCAGCCCGTGCGCGGTATCGGCGATCCCTTCGCCGATGGGCGGCAATTTCGAGCCCTGGCCGTACGAGTCGTCGGAGCTCAGCGCCGGCACTATCACCTTGACGGCCACTATCACCCAGGTCAGCCCCCACACCGCGGTCATCGCGCCCAGGATGCGCGGGCGGCCGGTGGTGAACAGGGCAACCAGCGCGCCGATGACGACGACCGTCAAACCCATGTCCTCTTTGACGAACACCAACGGAAGAGCCCAGGCCAGAGCGGGCACCCAGCGTTCGCGAACGAGAGCCACCAGGGACATTGCCAGTAACGGCATCGCGAAGGCCACTTCGTGGAAGTCGAAGTTCAGCGCGGCTTGTACGCCCCACGACAGGCCGAACGCGCCGGCAATCACTGTTCCGACGACAGTGCCGAATTTCTGCACCGCCAATCGACTGATCGGAATCACCGCGAGCGCGAACAGAACCGCCTGAGCGACGAGCAGCGTCTCGGCATGAGGGAAGACGCGATACACCGGACCCAGCAGGGCCGTGATCGGCGAGAAGTGATCACCGAGGGTGTTGTAGCCGGTGCCCAGCAGATCGGAGGTCGGAGCCCGAAACTGCGAGTACGACGCGACCTGCTGCACGAATATTCCGAGGTCGAAGCCCGATGTGCGCAGTTGACGGTGGCCGAGAACGGACATCGTCGAGTACAGCGATGCAAGGAGTACGAACGCGACGGTCGGGACCATCTCATCGGGAGACCGGAGTCTCCTGCGCAGACGGCCGATGACACGTGTGCCGGTCGTAGTTGCGGCGACGCTATCGCCGTCGGTGACGACCTGGGATTGCTCGGTAGTGGTCACGAGATGGCATGTCTACCGGACCGACGTGAGATCTTCCTGAGAAACGCCGGTCAGCGCTTGCGTTTCTTTCCTTGCGTGCGCCGCGGCGGCTGCGAGGTCAGGTGGTAGTACAGCGCGTCCTCGGAGTCCTCCACGACGACGTCGATGTAGTCGCCCACCTCGAGGTAATCGTTGACTGCGATGCGATCGGTCGAGCCGATCACGGCTTTGACCGACCGTGCGGGGACGAGCCCACGGCGCCCGTCCGGACCGACGGCCAGGGCGTAGCGGGGGCCGGTGCGCGTGACGCGTGCCCGGATGAAATCGGGGTCCTTGGGGATCGGGTCGGGTGCCACCACGCTGCCGTCCTTCGAGGCGGCGGTCAGCGAGTCGAGCTGCGCGGCGAGATCGTCGGCCATGGCGTCGACTTGATCGAGCAGGTGCGCCATGTGCGCGGCGTAATCGGTGTGCTTCTTGGTCGGTTTGAGTGCTTCACCGGGCTTGTACATGTCCTCATGGGTCAGCTCGCCCCACGCGTCCTGCAGCCGCGTCTTGACCTGAACCTCCACCTTCACGTCGAGGTCGCCCTGATGAGTGGCCACTCGTACGACAAGCACAGCGTGATATGCCCGGTATCCGCTCGGCTTGGGAAACGAGACGTAGTCGGTGGGCGGCTGCGCGAACCGCACCGAGCATTTCGGATCGGTACACGCGCGCTCGAGTGCGGTGACGAACGAGAGCTGGTCCCGTGGGGTCTTGCACAGCACCTTGATGCCGACCAGATCGGGCAGTGCGTCGGCCACGGCGTCGGCGTCGTGCGGTTCGCTGATGCGTCCCTCGGACAGATATCGACGGAGTTTGTCGGCAGATCTGCCAGGGTCCTTGATCCGCGCGGTCTGGGCATTGAGTCTGTCTCGGTCGACATCTTCGAGTATCTCGTCGGCGATGGTCTCGAGAAAATTCTGTGCGGTGACGAGTGCGGCTTCCCACGCGCGACGACGATGCAGATACAGCTCTTCTACCAAGTCGTCGATGCTGCTGAGCGATGTCACGAGCCGAGGTTAACCCAGAGGCCCGACCAATCCCGGCGGTGGCGCGCGATCGGCCGTCGATGCGGGCGAACCCGGTTTAAGCTCTTCCGCATGACCGTGGCATCTGTGCAGAACGACGACTTCGTCGCGCAGTTCGATCCGTTCCGTCGCGAGCTGTTGGCGCACTGTTACCGCATGACCGGGTCCATCCACGACGCCGAGGACATGCTCCAGGAGACCTACATCCGCGCCTGGCGGGGGTACGCCAAGTACGAGGGCCGATCGTCGCTGCGCACCTGGCTGTATCGAATCGCAACGAACACGTGCCTCACCGCCCTCGAGGGGCGAGCCAAGCGTCCGCTTCCTACCGGACTCGGCGCGCCGAGTTCGGGCCCGACCGACGAGCTGGTGCAGAACAACGAGGTGCCGTGGCTCGAACCGATTGCCGACTCGGATCTGGCCGACTCGAACGACCCGGCCACGTTGGTGGTGGGGAGGGAGTCGGTTCGCCTCGCGTTCGTCGCGTCGCTGCAGCATCTGTCGTCGAGACAACGCGCAGTGCTGTTGATGCGCGAGGTGTTGCAGTGGAAGGCCTCCGAGGTCGCCGAGGTTCTCGCCACGACGACCACTGCGGTCAACAGCCTCCTGCAGCGGGCCCGCGAGCGACTGGAGGAGATCGCTCCGGAACTGGACAACGTGGAACCCATCGAATCTGCCGAACTGCGCCAGCTCCTGGCCCAGTACGTGGAGTGCTTCGAGCGTTACGACATCGACCGGCTGGTCACACTCTTCACCTCGGACGCGGTGTGGGAGATGCCCCCGTTCGTCGGCTGGTATCAGGGAGCCGAGACGATCGGATCTCTCATCCGAAACAATTGCCCCGCACAGGGAGCGGGCGACATGCGGATGGTGGCGACATCAGCGAACGGTCAACCTGCGTACGGGCTCTACATGGTGGGCGAGGACGGAATACATCGACCGTTCCAACTACACGTTCTCGACGTCGACGCTCGAGGCGTCGGGCATGTCGCCTGCTTCTTCGATCTGTCGCTGTTCGATCGATTCGGACTGCCCGACCGCCTCTGAGCGACATCAGCTCGTCGGAACGGCCGAGGGGTCCATCCACATCACTTCCCACACGTGATCGTCCAGATCACGGAATGCTCGGCCGTACATGAACCCATGATCCTGCGGTTCCATCCACTTCGATCCACCCGCAGCGATGGCCGCGTCCGTGAGTGAGTCGACCTCGGCGCGGCTGTCGGCCGAAATACACATCAGTACCTCACGAGCCGACGTCGTGTCGCAGATCGAATCGGAGATGAAATCCCCGAACCTCGATGTGGCCAGAAACATCACCGTCGCCTGGTCGCTGACGATCATCGAGGCGGTGTTCTCGTCGCTGAAAATGTCGTTGAACTCGAAGCCGAGACCCTCGAAGAATGCGCGGGTGGCCACGACATCGCGGACGGGCATATTGGCGAACAGCAAACGGGACATGGATGACACCTATTCGTCGGGTACCGGCACGACCGTCGAACAACGGTCGTGCCGGTACTGACAACGGTCCGTCGACAAATTCACCGGTGCCGTGTCCAGACACAACGCGACCCCGCCGAGACGTGCTCGACGGGGCCGCGGACTGCGAAATAAAGGGGAAGGACGTTACCGGGTGATCTGCGCGAGGCGGGAAAGCATCCGCGAGAAAACACGGCCGTCGTTGCCGAGATCGGCGTAGGGGTCTGCTGTGGTGTCCGACACGGTGGCGTCGGGCGTCACGGCAGCGAGGGTGCGCGCCAAGCGGGTGCGGCGCTCGATGGCGTCGAGGATGTTGGCGTCCAGC
The DNA here is from genome assembly GCF_001426165.1 of Rhodococcus sp. Leaf233. Classification (NCBI taxonomy): domain Bacteria; kingdom Bacillati; phylum Actinomycetota; class Actinomycetes; order Mycobacteriales; family Nocardiaceae; genus Rhodococcus; species Rhodococcus sp. Leaf233. The sequence goes on from NZ_LMRO01000014.1 coordinate 277,317, forward strand.
GTTGAAACTTCGTCGAAGAGTTGGTCGACGTCTGCGATCGCATTGTCGGCATTGCTGGTGCCGGCTGCGAGCGAATCGATCTGAACAGTCACATCGTCTCCTTTTGTTCGCGTCCTGAGGTGTGAGTCGTTCGTCCGAGCCGAACCGTTACAACCCAAAATGTGTGAACGCGATGTTTCGTCTCGCAAACCAAGATGCCCACTGGACGGGCCTGGGCCAACCTTTACGGGGTGTGATGCTGCATACAGTTCGTTCGGTTCGATTTGCTCCGGCCTTCCGAACCGAGGCGTCGGAGTGGTTGCGCTCACGCCGTTCCGGGTAGCCAGGTCGTCGATACCCCCACGTGCAAGGAGTGAGCGATGCGATACGACTACCTGATCATCGGCGGCGGAATGGTTGCCGACAGTGCTGCTCGTGGGATTCGTGAACACGACGCAACGGGTTCCATCGGGATCTTCGGAGCCGACTCCGACGAGCCGTACACGCGCCCCGCGTTGTCGAAGAAGTTGTGGACCGACAGCGACTTCGGCCGTGATCAGGTTCCGCTCGGCACCGCCTCGGACACCGGTGCCGAGGTCCATACGGGTACGCGTATCGCGTCGGTGGACCGGTCGAAGCAGGCGGTCACGACAGCGGCCGGTGAGACCCACGAGTACGGAACGCTCTTGTTCGCAACCGGCGCAGCGCCGACGCAGATCGACCTGTCGCCCAGTCCACGAGTGATCTACTTCCGCACCTTCGCCGATTACCGGATGTTGCGGGAACTGACCGAGACCGCGGAGCACATAGCGGTGGTGGGCGGCGGCTACATCGGAACGGAAATCGCAGCAGCGCTGTCTCAACAGGGTGTCAAAGTCACCCTCGTCACGTCCGACGACGTCGTGGGCAGCCACATGTTCCCCCGCTTGCTGGCCGCCGGATTCGACAAAGGGTTCTCCGATCACGGGGTCACCGTGCGCCGAGGAACCAAGGTCACGTCGGGTGCGGAGGCGTCGGCTCGTGTCCAGCTGCAATTGGACGACGGGTCCGCGGTGGAAGCAGATGGGGTCGTGTTCGGCCTCGGTGTCCGGCCCAGCACAGACCTGGCCGAGGCGGCAGGTCTCGAGGTGGACAACGGCATCGTCGTCGACGAGTTCCTGCGCACCGCGGACGAGCACATCTACGCGGCCGGCGACGTGGCCAACTATCCGGACGCCATTCTCGGTCGCCGACGCATCGAGCACGTGGACAACGCCACCGAGATGGGCAAAGCGGCGGGCCGCAACATGGCAGGTGCCGGCGCGGCCTACACCTACACTCCGTACTTCTACTCCGACGTGTACGACGACGGCTACCAGGCAATCGGAACGGTGGCAACGTCGCTGAACACGGTGGAGGACTGGAAGACGATCGGCAAGGAAGGCGTCGTCTACTACCTCGACGACGATGCCGTCGTGCGCGGGGTACTGATGTGGAATGTCTGGGAGGGGCTGGACGAGGCGCGCACCTTGCTGGCCGAGAAGAAGCCGCACACGGAGGAAACCCTGAAGGGGTTGATCTGAACTTTCTGGAACACTCGACGGCGAGCACGCCGGACCGCGGTGCGACCGAGGAGAAATCATGTCTCAGTTCGATGCAGGCGATTCGGCACAGCAGCGCGCTCGATTCGATGACCGGGTGCATCGCCTCTGTGCCGACTGTCGGCTACCCGGCCATTCCGAGCCCTTGTCCGACGCCGCCGCAAAGGCCGTCGCGGCGGGCAGGGTCGACGGAGCAACCAGAACGGTGCTCATCGCTCGGTGGCGTGCGGGGCGTTCTCTCCCGTCGGTCGGGGGATTCGGAACCTTGCGGCAGTTGGTGGACGAGCGAGATCGATGGCGTGCCAAGGATTCGTCGGGTAAGCCCGGCGCGGCCTTGGTCTACAAGTTGCGAGCCGCGGAGTCGAACAAGCGGATCGAGCATCTGCGAACCACGGTGGTGATGTCGAACCGGCACTACGCCAACGGCGTCCGCGCGGCACGTAAGGAACGTCGCGAAGGTATTCATCTCGACCTGGAACAGCGCGACGCGGTCTTCGATGCATTGATGCACACGCCCGCACCCCTCAAGTACGGGGTGCTCGCCGAGCGAGGTCTGACGTTGGCGGACGCCGCAAAGGATCGAGTCAGCACGCTTGCACGTAGAACGCCCATCGACAAACGGGTGCAGTGGGCAGCCGGGGTGGTCGATCAGTTGATCGATCGCAAAGACGACCGATTCTCGGACCGCTACGACACGCTGCTGTTTCTCGCGGGCACCTCGTTCGATCGCATACATCGCTCGCCGGCGTGGCAGTCGACGTACTTCGAGTTTCAGCGAAGCCAGGTCGATCTGTTCGTCGAGCTCGCCGAAATCTCGGTCGATGCAACGTCTTTGCGCTCGGTAGGGGACGAGTTGATCCGTATTGGTCGGACGATGGTCGACGAGGACACGGCGGAACAGGTCGAATCACGTCGCCGCGCACTGGAAGTCGTATGGACCCAGTTGACGGGACGAGTGGCTGCGTTGGTTCGTTTGGCCGATCTGGTCGAGTCTTCGGAGGGTGAAGCACGTACGTCGGACGCCATGGCTCGTGCCCACAGCCTGGACGACCGAATCGACGATCTCGTCGGACGGTCGGGCAGCCGGGAGATGTCGGCAGAGAACACGCATTTCGTCGGTGATCAGGTGCACTCCCAGTGGCGCGATCAGGTGCCGACATCGACACCCGACCGCGCCGTCGAGCTAGGCGATGATCGCGAAGAGAATGCCGGCAACCGCGAAGCTGACCACGGACAGAATCGTCTCGAGGACGGTCCACGTCTGTAGCGTTTGCTTGACGGTGAGGTTGAAGAACTTCGAGATGATCCAGAAGCCTCCGTCGTTGACGTGGCTCGCGATGATCGAGCCCGCTGCGATGGACATGGCGATCAATGCGACGGCGGGGGCCGAGTAGTCCTGCGCTGCGACAAGTGGGCCCACGATGCCACCGGTGGTGACGATCGCGACGGTGGCCGAACCCTGTGCGACACGCAGTGCACAACTGATGATGTACGCCAGGACGATGATCGGTAGACCTGCCGCCGCCATGGTGTCGGCCAGTGCGGTGCCGATCCCTGTGGCAGAGATGACCTTTCCGAAGAAAGCACCCGCGCCGACGACGAGCAACAGCATGCCGACCGGGCGCAGCGACTCACCTGTGAGCTTGCTCAGCTCCTGAACGGTGGACCCGCGGCGGATGCCCAGAACGTAGAACGCGATCAGCACGGCAATGAGAAGTGCGACGGCCGGAGTGCCGAAGAATGTCAGCACTTCGAGCAGATTGCCCGGGTCGAGCAGGATGCTGCCGAAGGTGGCACCGAGGATGAGGACCAGCGGCACCGCGATGATCGCGCCGATGGTGCCCACCGAGGGAGGCGTCGTGACCACCGGTCGTGCGGTGGTGACGGCACCGGCGCCACCGTTCGAGTCGCGGGGCGAGTCGTCCCCGTCGTTGATGAAGTCGTCCGGAACCTCGACGATGATCCGCTTACCGATCCAGTTTCCCCACACCAGGCCTGCAGCGATGAATCCGGGTATGCCACAGATGAAGCCGAACAGGATCAGCCAACCGAGATTGACCTCGAGCAGTCCACCGAGTGCCACCGGCCCGGGGTGCGGCGGCAAGAATGCGTGCGTCATCGACAAGCCGGCGAGCATCGGCAACGCGTACAGCACCAGCGACTTTCCGCCTTGGCGCGCGGCGACGTACACCAGCGGGGCGAGCACGAAGATGCCGATGTCGAAGAACACCGGGATACCGAAGATCAATCCGAGCAGGCCCATCGCGACGGGTGCGCCGCGTTCGCCGAAAATTCCGAGCAACTTGGCGGTCAACGCCTGTGCGCCGCCGGACTTCTCGAGTATGGCCCCCAGTACGGTGCCGAGGCCGATGATGACGGCGATATGCCCGAGAATTCCGCCGAAGCCGGTCTCGAGCAACGACTCGTTGCTCTTGATCGCGGTTCCGACGATTTGATTGACCGGAAGACCGGCAGCCAGGGCCAGGCCGAGTCCGACGATGAGCAGTGCGACGAACGGTTCCAGTTTGATCTTGATGATCACGACGAGCAACACGGCGATTGCTATGCCGCACAGCACCAGAAGGCCGGGTGTGGAGGTTCTCAGCCAGTCGACGGCAGAATTCATGACAGTTCTTTCTCGTTGGCGGTTTCGATGGCGTTGACGAATGCCCGGGCTCGTGCTGCGATGTCGTCCCACTGAGCGGTAGCAACAGAATTCGGTGGCACCACATCCGTGCCGGCAGTTACAGCCACTGCTCCGGCTGCCAGAAAGTGCGCGGCATTTGCGGCGTTGACGCCGCCGGACGGTACGAGACGTGCATCCGGGAACGGACCGAGCAGATCCTTGAAATAGGCCGGTCCGACGGTGCGCGCCGGGAAAATCTTCACCGCGTCTGCACCGAGGTCGAGCGCGGTCATCACCTCGGACGGAGTGAGTGCCCCCATCATCAGCGGTATGCGCGCGGCGGTCACCACGGCGGCGACGTCTGACCGCAGCCCGGGTGTCACGACGAAACTGGCACCCGAGTCCAGGGCGGCCCGGGCTTGATCGGCTGTGAGGACCGTTCCGGCCCCGACGATGGCACCCGCATCGGATGCGGCGCGGATGAGGTCGAGGACTCCCGGCGTGGTGAACGTGAGCTCCACGGCGCGAATTCCGCCGCCGGCCAGGGCGTGTGCGAGTGCGGCGGGATCCGAGATGTGCGGCGCGCGCACCACGGCGAGTGCGCGGTCTTCGAGAATTGCCGTCAGTGCATTCACGCCGTCTGCTTTCTGGCTGAGTCCATACGCAGGGCATGGCCTGCCAAGGAGTGGGTGGGAAGGAAATCGTCTATCGCGAACGAGCCGTTGACCATCACGTGGCTGATTCCCTCGGCCTGCTGTTTGGGCTCTTCGAACGTGGCGGTGTCTCGAACGGTGTCCGGGTCGAACATCACGAGATCGGCAGCATGGCCCACGGCGATCGTGCCGCGCCTGCGCAGTCGTAACCGTGCAGCCGGACGACCCGTGAGGTGATTGATGCACTCCTCGAGTGAGAGCAGTTGCTCGTCCCGCACGTAGTGGCCCAGATAGCGGGGGAACGTTCCCCACGCACGCGGATGTGGCTTTTCGCCTACGAGAATGGCGTCACTGCCGCCCATGTGGCGCGGATGCTGCATGATCTCGCGAACGTTCTCCTCGTGCCCGACGTGCTGCAGGATGGTCGTGGCCAGAGCGTCGCGGCGTAGAAAGTCGAAGAACACGTCGACCGGTTCGAGCCCTTCGTCCGCCGAGATGTCGGCCATCGTGCGACCGACGTACCGGTCGAGTTCCGGGTTCGATACTCCGCTGAGCTGAATCGTCTCCCACTCGACGGTGACTCCGTGGCAGCCGTCCGAGCCGTCGACATCGACGTCCTGCGCTATGCGGCGACGCTCGGCCGGATCGTCGAGTCGTTCCAGCGCTCGGTCCGGCCCACCCGACATCGCCCAACTCGGCAGCAGCGCAGACAGAGTCGTGGCCCCGGGTAGGTACGGATACGTATCGAGCGTGACGTCGCAGCCGTCGGCGATCGCGGAGTCGACAAGATCGAGAAATTCACGTGCCCGACCACGATTGACACCGAAGTTCATCGTTGCGTGGGTCAGATGCAGGGCGCATCCGGTTTCTCTGGAGAGATCGAGCATCTCCTGGTAGGCGTCGAGTGCACCCGCGCCGTACGACCGAGTGTGGGGAGCATAGAACCCGCCGAAGTCTGCCACTACCTCACACAGTGCTCGTAATTCGCTTGTGTCGGCATACATTCCGGGTGTGTAGGTGAGTCCGCTCGACATTCCGACGGCACCGTCCTGCAGGCCCTGCGCCAGCAACTCCTGCATGTGGGTGATCTCGGACGGCGTTGCGGGACGTCGATCGGCACCGACGGCCAGGTAGCGCAGCGTTCCCTGCGGAACCAGATATGCGGCGTTCGGAGTGATGCCACGGTCGAGTCGGGCGAGATACTCGGCAACCGTTCGCCAGGAGAAGTCCAGATCGACGGGATTGCCGTTCCACCCGGCGATCTGTCGCCGGATGACGTCCAACGTCGCATCGTCGATGGGCGCGTACGCGATGCCGTCCTGTCCGATCACCTCGGTGGTGACACCCTGGCTGATCTTGGCGAAGTGCCCAGGATCGGTCAGCAACCCCAGATCGGAGTGCGCATGCATGTCGATGAAGCCGGGGGACAGGACGTGACCTGGTGCTGCATCGACGATTCTGTCTGCACTGGAAAGGCTTCCGGGCTCGACGAGTGCTGCAATGGTGCCATCACGGACGAGAACGTCCCGACGCAGCCGCGCGGAACCGGTGCCGTCGATGACGTCGAACCCGCGAAATAGTGTGTCCGCCATCAAGTTCTGCTTCCTAGAAAAAGGTGTGTATCAGATCGACCACGAGTGGGTCGTCGCTGTCCGAGTCGTCCACGACGGGGATCAGACGCCATTTGTCGAACGCAGTGCAGGGGTGAGAGAGGCCGAGCCGCAGCACCGCCCCCACCGGAAGTGCGTCGGCGTCGTCTGCCGGTAGTCGAAGAAAAGCATGCTGGTCGTTGAGTGCCGTCACCTCCGCACCCTGATCCAGGAGCTCATTACCTCGAACACGTTGCGGGACGGGCATTCCTTCGTCGAAAGGAAAGTCGCGCTTGCCTGCGTCCAGCAATGCGAGGCCGGGCTCGGGGCGTGACACCACTCGCGCCCATCCGTGCATCGCAGAAACCAACGGCGTCTCGGTTCGGGCGGGAGTCAGCGGTGAGATCTGCGAATAGAAGCCGTCGTCGTGCGCCACGTAGGCCCCGGATCGGAGCACGACGTCGGTGCGCACGCCGTTGCCCGAGGTCAGAGAATGCAGGCGTTCGACCACCAGATCCTGGTACGCGCTCCCGCCTGCGGTCACAATGGCGTGATCTCCGTATAGTCCCTCGGCATCGAAGGTGCGATGCAGTGCGGCGAGAGTGTCGAGGTAGGTGCGTACTGCCGCGAGGCCGGCCTCGGAACGGTCGTGGCTCAGGGCACCCTCGTAGCCGCCCACACCGGCCAGTGCGAGGCGCGGTGACGCGGCGATCTCCCGTCCTACTGCGACGGCCTCCTCGGTCGTTCGCGCGCCGGTTCGTCCGTGCTCGCCGCCGAGTTCGACGACGACGGACACCGGTCGATCGCCGTGGTCGGCAAGGATGCGGTTCATCTCTCGCACCGTGGCGACGCTGTCCGCCCAGCAGTAGAACTCGAACTCGGGATGCGAGTCCAGTTCGGCAGCAACCCAATTCAGAGCAACAGGATCGACTTCGGCATTGGCGAGAACGATTCTCTCTACACCGAATGCGCGTGCCACCTGAACTTGCCAACCGGTAGCGAGGGTGATGGCCCAGCAGCCCGCATCCAGTTGCTGCTTCCACAGTTGGGGAGCCATGGTCGTTTTGCCGTGGGGTGCCAGGAGGACGCCCGCCTTCTTGGTCCACTGCGCCATCACATCGACGTTCGATGCGATGCGTGTCCTGTCGAGGGTGAGTACTGGGGTGGTGAACTCCGACAGCCGCGGCGCGGTGGCCAGAAAGCTCTCGGCGCTCTGTCCCCACGATCTCGCTGGAAACGATTTGTGTTCGGGCCCCAGGAGTCGTCGACTCAGCGCCTCGACTCCGGCAGTGTCGATCACGGCAGTCTCCTCGAGTTCTGCGTTGCGCTATATGCAACGACGGTTGCGTATCATGTCTTTCATTTGTAGTCTGCATCCAACGATGCATTCCCGCAAGAGTTCGAGGAGACGGACATGGCAGCCCCCCGGGTGGTGTGTGTAGGCGAAGGCCTCGCTGTCCTCGTCGCGGACCCTGGCCCACTGGAACGGTCGGAGACGTTCCATCGGACGGCTGGAGGTGCGGAAGCCAACGTGGCTCGTGTCCTCGTCCAACTGGGAATCGAGGCTGCGTGGGTCTCGCGGGTGGGTGACGACGGGTTCGGCCGATATCTGGTCGCGGAACTCGACGCTGCCGGTGTGGACACGTCGGGCGTGATCGTCGATAGCGGGCGGCCGACGGGCCTCTACATCAAGGAGCGCGGATCGGGGTCCGATCACCGTCACGACCTGCCTCTGGGAGACAGCGCGATGACGTACTACCGGTCTCTTTCGGCTGCTACTGCGCTCTCGCCCAACGATATTCACGACGAGGTGCGAGCGGCGATCGACTGCGCCGACATCGTCCATTTCACCGGCATCACCGTCGCCATCTCACCCACTGCGGAACAATTGACGCGAAGCCTCATGGCCGGCCCCTCCACTGTCAGCTTCGATCTCAACTATCGGCCGGCCTTGTGGGCCGGGCGTTCGGACGACGCGGCCCGCGTCCTCGGTGAGCACGTCCGCGGTAGCGACATCGTGTCGATGGGTGCCGACGAGGCCGCTTCGGTGTTCGGGACCTCGAGTCCAGTGGAAGTACGCGAGATGTTTCCCGAGCCCCGTCATCTGGTGATCAAGAACGATGCGCACACGGTGACGGCATTCGAGGGAGTCGCGCGAGTCGACGTCCCCGCATTGACACTCGACGTCGTCGAAAAGATCGGTGCAGGTGACGCTTTCGCCGGCGGCTTTCTGGCCGCGTTGCTGATGGGATACAGCGCGGCGCAGCGTGTGCGATTCGGACATCTCTGTGCCGCAGGCGCATTGACCGGCCACGGTGATGTAGCGAAAGTCCTGCCGCACGACGAACTGGCAGCACTGGCCGGAATCGACGACAATGCGTGGGCGACACTCGACTACGCGGCCGTGGCAGCGGTGCACACCGAGGCGGCGTTGTGAGCCAGAGCTTGTCGAGGGCGCTGACGATCCTGGGTTTGCTCGGGGACGGATCGAAGTCACTCGACGAACTCGCCGCAGTCCTCGTTGTGCACAAGACGACGGTGCTGCGACTTCTTAGGACCATGGAATCGGACAGGTTTGTCAGCCATGGAGCAGATCACCGGTACCAACTCGGTTCGAGGCTGTTCGAGCTCGCAAATCACGCGCTCGAACAGCGAGACGTGCGCACCGTCGCGCGACCGCATCTCGCTGCACTGAACTCCGACACGGGCCAGACGGTGCACCTGGCCACGTACGAGGCGGGGGAGGTCATCTACATCGACAAGTTCGACGCACAGCAGAGCGTGCGGATGTACTCACGCGTCGGCCGGCCGGCACCGCTGCACTGCACCGCGGTGGGAAAGATACTGGTCGCAGGCCGCCCGCGCGCCGAACGAGAAGAGATCGCTCGACACATCACGTACACGCCGTTCACGGAACGCACCATCACCACGCCGGAGCAGTACCTGCGCGAGCTCGAGTTCGTGGACCAGCAGGGTTTTGCGGAGGACCGTGAAGAACACGAATCTTTCGTCAATTGCATCGGCTGCGCGGTGCGCAACGGGACCGGAGACGTGGTGGCCGCGGTGTCCATGTCGGTACCGGACATGTTGCTCGACCATCAGCAGGTACTGGCTGCGCTGCCCGCAGTGCGCGGCACGGCAGCGGCAATTTCCGAAGGACTGGGCTGGCGGCCGCCCGATCGATATGACCGCCCACTGACAAACGACAGTTCGATGGAAGGAACATCATGAGCAAAAAGATCGAAATCCGCACCACAGGTGCCCCGGCCCCGGCACACACCTTCTCCCAGGGGGTACGGAAAGGGCCGTTCGTGCAGGTTTCCGGTCAGGGCCCGGTGGATCCGGCGACGAGCGAATACCTGTTCCCAGGTGACGTCGCCGCGCAGACCACTCGAACCTTGGAGAACGTCAAGGCAATTGTGGAAGCCGGCGGCGCGACGTTCGACGACGTCGTCATGCTGCGCGTGTACCTGACCAAGCGTGAGGACTTCTCGATCATGAACGACGCCTATGGGGAGTTCGTCTCGGCGCACACGACAGGCGACGTGCTGCCGAGCCGCACGACCGTGTTCACGGGACTCCCGCGCGAGGAGATGTTGGTCGAGATAGACGCCATCGCCGTCGTCTGACTGCACGCTCGACCTAGATGTTCACACGAAAATTACATCTGACCAGGCGATTTGCGTAAGCGTTGGTCTTCGCGTAACTTTTGTCGAGTCAGAGCGACACGGACACCGACCCGGTCTTCACAAACCGGGACAACGAGGTTGTACGGAGTACGTCCTGAACAACCCAGACAAGGCAGAGGTTATCAGCCATGTCTGGGGTTCGAGCGTGTAAGCCCCGGACGTTGCCGTTCACACGGTGACCATGGTGTGTGCGTGTTCTTTGAGAACTCAACAGTGTGTCGATGAATGTCAGTGCCGAATTTTATTTGGTGAAAGCATTCGATGTATCAGCCATCCGCTTGTGGTGGTTGTTGTCGGGT
>NZ_LMRO01000015.1:0-168382 GCF_001426165.1 Rhodococcus sp. Leaf233
GAAACGCCCGGTCCCATTCCGAACCCGGAAGCTAAGCCCTCCAGCGCCGATGGTACTGCACTCGACAGGGTGTGGGAGAGTAGGACACCGCCGAACACCCGTTGTAAGAAGGGGACCCACTTGGTGGGTCCCCTTTTTGCGTTTGTACCCGAAAATCCGAAAGGACGCCCGTGTCGGAAGACAACAACGATCGTCGCCCCTCCCGAGCAGACGGTGGCAATCGCCCCAACGAGTCCCGAGATCGCAACCCCCGCGCTCAGGACCGTCGCGCCGACCCGCGTCGTTCGGACGGTCCTCCCCGCAGGCGTGGTGGGGAAGGTGGGTTCTCCGGCGATCGCCGCGGAAACAGCGCATCGTCCGACCGTCGACCCCCGCGGCCAGACGAGCCGGATCTGCCCGACGAGGTCGAAGCCGGCCAGCTCGAGCCGGCAGTGCGCCGGGATCTGCTGAGCTTGGACAAGAACAATGCCACTGCTGTGGCGCGTCACCTCGTGATGACCAGCCGCCTGCTCGACGACGACCCGCAGTTGGCGCTGCTGCACGCGCGCGCTGCTCGTCAGCGGGCCGGCCGCATTGCCGTCGTACGCGAGACGGCCGGTATCGCGGCATATCACGCGGGTGAATGGGCGGAGGCTCTGTCGGAACTGCGGGCGGCACGTCGAATGGCCGGCGGCCCCGGCCTCATCGCGGTCATGGCCGACTGCGAACGCGGACTCGGGCGCCCCGAGCGGGCCATCGAACTCGGTCGCAGCGACGAAGCGCGGGAACTGACCGGTGAAGAGGCGTCGGAACTCCGGATCGTCGTCGCCGGCGCTCGTATGGATCTCAATCAGTACGACCAGGCCGTCGTCACCCTCCAGACTCCCGATCTCGACGCGTCCCGGTCGGGTACGGCTGCGGCTCGTCTGTTCTACGTCTACGCCGATGCGCTCGTTGCTGCCGGTCGCGTCGACGAAGGTGTGAAGTGGTTCCTCAACGCTGCCGCGGCGGATGTCGATGGAGAAACCGACGCAGAAGAGCGGGTCGAGGAGTTGTCCGGGGGCAGTCGGTGACATTACTGCGCGACGCCCACGACGTTCTGCTGCTCGACCTCGACGGCACCGTCTACGCCGGCAAGGAACCCATTCCGGGTGCAGTGGAGGCGCTTTCGGGTGGTTCCGAGAAGCAGTTCTTCGTCACCAACAATGCCAGTCGCGCACCGAGCGATGTCGCCGAACACCTCCGCGAACTCGGTTTCGACACCACAGCGGAATTTGTCGTCACCAGTTCCGAAGCAGCAGCCCGAGTACTCGCGGACAGACTCGATCCTGGCTCACGCGTCCTCGTCGTCGGTACCGACGCCTTGGCGACCGAGATCGAGAAGGTGGGATTGACGCCGGTGCGCTCTGCTGACGACCAGCCGGTTGCGGTGGTTCAGGGACATTCGGTCGATACAGGGTGGCCCATGTTGGCCGAGGCGGTACTGGCTGTGCGTGCGGGCGCGCTGTGGGTCGCGACCAACGTCGATGCGACTCTTCCGACCGAGCGGGGCCTCGTTCTCGGCAACGGTTCGATGGTGGCAGCAGTGCGCAATGCCACCGACGTCGAGCCCATCGTTGCAGGCAAGCCCGCGGCTCCCATCATGCGTGACGCCGTCGAGCGAAGTGGTGCCAAGTCGGCGCTCGTGGTCGGGGACCGGCTCGATACCGATATAGCAGGCGCGAACGAAGCTGCCCTCCCGTCGCTGTTGGTCCTGACGGGTGTCAGTACCGCTGCAGAGTTGCTTCGTGCTCCGAAGCACCTGCGTCCCACTCACATCGGTAGTGATCTCGGGGTTCTGAACAAGGACGAGTCGGCGTCGAGGGTAGCCGGTAAGGATGGCTGGACGGTCGGCATCGACGACGAGGTCCTGTCCGTGCGGTTCGAGGGTGCTGCCGAGATTGATGCCTTCGAGGGTCTGCTCGCCGTCCTCGATATTGCGTGGTCGGGTTCGGAATTCTCGGACGTTCGCTTCGACGGGGATGGACTCGCCGATCTGCGCTCGTTGTTGGGTTGTTGACACGGGTTCGTGCAGTCGGCCGCGAGCGGGCGTTGGTCGGACCCATCCGATAGCGTGAGAGGTGATGAGCGCGTCGATTCCACTTCCAGGACAACACCGGCCGAATGCGGTCGGCGAACAGTCGTCCGCAGACCCGGACAGCATCAGGGCCGAGGTGTCGTCGCTGCTCGCGCAGCTCACCATCGGGTCGGAGGCAGACCTCGACTCGGAGGCCGTCGATTCGGACGCCCTGGCGCGTGATGCGAGTGTGCTGGACCGGGCCCATGAAGTGCTGGTTCGGGCCTTGACCACCGTCGACAAGACCTGACGTGGCCCGTCGCGCACGTGTCGACGCAGAACTGGTCCGTCGTGGATTGGCCAGATCTCGTGAACACGCCTCCGAACTCATCGAGGCAGGCCGGGTCAAGATTGCCGGAACCGTGGCTTCGAAGCCCGCTACCGCCGTCGAGCCGGGCACTCCGCTGTTGGTGGCCGAGGAAGACAACGAAATCAGCTGGGCGTCTCGCGGCGCGCACAAACTGCTCGGTGCCCTCGACGCGTTCGAGCCACTGGGTCTGACCGTCGAGAACGCGCGGTGTCTCGACGCCGGTGCCTCCACGGGAGGTTTCACCGACGTTCTGCTCAGTCGCGGTGTGCATGAGGTCGTTGCGGTCGACGTGGGTTACGGCCAGCTCGTGTGGCGACTGCAATCCGACGAACGCGTGCACGTCATCGATCGCACCAATGTGCGCTCGATAGATGCCGACACGATCGGGGGCCCGGTCGACGTCATCGTGGCAGACCTGTCGTTCATCTCTCTGAAGCTCGTTCTTCCCGCTTTCGTCGCGTGCTCCACGTCGGGTACGGACATGGTGTTGATGGTCAAGCCTCAATTCGAGGTCGGCAAGGACCGCGTCGGTTCCGGCGGCGTCGTGCGAGACCCGGCGCTGCGGGCGGAGGCCGTCGAGGACGTCGCGAATGCCGCGCTTGCGTCGAACCTGCGAGTCGAGGCGGTCGCCGCAAGCCCACTGCCGGGACCTTCGGGCAACGTCGAGTACTTTTTGTGGTTGAAGGCGGGCGCAGGTGACGGTTCGCCGCGTACCGACGTGGACGTCGCCGAGTTGGTCCGTCACGCGATCGAGGAAGGACCACAGTGACTCCGTCCCATGCAGCACCGACACAGGAGTCCGTTCGGGAGATTCTTCTCGTCGCACACCCCGGCCGGCCGGACATCGCCGAGACCGCGCGCCGAGTGGGCAAAGTGTTCGACGAAGCAGGCATCTGCCTGCGGGTTCTCGTCGACGAAGTGGAGCCGTCCAAGATCGAGGCATCGGACACCGAGGAACACGACCATGTGTTCGTGGCGGACATGAGGCTCAACGTCGTCGAGTTCGGTCCCGATGCGGCCGCCGGGTGCGAGATGGTTCTGGTTCTCGGTGGTGACGGAACGTTCCTGCGAGCGGCCGAGCTCGCGCAGGCGGCCGACATCCCGGTTCTCGGTATCAACCTCGGCCACGTGGGGTTTCTCGCCGAGGCCGAGGCCGACCATCTCGAGGACGCGCTGGCGCGGGTCATGGCCGGCGACTATCGCATCGAACAGCGGATGACGTTGGACATTGCCATCCGGGTAGGCGACCAGGTCGTCGAGCGTGGGTGGGCCCTGAACGAGGCGAGCATCGAGAACGGTTCCAGGCTCGGGGTCCTCGAGGTCGTTCTCGAAGTGGACGGGCGTCCGGTCTCCGCGTTCGGCTGCGACGGAGTGCTCGTGTCGACACCCACGGGGTCGACGGCGTATGCGTTCTCTGCAGGCGGGCCGGTGGTGTGGCCGGAACTCGAAGCCATACTGGTCATTCCGAGCAACGCCCATGCCCTCTTCGCGCGTCCGCTCGTCACCAGCCCCGAGTCGATCATCGCCGTCGAGATCGATGCCGGCGGACACGATGGTTTCGTGTTCTGCGACGGCCGCCGCACATTGGGGTTGCCGGCGGGAGCACGCGTCGAGGTCGTACGGGGAGCATCGCCCATCAAGTGGGTTCGCCTGGATTCGGCACCGTTCGCCGATCGCATGGTCAAGAAATTCGAACTGCCCGTGACCGGGTGGCGGGGGAGAGCGAGGTAGGGATGCTCGAAGAGATTCGGATCGACAGCCTCGGAGTCATCTCCGGTGCGAGCGCACAATTTCACGAGGGGTTGACGGTTCTCACCGGCGAGACCGGGGCCGGCAAGACGATGGTGGTCACCAGCTTGCATCTGCTGTCGGGTGCACGCGCCGATGCAGGTCGGGTGCGGCTCGGTGCCCAAAGGGCCGTGGTCGAGGGTCGATTCAGCACCGACACCGCCTCGGAACAGGTGATCGAGGACGTCGAGAAGGTGCTCGAATCCTCGGGAGGTCAACGCGACGAAGACAATTCGATCATCGCCGTGCGAACGGTCAATTCGGACGGCCGCTCACGTGCACATCTGGGTGGACGAAGCGTCCCCGCATCGGTGCTGTCGAACTTCACCGATTCGCTGCTGACAGTGCACGGCCAGAACGATCAGTTGCGGCTGCTGCGCCCCGATCAGCAACTCGGTGCACTCGACAGATTCGCCGGTGATTCGGTTGCCTCTCTGGTGGCGAAGTATCGCGCCGCCCGTAAGACGTGGCTCGACGCACGCAACGAATTGATCGACCGCACCGAACGCAGCCGTGAATTGGCTCAGGAAGCGGACCGGCTGCAGTTCGGCCTGCAGGAGATCGACTCCCTGGCACCGGAGCCGGGTGAGGATCGCTCCGTGGCCGAGGATGTGCGCAGGCTCGGCGACCTCGATTCGCTGCGGGAAACCGCCGAGGGTGCCGCCGCGGCTCTCGTCGGGAGTACCGAGGAGGCGTCGGACACCACGTCTGCGCTGTATCTGTTGGGCGAGGCACGATCGCGTCTCGAACACGCCGACGATGCTGCTCTCACAGAACTGCTGCCCCGGTTGAACGACGCGATGGCCGTCGTCGGCGACGTCGGTGCCGACCTGACCACGTATCTGTCGGATCTCCCGTCGGATCCAGGAGCTCTCGACACGATCCTGAACCGGCAGGCCGAGCTGAAGTCTCTGACGCGCAAGTACGCCGCCGACGTCGACGGTGTCATCGCGTGGGCCGAGGACGCTCGCGAACGTTTGTCTCGGATCGATACCTCTGCCGACGCGCTCGCGGAGCTGAGTGCGCGTGTCGAGTCGGCTGCGGTCGATGTCGCGGCGGCCGCGTCCAAGCTGAGCGCTGCCCGGTCGAGAGCGGCGACGAAGCTGTCCAAAGCCGTCAGCGTCGAGCTGGCCGGACTGGCGATGGGAAAAGCCAAGCTGCAGATAGATGTTCGATCGCTGCCGGCCGGACCGTCGGACACGGCACCGATCGTCGTCGACGGTACCGAGTTGCATGCGGGTAGTACCGGCGTCGACGAGGTCGAGTTCCGGTTGTCCGCGCACGACGGCGCCCAGGCGTTGCCGATCAGCAAGAGCGCGTCGGGCGGTGAGCTCTCGCGGGTGATGTTGGCGCTCGAGGTGGTGCTGGCGGGCTCCGACAAGGGCGCGACGATGGTGTTCGACGAGGTCGACGCCGGAGTCGGTGGTCGGGCGGCGGTCGAGGTCGGTCGTCGGCTCGGTCGGCTGGCTCGTACTCATCAGGTCATCGTCGTCACCCACCTGCCGCAGGTGGCTGCGTTCGCGGACACGCATCTGGTGGTGGACAAGACCGACGCCAAGAAGGGGGCGGCGAACAGCGGAGTCCGGACGCTGTCGTCCTCGGAACGCGTCGTCGAACTCGCCCGGATGCTCGCCGGGCTCGACGACACCGAGACCGGTCGCGCACACGCAGAGGAGCTGTTGGCCACCGCAAACGCGGATCGAGCTGCCCTGTAACTTTTGGTGCTGATGTGATCAGTGTGGTAGTTGTTTCGGCGCGCCTCCATGGCCGGGCGTGTCGATCGGGTCATCATGGTGGGCATGAAGATGCCGGCACTGCTGTCACGTAGTCAGGATTCGCTGCCCGGAATCACCGGGATCGCGCGGGTCGATCGCAACACGGCCAAGCTGCTCAAGCGGGTCGGCCCCGGCGACATCGTCGTTCTGGACGAGCTCGATCTGGACCGGTTGACCGCAGATGCGCTCGTCGAGGCCGGGGTGCTCGCGGTCGTCAACGCGTCGCCGTCGATCTCCGGCCGCTATCCCAACCTCGGCCCCGAGGTCATCGTCGCCAACGGGATCACCTTGATCGACTCGGCCGGCACCGAGATCTTCAAGAAGATCAAGGACGGCACCAAGATCCGGCTCAACGACGGTGGCGTCTACACCGGCGATCGCCGCCTCGCCAAGGGTGAGGAGCAGAGCGAAGCCGAGATCTCGGACAAGATGATCGAGGCCAAGACCGGGCTGGTCGACCATCTGGAAGCGTTCTCGGGCAACACGATCGAGTTCATTCGGACCGAGAGTCCGTTGCTGATCGACGGCGTCGGGGTTCCGGACATCGACATCGACCTCAAGGGTCGTCACGTCGTGATCGTTGCCGACGGGCCGGGGCACGCGGAGGACCTGAAGAATCTGAAGCCGTTCATCAAGGAGTACTCGCCCGTCATCATCGGCGTCGGTGCGGGCGCGGACACAGCGATGAAAGCGGGACACCGCCCGGATCTGATCGTCGGCGATCCTGAGGACGTCACTGCGCAGACACTCAAATGTGGTGCAGAAGTGGTACTTCCGGCCGATTCGGACGGACACGCGCAAGGTCTCGAACGCATCCAGGATCTCGGTATCGGTGCCATGACCTTCCCGGCGACCGGTGCTGCTGCGGACCTCGCACTGCTGTTGGCCGACCACCACGGTGCGTCGCTGATCGTGTCGGTCGGTAGCCCGGCCAGCCTGGACGAATTCTTCGATCGCGGACGACGCAACACCAACCCGGCCGCGTTCATGACGCGTCTGAAGGTCGGTGCCAAGCTGGTCGACGCCAAGGCGGTGGCCACGCTGTACCGAAGCCGCGTGTCGGGCGGCGCAATTGCCCTGCTCATTCTCGCTGCGCTCGTTGCGGTGATCGTGGCGTTGGCCGTCTCCAACATCGGCGGCGAATCCTTGGATTGGGCGATCGATCTGTGGAACCGATTCGCACTGTGGTTCCAGGGGTTGCTTTCGTGATTTCGCTTCGCCAACATGCCATTTCGCTGGCTGCCGTGTTCGTTGCGTTGGCCATCGGCATCGTCCTCGGCTCGGGTCTGCTGTCCAGCGGACTGGTCTCGGGTCTGCGAGACGACAAGACGGGTCTCGAGAATCAGGTCGACGATCTGCAGTCGACCAACAATCAGCTCGGCGAGCAGCTGAACTCGGCCGACGGTTTCGATGCGGCGGTCTCGGGTCGAGTACTCCGAGACTCCCTCGCCGATCGCAGCGTTGTGGTCATCACCACGCCCGATGCAGATCCCGGCGATGTCGACGGCGTCACGCGTTCGATCGGGGCGTCCGGTGCCACGGTCACGGGCCGGGTGTCGCTGACGGATTCGTTCGTGTCCGCGGCGAACGGCGACGATCTGCGCACCCGACTGACCAACGTCATTCCGGCCGGTGTGCAGTTGCGTACCGGGGCGGTCGACCAGGGAAGTCTGGCGGGCGACCTGCTGGGTTCGGTGTTGCTGCTCAATGCGCAGACGGCGCAGCCGCAATCGACCCCCGAGGAGCTGTCTCTCGCTCTCGAGACGTTGCGTAGCGGCGGGTTCATCGCTTACGACAACGGTGCGGTCGCACCTGCGCAGCTGGCCGTGGTGGTCACCGGTTCTGGTGCCTCGGATGTCGAGGACGGCAACCGCGGTGCCATCGTCGCTCGCTTCGCAGGAGCCCTCGATTCACGCGGAGCAGGTGCGGTACTGGCAGGTCGTTCCGGTGCGGCCGAGGGCAACGGCTCCATCGCGGTAGTGCGAGCCGACTCGGCTTTGTCGTCTGCGCTCAGCACGGTGGACAACGTCGACCGTGAAGCAGGCCGAATCACCACAGTTCTCGCCCTGGCGGAGCAACTGGACGGTGCTTCGGGCCGCTACGGCACCGGAGCGAACGCGAACGCCGTCACCGTGGGAGCGCCGGTGAGTTGATCGGCGCTCGCGTCGAATACGCGTGTCGTTGGCGGTGAGGTACGTACTGGTGTTACCGTGAAGTCCCGTGGGTAGCAGGCCCAATTTCCACGCTTTACCTCTCTTATCAGCCCCCTGATAGGAGCAAGCCCTGCAGACTCGTCACGGGAGCCTCATTGTCACGCCTTCAGTCGCGTTCCGACACCAAGCACATCTTCGTCAGCGGAGGCGTCGCGTCTTCGCTCGGAAAAGGTCTGACGGCGTCCAGCCTCGGCCAGCTACTGACCGCACGCGGCTTGCGCGTGACCATGCAGAAGCTCGATCCGTATCTCAACGTCGATCCCGGCACGATGAACCCGTTCCAGCACGGTGAAGTCTTCGTCACCGAGGACGGCTCGGAGACGGACCTCGACGTCGGCCATTACGAGCGCTTCCTCGACCGTGATCTGTCCGGATTCGCCAATGTGACCACCGGCCAGGTCTATTCGACGGTCATCGCCAAGGAGCGTCGCGGCGAATACCTCGGCGACACCGTTCAGGTCATTCCGCACATCACCGACGAGATCAAACGTCGCATCCTGGCCATGAACGGTCCCGACCTGCAGGGCCACCAGCCGGACGTCGTCATCACCGAAATCGGCGGCACCGTCGGCGATATCGAATCGCAGCCGTTCCTCGAAGCGGCGCGGCAGGTCCGTCACGACGTCGGCCGCAACAACGTGTTCTTCCTGCATGTGTCCCTGGTCCCGTTCCTGGCACCGTCCGGTGAACTCAAGACCAAGCCCACCCAGCACTCCGTCGCAGCACTGCGCAGCATCGGCATTCAGCCCGACGCGTTGATCCTGCGGTGCGACCGCGACGTGCCGCCGGGGCTCAAGAACAAGATTGCGCTGATGTGCGACGTCGACGTCGACGGCTGCATCTCCACACCCGACGCCCCGTCGATCTACGACATCCCCAAGGTGCTGCACAAGGAAGGCCTCGACGCCTACGTCGTCCGGCAGCTCGGTCTGCCGTTCCGTGACGTCGACTGGACCATCTGGGGCGGACTGCTCGAGCGCGTCCACCAGCCCCGCGAAACCGTGCGCGTCGGCCTCGTCGGCAAGTACGTCGACCTGCCCGACGCCTACCTCTCGGTCACCGAGGCGTTGCGTGCCGGTGGATTCGCTCATCGCGCCAAGGTCGAGATCAAGTGGGTTCCGTCCGACGAGTGCTCGACGCCTGCGGGGGCTCAGGCTGCGTTGGGTGATGTCGATGCCGTGCTCATTCCCGGCGGATTCGGCATTCGCGGTATCGAGGGCAAGCTCGGTGCCATCGAGTTCGCTCGTACCCGCAAGATTCCACTGTTGGGGTTGTGCCTCGGTTTGCAGTGCGTCGTCATCGAGGCGGCTCGTTCGGTCGGCCTGACCGATGCCAATTCCGCCGAGTTCGATCCGGACACTAAGGATCCGGTGATCTCCACCATGGCCGATCAGGAAGACGCCGTCGCCGGTGACGCCGACCTCGGGGGCACGATGCGCCTCGGTGCCTATCCCGCGACACTGCAGAAGGGTTCGGTCGTCGCTGCGTCGTACGGCACCGAGAACGTCTCGGAGCGGCATCGTCACCGTTACGAGGTCAACAATGTCTACCGTGATCGAATTGCGAAGAGTGGCTTGGTCTTCAGCGGTACGTCCCCGGACGGTCATCTGGTGGAGTTCGTGGAGTTGCCGGCATCGGTGCACCCGTTCTTCGTTGCTACCCAGGCGCATCCCGAGCTCAAGAGCCGGCCGACCCGTCCGCATCCGCTGTTCGCATCGCTGATCAACGCGGCACTGAAGTACAAGGCTGCCGAGCGGCTGCCGGTCGACATTCACGGTGACACCGCTGCGGCTGAGAAGTCGGACGCCGAGGCCGAGACCGTCGGATGAGCGAGAACTCCAGACACGAATTCACGACGCTCGGTTCGACGGTTCCGTACTCCGGCGCAATCCTCGCGCTGCGGCTCGATCAGGTGGCGATGCCGAACGGGCGTCGCGCCGAGCGAGAAGTGATCGAGCATCACGGCGCAGTCGGCATTCTTGCCGTCGATGATCAGGACCGCGTTGCGATGATCGAGCAGTACCGGCACCCCATCGGGCGTCGTCTCTGGGAGCTGCCCGCGGGCCTGCTCGACGAGCCGGGGGAGGAGCCCGTGCTGGCGGCGCAGCGCGAACTGGCCGAGGAGACTGGTCTCGCGGCCGGGAAGTGGTCGGTGTTGGTGGACGTGTTGGCCTCGCCCGGATTCACCGACGAAGCGGTACGCATCTTTCTCGCCGAGGATCTGAGTGAGGTCGATCGCCCGGAGGCACACGACGAGGAGGCAGACATCGAGCTGTCCTTCGTGCCGATGGACGAGGCCGTGCGTCGTGCGTTGGCAGGGGAGATCGTCAACGCCTCGGCCGTGTCGGGAGTGCTCGCGTTGGCGGCAGCTCGTGCCACCGGCACCGAGTTGCGTCCGGCCGACGCCCCGTGGGCGGATCGACCCACGGCATTCGAGTCTCGGAAGAGTTCACGAAAGTAGCCACCGTGATCGGCGATCAGATTGCGACGTATCTCGATCATCTGGTGGTCGAGCGCGGGTCGGCACCGAACACGGTGTCGTCGTACCGTCGCGATCTGGTGCGGTACGAGCGGTTTCTAAGTGGGTACGGAATTTCCGATCTGGCCAAGGTGACCGAGAACGACATCACCGAGTTCGTGCTCTACCTCCGGCGCGGCGACGACGAATTCCCGGCTCTCGCAGCCAGTTCGGCGGCTCGAACGCTGATCGCCGTGCGTGGTCTGCACCGCTTCGCCCTGGCCGAGGGCATGGTGGAGCGCAACGTCGCGAGCGAGGTGAAGCCGCCGCAGCCGGCCAAACGACTACCGAAGTCGCTGCCCGTCGACCAGGTCGTGGCGCTGCTCGAATCGGCTTCCATTGCCGGTCCCGACGCACCGCGTGGTCTGCGAGATCGCGCACTGCTCGAACTGCTGTACTCCACCGGTGCGCGCATCTCCGAGGCCGTCGGTCTGGATGTGGACGACATCGACACCGAGGCTCGCTCGGTGCTCCTGCGCGGTAAGGGCGGGAAACACCGAGTCGTCCCGGTGGGGCGGCCGGCCATCGAGGCGGTCGACGCGTACCTGGTGCGCGGGCGGCCAGGGCTCGTCGCCCGCTCGAATCCGGCGCTGTTTCTCAATGTGCGCGGTGGTCGACTGTCGCGGCAGAGCGCCTGGCAAGTGCTGCAGGACTCCGCGCAGCGGGCCGGAATCACGGCCGGGGTGTCGCCGCACGTGCTCCGGCACTCGTTTGCGACGCACCTGCTCGACGGCGGTGCCGACGTCCGTGTCGTGCAGGAATTGCTCGGCCATGCGTCGGTGACCACGACACAGATCTACACCCTCGTCACCGTCACGACGTTGCGTGAAGTGTGGGCGGGTGCGCACCCGCGAGCGCGCTAGCACGCGGTCGGCAATCGTGTGTCAGCGTGTCCGATGACAATGCCGTGGCGTCAAGCGGTAGCGTTTGCGTGAACTACTCGAAGACGAACGGGACAGGGGAGCGCTGGAACGTGTCGACACCGCAGCCGCCAGCGGCGGAGTCAGCCTCGGAACCGTCGTGGGGCGTGCAGCCCGCCGTCACCCCCGATACCGGCGAAACGCATCCGTCTCATCCGCACAGCGATGGCGCTCTTTTCCATACACGTCAACCGGAATCCAGTCGGGAGACACGCGACATAATTCCTGCTCCGAACGAGCTCGGACCCACCGGTCGCAAGACGAGGCCGGTTCCCGATCCGCAGCCGCTGGCCAGTCACGGCCCGGCCAAGATCATCGCGATGTGCAACCAGAAGGGCGGCGTCGGCAAGACGACGTCGACCATCAATCTCGGTGCCTCGCTGGCCGGTTACGGCCGTCGCGTGCTGCTTGTCGACCTCGACCCGCAGGGCGCACTGTCCGCGGGCTTGGGCGTCGCACATCACGAACTCGATCTGACGGTCTACAACCTCCTCGTAGAGGCGAAGGTGTCGGCCGACGACATCATCATGCGGACTCGCGTCGACAATCTCGATCTGATGCCGAGCAACATCGATCTTTCTGCCGCCGAGATCCAGCTGGTCACCGAGGTGGGGCGTGAGCAAACGCTCGGACGGGTACTGCACCCCATTCTCGACCGCTACGACTACGTGCTCATCGACTGCCAGCCCTCGCTCGGCCTGTTGACGGTCAATGCGCTGACCTGTGCCGACGAGGTCCTCATTCCGATGGAGTGCGAGTACTTCAGTCTTCGCGGCCTGGCTCTCCTCAACGACACCGTCGAGAAGGTGCGCGATCGGCTGAACCCGCGACTGAAGCTGGCGGGCATCGTGGTCACGATGTTCGACGCCCGGACGCTGCACTCGCGCGAGGTGATGACGCGGGTGGTCGAGGTGTTCGGCGACGTCGTCTACGACACCGTGATCACTCGCACGGTCCGGTTCCCCGAGACCAGCGTTGCCGGTGAGCCGATCACTACATGGGCTCCCAAATCCGGCGGCGCGCAGGCGTACCGCGCTCTTGCGCGCGAGGTGATCTACCGGTCGGGTCCGTGACGATCGACGCTGCCGACGGGGCCCCGATCGAGGTTCCCGCCGACGCGGACACGTCGAAATTTCGGGTTCGGTTGCTCAACTTCGAGGGCCCGTTCGATCTGCTGCTGTCGCTGATCAGTCAGCACCGCATGGATGTCACCGAGGTGGCGCTGCACACCGTCACCGACGATTTCATCTCGTTCACCAAATCGCTCGGTGCCGATGTCGGACTCGATCAGACAACGGAGTTCCTCGTCGTCGCGGCGACGTTGCTCGATCTGAAGGCGGCTCGTCTGCTGCCGTCGGGTGATGTGGAGGACGCCGAGGATCTCGCGTTGCTCGAGGTGCGCGATCTCCTGTTCGCCCGGTTGCTTCAGTACCGCGCCTACAAGCAGGTCGCGCTGCTGTTCGGTGAGCTGGAAGCCGCTGCGCTGCGGCGTTATCCGCGCTCGGTGTCGGTGGAAGATCGATTCGCCGATCTGATTCCCGAGGTGTTGCTGGGGGTCGATCCAGCCAGGTTCGCAGACATCGCAGCCGCAGCGTTTCGGCCCAAGCCGATCCCGCAAGTGGGCCTCGACCACATTCATCAGCATGCGGTCTCGATCCCCGAGCAGGCAGAGTGGTTGCTCGAGAACCTGCAGGGCCGGGGACTCAACGAGTGGGCATCGTTCTCGGAGCTGGTGCAGGACTGCGAAGTGCAGGTCGAAATAATCGCGCGCTTCCTCGCGTTGCTGGAACTGTTCCGGCAACAAGTGATCGCCTTCGAGCAACCCGAACCGCTCGGCGATCTTCGAGTGAGCTGGACCGGCAAGGACGAAGGACCCATCGTGGTCACGGAAGAGGACTACGCATGAATGCCGACCCGGAACTCGAGCTCGAGGATGTCGACGAGTCAGGCGAACTCGACGACAACACGCTCGCGTCGGCACTCGAGGCGGTTCTGCTCATCGTCGATACTCCCGCCTCCGACGAACAACTGGCATCGGCCGTCGGATCTTCGGTGGCCCGCGTACGTGCCGCACTGAACCGGATGGCCGCGGAACTGACAGAACGCCGCAGCGGAATCGACCTCCGCTACGCCGGCGACGGGTGGCGTTTCTACACCCGAACCGCCTATGCGCCGTACGTCGAACGGCTGCTTCTCGACGGCGCTCGGTCCAAGCTCACACGTGCAGCATTGGAAACCCTGGCCGTGATCGCCTATCGTCAACCGTTGACCCGCGCACGAGTCAGCGCCGTACGTGGAGTCAATGTCGATGGAGTGATGCGTACGTTGCTCGCCCGTGGACTGATCTCCGAAGCAGGAACGGACCCGGAGACCAACGGCACGATGTACTGCACCACCGAGCTGTTCCTCGAACGGCTCGGGCTCGCATCGCTCGGTGATCTACCCGAACTGGCACCGCTGTTACCGGGTGTGGACCTGATCGACGAGATCAGTGACAGCATGGACACCGACCCGAGAACGACCCGCTCCACCAAGAACCGCGGATCGAAACCCGATCCGGCAGCCGAGCTCGACTCGGACGACTGATAGGTAACACAAGTGAACAAGCCCGCTCGCCGTGATGGCACACCGGACCGTAACAAGAGACAAGACCCACGCAGGAAGCCGACCGCAGGTAGGTCGGACACTCCGCGTGACGCGCGCCGCGGAGATCGCACCCGCGACGCTGCACCCCGTGACGGGGCTCCCCGTACCGGAGCACCTCGCGCTGGGGCCCCGCGCACCGGGGGACCTCGCGCAGGCGCACCCCGTACCGGAGCTCCTCGCACCGGTGGCCGACCGGCCCCGCGCAGAGGCGTCGAGCAGGGGGAATCGTTCGAGAACAAGCCCGTCGAGACGGGCATCAACGATCGCAGCAACGACGCGGTGCCCCGCAAGAAGCCGTCGCGCCCCAAGCCGCCGAAGCCGCAGAAGAAGCAGGCTCCGGCAACCACCATCAGCAACGCCAAGCCGGCGAAGCATCAGTACACCGATTCGTCCCCGCGCAAGCACGTGCCTGCCGGTGAGGGTGTTCGGTTGCAGAAGGTGCTCGCGCAGGCCGGTGTCGCGTCGCGTCGGGCCGCGGAAGAGCTGATCGCCGACGGTCGCGTCGAGGTGGACGGACGCATCGTCACCGAGCAGGGCATCCGCATCGATCCGAACATCGCCGTCGTTCGCGTCGACGGCACTCGTGTCGTCGTGAAGGAAGAACTGGTTCATCTCGCGATGAACAAGCCGCGCGGATGGCAGTGCACCATGTCGGACGATCTGGGTCGTCCGTGCGTCGGCGACATCGTCGCCGAGCGCGTGCAGGCGGGCCAGCGTCTGTTCCACGTCGGTCGGCTCGATGCCGACACCGAGGGACTGTTGTTGTTCACCAACGACGGTGACCTTGCTCACCGGCTGATGCACCCGTCGTACGAGGTGTCCAAGACATATCTCGCGACGCTGTTCGGCACGATTCCCCGCACGCTCGGCAAGCAGTTGCGCGAAGGCGTCACTCTCGACGACGGCCCGGTGAAGGTCGACGGCTTCCAGCTGCTCGATATCTCGGACGGCAAATCGCTCGTCAAGGTGACGTTGCACGAGGGCCGCAAGCACATCGTGCGTCGGTTGTTCGACAAGGTCGGATTCCCGGTGGGACGCCTCGTGCGTACCGACGTCGGCAACATCGTGCTCGGCGATCAGCGTCCCGGAACACTGCGTGTTCTCGGCCGCGGCGAGATCGGCAAGCTCTACGAATCCGTAGGCCTGTGATGAGTGCGCTCGTCGTGGCGATGGACGGGCCTTCGGGCACCGGTAAGTCGTCGGTATCGCGTCGGCTCGCATCGGCACTCGAAGCAAGCTACCTCGACACCGGTGCGATGTACCGCGTCGCAACGGTATGGGTGCTGCGTTCGGGCGTCGAGCCCACCGATGCAGACGCAGTCGCGAAAGTTGTTGCAGCCCTTCCCCTCGAGATCGGGAAGGATCCACTGTCGGAGACCGTCTTGCTCGACGGAGAGGACGTCAGCGGCGAAATCCGCGGCGACGCAGTGACCAAAGCCGTCTCGGCTGTGTCCGCGGTGCCTGCGGTGCGTGAGCTCTTGGTGCAGATGCAGCGCGACCTCGCCAGCTCGTCGACGCGAATTGTGGTGGAGGGTCGCGACATCGGCACCGTCGTGCTTCCCGACGCCGACGTGAAGGTGTTCCTGACGGCGTCACCGGAGGCGCGTGCGGAACGACGCAACAAACAGAACATCGAACAAGGTCGCGGCGACGACTACGAATCCGTGCTCGCGGATGTACAACGCCGCGATCATGCAGATTCGACGAGGGCAGTGTCACCGCTTCGTCCCGCTGAGGATTCGGTGATCGTCGATACCAGCGAGCTGGATCTCGACGGCGTGATCGAGCGTTTGCTGCTCGTGGTGAACGACAGAAGTGGAGCAGTCCAGTGAGTGAAGAATTCTTCTCCGGCGCAGCGGAAACCGCGGGCGACGGAACGTGGAGCGACGAGGGCGAGTGGGAGTACGTCGACCTCAACGAGGGTGAAGACGGTGAAGATGCCGTTGCCGTACCTACTCTCGCCGTGGTGGGCCGACCGAACGTCGGCAAGTCGACGCTCGTCAACCGCATCATCGGCCGCCGCGAAGCAGTGGTCGAGGACGTCCCGGGCGTCACTCGCGATCGTGTGTCGTACGAGGCGAACTGGAGTGGTCGACGCTTCCTGGTGCAGGACACCGGCGGTTGGGAGCCCGACGCCAAGGGGCTGCAACAGTCCGTTGCGCGCCAGGCCGAGTTGGCTATGAACACCGCCGACGCGATCCTGCTGGTCGTCGATGCCCGCGTTGGTTCGACGACGACGGACGAGGCAGTGGCACGAGTGTTGCGTCGGTCGAAGACTCCGGTTCTGTTGGTGGCCAACAAGGTCGACGACGGTCGCACCGAGTCCGAGGTCGCTGCACTGTGGTCTCTGGGTCTGGGGGAGCCGTTGTCGGTGTCCGCCACCCACGGCCGCGGTACCGGTGATCTGCTCGACCGTGTGCTCGAGGCCCTGCCGGAGACTCCGCGCGAAGGTATCCCCGGTGGGGGACCGAGGCGTGTCGCTCTGGTCGGTAAGCCGAACGTCGGCAAGTCGTCGCTGATCAACAAGCTCTCGGGTGACGAGCGTTCGGTGGTGCACGATGTTGCCGGCACCACCGTCGACCCGGTCGACTCGTTGGTCGAATTGGGCGGCAAGACATGGCGATTCGTCGATACCGCAGGACTGCGCAAGCGCGTCAGTCATGCCAGCGGTGCCGAGTTCTATGCGTCGCTGCGCACCAAGTCCGCGATCGAGGCAGCCGAGGTCGCGATTCTGCTTCTCGATGCCTCACAGGTGATCTCGGAGCAGGATCTGCGCGTGCTGAGCATGGTCTCCGATGCCGGCCGTGCGCTGGTGTTGGCATTCAACAAGTGGGATCTGGTGGACGACGATCGTCGTCAGCAGCTCGAGAAGGAAATCGACCGCGATCTCGCGCGCGTGCCGTGGGCCCAGCGGGTGAACATTTCGGCGCACACCGGCCGCGCCGTGCAGAAGCTGGTTCCCGCACTGGAGACGGCTCTGGAGTCGTGGGACAAGCGTGTCCCCACCGGACGCCTCAACACGTGGCTCAAAGAGGTCGTGGCAGCCACTCCGCCGCCGATGCGTGGCGGACGCCTGCCGCGCATCATGTTCGCGACGCAGGCCAGCACACGCCCGCCGACGTTCGTGCTGTTCACCACCGGCTTCCTCGAGGCCGGCTACCGCCGATTCATTGAGCGGCGTCTGCGTGAAGAGTTCAACTTCGACGGCAGCCCCGTTCGCGTCTCGGTACGTATCCGCGAGAAGCGGGAACGGCCAGGCAAGGGCAACAACCGCTGACCTAGTCCGACCCGGCCCCTGAGCAGGCGATTTCCTCTCAGGGGTAGGGCTGGGGTAATCTCAGCAAGCGCCTTTCGAGGTGCGGCGGGCTGTGGCGCAGCTTGGTAGCGCACTTGACTGGGGGTCAAGTGGTCGCAGGTTCAAATCCTGTCAGCCCGACACATAGTTGCAGTTCAGAGGCGGTTTCGGAGAGATCCGGAACCGTCTTTTCTGTATGAGTGCCGCGGGAGTTCACAACTCGTTTCTTACACGGTCGAACTGGGCGCTGAGTCGGTGTCCAGGTGTATTCACTGGTGTCCGGCGATCTGCGTGTGTTGAGCAAATGGACCTGCGTGGACGGAGCCACTTGATTCAGCTGGTTCGCTGTCAACTAGCTACGGAGTAGATAGGGGTCCGTGTCGAGCTGAAACTTGGACTAGATCGTTGGCTCCGGTTTGTGTTTCGTCCAGATCCGCTGGCAGCGCTCTGTCGATAAGCTCTCTTGCCAGCTGGCGTTTGCGTTCACCACGGGATGATGTCGGTGGTTGAACGTTCGATATACGTTTTGGACGGGTCACCAGTATTGGTGTCGGTGCCCATCGGTGTCGGCGATGAACACGATCGCGTCGGTTCCGGATAGGTCTGCGGGAGAAAGTGGCAGGTGGCCCGGAGCGATCGGCGTACCCGCGGTAACGGACTCGGGCAGTGCGCTGCGTAGTGCGTCCGCCGGGAACAACGCGCGTCGGTCTGTGGCATCGGCCAACATGGCCTGCAGTGTGCCGACGGGTGCCGACGGGTTGGCGTCGGTTGCGATGAATACGTATTCATCGCCGAGGTCGTGGGCCACGAGCGCACCGGCTGCAGCCCAGCTCGCCTCGCCCGGTAACGCCGAGTCGCCGCGGCGCAGGTGCGAGTTGTGCGCGAACACCAGGGTCGGCCCGCGACCGCGTTCACGCGTGACGATGTCGCGGAGATTGTCGGCCATCATTTCGGCGCGTATGCCGAGTAGTTGCCCGATGCGATCGGGGGCGGTACTCGCCATGGCCGCGTGATAGCGAAGCAAACCCTGCGCAGCGCGCGCGTGCGCAGACACCTCCCACGGCGCGTCCAGTGGTGCAGCGGCGGCCAGTCCTTCCGCGATCGAGCCGAGAACCTGGGCTCTGTTGGATCCGCCGATCGACGCGGCGGCGTCGTACATCGCGTTCGGATCGGTCCAGTCGGCGTCGTCACCGAGGAGTTCGTCGAGGTCCCCTATGTGGGGAGGCAACACCTCTTCGGGGGCCAGGGCTTCCAATACGAACTTCAGGGACGGTCCGGGGCTCGGTGCTCCCGAGTACTCGACGGGCGCGTCGAAGCCATGAAATCGGACCCGGTCCTCCGGCGCGCACGCTGCGTTATGACCACGCAGCCATTCGAGCAGTTCACGGTTACCGGGAACTGCGCCGAACCCGTGACTGAAACCGGCCGACAACACCTCGTCGAGGCCCGCTGTTCCACCGGCCACGTAATCGTCGACGATGGACGCGGCGAAGATATCGGTCTCGAGCGCCACCGACCGGAATCCGCGAGCGACGAGATGGACGAGCAGCTCGTTGCGCAGGCTCGTGAAGGCAGGGATTCCGTGTGTCGGCTCACCGAGGCCCAGGAGGACGGCCGGACGCCCGGTCAGGAAAGCGTCGACCACGCGGCCAAGGTCTTCGCCGAGTTCTCGGGCGATGTTGTGCAGTTCTGCAGGCATATGTTCGACGGTATCGTTGAGCATTCCATTGAGACTTCGGCATCATGCCACCGGCTTAAAACCCGTTAACCCTCAATCGAGGCATTGTGAGACCCACCGATCTGGCCCGCCGACACGGACTGTCCACACAGGCGGTACGCAACTACGAAGAGGTAGGCGTCCTACCTCTCGCGGTCCGAAGTGACTCCGGCTACCGGTGTTACACGCTCATGCACGCTGCGGCGCTCGACGCGTTCGTGGCACTGCGCCGCGGACACGGGTACAGGCCGGCGGTCGACATCATGCGCGCAGTCAACGCCCGTGACGACGACTTCGCATACCGAACGATCGACGCCAACCATGCCGCTCTCCACTCCGAACGTGGCGTCTACAGCGAAACGGCCGCCGCCCTGAAGAGCCTGTCGACGATGGCACCGCGGCCGATCGACGGACGCCCGCTGACGGTGGGTGAACTCGCACGACGCCTCGATCTGCACCCGGCGACGCTGCGGGCCTGGGAAGCGGAAGGAGTCGTACAACCCACACGCGCCCCGACCACCGGCTACCGCGAATACGCCGCTGACGCCGTCCGGGACGTCGAGATCGCGCGGCAACTCCGGCGCGGCGGCTACCGACTGAGTCAAGTCGCGCACTTCCTTGAATCGTTGCGCGGTGCCGGAGGTGTCGACGAGTTGCGTTCCTTTCTCGACGCGTGGCAGGCGCGGCTGAGCGCGAGGGGCCGTGATCTTCTTGTCGGCGCGGCTCGGCTCGATGCTTATCTCCGTCTTCGAGATCGGGATTCTTCGAGTGTTGGGTGAACGCCGGCGACAACTACCGGATTGGCGTTTACCGGTGTGCAGACCGCGTCAGCGAGCTCTGTGTGCGGTCCACTCGGGGTGTTCCCCGTCGGTGTCGCACACCCACCCCTGGGCTTTGTCGCCGTCGGCTGCTGCGGTGTCGGTGAGCCAATAGGTTTCGTCGGGTGCCCATCCAGCGATGACACTCGCTGTGGCGTCGTCCACGGTGATGGCCGTCCCGGCTGAGGAGAGGTAGCCGCGGACGGTGAGGTGAATACCGTCGTACTGTTCCGCCACTCGTGGCCAGTCGGGAACGACCCATCGCCCGGCCCGCCCGGTAGCGCGGTACCAGTCGTGCCGCTTCTGCGCGGTGACCTCGACAGGGAACTCTCTGCATAGCTGCGCCCACGCCTGCGGGCCGTCGATCTCGTACGCGCGAACACCGCTGGGAACGCGCATGCGCCGCGAGACCGCCCGCTTCCATCCCATGCCGTCCTCGACGAACCACAGCGCCGCCGGGGTGCCATCGAACAACGAGCGAGTCGAGCTCCGTGTCGGAGGAACCGACCACCACTCTCCGGAAAAGCCCGTGGCCGGGTCCGCCGGCCGCACGGTCGCCGCTCGCACTTCTTCTTTCGCCGTGCGAGCACCGTAGTCGTGCAACGTCTCTGCGGTGGTCAGTGTGGCCGCCGGGGTATCCCGGAATTGCGCGTATGCGTTGTCCCACCACACGATCCACTGATCAGCAGTCGCGAGACCCGTCGACCACCACTGTGCGTGCGGCGTCGAGGCGACGTGTTCGGCTATCCGTTCCAGCTCACCCCGCACCGATGCGGTGGCGGCGAGAACGTCCTCACCGTTCGGTGGCTGCCAGTACATCGCGTGATCTACCGCTGCAGCAAGGACCGAACGCAGCACGCCGGCTGTCAATTCCGGGAGCGGCACCCGAGACAGGCGATCCGCCACATCCTCCGCTGTCACCACGGTCTGCCGCGCTTCCTCAGCACCGGGCCCGAACATCACCACTCCGGCACCTTGGTCGACGTCAAGGCGGTAGGACGCCAGGAACACCGCAGAGCAGAACGAATGCTCGACATCGACGGCCGAATCCTCTTCCGCGAGCAGCGCATACTCGAGGAGCAACCGACGACCACGCGGGCCCGCCAGTAACCAGTTGACCGCACTCATTCGTGCACCCTCTCAAACAGTCCATCAACAAGCCATCGAATAACAACGTCGCGCGCTCACCCCAACGGCATCTGCGCGGCGTCAGGACCCGTCGGAATGATCCGGCGTCGAGACTCGAGTAACACGAAAACTGTTGTGCTGCCGCAATATGCAGACCTCTACCGGTAGCCCGGCATATCAAGATTGGTCGTATTGCTCAGCTAGGTGCGGATTCAGTGGGGGTATGCCAACCACGTCTTGGCCTGGGTGGAGCGCGTGTTGGAGTTGCGTCACTGTCGCATCGGTCAAACTGCCCGGGCCCAGGCTTAATGCGCAGGCCCAGTCGAACGTCTCCGTGGACCATGCTCGTACAGGTGTCGGGTAGTGCCGCGTCCAGTTCACGGGGAGGAGCCAGTCCTCGCTGGATCGCGCGCGTCGCCACAGTCGGCCGGCACCTTTCTCGATATCGGCTTCGAAGCTGTCAGGATGTTCGGGATCTCGGCGCACCTCGGTCGGGGTGAAGTCGACCAAGACGTGTGCTCGTATCCGCTGCGCGCTGACGTTGTCGTGGAACCATTGCATGTTGTTTCTCGATCGTTCCACCTCACGCGCCCGATCCTCGGCGAACACGTTACGAGCCATTCTGGCCGGGCCGCTCCACACGAACGTCGAGTCCGAAAATTCGTCCGGCAGGGCACAATCGATGTATTCCGCACTGCCCTCCTCGGACTCCTGCTTCAACACGGCCCCGGTCTCGGTGTCGATCGTCAGAACCATCGGCGAGCCCTTGCTGCCGGTTTGCAGTTCCACCTTCCAGCAACGCCGTCCGATGAATTCGACCTCTTCGATAGGACGTGTAGGTCTGGTGAGGCCCGGTCGCGCCCAGTGTTCGACCGGGCGGGAGACGATCAGTTCTCGGCCCGGGTCGGGTATCCGGGTGTTGAGCTCGTTGGTTTCGATCGGATCATCGTGACCGGCTTCGAACACCCAACACTTATGGCCGTCGGCGATGAACAGCGGTTTCCCTTCCAGAGACTCCATGCGTGTCTGTCGACCGAAACGGAAGAGACGGACTTCGCCGAGCCCGAAACCCACGTACGACGGAACGATGCCGTAGTGCCCGTCGTAGACGTCTCTAGGACCGATGTCGGCGTGAATTGCGCGGGCGATACCCATGACCGGCCGCTGCGGACCGTCGACGATCTTCAGCAGCACTTCGACCCAATGCGTCATACGTATAACACCCCTCCGACGGCGCGCGACCGATCCGGGTACGCGCGGGTGTCTGCCTGCTCCATCAATTCGGTAGGGGCATAACAAGTTATATCTTCGAGACGTCGACCCTGTTCGTCGTACAGGTTGAGTCGAGTCACCACAGTGAGCCCCTCGTAGTCATCGTGGGTGAAACTGATGTGCAAGCGGCCGTGCGGCCAGTCGCCGATGAACTCGGCGCGGACGTCGTGCATTCTCTTCGAGAACCGCCGCCCGTCGAGTCGACGAATGCAGTAGCGGACGTACGACGCATGATCAGGCGGCTCGGGAGCGACGGGGCGGCAGTAGCCCGTGATGTCCAGATCGTCTATGGCTGTGTCGAGTTCGGACTCTGCTGTGTCTATCGAGAGCCGAACAAGGTGGCGGCTCGCACCGTCCACAGATCTGACAAGGAGCCAGAGTTGGTCACCGTATGCGGTGCCTTCGTAGGCCCGGACTTCCGGCAGTTCGATCTCACACACGGGCGTCGAGGAACCGGCACGGAATGCCTTCGCGATAAGAACACCGCCGTGCCTGCCTGTCACGCCCCAGTGCCATCGGACGCCGTCGCCGATCGCGCGCTTGCGGCGGTGCAGCTCGTTGTAGGTAATGTCCGCGTACTCGCTGGTGTGCCACGCGCCGTCGGCCCGCGATCGAGGGTAGTCGTCGAGTTCGATGCGGGTCGTGCTCGCGTCCAGCGGTAGATGGATCCACGACTTGGATTGTTGGAGAACATATCCTGCCGGAGTGGGGGTTCCGCGATAGGTGCGCGACCATGGGGTGTGCTCGACGGCGAGGTGGACCGACTGTTCGTCGAAGTCGGCTGCGACTAGAACCCCGTCGACGTCGATCGGAGACGTGCCTCCGCCCGGGTGAGCCAGGAGCAGAGGTGGTCGCGATCGCGGGCGGGGGAGCGGCGGCTCGTCCGCGGTGCGAGCGACGTCGTCACGCGGGCGTGTGGGTCGAAAACACCATGCTCCGGACGATCCCGCTGTCAGCAGATGTGAGCCCTCGAGATACTCGGCGTGATGTACCCCGTCCACGGTCACGCAGGCCAGAACATCGGTTCCGCGGTACTGCAGCCAGACACGGTCTGCGTGGGAGGCAATCGTCAGTGCAGGTGATGGTGAGGGTATCTCCGGCCAGGACACGATCCGATCGATGTGTCCGGATGTCGGTTCGAGAAGCGCTGCGACAGGCTGGGTTTCGTCGATAACCCACAGCCGACCGGCAGCGAAACGAATATATCGTGGGCGCAAGAGTCTGCGCTCGGACGACGGGGCGCTCATGCGCCTTTCTGCAGTGTCATGATCGCGACACTACCTCACCCCGTTCGGGTCGTGGTCGATTCACAGGCGGGGAAACTAGATCGGGAGCTCGTACCCACCGATGTTCACCGAATGCGTCAGGTCACCCTCCTCGCCCCTCAGCGCTACTAAAGCCTGCGCAGTGGTTTCGCTCCCAAGGTTGGAACTGAAGCCGGGGGAGTTATCGAGGACGGCAACACCTCTGTGTCGGCTGGTAACGCAGGACGCAGGGCGGCGGACACCAATAGATTTATGCATTCCGCTGTTCGCCACCTATAAGCACATCGTTGGTCGATATTCGCGCGTCGATGTCGGCACCGCAATCGGACTGCTGGGATGTGCGTCGAAGGAGGCCAATTCACGGTGCGGATGCCGGTTGAACCGCCCGCTCGACTCGGAGCAGAACCGCAGGTGCTCGACGAAAATGGATTCGATCACGCTGTTGATCCTGCCAGCTCGCAGCCGGTCGGAGCGACCATGCACCGCCTAATCATCACCCCCGATCGCGTAATTGATACGACGCGGCGCATTGGGGTCGCGTGGAGGTGGCTTCTGGCGTTCGAGGGCCGTCTCGAACCATCCGCCAGGTGGAATCTCGATCTCGGGTGTAGTCCTGTCGTCGAGGTCGAACTGGGTGCCCGTATCCGGATCGGCCTCGTCCCACAGCTTTCTCACTTCGGATGTCGCCGAGACGAATTCGCTCGCGTCCACACTATGACGTGTTTCGGCGATCCCGAAGTGCGGCCAAGCGAAATACACATGCAAAGGACCGGCGGGCGGGACGGGTTCCAGAATGAGGCCGGCTCGACTGTGCAGGCGGTTTCCTCCACCGCCGCTGGGGCTCAACCCCGTTCGCCTGCCGGGAAGGTTTGTGGAGACGGTTCCGTCGACATCCTCGAAACCGACGAGCATCGGCGGAGTGTGATTCGACTCTGGTCTACCGAACCCGTACATACCCAGCAAGCGATCAGATTCTCGGACACAGGCTTCGACCGAGAAGGTCATGCATGTGCTGTAGACCCGTGCACCGCTGAGCCACGCACCGATCCTCTCCGTTTCGGCCAGAATCAACCTCAGGGGCACTACGGCCGGGATTTCGTTGATGGGCACGCCGCGAAAACGCGGTGGGGGGCCGGACGCGGGTGTGTCGTTCACGACCGTCACTCTCCCGCGGACCGATGCGGTGCGCAAGGCAGAAATTCGTTCCGCATGCCGTCCGGTCGGTTTTGCTTTCGCCGCCCACACTTCGCTGCCAGACCACGCGGTACGAGATCACCGGTGGGCGATCGTTCTGCCCGCTATCATTCTCGGCACGTCGCCGAACAGTGCGGGACCTCGAGGAGATGCGTGAGCCACAGTACGTCCGAGTCCGAGTCGAAGTCCGTGCCGCCGCTGACGTGGCTACCGATGAAATATCCCCGACGCGGGGGTTATCGCGCCAGCGTCGCGCCGGTCGATCCTGACGCAGGCGTCGAACTAGCGAAGATCGAGACCGACGAACTCAGCCTCCAGTACGCGTCCTGGTACCTCGTCAACGACACCAACCCCGACGAATTGACGATCGCCGCCAGGAAGTACCAGGCAGGCGACGTCTCGGCTCTTGGTGCCGCCGCTCTGTATTTTCTCCTGAACCGATTCGTAAGTCGCGACGAATTGCGAGTTGTCTCGATCATCGACGGCTGGGTGGCCAGGCACGGCTTGGTCTTCGCGGTCGAGGCGCTTCTGGAGTTGTCCGACATGCGTTTCGTGAGCGAAAGGGTGCTGGTTGCGGACCTCCCGGAAGGTGCCGTAATCAGCGTCGTTTCTCACGGTCATGCCACGCCGGACGCGGTGTTCGAAATGCCGAAGTACACGACGCGAGAACGTTTCGCGCAGGTGGATGGGTACGACGAGCAACTGACCTATTCTCCGCGCGAGTACATGCTCGAGCGCATGCGCGGGTTGATCGCGGTGGCGTCGGACGAGGACTACGCGGCGGCCCGAAGCGTGGCATCGACGCTGCGAGGCAACACCGTACGAAAGCTGACCGCTACGTTCATCTTCCCGACCGAGCTGGAGTGGTCGGAGGAGTTGATCATGGTGGTGCGTCCTCAGTCCTACCACTGGAGCACGCAGCTGATGGTCTCGGCGAACACGCCAGAACAGCTTCATCGAAGCGATGACGCCTACGGGCACCGGCGGTGGCTGCTCGACGATGCGATGACAGCAGCGGTGGTGGATGGTATCGGCCCGCCGATACTGCCTGTGTTGCTGGACGCTTTCGACACGCCGAATCCGTACGGAAACGCGCACGACGAGTCCTGGCTTCTGCGAATACTGCACGCCCTTTCGGCTATCCCCACCGACGATGCGTTCGAGGCTCTGGTCCGACGTGGAGGGATGAAGAACGGGCAGCCAATCGTCCTTCGGGCGATGCAGAACTATCCGCGTCGAGCGTTCCGTGTTC
This sequence comes from Rhodococcus sp. Leaf233, assembly GCF_001426165.1. Lineage (NCBI taxonomy): Bacteria > Bacillati > Actinomycetota > Actinomycetes > Mycobacteriales > Nocardiaceae > Rhodococcus > Rhodococcus sp. Leaf233. The sequence continues at coordinate 26,207 of NZ_LMRO01000015.1, forward strand.
TTGTAGAGGCTGATTCGGGATTGTTCGATCGCCACGTACGGCGGGATCCGGACTTGGCGCGCGAGATCGCCTCCACGTTGCCGGAGAGAGCGCAACGCAGGATCGCAGAACTGACAACCTTGTTGCCGATGGCGACCGACCTTCCGTCGATCCTCGTCAGTCCGCCGTGGTCGACGCGCAAGAAGATGCCCGACGCGACCGCCATCACAGGGCTCGAAGTCCCTGATCTTCACAAAATGGCCTGGCTGCCAGGCGAACTCGAGGCCATCAAGAACAGGCCGGGAGATTACTCCTATACGACATGGGACAGTTACAAGCAGTACATTCCAGACCCGTCACCGACAGGTGCAGGGGGCCGGTACGCCTGGATCATTTTCCTCATCGCGCCGGACGAGATTGCCCGACCGTTCCTGACTGATTGGGAGGGAACAACTCTCAAGGATCCGCTGCGTGTCGTTGCGCGTTACGAACTCGACGCCTTACCGCTCATGCTCCGCTTCACACGAGCTCACCCCGGTGCAGCGGCACCCTATCTGATGCCGTACGTCGACCTCGATGTCGCGCGCGTGCACGCGACGATGTTCGCCACCCGGAAGAACTTGCGCAAGCCCGCTTTGGCATGGCTCGTCCGGCATGCGGCGGACGCAGCAACGCTGTTGATCCCCGACGCGGTGGGAAAAGCTGGGGCGCAGAAAGATCACGCTGCAGCAGCATTACGCGGACTCGCGCGCGCCACCTCACGAGACACAGTGCTGGCCGGAGCAAACAGGTACGGAGACGACGTATCGGCAGCGATTGCGACCATCGTCGATCTCGATCCGCTGGAAGTACTACCGAAGCGCATTCCGAAAACACCGGCCTGGGCCGACGCGCCGTCGCTGCCGCCGATACTGACCGCGGACAGGTCCGCTGCTCTGCCTGATTCCGCCACGGCGCATATCTTGACGATGTGCGCGGTAAGCACAATCGATGCACCGTACGCAGGGCTCGAGACGGTGACCTCGTACTGCGATCGCGGGTCACTCGCCGACGCAGCGTGGGAGCTCTTTCAGCGATGGTGGGGAGCAGGTGCGCCCTCGAAAGACAATTGGGTGATCCTCGCACTCGGGTGGCTGGGCGACGACTCGACAATCGGAAAACTGGCCCCGCTCATCCGGCGTTGGCCAGGCGAGAACGGGACTGCCCGAGCGCAACTGGGGCTGGACGCTCTGGCTGCGCACGGCTCGACCCGGGCCCTCACCGAATTGGACCACATCTCACGGAAGATGAAATTCAAGTCCCTCAAGGTCGGCGCGCAGCAGCGGGTCGCCGAGGTCGCAGAAAGCCTCGGTCTCGATCGTGAGCAGTTGGCGGACCGCATCGTCCCCACTCTCGATTTGTCGTCGTCGGGAACCATGATGTTCGACTACGGCGAGCGATCCTTCACGGTCGGCTTCACCGAAGCACTTGTTCCATACGTGCTCGACGAGAATGGCAAGAAGACGACGAGCCTGCCCAAGCCCACCACCCGAGACGATGCCATCCTCGCGGAGGAAGCCAAGACACGCTTCGCCGCGCTCAAGCGCGAAGCCAAAGCTGTTGCAACCGAACAGATCAAGCGCCTCAATCGGTCGATGGTGATCGGACGCCGTTGGACCGCCGACGAGTTCACCCAATACGTGCTGGGACATCCGCTCTTGATCCACGTAGCTCGTCGTCTCCTGTGGGCGTCGTTCGACGACAACAACAAACCTGCAGTGGTGTTCCGGGTCGCGGAAGACAGCACCCTCGCAGACGTCGACGACGATGCCCTCGAGCTTCCCGACGGCCGGATAGGTCTGGTTCATCCGGCACACATACCCGACACGGTCGGGACGTGGTCGAACATATTCGCCGATTACGAAATACTGCAGCCGTTCCCACAGTTGGGCCGACCGGTCCACGACCCGCTGCCAGGCGACATCGACGGCAGTGGCCTGGCCAGGTTCACGGGGGTGACTGCGACCCCGAGCCAGGCCCTCCGGTTGACCTACCGCGGATGGGAACCGGTGTGGGAGAACCCCGTGTCCTGGGGTCAGGGCTTGCTCTACCAACTGAGCGACGATGTCTCGGTGCTGCTGGGACTCGAACCGGGGATGGGGACGGGTGATCCCTACAACGGATACCCGGACCAGAAGCTCGTCGAGGTGAGCTTGCGAGGAGGGACCTTGAACGACGTCGACCGTGCGACCGTCTCGGAACTCATCGCCGATCTGGATGGGTTCGCGTCGTGACGACGGGAGTACAGCGGCCACCTGCCGAGGAGCGGTATGCAGACGAGCTCGAGCGACTCGCCGACGAGGACAGCGGTCCGCGGCCACCTGGGTGGAAATTGAGTCTGCAGGCGGCCCGCAGCTTCGTGATGGGCGACGCCCACCGCGGAATCGTCGCCAAGTATGTCGGTAACCCGTCACTCGTCGAACGCTCGCTCGTCACCTTGGCGACCACACGCGGATTGATGTTGGTCGGTGAACCAGGTACTGCGAAATCGATGCTGTCCGAACTCATTGCGGCTGCGGTCAGTGGAGATTCCACGCTCACCATCCAAGGAGGCGCTGCAACCACCGAGGACCAGATCAGGTACTCGTGGAACTACGCGCTGTTGGTAGCCGAGGGCCCTTCCCCACGATCGATGGTTCCGGCACCCATGCTGCGTGGGATGTCCGAGGGTCGGATCGTGCGTTTCGAGGAGATCACCCGATGCCCACTCGAAGTGCAGGACACCCTGCTGTCGCTGTTGTCCGAACGTGTTCTCGCGGTGCCAGAACTCACCGGAACGGACGCGATGGTCTACGCGCGTGAGGGATTCAACGTCATCGCGACGGCAAATACCCGCGACCGAGGAGTGAACGAAATGAGCGCCGCGCTCAAACGTCGCTTCAATTTCGAGACGGTACATCCGATTGCAGATTTCGACACCGAGCTCGCGCTGGTGCGGGCGGAGTCGGCGGCGCTGTTGCGCGCGTCCGGGGTGGGGATCGATCAAGATCCGGCGGTCGCGGAACTTCTCGTGACGCTGTTCCGTGACCTGAGATCGGGATTAACCGAAGCCGGTGCTCCCGTCGAGCGGTTGTCGTCTGTGATGAGCACGGCTGAGGCGGTCTCGCTCGCGCATGCCACCGGAATTCGCGGCTGGTACATGCGCGGTGATGCAGGCACGTTCACCGATCTCGCGGAGTCCCTGGCCGGCACCGCGGCGAAAGACAACGCCGAGGACACAGCGAGGTTGCGTCGCTACATCGAGCAGCGATCGTCCTACCGATCGAGCGAGGCGTGGCGCGAGCTGCGCGAAGCTCACGCACGTCTGAGCTAGTGGTGGAACGTCACGATGGCGACGAGGTGGCCGTCATCGGCGTGCGGCATCACAGTCCTGCCTGCGCGCGCGTGGTAGCCGAGACCATCGAACGATTGAGGCCGGCCCACGTCTTGATCGAAGGTCCGGCCGATTACACAGACCGCCTCGGCGAGTTGACGCTCGGACATCGACTTCCGATCGCGCTGTTCTCACACGCCCGCAGGGGTACACACACCCAGGTGGCCTGGAATGCCTACACCGAGTTCTCGCCGGAGTGGGTAGCGATGCAAGCGGCCACTGGAACGGGTGCGTCAGTTCGGTTCATCGACCTTCCGTCGTGGCATCCCGACTTCGATTCTGGGCCTACCGAATACAGCCCAGCCGCTGTGGATGCAGTCGAGCAGATGGGCCTCGACACCATCGATGCGATGTGGGACCACGTCGTGGAAGCCCGGGCAGGCGCGCTGACGACCGAAGAGATGCGAGATATCCTCGACAGCTACTTCATCCTGATCCGCGGTGATGGTGTCGACGTCTCCGAACGCGAGAAGTACATGGCATCCTGGGTGAAAGCAGCTCGTGAGCAGGGTGGTTCGGTCGTCGTCGTCTGCGGCGGATTCCACCGTGCCGGGATCATGTCGGAGCTCGAGACGGGACCACCGGCCGATGACAGCTGGCCGACCGTTCCGAGTCCGGAGTCCGCCCTCGACGTCGGAGGCTATCTGATCCCGTACTCCTACCGTCGCCTCGAACTCGAGGGACCGTGGTGGTACCAGCAGCTTTGGGAAAATCAGGCTCATGCGTCGGACACCGCGATCGAGGCCGTCGTGCTGAACCTGCGGGCCCGCGGGCACCGGGTTTCCACCACCGACTTCGCCGGATTCCGAACACAGGTCCATGCGCTGGCGGCGATGCGAGGTCACTCGGTGCCCACGCGTCGTGACGTACTGGACGGTGCTGCGAGCACACTCGTCGACGAGGCCATTCCCTCACCGCTGCCGTGGACGCGTGCGGGTGAACCACTCGGTGTCGAAGCTGACCCGGTGATCGAGGTATGCATCCGAACGTTGAGGGGAGAGCGGCGAGGGGAACTGCATCCTGACGCCCCGGCACCTGGGCTGGTCCATCACGTCGGCATGCTGCTCGAAGAGTTCGAATTGACCACCGGGACTTTGTCTCTGGATCTCACTGACGAACGCGAGCGTTCGAGAAGTCGCGTGCTGCATCAGCTACGACTACTCGGCATTCCTGGCTTCGAGCGCTCTGCCGGACCGAGCGGTGTCTCCGAGGTGCGGTCGATCGACGAGTGGGTGATCACCGACCACGGCGGCCGAGTTCCGGCACTCGTCGAGGCCGCCGCGTACGGGCACACGCTAGTGGACGCGGCGGGTGCAGCGCTCGTCTCCGCGTTGCGGTCAGCGGGCAAAGACATGGCTGCCGTCGCGCGAATTCTGTTCGACGCAGTCTTGAGCGGACTCGACGACGTATCTGATACGTCAGCATCGGCGGCGATCCAATCGCTGGACAACGCAGTCGATCTCGCCGATACCGGGCTACTTCTGCGCACTGCCCTCGATCTGTGGCGACACGATTCGCTGTTCGGGAGTCGGGGTTCGGCGCTGCTCGGAGAAGTGGTGGCAGCCGCGTCGCCCAAGGTGCTTACGCTCGCCCGGCGAGTCCGAGCAACAGGGGGCGCAGATCTCCGTCGAATCGCGGCTGTCGCGGCCATCGCCGATGCCATGCAGTACGCAGGGCACCTCTTGCGCGATGACCCGTCTACAGAATTGGATCTGCTGGCGCGTGACAGCGGTGCCGCAGTGGATATGAGGGGATCGGCTCTGGGCGCGTCGTGGACTCGAACCACGCCGGAAGATGCGGCGGCTGCCGTGCGGTCCATACCCTCGGATCGGCTCGGCGACTGGCTGTCCGGTCTCTTCGGCGTCGCGCGTGAACGTTTTCTCGATGCCGGTTCCGGTGACGCAGTGTTGACGGCCGTCGACGCCGTCGTAGGACGGATGACCGAGCATGATTTTCTGACTGCACTGCCTGCCCTGAGGCAGTCCTTCGAGTTCTTTCCTCCGCGTGAACGCGAGGTCATCGCTCGACGCGTGGCACCAGCGCCTGCCGGCCCGTCCATTACGGCCTCGGGACTGTCCGGCGAGCTACTGGACGAGCGAGTCGATCGTGCGCTCGCGAACATTGGATTGCAATGAACTCCGAGCGATGGCGATTGATCTTGGGTGACGCCAGCTCCGGTGCACTCGGTGACCCTACAGGTATTGCGGCAGAACAGGATTCCGCGCTGGAATGGCTGTATGGCCGCGACGCGGCCCGTGCCGCCCAGGGCGTGCGCTCGGGTGGTTCACGCGCTCGAGCAGGCGGTGCTCTGGCGAAGGGGCAAAAAGGCGAGGGTAGGGCACTGCACCGCGACCGTCGCGGACGGCCGAGCGGAGTCGGGACAACGGTGGTGAGCGCAGTGGATTGGCTCGACGACATCCACCGCTTGTTTCCGCGTGAGACAGTTCACCGCCTCGAAAGAGACGCAGTCGAGAAATACGAGATCACCGAGGTGGTCACCGATCCCGAGGCTCTCGAGCGAATCGAACCGAGTGTGACACTCCTTCGTGCGGTATTGCGAACGAAGCATCTGATGGACCTGCGGGTTCTCGCGCTGGCCAAGAAGGCTGTCGACACGGTTGTGAAAGAGCTGATCGAGAAGCTGTCCGTCGACGTCCGCAAGACCTTCCACGGCACGCGCAGCCGGCAGGGCACCTCCTTCCGGAACTCTCGCAACTTCGATTTTCCTGCAACGGTTCTCGCGAACCTCAAGCACTGGAACCTCGAGACACGATCCATCGCGATCGAGAAACCACTGTTCACTTCGCGCACCCGGCGACGCACTGACACCTGGACACTCATACTGCTGGTCGACCAGTCAGGATCGATGATCGATTCTGTCGTCCATTCCGCCGTCACAGCGGCATGCTTCTGGAACGTCCCTGGTCTGCGAACGCACCTCATCGCGTACGACACCAACGTTGTCGACCTCACGTCGGGGGTTCTGGATCCGGTGGAATTGTTGATGGGAGTGCAACTCGGTGGCGGCAACGATGGTGCCAAGGCTGTGGACTATGCGGGGCAGCTGGTCGAGACTCCCCGCCGAACCATCGTGGTGATCATCTCCGATCTGTACGAGAGTCAAGCGGATCGGTTCGTGCGCAGCGTATCTCGCTTGACCGACGAGGGCGTGCGAGTGTTGGCGTTGGCAGCACTCGACGAGTCCGGCGAACCCGACTACGACCGAGAGATCGCCCAGCGTCTAGTCCGGCTGGGGGTGCACGTGGGGGCGATGACACCGGGCGGGCTCGCGGAGTTCGTCGCCGGGTGCATCCGATGAACGCCGAATCCATCCGACCGGACGTGGCGGCGCTCACCGACGAGGCACTGGTGCTCGTCACCAATCGTGGCCTGGTCAAAAGAGCAGTGCGGATGGTCGAGGAGAATCCACCGGACTTGTCGGCATCAATCGAACGCATCGTCGCCCGGTTCGCCGACGGCGTCGTGACCGAGCTCCCGGCTTCGTTGCCGTTCACCGACGCGTCATGCTCCTGCGGCGCGAGCTCGGCGTGCAGGCATCGCCTCGGTCTGGTGCTCGCCTATCGTGCGAGATTCGGTACCGATGTCGGCGGACCGGAATGGACACCAGGGGAATTCGACGACACACTTGTCGAATCGCACGTCGGTGCGGCCGCCATGCGGCGGGCCAGGCGCATCCGTGGCGAGGGTTATCAGGCGACAGTGCATCGCCCCGAGGGCACCGACTCGATTGTGCGTGTCGAGTTGCCGCACTGCACAGTTCGATTCTTGACACCCCACGATGTGGGTCACACTCATTCGTCGGCATCCGAGCATGCAGCGCCGGAGTCGATCGCCCTTGCGGTGTGGGCCGTACGAGCGGCTGACGAATCGGGTAGCGACGAGGTGTTCGTCAGTAGTGCTGGTCTAATTCAGGATTCGGCTAATTCCGCTCTGGCCAAGGTTGTTGCCCGAACTATCCTCTTCGACGGACTGGCCGGGGCGTCGGGTGTGCAACATGCATCGGCAGTGAGGGTTACTCGTTCGGCCGAGGCATCGTCGACGGTGTGGCTCGCCGACGCCTGTGGGGATCTGGCCGATCAGGTCGAAGCCTATGCCGCAAGGAATGCCCGTCACGACCGAATCCGGGTGGCGTCGCTGATCGCAGAGATCCACGCGCGAGTTCAGCTCGGAGGGGCGACCGACTCGGCGCTCGCCGGAATGGCATTGGGAACCGAGACTGCGGGCGAAACTCCGCTCAGACGTTCACGTCTGGTCGGTTTGGGTGCCCGCGTAACGGCCAATGGTGACGCCGTAAGTGTCGACGTCTACTTCTCCGAAATCGATACGAATGCCGTTTATCTGATGCGGCATCAGTGGCCGGGGGAGTTGCTTACCGGTCATGCGGTGGCGGGGCGCAGAGTTGCGGGGACGACTATCGGGGCGTTGGCTTCGTCGACCATCGTCACCGAATCGGCTGTTCGGCGCGCGAACCGTTCGATTCGATTGGGACGTAGAGGTATCGGCAAGACATCGATCCTTCCCCTCGGGGCCGACGCTTGGGCTGATTCGGCTGCCCTCTCCTCGGACTACGACGATGTGCGTCGACAGTTGACCGAACGCAGGCCGTCGTTCGCACGGAACCGTCTGGTGACGGATGGGGTCGGCATAGTGAGCGTCGACGCTGTGGTCGACACCGACTACTCTCCGGCAGGTCAGACGTTGACGGTGGTGGTCGCGGACGGTAAGGGAAGTCAGGCACAGATCGTGGTCGAGCATCGAGCGGAGGCTCCCGGTGCTATCGACGCGGTTCTCCACGCGATGTCGTCGGGTCCGCGGGCGGTGGCAGGTCGAATGAGTGCCCGGTCAGGGCAGGTCTGCATCACGCCGTACTCGATTGCGTGCGATCTCGGTGTGGTCGTGCCTGATCTCGCGCCTCGTGTGGGTATGTCGAGTCTGATCCGCTCGGCGGGCGAGGTAGGTCAGGATCGCGTCGTCGATGCTGTTGCAGGATGTCTGTCGACCCTGGCGGATCTCTCGCACCGTGGCTTGCGGTTCGTGTCGGAGGCTGACGTGGTTGCGATTCGCGGGCGTGCTGACCTCTCGAGATCGGTAGGTATGAAGTCGACGGGTCTGTCGCTCGATCGCCTTGCCGATGCACTCACCGGCCACGACCTGGAGGCATCCGCAGACGCATGGGTGCGTGCGGTTCTACGCTTGGTGGTCGCCGATGAATTTGCTTGAGGGTCCATGCTCTCGGTCCGATAGTGTTCTCTATCAGTCCTTCTCGGATAGATCCCCTATACGCGTTGCGCGAAAGTTCTTGTCCTTCCACATGGCGACTCCATCGATGAGTTCCGCATGCATGAATCCGCCGTCGTCTCCCCACGGCCACGCGGTACCCGCTTCGGCCACTTCGTTCTGAACAAGGTCAGCCATCGACAGCAGCGCCAGCTCTACGTCATCGTCGACAGAAGCGCCGATCCCACTGCAGGCAAGTCTTCCTCGGCTGCCTCCGACGACCGTGACAGCGCTGTAGAGCCATACCATGCCGCTGTCCGATTCGTATTCGGCTACCCAGTCGATGTATTCGACATCGCCGCCGTACTGGCGTACGCGTAGATCGTGGACCAGACGATCGAGCGCATCGAGCCACGCATCAGGAAGATCCGAGTGCGTCACTTGGACGCCCCGCCGGGGCCTCCAATTCGCAGTCATCACTGACTCTCGATGCTCGGACAGCTGCACAGGCCGATTATGTCAGCCGTGTCGCTGCGTCGCTTCTGTTGTGCAACGTATCTGCAGGCCAGGACATGCGGCTTCGTGTGATCTAGTGGGCACATGGCGTGGGATCCGATGACGACCGATTCCCAGGACTCGGACGAACGAGGACTACGGGTGGCCGACGACGTCGGCGCAAGGGCGTGGCTCCTCGAAGAAATCGGAAAATTCGGCAGTGGTGTGGCCGCACTGGTTCCAAATCATCTTCCCGTCGTACGCGCGAATCTTTCACCCGGCGAGGACTATCGACGATGAACCGGTCACTTGGTCGGCCGTCTCCCGAGCCAACGGTCGGCTCGCGCACCCGGCAATGGAGTGGGGTTCCATCGTGGGTAGCTGGCACGCCGGTGGACAGGAGGGCATTTGGCACGAACCCCCAATCCAAGGTTCGTTGCCGACAAACACCACCCGGGCTTTGGCAGACACTCTCCGACGCTTCACACAGGCACTGGCGGAGTGCCGGTTCGGGCACTGGGAAGGATCTGGGTATGTCGACTTACCGTCGAATGAGCTTCACTGCCGGTGCCGTCTCGAAATGTGGTGCTCTTCGCAGGCAGTATCGGCCTCGCCGACACAAAGTTCGGTGCCAGCGCTCAGTTTCCCTTTGGAATGAGCGCCCACCTGTGGTGGCCGAATGATAAGGCGTGGTGTACGGCAACAGACATCGACCTGATGACGACCTACATCGGTGCGTCGACCTCGTGCATCGACGCAATACTCACGAACGTCGAGCTCGATTCGCTGGCCGTAGCTGTCACGCATAACTCGCCTGGGATACCGACACCGTCAACCCATAACCTGCTTGCCCGTAGATGAGGGGTTGCCGGTCAGAAAACTGGACGAGACCGATCCCCGGCCCCAACGAAAGGCCCTTACCGTAATGTCCATTTCGTGACTCGAACTTGGACCGTGCGAACCACAGTTGTCGGCGCTGCCCTCGGGGCTGCGCTGCTCGGTATGCCGGGGGTGGCGTCAGCCCACCATCAGGAGTTCACCCCATTCCCATACAACATTTCGCTCGGCAAAGAGATGTCTTTACCGTGCGCAGGCGAGGTGGGCGGCGACGTGTACACACCGCACGATCGGCCGGGCATCGCGGTTGTCACGCTGACCTGGCGGACATTCTTCACCAGCGACTGTCCACTCACCGTGTTCGTGAACATGAACAACTTCGATGCACCCTGGGCCGACCCGTACAGCGATGCCAAACCGACCGGGGGCTCGTGGATGGTGCCCCTCAACTCCGCCGCAATCGGATCCGTGCCCCCGGAAGGCGGCGAATGGAGCAAGCAGATAGCGATCGATATCGGTTCCGGTAGAGCGGGTTTGACGGTGACAACTGACGCACCGCTGAATACGACCTTGCTCGATCCGACCGGCAACACTGTCCGCTTCACCGTGACCTGACGCAGCCACGGTCGTAGGACGCACGGAAACCTCCAGGTCCCTGTTATGACGGGATCCACTCGATCTGCCACGGCGGAATCTCCCTCCGCGGTCGCACTTTGATCGCGCGAAACTTGTACCCATCCTGATCTGTGACGGACTCCCACTCGAAGTCGACCTTCTCGCCGACGATGAGGTCGTGGATGCCTCCTCGTATGTTGAACTGACCCATGCCCTGCGAATCGATCACCTCGTCAGGGTGCAGGGCACTCCAGTAAGTCCAACATCCGCCAGGGGTACCCGCGGAATCGATTACGCCCCAGCCTTCGTCGCCGTGCCAGGCGGACACGATGCCACTCGCCGCGGTCCCGATCCGCGGCTCTTCGGGGAAATCCAAGTCCGTCTCTTCTAGGACGTTGCCATCGGCGTCGATGTTCCACGCTGATGAGCCGGACGGGCGATCCACCGGCTCGACACCTGCCGGCCACGCGCGAAGTGTGATGAAGTTGTAGCTCTGGTCGAGCTCGCCGGTTGGTCGCCACTCGAATTCGACAACTTGGCCTTCGTCCAGGCTGGGGAATCCCGCAATCGCGACCGTCGCCCCAAATGTCCAGCATCCCCCTGGAGTGTCGTCCGAATCGATCACACCGTGCATCTCGCGCAGATTCCAGGTGCGGACCACTCCACGACTTGCCATGTGTCCAGTATGGCCGATACCGCAAAGTGGAATAGTGTTGTCGAGCACGGACTGTCCGACACTATTACCCCGCCTCATCTCTTCTGATCGCAACAGATCGACGGTGTTCAGCGGCTCACACACGCCAGGATGAGGCCGAGCAAGGACCGGGGCTGGAACCTAGACCTCTCCGAAGCCGTCCTGTGTTCGGGCGGCGCAGTCCGTCGTGGGAGCGAGAAGGTAGGCGAATAGGTAACTCGCCGCCGTTATCGCTGCCAGTGAGATCCACCAGGACGGGAATACATCTGTGTCAGTGAGGATTTCACTGCCAGCGACGACCAGCCAGCACAATGTGAGAGAGATCGCCAGCGTGACCGCTGCTGCGGTGCACGCGGCGAATCGGTGTCGCCAGGTGTGGTGAGATCGTGCGGCCCACATTCGGTTCGACCACAAGGCGAAGCGTCCACCACCGACTGCGATCACACCGACCAACAGTCCGGCGACGGCACCGCAGAACGCAGGAAACACCAGCAGCGCCAACCGGAGCAAGGTCCCTTCGAGGGCCCAGGGGAGCATGACACCCACCGCTGTGCAGGTACCGGTAAGACCAGCGACCCTTAGTTCTTTCTCGACCCAGTCCACTGTTCCACTAGAACACGGCGGAAATGCGCTTCGGTCTCGAAGCCGCTGTCTGACCGCTCACGTTTACATGTGGACCCGTTGACGCCGGACGTGACGCTGCAAAAGCGTAGATCTGACGACTTGCGCTACTGCCGCTGAACCGCGCTCGCTAACTCCTCGTATGTCTCTTCGCTGATCGCAGCCAGCTATTCTCCGCGGCCCAGCAGTTCACAGCGCAATGAAGCCTCGAGATCTCCCCAGCAGCGCGCGATCTTGCCGTCGTCATCGAGCCGGTACATCGCTAGTTCTTGGATCTGCACATACCGGCCGGTCGCCGCGATCCCATCGAACTCGCCGTGGTGGGTGCCGGTATCCGTCAGGCGAGCCGTCATCAACCGGCCCTCGACGACCAAGTCCTCCATGCACCAGCTGAAGTCGGGGAACGCGACTGTGATGTCTCGAAGGCCGTCGCGGTAGCCGTCGATGCCGCTGCGGACACCTTCGACATCGGTGGTGATGAATTCGTCGAGGTCGCCGAAACGCCGTTCGTTGCAGGCGGTGATGTAACGAGCGTAGGTACCGCGCGGATCGTCTGCGAAAGTCGCCATACCATCCACGGTAAAGGCCCCGCGTAGTCCTGGCCAGGACGACAGCGGATCAGCTGCACGAACAGCATTTCACCGTCGTCACTGCCTAATGGGCTGTTGTCAACGAGCCCGTTCGAGTCACCGTTACGGCGGACACCCCATGCCTGTATCGGTTACGTCTTGACCGGACTGTGCTGACGAGCAATTGTCGCCTGCGGCGGTCTACATAGCCAGTAGCGGAAAACTCGGTGCATGGACTGACCCGGTTCTCGGCCCTTGGGCGTAGTCGATCTTGCAGATTGAACGCGGGGCGAGGCGGAGCGAACCCCGAACATGCCAAATAGCTTGCGGGTCAACGTCCCCCGCTCACGGTCGGCATCTGACCGCTCAGAGAGCGTGGAGTCAGCCGCTTCTGGTCGGACCCGTCGGGGTTCATCGACGCAATCTCGGCCTGAGAGCCGGTAGCGACATCGGTCACCAGTTCACCCGTCTGTGTGACCGCTCGGTCGTACAGGATGCGCGAGCCGTCGGGCGTGAACTTCGGATGTACCGAGTAGGTATCGGTGAGAGGCGTGATCTCCCCTCCGGCGGAGGGCATTGCGTAGATCTCCGAGCCGTTGTTGCCGCCTCGGTTACTGGAGAAGACGAGCGTCGACCCGTCAGGCGAAAAGGCCGGGTCGGAGTTCCAGAACTGGTCGCGCAGAAGCACTGTCGATTCACCGCCGTCGGCAGGTACTTCGTTCAGGTAGCCGCCGGTGACGTAGACAACCCGTGAGCTGTCGGGCGAGAATGTCGCTCCGAACGCCGACTCTTCTTGCGCGATGACGTGTGCGTCGGACCCGTCGACGTTCATGATGTTGATGCCGCCGTTCGCGGTGAACGCGATCTTGGATCCGTCGGGTGAGAAAGCCGGTTGGTAGCCACCTTCGAATACCGATTTCGATTCACCCGACTCGAGGTCGAGGATCTCGATGAATCGGCCTCGGGCGTACGCGAGATGCTCGCCATCGGGGGAGAGGGCAGCGCCGTTCGCGTAGTTCGGGTCGCGGCTGTCTTCGCCCACGGTCGGGGTGACCTGACGCAAGCCGGAACCGTCGAGGTTCATGACGAACAGTTGGCCCCATCCGTCGTCGAATGCCACGACCACCGGTGTCGGCTCGGGTGCGGGCTCGTCGGCGCATCCTGTGGCGAGCAGTGTCAGCGCGACGAGTGCGAAGATCAGCCGGATCCGGTGCATCGGGAAATCATCTCAGAACTGCCAACGTGCAGAACCCTTCTACGAGGCGTGGCCTCTTGTCGAGGTCGTGAAACTGTCGTTCGACATGCCTCACTTGTCGATTCTCAGGGCTGTGCCTATCCACGGCGGTGCCCGCGGACAGGGATGTTGCATCGTGGAGTTCGATCGAAGAATTTTCGTGTCGGTGCTCTGTGCGACTCTGCACGGCATGGCGATCTGCATGGCGTGTGATCTGGAAATGCTCGATTCAGTGGGTTGCACGTGGCGGCCCAGTCGAATACCCAACGGCAGGAGCAAATGCCACGACTGCGGTGCCCCGCCGCGAACGCTTCACCACCCGGGGTGCGACGGCGAGCGGTGCAGATGTGGACAGATGCTGTCTTGCGGCAGCGGATGCGCGGTGGATGAGTGCGAACGTGAAGACGGCCACGACTACATCGACGGGAGCTGCAGGTGGTGCAACGAACCGTCCGGACAGCTCCGCGTCGTCGGCGGCGCATGACCCTACCGGCGGGTATCAGGACTTCCGACAGGACCCAATAGACCCCCCAAACTGCGAGGGACAAACCCGGCGCGGTCGCGGAGTTGTAGACGGTCAGGGTATCGGTACGTCGCGTCGCGGACCCAGAGGCGGAGGCATAGTCGATTTCTTTCCGTCAGGTGCTGGTTCGAGAGCGCACTGCACTAGGGCATCATGGGCCTATGAGTGATCTCGAGTACCTCGCCACTTTGCTCGCTGCGCTGGACGCGGAGATCGCGCGAGTTTCGGCCTCCGAAGCCGGGTCCGACGAGCAGGCGTCGGCCATCGACGACGCAGCCGCCGCTGTCTTCAGGTTGCGTGAGAAGGTCAAGGCCGGTTACCCCGGCAAGAAGGCCTACTACCTTGCGGCGTCGACCGATCCCCAGGGGATCAGAGTCGAGGGAATTTCTGCCCTGCACGGCAAACGCGCCCACGAACTGGTCCAAGACGGTGGTTGGATGCACGCAGATTCCAGCACTGTTCTCGATGCTCTCGATGACGACCAAATCAGTCGGTACCACGCGATCGCTGGACGCGGTGTAGCGCAGACGTTCCGGGACTCACGCGAATACTTGGCAGAGGCAACAGGTCTCGCCGAAAAGTAGACCCACGCATTGGTACGGCGAGTCGGCCCAGCCTTGGAATAAGGATTCCCGAAATCTGCTCGATTCCAATGACCAAGATGGCGCGCGATTGACTAATCGGATAGATGTCGAACGATGAGGGCTTATCCGTTCCATTGTGTATAGGCTCGACTGCAGAAGTCGGTTTTGTCCACTAGGGCGGACGGATGGGCGAGTACTCATGGCACTGGCAGATCTCGATACTGGCAACCCACATTGGCTCAACGCCGTCCTTTTTACTGTTGCCGCAGTCGTAGCGATTGTCCTCACTTGGTGGTTCTTCGGCAACGACAGTTAGCCGAGACGGACACGGCTGTGTAGCTCTTCAACACGAGCACGCGAACGGCGTGCTGATCATCTGCCACAGTGAGCCGACGCACCTCGGCCGTGATGCCTCCGGTCATCGAGTCCACGGCCGTCACACGTTCGCCGGGTTCGAGGTGTTCGAGAACCCAGGTGGCAGTGGAATGAGCAAGATCGGTTGACATAACGGTCATGCCTCCGTCCCGCTGCGCTGGGTGCCGCAATCCCGGTGTCGGCCGAGCATCTCACCAGGCAGCCTTCGCGGTCCACCTGTTTTCGGCTGTATCCATGATTGAGGATCCGGCGTATTGGGCATCGTGCAGATATGACAGAGAACGCAAAGCTGACAGTGGAACGCACCATCGAAGCGCCCGTCGACGCAATTTTCGACGTCCTGTCCAACCCCGAGCGGCATCAGGCACTCGACGGCTCGGGATTCGTACGCGGCGTGGACCACGCAGACCGAATTCAGAAGGTCGGCGAGAAGTTCACGATGAACATGCAGGGCGATCACATGGGTGGGGAATACCAGACCGACAATGTCGTCACCGGGTACGCCAAGGACAAGCTACTGGCATGGAAGACCGCGCCGGCCGGCAACGAGCCTCCCGGATGGGAATGGTTGTGGGAACTGGAGTCTCAGGGACCAAACGAGACATTGGTGCGGCACACCTACGACTGGTCGAAGGTCACGGACAAGAAGCTTCTCCAGCAGATCGGGTTTCCCCTGGTCACCGAGGATCAGCTGAACGACACACTTGCACGCCTCGCTGTCGAGGCAACGTCCTGATCTTTCGGGCATACGTTCAGCCGTAGAACACCGCTGCGTCGACGCTCTCGATGGGCATCCATCGAGCTGGAAAGTCCGTCGACGCAGCGGCTTCGACGAGGTCCAGACCACGTATGGCCAACGCCGTCGTAGGTGACTGGTCCACGATCAGACTGATCGCGTACGTTGCTGCGGTGACGTGAACGCAAGGATCAGTTCTGCTGGAACAGGTGCATGCCGTGTCGACGTCCGTGGAAACCGGTGCCAGACCCCGCGATACCAGCTCCGCGTGAAGCGCGTCGGGCAGATCCCCGCTGCCTCTGCCGTGAGTCGGATGACTGGTGACGATGCGCAGAGCCGTCCTTTTGTGAGCCGCCGAATAGCGCGGCACCGCAAATGTCGCGGTCTCGATTTTCTTTCCTGCCGAGACCACGCAGCGAATAGAACCGATCGTGTTGGTATCCACGACGACCGACTCGCTACGAGCCAGGCTCCGCGCTCGAGGAAGCATCGGATTGGGTCGGGTAGCGGTGATCGGCTCGACTCGACGCAGCCATTCCTTGCCCCATGGAGTCGCACCGAACGGAGGAGGCAGGGGAGTGGATGCCATCACCGTGCCACCGATCGGAGCGACAACGTCTGTCTGAGTGTCGAATCATCCAGTGCGGCAAGCGCTGTCTCGTTGTTCCCCTCGGTCAACCCTGCAATTGCTTTCTTCCGGGCGTGCAGCGACGCAATGTACTCCTCCAATGTTCCTTCGGTGGTGAGCGCCATGACTGTCACAGGCGAGGTCTGTCCGATTCGATGTACCCGGTCGGTTGCCTGCGATTCCACCGCCGGATTCCACCACCGGTCGTAATGGATGACGGTGCTGGCCCGGGTGAGGTTCAACCCATAGCCGGCCGCTTTCAGGCTCAGCACCATCACGGGACAGCTACCGCCCTGAAACTCGTCCACCATTCTCTCGCGCTGGTCCACGTCGAGTCCGCCGTGGAAGAACGGTATGGCGGCTCCAGTGACGCGCGCGAGATGGTCGGCGAGAAACTCACCGGTCTTGCGGTACTGGGTGAAAACCAATGCGGTCTGCGACGATTCGGCGAGCTCCTCGATGATGTCGGTGAGCCTGTCGAGTTTCCCGGAACGGTCGGGCGACGAAGACATGTTGCCGTTCACGAGACCCGGGTGGTTGCAGATCAGTTTCAGAGAGGTCAGCAAAGCGAGCACCGCAGTCCCTCGGCGTTGTGTAGAACCGAAACCGGTGTCGAATGCAGCCTCGACCGTCGAGTTGTACAGCATCGCTTGCTCGTTCGTGATCGGGCACAGAACGTCTATCTGCTGTTTGGGTGGAAGGTCGGTCGCCACTTCGTCTTTCGTCCGTCGGAGGACGACCGGAGCTATGGAATGGGACAAGTGCGCAAGCGCAGCCGCCGAACCCGCGTTCTCGATGGGTGCGGAAAATCGCCGAGTGAAGCGTGCTCTGGTCCCGAGCAGACCCGGGTTGGTCAGGTCGATCAGGGCCCAGAGCTCGTCCATACGGTTCTCGACCGGGGTGCCGGTCAGTGCGATGCGAGTTGTCGAGCTCAGTCGTCGCGCAGCACGGGAAACCTGGGTGCGCGAGTTCTTCATGACGTGCGCTTCGTCGAAGAAGACCGTGTTCCAGCTGATCTCGGCCAGGCGGTCGGTGTCGGAGCGCAGTGTCGGATATCCGGTCACGGTCACGCAGCCGCCCTCTCCACATCCACCGAGCGAGCGGTTCGGTCCCCGGTAGACATTGACCGTCAGGTCGCCGGCAGAGAACTTCTCGATCTCGCGTCGCCAATTGCTGATCAGGGATGTCGGGCACACCACCAGAAAATTGCCTTCACCCCGCGACGCTCCCACAATCATGTGCGAGATGGCTTGCAGAGTCTTGCCCAACCCCATCTCGTCGGCCAGAATTCCTCCACCCCCGGCTTCTCCGACGGTCGGAATCCAGGACGCACCGTGCACCTGATACGGCCGCGGGGTGAAGCTGGACGCACTGTCGCCCAGATTGGCCTGCATGTGCAGGCTGGTGCGTAGGGCGTCGACGGCACCGTGCGCGGTCGACACGCTGGACCCACCCGTGTTGGGTACCGCGTACGCCGCCGGGGGGAGTGATTCCAGCAGCGATGCAGGAATCTCGGCGCAGGGGGGCCGCTGCTCCAGATGGTGCAGAACCGCCAACCACCCCCGGGCCGACGCGCTTTCCGGGAGGCCTGCCGACGGTGCCAGGGCCGCTTCGAGGTCGACGCGACGCGGCTCGACGAGCTGCGCTTCGACGGTCCGTACGGTCACGGTGCCGCCCGTATCGGGTAGCGCAAGATCGATCGGCGTCGTCGCTGTGGTAGCCATCCTTGTGGAATCAGGTTGCCAGACAGCGAAACAGTGCCGACGGGGCAGGTAGGTGACCTGCGGAGCGAGGCCCGTATCGGTCGTCGAAAGCATGCAACCTCCAGCCGAGTGAACGCTTCGGTAGACCCGAAGCTGCCCACACGGTACGTGCCCGAACGGTATTTCGCCGCATTCAACAGTGCTTGACAATTCCGAAAATTGGTGTCCTACAGCGCTATCGAGCAGCAGGCAGCGGCGTGGAACCGATCAGGATTGCTCGCGCGAACACCACCACGTGGTGCGGCCGCCCACCGTTCCGCGAGTCATCGGAGCACCGCAGCGTGGGCACGCCGCATCCGCCTTGCGGAACGGGATGATCTCACCGGTGTGCACGCCACCCTTCTTGATCGCCGACCTGATGGCGCGACGCAGCACAACGCGGAGCTCGTCGAGTTCCTCGGTGGTGAGAGTCTTTGCCCGTCTGGACGGAGATTGCTCGCTCTGCCACAGCACCTCGTCGGCCAACAGATTGCCGACGCCTGCGATTGCTGCTTGGTCCAGCAAACGTGCTTTCAGAGGTGCTCCGCTGGAACCGATTCGGTGCCGGAAGTCGTCGCGCGTGATCTCCGCAGCATCGGGCCCCAACGCATCGATATCGGGTTCGAGGCGCACTCGGCCGAGCCGGCGCTTGTCGAAGAGCCGGAGCTGACCCCCGTCTTCGAACGTCATGGCAAAGCGTGTCCACTCGGGCTTGTCGGTGTCGCGCTCGCCCACGTGCGGATCGCCGCCTCCGTACTGCGACGTGCGATCGCCGTCAGGAGCGGTGACAATGACGCGGCCGCCCATTCCGAGATGGATTCCCAGCGTCGGACCGCTGGACCCGTCGGCGGTGACGGTTTCGCACCACATCGCCTTGCCACGTCGACATGCCTCGGTGAGCTTGCCGCCCTTCAGGGCGTGGGCGATATCGCCCGGCACGTGTGGACGGCACTCGAACGAGTCGGTGTCATCGATAGAGACGATGACGCGTCCGAGGGCTTTTTCGACGACCTGTCGAGCGTTTTCGACTTCGGGTAGTTCGGGCATGGAGCGGGTGTACCCAATTCGCCGGCTCTATGCGCGAGCCTGTGTCGTCAGGCGCGCTTCCTACCGTTGGCGAACTGTCTGAAGCCGATCAGGTTGCCGAACGGATCGAGAACCTGGCACAGACGTTCACCGGTGAACACCGATTTCGGCCCTCGATGCACGACGCCTCCGCGATCGACGCAGTTGGCGACCACTGCGTCCACGTCGTCGACGTTCCAGTACGAGACCGATCCTGCAGTCCCCGCGGGGCGGTTGTACGAATCGGTGACGTGGACGGTGAGTCGCGTACCGGAGACGTCGAACGCGGCGAGTTGCTCGTGTACGTCGACGGGGTCGGTGCCCAGGAGCGTTCGGTACCAGTCGACGGCGGCGGCGAGGTCGTCTGCGAAGTAGAAGACGTTCCCCACGCCCGAGAGTGCGTTGTCCATCATTGTCCGTTCGGGTTCGCTCGCACCGACAGTGCGATGTCATGGGTTTCGGTGTGCGTAGCACCGTCGACGGTGTGGGCCAGCGCTTTCTGCACCACGTCGTGGTCGGAGCCGGTCCACCGTTCTTCTCGCTGACGTCGGTACTGGCTCCACGACGGCACAGTGAACTGCTCGACCACGGTGTCCTCGACGTCCAGACTCCGGTACAGGTTCCAGGCGTACGCCCCCGTTCGCTTCCGCGCGATCCCGACCGGAGCCATCGACGTCAGAAACTGCTCCAGAGCGTCGTCGACCACTCGGTACGTAACGGTGATCCGCACCGGCCCGTCGTCCGGATCGGGTTCGAACATCACGGTCGGGGTCGGCCACGCCATGGACACCGCACGGTCGAGCACGCCGGTCTCGGGTCGCAGGGGGAGGACTGCGACACTCGCAGCGACGAATGCCAAGGCGGCTACCGCGACCGCGAGTGCGTCGACGATGCCGATCTTCGACGCCAACCATCCCCACACGAGCGAGCCGATGGCCTGAGCACCCATGAAGACCAGAAGGTAGACCGACATCCCGCGCGCTCGAACCCAGGTGGCGAGCGAAAGCTGGATAGACGCATTCAGTGCGGTCAACGTCGTGATCCAGGCAATGCCGGACAACAACAGCGCCGGGACCACCGCCCACAGCGGAAGCCACGCCAGCGCGGCCATTCCCACGCCGTACCCGACAGCAGAACCGACGAGCAAGGTATTTGCGCTGCAATGTTTTCGGAGCATCGGCGTCGCGGCAACGCCGATCACGGCTCCGACCCCGAGTACGCCCAACAACACGCCGTATCCCACCGAGCCCAGTTTCAGTACCGACGACGAAGCCGATGGCAGTAGCGCCCACAATGCAGAGGCGGGGAAGGCGAACAACGCCGAGCGCAGAATGATTCGTCGAACGATCGGGCCGGACCGGATGTAGCGGACCCCGGACAGGATCGACTCGGCAAGGCCTTCTCGATCCGTTTGTGGATGTTTCGGGCGCTTCCATGCGATCAGCACGCTCAACGTTGCGAGAAAGGAGGCGGCGTTGATGGCGAACACGAAGGTCGGCCCGGCCAATGCCACCAGTACACCGGCAAGCGCCGGTCCGACGGCCCGCGCCCCGTTGACGGTCACGCTGCCCAGCGCCGAGGCGGCCGGGATTTCTTCACGGCTCACCAGCTCGGGCTGAATCGCCTGCCAGGCGGGAGCGGACAGTGATGTCCAGCAACCCAATACGAATGTGCACGCGAGCAATCCCCACGGAGACAAGGTGTCGGTCCATGCCAGTGCGGTCAACACAATTCCGGTCAGCATCGAACCGGCACCGACCGCGATGAGCAGAACGCGGCGATCGAGCGCGTCAGCGAGCGCGCCTGCCAGCAGGGCCAGCAACAGGGTGGGTAACAGACTTGCTGTCTGCACGGCGGCGATGATGGTGGTCGACGCCTCACGTTCGACGAGGAACCACTGCGCACCGACGGTCTGCATCCAGCCGCCGATGTTCGAGACCAGCTGTGCGATGAAGAGGCTGCGGTAGACGGTATTTCGGAGCGGCGACCACGCGGACGGTGCTGCCGGCGTGGTGGCGGTGGTGCTCACGCCAGTCCCGCCGACCATTGCGCGAATGTCTGCCATTCGACCTCGGGATAACGGGTGCGCAAGCCGTCGATGTCCGCGTCGTACCCGACGTCGGTCAAGAATTGGAACATCGCTCTCATGTCCTCGGAACCTATGTCCCGTGCCCGGCTCGAATACGGCTGCACCGAGGTTCCGAGAACGTCGCCGAGAGTGTTCGCCATGGCCTCCAAGCTCGGATCGTCCGACGCGAGATCGATTCGCATCTCGCGAAAGTGCGCGGGTTCGGTCAACACGAGGGTGACGAACCGCCCCAGATCCCGCCGCGACAGCTGCTGCAGTGGAGTGTGGAGCGGCAAGGGCAGATCGAGGCGGCCGGCCCTGACGTCGTCGAGTCCGCCGAGAAGGTTGTCGTAAAAGTAGGTGGGGCCGACGATCGTGTACGACAGCCCAGCTCGACGCAGCAGTGCCTCGGTTTCGGCCTTCGTCTCGAAATGCGGTATGCCGGTGCGGCGGTCAGCGCTCGCAACCGAGGAGAACACCACGTGCGGAACCTCCGCGGCGATCGCCGCATCGACGAGGGCTGCGCCCTGAGCCAATTCGGCCGCGGGACCGTCCTCGAACGGCGTCGTCATCACGAACGCACCGGCACTGTCTCTCAATGCAGCCGCGGACGATTCCCGATCGGTGATGTCCGCGACGACGATCTCGGCACCTCGCTCACGTAGCCGATCCGCGCGGGCCGAATGACGCCGCACCACTGCGCGCACCGGTAGCCCCTGCGCCAGCAGGGCATCCACCACCGCGCCGCCCTGCCCTCCGGTTGCTCCGACGACTGCGTACGGTCTGATCATCGTGTTGTCACCTTTGTTCCGGAGGGCGAGAGCGGGGCTGCTACTGGGCGATGAAGGCGAGAATGTCTGCGTCCAAGGCTTTCTGGTAATCGCCGTAGATTCCGTGCGGTGCACCGGGGTAGACCTTGAGGGTGCCGTGCTGGACGAGTTCTGCGGTTTTCAGTGCCGCCGCGGCGATCGGCACGATCTGGTCGTCGTCGCCGTGGGCGATGAAGATCGGGACGGTCAGCGCTTTGAGGTCCTCGGTGAAGTCGGTCTCGGAGAAGGCCTTCACGCAGTCGTATGCAGCAGTCAGATTGACCAGCATCCCCTGTCGCCAGAAGTCGTCCTTGGCGCCCTGGGAGATGGTGGAGCCCTCACGGTTGGCACCGAAGAACGGCTCGGACAAGTCCTTGTAGAACTGCGACCGATCGTAGAGAACGCCGTTGCGGATGTCGTCGAGTGCTTCGATCGGCGTGCCCTCGGGGTTGGCCTCGGACTTCAGCATGACCGGGGGAACGGCACCGGCAGTGATCACCCGAGCGACGCGGCTGCCACCGTGCTGCGCGGCGTACCGCACGACCTCGCCGCCGCCGGTCGAGTGTCCGATGAGGGTGAGTTCCTGCAAGTCGAGGGCCTCGACCAGTTCGGCCAGATCCTTGGCGTAGGTGTCCATGTCGTGGCCGACGGCAGTCTGCGAGGACCGGCCGTGGCCGCGGCGATCGTGTGCGATGGCGCGGTAGCCGGCGTCTGCGAGAAGCTTCAGTTCGAGCTGCCACGCGTCCGAGGACAGCGGCCAGCCGTGACTGAGCAGAACTGGCTTTCCGGTGCCCTGCTCGGTGTAGTAGATCTCGGTTCCGTCGGTGGTGGTGATGTACGGCATGGCCTGCTCCCTGGTTCGGTTCGATTGGGTGCCGACAACATTCGTCCGTTCCCGGGTCGAACGCGTCGCCGCTGCCATCCAACGCGGGGGAGGAGATTCCGGTGGCGCCGCTACCTGCTAGCCGGTAGACAGCCCGATGTGGACCGACAGTGTCGTGCCACCCCCGGGTGGACTGACGATGGTCAGTTCGCCGCCGACTGCGGCCACCCGATCCTGCAAACCGATCAAACCCGACCCTGTGCTCGGATCGGCACCTCCGCGGCCGTTGTCGGTCACGGTCAGTTCCAAGCTGTCCTCGGTCAGGTGCGCGGTGATCTCGACTTCGGTGGCCTCGGCATATTTGGCCGTGTTCGTCAGCGCCTCGGCGACCACGTAGTACGCCGCCACTTCCACCGATTCGTCCATCCGGGAGGAAATGTCGGCGGTGAGGGCAACGGGAATCGGACTGCGTCTGGCCAACGTCTTGAGTGCCGGTGCGAGTCCTCCGCGCGAGAGGATTGCGGGATGGATGCCGCGACTGAGTTCGCGGAGGTCGGTGTGCACCTGCGACAGCGTCTCGACGCTGCGGTCCAACATCGCGCGGAGCTCGGTCAGATTCTCCGGGGCAGCGGCTTGGGCGCCGCGCAATTCCATTCCGAGAGAGACGATTCGCTGTTGGGCACCGTCGTGCAGGTCACGCTCGATACCTCGGCGGGCTTGGTCGGCTGCGGCGACCACGCGGGACCGGGACCGCGTCAGCTGAACTCGTGTGTCGTGGTTGTAGACCGCAGTGGCAACGAGGTCGGCGAAGTCGGCCAGTCGATCTCGGGTCTCACCGCCGGCCGCATACTGCGTAGCTGTCGTGCCGATGATGACGGCACCCCAGGTACTGCCGTCGACAGTGATCGGTACACCTTCGACCCAGCGAATACCCCTGCCCTCCAGTCGCTCAGCGATACCGCCGGTCGCTTCGGTGAAGTCGACGGCAGCGGCGCGGCCGGTGTCGGCGACGATCGTGGCCACGTTCTGCCCACCGATCGGCAGTCGATCACCGGCTTGCACGCGCTCACCGGCGGAGTCGTCGCGGATCGCCAGAATCGTGTAATACCCGTCGCTGTAGCGGATCACCGAAACATGTTCGTTGTCCAACCCGACGGTGAGTTCGTGTGCGACTGCGAGGTACACGTCATCCGGATCGGCCCGCAGCGCCACCAATGTTGCGACCTTCCGCAGTGACGCTTGCTGGCGTGCCAGCGCGACGGTACGGAGGTGCATGTCCTGACGGTCGCGGGCGGCGGCAAGAAGAGCCTCCAACGAAGGCACGACACGGCGGATACGGCGGGCATCGACGCTATCGAGATCGGCGGGAACCAGCAGCGACGCGGTGACGACCTCCCCGTCCCGAAGCAGGATTTTCTCCTGCCCCACGGACGCGTCGGCATTCCCTTGCTTCAACACCGCGAAGGGCAGGTCGAGGACCGCAGCCAGCCGGGTGCTGGCAACATCGAGCATTGTCGGGGTGTGGTCCGAGCGCAAGATGGTCTTGGCGAACGCCGCCAACATATCTGCTTCTCGTCGACGTTGATCGGATTCGGTTGCGCGCAAACGTGATTGGCCAACCAGCACATTGGTCAGAAGCGCCAGTGCCAGAAACACGATCAGTGCAGGGACGAGGCTCTCACTGCTTTCGAGTACATGGATGTAGGCGTACGCGCCGGCACTGGCGACCGATGTCGCGATCGACAGACGAAAGCCCCACCCCGCAGACACGATCAGCACTCCGAACAGGAATATCGCACCGAAAGCATTCTCGGGTGACACCCGTTTGAGCGTCAGCACAACGAGTATCTCGACGGCGATGGCGGCTGCGGCCACTGCGATTCCGCAGGCGACCGGCGGCGCACTCGGCCGGAGTATCACAGTGACGAGCCGGTCGCGGAGGGCGGCGTCCGACGTCATCGGCATATCCGACTGCTCGAATTACCGCTAGCGGTAATGCCGACCCGAGCCGTCTCTGACACTCTCGACAGAGTGATGCCCTCCCGCCTGCAGTGCCTGATCGTCGACGACAGCGACGCTTTCTGTGTCGCTGCACGCCGACTGTTGGAATCGGCAGGGATGTCGGTGGTCGGCACCGCGACCTCACTCACCTCGGCGATCGATGCAGTGCTGTCCACCCACCCCGATCTCGTGCTGGTCGATATCGACTTGGGTGCCGACAGTGGATTCGACGTGGTCGAAGCGATCGACGCCCAGGATCTTACGCCTCCGCCTGCCGTCATTCTCGTGTCGACACACGACGAGGAGGACTTCGCAGACCTGGTGAACAACAGTTCTGCCCTGGGTTTCCTGTCGAAATTCGAGCTGTCGGCGAGCGCGATCGAAGCCCTGCTGGGCACCTGACGGCGGGTCACCCGACGGTGTCCAGATACAGGATCACCGCTCGCACGCGACGGTGATCGTCGGCCGTCTCCGACAGGTCCAACTTGGTCAGGATGCTTCGGACGTGCTTCTCGACGGTTCCTTCGGTGATCCACAAGCGTCTGCCTATGCCCGCGTTGGAGAGCCCTTCGGCCATCAAGGTCAAGACGTCCCGTTCGCGAGAACTCAACGCGCCGAGGGGATCACCTCGGCGCTTGGCCGCAACCAGTTCGTAGACAAGAGCAGGATCGATGACCGACGATCCTGCCGCGATCCGATCTATCGTCGAGACGAAGTCGGCGATGTCGGTCACACGGCTCTTGAGCAGGTAACCCATACCCTTGGCGGTGTTGTTCGCGCTGTCGAGCAGTTCGAGTGCGTGATCGACTTCGACGTGAGCAGACAAGAGCAGTAGAGAGACGTCGGGGAAACGGTCGCGGATCTTCACGGCCGCGTCGAGCCCCTCGGCGGTGTAGGTCGGCGGCATCCTGATGTCGATGATCGCCAGGTCCGGTGGATCTTTCTCGAGCAACGCCAGTAACTCCTCGGCGTCACCGGCCCGGCCCACGACATCGAGGCCCGCCTGGGTGAGCAGACTGGCCAGGCCTTCTCGCAGCAACACGTCGTCATCGGCGATGACTACTCGTATCTGGGACATCACGCTCCTCGAACCCGTCGGGTTCGAAGTATCGGCTGCGGCGTCGTGAGCTGTCATCAGTCATTCGACTCTATTGCGCGCTTCGAGTGTCGACTCGGTTTCGCGATTCTTCAGTCGCTCGATCGGTCGTCGTGGATTCCACGGTTCGGACTCGGCCCGGGGGAGAGGCCGTTCTCACGGGTTGCCTCGAAAAACAACTGCAGGAAGGACGACGACGCGTCCCCGGGCTGGGCGGCGCGAGCCTGACGGGGTTCATCCGATGACCTCGACATCGCCATTCCGTCCCTTCCGTCCCTCACCCGCAGAACGGGTGTCGCTTCCTCCCAAAATAGTCTCAGATTCTGAACAGTCAAACAACTGAGAGTTCTCGGGGTGGAGTCGGAAGGCGGGGTGGTGAGGAAGTCGACGTGCCGGCTTACATACCGGCGGCCGTGGGAGGTTCGATCAGCATCCTCTTGATCACTTTGCCGGTCGCGGTTCGGGGGAGTTCTTCGAGGAACGTGATGTCTCGCGGCACGGAGAACCGGCTCAGTCGATTTCGGATGTAGGCCCGCACCATATCTGCGTCGAGGCCTGCAGCACCACGACCGACGACGAACGCCGCGAGGCGCTGACCGTACTCGTTGTCGGGTACGCCGACCACCGCTACCTCGCCGACCTGAGGAAGGTTGGCTATGGCGTCCTCCACTGGCCCGGGAAACACGTTCTCGCCGCCGGAGATGATCATCTCGTCGTCCCGCCCGCACACGAAGAGCCGCCCGTTGCAATCGATGTACCCGAGGTCGCCGGTATCCATGAGTGCTGCACCGCGAGCCGAAGCAGTCGACGGAGGCTCGGCGTTGGTGTAGCCGTCGAAGAGCATGTCGTTACCTACGAATATCCGGCCCAGAGTGCCGGTC
This sequence comes from Rhodococcus sp. Leaf233, assembly GCF_001426165.1. NCBI lineage: Bacteria > Bacillati > Actinomycetota > Actinomycetes > Mycobacteriales > Nocardiaceae > Rhodococcus > Rhodococcus sp. Leaf233. The sequence continues at coordinate 53,232 of NZ_LMRO01000015.1, forward strand.
GGAACCACTGCGCCGTCGGCGTCGAGTACGGCGATGGTCGTGCCGAGCGGCGGCCGACCCGCGGTAGTGGGAGCTGCACGCAGATCCTGCGGTGTGGCGATGGTCGCCCACGAGACCTCGGTGGAACCGTAGAAGTTGTACAGAACATCTCCGAACGCGTCCATGAACCGCGAGACGGTCGACCCCGTCAACGCCGAACCGCTGCACGCGACGACTTTCAAGCTGGACGTGTCGTAGCGTGATCGCACGGACTCGGGTAGATCGAGTATGCGCTGCAACATGATCGGGACGGCGATCAGCGACGTGCACCGATGAGTCTGGATCGTCCGCAAGCACTCTTCCGGATCGAATCGATCCTGCAGAACCACTGTTGCCCGCAGCGGTGTACTGATCTGCAACGCCGCCAGCCCCCAACTGTGGAACATCGGCGCAGCGATCAGCATGCGCTCGTTCATACGAAGTGGCATGCGGGACAACATGGCCGCGACGGTCCCGAAGCCGCGTGGGGTCGGGCGAAGTGCACCTTTGGGAGACCCGCTGGTGCCCGAGGTCAGCACGACAACGGATCCGGGCCGTTGCGGTCTGTCGAACGTGGCGGACGGAGCCGCGACGAAATGCTCCAGAGTGCGACGGCCCGCGACGACGGTATGAGCCGACAAGCTGACGCGGAGGACGTCGTTGGGGAGGTAGCGAACCATCTTGTCGAATTCGTCGTCGACGAACAGCGCTTGCAGCTGGTGACGACTCGAGATGGTCTCGATCTGGCGGGCCGCGAGGCCGGTGTTGAGAAGTACGACCTCGACACCGAGCATGCCGCAGGCGACGACGCATTCGATCATGGCAGTGTGATTGCGGGCCAGAACTCCTACCGTGCTTCCCGGGCGAATTCCGGATGCGGCGAACCCTGCTGCTATCCGATGCGATCGCAGGTGGATCTCTGCGAACGTGCGAGTACCGCGATCGTCGATCACGGCAATTTCGTCCGGTGACTTGGCGGCGGCGGCCGCGAAGCCACCGCCGAGGGTGAAGCCCCATTTCGCCAGCGAGTTCAGCTGCCGGTATGCGCGATCAGGACGCGCGGCACGAACGACGCCGGTACCGATCATCGTTTTGAGGACCGCAAGCTGTAGCGACCGGGAATCGCCGGCGTTGGACACGATCGATGTCGTTGCGCCGGAGAGGGACTCGGCCAACCTGTTCAGGCCACCCATGACCCAGTCGACCACTGCCCGATTGTGTTCGGGTTGCGGCGAGTAGGTTCCGGCCAGGCCGGCTCGGAAGATCGTCACATCGATTTTGGTCTCGCTCGGTGAACGCGCGCTGAGGGTGAATCTGATGAAACCGCCGGATTCGACGTGCTCGACGGTGATGATCGGCCGGTTACGTCTGTTCACCACGACTTCGAGTGCGTGCTCGACCCCACCGACGTCGCACGTGTAGCGGTTCGCCGACTCGCTGAGAAGGCAGTACCCGAGTCCGGGGAAATATCGCGGGTACAGTTCGACCGCACTGAGCACCCCGCACACTTGCTCGACGTCGTGTGCGAAGACCGTGCTGCAATCGATGACGTCGGAAACCATGGTCCACCCCTGTGCCTTGCCGTGTCGAACAGCGCCGCTGCCACATCGGCACCGACCAGAAGAATGGCAGCGCACATCGGTAACGGGTCATCCGCCTGGATGAAGTCGTCATAGTAATCCCGGTGCGCGGTTTCGGGAAGGAAACGCGAATCTCCGTCTAATTGGGACGAAGTTCGCCGCCGCCCCAGATCTCGTCGAACGGAACCGTGCGGGCCAGGATTCGCTCCGCCGCTCGGTGTCCCGACAGGAATGCCGCGGTCACCGTCGACGGATCGTCCGTCCACGTTGCCTCGCCGGCCAGGTGTAGAACTCCGCCGACCGGGGTCGACAGATCGTCGTGGTCGCTCGGTCGCGAGCCGACCGCCGGGTAAGAGTAAGCACCGCGGGAGAACGGGTCGTCCTGCCATCGCGTGACATGCACCCGCTGCGGGGAGATCACGCGTTCGCCGTAGAGGCCACGAAGCGCGTCGAGCACCGATTCGGCAATGCGTGCGTCGGACCACTGCCGGATCGTCTGCGCACACGGCCCCGCCGCAAACGTGAGCAGCGTGGGCAACCCCTGCGGCACGGTCACGTCGTACCACGAGTGCCACCAACGCCCGGCCTCCCCCTGCTGCCGAATCGCGTAGACGTCCTCGTCCCAGAATGCATGCGGGAACTGTAGGAACACCTTCTCGAACGCGTTCATCTCGAGTCCGTCCAACGCAGTCGACACCGGATGGGGAAGAGGCGGTTCGATAAGCAAGGTCGGTGACTTCAGGACGCCGATCGGAACCGTCACCACGATGTGGTCGGCCGAGAACGTCTCGGTGAGAGTCTCGACGGAGGAGCTGTTCGATCCCCACGCGATGCGTGTCACTTCATGGCCGAGTCGTACATCCAGCCCGTCGGCCAGACAGACCGCGAGCCGGTCGTACCCCTCGGGGAACACGACCTCGTCACCCTCGATCGCGTCGTCGTCCAACCCGTGCGCATCGAGCATCCCCTGGTCGACACCCAGCTGTTCCTCGGCCCGGTGACCCAGGAACTCCCGGACCCGTTCGATTCGATCAGGATCCCATGCGAGCCGTTTCACGGTGCTGTTCACGGCATCCCCGTACGACGTGCCCAGGGTCGATGTCGCTATGGTCGCCGCCAACAGCTCGTCGACGACGTGTACGTCCGACGCGAAGCTCGCAACCTCGTCCTCGCTCAGACGCCGTCCGTTCGGTGAGTAGTACGCGATGGGTCGTCCGTCCGGCTGAAAACTCCCCACCGTGAACTCACTGGTCGGAATGCCGAAAGCCTGTACTGCGTCGGCCAGCGGATTGTTGTCGATTCCATGAACCCAGGACGCACCGACATCGAGAATCTGTCCGTCCGTCCGCAGGGTGTCCACTCGTCCGCCGATGCGGTCGCGGGCTTCGAGAACGACCACACGGTGACCCGCACGGTGCAGAATGCGTGCTGCGGTGAGACCGGAAATGCCGGCTCCCACCACCACGGTGTCGACGTGCGTCATGCTCTGTCCGTTCCCTTGGTTGCCGACATGCTCAGTTCCCACGGCCGGGGTTGCCGTTGCCGGAGTTCCCGTTGCCTGAATTGCCGTTGCCTGAATTGCCGTTGCCGTTGCTGTTGCCTGGACTCCCGTTGCCGGAGTTGCCATTGCCCGCATTACCGTTGCCGTTGTTCCCGTTTCGCGGTGGAGCCGCAGGTTGTGGCGGCTCGGCGGGCACCTGTTCGACGGCGGGGGCGGGAACGTCCTGGGGGAGGTTCGAGACAACCGGCATCGAGGACTCGGATGCGGTTGTCACGGGCGCCGGGCTGGTCGGAGCGGTGACCGATGTGGACGGCGATGTCTCGATCGGCTCGTCGCCTGTTCCGGTTGCCATCCAGGCAATTGCCGACGCGACGGCGACGAACAGTGCAGCCGCAGCCGCAGGGACAAGACCGCGACGCCGTGAACCCTCCGTTGGTCGACGGGCCGAATCCTGCTCGGCGACAACCGCTGTCGAATTCGCGACGGGCAGGACCGCAGTGGCCGGCGGTGGTGGCGGTTCGCTGGAGAGACTGTGTAAGGCGTCGGCCACGGTGTCCGCCGTCGGCCTGTTTTCGGGATGTCTGGCCGTCATCGTCGTCAGCAGCGAATGCCACTGGGGCCCGAGTTGCTCGGGTACCTCGGGGTCGCGGTGCAAGCGCGCCACGGCTGCGGCCACCGCGCTGCCGTCGAACACCATTGCGCCGGTAAGACATTCGATGAGAACCAATCCGAGGCTGTAGATATCGGTTGCAGGCCCCGCAGAGGTGCCCGTCGCCTGTTCCGGGCTGAGATAGTGAGCGGTGCCGACGGTGGTGCCGTGCTCGGTGAGGCGGTCGGCGTCGACGATGCGAGCGATACCGAAATCGGTGAGCTTGACGCAGTGTTCCGTGCTCGACGCCGGCTCTCGGGCGACCAGGATGTTGGCCGGTTTGATGTCGCGGTGGATCACGCCGCGGTGGTGGATATAGGAGAGGGCCCGAGCGATCTCGTGTCCCATCCGGGCGACGAGATCGCCCGGTAGTGCGCGGCCTGCGCGGTAGCCGTTCAGAGTGGGGCCGTCGACGAACTCCATCACCAGAAACGGCACTCGGATACCGCCGGTGTAGGGGGCGGTACCGGCGTCGTACAACGTCACCAGGCCAGGATGCGACAGCGACGCGAGCGTCCTGATCTCGGCATCGATCCGTGCATCGGTATGTGCGGGTTCACCCTGACGGAATATCTTCACGGCAACGGGCCTACCGAGGACGTCGTCGTCGGCTCGAACGACATCTGCCATTCCGCCGCGCCCCACGACGTTGCCCAGACGATATCTGCCCGCGAACAGGTGATCGTCGGAGTTCGCACCCACCATTGTTCACCGCCGATCCGAAGTCTTCCGAGCACCCTATAGCCCGTCGGCGAGGGAAGAGGGCGCGGCCGGCGACCATCGGGCATGATGGTTCCCCGGGTGGGGACCGTCGAGGGGTACCGAGGGAGGTCCGCCTGTGCATCGTGACGCCTCGCACGCGCAATTTTCGCCGATGACGATCGATATCACGTCGACCTACCAGCCGATCGTCGCGTTGGACGGCCGAGCTGTCGTGGGTTACGAAGCCCTGGTGCGGACCTGCGGCGACGCGCAAGCGATCTCGCCGCCGCAGCTGCTGCGCGAGGCGGCCGATCGAGGCGAGTCGGCCGAGTTCGACTGGCGGTGCAGACTCAGCGCCCTGAGCGGGGCTGTCGAGGCCGGTTTCCCCGAAGGACTCGCGTTGTTCGTCAACGCGGAACCCACCGCCCTGGACGCGCCACCTCCGAGAGAGTGCCTGCCATTGATGGCCGAGGCATCTCGGTTGTCGATCATCGTCGAGATCACCGAGCGAGATCTGATGGGTGACCCCGCCGGGCTGCTGCGTGCGGTAGAGCATGCCCGCGACCTGGGATGGCGGGTCGCGCTCGACGATGTGGGTGCAGACTCGTCGAGTCTGGCACTTATTCCGCTGCTCCGGCCCGACGTCATCAAGCTGGATATGTCTCTCGTGCAGGGCCGTTCGAGCTATGCCACGGCGTCCGTGGTGTCCGCGGTCGCCGCAGAGGCCGAACGCAGCGGTGCGCTGGTGCTCGCCGAGGGAATCGAAACGGAGCAGCACGAAGCGACTGCGCACGACATGGGTGCGGTTCTCGGCCAGGGCTACTTGTATGGCGCTCCGACTCATCTACCCACCTTCGGAGCCACCGGCGGTACGGCCGACACACTCGAGTTGGAGCCGGCAATAACCGTCCGGGCCCCTGTTGCCGTGACGCCGTACGGTCTGGTCCATCGATTCGGAACCCGTCGACGCGCTGACGCACGGCTTCTCGACGACATCGAGAACGGTCTGCTTCGCAGTGTCTACGGCACCGGTGCGTCGACCGTCGTATTGGCGACGACGAACGCGTCGGCCGGGTCGACCGCCGAGCGTGTCGCGTTGTTCGACGACCTCGCTGTGCGCACGGCTCTCCTGGCCGTCTTCGACTCGCGGCCGATGCCGGGTGAGCATCGGTTTCGGACCGTTGCGGTCGGTGAGGACGAACCACTGGCGTCGGAGCGCTCGGTTGTCATCGTGGCACCGATGTCCAGCGTTGCTCTCATCGCGGTGGAGAGCGGAACTGCCCACGACGGAAGCGTGTTGTACGACTACTGCCTGACCTACGACCGACACATGGTCCTCGATGCGGCGACGCTTCTGTTGAGACGCATTCCGGCCAGGAGTTCTAAGTGAGTGTGCCGGTCGTACTCGGGCTCTGCTGAGCCATCTGCCTCCGAACGGGCAGCGTTCACCACGGCACCCCAGCCCGGTTTGGTCGGTACACTAATCCGCACTCGGCAGGAGGTGAGGGCATGAAGACGGATTTCAAGAAGACCCTCGACTCGTATTCGGCACGGCGCAACGTGTTTCGAGTTCTGACCGTGCCACCGCTGAAATACTTGATGATCGACGGCCAGGGGGATCCGAACACCGCGCCGGCATATGCCGATGCTGTATCTACGCTGTTCCCCGTTGCGTACCGGCTGAAATTCTTCAGTAAGAACGACCTGGAGCGCGACTACGTCGTCCCACCGCTCGAAGCCTTGTGGTGGGCGCCGGACATGGCGGCCTTCACCACGCGCCGGGACAAGTCGAACTGGCTCTGGACTGTGATGATCATGGCGCCCGACTGGATCGACCACACGATGTTCGAGCACGCCGTACGGGTCGACGCATCCGAGAACCGTTCGGACCGACGTGCCGGAATGCGCCTCGACACCCTCGACGAGGGCCTGTGCGTGCAAACTCTGCACATCGGTTCCTACGACGACGAGGCCGCTGTGCTCGACGAGATGCACCACCACTACATCCCGCAGGCCGGGCTGACGATGACCGGCCGTCATCACGAGATCTACCTCGGTGATCCACGACGGGTCGAACCGGCGAAGCTGCGCACCATTCTCCGGCAACCGGTGCGGTACTCGGCGGACGAGGCCTCGCTCTGACACGATGACCGGCATGACCAATGCGGTGCGTCCGGCGTCGTTCACCGTCGGCACCCTCACGTTGCTCGGGGCCCTGTACTTCGCACAGGGTCTGCCGTTCGGCTTCTTCACGCAGGCCCTGCCCGTCGTGCTTCGAGAGTCGGGTTTCTCGTTGGTGAAAATCAGTGCAACCGGGGTGTTGTTTCTGCCGTGGGCGCTGAAATTTCTGTGGGCACCGTACGTCGATCGTTACGGTTCCAGACGGCGGTGGCTTCTGACGTTGCAGGTGTCCGCCGCGCTGGTGGCGCTCGCACTGTCGTTGCTCGATCTGTCGTCGACGCTGCGCTGGCTCTTCGTCGGGATTTTCGTCATCAACGCGCTGTCGGCCACCCAGGACATCGCAACGGATGGGATAGCGGTCCGCACGTTGACGGTGTCGCAACGCGGCCTGGGCAACGGTCTGCAGGTGGGCGCGTACCGGATAGGTATGGTGTGCGGCGGGGGAGTGCTGTTGTGGCTGTTCAGCTTTGCCGGATGGCAAGTGCTCTTCGTTGCGATGGCATTGCTGATCCTGTTGGCGACGGCCCCGGTCTGGTTCATGAACAAGCAACTGGCCGCGGCAGACGTGGACACCGACCGGCAGCCCGAGTCCGAGGGTCCGGCGCGACTTGCTGTGGCCTGGTGGTCCCGATTGCGCAGGCCTGGCATGGTCGCGTTCATCCTTCTCATCGTCGGCTTCAAATTCGGAAACTCGATGGGCTCGGCGCTGGTCGGCCCGTTCCTTTCGGACAACGGACTGACCTTGACTCAGATCGCCCTGGTCGAGGGCGGCCTGTCGTCGGTGGCAGCACTCGGAGGTGCTGCGCTCGGCGCGTGGTTGTCATTTCGCTTCGGACGTCGTCAGGCTCTGCTGGTCGGCGGAATCGCCCAAACCCTCAGTCTTGCGTTGTATGTAGTGGCATCGTTCGGCATCGGCGGGTTTCCGCTCCTGGTCGCGGCCAACGTCACCGAACACGTGCTGGGCGGCGCGGCAACCGTTGCCGTTTTCGCGCTGATGATGGACGCATCGGAAAAACGTTATGCAGGAAGCGATTACACACTGATGGCCTGCGCAATCGTCTTTGCGCAGGGTGCGTCCGGACTTACGGCGGGCGTGATCGGCGATGTGTTCGGTTACACCGCGTTGTTCGGTTCCGCACTGGTGCTGTCCGCGGTCGGTTGCGCGGTGCTGATCGTGGCGCTCGACAGGGGCTGGGGGCCCGTCGGGCTGAACGAGGTCATCTCAGTCGAATCGCGCAGCCACTGAAGGCGCCCACTGCTCCTCCGTCGCTCAGCTTTCGGCGACCGAGCCGGAGATGTTCACCATCCACTGCACACCGAACTTGTCGGTGAGCATGCCGAATGTGTCACCCCACGGTGCTGCGTCGAGACCCATCGTGAATTGTGCGTCGACGGCCAGCGCGTTCCAGTAGCCCGTCAATTCCTCGTGCTCGGTACCGAAGAGCGAGACGCTCATCGTGTTTCCGGGTGTGTGTTCCATCGACGACGGGGTGTCGGCCCCCATCAGTGTGAATCCGCTGGGAGTTGTCAACTGGCCGTGCATGATCAGGTTCTTCTCGGATGGATCGTCGGTGGCCAGGCCCTCGCCGAACGTGGTCAGCGTGAGCTCGCCACCGAAGACCGTGCTGTAGAACTCCATAGCGGTGCGCGCATTGTCACGGAACGACAGGTACGGACTGAGTGTGGGCATGGCGGGGACTCCTTCTCGAATCGAACGACCGGTGGCGGCTGCACCGACTACATCCGTCGAAAAAGTAGACACGGAGCTGGGGGAGAACTCACCGCCCAGGCTCGGATGGGCTCGAGTCGGCCTCGGCGAGAATGGCGCGGAGGGCAGCCACATGGCGGCGGTAGGCGGTTTTACCCTCCCTCGTCAGCGACAGCCACATCCGCCGCGAGTCGGTGCGTGATCTCTGCTGATCCACGTAGCCGGCGTCGACCAGGGCCGCCACCTGCTTGCTCAGCGCCGATGCGCTCAATCCACTGTGTTCCTTCACGACGGCGAGCTCGAGCGTCGTACCTGCCGCCAGCAGCGCGCAGATCCGCAGCCGGTTCGCCGGATGAATGATCGGATCCAGATCGTCCGTCATCGGTGTGTGCTCCGGTAGTGAGCGATCGAACCGAACGAGTAGGTCGCCGTCGCTGCTGTAGCGAGGAGCACCAGCGCCCAGCTCGGCAGGGATGGCTGCGCGAATGCCAGTGCCACCACCACGAAAGCAACGGACAGTGCGACCGACGCCAGAAATCCACGGCTGGTAGGCAGCGCCCACGGTGTGCCCATTCGGTACCCGGTAATCACGTTCGTTGCCACAATGGCCGCGGCCAGAATCAGCAGGGCGACAGTGCGGTGGGAGTCGGTGAGCAGCGGCGTGAGTGCCAACGCCCCGATGAGCACTGCGTTGACGGCGTACAACCAGACCGGCCACGGAGTGTCGCGCACGGCGCGTTGCACTCGGTCGATGTCGTCGAGAGTCGTTCGAGCTTCGGACGAGGTGGGCTTATCGATGCTTTCCATATCGGAAACCATATTGGATAGTTTCCGATATGGCAACGAATTGTGTGGTCAGTTCTCGAGATCGGTATCGGTCGGCCGTGGCACCTCGGCCTCCCAGCGGGCCCGTCGCTCGTCCGGGGACTGTTCCCACCACGGCGTACCTCGTTCTCCCAGAGCGACTTTGGCGGCCTGAACGCCCGCGCGAGACTCCGTGGCACCGGAGGTGCGTTTGACGTCTCTGCGCCACGCCATGAGGATCGAGCGCAATTCGGCGTTGCGATCCTCGGGAATGTCGGGATCGGTCGCGCGCCACCGTCGACCTTTGATGACGACATAGTGACCGTCTTCGGTGCGTTCCACTTGCTCGGCCATGAGACCACCTTGCCACCCGACACTGCCTGTCGTCGGTTCGACGCGTGGTTTACGATTCCGGCACCTGTTCCGCTTCTGCCTCAGACCGAACCGAGGATTGCCATGCGCACCGTGATCGTGACCGCATTCGTTTCGCTCGACGGCGTCATGGAGGGGCCGGGTGGGGAAGTCGGCTACCGCAACGCGGGGTGGACGTTCAAGGACATCGAGTTCGATCCCGCGGCGTACGAGATCAAGGGTCGCGAGCAGGACGAGGCCACGGCCATGCTGCTGGGGCGTACCTCCTACGAGGCGTTCGCTCCCGTATGGCCCACGATGGACGATTTCGCCGGATACAACTCGATGCCCAGATACGTGGTGTCGACGACATTGGAGCGCAGCGACGACCGTTGGCCGGCAACCATTCTGCGCAGCATCGACGACGTCGCCGAACTCCGGGAGACCGAAGGCCGGCCGATCTCGGTACACGGTAGCGCTACTCTGGGTCGCAGCCTCGCCGATGCCGGTCTCGTCGACCGCTACCACCTGTTGGTCTTCCCGATGCTGCTCGGCGCGGGCAAGCGGCTGTTCAGCTCCAGCGACAAGGCCACGACTCACCTGGATCTGGTGGAGCACGAGGTGTACGGCAACGGCATCCAGAAGCAGGTGTTCGACGTCCGTCGATGACCGTAACTGTCGATGACCCGGATTCGTCGACAGCGCGCGATTCAGATGTCGTCGCTCTTCAGGGTGCGCCGCCGAACGGCTACGAGGTGAAGCTCCGGTCGGGACGCCGCCATCCGCTCGACCCGGTCGAGGATGTCGGTCACGTGCTCGAGGTCGCCGGCTACCACCGACGCTCCGATTTCGGCCCGTCTGTGCAGGTCGCGATGGTCGGTTTCGGCGACCGACACCGCGAATTTTCGATGCAGCTCCGAGATCACGGGCCGAATCACCGAGCGCTTCTCCTTCAGGGAGTGCACGTCGCCCAACAAAAAATCCAGTTCTATCCATCCGATCCACATAGGCTTTCGACTGTACCGCGGTAGTGGGCGGGGCTACCTGGTGCGAGCCGAAGGGCCCGCACCAGGTAACGGTCAGCTCTTGGCCACCAGGCCGAGTGCTACCAGATCGGCCAGATACTTCTCGATCAGTTCTCGCCCGAGGTGTGGGATATCGCCGACAGCCGACGCGAATTCGTCTGCCGGCAGGATTGCTCCCGACGACGGGTGCTGGGGATGCGCGTAAGAGTGGATCAGCGGCAACAACGAGTGTGACCGTTGTTTCTCCGGTAGTTCCTGAACTGCCGCGCTGAACCTCTCGAACCATTCGTCGTAGTCGTCGACGATCTCGATGGTGCAGCCTGCGTCACGTAGCCAATCGACGAACGTATCCAGCGATATGTCGTCGTCGTGGGGGTTCAGGATGTCGAAGGTTCGGTAGCCTGCCACGTCGTCGCCCGCGATCGAGGTGATGGCCTCTGCACTGAAGTCCGCAGGCAATCCGTCGTAGTGAGCCAGTGGCCTGCCCTGCTCGTCGGTGGGCGCTCCGGTGTCGGTGGCATAGAAGCTTCTCGGTGCCAGCCCGGTTGCGACCACCGACAGGATCAGGCGCGTGAATACGTCGGGCACGTTCAGCTGACCGGACCAGGTGCTGTGGGCGAGGATCATGTCGGACCGGAAGACCGAAACGGGAAGCGAGTACTCGTCGAAAGCATTGCGCAACAACACTTCGCCTGCCCACTTGGAGTTTCCGTAACCGTTGGCGTACGACTCGTCGACTGCTCGTTGCGGACTGTCCACCCGAATGTCACCGTTCTCGTGGAAGTCGTCGACACCGACGGCAACCGCGACCGTCGACAGGTAGGTCACCGGCTTGATGTGGTCGGTCAAGGCCAACCGGATCACCTCGGCCGTTCCGACGACGTTCGGTCCGAAGAGGTGCTCGTACGGCAGCGCGTGATTGACCAGTGCTGCCGGGTGCACGACGCGGTCCACGCGGCGGGAAAGTTCCTCCCAGACATCGTCGGTCAACCCGAACCGGGGAGTGCCCAGATCGCCTGCAATCACGTCGAGTGCGGCGTCGGCCAAGGCGCGGTATCGATCGGACAACGTCGCGTCCCCGCTGTCGAAGGCGGCGTCGAGCCGAGCGCGGGCATCGGCATCGGAGCGTCCGCGCACCAGGCAGATGACTCTTCCGCCGGCGGCTGCCATCTTCTCGAGCCATTCGAGGCACAGAAACCTGCCCAGGTAGCCATTCGCTCCCGTCAGCAGCACGGTGTTCGTTACCGTCCGAGGGCCTGGAATTCGATGAGCGGCATCGAGCAGTGAGGCGTCCAGAAATGCCGACAGGGTCAGATCCGATGCGTGCGCGACGGAAGCGTCGCGTCCGTGAACCGACGCGAATGTCGCTGTGTCAGAATCGTTGTCGATTGCGGACGTGATGTAGTCGGCAAGAGCCGCCAAGTCCATTGCGGGTCCGGTGATCACCCCGACCGGGACGTCGACGTCGTAGATGTCGCGCAGCAATGTGGAAAACGTCAACGCCGACAACGAGTCACCACCGAGATCGGTGAAGTGGGCATCGGGCCGGATGTCCGCGCCCGAACAGCCGAGCAGAGCCTGGGCGGCGTCCCCGACCGTGGCGAGCACGGGTGCCTGGGCACCGGAACGCCGGAGCTCACGCAGTCGATCGGTCTGCCCCGATTCGAGTTCTGCGTAGCGACGCTCGAGTTCGTCGCCGTACCGCTCGACGAGTTTGGGACGCAACTGCTTTCCGGCACCCGACAGCAGACCGTTGTCCTGAGTGAAGGGCTCGCGTTCGAGCACGACCTCGCGAGGTATCTCGTACGAATTCAGCGACTCCGTGCGAGCGATCCGCTGTAACGACTCCATGATCGCGCCCGCAGTCGAATTCGCGTGGGCAGGAACGACGATCGCCAACAGATACGACCGCTGGCTGTTGCCGTACAGGAAGATCTGGTCCACCAGCTCGCTCGTACCGAACACCGCTTCCAGGCGCGCCAACGCGACGAATTCGCCCTGGGCCAACTTCAATACGTTCTTGCGACGATCCACGTATGCGAGCCGGTCCGGTTCCAGCTCGGCCACGACATCGCCGGTGCGGTAGAACCCGTCCGAATCGAAGACGTCTGCGGTCACATCGGGCCGCTTGTAGTAGCCGGGGATGATCGACGTCGTCTTGAGCAGGAGCTCACCACGTGGATGGGGAGTGTCGGTGGAGAAATAGCCGAGTTCGGGCACGTCGTCCAACTTGTATTCGAGAACCGGTGGCCGGGCGACGATCCCGTCGAGTAGTACCATTCCGGCTTCGGTCGAACCGTAATTGTCGCGCACCCGAACGTCGAGCAAGTCGGTCACGAAATCCTTGACCTCGGCGGCGATGGGTGCGGTGCCCACCATTGCAGCCAGGATTCGTCCACCGAACTGCTCGGACCGCACGCGCTCGAGCACGCCTCGCGAAATCTGCTCGTGTTCGCCCGCATCGGTACCGTCGACCGCACGATCGATTTCGGCGAGCACGGTGTGGCGAATCATCTCGCACACCCGCGGAATCAACAACGCCAGCGTAGGGCGCGCGAGAGCGAAGTCCTCGAACAACGTGGATAGGTCGCTGGAGCCGGCGAAATGAACCGTGCCGCCCGCCGCCAGAGTCGAGAAAACGAGCCCGCGGCCCGCAAGGTGGCTCATCGGTAGGTAGTCGAGAGTGATGACGGGAAAAGCCGGCTCGTCGACACCCTCGGACGAGGCACCCGTCCGATGCCAGGCCCCGGTCCACGCACCGGACACGATCTGCTCGGTATGCATCGCCCCTTTGGGAGTACCGGTGCTGCCGGAGGTGTAGATCAGTGCGGCGAGGCGCTCGGGATCCTCGACGTCGAACAACGGCACCTGGGGGAGTCGGGAACCCTCGTCCACCAGTTCGGTGAGCGGTCGAACAGCAATGCCGGACCCGTGGACACCCGCGCGCGCGGATGTCAGCGCGCGGGTGTCGACATCGATTCGGTCGTCGTAGTCGAGTACGACCACTGTGCGGATCGACCGGCAGTGACCGGCGACCTCCATCGCGACGGCGAGGTTGTCCACGTCGGAGGCCAGGACCACCGGCTCGACCTCGTCGACGATGGCCCTCAGTTGACCCGCGGTGGCTCCGGCCTGCAGTGGAACTGCGACTGCGCCCACACGGATGGTGGCCAGTTCGGTGATCACGTAGTCGATGCCAGCGAAACCGAGCGTGGCCACGAAGTCGCCTGCAGCGATGCCGCCGTCGTCGTGACCGAGGGCGGACGCCAAGGCTCCCGCGTCGGCCCAGGCCTGCCCGTAGGTCACCGTGTCGAATCGGGGGAGCAAGCGAGCGGTAGTGCTGCCGTCGGTGTCCTCGATCGTGCGCGCGCGGCGTCCCAGGGCGGGGCGGTCGGCGTACCTGGTCATGATCTCGGCAACCACGCGAGCGAGGTTGGGTGCCAGTTCACGAGCCGCGTCGGCAACCGACCGATCCGGCTCGGCAGCCCGGAACTCCGGATCGCTGTCGTGCAGATGCTGGAAACGGTCTCGTTGGCGGATGTCTCGATCGTGTTCGCTGTCGACGGCCCCTGTGCTTTTCATGGCAATTGTTCGGGTCATGCTTCGCTCCCCTCCACGATGCACCGGACGACGCCGGATCATCGTGCTCGTACGTCGAATATCGTTATCAAAGGTAAGTATATGCCCGTGGCCGAGTAGGTAATCGTGACGCTGCTCATAGTCCAATTGGCCAGAAATGTCTGTGTTTCAACCTTTCTCGCGTCCTGCTACGCCGGGCAACCGTCGCGTATCCGGGCGGCGTAGGTACTCGATGTGGACGACCGAACTCGACTTGTATGGTGAGTTGCACGTCACGTGCGACGCGGTTGCCGCTCCCTCGTAGAGCTCACGCCGTCGGCTCACGCGTCACCCCTCTCGATCGGAGCAGCGAAATGTCGGACGTTCTCTCACGCCGCGACCTGGATTTTCTGTTGTACGAATGGCTCGATGTGGTTGCGTTGACGGAGCGGCCACGTTTTGCGGAACACTCGCGCGAAACGTTCGATGCGGTACTGGACCTGAGCGCAGACATCGCCCACAAGCATTTCGCCCCGCACAACAAGAAGGCCGATGCACACGAGCCCACCATGAACAGGGACGGCTCGGTGGAGCTGATCCCCGAGGTGAAGGCCGCTCTCGACGTGTACCGCGCCGCGGGGTTGATCGCCGGGCAGTTCGACGAATCGATCGGCGGTATGCAGTTGCCCGCCACCGTCTCTCGTGCTGCCATGGCGTTCTTCCAGGCTGCAAATGCTGGGACGTCCTCGTATCCGTTCCTGACGATGGCGAACGCCAATCTGATCGCCACCTACGGCACCCCGGAGCAGGTGCGCGACTACGTGCGGCCCATGATCGACGGGCGTTGGTTCGGCACCATGTGCTTGTCCGAACCGCAGGCCGGGTCGTCGCTGGCGGACATCACCACGAAGGCTGTGCCGCAGGACGAGGGCAGCTACCGGCTCACCGGTACCAAGATGTGGATCTCCGGTGGAGATCACGAACTGACCGAGAACATCGTGCACCTGGTTCTGGCGAAGACGCCGGGTGGACCTCCCGGCGTCAAAGGGATCTCGCTGTTCATCGTTCCCAAGTTCCTGCCGAACGGTGAGGGCGGCATCGCCGAACGTAACGACATCGTGCTGACCGGGCTCAATCACAAGATGGGCAACCGCGGTACCACCAACACTCTGCTCGCGTTCGGCGACGGAACCTATTCTCCCGGTGGGAAAGCCGGGGCAGTCGGCTATCTCGTCGCGGAGGAGAACCGTGGTCTGTCGTACATGTTCCATATGATGAACGAGGCCCGGATCGGCGTCGGATTCCTGGCGATCGCACTCGGCTACGTCGGCTACCTGAAGTCCGTCGAGTACGCGAAGACGCGCACCCAGGGACGGCCACTGGGAGCCAAGGATCCGGCCGCGCCTCCGGTCGCATTGATCGAGCACGCCGACGTGCGCCGAATGTTGTTGGCGCAGAAGTCGTATGTCGAGGGGGCATTGGCCCTCGGGCTCTACTGCTCGCGTTTGGTGGACCACCAGGATTCGGCATCGGACGCCGCCGACGCAGCTCGATCGACACTGTTGCTCGACGTACTGACACCGATCGCCAAGAGTTGGCCCTCGCAGTGGTGTCTCGAGGCCAACAGTCTTGCCATTCAGGTGCACGGGGGTTACGGCTACACCCGCGACTACGACGTGGAACAGCACTACCGCGACAACCGGCTCAACCCCATTCACGAAGGTACACACGGCATTCAGGGCTTGGACCTACTCGGCCGCAAGGTCGTCATGCAGAACGGTGCCGGGTTGGCGCTGCTCGCCGAGCGAATCGCCGAGACCGTGACGCGAGCATCGACTCACGGGGGAGCGGCCGAGCAGTACGGCACCGAGCTGAACAACAGGTTCTCGAGGATCGTCGAGGTCACCGCCGCAGTCTGGGGTACCGGTGACGCCGCCGTGGCGTTGGCGAATTCCACGGCCTACCTCGAGGCAATGGGCCACACGGTCATCGCGTGGATGTGGCTCGAGCAGCTGCTTGCCGTGGGAGACCGAATCGGAGACTTCTACGACGGAAAGCGCTCTGCTGCACGGTACTTCTTCGTCTACGAGCTACCGAAGGTCGATGCACAGCTCGATCTGCTGGCGCTTCTCGATCGAACGACCCTCGATATGTCACCCGCCTGGTTCTGAGCACGAGACACCCGATACAAGGAGATTTCAGAACATGTCGATCTTGGACAAATTCCGCCTCGACGGCCGCGTCGTCATCGTCACGGGCGCATCGTCCGGTTTGGGAGTGTCTTTCGCGAAAGCGGCGGCCGAGGCCGGAGCCGACGTGGTACTGGCCGCCCGTCGCGTCGACAAGTTGGCACAGACTGCCGCACTGATCGACAGCGTCGGTGGGCGTTCGCTGAGCGTGGCAACCGATGTGGTCGATCCAGACCAGTGCACGGCCATGGTCGAGGCCGCCGTCGCCGAGTTCGGCAAGGTGGACGTGCTGATCAACAACGCCGGCGTCGGCACGGCGTACCCCGCCACCCGTGAGACTCCCGAGCAGTTCCGCTCTGTCATCGACATCAACCTGAACGGCTCCTACTGGGCCGCTCAGGCGTGTGGACGGGTGATGCAGCCCGGAAGCTCGATCGTGAACATATCCAGCATTCTGGGGCTCACCACCGCCGGTCTGCCTCAGGCTGCCTACAGTGCCAGCAAGGCGGCCATCGTCGGTCTCACTCGTGACCTCGCGCAACAGTGGGGCGCTCGAAAAGGCATCCGCGTCAACGCTATTGCGCCTGGTTTCTTCGAGAGCGAGATGACCGATTCCTACCAGCCGGGATACCTCGAGGCATTGGCTCCCCGAATGATCCTCGGACGCAAGGGCGACCCCGAAGAACTGGCCGCCACCGCGGTCTGGCTCGCGTCCGACGCAGGGGGATACGTGACGGGCCAGACCATCGCAGTGGACGGCGGCGTGACCATCACCTGATGGTCGGGGTCACCATCACTCGATGGCGGTGACTGCGATGCCTTCGCGCACGAGCCTGCGACCGACCACGACAGCATCGTCGGTGTCGAGGCCGGGTAGAGAATCCAACCGGCACGGCGCTCCTTCGAGCAACAATTCGAGGGCATCGGCGCACTGAGGCGGCATCGACACGGTTTTGTCGCGCAGCACGACAGCCGCGGACTCGGGGGTTCGCACCACTCGCGCGATCACCCCGGCCCTGAGTCGAATCGAGTCCTGACCCCGCAGCGCGCCCATCTGGGCAACACTGCGAACGGGGCGCACCGGTTTGGGTCGAACCAGCTCGTCGTACCGACTCGCAATACGCTCGGTGATCCGATGCAGCGCCTCGGGATCTCGATCCAACTCGTCGAGTGCTCGGCGCATGTCGCCGAGCACGCGGCGTACGTGGGGGAGAACGGACTCGGAGTCGGTCGGGTCCCATCCGGCCGGCAACGGTGCGCGCAGTCTCTCGACGTCCTGAAGAGCACCGAGGGTGTGATGGGCGATGTCGTAATCGTTGAACGACGCGACGCCTATCGTCAGATGCACCGTCGTCTCGCCCAGGGCCTGCGCCGAATGGATCCAGCCGCGCGGGAGATACAGAACGTCACCGGGCTCGAGCACGATGTCCAACTCCGGGGAGTCGTCGGCGTGACGTTCCACTGCTGCTCGTCGGTCCGACCACGGCTGATTGTTCAGTGGATGGCGATGCACCGGCGAGTGAATCGTCCACCGCTTACTACCGGCGATCTGCACGACGAACACGTCGTGAACATCGTAATGCGGCGAAAAGCCCTGGGACGCAGCCGGAGTGACGTAGGAATTGACCTGTACCGGGTGGCCGAGTTCGCGAACGAGCTCGCCGGTGAAAGCAATCAAGGGCGGCCACAGGCGATGCAGGCCCTGCAGCACCAGAGTGTTGCCGGCCGCGAAGGCCGACAGAACCGCCGCGGAATCGACCTGGTCGGTGATCTCGGCGCCGAACCCTCCGGACCCCGTGAACTTGTTCTTCTCCAGCAGGCGGCCGTCCTTGGCCATCCGCACGAACGGGGTGCGTACGCCGCGCTCGGCGATCAACTCGTCGACCGCGTCGACCGTCATCAGATCCTCGAACGATCCGGACAGTTCGGCAGATCGGGTGAACTTGGGTGCTATGCCCCAGTGACGCTCCGCGAAAGTGGCGGCGTCGATTCCGGTGAGACGACGAAGCGCGGACCGGTTGCCCGGTCCGCGCTCGTCGTTCGACTCGATGATCAAGCGGAACCGTCCGCACCGCCGTCGTGTCCGCCGGGGTTGGATCCGCCGTCGGCCGGGCCTTCTCCACCCGCTGGGCCGTCGGCTCCGCCGTCGTGTCCGTCAGGATTCGATCCGCCGTCAGCGGGTCCTTCGCCTGCTCCGGCCGGGCCGTCTGCTCCGCCGTCGTGTCCGCCGGGATTGGATCCGCCGTCAGCGGGTCCTTCGCCTGCAGATCCGCCTGAGGTGGTGATGTCGTCGTCGTTGATGCTCATCGAGGTCCTTCCGTTGATGGAGGTTCGTGCTCTCGCGCAGCGCGGGAACATCGGGGGTATTGACGCAATCTCTGTGATTCAAACAGCGACGGCACCGGGAAATATCACTCCTGATCGTCGGCGATCTCCGGGGCGTTCTCTCGTGTCGCCATCCCACCGCCGCCTCCGCCGTCCACCGGTCCGGGGCGGCCGCCCTTGGGGGAGTCCGCCGTGTCGTGTTCGGTCGAGGTGCCGCCGTCTGTCTTGTCCTTGTCGTCCTGTCCCATGGTTCGACACTAGACCGGCCGTCCGTCCGTGGGAGCATGGAACGATGGATCGATCCCCTGCGCAGCACGTGGTGCTGCTCGACGACGAAGGCCGCGCCGTCGGCACCCAGGACAAGACCACGGTGCACACCGAACAGACCCCGCTGCACCTGGCGTTCTCCAGCTACGTGGTGCGTGAGGACGGTGCCGTGTTGCTCACGCGACGGGCGTCGAGCAAGACGACATGGCCCGGCGTGTTGACGAACAGTTGTTGTGGACATCCAGCACCCGGCGAGGACCTGGAGTCGGCAGTGCTCCGGCGCATCGGCGAGGAGCTGGGTCTGCAGGCCCGGTCCGCGGAACTGGTGCTGCCGCATTTTCGGTACCGCGCTGTGATGGACAACGGGATAGTCGAGAACGAGATCTGCCCCGTCTACCGAGTGACGGTCGGCGACGACGCAACACTCGACCCGGATCCTGACGAGGTCGACGAAACGCGATGGGTGTCCTGGTCCGAATTTTCGGCCGACGTGCTCGCAGACCGAATCGATGTATCGCCCTGGTGTCGAACACAAGTGGAGCAACTCGCCGGGTTGGCCGAGCACGCACTGGCCTGGCCCGCGTCCGCCGACGAACTCCTTCCTCCGGCCGCGCGTCTCGCGGATTCCGCGTGACGGCAATCGAATCGGTGGGTACTCATGGCGCGTAGCGACGAGTCGAGCGACTGCCTCGGCCGCGACTCGATGGAGCGCGCACTCGGCCACTTCGAGTTTCGGACAGCAGATGCCGACGGTCTGCGCCACGCAGCTGTTGCTCTGGCGGTCGGCGGGGAGCGCGGAGACCATCGCCTGCTGTTGACCAGACGGCCGAGCCGATTGCGCGCTCACCCGGGTCAGTACGCGCTACCTGGTGGCGGAGTCGATCCGGGCGAAACCCCGGCACAGGCCTGCCTGCGTGAACTCCAGGAAGAGTTGGGCATTCGTACCGACCCGGGGGAGGTACTCGGGCGCCTCGACGATTACGTCACCCGTTCGGGTTACGTCATCACACCGTTCGTGGTGTGGGTGGGCGAGTATTCGTCGTCGCTGCAGCCCAGTGCCGACGAGGTGGCCGAAGTGTTCGAGGTGACCGAGGCCGAACTCGATGTCGATGCGGAATTCGTCACGATCCCCGAGTCGCCCCGACCCGTGATTCGGTGGCCGTTCCGAACCGGTGCCATCCATGCTCCCACGGGTGCCATCGTGCACCAGTTTCGTGAAGTGGTCCTTCGCGGTCGACACACCCGGGTCGCGGACTTCGAGCAGCCGGTGTTCGCGTGGCGCTAACGTGGCCTCGAACCGCCGGTGTGCTCGCGCCGGCTGCCACGACGCCCGAGGCGACAGGAGGTGAGCGGTGACGGACAAGAGCGAACTCGAGGTAACGGATCGGATCGCAACTGTTCCCAACCTGCTCAGTGCCGTGCGACTCGCCGGCGTTCCGCTGTTCTTGTTTCTTCTTCTCGGCCCCCAGGCAGACGGCTGGGCGCTGGTCATTCTGCTCGTCAGCGGCGGCACCGACTGGCTCGACGGAAAACTCGCACGTTTGCTCGGGCAGTCGTCGCGGCTGGGGGCGATTCTCGACCCGCTCGTCGATCGCTTGTACGTCGTCAGCACGCTGGTCGCATTCGTGGTGCGCGGCATCATCCCGTGGTGGGTCGCTGCCATCCTGATCGGGCGAGACGCGGTTCTCGGCCTGACCATGTTCGTCTACCGACGTCGTTCCCTCCCGCCTCCGGACGTGATCTATCTCGGGAAGGCCGCCACGTTCGTGGTCATGATCGCGCTGCCGGTGCTGTTGGTCTCCGTGGGCACCGGTTCCGTGGCCGACGCCGCTGGGCCCCTCGGTTACGCGCTCCTGATCTGGGGGACGGTGCTGTACACGTGGACCGGTGCGTTGTACCTCGGCAAGGCAGTGGCCGTCGCGCAAGCGATCGCGCCCACCTCCGCACCGGGCAGGTGACGGTGCAGCCACCAGCACGACCGAAGAGGAACCCGACTCCGTCACTGCTCACATCGCTGTTGACGGATCACCTCGATCCGGGTTACGCAGCCGCTGCCGTCGAACGGTCGGCGCACCACGTGCGTACCCCGAGAGTGCCGCCTGTCCTCTGGCTGATCACCGGTGCCGTCGCTGTCGGAGTGGTCTTCGGGGTCGCGATGTCACAGCTGGCCTCGGATGCGGCGGAGATCGACCGGGCCAGCGCCGACGCCTCTGCTGCAGTGCGTGCTGCCCAGGAGCGTGAGGCCGAACTGGACGTCACGAGGGACGAACTCGCAGCGCATGTATCGACCGAGCGTGATCGCGCGCTCCAGTCCGATGCTGCCGGGAGCGAGCTTCTGGACCGTCTCGATGCGGTCGAGTCGGCGGCCGGTATCGACTCGGTGACCGGTCCCGGCTTGTCGGTCGTCGTGACAGAACCTGCCGCAGGCGGTGCATCCGACAGATCGGTCCGTACCGGTTCCGGCGCAACCGTTCTCGACCGCGACATCGCTGCCGTCGTCAACTCTTTGTGGGCCAGCGGCGCCGAAGCGGTATCCGTCGACGGCAATCGAGTCGGGCCGAACGTGACGATCAGACAGGCAGGCGGCGCGATGCTGCTCGACAATCGCCCGATCACCTCGCCCTACGACATCGATGCGATCGGTCCACCGCAGCGCATTCAGGTGCAGTTCGCCGTCAGCGATGCATACCTGCGCATGAGCACGGTCGCTCAGCTCTACGGTGTCGGTTTCTCGGTACGGCCTGCCACCGATCTCGAGTTCGGGCCGGCCGTCGCCAGGGAGTCGTTCGAGGCGAAGGAGGTGGCCCCACGATGACGGCGAGTGACGTCCCGGACGTCGAGCCATCCGACTCCGGCAGCCCCGGTCCCGAGGTGCCCGGCGGCACCGAGCCCGCCGCGACCGGCCGCGCCGGATTCGCGCTCGCAGCATTGGTCGCGCTCGTCGTCGGAGTCGTGATCGGTCTCGTCGCCGGGCCTCGAGTTCCAGCAGTCGTCGCCCCATACCTGCCGATCGCCGTCGTGGCCGCTATCGATGCAGTGTTCGGCGGCGTGCGCGCCTTTCTCGACGGCATTTTCGACGCCAAGGTGTTCGTCGTGTCCTTCGTCTTCAACGTCCTCGTCGCGGCGCTCATCGTGTGGCTCGGCGATCAGCTCGGAGTCGGAACGCAACTGTCCACCGCCATCGTCGTCGTGCTCGGAATACGTATCTTCGGCAACGCCGCTGCGTTGCGCCGACGGATTTTCGGTGCCTGACCGATGAACGCAGGCCCCGGACGGCACGGTCGGCGCACCCGACGTGGACAGCGCACGTGGTTCGGCATTCTCGCTCTCGTGTTGATGTGTGCCCTCGGAATTGGAATCGCGACACAGGTGCGCGAAACGAGCACGTCGGGCAATCTGGAGAATTCGCGGCCCGAGGACCTGTTGGTGGTGTTGGACTCCCTGACGCGACGCGAGGCGTCGATCCGCGACGAGATCAGCGCGCTTCAAGGCACGCTCGCCACCCTCCGGCAGTCCGGTTCCGGGTCGGACGCCGCGGTGGCGGAAGCCCAGGAAAGATTGTCCGCGTTGTCCATTCAGATCGGCACCGTGGCGGCCCGAGGACCCGGCGTCACGTTGACGATCGACGACACCGACGCCGGCGTCGGAGCAGAGGTTCTGCTCGACGCGTTGCAGGAGCTGCGGGCCGCCGGTGCCGAGGCGTTGCAGATCGACGGTGGTGGGGTCGCCGTCCGCATCGGTGTGGATTCGTGGATGGCCGGACCGGCCGGCCGAGTCGTGGTGGACGGCCGAGAACTACGCGCTCCCTACACCTTCACTGCCATCGGAGATCCGGCGACTCTGGAAGCTGCACTGAACATTCCGGGAGGGGTGATCGACACGGTCGCCCGCAACGGGGCGAGCTCGCGAGTCGAGCGATCGGACCAGGTCACGGTCTCCGCCTTGCGAGATCCGCGCCCACGTCAATACGCTCAGCCCGGAAACTGATCGCCCGCTCGCCCCGGGCACGATGGAAGGGAATGCCGCGTTGAGCGACATCGACACACCAGCTGATCTGCTTTACACCCCCGAGCACGAGTGGGTGCAGCGGACGGGGCCTGCGACGGTTCGAATCGGTATCACCGACTACGCCCAGACTCAGTTGGGCGACGTCGTGTTCGTTCAGCTTCCGGCGATCGGTGACAGCGTCACCGCGGGCGAGTCTCTCGGTGAAGTGGAATCGACCAAGAGCGTGTCCGACGTGTTCAGTCCTCTCACGGCCAAAGTCGTTGCCGTGAACGAAGATCTGGATTCCGAACCCGAGAAGGTGAACTCCGGACCGTACACCGGCGGGTGGCTGATCGAGCTCGAGGTCGCATCCTCGGAGGCATTGGACGCGGCGCTGGCACCGATGCTCGATGCCGCCGGATATGCTCTCATCACAGCTGAGTGACGAAGGGCCGTACACACCGGCCAACCGACCACAGGTCCTCGGCGCGCAGGGTACGGTCGACACCGAGCGAACAGCCTGTCGGGGCGAAGGTCGCGCATGGTGAGTGGTCCGCCACGCACCGAGGAACCGAAACGCACCACCGAACGCCAGCAGAACCAGAAGTGAAGACCATGTACTGCGTTACCCGAGGTGATCGTTGCCCGGGTCAACGGACTGAGAAGGAGTAACGGTGAGCCAGAACGACAACGACAGCAACTACGGGGAGTCGCCGGCCGAGACCACCTCGGTCTTCCGCGCCGATTTCCTCCAGGAGCTGGACAACTCCGCTACCGCCCAGAGCACCGAAGCTCCGGTATCGGGTGTCGAGGGCTTGCCTGTCGGAGCTGCCCTGCTCGTCGTCAAGCGTGGTCCCAACGCCGGATCCCGATTCCTGCTCGACCAGCCGACCACGTCGGCCGGTCGTCACCCCGACAGCGACATCTTCCTCGACGACGTCACCGTGAGCCGTCGACATGCAGAGTTCCGCCAGGACGAGGACGACTTCCAGGTCGTCGACGTGGGCAGCCTCAACGGCACCTACGTCAACCGTGAGCCGGTCGACTCCGCCGTGCTCGCCAACGGTGACGAGGTGCAGATCGGCAAGTTCCGTCTGGTCTTCCTCACCGGGCCGCGTGGCGGCAATGGATCTGCAGTCGGCGAGTCGTCTGCGGGTGCAGGAAGCCAGTGACCGCCGTCGGGCAGCAGTCCAGCGGGGGGATGTCGATTGGCTCCGTCCTCGATCGACTCCGGCCCGACTTTCCCGACGTGACTATCTCGAAGATCAGATTCCTCGAAGCCGAGGGTCTGATCTCTCCGGAGCGCACTCCGTCGGGCTATCGGCGTTTCTCGATCGCGGACTGCGAACGGCTGCGGTTCGTGCTCACCGCTCAGCGTGATCAGTACCTGCCGCTGAAGGTGATCAAGGAACAACTCGAAGCGATCGACCACGGCGTTGCAACCGTCGAGAGAGCAGACGCCTCGGTCAAGCGCCCACGGTCGTTGACGATCGCGGCCGGTGAAGTCTCGCCGGAGGAGTTCCTGCCCGATCGCGAGGTCCGCATCAGCAAGGCAGATCTACTGGCTCAGGCCGGCATCGACGACGCCTTCCTGACCGAGTTGCTGCGCAGCGGTCTGATCACTCCCGGGCAGGCCGGGTTCTACGACGACGGTGCCGTCACGCTCGCTCGTACCGCGCACGCGATGTTGCAGTTCGGGCTCGAGGTTCGTCACCTCCGTGCGTTCAAGCTCGCGGCGGACCGCGAAGCGGGTCTCGTCGCTCAGATCGCCGGGCCGGTCGCCAAGGGGCGCGATGCCGGTGCACGTGATCGTGCCGAAGAGATGATCCGGGAATTGGCAGCTCTGTCGTTGACCTTGCATACGTGTCTGGTCAAAGCAGCGGTGCGTGGTGCGCTCGACCGGTGAGGTTCGCTCGCGCCGGTTCGGATTCCAATAGACTCGGTTCTGGTGAGCTGGACCAGCGACGACCAGCGAAGATTTCTCGAGGTGTGAGGTGGACACGATGAGTGAAATGCGTGTGGTCGGTATTCGTGTCGAACAGCCGCAGAACCAGCCCGTGTTGCTGCTGCGTGAATCCGACGGAGATAGGTACCTCCCGATTTGGATCGGCCAAACCGAAGCTGCCGCAATAGCTTTGGAGCAGCAAGGTGTGCAGCCGGCTCGGCCGCTGACGCACGATCTGGTGAAGAACCTGATCTCTGCGTTGGGGCACGAGCTCAAGGAGGTGCGCATCGTGGACCTCCAGGAAGGCACCTTCTACGCCGATCTCGTATTCGACAAGGACATCCGCGTGTCGGCGAGGCCGTCGGATTCGGTTGCCATCGCGCTCCGTGCCGGAGTCCCGATCTATGCGGAGGAGCCTGTGCTCGCCGAGGCCGGCCTGCTGATGCCGGACGAGCGGGAGGACGAGGTGGAGAAGTTCAAGGAATTCCTCGAATCGGTGTCGCCGGACGACTTCAAGGCCACCGACGGGTAACGGAATAGTCTCAACCTCAACTTTAGGTTCAGGTTTACGGCGCGTTGCGTTGAATCTGGTCGATCGCCCCCATAACGTTCGTGCCAGTGAAGTTCATCGCCGGCGCAGTCCGGACCGACGCAGTTCACGCCTCTTCGGTTGCCGCCGAGGCGTAGTCTGGCCCTGGTACACGGTATGACTTCACGCGAGTACACCGAGGCGTTCAGGCGCGCTTCGGACGGATCCCAGTACTGACTGGATCCGAACGCAGTGAGACATCCGAGAGGGAGCAGTCAGTGGGAGATCAGCCGCAGCAGCATCACGGCAGTCGAGAATCCGACGCCGCAAGCCGGACAGAGGACGCGTCCGCAGCCGATGCTCGGGTCGAGACCCCCGACGAGGCGTCGAATCGCCCTGTCGCACAGTCGCAGGACATTCAACCCGGCCTGTTCCCCGACGATTCGGTGCCCGACGAACTCGTCGGATACCGCGTACCCAGCGCGTGCCAGATTGCCGGCATCACCTATCGGCAACTCGACTACTGGGCTCGTACGGGCCTGGTCGTACCGTCCATCCGAGGCGCAGCAGGTTCGGGCAGCCAGCGGCTGTACTCGTTCAAGGACATGCTGGTCCTCAAGATCGTCAAGCGCCTACTCGACACCGGAATCTCGTTGCAGAACATCCGCGTCGCGGTGGATCACCTGCGCCAGCGTGGCGTGGGCGACCTCGCCAACATCACCCTGTTCTCCGACGGCACTACCGTCTACGAGTGCACGTCGGCCGAGGAAGTAGTCGACCTGCTGCAGGGCGGGCAGGGCGTCTTCGGTATCGC
The DNA here is from genome assembly GCF_001426165.1 of Rhodococcus sp. Leaf233. Taxonomy (NCBI): domain Bacteria; kingdom Bacillati; phylum Actinomycetota; class Actinomycetes; order Mycobacteriales; family Nocardiaceae; genus Rhodococcus; species Rhodococcus sp. Leaf233. Next base: position 79,365 of record NZ_LMRO01000015.1, read on the forward strand.
CGTCAACGGCGCGATGCGCGAGCTCACCGGCACCATCGCCGACTTCCCGGCCGAGCGAGCAGACGGCGGAGAGAGCCAGCCGAGCCCCGAAGACGAACTGGCGTCCCGCCGCAAGAATCGCGCGAGTCGTAAGACCGGCTAGACTTCTCACCGTCGCGCCTGCGCGGGAGAGTTCCGAGGCATCCAGTCTCGGACGCCGAAGGAGCAATACCTCCCCGTCAATCTCTCAGGCACACGGACCGTGTGGGCTTCGACAACTCTGGAAAGTGGTGGGAGCACCCACCCGCCCAAGGGGAAAGGTGCCGGTGCGCGCACGTCAGCGCGCCGTGTTCTACCGAATCTCTCAGGCGCACGCGTCAGCGAGCACACGACAGAGGGGGAGGAGCGGTCGGCGCGTATGCCCCGGCCGTCCGACGCCCTGTCTTGGGACCCCTGGGAGTAGACCGTGACCGACCGAATGACTTCGACCGCATCGGCTTTCGTCGACAGACACATCGGCCCCGACACCACCGAACTGGCCCGCATTCTCGACGCAATCGGTGTCGACAGCCTCGACGAGCTGGCCCGCAAGGCTGTTCCCGAGTCCATTCTCGATACCGTCGTCGACGGGGTTCCCGATGGCCTGGCGACATTGCCGCCTGCTCTGAGCGAGCACGATGCGCTGGCCGCGCTGGCCGATCTCGCCGGCCGCAACACGGTGGCCACCTCGATGATCGGCCTGGGCTACTACGACACCCTGACGCCTCCGGTGCTCACGCGCGGCATCCTGGAGAATCCGGCCTGGTACACCGCCTACACCCCTTATCAGCCCGAGATCAGTCAAGGCCGACTCGAGGCACTGCTCAATTTCCAGACGATGGTGTCGGACCTGACCGGTATGGATGTCGCGAATGCCTCCATGCTCGACGAGTCCACTGCCGCAGCCGAATCCATGACGCTCATGCGTCGCGCCAACCGAGGCTCGAAGTCACCCCGCCTCGTCGTCGATTCGGATATTTTCCCGCAGACCAAAGCCGTGCTCGCTACGCGCGCCGAACCGCTCGGGATCGAGCTGGTGTACGCCGACCTCGCCGACGGCCTGCCCGAAGGCGACTTCTTCGGAGTGCTGGCGCAGCTGCCGGGAGCATCAGGCCGTCTGGTGGACCACACCGCCACGATCGAGGCAGCACACGAGCGCGGTGCGCTGGTTGCAGTCGGGGTCGATCTGCTGGCCGCCACCCTGGTGACCGCGCCCGGCGAAATCGGTGCCGACGTCTGCTTCGGAACCACCCAGCGCTTCGGGGTTCCGATGGGGTACGGCGGTCCGCATGCCGGTTATCTCGCAGTGCGCTCCGGTCACTCGCGCCAGCTGCCAGGGCGGTTGGTGGGAGTGTCCGTCGATGCAGACGGACATCGGGCCTACCGCTTGGCCCTGCAGACGCGCGAGCAGCACATTCGCCGTGAGAAGGCGACCTCCAACATCTGCACCGCCCAGGTGCTGTTGGCCATCGTGGCCGCGATGTACGCCAGCTACCACGGCGCGGATGGGCTGCGCGCGATCGCACGTCGCGTCAACACCCGTGCTCGAACCGTCGCAGCAGGGTTGCAGGCTGCGGGCATCGACGTGGTGCATGCCGAGTTCTTCGATACCGTGCTCGCCGCGGTCCCCGGCGCGGCCCACACCGTCGTCGATGCCGCCAAACAACGCGGTATCAACCTCCGACCGGTCGACGACGATCACGTCGCGATCGCCTGTGACGAGGCAACCACGGAGGCTCACATCGTCGATGTGCTCGCTGCATTCGGTGCCGAGCCCGCCGGCCCGGGAGCCGAGTCCGTCCCGGCCGATTGTGCCCGCACGTCCGAGTACCTGACGCATCCCGCCTTCACGCGCTACCGCACCGAGACAGCCATGCTGCGCTACCTTCGCGCGCTGTCGGACAAGGACATCGCCCTCGACCGCAGCATGATCCCGCTGGGATCGTGCACGATGAAGTTGAACGCGACCGCTGAAATGGAGTCGATCACCTGGCCTCAGTTCGCGCGCCAACACCCGTTCGCGCCGTCGACCGACGTCCCCGGACTACTCCGGGTGATCGCCGACCTCGAACAATGGCTCGTCGACATCACCGGCTACGACGCGGTCAGCCTGCAGCCCAATGCAGGAAGCCAGGGCGAGTACGCGGGACTACTTGCGATCCGCCGATACCACCAGGCCAACGGCGACACCGGTCGCACGGTCTGCTTGATCCCGTCGAGCGCACACGGCACCAACGCCGCCTCCGCGGTGATGGTCGGGATGCGCGTCGTCGTGGTTGCGTGCCGACCGAACGGAGACGTCGACGTCGACGACCTGCGGGCCAAGATCGCCGAGCACGCCGACACCCTCGCCGCCATCATGATCACCTACCCCTCCACCCACGGTGTGTACGAGCACGAGATATCCGATATCTGCGCCGCGGTGCACGACGCGGGTGGACAGGTGTACGTCGACGGTGCCAACCTCAACGCTCTGGTCGGGTTGGCTCGGCCGGGTCGTTTCGGCGGAGACGTCAGTCACCTGAACCTGCACAAGACCTTCTGCATCCCGCACGGCGGTGGCGGTCCCGGCGTCGGACCCATCGGCGTCCGTTCGCATCTGCAGCCGTACCTGCCCGGCCACCCGCTGGCACCGCAACTGGGCGACGGTCCGACCGTTGCGGGCGCACCGTACGGAAGCGCGTCGATCCTGACGATCACGTGGGCATACATCGCGATGATGGGCGCGGAGGGGCTGCGCCGGGCGACCTTGACCGCCATCGCGTCGGCCAACTACATCGCGCGCCGCCTCGACGAGTACTTCCCCGTGCTCTACACCGGCGACAACGGCATGGTGGCGCACGAGTGCATCCTCGATCTGCGAGGTCTGACGAAGGACACCGGCGTCACCGTCGACGACGTGGCGAAGAGACTGGCGGACTACGGCTTCCACGCGCCGACGATGAGCTTCCCGGTGCCGGGGACCCTGATGGTCGAGCCGACCGAGAGCGAGAATCTGGAGGAGATCGACGCATTCTGCGACGCGATGATCTCCATCCGCAGGGAAATCGACCGCGTCGGCTCCGGCGAGTGGACCGTAGAGGACAACCCGTTGCGCGGCGCTCCGCACACGGCGCAATGCCTCGTCGCCGACTGGAACCACCCGTACTCGCGGGAACTCGCGGCGTACCCCGCAGGCTACGACCGACCGAAGGTGTGGCCCGCGGTCCGGCGGATCGACGGCGCGCACGGCGACCGCAACCTGGTGTGTTCCTGCCCGCCGATCGAGGCGTTCGCCTGACCTGCTGTTCGCCCGATGGACGGGCAGATGGTCAGCCCCGCGTGAGTTCGAGCATCGCGATCTCGGGCGGGGCTGCCACGCGCACCGGCGGACCCCACGCGCCTGCACCGCGGGTGGTGTAGAGCGTGGTGTCACCGATCGTGTCCAGCCCCTCGACACTGGGCTGCTGGAGCGGCACCAGATAGCGGATCGGCCAGATCTGCCCGCCGTGAGTGTGTCCGGACACCTGCATGTCCACGCCCAGCTCGGAGGCCTCCACAGCCTGCTTGGGCTGATGAGCCATCAACAGCACGAAGCGATCCGGGTCGATGCCGTCGAGCGCAGCGCCGAGATTCGGTTCGTACGGTTCCGGGGCAGTGGCGTCGTTGATGCCGGCGATATCGATGGCAACGCCATCACGGGTGATCGTCGTGCGCTCGTTGCGCAACACGTCGATGTCGAGGGTCGACCAGAAGTCGAGCCACTCTCCGCCGTCGCCCGCGTAGAACTCGTGGTTGCCGCTGACAGCGAAGACCCCGAGAGGGGCTTCGAGGTCGCGCAGCGGCTCGAGGTCTTCTCCGACCAACTCCACTGTCCCGTCGATGAGATCGCCGTCGAGCAGCACGACATCAGGCTGCTGCGCGTTGACCGAATCCACGACCGTGCGCACGAAGCCCGCACCGCGAGACGGTCCGGCGTGAATATCGGACACCAATGCCACTCGCAGACCGTCGAATTCGGCCGGCAACCGGTCGAGCGCAACCTGGGTGCGTGTGACACGAGGCGAGGCGGCTTCGACGAGGCCGTACCCCACTGCGACGACGCTGACGAGAGCCACGACGACGGAGCCGACCCGCGATATGCGCAGCCGAACAGCAGTCGAATCACGATGCGACAGCGCGAACATCACCCGCACGACGGTGCAGATAAGAGCAACGAGGACCGTGCCGAGGAACAGATACAACACCACCGCCAACCAGGTCAGGCCGAGGAAAGCCGGGCCACGGGCCCAGGACGGATCGAACTCGACGCCGCTGCCGAAGCCGACCACCGCGCACAACCACAGAAGTATCAGCAACAGATCTGCAGGGCGTCCGACACGTGCCGGTGCCCTCGTTACGGAGAGAAACCGCCAGTGCAGGAAGAGCGTGACGAGGAGTAGGAAGACGCTGACAAAAAGTACACGAGACATGTTCTAGTACAGCAACTTTCCGAGTCGATCGAGGAGGTCTGGGGAATCCGATGTCGGGACCGTGTCCACGGTGCCGCCGGTGCGAGCTGCGATGTCGGTGAACACGGGGGCAGGGCTGCCGTCGCCGATGCGCACGATGTTCACCGCGACCGGCCGCGCCGGATCGGACGCCGATGTCAGTTCGGTGAGTAGCTCGTCCGCCGACAAGGGTGAGTCGTCCGGGCCGTCCGTGATCAGCACGACCGAATTGACGCGGCCGGGGACGTAACCGGCCACGGCGTCGAGATACGCGACGAGGACGGACGCGTACGTGAACGAGCCGGTTGCCGGCGTCAACGCCGCAGCGGTCGCATCGAGGGCGGAGCGCCTCGGAGTGGTCCCGACGGGAACTGTCATCGGTCCGGTCGGGACATCCACCCGGAAGGGCAGCGAGTTGTTCAGGTCTTCGCTGAAACTCCACAGACCGAGTTCGGTGGCGTCGGGGACTCGTCGGAACTGCTCGCTCAGTGCGCGAACAGTGTTCTGCAGCCGCGTCGCACCGCCTTCGGTGGTGCGCATCGACTCGGACACGTCGAGTAGAACAGTGGCACGGCGGGGCAGAACCGGATTGCGAAGCACAGCGAGCAGAGTGTCGGCAACCGGCCCCGATGGTGGGGCGACGATGCCCGCGTCCTGGGGCTCGTCCACGCTGAATCCCGCGTCCAGGAGTGTCTGCGTACCGTCGGGCTGACGAACGAAATCGACGAATGCCGCGGCTGCTCGGGTGGAGGTCTCGTCACCGGAGAGCACGACCGCCGGATGATCGGCGACAGGCGTTGCACCCTGTGGGCGAACGGCGGTCAGCGTCGAGGAATCGGTCGACGCGAGTTGCTGTTCGGTGACCGGGACCGCGTGGACGGCGGCGTCGGGGCCTGCGGCATTCTCGAGCGCCGCGAGGGCGTCGTACGTGGTGGAGGCCGAGGTTGCGGCAGCGCCGGTATCGGTCACCGCCAACTCCGACATCGCCGACACCAGTGGCGTCGAGGAGGCCTCATCGACGGTGAGTGCGGTGGTCGGGTCACCGCGTACGCCTGCCGCGATGGCCGTGACCGCAAGAGTGCTCGCGCCGGTGTCGGAGCCGGACGGCACGGCGAGTCGAAGCCCACCCCACTCGGGGAGTCCGAGAGCCTGCGGGTTGCGTTGCAGTCGTATCAGATCTGCCCAGCTAGAGCCTGCAGCGACGACGGCGTCGGCCACCGCGCTCGGTGCAGCGAGGACGATCGGACTCGATGCGACGGGCCGCGGCGTACCGTCGATGGCTCCACGGTCTACGACGGCCTCGACGTCTGCCGAGGACTGGGGTATCCACAGACCCGGACGAGCGCCGAGCGCACCGACATCCCAGTTGTCGGCGCCGGAGTTCAGTGCCGCCCGCACCGCATCGGACGCGATGGCTCGAACCTCTACTGTCACACAGTGATCGCGAATTACCGGGGCGGTCGCGTCGAATCGTGTTGCCAGCTGTTCGATCGCGGCGGAGATGTCGGGGTCGGCCGCCACGGTGAGGACGGCCGGTCCCTCCACGCAGGTGTCGGCTGCCTCGATCCCCTGATCCGAAATTCGATCACGCAGCGCAAACCATCCGAACACGGCCGCCACCAGGACCGCGATCGTCAGTACGACGATCACGGGCCCGGCGGCTATGGAACGTCCGCGCCCTGAGTTCCGGTGTTCACCCACGTGGTCGACAAGTCCGTCAGGCGTTGACGGCCTTGTACTCCCGTCGGCGACGATGCAGGATCGGCTCGGTGTACCCGTTGGGCTGGCTCGTGCCCTGGAAGATCAGATCACTCGCAGCCTGGAAGGCGATGTTGGTGTCGAAATCGGGTGCCAACGGCTTGTACGTCGGATCGGACGCGTTCTGCCGGTCGACCACCGGTGCCATTCGCTTCAGCGATTCGCGCACCTGCTCCTCGGTGACGATGCCGTGCCGCAACCAGTTCGCGATGAATTGGCTCGAAATGCGCAGCGTCGCACGGTCTTCCATGAGAGCGATGTCGTTGATGTCGGGCACCTTGGAGCATCCGACGCCGTGGTCGATCCAGCGCACGACGTATCCGAGGATGGACTGCGAATTGTTGTCGAGTTCGTTCTGCTTCTCCTCGTCGGTCCAATCGGTGGACGGCGCGAGAGGGATCTCGAGGATCTCGTCGACGGTGGCGCGCTTGGCTTTCGCGATCTCGTGTTGACGGGCGAACACGTCGACCTTGTGATAGTGCAAGGCGTGCAGGGTCGCTGCGGTGGGGGAGGGAACCCACGCAGTGTTCGCGCCGGCCTTGGGGTGGCCGATCTTCTGCTCGAGCATGTCGTGCATCAGATCGGGCATGGCCCACATGCCCTTGCCGATCTGCGCCTTGCCCTGCAGGCCGGCCGCCAGGCCGGTGTCGACATTGAAGTCCTCGTAGGCGGCAATCCACTTCTCGCCCTTCATCGCTCCCTTACGAACGACGGGCCCTGCCTCCATCGAGGTGTGAATCTCGTCGCCGGTGCGGTCGAGGAAGCCGGTGTTGATGAAGACGACCCGCTCGGACGCGGCCTGGATGCAGGCCTTGAGGTTGACCGTCGTGCGGCGCTCCTCGTCCATGATGCCGACCTTGAGCGTGTTGGTGGGCAGGCCGAGGACCTGCTCGACGCGGCCGAACAGTTCGGCGGTGAAGGCGACCTCGTCCGGTCCGTGCATCTTCGGCTTGACGATGTACAGCGAGCCCGTACGCGAGTTCGAGAGCACGTTGTCCGGAGTCAACGAGTGCAGACCGGCGAGCGAGGTGAACAGCGCATCGAGAATGCCCTCGGGAACCTCGTTGCCCTCGGCGTCGAGGATCGCGTCGGAGGTCATCAGGTGGCCGACGTTGCGGACGAACAGCAGCGAACGACCGTGCAGCGTCAGCTCGGAACCGTCGACCGAGGTGTAGGTGCGGTCCCTGTTCATCGCGCGAGTGAACGTCTTGCCGCCCTTGGAGACCTCCTCGGTGAGATCGCCCTTCATCAGACCGAGCCAGTTGCGGTAGCCCAGAACCTTGTCGTCGGCATCGACTGCGGCGACCGAATCCTCGAAGTCCATGATCGTGGTGACAGCCGACTCGAGGAGCACGTCCTTGACGCCCGCTCCGTCGGTCTTGCCGATCGGGCTCTCGGGGTCGATCTGGATCTCGAAGTGCAAACCGTTGTGCACGAACAGGATGGCCGTCGGCGCATCGGGTGTGCCCTGGTAGCCCAACAGCTGGGACGGATCCTTCAGGCCGACGGTGCTGCCGTCGGCCAACGTCACCGTCAGCGAGGCGGCGTCGACGACGTATCCGGTGGTCCCGACGTGCGAGCCGGAGCTCAGCGGCAATGCCTCGTCGAGGAAGTCACGCGCGAACGCGATGACCTTGTCTCCGCGGACCTTGTTGTAGCTCGAGCCCTTCTCGGCTCCGTCGGTCTCGGGTATTGCGTCCGTTCCGTAGAGGGCGTCGTAGAGCGAGCCCCATCGTGCGTTGGAGGCATTGATCGCGAAGCGTGCGTTGAGCACGGGAACCACGAGCTGCGGCCCGGCCGTGGTGGTGATCTCGGTGTCCACGCCGGACGTGGTGATCTGGAAGTCGGCGGGCTCGTCGAGCAGGTAGCCGATCTCTTTCAGGAAGGCCTTGTACGCTGCGCGGTCGTAATCGGCACCGGCATGCTCGCCGTGCCACGCGTCGACCTTGCCCTGAATTTCGTCGCGGACGGCCAGCAACGCTTTGTTCTTGGGAGCGAGATCGGCGATCACCGACGCGGCACCGGCCCAGAAGGCCTCCGAATCTACGTCGGTACCCGGCAGCGCCTCCTTCTCGACGAAATCGAATAGGACCTTGGCGACCTGAAGTCCACCAGCCTGCACACGATCGGTCATGAATTCCTCACTCTTTCCGGTCACGGACACCGGTGACGGTGTCCCCACGACAACGCTGTCGATGTTACTCGGCGGTAGGTCCGACGCCGAACCCGCCGCCGGTGAGCAGATTTCGACACCGATCCATCAGTGCCGAGCGCAGGGGAGCGGCCTTTTCCGACAGCTCTCCCTGCGCGCGAACGTACTCTGCCCGTCCAGCCGCAGTTTCGATTCGGATGGGATCGAGATCGTACTCGCTCAGGTCGTACGGACTTGCGCGCATATCGATCGTCCGAGCCTCCAACGCCAACTCGAAACAGTCGGTCACGAACTCCGAGTCGATCAACGGACCCAATTTGTAGCACCACTTGTACAGATCCATCGACGCGTGGATGCAACCAGGCTGCTCGGACCCCAGGCGCGACTCGGGGGACAACGCGAGGGCGTTACGCGGCACCGCGTCCTCGGTGAAGAAGCGGAAGGCGTCGTAATGAGTGCACCGCAACGTCATCGAGTCCACCACGGCGTCGGTTCCCTCGTGACCGAGTCGCAACGGGACCTGGCTGTGCCGGACTGCCGAGTCGCCGCCGCGGTAGACCATCGCCCATTCGTGCAGACCGAAGCAGCCGAGCAGGGGCGGTCGCTCCCGCGTCGCCGACAGCAGACCCAGAACGAACTCGATGCTGGGCCGGCGTCGTTCAAGCAGATCCGACCGCACCCGGAATCCTGGACCGTCCGCAGTCTCGACCTGCTCGTACGAGGCGAACTCGGCGAAGTCACGCGCCCGATCGCCCGTCAGAACCGTGCCGTGGCCGGGATTCCATCGGCGCAACTGACCCGGGCGATGGCTGTAGTAGGTGAACAAGAAATCCACCACCGGATGCACATTGCCGTGTCCGCGATCGACCAGATAGCTGCCGACGAGACTCTCCACACGCGCCGAGTGCGCGTCTCGCCGGGCAGTCCACTCCGCCTCGGTCAGCGTTGCCGAATCGCCCATTCAGACGTTCCGCGGGGTACCGGTAGGTGCGGACTGACCCGGTCGGGGACCGGCGACACGGTGAGTCCCGTCTCGAACCGTGCCCACGAACTCCTCCACCAGATCCTCCAGCGCGACGATGCCGACCGTGGCACCGGTCGCATCGTGCACGGCACCGAGGTGGCTGCTGGCGCGCCGCAGCTTCGTCAGCGCGTCGTCGAGCACGGTGTCTATGGACACCACGGGCAGGGCCCTGACGTCGCTGCGGGGAATGACGGTCTCCGGGCCGGCGGAATCGTCGGCCATGTCGTCGAGCACGTCCTTCAGGTGCAGATAGCCCACCAGGGAACCGCTCGCATCACGCACCGGGTACCGGGAGAACCCGGTTTCGATGACTGCGCGTTCCACCGAACCGAGGGTCGGACCGAAAGTGTGGTCCGGCCCGGACAGCTCGATACTCCGAACCTGATGCGAGGGAATCAGAACCTCGGCCACGGTTCGGCCCGAGGTCTCGAGAGCCTGGCGCAATCTGCGGTGTTCCTCGGCGTCGATCAGTCCCTCCGAGCGCGATTCGCCGATCATCTGCGACAGCTCCACCGCCGAGACGGACGAACTCAGTTCGTCCTTGGGCTCGATGCGAAGCATGCGCAGCGTCAGGTTGGCGCACAGGTTGTAGAACGAGATCAGGGGCAACGCCACCTTGATGAACATCAGGTGGATGGGCACGAGCACCATGGCGGTGCTCTCCGGGCCGGCGATGGCGATGTTCTTCGGGACCATCTCGCCGACGAGAATGTGCAGAACCACGACGAGCGTCAGCGCGATGGCGAAGGCGATCGGGTGCAGGAACGAGCCGGGGATGCCGACCAGCTCCAGGGGCACCTCGATCAAGTGCGCGACCGCGGGCTCGGCGACGCGGCCGAGCAGAATCGAGCAGATCGTGATGCCGAGTTGTGCCGCGGCGAGCATCTGCGACAGATTCTGACCGGCCTCGATGACGCTCTGCGCGCGCTTCTTGCCCTGCGCCAGCAATGCCTCGAGACGATCACGGCGAGCTGAGATCAGTGCGAACTCGGCACCGACGAAGAAGGCGTTTCCGGCCAGCAGCAGAACTGCCAGACCTACCCCGAGGAAGTCACCCATCGACCTCACCGTCCGATCGCAGACGCGCCACTGCTTCGGCGTCGATCGGCAGGATCAGCACACGATCGATACGGCGGCCGTCCATGCGGATCACGCGCGCCATCCACCCGCCGTCGCCGTCGGGGACGTCCTCCGTCGCCGGGGACGGTAGAAGCACCGCGTCTCCCTCTGATGGAATTCGGCCGAGTTGCATCAGTACCAGGCCCCCGATGGTTTCGTATTCCCCTTCCGGGGCCGAATAGCCCGTCGCCGACGCAACCTCGTCGATGCGAAGCAGTCCTGCGCAGTCCCAGCCGTCGCCCGAACGAGCGACGTCCAGTTCCGGCTCGTCGTGTTCGTCGCGCACGTCGCCGACGATCTCCTCGATCAGATCTTCCATCGTCACCATGCCTGCGGTGCCGCCGTACTCGTCCACCACGAGGGCTACCTGCATTCCGTCGGCTCGTACGCGTTCCATCACAGCGTCGCCGTCCAGGCTCGACGGAACGACCGGAACGTCGCGCGCCAGGGACTCGACAGTGGTGGACCGGCGGTCCGCTCCGGCCACCGTGAACGCATGCTTGATGTGTACGACGCCGACGGTGTCGTCCAGGTCGCCGTCGACCACCGGGAACCGAGAGAAGCCCGTTCGCGCAGCGGTTTCGATCAGGTCGGCGACGGTCGCGTCGGTGGCGAGAGTCTCGATCTTGACCCGCGGAGTCATCAGTTCCTCGGCGGTGCGATCGCCGAACTGCAACGACCGGTCGACCAGACGTGCGGTGTTCTCGTCGATCGAGCCCTGCTGGGCCGACGTCCGGACCAGTGAACCGAGCTCCTGCGGTGATCTCGCCGAACGCAGTTCCTCGGCCGGTTCGATGCCGAGCCGTCGCACGAGCCAGTTGGCCGAGCCGTTGAGTCCGTTGATCGCCCATTTGAAGATCAGGGAGAACCCGGCCATCGCTCCGGCTGTGACCCGCGCGGTCGACATCGGTTTCGCGATGGCAATGTTCTTGGGGACCAGTTCACCGAAAATCATCGAGAACGACGTGGCCAAGATCAGAGCCACCGCGAGGGAGATGCCCGACGCGAGAGAGTCCGAGGCACCCAGCGCGGTGGTCACCGGCCTGATGAATCCTGCCAGCACCGGCTCCGCGAGATAACCCGTGATGAGGGTGGTGATCGTGATGCCCAGCTGCGCGCCCGACAACTGAAAAGACAGCGTCTTGTGAGCATGCAGAACTTGGCGCGAGCGTAGGTCGCCGTTCTCGGCCTGAGACTCGACCGCACTGCGTTCGAGAGCAGTGAGGGAGAACTCTGCCGCGACGAAGAGGGCAGTACCTGCCGTCAGCGCCACGAAGCCGATCAGGCTGACGATGGTGACGAGAGTGGCCACAGGTCAACGCCGCCGAAGTTGAGAGAGCAGTACCGCTCCGCTCGTCTGCGGGGACCAGTCGAAATCGGTGTCGCCGGGTTTCTCTCCCGGCTCGATAGAGGATCCCTCCGATGTGGAACCGTCGTCGTGCTGCTCCGCAGTTGCCGAACCGGCAACCGAAATAGTGGGTGCCTCGGGCACCTGATTCCCTTCTGTCTGGTTCGCGCTGCGGCACACCGGTGGTGGCCGACGCGTCGTCGCACCGCGCCGAGTCGACGTTGTCGTCTCGGCGCGGGCAACGACAGCGAACGTCGTCGAACTCGTAGTGGGTGAGTCTAACCGTGTCGGTGCGTTACCACCCGGACGGCAGGGGGCGCCCCTCGGCAAATCCTGCGGCCGACTGGACCCCGAGGACGGCTCGTTCGGCCAATTCGGGCAGGGAACGGGCCCCGGCATAGGTGCATGTGCTGCGCACACCTGCGCAGATGTGATCGATGAGGTCTTCGACGCCGGGACGATCCGGATCCAGTCGCATCCGGGAACTGGAGATCCCTTCCTCGAACAACGCCTTGCGGGCGCGGTCGAAGGCCCCGTCGGTGGCAGTGCGCGCCGCGACGGCACGCTTGGACGCCATGCCGAAGCTTTCCTTGTATCGGTTGCCCGCCGCATCGACGCGAAGGTCTCCGGGAGATTCGTAGGTGCCCGCGAACCAGGATCCGATCATGACGTTGGCGGCACCGGCCGCGAGCGCGAGCGCGACGTCGCGAGGATGGCGAACACCGCCATCGGCCCAGACCGACGCACCGAGTTCGGCTGCGGCAGCCGAACAGTCGGCCACGGCCGAGAACTGCGGCCGACCCACGCCGGTCATCATGCGAGTGGTGCACATGGCCCCGGGGCCGACACCGACCTTGACGATGTCCGCACCCGCCGCCACCAGGTCACGGGTGCCCTGAGCGGAGACGACGTTACCGGCGGCGAGCGGTACGCCGAGATCGAGCGAACGCACCTCGGCCAACGCTTCGAGCATCTTCTGTTGGTGCCCGTGGGCGGTATCCATCACCAGGACGTCGGCACCGGCCTCGACCAGTGCCGTCGCCTTCTTCGCCACGTCGCCGTTGATGCCGACCGCGGCAGCGATCCGCAGCCGTCCCGACGCGTCGACGGCAGGGGCGTAGATGCCGGTGCGGACGGCACCGGTGTTCGTCACCACACCGGCCAACGAACCGTCGTCCTCGACGACGATCGCGAGCTGGGCGTGGGCGGCCTCCATCAGCTCGAAGACCTCTTTGGGTGAGGCGTTGCGGGCCACCCGCACGAAGTCGGTCGCGGCCACCGAGCTGAGCCGAGCGAAGCGATCGACGTCCGCGCAGGCGCTCTCGGTGACGACACCGACGGGCTTGCCGTGCTCGACGATCACAACGGATCCATGAGCGCGCTTGTGTACCAGGGCGAGCGCATCGGAGACCGAGGCGTTGGGGCCGAGAACGACCGGTGTGTCGGCAACGAGATCTCTGCTCTTGACGAATGCGACCGTTTCGGCCACGGCCTCGGTGGGCAGGTCCTGCGGAATGACGGCAATGGCACCGCGTCGTGCGACGGTCTCGGCCATCCGCCGACCCGATACTGCGGTCATGTTCGACACCACGATCGGAATGGTCGTTCCCGACCCGTCGACCGTGCTGAGGTCCACGTCGAAACGAGAAGTGACATCGGTCCGGTTCGGGACGAGGAAGACGTCGTCGTAGGTGAGATCGTAGGGCGGCTGGTGACCATCGAGGAACTGCACGTTGATCGAGACTACCGGTCGGATGGACTTCCTGGGTTCGACGCCCCGTCCCGAGCGGTCGGTTCGGACGCGTTCGCAGCCTGCGTACGCGACAGCAGGACCGTCGTGACGATCATGACGGCCACGGCCACGACGATGACCGTCAGGGCTGCGCCCTCGGTTCTGATTCGCTCGTTCAGGACAGTGACTCCGACGAACGCCGCGCCGAGTGGTTCACAGATCGTCACGGCCGGCATCGACGCCGACAGCGGACCCACCTGGAATGCACGCTGCTGCAGGTAGAAGCCGACGACGCCGGATCCGATCAGCGTGTAGGTCTGCCAGGCCGTCAGCGCCTCGACCGGGTTACCGTCGACGAGGTCGGTGACGTTCTTGGTCAGCGCAGCCGCCAGGCCGAACAGCAATCCTCCCGCTGCGCCGAGCAGTAGTGCCCGAACTCCCGGCGAGGTGAGCAGCAATCCGCCCGCGGCGGCGCAGCCGACCACGACGGCCACCGCGATCAGTGGAACGAGCCATTGCACGAAAGGGGCGTCGGTATTGCCCTCGCTCGGGTCGCCCACCACGATGAAGACGGCGAGTGCCGCGGCCATCGCCACGGCGAGCGCCCAGGTGGTGGCGGGCAGTGTTCTCCCGACCAGCTTTGCCGACATCGGGAGAGCGAACAGCAGTGCTGTCACCAGCAGAGGTTGGACGATCAGTACCGAGCCGACCCACAGCGCGGCGATCTGAACCGCATAGCCACCGCCGTCTCCGAGTACCCCTACCCACCACCGCGGGCTGCGCACCAGTGCCGAAACGAGGGATTCACCTTCGGGGACGGACGCGGCCGCGCTCTGTTGCGCGACCGACGCGCAGGCGAACAGGAACGCCGAAATCAGCGCGAGTACGACCGCCGGCCAGGACGCGGTCACCCGCGTCGTCCTCTGCTACCGCCACCCCGCCGACTCCCGGTGCCATCGCTCCGCCCACGCCTGCCCGGCGTACCCGTCCGGCCCGCACCGCGCGCAGTTCGGGGGTCGGCCGCAGCACCGCTCGTCGTCGGTACCGAGGCAGGTAGCGGTCGACCGATCGGGGTGCGTGCGCCCGTCGGTCGACGCCACGCGGACTGGTCCAGATCGGTATCGATGACCGTGGCGGCAACGCCGGCCTCGTCGGCCATAGATCGGACGCGATCCAACTGGTCGTCCGTTGCCAGCGTCACGACGGTTCCGCGGGCACCGGCACGTGCAGTACGTCCGGCGCGATGCAGGTAATCCTTGAAATCGACCGGGGGATCGACGTGAACCACGAGCGTCACGTCGTCGACGTGAACACCGCGGGCTGCCACGTCGGTTGCGATGAGAGCCACGGACGTGCCCTCGCCGAAGGCCGCGAGCGATCGGGTGCGGTGCGCCTGAGTCTTGTTGCCGTGCAACGACGATACCGGCACACCCAGCGCGAGGCACTCGTCGGTGAGTCGATCGACGGCATGGGTGGTCCGTAGGAACAGAAGTGTCTTCCCGTCGCGGTTGGCAAGTGCAGCAGCGACTTCGGTCTTTCGGGCCGCGTCGATTCGGAAGACGAAATGGGTCATGTCGGGTTCGCTGACGGCTGCCGCAGTGGAGTGCACAGCGGGGTCTTTCAGAAACTTCTCGACCAGCCCGTCGACCTCCCCGTCCAGCGTCGCGGAGAACAGCATCCTCTGACCGTGTGCCGGGGTGGCGGCCAGCAGTGAATCGACCTGAGGCAGGAAACCCATGTCCACCATGCGATCTGCTTCGTCGATGACGGTGACCTCGACCTGCTCGAGTGTGATCGAGCGTCGCTGGAGGAGATCGATGAGCCGGCCGGGAGTCGCGACCACGATGTCGACTCCGCGCTGAATATCTCGGACGTTGCGTTCGAGCGGAACACCTCCGACGACGCCGACGGTTCGAAGTCCGAAGGTGGCACCGTGGATGTCGAGTACTTCACGAATCTGCAGTGCCAGTTCCCGCGTGGGGGCGAGAATCAACCCGCGCGGTGCCGCAGGTGCGCTTCGCTTGCCGGCGAGGTGGACGAGAATCGGCAGTGAGAACGCCAGGGTCTTACCCGAGCCCGTGGGTGCGCGCCCGAGGACGTCCCGTCCGGCAAGGGCATCGGGGATCGCCGCGACCTGAATGGGAAACGGGTCGCGAGCACCTGCATTCCTGAGGGAGTGCACCAGAACGACGGGGAGACCGAGGTCTGCGAACGATCGAGTGGATTGACCCGGCATGGAGCTGACCTTACCGCCGCATCGACGACGCGTTCGACCGTTCTTGTCGGTACCGCACGCAATACTTGTCCTAGAACGTGAGTTCGAATGGCGTTCGAGACGCAATCTCCGCAGGGGCGGTTGCACGGCGAAGGTGGGGGAGTCATGTGCAAGATGTGCCGAGGGTTCGGTGTCGACAATTACATCGATGACGTGAGGGCAACGATCGAGACATTCGGGTGGGCGCTGCAGTATGTGGAATCGGAGGTCGATCGAGACGGCATTCATCCCGCGTTCTGCTACACGGTCGGTCTCACCGACCTGGGCAGTCCCGAAATCGTCGTGACGGGACGCGGGCCACGTGAATCCTCGATGATCCTGAACGCGCTGGGGACTTCGGTGGCGTCGGGGATTTTGGAGATCGAATCCGGAATCGGTTGTGCAGCAGCAGGGTTCGATCTTCTGGCCATCGACGTACCGGATTGTGCGGACATCCTGTACGTCGCCTCCGACGTGTACGGCACGGGACGCTTCAGCGCCGTACAAGCCGTCTGGAGGGACCTCGAAGGTGCACTGCCGTGGGAGGGAATTCCGTCGACGGTGGTGCAACCGATACTCGGGCCGGTGCCCTTCTGAGCGAGCGAAGACCGATCACACCGGTGGCACCGCACGAAAGTACGCGCGGTGCCACCGGCGAGGGACCGATGTCAGGCTTCGATCTCGGAGCGATCTCCACTCCACAGAGTGTGGAACTTGCCCTCGGAATCGGTGCGCTCGTAGGTGTGCGCACCGAAGAAGTCGCGCTGTCCCTGTGTCAGGGCCGCAGGCAGACGCTCGGCGCGCAGCGCGTCGTAGTACGAGAGCGAGGATGCGAACGCAGGCACCGGGATGCCGAGCGACGCAGCCGTGATGACGACGCGCCGCCAACTGTCGATCGCGTTCTCGATGGCGTCACGGAAGTACGGCGCCAGGATGAGGCTCGGTAGTTCGGCGTTGTCGTCGTACGCGTCCTTGATGCGGTTCAGGAATCGCGCCCGAATGATGCAGCCACCACGCCAGATCGTGGCGAGATCGCCCGGATGCAGATTCCAATCGTATTCGGCGCTACCCGCCGCGATCTGATCGAAGCCCTGTGCGTAGGCGACGATCTTCGACGCGTACAGCGCCCGGCTGATGTCGTGGGTGAACTGCTCGGCATCGGACGGCTTGTCGGCCAATGTTCCCGATGCGAGGCCGACAGCGGCCTTGCGCTGGGCCCGCGATCCCGACAGAGCCCGTGCGAACACTGCCTCGGCGATGCCGGTCACGGGCACTCCGAGATCGAGTGCCGCCTTGACGGTCCATCGACCGGTGCCCTTCTGCTCGGCAGCATCGACGATCACATCGACCAGTGGCTGCCCGGTCTTCGCGTCGACCTGGCGAAGGACCTCCGCAGTGATCTCGACGAGGTAGCTCTCCAGATCGCCCTTGTTCCACTCGGTGAAGACGTCTGCAACCTGCGCAGGCGAGTACCCGAGCGCGTCGCGAAAGAGGTTGTACGCCTCGCCGATGAGCTGCATATCGGCGTATTCGATGCCGTTGTGCACCATCTTGACGAAGTGGCCGGAGCCGTCTGGGCCGATATGCGTGCAGCATGGCGTGCCGTCCACCTGCGCAGCGATGGACTCGAGCAACGGTCCCAATGCCTTGTAGGACTCGGCCGGGCCACCCGGCATGATCGACGGGCCGTTGAGCGCGCCCTCTTCGCCGCCGGAAATACCGGCACCGACGAAGAGCAGACCGCGGTCCTTCATGGCCGCCTCGCGGCGGATCGTATCGGTGTAGAGCGCGTTGCCGCCGTCGATGATGATGTCGCCTTCCTCCATCACACCGGCGAGTTCCTCGATCACCGCATCTGTCGGGTCGCCTGCCTTCACCATGATGAGCACGCGCCGCGGCTTCGCCAGCGCGGCCACGAACTCCTCGATGGTCTCGGTACGGATGAAGTTGCCCTCGGTACCGTGCTCGGCGATCAACGCGTCGGTTTTCGCGATACTGCGGTTGTGCAACGCGACAGTGTGCCCGTGGTGGGCGAAGTTACGCGCGATGTTGGAGCCCATGACGGCGAGTCCGGTGACTCCGATCTGAGCCAGTTCTGTCTCTTTTGCTGCTGAGGTCATACAGACAGCTTTCCTTGCCGCGCGATTTCGCGCGAGCCAACCCCCTGGGTCCGGCCGACACGACGAAAAAGGTGCCGCATTCGCGAAGAATGCGGCACCTCGGGGTTCGAGCGGCGAAGCCCGTCGAATCAGGGCTTCGCCTCGAACGATCGATCAGTGGCTGCGTGCAGGCCCGTCGAAACCGTCGTACGAACGACGCTCGGTGCGGCTACGGAACCCACCCGACCGGTTCTCGTCCTGGCGCGGGGCGGATGCGGGACGACGGTTGTCCGAGCCACGGTTGTCCGAGCCGCGACCTTCGTAACCGCGACCCTCTGAGCCGCGGTACGAGCTCGAGTCGGAGCGACGCGGGCGGTCACCTTGGTAGCCGCCTTCGCTGCGCGGGTTGGATCCCTGGTAGCCGCCGGTGCGAGGGCTCGATCCCTGGTATCCCGTGCGGGGACGGTCACCCTGGTAGCCGCCTTCGCTGCGGGGGTTGGATCCCTGGTAGCCGCCGGTGCGAGGGCTCGATCCCTGGTATCCCGTGCGGGGACGGTCACCCTGGTAGCCGCCTTCGCTGCGCGGGTTGGAACCCTGGTAGCCACCGCTGCGGGGGTTGGACCCCTGGTAGCCACCGGTGCGCGGGCGGCTGTTGCGATCACGCGGGGTGGATTCGGCACGCAACGGCTCACCGGTCGGCTTCTTGGCTCCGGTGATGCTGTTGAGTTCGGCCGAACCGGGGGAGACGTTGACCGCGGTGGCCTTGACGCCGGCCATCCCGGTCAAACGCAGAACCTGACGACGCTGATTGGGGAGCACGATCGCGACGACGGTGCCCTTTTCTCCAGCGCGTGCCGTGCGGCCGGCGCGGTGCAGGTAGTCCTTGTGGTCGGCGGGCGGATCGACGTGTACGACCAGGTCGATTCCGTCGACGTGAATTCCGCGGGCCGCGACGTCGGTGGCCACGAGCACAGGGGTGCGACCGTTCTTGAATCGCTCGAGCACTCGGGTGCGCTGGTTCTGTGCCTTGCCGCCGTGCAGCGACTCTGCAGCGATGCCGAGGGCGCGCAGGCGATCGGTGATGCCGTCGCAGCCCAGCTTGGTGCGCGCGAACATGATGGTGCGGCCGCCTTCACGGGCACCGATCTCCGAGAGCACCAGATCCTTCTGGCCGCGGTCGACCATGAGGACGTAGTGGTCCATGGTTCGGACGCTGGCCTTGCCGTCCTGGGTGGAGTGCTCGACGTGGTCGGGCAGGAACTGGCGAACCAGTGACTGGACCTCGCGGTCGAGGGTGGCCGAGAACAGCATCCGCTGTCCGTCTGCGGGTGTATCGGCGAGTACGGCGCGCACCTCGGGCAGGAAGCCCATATCGGCCATCTGATCGGCCTCGTCGAGCGCGGTGATCTCGATGGAGTCGAGGATGCAGGTGCCCTGACGCAGGTGATCTGCCAGTCGTCCCGGAGTGGCGACCAGTACGTCGACTCCGCGGCGAAGCTGCTCGACCTGCTTGTTGAACGGGGTGCCGCCGACGGCAGGCATGACCCGGAGGCCCTGTGCGTTGGCGTAGGGAGCGAGCGACTCGACTACCTGGAACGCGAGTTCGCGGGTGGGAACCAGTACGAGCGAACGCGGGCGCTTGGCGGCCGGTCGATCGGTGTGCAGCGACAGGCGCTGCAGAATCGGCAGGCCGAAGGCGAGGGTCTTGCCCGAACCTGTCTGCGCGCGACCGAGGACGTTCTTGCCGGCGATGGCGTCGGGAAGCGCCTTTTCCTGGATGGGGGACGGCACGGTGATCGAGTTACGAGCGAGAGCCGCGACGACTGCCTCGGGCAGACCGAGCTCGGCGAAGGTGAACGCCGGTGCCGCTGCGGGCGTCGGTACGGCCGTCGAGTCGGACTCGGGGGAAACGGTGGTATTGGAAACAGCGTTGGTCACGCAGTAAAGCCTCTCCGGATTGCGGGCACGCCAATAAGCCCGAAGCTGAGAGACCCGACGAGAAGGGAAACACGAAAAACAGCCAGAACACATTGATACGAGCCAGGGCACTGTCACCTGGCCATCGGTACGCAGGTCGAACCTGCATAAAGTGGGGCTGTTTGTGCCATTTCGATTGCTTGGTCGCGATGGCGACCGAGTTCTACTGTACGGGACGTACCGCCATTTGTTCACCCGGATGGGTGTGACCTGCGTGACCCCTCGGTGTGGCGGCGCTCGATCAGCCGAGGAGTTTGCTCAGTTCTTCGAGCCACGGCATCGCGACGTAGATGGTCGGCAGCACGAGTATGACGACGGCGGCCAGATATGCCACAGCGGCGATCCGGACGTCGCTGCCCGGCCCGCTCAACCGCTGGACGCGAATGAGTGTGTGCGGTCCGCCGGCTGCCATGGCACCCCGCGGTGCGGTGGATCCGGCACACGTCACGAGTGCGCGCGCGAGAGGGGTGGGTCCGGTGACCTTGACCGCCGTGTCATCGGCCAGCAGCTCGACCAACAACTGAACGCTGCTCAGGGCGGACTTGCTACGAACGATTCTGGGGAACGCCTCGTTGACCGCGGTGAACGCTTCCAGCACGAGGTCGTGACGGGATCGTAGGTGTGATCGCTCGTGACTGAGGATCGCGGTCACCTCCGCTTCGGAGAGGCTGGCAAGCGTTCCGCGGCTCAGCACCACCCGCTGCCGTAGTCCGGGCAGGCAATACGCAATCGGTTCCGCCGCGTCCAGAACCCGGATGTCTGCATCACGCAGGCTCCTGAACGGATTGTCGCTCTTGTCGGTCCGGTCGAGTAGATCGACCAACATGCGATGACGGGAGCGGCGACGGCGGGTACGCACCGCCACCTGAGCCACCGAGAACATCAGTTTCGCTCCGATGCCCAGAGTGATCGCGAGCACCACCACGTACAAGGTCCACAGAGGCAGGCCCAAGGCGTCGATCTCGTCGGTCGGAGCCGTGGTCGGACGGCCGTCGGGGCCCGGCACGAGCAGCAATCCGCCGATTGCCAGGCCGGAACTGAAGGCCGACAACACGGCCGCGAGGGCGATGGCCTGCCACAGCACCAGAGCAGCGCGAGGCGACCGGTACGGCCAGCTCGCACGGGCGAGCATCGCCGGCACAGGTCCAGCCAGGATCAGCGCGAGTATCGCGAATACCAGCGCAGTGGTGGAGTTCATGTCCTCACTTACTACGAGGAGCCTCAGTCCGTCGGACGGCCTTCTGCAGCAGAAGGTGACTCTGTCGTCGATTGTGCCACTTCCAGCGCCGCGAGTGCTTCACGGAGGGCGGCGGCCTCATCTGCTCCGACCTGCCCGACGAAGTGCACGAGGGCAGCTGCACGACCGCCGGAGGCGGGGGCCTGGGACAACGCGTCGACCATCAGGCTCGCGACCAACTCGTCGCGACCATGGACCGGGGCGTAGCGGTGAGCTCGGTCGTCGCGCTGCTGGACGACCAAACTTTTCTTCGCCAGACGCTGCAGGACCGTCATCACGGTCGTGTACGCGAGTTCACGATGAGTCGCAAGGGCCTCGTGGACCTGACGAACGGTCTGCGGCTCCGTCGATTCCCACAGATGGTCCATTACTGCGCGTTCCAATTCACCAAGGCCAGCCATTCCTCCGAGTCTACGGCCAGTCCGACGCGGATGCGTACTACTCGTAGTAGTAACTACCGTCCGAGTGCTGTGGTCTCGGTCATAGCCGCGGTCGAGTGGCGTCGGCGGGTCGTGACCGTGAGCGGGTCCGTGGGCATACTCTGTCGAGAGTTGGTGCCGCTGGGCCGAGTCGGAAAGATGAGTGGAGACCTCGCGTGAAGTGGTTCGATTCACTGTCGTTGCTCGATGGGCCACTGCCGGTGATCGTGTCCGTGCTCGGCGCCGCCGGCGGACTGTGGTTGCTGGTCTCGAGGTCGCGTCGGTACGCCAGGCGTGCGCTGCCGATCGCTGCCACCGCGGCGATCGTCGTCACGGCTATCGGTTACGTACTGGTCGAAAAAGTATGGCGTCCGTTCCCCGATCCGATCGACATCTCGATCTACGTGTGGATCGGGGTGGGTGTGGCTGCCCTGTTCGCACTCGTACCACGGTCGATCGCAGCCCGCGGCGTGGTTGGCACAGTGGTGTCGGTGCTGGCGGCGGTCCTCGTGGTGGCAACGTCTGCTCTGCACGTCAACCTCGAATTCGATGCGTATCCGACCGTGGGTAATGCGCTCGGTGTCGAGTCGGCCGAGCGCATAGCGTTCTCGGACGTGCCGCCTTCGGTCTCCGACACCGTCACCGGCACGCCCCTGGAATCTGCCTGGTCCGCACCTGCCGACCTGCCTTCCGCCGGCCGCGTCACCTCCGCCACCATTCCTGCCACCGCGTCGAACTTCACGGCGCGAGACGCCCAGATCTACCTACCGCCGGCCTACTTCGCCGATCCCCGTCCGCTCCTTCCTGTCCTCGTACTGCTCGCCGGCCAGCCCGGCGCACCCGAAGACTGGTTCAACGGGGGCAAGCTCGCCGAGACCATGGACAACTTCGCGCGTGATCATGCCGGTCTGGCACCGGTGGTGGTCGTGGCCGACGGCACCGGTTCGTCGATCGCCAATCCGCTCTGCGTGGATTCGACACTCGGCAACGCGGCCACGTACCTCGCACGTGACGTTCCCGATTGGATCGACAACTCCCTGCAGGTGGATCGCAACCGTGCTCATTGGGCGATCGGCGGATTGTCCTACGGCGGAACGTGCTCGATACAGATGGCCGCCAATCATCCCGAGGTCTATCCCACGTTTCTCGACCTGTCGGGTCAGCGAGAGCCGACCCTCGGCGATCGAGATCGAACCGTGCAGCAGGCGTTCGGCGGCAACGCCGCAGCGTTCACCGCGATCAACCCTCTCGACCTGCTGAAATCGCGTCGATACCCGGACTCTGCCGGTATTTTCGTCGTGGGGTCCGAGGACAAGGATTACCAACCGGGTCAGCAGGAGATGTACGACGCGGCGAAGGCCGCTGGAATGGATGTGCAGTACGTGGAGGTACCAGGGGGACACAGCTTCGCGGTGTGGTCCGAAGGCTTACGTCGAGAACTGCCGTGGCTGGCTACGAGAACAGGACTGACGGCGTGAACACCGACGAGTCGGGGGGTCCGACGGAAGCGATCGATGCTGCGGCACCGACGTGGATGTCCGAGAAGGTGGCCGTCGTGAGATCCGCCGCCTCGGCGACGATGCGGCAGTCGCGGCGATTGTGGTCGCTGATCCTGTTCGGTGCCGTGGGTGCCCCGGTCAGCTTCACCCTGCTCGCCGTGGTCTGGCTTTCGGGGATGTATGCCGTCGTGTCGGACGGCCATGGTCAGGTCGACAGGTACTTCGCGGTAGGCATCGTCCCGTTCGAGCACTGGCATCTCTGGACGCCGCTGACATCTGGTCTGGCAGCGCCGAATATTGCGGGCTGCGTGGTGGCGACCGTTGCGGTGCTCCTCGCTGCTGCCCCGATCGAACGTCGTATCGGTTCCCGTCGGTTCGCGGTAGCCGCATTCGTGACGCAGGTTGCGGGGTCGTTGTTCGGGCTGGGCCTGGCCGTGCTGGCGAAGACCGTCGACGAGGATTGGGGTTTCCGCCTCCACGTAGGTACGGCCGTGGGCCCGACGACATGGGTCTGTGGCGTTGTGCTGGTTGCCACGTCGCGGATGGACACGCTGTGGCGCAGGCGGATTCGCGTCGGACTGCTGACCCTTCTGGTGACCCTGGCCTTGTTCGGCGGTCATCTGCAGGACGTCGTTCGGTTGGCGGCAGCGGTGATCGGTCTGATCGTGGGCCCGTGGATCGTCGGCCGGTCGGCGCGCGGTCCGAGATTGGCTGGAACGCAGCGTGAAGGACGTGTCCTGGTCGCGCTGATCGTCGCCGCCAGTGCCCTGGGTCCGGTGCTGGCAGCCTTGAGCCCCAATGCCGTGGGGCCGTTCGCGGTGCTTCGCGACGTGGTTCGCGGTGTGCCGTACACAGCTGCCGAGGTTCGTGAGATCTGCGCCGATGCCACGACCGATCCGGTGGAATGCCGCCGCGGGCTGCTCGACCTCAGGCTGGGCGGAGTCGGACCGACGATCCTGAGCATCATGCCGTCGCTGTTCCTGTTGGTGGTCAGTGACGGTTTGCGCCGCGGTCGACGGTTCGCGTGGGCGATGGCAGTGATCTCGCAGGTGGTTCTGCTCGCGCTGTCGGTGGCGAACTACGCCATCCGATTCCTCGAAGCCGGTGACGACGAATCGTTGTTCTACGGGCTGGAATCTCCCACTGCCTACCGCACTGCCGTGCCCTTCCTTCTGCCCCTGATCGTCCTGCTGGTCCTGATCGTCACTCGGAAGTTCTTCGACGTGTCGGCACCGGCTGGCACGTACCGACGCTGGGCCGCGTCCGTCGTGGCCGCCGTAGTAGGACTCGGCCTGATCTACGCGATCGGCGGCTATCTCGGTCGCGGCGGTTTCGCCGACTCGCCGTCCTTCGGCGGACTGCTGATCGATTTCCCGCAGAGGCTGGTTCCGCCGGTCTATCTGCAGTGGCTCGAGCCCGCCCTTCTACCCCAGAGCATCCCGACCACCTTGCTGTTCGAGTGGACCGGCGTCGTGTTCTGGGTCGTGGTGTGCGTGCTCACGATCAGCACCTTCCTCACACCGGTGTACGGCTCGGAGACCGATGCCACCGAACGGGCTCGCAGCGTGCTGATGTCGAGCAGCGGCTCGGCGCTGTCGTGGATGACGACCTGGCGCGGGAACAAGTACTGGTTCAGCGCCGACGGCCGCAGCTACGTGGCGTATCGCGTGATTTCCGGCGTGGCTTTGACCACCGGTGACCCTGTCGGGCCGCGAGAATCATTGCGAGACAACGTGGTCGAGTTCGCCGAATTCGCGTCGAAGAACGGGTGGATTCCGTGTTTCTACTCTGTCACCCCGGCCGTCCGGCGCATCACCGATTCTCTGGGATGGGGCGGTATCCAGGTCGGTGAGGAGACCGTGCTCGATCTGGACGGAATAGCGTTCACCGGCAAGCGGTTCCAGGATGTTCGTACTGCGCTCAATCGAGCGAAGAAGGCAGGCGTCGTCGCGGAGTGGATTCGGTTCCCCACCGCTCCACTGGCCATCACCGATCAGATCACCGCGATCTCCGAAGAGTGGGTGGCAGACAAGGGGATGCCGGAGATGGGCTTCACCCTCGGCGGTCTCGAGGAGGTCGACGACGAGAACGTGCGATGCCTGATTGCCGTCGACGAACATCGAACCGTGCACGGGGTCACGTCGTGGATGCCCGTCTACGAGGACGGCGTCATCGTCGGGTGGACGCTCGATTTCATGCGGAGACGGTCGGAAGGCTTTCGGCCGACAATGGAGTTTCTCATCGCCTCAGCCGCCCTGCTCCTCGAGCAGGAGGGGGCCAGGTTCCTGAGCCTGTCCGGTGCACCTCTGGCCAAAGTCGACGAGAAGCAGCCCGAGCACGTGTCCAGCGCCGAGCAGTCGACGCTGTCCGGCTTGCTCGAACGGTTGCTCGATGTACTCGGGCGCACCCTCGAACCTGTCTACGGGTTCCGGTCTCTGCTGGCATTCAAATCCAAATTCCAGCCGCGCTACGAGCCGATGCACATGACGTTCGCCGATCCGGCCGCCCTGCCCAGTATCGGCAACGCAATCGGCCGGGCCTACCTGCCCGACGTGTCCATCGGTCAGGGCTTCAAGCTCGTCCGAACGATGATCGAGCGGTGACGGTCTGCGCTAGACAGCCCGCGAGTCCGGTGTCCCGGAACGCCTGTCCGATTTCACCGGACCACCGACCGACCCGTACACGTGGCGAGTTCCGATCGGAACGATGAGCGGGCGATCCGACATGGGATCGTCGATCACGGCTGCCTCGAGACCGAACACGTCGAGCAGTAGTTCCTCCGAGATGACGTCCTGAGGGCGACCGGACGTGACGATGGTTCCCTGCTTCATGACGATCAACTGGTCGCTGTATCGCAGTGCGAGGTTGAGATCGTGCAACACCATGACGATGGTGCGGCCGAGCTCCTCGTGCAGGCGATCGACGAGGTCGAGTACCTCGATGGAGTGGGCGAGGTCGAGGTAGGTGGTCGGCTCGTCCAACAGCAGGATGTCGGTGCCCTGCGCCAGTGCCATCGAAATCCAGGCGCGTTGCCGTTGACCACCGGACAGCTCGTCGACGGGACGGTCGGCGAGGTCGCCGACGCCGGTGAGTTCGAGGGCGTTGGCCACTTCTGCCTCGTCGTCCGAGCTCCACTGCCTGATCCACGACTGATGGGGGTGACGACCGCGCGAGACCAGATCGGCGACGGTCAGTCCTTCCGGAGCAGTAGGTGCCTGCGGCAGCATGCCCAGGGTCCGGGCAACCTCTTTGGTCTTCATCGAAGAGATCGCCCGGCCGTCGAGCATCACGCTTCCGGCCTTGGGCTTGAGCAGGCGTCCGAGCGATCGCAACAGGGTCGACTTGCCGCAGCCGTTCGGGCCGATGACGGTGGTGATCACTCCGGTGTGAATCGCGAGGTCGAGGTGCTCGATGATGGTCCGGTCGCCGTAACCGAGGCTGAGATCGTCTGCGACCAAACGCGAGGCGTGGCTGATTGTCATACGGAAGCCTTTCGATTACTGCGCACGAGAAGGTACAGAAGGAACGGTCCACCGAGTGCCGAGGTGACGATGCCGACCGGCAGTTCCACCGGCAGGATCGTCCGCGCGATGAGATCACTCGCCACTACCAGCAGTCCGCCCAGCAATGCCGAGGCGATGATCGGCGGTCCCGGGGTTCGAAGGAGCCGTACCGCGATCTGCGGGGCTGCCAGTGCGACGAACGCGATCGGTCCGGCCGCAGCTGTGGCAACGGCAGCGAGTGCGACGGCGGCGAGCAACATCACGGCCTGGCTGTGCTGCAACCGCACTCCGAGCGATCGTGCATTGTCGTCACCCAGACGCAGTGCTCCCAGCGTGAACGTCGACACGATGGTTGCGCCCCCGACGATGACGACGGCGACTGCGACCGGCCACACCGTCGACCAGTTGGCTCCGTTGAGAGAACCGTTGAGCCAGACCTGCGCGCGCGACACGTCGTTGATGTCGGCGCTGATCAGCAACCACCCGATGACGGCCGTGAGCATGGCGTTGACGGCGATTCCCACCAGAATGAAGCGAAAGCCGTCGACGCCTTTCCGCCAGGCGAGTGAGTAGATCGCTATTGCGGTGAGTACTCCGCCGATCAGCGCTGCCAGTGGCAGCCCGAGGGTGGCGAGCAGACCGCTGAAGGTACCGCCGCCGCCCAGGACGATCAGCGCGACGGCTGCAGCACTGGCACCGGCGGTGATGCCGAGAATATCGGGACTGGCGAGTGCGTTTCGAGAGATGGATTGCGTGATCGCACCGGAAATTCCCAGGGCCGCTCCGACGAGCAAGCCCGTCAACGACCGGGGCAGGCGCAGGTCCATGACGATGAACCGTTCGATCCGCCTTCCGCCGCCGAGCAGGACGTCGAGCACCTGGGGGATCGACAGCGGAAAGTCGCCGCGGCCGATGTTGACACACATGACCAGAATCAAGGCGGCAGCCACGAGGACGGTGGTGACGACCATCAGTGGACGGCGGACAAGGGACACCCGCCCCAGGCGAACGGCGGGCCGTGCGGGCACGGTGCCGGGACCGGCCGTGGAGGGTTCGGGGGACCGGATCTCGGCGGTCACAGGCTCGCCAACTTTCTACGGCGTACCAGTGCGATGAAGAACGGCGCGCCGAAGAGTGCGAGGACGATGCCCACCTGCAACTCGCCCGGGCGCACCACGACGCGTCCGATGACGTCGGCGATCATCAGCATCACGCCGCCCATGAGGCCCGCGTAGGGCACGAGCCAGCGGTAGTCGGGTCCGGTCACCGCTCGGGCGATGTGCGGAACGACGAGGCCGACGAAGGCAATGGGCCCGCACGCGGCCGTTGCCGCTCCGGTCAGCAGAGTGATGGCCAGGATTCCGACGGTTCGGGTGACCGCGATGTTGGTTCCGAGGGATCGCGCTACGTCCTCGCCCAGGCTCATGACGTTCAGGCCCGGGGTGCTGGCGAGTGCGATCAGCACACCGAGAATCAGGAAGGGGAGAACCTGCCACAGCACGTCGAGCCCCCGACCGGCGACCGATCCCACCACCCAGAAGCGGTAGCCGTCGAGGCTCGTTTGGTCGAGCAACACGACGGCATTCGTCATCGCGGAGAGGAAGAACGCGACACCCGCGCCCGCCAGGGCGAGGTTGATCGGACTCGATCTGCCCGACCCGATGGACGACAGACCGAACACCACGACGCTCGCCACTGCCGAACCCGCGAACGCGAACCACAGGTACTGGCTCGGAGAGGTGAACCGGAACAGGTAGATGGCCATGACGACGAAGAACGCAGCCCCGGAATTGAGGCCGAGCAAGCTGGCATCGGCCAGCGGGTTGCGCGTATGTCCCTGGATGAGGGCACCTGCGATACCGAGCGCGATGCCGACCACCAACGCCAGCACCGTTCGGGGGACCCGCAAGGTCCGCACGATGATGTCGGTGTCCGTGCCGTTCGAATCGATCAATGCATGGGCGATCTCGGCGAACGTCAGTGGTCGGGCACCGATGGCGATGCTCGCAAAGATGCCGGCGGCCAGAGCGACGACCAGCACTGCCAGGCCGAGCAATCTGCGTCGGCGAATGGCGGCAACCGAACCATCCTTGGGAATGGGCTCGAAATCATCCGCTGCAGCTGTCTTCTCGCGCACGACCTCCGAAGTGGACCGGCCGAGACCGAACTGGCGACGGAGAGCTCGACGGACACCGACCGGGCCGGTGGTGTCGGTGTCGCGGAGCGTCAGACTCATCCACCGTCTACCTGTGCTCTGCCCCTCGTTGCCATCGCGGTAGCCGCGGTTCCAGACGAACAAGGCGACGGCCACCGAGAGAGAAATGGCTCCGAACACGACACGGTCGGCCTGGCCACCGCCGTTGTCGTCGCGAAGGGCGTCGACGATCGACCACCCGATGAACAACGGCACGAGCACGATCAGCGCGTCGATCCCCGCGGCTGCGATGCGTGTACTCCACGGTGCGGGCCCGGTGGGCACGTCCTCGGTCCCGTATCGCTCGTCGGGCGAGCGACGCGAGCCGTGAGGGCCGAGTAGCGGAGCTGTGGTCACTGGGGTCGTGACTCCTCGCTGGATCGAAGGGACACGGTTTAGGTTACGGAACCCTTGCTCGCCGTGCGACACGAGGTAAGGGTAGCGGTGCCTGACTCGGCAGCCGTATCTGGTTAGGCTAACCTACATCCATTGGTCGACGGTGGGGCGAGTTCACCGATCACGAACAGAAGGAGCGTTCAGGTGTCAGTTGCAACTGCGGCATTCACGGGCTGGGCCGATGTGCACCGATTCTCGGACCGATCCGGTGGGCACGCGCTGTTGGCCGAGTCGTGTTCCACTCTGCGCGCGCTCAATCCCGACTATCCGAGGATGTACGCGGTGGCCGCCATGGCCGACGAGGGCAAGCGGCGTTGGTGGCAGCTGTCGGTCGGCCTCGACGACGGTCGCGTCGAGCAGATGTACCGCCGTTCGCTCGAGGATCTCGAAGTACCGCACGCTGCGGCGGTGCAGGTGGCGACTGCGCTGATTCATGCGGTGGTCGGGCGGGTTGCAGCACTGCTCGTGCTCGAAGCGCGTGCCTGGGATCCGGGCATCGAGAACTTGTGGATCCATATGGACAGCGACGGGGGAATCGATTGGGCGGGTGTTGCGTCGCCCATCTTGCGAGTGCTGCCGGAGGATCCGGCTGCGGGCGAGCCCGGAACCGTGACGTTGCCCTGCGAACAGGCTCTTCTCGTCTGGACCGCGCATCGGTGCCTGACGTCTCTCGGGTCTGTCTATCGCGCGATCAGTGAGCGGGCTCCTCTGGATGCTCGCGTTTTCTGGGCGCTGGTGGGTGACGCGATCCTCGGTGCGTCGACGTACGTCCCGATCTTGGCCGGGACCGGCCCCTCCGCCGGAACGCGGCGCGGCCAGTTACTGCTCGACGCGATGGTCGCTGCCGGCGCGCCCGTGCGATCGCGAGTCGGAGTCCCGGGCCGGCAGCGGCTACGCGCGTCATGAAGGTCTTGCGTCGGAACTGAGGTATGCCTATGCTAATTTCATACCAACGGACCGCGCCGGAGACCTGAGGGCTGCAGTGTCTCCCGGTCCTTGCCACGGTGGGCCTCTCGTTCGACTCGAACGAGAGGCCCACCGATTTTCTCGGGCGGAGTGTCGTGTATTTCTGGTCATGGGTCGACTGCA
This sequence comes from Rhodococcus sp. Leaf233, assembly GCF_001426165.1. Classification (NCBI taxonomy): domain Bacteria; kingdom Bacillati; phylum Actinomycetota; class Actinomycetes; order Mycobacteriales; family Nocardiaceae; genus Rhodococcus; species Rhodococcus sp. Leaf233. The sequence continues at coordinate 109,652 of NZ_LMRO01000015.1, forward strand.
GTCGGCGAACATTCTCAGTACGCGACCGGAAGCGGAGCAATGACCGATTCGAACGGCACCACCGAAGCGAGCCCCTTCGAGACCCTCACCCCGGAACAGTTGACCGAACTCTGCGGACGCGGATTCGACGGCGTGGTCGGACTGACCTACCGAGAAGTGACCGGCGACGTCGTTCGCGCAGAGTGGGATGTCACCCCGCAACTGCACCAGCCGGCCGGGATCATGCACGGTGGTGTTCTGTGCGCCGTGGTGGAATCGGTTGCCAGCATCGGTGGATCGGCCTGGTTCGGTTCGCGCGGTCATGTCGTCGGGGTGAACAACAGCACGGACTTCCTGCGAGCAACGCGCTCGGGCTCTCTTGCCGCGCACGGACATCCGATCCATCGAGGCCGCACCCAACAACTCTGGCAGGTCGACATCTCCGACGAGGGCGGCCGCCTGGTGGCACAGGGCAAAGTGCGGCTGGCGAATATCGAAAACACAGCACGTCTGGGACAGTGAAGCCCATGACCGGACACGACGATGTCGTTCCCCCTTCCGCCGGCGGTGCGCTGAACGACGACGCGTTCGCCCGCATCGAAGCACTCTTCGAGCCCATCGATGCCGATCTGGCGCAGCACTATCCGGGAGACCGAATAGGCGGGCAGCCCTCCCACACTGTCTACGTCCCGGCCTCCGAGGCGTCCGAGAACATCCCGGCCGCATGGGGAACCGCAGCCCTCGGCCTGCTCGATGCGCATCCCGAGGTCTTCGCCGGCCTCGGCACCACCGATGCTCTACCGGTGGTACGGGACCGGCTGAACGCAGCACCGATCCAGGACCTCAGGTTCGATTTCGAGGACGGCTACGGGTGGCGCTCCGACGCCGTCGAGGATCGTCACGCCGCGGCAGCAGGTGCAGCGTTGGCTGCGCTGGCACGCGACACGGCGGGCCCGTCGTGGCTGGGCATCCGTGCGAAAGGCCTTGCCGCTCATGAGCGTCGGCGTGGCATTCGAACCCTGGAACTCGTCCTGGACGGGGCCGGGGGAGTGCCCGACGGGTTCGTGTTCACAGTGCCCAAACTCCGCGCGGTCGAGCAGGTTTCGGCCGTGGTCGCGTTGTGCGAAGAACTCGAGCGGGCTCACGGTCTTCCCGATCGGGCACTCCGTTTCGAGTTGCAGATCGAAAGCCCACAGGCCGTGATCGGTGCCGACGGTACGACGACGTTGGCGCGTGCGATAGCCCGCGCGGATGGTCGCTGCACGTCGCTCCACTACGGCACCTACGACTACAGCGCGGCGTGTGGAATCACGTCGGCGCAGCAATCTCTGGCTCATCCGGTGGCAGACCATGCCAAGAACGTCATGTTGGTTGCGGCAGCGCAGACAGGCGTGTGGGTGTGCGACGGGTCCACCCAGGTGGTTCCGACCGGTAGCTCCGAACAAGTGGCAGCGTCGGCGCGGCGCCACTTCGATCTGGTGACCAGATCCCTCGAGCGGGGCTTCTACCAGGGGTGGGACATGCACCCCGGTCATCTGGTGACGCGGTGGTTGGCCACGTTCGAGTTCTTTCGTCACGCGATGCCCGTCGCCGCAGCTCGGCTGGGCAACTACCTCGATCGTCGCGGCGGAGATGTGATGGACGAGCCGGCGACGGCGCAGGCTCTCGCGGGCGTATTGGTACGCGGCCTGGACGCGGGCGCGTTCGGGGTCACCGAACTGCAGGACGTGGCCCCTTCTGTCGACCGAAATGTCCTGCGGGGTCTGCTCGATCGGTCGGTCACCGTGCCCTTGGGCTGACTGCGTGTCAGAATTGCCGAGCATCATCACCGATCGGACGGAGAACCTACATGCGGTTGTCTCCGCACGAGCAGGATCGACTGCTCGTCAGCTACGCCGCCGAACTCGCGCGGCGGCGCCGTGCTCGCGGCCTGAAACTCAATCACCCCGAGGCGATCGCGGTCATCACCGATCACCTCCTCGAGGGTGCTCGTGACGGAAAGTCCGTGGCCGAGCTGATGGCGTCGGGCCGGGAAGTGCTCACGGCCGACGACGTACTGAGTGGTGTGCCCGAACTGCTTCCCGAGGTGATGGTGGAAGCGACGTTTCCCGACGGAACGAAGCTGATCACTGTGCACGAGCCGATCTCGCCCGAGCGCGGAGACGGCCATCTGGTTCCGGGTGAGATCTTCACCGTCGCAGGAGATATCGAGATCAACGATGGCGCCGAATCGATCACCTTGACGGTGGTGAACGGCGGCGATCGACCGGTGCAGGTGGGAAGTCACGTGCATCTTCCTCAAGCGAACGCCGCCCTGCAGTTCGATCGCGATCGCGCCTACGGGTGTCGGCTCGATATTCCGGCCGGCACTGCCGTGCGCTTCGAGCCGGGCATCGAGCAGACGGTGCAACTCGTGCCCCTCGGTGGGACCCGCGAGGTATACGGCTTGAGCATGACACCTCCAGGAAAGTTGGACAGCTGATGGCGCGTATGAGTCGCAGTCGATACGCCCAGTTGTTCGGCCCCACGACGGGTGATCGGATTCGGTTGGCCGACACCGACCTTCTGATCGAGATCACCGAGGACAGAAGTGGTGGTCCGGGCAAGGCCGGCGAGGAAGCGGTGTTCGGCGGCGGCAAAGTGATCCGTGAGTCGATGGGCCAGTCACGTGCCACCCGGGCAGACGGTGCCCCGGATACCGTCATCACCGGAGTGGTCGTCGTCGATTACTGGGGAATCATCAAGGCAGACCTCGGTATTCGCGACGGTCGGATCGTTGCGCTCGGAAAGGCCGGCAATCCCGACACCATGACCGGCGTTCATCCGGATCTCGTGATCGGACCATCGACCGAGATCATCGCGGGCAACGGAAAGATCGTCACGGCCGGCGGCATCGATTGCCATGTGCACCTCATCTGCCCGCAGATCAAGGAAGAAGCCCTGGGCGGCGGCATCACCACGGTGATCGCGGGTGGTACCGGGCCCGCCGAAGGGAGCAAGGCAACCACCGTCACCCCGGGTGCCTGGCATCTGTCCAGGATGCTCGAATCTCTCGACGACTGGCCGATGAACATCGTGCTGCTCGGCAAAGGCAACACGGTCAATCCCGATTCGATGTGGGAGCAGTTGCGCGGCGGCGCTTCGGGATTCAAGTTGCACGAGGATTGGGGGTCGACTCCCGCCGCGATCGACGCGTGCCTGCGAGTGTGCGACGAGGCGGGAGTTCAAGCGGCTCTTCACTCCGACACCCTCAACGAGGCCGGATTCGTCGAGACCACCCTCGCTGCGATCAACGGCCGTGGAATACACGCTTATCACACCGAAGGTGCAGGCGGCGGACACGCTCCCGACATCATCACCGTTGCCGCGCAAGCACACGTGCTGCCCAGCTCGACCAATCCGACGCGTCCGCACACCGTGAACACGTTGGACGAGCATCTCGACATGTTGATGGTGTGCCATCACCTCAGTCCGAGCATTCCGGAGGATCTGGCGTTCGCCGAGAGCCGCATTCGGCCGTCGACCATCGCGGCCGAGGACTTGCTGCACGACATGGGAGCGATCTCGATGATCGGCAGCGACGCCCAGGCCATGGGACGTATCGGTGAGGTGGTGCTGCGAACCTGGCAGACAGCTCACGTCATGAAGGCGCGGCGCGGATACCTGCCCGGGGACAACGGTGCCGACAACAATCGGGTCAGGCGATACGTCGCGAAGTACACGATCTGTCCGGCCGTGGCCCACGGTCTCGATGCGGAGATCGGGTCGATCGAAACGGGCAAGCTCGCCGATCTGGTGTTGTGGGATCCGGCCTTCTTCGGTGTGCGTCCGCACATGGTCATCAAGGGCGGCATGATCGCGTGGGCCGCGATGGGCGACGCCAATGCATCCATTCCTACGCCGCAACCCGAGCTGCCGCGGCCGATGTTCGGAGCGTCACCCAAGGCAGCCGCTGCGACGTCGCTGCATTTCGTTGCGCCACAAGCGATCGAGGACGGTCTGGCCGATCGCCTCGCGTGCGATCGCCGTCTCGTTCCGGTTGCGAACGTGCGCGGGATCAGGAAAGCCGATATGCCGCTCAACGATTCGCTTCCGGAGATCGAAGTCGATCCGGACACCTTCACCGTGCGTATCGACGGCGAGGTATGGAAGGAACAACCGGCGTCCGAATTGCCGATGGCGCAACGGTATTTCCTCTTCTGATGGCCCTAGGATCCCTCTCGTCGACTGCGTCGTCGTACGCTGCACGTCGACAGGTCACAACCCTTCTCTCGCTTGCAGATTCGCGACTTCCCACCGGTGGGCACGTCCATTCCGGGGGAGTCGAAGAAGCGATCGCATCAGGTTTCGTGCGCGACATCGATACCCTCGAAGCATTTCTGCGTCGACGAATTCGGACGTCGGGAGCCACGGCGGCATCCATCGCGGGTGCGGTTGTTCTCGGCTCGTTGGATACGGATGCGGCCGACGCCGAGTGCGATGCCCGGACGCCGTCGCCGGCAGTGCGAGCTGCGTCGCGAGCTCAGGGTCGGGGGCTGCTCAGGTTGGCCAAATCAGCATGGCCGCATCATGATTGGCAGTCCATCGGCCGGCGGCCGCATCTGGCCGTCGCGGCCGGGCACGTGGGACTCGCAGCCGAGCTGTCCGTCGCCGACACCGCGGCTGTGCAGGTGTACATCACCATGACCGGCTCGGCGATCGCGGCGCAACGTCTGCTTGCGCTCGACCCCGCCGAGGTTGCCTCGTGCACCATTCGGTTGGGGGACTTCTGCGATGAAGTGGCCGACGCCGCGTGCGCATCGCTTCCGGTTCTGATGGAGCTGTCCGATCCGCTGCTGGACATGTTCGCGGAAGCCCACGCCGTCCGCGATCGCCCATTGTTCGTATCCTGAATTCACGACCGCTGACACGGTTCTCGACCGCAGTACCGTTTTCTCGACCGAAGGAGATGTCATGCCCCCGCACCTGATCGACGGTGAGCCCCACGACCACGGGTTGGACCGACCCAAGCGCACACGGGTCGCAGGCGATGCTTTGCGTGTGGGAATCGGCGGACCCGTCGGGTCGGGCAAGACCGCCTTGGTGGCCGCCTTGTGCCGCCAGCTCCGCGACGAGCTGTCTCTGGCCGTGCTCACCAACGACATCTACACCACCGAGGATGCCGACTTCTTGCGGCGGCACGCAGTGTTGCCGGACGAGCGCATCACGGCCGTGCAGACAGGCGGCTGTCCGCATACCGCGATACGCGACGACATCACCGCCAATCTCGACGCGATCGACGACCTGATCGAGAACAACCCCCCTCTCGACCTGATTCTGGTGGAGTCCGGCGGCGACAATCTCACCGCCACGTTTTCGTCCGGTTTGATCGACGTCCAGATTTTTGTCGTCGACGTCGCGGGAGGAGACAAGGTGCCTCGTAAGGGTGGTCCCGGCGTGACGTTCTCCGACCTGCTCGTCGTCAACAAGACCGATCTCGCGCCGTACGTCGGTGCGGATCTGGGTGTCATGGAGCGCGACGCCGCGCAGGTGCGCGAGGGTCGTCCCACGGCCCTGATCTCTCTCACGGACGATCCCGCAGCAACGACGGTGCTCGGCTGGGTGCGTGAGCAATTGAAGGTCATCGCCGACGCCGACGCACACGACCACGCGCACTGAACGATGCACACCGAGCTCCGCATCGACGCGAGTCGTCGACGCAGTCCCCGCATCACATCGGTCGGCGGACTCGCAGGTAGGCAGACGGGGCCCGACACCGTCCACTTGATCGGCACCGCGGCCACGCCTCTCGGCGGAGACACCATCAGCGTCAGGATCTCGGTGGCTGCCGGCGCTCGTCTGGATGTGCGCAGTGTGGCGGCGTCCTTGGCGATGCCCGGTGCAGCACAACGTCATTCGTCGGCGCACTGGCACGTCGAGCTGGGGGCGGGGGCGTCACTCGTCTTCGACCCCGAGCCGATGGTTGTCGTGTCCGATGCCTCTCACACGGTGCTCAATGTCATCGAATTGGAACAAGACTCCGATCTGTGGCTGCGTGAGCGCGTACAGATCGGCAGGCTCGACGAGGTGGCGGGACAGTGGGCGAGTTCGATGCACTGCGATGTGGGAGGTACGCCGCTGTTGCGCCACCGGGTGGAACTGGGGGAGGGGACGGTGGCGCACGACGGGTTGTCGGCACCGATGTCGATGTCCAGCACGCTTCGCTATCCGGACAGCCGGGATTCCGAGGTCGATCTGGCGGGCGGCACCGTGCGCTTGGCCTTGGCTGGGGGTGGCTCGCTGAGTACCTCCGTCGGTCATCGCCTTCAGCCGACCCGATAGATCGGGCAGGGCAGAAAGAAAGGGCTCCGTCCGACGATGTGCGTCGGACGGAGCCCTTTCTGCTTCGCTTACCTTGCGGGTGCTGCGTGAATCAACGCGCTGCTTTTTCGCGTTCCTCTTCGACCTCGGCCGTCCGCTTGTTCACGTCGCCCGCTTTCTCGAGAGAGTTCAGTTGTTCGATGGCAAGCCGCGCGAACACCTGCTGCTCCGTCGATGCCATCTGAGCACGGCCTCTACCGAGGAACGTGACGAACCAGGAAATGACCGTGGTGATACGGCTGCGGTACCCCACCAGGTAGTACAGGTGGAGGGCGAGCCACATGAGCCATGCGATGAAGCCACCGAACTCCAGCTTGCCGACCTTCGCCACCGCATTGAAACGCGACACCGTGGCCATGGAGCCCTTGTCGAAGTACTTGAAGGGTGCTCGCTGGGTGGGGTCGTCCTGCCCCTTGACCGATGCCTTGATCAGCTTGGCGGCGTAGGTGGCACCCTGGATCGCACCCTGTGCCATGCCGGGAACGTCCTTGACCGACATCAAGTCGCCGATGACGAAGACGTTCGGATGACCCTTGACAGTCAGATCCGGTTCCACCAGAACTCGGCCGGCGCGGTCCGTCTCCGAACCCGACTGGTCGGCCAGCTGCTTGCCGAGCGGGCTGCCCTGCACGCCCGCGGACCAGACCTTGCACTGAGCCTCGATACGACGCGTCGTTCCGTCTTTTTCCTTGACGGTCAGGCCGTCGTTGTCGACGTCGGTGACCATCGCGTTGAGCTGGATCTCGACACCGAGCTTCTCGAGCCGTTCGGCTGCCTTGCGGCCGAGTTTCTCGCCCATCGGGGGAAGGACGGCCGGTGCGGCGTCCAGCAGGATGACGCGCGCGTCGCGGGGATCGATGTTGCGGAACGCTCCGTCGAGGGTGCGGTCGGCGAGTTCTGCGATCTGCCCTGCGAGTTCGACACCCGTCGGACCTGCTCCGACGACGACGAACGTCATCAGGCGGTCCTTCTCCTCTTGGTCGTCGGAGAGTTCCGCCTGCTCGAAGGCTCCGAGGATGCGTCCGCGCAGTTCGAGTGCATCGTCGATTGTCTTCATGCCGGGCGCGAACTCGGCGAAATGGTCGTTACCGAAGTACGACTGCTGGGCACCGGCGGCCACGATCAGGCTGTCGAACGGGGTGACGGTGACGCGCTCGAGCAACTTGGACGTGACCGTCTTGGCTTCGAGATCGATGTTCAGCACGTCGCCCAGCAACACTTCGGCGTTCTTCTGCTTGCGCAGAATGACGCGGGTGGTGGGAGCGATCTCACCGACGGACAGAATGCCTGTGGCCACCTGGTAGAGCAGCGGCTGGAATAGGTGGTGGGTCGTCTTTGCGACGAGGGTGATATCGACGTCGGCCTTCTTGAGCGCCTTGACGCCGAACAGACCTCCGAACCCGGAACCGATGACGACGACACGGTGACGCTTCGATTCGACCGGTTGGATGCTCATTACCTGCTCCCTAGACGTTGCGATGTAGCCACAACGGTAGTCGCCCCGGGGCGGAGCGTCTCGCCAAGGGCCCAGCTATCGGTCGAGGTGCAGCTTTCACTGTCACGAGGACTACGGGGCGGTCGCCGACCTTCTGGCCAGTTCCACCGTTGCAGCGCGCAGCTCGTCCGCGGAATCGATGGGCTCGGAGTAACCGACTCTGGTGTAGGCCACACCGCGCGGTGTGTGGACGTTCAGATCGAGGCCGTATCGATCTGCGGCTGTACACGTCGCCGAGGTCGCGTCCGGGTAGCCCCCCAGCTGACGGGCCATCGCCAACAGTGACGTCGCATGGTCCGCGTTGAGGTGCTCGACGGCGTAGGCCGAGGACGGAGACACGGGATCCGGGGACGCCTCGGAGTACGCGTCGGCCGTCGCCGAATCCATTCGGCCGTACCCGCCGACCCATCGCACCCGATGCACTCGCATGACCCAAAGCGTGAAGTCGCTGTAATCCACGTAGTACTTGGCGGCCGGCACCGCGTCGAGATGCGCTTGTCGTGCGGCAGTGAGCTCGGCTCCTGCCGGTCGCTCGACCACCCCGGCCAGCGTGATGCGGCCCGAGGCCAGCGGGTCCGTCTGTGACTGGGGTGCAACGATCGACAGACTCGCTCGTGGATCACCGTCGAGATTTCGACCATGCTCCGCCATCCGCGACACGCACAGCACGGGTGCTCCGTCGAGCAAGCCGTATGTCACGAACGACGCCCATGGATCGCCGTCGGCGGTCAGGCTGGCCAGCGTCGCGATATTGGTGGACGCAGCGATCGTGCGCGCCTCCTCGGCCGCCGACGGACGACGGTCCGCGACCACCGGAGACAGGGGAGGGGGAACGGACGGGGCGTCGCCGGGATCGCCGTGATCGAGTGCCATGGGCGGCAGTCTACGTTCGTCCCGGAACGAGATGGTGTGCGTGCGTGACCGGGTTGCCGTCAGCACGAGTCGAACAGAGCAACAATAGGAGCGTCAGGCTAGCGGCCGGCGAACGCGACGTCCTCGGTGGCGACGGCCGATGCGGTTCGACCGGGTGCGGTCTGGTTGTCCCAGTACATGTTCGTGTGCGCGATGACCTGCTGCGCTGTAGGCAGGGCGGGGTCCGGCAGGTTCTCCGTCGTGTGGGCGTCGCTGACCAAGGTCACGTCGTACCCACGAATCAGAGCTCCGTGCAGAGTCGATCGCACACAGAAGTCCGTTTGCGCGCCGGCAACCACCACGTGCCCTACTTCGGCATCGGCGAGCACCTCCTCCAAGGACGTGCCCTCGAAGGCGTCTCCATGCTTCTTGTGCACCAAGGCGTCTCCGGCTTCGACCGGAAGTTCCTCCACAAGTTGCCAGCCTGGGCTGCCGGACACGAGCTCGTGGTCCGAGGAATGCTGAACCCAGATCACCGGTGTGTCGGTCTTTCGCGCTCGTGAGACCAGTCGCACCATGTTGTCGACGACGCGAGTGCGATCGTGGGCGGCGGCCATGACGTCGTTCTGGACGTCGACGATCAACAGCGCAGTTGCAGGGCGGTCGGGCAGGGTCGTCACGTCGTCTCCATCGAGTGTTCGGTTCTGGTCAGCTATCCGACGTACGCGGCCAGGTGCTTCGCGGTCAGGGTGGATCCGTCCGCCACCAGATCTGCGGGGGTGCCCTCGAACACCACGAGGCCGCCGTCGTGCCCGGCTCCTGGGCCGAGGTCGATGATCCAGTCGGCGTGGGCCATGACGGCCTGATGGTGCTCGATGACGATCACCGACTTACCCGAATCGACCAGGCGGTCGAGCAACCCGAGCAGTTTGTCCACATCGGCGAGGTGTAGCCCGGTGGTCGGCTCGTCGAGTACGTACACCCCACCCTTCTCGGCCATGTGTGTCGCGAGCTTGAGTCGTTGCCGTTCGCCGCCCGAGAGAGTCGTCAGCGGCTGGCCGATCTTCAGGTAGCCGAGTCCGACGTCATTCAGCCGTTGCAGAATCTTTTGTGCTGCAGGCAGTTTCGCCGGTCCGTCGGAGAAGAAATCCTCGGCCTCGGCCACCGACATGGACAGCACCTCGTCGATGTTTCGGCCGCCGAAATGGTACTCGAGTACCGAAGCTTGAAACCGTTTGCCCTCGCACACCTCACACGTCGTAGCAACGCCGGCCATCATGGCGAGGTCGCTGTAGATGACTCCCGCCCCATTGCACGTCGGGCAGGCACCCTCCGAATTGGAGCTGAACAGAGCGGGTTTGACCGCATTCTCCTTCGCGAAGGCTTTGCGGATGGGTTCGAGCAGACCCGTGTAGGTCGCGGGGTTGCTTCGCCTCGATCCGCGGATGGCACCTTGATCGACCGAGACCACATCGTCGGTGCCCGAAAGCGACCCGTGAATCAGCGAGCTCTTACCGGAGCCCGCCACTCCGGTGACAACGACCAGCACGCCGAGTGGAACGTCGACGTCCACGTCTCGCAGATTGTGCGAATCCGCCCCTCGAATCTCGAGCACCTCCGAGAACTCGCGAACCGAATCCTTGAGACTCGCGCGGTCGTCGAAATGGCGGCCGGTGACCGTATCGCTCTGCCTCAGTTGGTCGACGGTGCCCTCGAAGCAGACGTGCCCACCCGCACTGCCGGCACCGGGCCCCAGGTCGACGACATGGTCGGCGATGGCGATCGTTTCCGGCTTGTGCTCCACGACGAGAACGGTGTTTCCCTTGTCCCGCAACTGCAGAAGAAGGTTGTTCATCCGTTCGATGTCGTGGGGGTGAAGACCCGTCGTCGGCTCGTCGAACACGTAGGTGACGTCGGTCAACGACGAGCCGAGATGTCGAATCATCTTCGTGCGCTGCGCTTCTCCGCCCGACAGTGTGCCCGACGGCCGATTCAGGCTCAGGTAGCCGAGGCCGATCTCCACGAACGAGTCCAGGGTCTCGCTCAGCGTCGTCAGCAGCGGTGCGACCGACGGTTCCTTCAGGCCTGCGACCCACGTGGCCAGATCGCTGATCTGCATCGAGCAGGCGTCGGCGATGTTGATGCCCTTGATCTTCGACGATCGTGCACCCTCGTTGAGCCGCGTTCCGTCGCATTCGGGACACGTGGTGAACGTGATCGCACGCTCCACGAACGCCCGGATATGCGGCTGCATCGCGTCGACGTCCTTAGAGAGGAACGACTTCTGGATCTGAGGGATCAGGCCCGAATAGGTCAGATTGATGCCCTCGACCTTGATCTTCGTGGGCTCTCGATACAGCAGATCGTCGAGCTCTTTCTTCGTGTATTTCGCGATGGGTTTGTCGGGGTCGAAGTAACCGCAGCCGCGAAAGATTCTGCCGTACCAGCCTTCCATGCTGTAGCCGGGAATCGTGATGGCGCTCTCGTTGAGGGACTTGCTCGCGTCGTACAGGGCATTCAAGTCGAAGTCGCTGATCGAGCCGCGTCCCTCGCAGCGCGGGCACATTCCACCGGTGACGGAGAAGGACTTCTTTTCGGTGGTCTGACGACCTCCCTTGTCCACCTTGTAAGCACCTGCACCGGAGACCGATGCCACGTTGAACGAAAAAGCCTGTGCAGAGCCGATATAAGGCTTCCCCACTCTGCTGAATAGAATGCGAAGCATGGCATAGGCGTCGGTGGCGGTTCCGACGGTGGAGTGGGGATTGGCACCCATTCGCTGTTGATCGACGATGATGGCCGTCGTGAGCCCGTCCATCACATCGACGTCGGGCCGCGCGAGAGTCGGCATGAAGCCCTGAACGAAGGCGCTGTAGGTCTCGTTGATCATGCGCTGGGATTCGGCCGCGATGGTGCTGAAGACGAGGGAGCTCTTTCCGGACCCGGAGACACCGGTGAACACCGTGAGGCGTCGCTTGGGAAGTTCGACGCTGATGTCGGCGAGATTGTTCTGCCGCGCGCCCTGTACTCGAATCAGATCGTGACTGTCGGCGGCGTGCGCTGCCGATTTCTGCGTGACCTTGGTCGTCGCCATGCTCGCGGTGTCTCCTGATCGTCACGGCAACCGAAACCGAGAAGGTCGATTGCACCGAGGTATGTGTGCGATCACGGTAGTCGTATCGGAACGCGCATGCTTCTCGATTCCTGTCACCGCCAACGCGTGGGTCAGACGCTGCAGATCTGCGGCGGACGATTCGAGCAACGGTCGCCGCACCGTGGCGTCGACCAGCACACCGATGGCGACCAAGGCCGCCTTGGCCATGATCGCTCCCTGGGTGGTGCGCATGACGGCCTCGACGAGAGGTAGCAGCGATCGCTGTACCGCGTTCGCGCGAGTCAGATCTCCGGCACGGACCGCGTCGAAGAGGTCGGCGTAGCGGTCGGCGACGACATTGCCGACCACACTCACCGAACCCGTTGCACCGCAGCACAGATAGGGCAGGGTCAATTCGTCGATACCGCAGTAATAGGCCAGGTCGGTTTCAGCCATGACGTTCATCGCCTCGTACAGGTCGCCTTTCGCGTCCTTGACCGCCGTGATCGAGGTATGCCGCGAGAGGTCGACCAGGGTCGACGCGTCGATCGGCACACCGGTCCGAGCCGGCACGTCGTACACCATGACCGGGAGCGCTCCGGCGTCGGCGATGGCAACGATGTGATCGGCGATGCCGGCCTGCGTGGGGCGCGAATAGTAGGGGGCGGTGACGAGCAACGCGTCGGCCCCTGCATCGGCGGCACGTCGCGCCGACTCGATCCCGGCGGAGGTGTCGTTGGTGCCGACACCCGCGATCACGCGCAGGGCGTGGCCCGAGAATTCGCGCGTCGCCGTGATCAGATCGGCCTGCTCACGCGGCGTGAGAGTCGGTGCCTCCCCGGTGGTGCCGGCGACAACGACGCCGTCGCAACCGGTCGCGAGCAAGTGGGCCAGCAAGGCGTCGGTGCCGGTGCGGCTCACCTGCCCATCGGCGTTCATCGGTGTGCACATGGCAACCAGGTTGGTGCCGAACGTCGACGTGGCCGAAGAAGTGGACATGTTCATCGTCCGAGTGTGAGCCCACATGATCGTCTCGGTCCAGCGATGTAATTTCGGCAGTATTGCGTACCGTTACTTCATGATCGATGTCAATGCACTCCACGCGCTGCGTGCAGTTGCCGCCCTGGGCACGCTGACGAAAGCGGCCGACGAGCTCGGCTACACCGCGTCGGCCGTCTCCCAGCAGATCAAACGGCTCGAACGCCAGGTCGGAACGCCGGTACTTGCGCAGGCGGGCAGAGGTGTTGTCCTCACGCCGGCCGGACGGGCAATGGTCGAATCTGCGGACGAGGTGTTCCACGCTCTCGAGCGGTGTCTGGAGTCGGCGAGATCGGCAGACGAGGGTGCCGCGCGCGGGGTGGTACGAGTGGTCGGATTCTCCACTGCGATCCGCGGTCTGCTCGCCCCTGCACTCGCGACCCTGAGCGCTCGCCATCCCGACCTCACCGTGCAGATCGGGGAGGAGGACCCGGATAAGGCGCTGCACAGTGTGCATTCGGGGGCAGCCGACCTGGCGCTGGTGCACGACGCCGACGGAGTTCCCGCAGTGGCTCCCCGCTCGATCGTTCGGCGATCCATTCACACCGACCACGGCGATGTCGTCATGAATCGAACCCACCCCCTCGCCGCAGGGAAGTCGCCCCTGACACCGGCAGGCCTCGCGACGTACCCGTGGGTGACGAGCCCGGCGGGCACGTTGTGCCACCAGTGGTTTCGTCGACTGTTCGCGGACACGTCGAGCGAGATCGACGTTCGGCACCTCGTCGACGACTTCTCCACTCAGCTTTCCCTGGTGGAGGCAGACGATGTGCTGGCACTGATTCCCCGTCTCGCAAGACCGCCTCTCGGCCCGGCGCTCGTGGCGGTCCCGCTGGCGCGCGCCCCCAAGCGAGAAGTGCATGCCGCGTGGAGGCGCAGCGCCGATGCGAGTCCGGCGATCCACGCCGTGCTGGATCTACTCGATTCGCTCGCGCTGCGACGAGGTCAAGATGACGAGTAGACCTGTGGCTCGTGTCATCGCCACATATGTGTCGACAGCACCTGCGACGCCGGAGCCGAACAAATCCGGGTCGATCAGAACGACCAGATCGAATTCCAGACCTTTGGCGAGCTGCGGTGTCAGCGAGCTGATTCGATCGGACTGCGGAAAAGTAGGATCACCGATCACGCATGCGGTTCCGCCGGTCGTCGAACCGAGCCAATCGGCGAGAACCGTCGAAAGCGATGCGACGTCACCGTATTCGACCGGCACGCCGGTACTGCGTATCGACGTGGGAACGTTGGCGTCGGGCAGCGCGGCCCGGACCACCGGCTCGGCCACGTCCATAATTTCCTGCGGCGTCCGGTAATTCACGCCGAGAGCGGCGACGGTCACCTCGTCGATACCTACTCGTTCGAGCCGATCCGGCCACGTCTCGGTAAAGCCCCGACGAGACTGCGCTCGGTCTCCGACGATGGTGAAACTCCCAGCAGGGCATCGCCGAATCACCATCTGCCACTGCGCATCGGTCAACTCCTGAGCCTCGTCGATCACGATGTGCGCGAAGGGACCCGCCAGCGGATCCGTCGGATGGTCCTCGAAGCCGGACGAATCGACGAGTGCATCCCGAATTATCTCCTGACGGAATTGCGCGGCCATCATCTCGTCGTCGTCGACCGCCATCAACTCGTCGACGACACTGTCCATTCGCGAGCGTTCGATCGCAGCAGCCAGTGATCGGCGTCGTTGTCGTAGAGCATGTTTCGGATCGCCGAGTCGCGCCCGTGCCGCGTCGAGCAGCGGTAGGTCGGCCACAGTCCAGCGTGTCGCATCAGCGCGTCGAAGTGCTCGAATGTCGTCCGCGTCGAGCCAGGGTGCGCATGTGCGCAGGTATGCCGGAACGGTCCACAAGTCCGCGACGAGGTCTGCGGCATCGACGATCGTCCACGAGCGTTCCAGGACGTCACGCAGATCCTCGTTCAACTGCAGCGACTGCCGAAATTCTTCGCGGGATCCCTGTGCGGCACAGCGATCGGTCACGATGGTCGTCAGTAGGTCCCAGATCAGCTCGCGAGCCTCGTTGTGCGGCGTACCGGGATCTGGCGCACCGAATGCCTCCACCCAGTCGTTCGGCGTCAATACAAATGTTCCCCAGTCTGTTTCGACTGTGACGTCGTGGGTCGGTGGTTGTTCGTAGAAGGCAACAGCCGCCTCGATGACGGCGTCGACGTCGAGGTCTTCCTTGAGCCGCGCCGCAACAGGATCGGTGTCGTCGAGCGCATGTGTTCCCTCTGCGACGAGGTCGCGCAGGGTGCATGTTTGTACTCCCTCCTCGCCGAGACTGGGGAGTACGCCCGAGACGTACGCGAGGTAGGGCTGATGCGGACCGATGAACAGTACTCCGCCGCGGTTGTGTCCTATCCGTGAGTCTGCGTACAGCAGGTACGCGGTGCGGTGAAGGGCAACAACAGTTTTCCCGGTTCCCGGTCCGCCGTCGACCACCAGTGCCCCGTGCGCATCGGCTCGAATGATCGCATCTTGATCCGCCTGGATCGTGCCCAGTACGTCACGCATCCGAGGTGAGCGCTCGGCACCCAGACTGGCGATGAACGCGGACTGATCGTCCAGCGCGGCGTTGTCGTCCAGAGACGTGGGATCGAACACTTCGTCCCAGTAGTCGGTGATGCTGCCGTTCGTCCACCGATAGCGGCGACGGCTTTTCAGCCCCATCGGGTTGGCATGGGTTGCACCGAAGAACGGCTCGGCAGCGGGGGAGCGCCAGTCGACGAGCAGTTGCTCGCCCGCATCGCCGAGCAAGCCGGTACGCCCCACGTACACCGGTTGGTCCGAGTCGATGGGGACGAACCTCCCCAGACACAGATCGGCACCGTAACGACGCAGTTGGCGCAGTCGCCCGTTCAATCGGTGAATCTCGAAATCACGTTCCATCACCTCCTGCCCCATCCGCCCGGATGACTTCTGGATGGCGTTCAATCGAGCGATCGTGTTGGAACGTGACTTCTCGATGCTGGCGGTGATTGCCGAAAAGTGCTGTCGGTCATGACCGATGAGCGTGGGTTGGCGCTTCGGTGCGAGCCTGTCGGGGAGGTCGAAGACATGAGGCGGCACTGATTTCACGGGACTCCGATCCGATGGTGCGGGTGTGCAGCGAGCCATTCTGAACCCTCGACGGGGTCTTGCCGCAAGACCCCGGGTGAGCTATACATTGAAAGTGGAAAGAGAGCGAATCTTCTTCTCCGCATCACGCCGCAGACGCCCGTTGCGTGTTCTGCGTGGATTACTTCCCTTGATCGGCACGGGCGTATTGGCCGGCGGAGCCGTTCAGCTCGGTTTTGTGACCGGCGTACGGGTCGACGGTCACGGCGGTGAGGTCGGCGCTGCTGTCGCTCTGATCGGCGTGACATGTTGCGTAGCGCTTCTCGCGTGGGGTTGGACCGGATTGTGTGCGTCCCCGAAGGCGCTCGCGGCGGCCATCTCGACCGGGGTCCTGGCGTTCCTCACCACGGCGCTGACCATTTCCTTCGTGGCAACGCCCTACGACGCGATCGTGTGCGGACACTCATCGGACTTCTGCGGACTGGGAGTGCTTCAGGTGGTTCCGACTGTCGGGGCGGTAGCGCCATGGACCGTCGCCGGAATTCCCGGCCTACTTCTCGTACTCACGGATCGGCGTGCACGACGCGTAACAAACGATCAGACGGTCAGCCCACCACCGCGGTGGAGCTCGAGTCGGTAGATGACGCCGCCGAACAGGGTTCGTTGTACTGCTTCGTCGGCGAAGTAGCTGTCGATGTGCAGGGGTTCGAGATTGGGGTGCGCTTCGAGGTGTTCACGAATGACCGGTACGACAACATCGGGCGTGAGCACGAATCGCTCACCACCGAGGTCGGTGATGCTCGCTCGGCCGCAGCCGTCCCAATCGTGGACGTTGGACCAGTGGCGGATTCCGCAGCCCTCGATCGCTTCGATCAACAGTCGCTGCGCGTAGGGCAGCACGATGGTGCAGTTCGCGCGCACCGCCGCAAGGCCCTGCCGATACGTGACTCCGTGAGCCGCGGCGTAAGCCCGAGCTGCGTGCTTTTCGACGTGGTTCCTGGTCATGAGAGTTCCAATCGCATTGTGCACCAGCCCCGCGCGCCGTTGCACCGGTCGGAAATCATGAACACGGCGTGACGTAACTGAACGTTCTTCATCGCAGATCCGGGCGGACCTTGCCCCTGAAGCGCTGTCGGAGGCGGCGCGGGTGCCTTCTGCAGCTGGGGTGGCTATGCGAGTAGCTCTGATTCGGCACGCTATCACGAAGCGAAGTGACGGGGGTTCACTCAGAAGAGAGCAGCAGATCGGTGATTGCTGCGGCGCTCATCGGACGTCCGAGCAGGAATCCCTGAGCTACGTCGCATCCTGTTGCGGCGAGTGCTTCGAGTTGTTCTTCGGTTTCGACGCCTTCGCCGACGACTGTGACGTCGAACGCGCGGGCGAGTGCAACGATCGCCGAGATTATTGCCCTGGCGCGGACGGCGGGCAACCGGGCCACGTATGACTTGTCGATCTTGAAGCTCTCGAACATCGGGTACCGGTCCAGATACGACATGGAACTGTGCCCTTTGCCCATATCGTCGAGGAGCAAGGACACGCCCATTGCGTGCAGCGCCGCAACGGTATTCGCCACTCGTTCGGTGTCTGCGACCCACACTGTTTCGGTCACTTCCAGACCCAATGCGTTCGGTGGTAGGCCGGTGTCAGCCAGGACAGTGGCGACCTGCGCCGGAAACTCGTGGTCTCGCAGTTGGAGCGCACTGACATTGACGCGCACCACGACGTCGGAGAATGCGCGCCACCGCACTGCGTCGCTGCACGCGACGCGGAGCGCCCATGCGCCCAATGGTGTTGCGAGACCTGTTCTTTCGGCGACTGCGACGAATTCGGTCGGCTCGACAGGCCCTAGATCATGATGATTCCAGCGGGCGAGCGCCTCGACTGCAACGACCTCACGCGTCGAGATGTCCACCAGAGGTTGGTATGCCATGGTGAGTTCGTTCGAGCTCAATGCCGCGCGCAGGTCGACCGACAGCGATCTGATCCGGTCGGCGTCGTACAGGTCTCCCGGGTCGAAAACTGCATGGCCACCGGTTCCGCTGTCCTTGGCGCGGTACATTGCCAGATCTGCCCGGTGAATCAGCTCATGCCTTGTCGAATTCGAGTCGGAGACAGCGACACCGATGCTGGCACTGAGGGGGATGGGGACGTCCTCGGCAGCGAATGATTTCGCGATGGTGCGGGCGATGTGTCGCGCGATCTCCTCCGCTCGTTCCACAGTGCGCACCCCTTCGCAGATGATCAGGAATTCGTCCCCGCCGAGACGAGCAATGGTGTCGGTCGCGCTCGTTGCGGACACCAGTCGCTCCACGAATTTCACCAGCGCCCTGTCTCCGGCGTCGTGGCCCAGGCTGTCGTTGATGATTTTGAAGTCGAAAGTGCTGGTCGGAGCGTTTGCCACCGGAGCGTTCGCGCTGGCTACCAGCACGATTTGGTTGTTCGCCGACACAATGGGCCCATGGCGAATGTGCGCGGCGACGATTCTCTCCATTGCGGCGATGGTTCTGTGGCTGATTCTCGATCACGAATTGTGGGAGCGGCCGAAATCACCCGAAGAGCGAGACAGATCTGTGCTGTACAACGCAGCGACAGCCGTGACGTTGGTGATCGGCGTTGTCGTCCTCCACATAGCCCTGTTCTGCATGCTGCTGGGGACCGCGTGTCTCACACTTCCTCCGGGACTGCTGTCCAGCACCCTCGGACACGCGGTCGGCTTTTCCGATTACCTCAGTCTCGCTTGGCTACTCGCGTCCATTGCGACCATCGGTGGGGCGCTCGGTTCGGGCCTCGAAGACGATCGCGCAGTCACCGAAGCCGCATACGGTGTGCGGCAGAGGCAACGGATCGAAGAGACGCAGGCACGCTCGAACGACCCGGAATGACACTGCGACCGATAGAATCGTGGCCTGCCCTCTTCGACGGCGGCACGGATTTCGTCGGCCGACCATCGAGGACTGCCCGGGTTCGCAACGCGCACAGTCTTTTCGATACCGGGCGAAAGCATCAATGGCACCCAAGATGGTTCGGGTGGTGCGCGTCGGGTTGCTCCATGGGATGAAGCGGTCACGGTTGTTCCGGTACCGATGGTCCGTAGTTTCGGTCTACCCTGTGGTCGGGCCGTGACTGGCGCTGTGGATGGATCACCATCGGGAAGCGGCCTCGTCTGTTGACGTCTGCCGCGCGCCTGGGCTCCCACCGAGCCGAGGAGAACCATGAGCCACACCCCACCGCGTGATACCGCCGATTCTGATGCACGTAAGACGGGTGGACTGGCGCCACCGATCACGGCAGGCGTGGTCTCGGCCTTGGTCGGGTTCACCAGTTCGTTCGTGATAGTCCTGAGCGGCCTGACAGCGGTAGGAGCGAACCACGAGCAGGCCGCCAGCGGCCTGCTCGCTGTCACCGTCGTCATGGGTCTGGCCTGCATCGTCCTTTCCTGGCAGACTCGGCTGCCGATCACCGCCGCCTGGTCCACCCCCGGCGCGGCCCTGCTCGCGACCACCGGCACCGTCGATGGCGGTTGGCCCGCCGCGGTGGGGGCGTTCCTTGTCACGGGGGTGCTGATCGTCCTCACCGGTTTGGTACCCCAGCTCGCGGCGCTGGTCACCCGCATACCCAGCTCGCTTGCCCAAGCCATGCTCGGCGGGGTCCTCCTGCAGCTCTGTCTCGGCCCGGTCACCGGGTTGGCTGTGAACCCGATCGCTGTCGCCCCCGTTGTCCTGACTTGGCTTGTTGCACTTCGGTTCTCGCCCCGTTGGGCCGCGCCCCTCGCCTTTCTTGCCGCCGCAGTCGTCATCGGGATCACGGTGGCGGCCGGCGAAACCACGGTCGGCCCGGCGGACCTCGTACCTCGGGTCCATTTGACTTCGCCGACGTTCACCGTCGCGGGTGTCGTCGGGATCGCGCTTCCGCTGTACCTCGTGACCATGGCTTCACAGAACGTCCCGGGTGTAGCGGTCATGGCCGGTCTCGGCTACCAGGTTCCGTGGCGGCGATCGATGCTCGTGACCGGCGCAGGCACCCTGCTCGGCGCGACCGCCGGCGGGCATGCGATCAACCTGGCTGCAATCAGCGCCGCCCTGGCTGCCGGGCCGGACGCGGGTGTGGACCGCACTCGCCGATGGATTGCAAGTCTGACTGCGGGAATCGTCCTGATGTTGCTCGGCGTGGCGTCGGCGTCGTTCGGCACACTCGTTGCACTCGCCCCCGTCGGAGTCATTGCCGCGGTCGCCGGACTCGCACTACTCGGGACACTCGCCGCGTCGTTGACCGCCGCGTTCGCTGATCCCGTAGAGCGAATCCCTGTCGTCATCACTTTTGTGACCGCCGCGTCCGGCACAGTCATCGTCGGTGTCAGCGCTGCCTTCTGGGCGCTCCTGGCCGGGCTGGCTGCACGCTTGCTGCTGGCCATGCCACGGTCCGCCGCTTGACGTCCTCGGTAACAGCGTCAGTCGACGGGGAGCCGGGGCGAGTGCCGGGCACAGATACCGGTGTGCCGATTCGGTATTGACCTTCCCCCTGGGGGAGGCATCACCGTGGTGTCATGACCACAGAATGGGATGGACTCCCGGACAACGTGAAGAAGTTCATGACCGCACTCGATGTCCGACAGGGCGCTCGCGCGATCACCGTGTTCACCGCAGATGCCGTCGTGACCGACGAGGGCCACGACCACTCGGGCCGAGACGAGATCGAGGCCTGGCTGACCGCCTCGGTCAATGAGAGTGAGTACACCTACACATCGGAGTTCACGGGAGCGACCGCGACCGGCACGACCGTCGACGTCACGCAGCACCTGGAAGGCAATTTTCCCGGGGGAGTCGCCGACCTGCACTACCGTTTCACTCTGGACGGCGCGCTGATCAACCGGTTGGTGATCGAGCCATGAGCAAGCGATGGTTCATCACCGGTGGCACCCCAGGCGGCTTCGGCATGGCGTACGCCGAGGTGGCGCTGGAGGCGGGGGAGCGCGTGGTACTCACGGCGCGGCGTCCAGGGGAACTGGCGTCGTGGGCCGATCAGTACGGTGACCGCGTTCTCGTCGTGCCTGTGGATGTCACGGACGCGGCACAGGTACTGCAGGCGGTACGAACGGCCGAAGAGCATTTCGGCGGTATCGACGTGCTGGTCAACAACGCCGGTCGCGGCTGGTACGGATCGATCGAGGGAATGAACGAAGCCTCGATCCGGGCAATGTTCGAGCTGAATTTCTTTGCAGTACTGTCCGTTACGCGAGCCGTGCTACCAGGAATGCGTACTCGCAGAAGTGGGTGGATCGTCAACGTATCCTCAGTGGCCGGACTTCTGGCGGCGGCCGGATTCGGCTACTACAGCGCTACGAAATACGCGATCGAAGCCGTCACCGACGCTCTGCGCCAGGAGGTTGCCGAGCACGGCATCTCCGTGTTGGCGGTCGAACCAGGGGCTTTCCGCACCAACGCCTACGCTGGATTCGCCGACGAGCCTGTTGCAGAGGCGATTCCGGACTACCACGACATGCTGGAACAGGTTCGTGCCGATTTCGTCGACATGAACGGGGTGCAGCCGGGCGATCCGTACCGTGGTGCCCGTGCGGTGATCGAAGCGATCGCTCAGGACGCGCCGCCACGCCGGCTGATCCTGGGCAACAGCGGGTACGACGCCGTGATCGGTGCGCTGGAACAAAACTTGGGCGACATCCGGTCGAACGAAAGGCTGTCTCGGAGCGCAGATTTTCCGGAGTAACCCAGTTGGTGGAGCTCGCTGATTCCGCTGCGGCTGCACGAGGGGACCGGTGAGATCCAGCGGTTGATCGTCGGAGGCGGACTGATGAGAGCCGAACAGAAGCGTAATTCGTGAAACATGCCAGGCGTAGGCTCCTGGCATGTCGTTCAGAATCCTTCGCTCCGACCACGTCGGCTTCGCCGTCGGTTCCCTCGATGACGCCCTTCGATTCTGGATCGATTGTCTCGGCGCGGTCCTCGAACGCACCGGTGAGATGGGTGGAGAGTTTCTGGGAGAGGTCACCGGAGCGCACGGGGCCACAGTCCGGATGGCGGTGGTATCCGTTGCGGGTCAGACGATCGAACTGCTGGAATATCGCAACGTCCAGGGAGAGCAGGGATCCTCTCGACCCCACGATCCTGGTTTCGCGCATCTTGCCTTCGAGGTCGACAACATCGACGCGGTCCTGACGCGAATCGCGGACTTCGGGTGGACGGCGCAGGGAACTCCTCAACCTATTGCCGGCGGGGCAAAGGTGGGCACCCGCGTGATGTACGCGGTGGGTCCACACGGAGAGACGATCGAATTCATGGAGCCGCCGCAGTGACAACCGATTACCAAGGAAGTCAGGTTCCGCACAAGGTTTGGAATCCGGCGCTGAAGTTCTCGCGCGCAGTTCAAGCGTAGCTCGACCGGTCGTCCCGTCGATCGAACGTTCAGGACAGTACCGGTAACCCTGCATATCAGAACTGGTCGTATTGCTTCGCAACCCGCAAGCCGATGCGCGAAGCCGACGCTAGGGTCGTCTCCGTGCCCGGAGATACTGAACCTGTTCTGCACACCTCGGGAATAGTCGAGGTCGACCATGATCAATTCGTGGTCTCGAACGACGACACGGACACTCTCGACGTGCAGGCGAAAGGCACGTTGATCGAGGTTGGTCCGGGATTTCTGTCCACGTACACGGGCGTGTCCTATGGTCCTGCTCGCGTAACTGTGCAGGTGTGGCAGGCAGAGCCCGCCGCCGAGTACGACAACTGGGAAGTAGTCGAACAATCGGTCATCACCGCGTCGGCCGCAATCGAAGTGCGATCACTAGACGGGCGTCCTTCGGACGGCGTGGGGCGAATCCCCGCTGGGACCTATCGTGTTCGAGCACACGCACGTGGCCGCGATACGTCGATCTCGCAGGAGGTGACAGAACCGGTAGAGGACTACCTGTTCCAATTCTGGCCCACACAGCTCGATGACCTCGCCGAACCACCTGTGGTTGCGACGCTGAAGAAGACGGACAGGGCGTGGTCCGACGAGCAGCCGAATGACACCGAGCTGTGGCCTGACAGGTCGATGATCTATGCCCGTGACGAGAACGGTTTAACTCGAAAGGTCGACCCCGAGTCAGATCTCGGCCGCGCTGCCAGGGCGCTGAAGCTCGCTTATGGTGGTCGGCCGCTCGAGGGCAAGCTCACCGACCAAACGTATGCGAAGGCGCTGGCCTTCCTCGACCGACCCTTAGTCGACTGGCTCGCGGAACAAGGCGATGAGATGCTCGACGAGTTCAAGGCCTTCTGTGTCAGAACATGTTTCGCGGTGAGCGGGCTCGACAACTACCCTCGAGTCAACGAGTGGGCTGATCGGGCGATTGCGCAGCGCCGACTCCACGAGGACTACTTCGATCTGGCCGAACGCGTGAAGTGGGATCCGACCATTCCGAAACGGATCGTTCCCGGCGTACCGTCCAGGCGCGAGTCGCTACAGCAATACGAGGCAGTGAAGACACTGGCCGGATTCTACGAGCTGGTCCCTTTCGACTCGTTGCATCGCGCACTGGAGACCTACATGTGCGCCCTGGACACATTCGGCATGGACGGATACGAAGAGTTCATCGCGAAATTGAAGGACCGCTTCGAAATCTCGGATGAATGACGCCTCCACGATGACTCGAAGCCTACGCGGAGCCCGGACTAAACAGTGTCCGTGCGAAATATGCTGCGACACAGCATATGCAGACGACAGTAAACAAGCCGCCGCTACCATGAAAGTCGATAGCTGGAAGCTGAGGAGTGTCCAATGAGCAAATCCCACTGGGGCGCTGCTATTGCGGCCACAGCCGCAATAGCAGCGGTCGCGGGCGTAATCCTCGTGCAAGGTGACAGCACCCCAAGCTCAGACCAACAACCGGCGCAGACCTCGTCTACCGCCCCGGAGGCACACATGAATCAAGCCACTGACCCCGAAGATCCCTACATCGAGGATTCTGAAGGCCCAGGTAGCCCAAGCGAATGGCTCGAGGATGCCCGTGAGGGTCGAGATCCCAACGAGCAACCGCAACAACTGGACGGAGGGGTATCTTCCGAAGCGGGCTTCGACGAGGATGGTGCCGCAATTCTGAGATCCGAGGTCACTCCCGAGAAGTAGGAGCCGGTCTCCGATTTCAACGACGACCAGGCAGCACGTAACATCCCCACTCTGAACAGATTTCGTGCTTCAGCAAGAGATGCGTGCAGTCAGTTTTCCGGAGCTGGATGAATCATCAGATGTAACATGCAGAGGTTTGCCGGTATCCCTGCATATCACGACCGGTCGTAAGGCGGCCAGTGCAGATCCACTAGCTGGAGTACGCAGTCCACGGTCCTTAAATGCTTGCGATTAGAGTTGGTCCTGCGACTGGAACCCGCCGGCCAGGACACGCGCCTGCCGGTGGAGTACCCAATTCGCCGCCATGGACTAGACGTTGGTCTGTCGATCGCAGTCTGGATGGAGGACGAAGTGGAGACAGAATCTATTCGTGCTGTGGCCGCAGCGATGGCAGCGACATTGTTGGTGCTGTCGATAACCGTCTACGTGACGGCATTGGTGACAAAGGGTGATCAAGAGCCGAATTGGGTTATCGGTATTAAGACTCGTGCGACGAAGTCGAGCAAAGAAGCCTGGGTTGCGGGGCACCGTGCGGCGTACCCACTCATGATGGGCGGCGCGACGCACTGCGTGGTCTCCGCGGTACTGATAGCGGCGCTCCTGTTGATCGACCCATCACCTGGGACCGCGGTTCTCATACTCTCCGGTGCGCTAGCACTCGGGGCGGCCGTCATTCTTGCGATGAGTGGCCTCGAGGCTGATCGAGAGGCGAAAAAACATGTCCCAACCACCTAGATTCGCGCAGTGAGTCGAATCGTTGGTGCGTGGGTGTCGCCTGGTGTGATGGCATCGTTGAACCGCTGATAGGGGCAGGGCCGCTGATCATGATGAGGTCTCCGTCCTGTCCGACGCCGTAACGCCTGTTTGTCTGACCTGGCAGCGAGGACGACCGACAGCACCGAGTGCCCAAGTACCGAGTACCGCTCTAGATTCACGCATTTACTGGTAAGCGAAGGGATAAGGACAGATGTCCGTCTACACGGTTCGAGCGCTCCGGTATGCACGTGCGTATTCGACACGAGGCCGAAACTTTCTGCATCCAGATCCACGGCCCAGTGATCCGATGAATCTCGACTACTACATCTGGCTTCTGCAGTCCGAGAGCGAGACCGTCGTCATCGACACCGGGTTTGCTCCCTATCTTGCGGCATCACGGGACCGGGAGTACCTGGCGACGCCTCGCAGTCTTCTGGCAGCAGCAGGCGTCGACTCACACTCAGTGGAGAAGGTCGTGCTCAGCCACTTCCACTACGACCACGTCGGCTGCCTCGCCGACTTCCCTTCCGCAACGTTCTTTGCCCAGCAACGAGAGAAGGACTTCTGGTACGGCGACAATGCGCCGTCCGACGACAAGAAGCTGGTCGAAAACGCGGATCTCGAGATGCTCAACGAACTCGACCTAGCCGGCCGCATCAAGTGGTTCGACGGAAGCGGCACGGTGGCCCCTGGAGTCGAATGCCACCTCGTGGGCGGCCATACGCCCGGCACTCAGATCGTCAGCCTGGAAACTTGTGAGGGGACTGCGGTTCTGGCGACAGATGCGTCGCACTTCTACGAGAACTTTCAGAACCGTCAACTTTTCCGCTTCGTCCACTCGACCGAGGAGATGTTTGCGGGATACGAGCTCATGCGCGCCCTAGCTGACAATCCAGAACTGATTTTCCCCGGCCACGATCCCAATCTGCACGCGCGCGAATCTATCGCTGTCCCAGGCGGGGGAAGCATCCTCCACCTCCTTTGAGTATTGGTGCGAGCTTCCTCTGCTGGTAACGGCGTCGCCGGTTTCGCGCGGACCGTCTAAACTCGATTTTTTGACTGGACCTCGATGTCGGCCGCATCCTGCGACCAGACGTAAACTATTGCAGCGCAACGATACGCAGAGGCTTACTGGTAACCCTGCATATCAAGACTGGTCGTATTGATGAGACCTGCAATTCCAAAAGGTGAGGAGCGGCAGGTGTTTTTGCTTGAGTTTGAACATCGTTGGTTGGCACAGGACTTCGTCGAGGAGTCCAGACGACTGGGTGAGCTGGAGAAGACGAAAAACCAGCACTACGTACCGCAGCTGTATCTGCGCCGGTGGGCGGTCGATGGCCTCGTGCAAATGACTGTCGTAGACCGGCGGCAACCACCTCTGGTGCCGCAGCCTTCCAAGGAGATCGGGAAGCGGAGAAACCTCTACAGCTTGCCACCAGACGACAGCACGATGGGCCCGCCGTTGCGATGGATCGAGAAACACCTGTCTCGAATCGAGGGGGAGTCGGAACGGCACCTGGCGGAGCTTGAGCGACACGGTCTCGGTGTTGTGACCGACGTCGATCTCAAGCGAGATCTGTCGGTGTTCCTCGGCATTCAGATGACGCGCACTCCGAGCAACCGTGAGCGCGCTCTCGTTCTTGTCCAAGCTCCGGATCGAGCGAAGCGGCCGCTCTACCCCGGCATGTCGGACACGGAGTTTCAGGCAATGATCGACCGGACCGAGAAAGACCCTAAGCGCGAAGCGCTCAATCTGATGCTTCTCGATGTGCGCAACGTCGTTGCAGGCTCGCTGTTTCGGCGTGAATGGGCCGTTGTTGAGACCAATGGGCCACTGCTCACTTGCGATGACCCTGTGGTGCTCGTCGGTGGTGGCAACTTTCCTCGCGGCTTTGGTGGTGTCGCTTTTAGCTCCGTGGTGATGTATCCGCTCAACCCGACGCGGCTGTTGGTGATGTTCATGCTGCCTGGGCGGGGTTCACGCGGTGGGTACGTCCTCGACGAACGCGAGACGTACTCAGTGAACTTGGAGATTGCTGCCGCTTCACATGCCGTGGTGTTCGAGCGCCCCGGTGACGAACTTGCTGAGCAGTTCCAGGTGCCGCCCCGCGCTCCGGTTGGTTACGACGCCGGCTTGTTGTCCCAACTCGACGATCATGCTGCGATGGTGATGATGCTGCGGGGTGCTAGTCCGCAGAGTAGGTGGGCAGGTCTACCTGATCCCCCGGAGTGGGCCGTACCGCGGTGGCACTCCTGACCTTTCGGCACACCTGCCCCTCCGCGACCGTGTCCTAGGAGATCGCCCATCAGCAAATGCCGGAAATATCTGGTATGCACGGTCACACGCAATATTCTAGAACTCCGGCCACCCTCTGCATCCGGTCGGTTCGCGCTTGCACCGATAAATAGACCAATTGGTCGTTTAATCGGCGCTCTTGGGCTTCTAGCCCACGCCGCTTCAACTCCCTTCGATGCGAGTCCGACCGAACCCCGTTTGCTGAGGTTCTACCCGAAAGAGCTCGGTAAAGAATTTGCCAAGACTTTTCTGATCCTGCCTGTTCCGAACTGGCGGGATCGATGCAAGACTTCCAAGCAGTCATCCACCTGAGTTTGACCCGAAAGCGGTAGCAGCGCATGATATTACGTCCATCTCGTATGCGATCAAGGTCGTCGCTTGTCCTGGTCGGAGCGTGCGTCGCCACCATGGCCATGGTGCCCGGTATTGTCGTTCAAGCTCAGCCCGCCGCCCCCGAAGTCCCGGTGGTGGACGAACCCGCACCGAATTCTGCACCCGGTGCCGGCGAGTCGTGCATCAACGAGGCGTTAGCCCGCAAGCTTCCCGAATGGAGCTGTGTCGGTGAATTCTTGACGACACCGCAGGGAACCGAAACGGTAGAGGTCATACCGGATGCCCGTGTTCCGGAGGACGTGCTCCCGGAAGAGCCAGCTGTTCAACGGCGCGACCTTCCGGACCCTGACGACTACGACACTTGGTGTGAGACGTCCGCCAGCGGCAGCTGCGCCCGATGGGTATCCAACGACGTCACCGAGTCCAAACACAGCATGGCGTACGGTGACGACGACGGCGTGATCGGAACCTGGGAAATCATCATTCGCACCAATATGAACGGGCGCTCCGCCCGATGGACCGTGACATACATCTGGGATACCGGCCCACCGATCACGATTCAGCGATCCGACATCCATTGCTTCGAAGTCGTGCCGGGACCGTTCCAAGATTCACGCTGCGGCATCCACTATGCCGGAGCTCCCGCAACAATCGGTGGTGGCCCGAAGCGGTTCCAGTATGGACCGATTCAAGGTGGTCGGTTGGCCGATGCGGGAACCTACTACGGGTCGCTGTTCGGGCAGAACACGCCATCGGGCTACCCGTATGTGCTCTCGTTCCCCACGATGGAAACGGGCCGCTTCGTTTGCCCGACTCAGAACGGCAACTGCTACGTACCGGAGGACTGAACCACATTGCGTTGGAACGACTATCCGGAAAGGCAGCCTTCGAGCGCCGACAACCAGCAGGGCCTGGACTCGTATGTTCAGGTGGACGAGAACAGCTATGGCATGTTGACCGTCTGGGCCGCTGGACCCTCCCGGTCATTTCGAGTGCAGGCAAAACCCGACGACTATCGCCCCAGCAAGGTCACGACTCGGGACGACAGTGGAAACATCACCGTACGTTCTGAATCTCGAACGCAACGGGACCAGGAGATGATCGACGAAACGATCAACGAGTTTTTAGCGGAAGCTCAGGTTCCACCCGTCCTATCCGGTTTCCACTGGTTCGTGAAAGTGCCACCGCACGTCTCACGACAGCAATTGACCGATCACATCAGCGCAGCCAACGAATACCTAGATGCCCCCTCCGTGAAGAGAAGGATCGCGGAACTGTACGAAGATTTGCAGCCTTCTCCATAGCCTCGAAAGCTACAGATAAGTCGACCAACGCCAGCTCAAGCGAACAAAGGACCACTTCATGACGATGAATCGCAGCACCCTTCGAGTGGCCGTATTGTCTGCAACCCTCGCCGCCGGAATCGCGGTCGCGCTCCCCTCCGGGGCAAGCGCGGAGGTCCGTACAGGATGGATCGGGCCCACGCCTCCGGTGGGCGGAATCGTCTACCTCCACACGTCGACTATCGACAACGGAGGCGTGCCGAAGGCATCGACGAGGATCTACACCTCGTTCGGGCAGACTGTTGTGCAAGGCACGATCGGGTCCAAAGCTCGACTCTTCCGCGAAGGTGCTCTCTGCTCGGCAACGGACTATCAATTCAACGCCTTCCTGAGTTCCTCACAGAACGCAACCGTGCAACGCGATTGTGGCCCAGGGTTTTACAACAGCCATGGCTTCGTCGCTACGTTCCCGCCCGGCGGTTCTTTGACTGAGTACGTGACTTTCCCGTCGGACCCGCTGCAGTACGCCCCTGCCTCCGCACGATCCGCAGCGCCAGCCGCTCAAACCGAGAGCGGCATGAATACATCCGGGCAAACGTACGGAAGCGCTCTCAATGCAGAGAGCGATGCCGATCTCCCGGAATTAGTCAGTGCCGTCGGAACGAACGGGGTCGACGGATACATACGATCCTCCGATCTGACCGACCCGACACCCGACGATGCTGGTTCGCGTTCGGTACCCGTCTATGACATCAGCGGAGAGACTGTCGTCGACCAATTCGCCATCGAGGGCAGCTAGAGAAGATCCGCACGCTTCTGTGCCCGGCGAAGCATCGACAGCAACGACGTGCGCATCCCAGTGAAGTGGGGTGCGCACGTCTCGTTTTTTGCACGTCAGTCCAACCGGCGTGACCAGGGTCGAGGATGGCCCGCGAGATGCAGCCCGGTGCCGAAAGTTTTGATCCGACAACTGGGCCGAGTTTCAGCAAGGCAACTGACCTCTGGTTGGTGGGGAGCATGCCCACGCGGCAGACTCCATGCGCGCATAGGCTATTGATTCTGCTGATTCTGTATTCCCCTGGTGAGCTCACATTCTTCACCAGTCCCCGGGCGGTTCACTCCGCCGGTCGCTGCCAGGCAAGACGACCCGGGATGCTCTCCTACCTATGCCAAAAGAATGCACGCTTGATCGGGATCACCCAGGCCGCATACTACTTCCGCTGGGCGGAGTACTGCGCCCACGGTTGCGCTGCTAACTCGGCATGGCGGTGGGCGACTGAGTAGCTGTATCCGAGCATTTCGGCCGAAAGCGGCGGTGGTACCTGGGTGACGAGGGTCCGCAGCGATGCTGTGCGCGCGCCGAGCAGGTTGATTCCGAGTGATCGGATGCGGTCCATCATCGTGTTGGGGTGCAGGTGGCGTCCGGTGCGGATGCTGGGGAACAGCCAGCCGGTGTCGGTGCCGGTGAGTTGTGTTGTGCGCAAGTTAATGTGGCTGCGGAGAAGCTCTGCGAAGGGTTCAGGCACAGGGGCTGGTTCGGCACCGAGGGTAATCCATAGTCCATCGGCGTCGGTACCGACTTGATCGGTGCGTAGAGCGGCGATCTTCACTATCGGTTGGGCGTAGAGCAAGAGAAAAATGCCGGCCACTCGATACAGGAGCGATTCGCTACTGCCGGTGAGTAGTTCGCGGATCCAGTGCAGTCGCTCGTCTTGGGTGAAGGTGGTTGTCGGGGCGGGGGAGCGGTGGGCGATCGTCACGTTCCGGTTGATGCGGGTTGTCTTTGCCCAGACGAAGAACGTCCGAATCTGGTGTCGGGTGGTGGGTCCGGTGGCAAGCCATTCGTCGACATCGAGCTGGTTGCATGTCGCGGCGGTGCGGCTGTGGGTGTCGTGGAGCCAGGTCAGGAACTTGATGGTTTCGGTGATGTCCTGTTTGGAGGCGTGGACGGGTCCGCGGGTGGGTTTGCCTGCGGCTGCGATTGCGCGAACTCGTTTGAGGTGGTGCCAGGTCGCGAACTGTTCGGCGTAACGCCGAATCGAGTGGTGATCGATGGAGGTCATCTTGGTGTCGATCCAGTCCTCGAAGAGGGCGAGGTAGCGGTCACGCGGCGGGATGAGTTGGTGGTGCTCGAGGATGCCCCGCAGGTGCATTGTGCGGCGATCGTCGCCGACGCTGTCGAGGCCCTCGTGGGTCATCGGAATCTGGCCGGTTGCCAGCTGACGCAACAGCTCGTGCACCTTTGCGGATCGTTTCCAGGTATGGATGCTTTCGGGGCGGTCCACGGCGCAGAAGATGCCCACCAGTGTGTTCATGGCAGCAGGATCGGCGGGGTTGTCGAGAAGTAGCGAGGTGAGGTCGTCGCGGAGTGCGCAGCGTGCG
This sequence comes from Rhodococcus sp. Leaf233, assembly GCF_001426165.1. NCBI lineage: Bacteria > Bacillati > Actinomycetota > Actinomycetes > Mycobacteriales > Nocardiaceae > Rhodococcus > Rhodococcus sp. Leaf233. The sequence goes on from NZ_LMRO01000015.1 coordinate 140,699, forward strand.
CAGATGCCGCGCCGGTAGTGCTCGGCCTCGGTGCCGCAACTGCTGCAATGGAAGTCGGTAGCAATGCCGGCGCAGTCGACACAAACAGCTGAGTCTCCGACTCGCCCGGGGATCATGCGCTCGAATCCACACGCTGCGCAGTATCCGTAGGTGCGTACGGCGGCGTGGAAGCACGTTCCGCAGATCTTGCCGTCGGGCCAGCGCACGCGTGGTTTGCCGGCCTCACGTCCGCATCGATCGCAGGTGAATCCGCCACCGGTTCTCGGTCGCCCCCGAACGGTGTTGCGGGGTCGGATCTCAATGGTCATCGCGGATCACTCGTGCGCGTCGCGGTCGGACTGTCTTGTTGAGCTCGACGACGTTCGGTGCCGATGACGTCGCAAGTCGTTTCTTGCGTTCGTCGGCTGCGGTGACGGTGACCAGGTCCTGCATTCCGCAGCCGAAGATGTCGCAGAGAGCCGCCATCATCTGCAGCGAGACACGTTCGGGTCGTTGCGTGACGAGGCGGTAGACCTGAGGGCGGGAGAGGGCGATTCCTCGTTCGAGCAGGCGGGGGATGAGGTCGGTGCTGTTGTGCATGCCGTGTGCGGCCATCAGCTCGGGTAGGCGCCAGGTGTAGTCGACGGTGCGTTTCACGAGATTTCTCCTTCCATTCCGAGAGCGTCGCTCACGGTCGCATCCAACGCTCGCCGCAATGTGCGAGTGCGGAAGTCGCTCGACACGCACGTGTAGAGGGAGGTGGTGCTGGCGTGCTCGTGACCCATCTGCTGTTGTACGAACAACGGACCCCAGCCGTCTTCGATCAGGTGGGTGGCGTACGCGCGACGCAGGGAGTGCAGGTCCAGCCCGGGGGAGAGCTGCAGCTCGGTGCAGTAGCGCCGGAACCGGCGTATCAGGGTCGATTCGGCAACGAGCGCGCCACGTTCAAACGGGAACAGATCGAGTCCCGCATCGAGATAGGGCTGGCCGTGGGTGAGCCAATCCTCGACAATCTCAGGGGTCCAGTCGAAAACCGTCAGGACGCTACGCCGTTTCGGGGGTGACCCGCGTTTGGCTTTGCCATAGCGCACGGTGAGAACTCCGAAGCGGCCGAACTCGCGTGCGTGGGGATTGCGGGCGAAGTCGACGCTCTGCAGGTGACGTACTTCATTGAAGCGCAGCCCGTAGGAGTAGGCGAGTTTGAGCATCACCGCGTCACGGTAGGCCGGCAGCCACCCCTTGCGGCCTGTTGCCGCGATGGTCTCGACCTGGGCGTCGGAGTGGTCGAACAACAGTTGCAGCTCGGTCTTGGTGAAGGCACGCTTGGCCGGTGTCTGCTCGTTGTCCTGGACGTGTGCTGCGGTGTTCCACTCGAAGAACACCTGAGCGGGGTGCGTACCGAAGCGGCTCTCACACAGTCGGTCCCACCCGTAGTCGGGGTTGCTGATGTAGGAGCAGAACAGCTTCAGCGAGGTCTGATAGCTGCGGATCGTCGAGTGTGCGATTCGCCGGATCGAGCGGAGGTCTCCAAAGTATTCCTCGACCATGGCCGGGGTCCATGCCCACGGGAACTCGTTGGTGTAGTCGATGAACCGCACGACCACCTGTTGCCGTTGCTCGATGGTCCCGAGCTGCAGATTTCGGCAGAGCTGCTGGTTCCGCCATCCCGTGAGCATATCTTCGACCGTTTGCTCCTCGGGATGCAGTGGTGTCACCGATTCGACCAGGATGACGCGCCCGCTCTTGTCGACCCCCATGACACCCCTTCGTCGTCTCGTTCAACGCATCAATGATTCACCAGATGAATCATTGATGTCAATAGCACTGCCGCAGAATGACGTTGAACATCGACAACTCTAGGGTGCTGACGCCACGGTAAGGCACTCTGAACGAACAGCCGCTCAGGCAGCGCGTAACATACTCATACTGAACAGGTTTCGCAATACCTTGCCGACAGCTTCAAGGGCGGCGGCGGAGGTCTGTTGATTCATCGGATGCAACATGCAGTAATTTACCTGACATAATGTTGATTATCGGCAAACTGTCGACCTGCAGTTCGCTGGGATCAACTCGTAGTTCGCTGCATTCCAACAACTTTCCTCGACGCAGTCGATTCGGCTGAAGCTCTTCGTTGTTTGAAGTCTGCGTCGACGCGTCCCGGTGGTATCGAAATGCCTGCGGGAATCGTGACGGGCTTCCGGTCGACAGCTATCGCAGCCGGCCCGCTGACTGCCCGCTGTCATGAGATCGGCGCACTGCGGACCGGACGGCACCCTCTCCCTCTCTGCTCTTCCCTCACCGTTGTTTCGTCACTGTGACGAAACAACGGTGAGGAAGACCAGTCTGGATATCCACTGCCGCGTCGGCCGAATGTGCTGGCTACCGTATACGAACTCTGGTTAGAGTTCGTTCGATGGACGCCTTTCTCGAGACATCCCGTCGCCGGAACTTCCACCGCCGAGTTGCTGCAGCCGTACTGATGGCCCTCATTGCATCGTTCGGCCTCGTCGGCTGCTCCGACGATTCGTCCGGCGGAGACGCCGGCTTCGAGGGTTTGACCTCGGGTCAGCGTGTCTACGACCGAACGGGTTTTTCCCTGAATCCGGCGCAGACCGCGGACATCCAACGTCAGTTGGAGAACTTGAAGTCCGACACCGGTGCGGACGTGATCGCGTACGTGCGTGAGCTCGATGCGGACCCCGACGACACGTTGGATCAAGTAGAAGACCTGCAGCAGAGATGGGTGTCCCTGACGGGCGTCGACCAGGACACTGCAGGCGCAATACTGATCAACCGGGAGCCGGGAAAGGTCGACGAGGCTCGCGCGGGCATCTTCGTCGGCTCCACGTATGACGACGGTAACGTTCCGCGGGACGAACAAGAGGCCATCATCGAGGACGCACTGATTCCGCCGCTGCGAGATGGTGACGTCGCAGGAAGCCTGACCGCGGGCATAGATCGCTTGGCGTCCGACATTCGCAACGGTCCGCCGGTGACTGCCCTGGACAGATTCGCCGACGGTCCAGGCTCGACCTGGCTGCCGTGGGCCGGTTCGGTGTTCGCGCTTCTCGGGCTGCTTCTGGTGGGAACGGTGTTTCGGGGACGAGCGAAACCGACTGTCTCCCAACAATATCCGACGACGGTTCGACCGGACCAGGTCACCGATGCAGCGTACGCGACCGCCCTGGTGCACCGCAGCGCGCAGCCCAGCGGCGTACCGGGGACCGTACTGGCGCTTGCCACCGCCGATGCGCTCACCTTCGAGCAGGACAAGAAGCCGGGAAAGGTCGACAAAGGGACAGTCAAGATCAGGCTTGTCGACCGAACCCGTGCCCGCGGCGAGGTTCAACAGACGGTCTGGTCGATGCTCGCCGAACGAGCCGAGGACGATGTCGTACCCGGCGACGAGTTGAAGAAGATCGCTCGAGGCCCCGGTGCAACCAAAGAACTCTTGGAGAAAACACTGCGGGACAGCGGATTCGTCGCCGACGGCTCAGGTCGACGCCGGACAGCGTTGGCCGGTTTGGGCGTACTCGGCGGCGCTCTCGCAATCGGAGGAATTGCCGTGGCGACGTCGGGTGCACGGACGATGTGGCTCGCGGCGGTGTTGTCGGGCCTTCTCTTCGTTGCAGGACTGTGGACGGCGATCGCCTACTCACGCTTCTCGGTCGCGGGCCTGGACGCCTCTCGCCCCTGGGAGGCGTACCGCGACGGACTGAAGCAGGCCGCCAAGGACAACGACGAGTCGGTCGATCTGAACGTAGCTCTGCCGGACATCGTTGCGTTCGGCTTGGCCCCGTTCTTTCGGAAACGACTAGAGGCCGCAACCGACCCAGGGAGTGACACGCCGCTACGAGCCTTCACATCACCCGCGGATGCCGACTATGCGGCGGGTGTCCCGGTGGTCCTCCCCTGGTCTGCGTTCTCCGGTGTGTTCGTCTCCAGCAGTAGCGGATCCGTTGCGTCCGGTGGAGGTGCAGGTGGAGGAGGCGGAGCGGCAGGCAGTACCTGACGACTCCCCCATTCGTTTCCGGCGAGCGCCTCCATCACTCGCACCGCTGGCCTATCCGGTGTTGTCCGGTGTACGCGGCTCGTCGGTCTCGGAGTCGGTGCGATCGTCGATGTATTCCGGGGTCGAATGCCCTACTTGGTCGGCCAGTTCCAAACCCGCGCCGGCGTAGACGTTGAAGGCGATATCGACGCCCTGGTCTTTTGCCCACTGCACCTCGTCGTCGTACCGTGCGACCGCCGCCACTGTTCCACCGAAGCCGGACTCTCGCAGACACGCCAGTGCAGTGACGTTCGCACCGTGCCGCGGCATGGCGAGCACCGCGATCCGGACGGAATCCGATCTGCGTAGTCGGTGCCAGAAGTCGAGGTCGGTGGCATCGCCCTCGATGACACGCAGTCCCTGCTCGGCCAGTCGACGGATGCGCGGGCCGTCGTAGTCGACTCCGACCACGTCCAATCGGTAGTGCTCGTTCAGTCGCTGGTAGGCCGCGAACCCCACACGCCCCATGCCGATGACGACGACTTCGGCGTCGCCGGCATCACCGGGGCGTTCCTCGGGGTGGAGGCTCTGCTCGTCCTGGACGGGCAGCCGGCTCGCCATCTTCTCGACCATCAGGTGGCCGCGGCCGTTGACAAGGGCGGACACCACGAAACTCAGAGCCACCGCGATCGACATCTCGACCAGCCACGTGGGTTCCAGCAGCCCGGTCGTCACTCCGACGGAGACGACGATCAGACCGAACTCCGAGTAGTTCATCAGACTCAGTCCTGCGAGCAGGGCCGTTCGATACCGAAGTTTCATCGCGGCGAACAGCGCTACGTAGAGCACGGATTTGAGCGGCAGAACGAGCATCATCAGCAGAGCGACAACGAGACTGGGCACATCGGGTAGTCCGGACAGGCCTATCGAGACGAAGAAGCCCACCAACAGAAGCTCCTTGAGGTGGAACAGAGACCGTGCGAGTTCGGACGACGCGGAATGCGAAGCCAACAGGACACCGATGATCAAGGCACCGAGGTCACCTTTGAGGCCCAGCGTGGAGAACAGTGCGTACCCCGGAACCAGAGCCATCACGATGCCGAACAACGACTGCATCTCGCCGTGCCCCAGCCCGCTCCAAATTCTCCGAAGAATTCGCGTGAGCGGCCACAGCAGGACGAGGGTGAAGGCCCATGGGCTGGGCAGAGTGCCGCTGGTGACCGTCAGGAAGACGACGGCGACGATGTCCTGCATGACGAGGACGCCGATGGCGACGCGGCCGTAGAGCGCATGCGACTCCCCCCGCTCCTCGAGTACCTTGACGACGAACACGGTGCTCGAGAACGACATGGCGAAGGCCAGGAGTGCGATGGTCGTCAGGCTTTGCCCGGACAGCATGGCCAGGCCGGCCACGGCGGCCAACCACAACACCGTGGTTCCGAGCACGACGCTGATCGCGAGATGGACCGACGTGGTGAGCCAGACCTCGCGGCGCAACAGAATGCGGAGATCGAGCTTGAGGCCGATGGCGAACAACAGCAGCGTCACCCCCAAGTCGGCGAGCAGGTCCAGCTGCGGCACCTCACCGACATCGAGAGCATTGATGACGAACCCAGCCGCCAGAAAGCCGACCAACGGAGGAAGTCGCACCGCCATCGCGAGTCCGCCGAGGCCGAATGCGATGACGAGATAAATCGCGGCAACAGTCATGCTCGGTCTCCTCGGTCACGGATCGATCGGTCCGCTGACGCGTCGACGACGTCTGTGCACCCAGCCGGAACGAGCAAAGTAACCCGCGGAGTAGGAAATTGCAGGACAGATGGAATCCAGGGACGGCGACGGCGACCGACGACGTCGATGCGTCGTCGGTCGCCGCAGACCTCATCCGGTCTCGATGCCCACGTCGGAGCGGGTCAGAGCTCGAACTCGGCCGGGTCGATTCCCACTGCGAAGCATGCGTTGCGAACGGCGGCCTTCTCGTGGTCGTCGAAATGCCCGTCGGCACCGCCGATGATGATGCCGATCTGGATGACGGCACGGGCCTGGTCCGGCTTGGACTTCAACTTGCCGATCGTCGCGGTGGCCTCGACTTTTCCGAAGTCGAAGTCACCCTGCAGCTTGTCGCAGTACCAGTCGAACTTCTGGCGGAGCTCATCGGACTCGAAGACGCGGAGAGCTTCGTTTCCGGCGATCAGCGCTGCCGTCTTCTGTCGCTCGGCCGGATCGATCGTGCCGTCCGCGGCGGCGATGAGAGCGCACATCGCCATGCTGCCGTTGGCGAACTCTTTGTTCTTGAACTGGCTGGTCTTGGTTTGCAGCTGCCCGTTCAATTCCTGTGCTTTGGACTTGAGTTGATCCCAGAACGCCATGGAGCTCCTCTGTGTGTCTTTGCGTCCGCGCAAGACGCGCGTGCGTCGCCCATTGTCCACGGACTCGGTGAACAACGACGGGAGCGATGTCGTCGACCGTCGCGCCGCACGAAGGACGACCAGCGAGGAGCCCCGAAAATACTCAGCGCAGCCGCTCGGCATCGTGTGCTTTCGCCACGAGCTCGATACACAGGCGCTGCAGTTCGTCGGCGGCGGCACCTTCTGCCACTGCGGTGCTGACATCCTCGGCCGCGCAGCGCAGTTCGAATGCGCGATCTGCAACGGCCGATGCTTCCTCGGCGGTCAGCACGACGGCGTCGACGGGAATGGACGTCCCCTTGACGGCACTGCGCTGCTCGTACGCACGTTGTCTGCACGATTGTCGGCAGTACCGTCGTTTGCGGCCGGTGCCGACATCGTCGATGGGACGTCCGCACCACTCGCACGTCTGGTTGCGACGGGTTTTCACGGACATGGTCGCTCAGCCTACTTTGCCGGCGAGGTAAGATGCCTTGATCTGCGCGGGCGAGCCGGGAACGAACGGACGCTCGACGACGTTGTAGATCAGTGGGGACGACGAAGCTCGGCCGCGCCGAAACCGGCCGGTGGAATCGGCGCACATACCTACTATCGATGGAGAGGACTTCACTATGGCAGATCGTGTACTTCGAGGTAGTCGACTGGGAGCCGTCAGCTACGAGACCGATCGTGATCACGATTTGGCACCCCGCCGCGTGGCTCGCTATCGCTGCGACAACGGTGAGGAATTCGACGTCCCGTTCGCCGACGACGCCGAGATTCCCGGTACGTGGGCGTGCCGTAACGGACTCGAGGGTTCTCTGATCGAGGGCACCGCGCCCGAGGCAAAGAAGGTCAAGCCTCCTCGTACCCACTGGGACATGCTCCTCGAGCGCCGTTCGGTGGATGAACTGGAAGAGTTGCTGAAGGAGCGCCTCGATCTACTGAAGGTCAAGCGACGCGGAGCCTGATCCCCTGAGCGATGCACCGCCCGATTGGAAACAATCCGGCGGTGCATTTTTTCGATGGGTTGGAAACTCGGAGATTTTTTTCGGGTGACTTGTGTGATTATTGTCGTTCAGCGTCCGTTTTCTTCGCGTTTGAGTGGCGCGAAAACGGCTCGGGATGACACCATCGAACATCGCATGTAGTCGGTTACCGAGTCTGTGATGATCGCGGTAACAAATGTCGGCTGCGACCGATAATCATCAGCACCGTAGTCGTCGAAAACAGGGGGCATCAACTCGTGAGCCAGGGTTCCGATCAGTGTCTGCACGACGATCCGCGGACGGCGGCGTCCGACTCGGAATCGGACGGACGCGTTGCGGTCGGCGAACAAAAGTTGGCGGAATTGCGCCGCGAATTGGACGGTATCGACGAGGTCTTGCGCGCAGCCGTACGCGACCGAATCGATGTGTGTGTACGGGTGGCCCACGTCAAACGCGAATTCGGTATTCCCATGATGCAGCCGGGCCGGGTGGGCGTGGTGACCGAACGGGCTCGTGAGTTCGCGTCCGCGAACGGATTGTCGCCCGACTTTCTCGAAGAGTTGTACAAGTCGATGATTGCCGAGGCGTGTCGCGTCGAGGATCTCATCATCGATTCTCCGGGGCCAGAATCTGGCTTCGAGGGCGAACGATAGAGGTACGTCGATGACGATCAGAACCCTCCTTGTGGACAATTACGACTCGTTCACCTACAACCTGTACAGCCTCCTCGCCGAGGTCAACGGCCGACCACCGACCGTGGTCAAGAACGACGTCGCGTGGTCTTCCCTCGACTTCGCCGCGTTCGACAACGTCGTGATCTCGCCCGGTCCCGGCCGCCCGGACGTCGAGCAGGACTTCGGTATCAGTGGTCGAGTGATAAGCGAATCCGGTCTCCCGATTCTGGGTGTCTGCCTCGGCCATCAGGGGATGTGCCACCTCTTCGGGGGCGAGGTCGATCTGGCCCCCGCACCGATGCACGGCCGCATCACCGACATCACGCACACCGGGGTGGATCTGTTCGAGGGGATTCCCTCGCCGTATTCCGTGGTGCGCTACCACTCTCTGGTCGTCACCCGGACTCCCGCCGACTTCGAGGAAGTCGCCTGGACCCCGGACGGTCTGGTGATGGCGGTTCGTCATCACAGCAAGCCGTTGTGGGGAGTGCAGTTCCACCCCGAGTCGATCAGCACCGAATACGGGCGTGAGCTGCTGGCGAATTTCCGCGATCTGACGCTAGCGCGGTCGAGCGCAGCGAACGCAGCGGGGACCCACGATTCGATGTTCACCATCGAAACCCGCACTATCGACAGCGATTTCGACTCCGAGCGCGTGTTCCAGACGCTGTTCGCGCACGACACCAAGAGTTTCTGGCTGGACGGAAGCGCCGCACTCGAGCCCGAGTGCCGATTCACCGTCATGGGCGATTGCTCCGGGCCGCACGCCGAATACGTGACGTACTCGGTAGCCGAGACGATGGTGACCGTCGAGGGCTCCGACGGCACGAAAGAACACATCCACTCGACGTTCTTCGACTACATCGACGCCCAACTACGTCGCCGAGCTACTCCCCCGCGGCACGATCTTCCCTTTGCATTCGGACTGGGCTACGTCGGCTACCTCGGGTACGAACTCAAGGCCGATACGGGCGGGCAGCTGGTGCACACCTCGGCGACCCCCGACGCCTCGATGGTGTTCTCCGATCGGGCGTTGGTGTTCGACCACGAGGCCGGCACCCTGTACTTGATGGGGTTGGCCGATACCCCCGGGGATCCGGTCCTCGCGCAGTGGTTCGACTCGGTCACCGCAACGCTGAGTGGTCTGTCCGAGAAGGCGCAGACCGTGAGCGCGCCCAGTGGGATACCTGCGTCCGGTGCTCCGTTGCTCGGCGCAGAGCTGTCCCTGGAGCCACGGCTCAGGCACGATCGCACGCATTACCTCGACCTCATCTCTCAGTGCCTCGCCGAAATCCGTTCCGGTGAAACCTACGAGGTCTGCCTGACGAACACTGCCACCGTGGCCGGTTCCATCGACCCCGCGGCGACGTACTCCTACATGCGGGAAATCAATCCCACCCCGTACAGTGCCTTCTTGAATTTTCCCGACGTCTCGGTCCTGAGCGCCTCCCCCGAGCGATTCCTGCGTATCGACGCCGACCGCATCGTGGAGTCCAAGCCCATCAAGGGAACTCGGCCGCGCGGGGCCACCCCCGAAGAGGACAACGCACTCAAGGCCGACCTCGTCGCGAACGAGAAGGACAAGGCCGAGAATCTGATGATCGTCGATTTGGTGCGTAACGACCTGGCTCAGGTGTGCGTTCCTGGTTCGGTACACGTGCCGAAGCTGTTCGACGTCGAAACCTATGCTCCCGTGCACCAATTGGTCTCCACGGTTCGTGGCCGGCTGCGTGACGACGCGTCGGCTGCCGACTGCATCAGGGCGGCGTTCCCCGGCGGCTCGATGACCGGCGCTCCGAAGATTCGCACGATGGCAATCATCGACAAGCTCGAAGATGGGCCGCGCGGAGTGTATTCCGGTGCCATCGGCTACTTCTCGATCACGGGTACGGCAGATTTCTCGATCGTCATTCGCACGATCGTGGCGACCGAGCACGAGGTCACGTACGGCGTCGGAGGCGCGATCGTCGCGCTCTCGGACCCCGACGAGGAGTTCGAGGAGACGATGGTCAAAGCGGTGTCGATGCGTCGAGCCCTCACTGGCCGGACAGCGAACAGCGGGTAGAGCGCACGCGCTCTACCCGCTGTTCCACATCCCTCGGCCAGTGGCCGTCGTGCTCTACGCAGTGGTGAAGTACTCGAACACCGCAGGCTGAGCTTCGGGGTTGGCGTTGTTGATTCCGATGACCGTGCCGGCGACCGTACCGATCACGGTTCCGATGATGCAGCCCGAGATGAAGTTCGGGAAGATCGAGACGCAGCCGATGGCGAAGCCGAGGCCTGCACCGATGGCCGTGCCGACGCCGCCGCCGTTGTTCCAACCGATGGCGAGCTGGTTGACCATGTTGTCGAAGGCCTGCTGCTTGGTCTTCGCGCCTGCGACCTCAGCGACAGGAACGGTCTGCGGGGTGAGAGTGAGTTCCCGACCTTCGGCACCGATCAGGGGCGCAATGGAGTAGACGGTTCCATTGATGGAGTACTCCAGCGGGATCGACGCCACCGTGGAGCCGGCCTGGTCGACGATCGACACCGTCTCGCTCGTCGCATCGACGCGGAAGAGACCGGCGTCGAGGATGGTCTTGACGGTTCCATCCGGGTTGACCGACGTCTGGTAGTTCATCGACTCCGACGTCGGATCCGCTACGGCCTGGCCTGCGCCGGTGGCTACGGCTGCGGTCAACGCCACCGCGACCGTTGCTGTTCTGATCAGTTTCACTGTGTCCCCTGGTAGTAGTGATTCGCATTCGACCACTCGAGTATCGAAAGCCGATGGTATTCGAGCGAGTGCTCTTTCACGGAAGAACACTCGCAAACGTTATGGATATGTATTGCCCAGATGTGCGTCGACAACCGGACCGATCACCGAGACAGCATCGGGATTGGTCATTTCGTTGTGGAAAACGTCCACACCGTGGATGACGATATCTCCTGACACGTACGGTCGCCATTCCTGTGGTGACCGAACAATTCCGTCACTCGCGCCTTTCGTTGCAGAAAAGAACAAAACATTTCCGTCGAACACGTCCGGGATGAACTCGGCCATGATTCGCGTCGAGTTCTCGAATCCTGCATTGATTCTGCGCAAATGATCCGCCGTGACACCGGTGGTCTGCCCCAGGGATTCGTCGAGCAGTTCGACACCACGTTCGTAGGTCAACGGCTCGGACGACGCCTGAGCAGTCAGATCCAGCCCCAGACCCGCGAGCAGGTTCTCGACGCTCAGCTCACCGTCGGCCGTCTCGTCATGGCCGTCGACGTAGCTGTCCAGCAACGCGAGAGTCTGCACTTCGCTGCCGGTGCTGCGTAGTTCCACGGCGATCGCATGGGCGAGCGAACCACCGAGCGACCACCCGAGCAGGTGGTACGGACCGACCGGCTGGACAGCCCGAATCTCGTCGGCGTACCGGTGCGCGAGGTCTCGAATCGAGCCGAACGGCGTGCCTTCCACGATGCTGGGCAACTGCAGGCCGTACACGGGACGGTCGTCACCGATCTGGGACACCAGGCCCGCATATCCCCACGACAACCCGATTCCGGGATGGACGCAGAACAGCGGTTCCTTGGAACCTGTGCTGCGCAGTGGGATGACCACTCCGAACACCGAATCCAGTTGTGCACCGGACGAATCGACGTCCGACGCGACCCGAGCCGCGAGCCCTGCCGGGGTCGGATCGACGAACAATGCCTGCAGCGGGACGCGAACTCCGACCGCGTTCTCGATGGCCGGGCCGATCTTGGTTGCCACCAGCGACGTGCCACCGAGCTCGAAGAAGTTGTCGTCCATGCCGACTCGTTCGACACCCAATACCTCGGCGAACGCGTCGGCGATGGCTGCTTCGAGATCGGTACTCGGTGCCCGATACGGCGTCGTCGACACCGTCAGTTCCGGCACCGGGAGCGCGCGTCGATCCAGCTTGCCCACCGGAGTGAGTGGGATGTCGGCGAGTTCGATGATCGTCGACGGGACCATGTGGCGCGGAAGAACGGTCGCGACACTGTCGCGCAACGCCTCGACGTCCACCGATGCACCCTCGGCCGGCAGCACGTAGGACACGAGAACCGTATCTCCCGACGCCGCATTGTGACCGATGGTCGCCGCGAAGCCGACCTCGTCGTGATCGGTGAGCGCGGAGTCGATCTCGCCGAGCTCGATACGGAATCCGCGGACCTTGACCTGGAAGTCGCTGCGTCCGACGAACTCGAGCACACCGGTACTCCCCCAGCGCACGACGTCACCGGTTCGGTACATCCGCTCACCGGCGGTACCGAACGGGTCTGCGACGAAGCGTTCGGATGTGAGCCCGAACCGTCGCAGGTAACCGCGTGCCGTACCGGGGCCTGCGATGTACAGCTCGCCCGACACCCCGGCCGGGACCGGCCGCAGACGTGCGTCGAGCACGAGGAACCGGAATCCGGTACCCGGCCGGCCGACGTCCACCGTGCCGCCTGGCATCAACGGACCGCCGACACTCGCCTGAATGGTCGTCTCGGTCGGACCGTAGCCGTTGAACATCTTGCGGCCCGGTGCCCACTTCGCCACCAGCTCCGGAGTGCAGGCCTCGCCGCCGACGGCGAGGACGCGGACCGTGCCCAAACGTGTCTCGTCGATCGAGGACAACGCCGCCGGAGTCAGGAACGCGTGTGTGACATGTTCCGATTCGAGCAGGTCGGCCAGTTCGCTGCCACCGAACGTTCCCGGCGGCACGATCACCACGGTGGCGCCGACGCCGAACGCCATCGTGAGCTCGTACACCGAGGCGTCGAAACTCGGCGAGGCGATGTGCGACACCCGCGAATCTCGGGTGGGACGGAATCGATCGATCACCTCGGCCTGCAGGTTGGCCAGGCCCCGGTGCCGCACTGCGACGCCCTTCGGGCGACCGGTCGAACCCGAGGTGTAGATCAGGTATGCCGGGTGGTCGAGGTGCAGCGTCGCGGTGCGCTCGGCATCGGTGACTGCGGCCACGGGATAGCGAGAGAGCTCCGATGATGTCTCGGGATCGTCCAGGACGAGCCACGGCACGGTGTCGGGCAGCGACTGCCGACTGTCGACGTCGGTCAATCCCATTGCCGCACGCGAATCTTCGAGCATGTGCGCAATGCGGTCGGCCGGGTAGTTCGGGTCGACCGGCAGGAATGCCGCACCGGTCTTGGCGACCGCCCACACCGACAGAACCGACTCGATGGATCGAGGCAGGGCCAAGGCGACGAACGTTTCCGGTCCGACGCCGTAGTCGATGAGCATTCGCGCGATTCGGTTCGACCAACTGTCGAGGTCGGCGTAGGACAGGCTCACGCCCCGATACGTGACGGCGACCGCGTACGGGTCGAGCGCCACCGAGGCGGCGAGCATTTCCGGCCACGTTCGCAACGCGACGTCGGCGGACCCGCGAGCCGGTGCCAGAGCCTGCTTCTCGTCGGCACCGAGAATGTCGATATCCCCCACCGCGGTGAGTCGATCGCTGCCGACGGCGTCGAGTACGCGAACCAGTCGCGCCGCGATCGCATCGACGGTGGACGCGTCGAACAGCGAGGTGGCGTAATCGAACGCTGCCTCGAATCCGGTCGGTCGCCCGTCGTCGTCGAAGGTCTCGGACACCAGGAGTTGCAGATCCTGCTTGGCCACGGGAACGTCGAAGTCGAAGCCCTCCACGCGCAGATCCGGTAGCTCGAGTGACGCCTTCTCGTTGTTCTGGAACGACAACGCCACCTGCGACAGCGGTGCATACGCCGTCGATCGCGTGGGATTGAGCACCTCGACGATGCGCTCGAACGGCATCTCGGTGTGATCGAAGGCGTCGAGGTCGTGTGCTTTCACCTGCGTGAGCAGATCCACGAACGAGGCGGAGTCGTCGATCCGGCTGCGCAACACCAAGGTGTTGACGAACATGCCGACGAGATCGTCCAGTGCCGCGTCGCCGCGCCCTGCCACCGGAGTGGTGATCGCGATGTCGTCGGTACCGCTCAGGCGCGCCAGCACCACCGCGAACGCGGCGTGCAACACCATGAACATACTGACGTTCTGCTCGCGGGTGATCTCGACGAGTGCCCGATGGATCTCGGCGTCGACGGTGAAGCGAACCCGGCCACCCCGGAAATCCTGCGTGGTGGGCCGCGGGCGATCGGTGGGCAACGGCAGCAGATCGGGTAGACCTGCGAGCGCCGTCGACCAGTACTCGAGCTGGGCCGCGGCCACGCTCGACTCGTCCTTCTCGTCGCCGAGCAACGAACGCTGCCACAGCGTGTAGTCGGCGTACTGCACCGGCAAGGGCTCCCAGCCCGGCGCTGCTCCCGTGGTGCGCGCCGAGTACGCGAGCACCACGTCTCGTGCCAGCGGTGCCATCGAGGCTCCGTCGGCCGCGATGTGATGCACCACCATCGCCAGTACGAAGACGGGCTCGGCATCGGTATCGGCACCGACGACGTGGAACAGCTCGACGTGCACCGGAATCTCGGTGGTCACGTCGAATCCACGACCCGCCAGGTGCGCCACCCGGTCGGTCAGCACACCGGCATCGATCGCTTCCGGCTCGACCACCGGAGCCACCTCGACGGCCGGATGTACGAGCTGGACCGGGAAGTCCGGTCCGTCCGGGAACGTCGTCCGCAGCGATTCGTGCCGCTCGAGGACGTCGACGACTGCCGCGGCGAGGGCCGCAGTATCGAGCTGCCCGGTCAACTTGACGACCAGTGGCACGTTGTACGCCGCCGAGGTGGTGTCGAACTGGTTGATGAACCACATGCGTTGCTGTGCGAGAGACAGCGGGATGTGATCAGGACGTTGTGTCGCAACGAGATTCGGACGCTGCGCCCGTGTGGACGTTGCGCCGACCGCGCTCGCCAATCCGGCGACAGTCGGCATCTCGAAGATCGTGCGCACGCCGATCGTGGTGCCGAGTTCGGCGTTGACGCGGGCGATGACGCGCGTGGCGCTGAGCGAGTCTCCACCGAGCTCGAAGAAGCTGTCGTCGGCACCGACCCGATCGACGTCGAGAATCTCGGCGAACACGGCGGCCACGGTGAGCTCGGCCGGCGTGCTCGGCTCGCGGTACGACGTCGCCGACCCGAACTCGGGCACCGGCAACGCGGACCGATCGAGTTTTCCGACCGGTGTGAGCGGAATGGCGTCGAGCACGACGATGGCTGCGGGAACCATGTGCGACGGCAACATGCCGGCCAGGTGGTCACGCAGGACACCGGTATCGAACGCGTCCGCCGCGCCCTCGGTGGTTCGTACGTACGACACCAGGACGGTCGCTCCCGACGGGCCCGGAGTGCCGAAGGTCGCGGCGAAGTCCACGGACGGATGCGATGCGAGCGCCGCGTCGATCTCGCCGAGTTCGATGCGGAAGCCGCGAACCTTGACCTGCGAATCACTTCGACCGACGTATTCGATCGTCAGATCCGGCGACCACCGCACCACGTCTCCGGTGCGGTACATCCGCGCGCCGGGTGCGCCGAACGGGTCGGCGACGAATCGCTCCGCCGTCAGGCCCAATCGATCGTGGTAACCGCGGGCGAGTCCGACACCCGCGAGATAGAGCTCACCTGCCACGCCGACAGGAACGGGCTGCAGCCGTGAATCGAGCACCACCTCGTACACGCCGCGAACAGGACCACCGATCGAGACGGTGTCACCTGCAGTCATCGGCGTGCTGATGTTGGACATGATCGTGGCCTCGGTCGGACCGTAACCGTTGTAGAGATTCCGGCCCGGTGCCCACTTCGCGACCAACTCGGCCGGTACGGCCTCGCCACCGACGACGACGTCGGCGAACGTGTCGAGCCCGCTCGGGTCGACCGACGCCAGAGCCGACGGGGTGATGAAGCCGTGGGTGACCGACTCCGCTGCCAACAGTGCCGCGAGTTCGTTGCCGCCGTACACGGTGGGCGGCACGATGATCATCGTCGCGCCGACGCCGAAGGCGAGTAGGTACTCGAGCACGGATGCATCGAAGCTCGGGGACGAGACGTGCAGTGTGCGTGAGTCTTTGGTGATTCGGTATCGCTCGCGCTGCTCGGTTGCGAAGTTGTCGAGACCGGAGTGCGTGACGACGACACCCTTGGGCACACCCGTCGAACCCGAGGTGTAGATGGTGTACGCCGCGCTGTCGAAGGCGATGCGTCCGTTCCGCTCGGTGGCGTCGATCGGCTCGTCGCTCACTGCGTTCGGGCCGTCCGTCGCCAGATCGTCGAGGACGATCCAGGGCACGGTCGACGGCAGGTCGTCGAGATGGGCGCGGGTGGTGACGCCGAACGTTGCTCCGGAGTCGGCCAACATGTGCTCGATGCGATCGGCCGGGTAGTTCGGATCCACCGGTACGAATGCCGCGCCGGATTTTGCGACGGCCCAGACCGTCAGCACCGATTCGATCGATCGTGCGATGCCGAGTGCCACGAAGGTCTCGGTGCGCACGCCGTGGCCCAGCAGAATTCGAGCGAGTCGGTTGGACCGACGGTCCAATTCCCGGTACGTCATTTCGCCGTCGGTGCTGCGCAGTGCGATGGCGTCCGGGTTCACCGCGGCAGCGTCGGAGAAGATCTCCGGCAGCAGCCGGGCCGAGCGTCCTTCGGGTCCGAACACCGGTGCCAGCGAGGCGAACTCGGCGTCACCGAGGAGTCGCAGCCGTCCCAGTGGCTGTTGTTCGTCCTCGAGCACGGCGTCGAGGACACGCTCGACGCGATCGACGATGGCGTGCACGGAATCGACGTCGAACAGTTCCGGCAGGTATTTCGCCTTCAGGTTCAGGCGCTCGTCGACCGACGAAACCAGAGTCAGCGGGTAGTGCGCTGCGTCGGTTCCGAGAATGTCGGTGACCTGCATGCCGGCGAAATCGGTTGCCGCAGAAGCGCCGGCCCGGTCGACGGGGTACGACTCGAACACCGTCAAGGTGTCGAAGGCCACGCCTGCACCCGCTGCGCGTTGGATGTCGGTCAGGCCGAGGTAGTGGTGGTCCAACAGCGATGCCTGCTCGGCCTGAACCCGATCGACCAGTGCACCCAGCGTTTCGCTCCGGTCGAGCGTGACCCGGACGGGCAGGGTGTTGATGAACAGCCCGATCATGCCCTCGATACCCGGAACCTCCGGCGGACGACCCGACACCGTCGCACCGAACACGACGTCCTCGCGTCCGGTGAGGGTGGCCAGCACGACGCCCCATGCGGTCTGGACGAGGGTGTTGAGGGTCGATCCACGGCGAGCAGCGAAGTCACGCAGTGCCGCGGTGGTCTCGACCGACAACGACCGCTCGGTCTCCTGCGACACGGTGGACAGTTGCCGGCCACGATCGTCGGTGACCAACAGCGTGGGTTCTTCCACGCCGGCCATGGCACTGACCCATTGCGCGGTGGAGATCGCCACGTCGCGTTGGCGCATCCAGGCCAGGTAGTCCCGGTAGGCAGGAATGCGCGGCAGCATCGAGTCGTCGGACTCGGTGACGTAGAGCGTGATGAGTTCCTTGACGACCAGCGGCGTCGACCATCCGTCCAACAGGATGTGGTGGTTGGTCAGCAGCAGACGCCAGTGATCGTCGGCCAGGGTGATGAGCGTGAACCGCAGCAGCGGTGCCCGGTCCATCTCGAAGCGCACCGCACGGTCGGCCTCGAGAACTGCCTCGAGGGCCACCTCGACATCGGGCTCCCCCCGAAGATCGATTTCGGACCACGGAACAGTGACCGAACTCTGCACGATCTGCAGTGACTCGCCGTTGCTGTTGTGTACGAACGCTGCTCGCAGGTTGGGATGGCGAGAGACCAGTTTGTCGACGGCAGCATGCATCCGCGTCGCATCGACAGTTCCCCGGAGCTCGAGGCCCAGCTGAACCATGTACGCGTCGACACCCGAACCGGCACTGCCGATTTCGCCGGCCAGGCGAGCGTGGAACAGCAAGCCGGCCTGCAGAGGCGACAACGACCACACGTCGTCGAGATTCGGGAACTGCTCTTCCAGAGCATCGATGGATGTCTGATCGATGTCGACCAGCTCGAGATCCGACGGCGTGAAGCCGCCCGCACCGTCGGCCGAGGCGTGCTCGGTGATCGAGGTGAGGGCCTGCGTCCACAGTTCGATCAACCTGCCGACCTCGTCGGCGTCGAGAACGCCCGCGGGGAAGGCGAACGTCGCGTCGAGCTGTGGGCCGTCGGGGGTCGAGGTGGTGACAGCGTTGATGTCCAGCGCCGCAGGCACCGGCATGTCCGGATTCTGCGCGTCGCCGAGCTCTGCGTCGGCCACAGGGATCCAACCCACGTCGTCCATGCCTTCGGTGGATCCGGTGGAGAACCGGCCGAGGTAGTTGAAGCTGACCTGTGGTGCGGCGAAGCCGGACAGAGCCTCGGCCGCAGCGGAATCGAGGTACCGCAGCATGCCGTAGCCGATGCCGTGATCGGGGATCTCGAGCAGCTGTTCCTTGATGGTCTTGACCAGGGCACCGGCCGACGCGCCGCCCGCCAGAGCGTCGGCGACGTCGAGCGACCCGAGATCGAGACGCACGGGGAAGATGGTGGTGAACCAGCCGACGGTCCGACCGAGATCGGCACCGGGCACCACCGCGTCCTCGCGGCCGTGGCCCTCGAGAGTCACGAGAGCGTCCCGCACCGCATCGCCGCGTTCGCGACGCCACGCCGTCAGGGCCAGAGCCAAACCAGCCAGCAGGCCGTCGTTGACGCTGCCACGGAACACGTCCGGGACAGTGGTCAACAGGCGCTCGGTGACCTCGACCGGCAGGGACGTGCGGACACGCTGCACGGTGGCGTCGACGTCGATTCTCTTGTCGAGCGGGCGAGAACCGATCGTCGGGTCGGCTCCGTCGAGAATCCGACGCCACAGTCCGAGCTCTTCGGTTCGGGCGGCCGTGACCTCGGTGAGTCCGGTGGACCACCGACGCATCGAGGTACCGATCGGAGCCAGTTCAGGCTCGTGGCCGGAGACGATCCGACTCCATGCCGTGGCGAGGTCGGGAACCAGAATGCGCCAGGACACGCCGTCGATCACGAGGTGGTGGGCGACCACGAGCAGTCGACCCGAGCCATTGGGGCTCTGGAACCACACCATCTGCACCATGACGCCGTCGGCCGGAACCAGACGATCGGCAGCGGCGTCGAGCTCGGCCGCGGCAACGACGGAGAATTCGGGGCCGTCGACGGATTCGACCGAGACCGCGTGAAGGACGCTCGCAGCCGAGACTGTTCCGACCGGAGACACTTCCTCGTGCCACTCCCCGTCCGCGTCCTGGTAGAGGCGCGCACGCAGCATGTCGTGACGATCGAGCACCGCTGCCACCGTGCGTTCGAGCGTCTCGCGCTCGATGCCGACCGGAAGCTGAAGCAGCGCTGTTTGTGTGTAACGGCCGAATTCGGTGCTGCGGTCCAACATCCACCGCACGACCGGGGTGAGCGGCATCGGGCCGACTCCCCCACCGTCGAGTTCTTCGAGCACCACGGCGTCGCCGCCGAGAACAGCGACCTCGGCGAGAGCGGCCACGGTCTTGCGCTCGAAGATGTCGCGGGGAGCCAGGACCAGCCCGGCGGCCTTGGCGCGCGAGACCAACTGGATCGACATGATGCTGTCGCCGCCGAGTGCGAAGAACGAATCGTCGACGCCGACGGTATCGAGCCCGAGAACGTCCGCGAACAGACCGGCCAGGATCGACTCGACTTCGGTTGCAGGCAAACGACTTTCGGTGACGTTTGCCGAGAAGTCCGGTGCCGGGAGTGCACGGCGATCGAGTTTGCCGTTGGCGGTCAGCGGCAGCTCGTCCAGGACGATCAACGCTGCGGGCACCATGTACGAGGTCAACGAGTTGCCCACGAAGTCGAGAACGGCCGCATGGTCGAGCGCGCGACCGGCCTCGGCCACGACGTAGCCGATCAGGCGATCACCGAAACCGTCGTCGCGGACAGCGACCACGGAAGCCGCTACTCCATCGAATGCCAGTAGCGCGCTTTCGATTTCGCCCAGTTCGATACGGAAGCCGTGCAACTGGACCTGCATGTCGCTTCGACCCAGGTATTCCAGAGCCCCATCGCGATTCCACCTGGCGGTGTCACCGGTGCGGTACATACGCGCACCCGCATCGCCAGAGGGGTCGGCAACGAAACGTGTTGCGGACAGCCCTGCTCGGCCGAGGTATCCGCGAGAGAGCTGTGCCCCGGACACGTACATCTCCCCGACGACGCCGGGCGGAACAGGATTGAGGCGGGTGTCGAGAACGGCGACACGCAGTGCCGGGATCGCCTGGCCGATGACGCTGGCCGAAGCGGACGCCGCGAACTGCTCGGTCAGAGCCAGGTGGCTCACGTGGACCGTCGTCTCGGTGATGCCGTACATGTTGACCAGGGTGGGCGAGGTCTCCTCGTGCCGTGCGTACCAGCGACCGAGCTGTCCGAGATCGAGTGCTTCTCCACCGAAGATGACGTACCGCAGCGACAGTGCGTCCGATCCGTCGGCGGATCCACCGGCCGCGGTTGCCACTCGATCGGCTTCGGCGAACTGGTAGAACGCCGTCGGTGTCTGGTTGAGAACCGTGACCTTCTCGCGAATCAGCAACTCACGGAACAGTTCCGGCGAGCGTGCGGTGTAGTAGTCGACGACCACGAGAGTGCCGCCGTGCAGCAGTGGTCCCCACAGTTCCCACACCGAGAAGTCGAACGCGTAGGAGTGGAACATGGTCCAGACGTCGCGGTCGTCGAAGTGGAACAGATCCGTGGTGTTCGCGAACAGCGTCGCGACGTTACGGTGCGCGATCTGCACACCCTTGGGACGTCCGGTACTGCCCGAGGTGTAGATGACGTAGGCGATCGAATCGGCATCGGTGGTGCCGATGCGGTCGGCGTCGGTCAGCGGGGCTCCGGACACGCTTGCCAGCTCGGCGACCGCTTCGGGTGCATCGAGCAGCAGCATCTCGACATCGGAAGCAGGCACCGATGCACTGTCGGCGACGGTGGAGATCACACAGACCGGTGACGCGTCGTCGAGCATGAAGGCGAGCCGGTCGGCCGGATAGCCGACGTCGATCGGGAGGTAGCCGCCGCCGGATTTGACGACCGCCAGCAGAGCAACGATCAGCTCCTCGGTGCGCGGCATCGCAACCGCCACCAGGGACTCCGCCGTCACGCCACGCGACACGAGGATGCGTGCAAGTCGGTTCGAGCGGTCGTCCAGCTCGGCGTAGGTCAGCGAGCGATCGCCGAACACGACTGCCTGTGCTTCGGGGAACTGCGCAGCGGCAGCGGCGAAGCGGTCGGCCAGTGTCGCATCGGTCGCCGTGTGTCCGGCGTGGTTCCACTGCCGGGCCATGGCGTCGAGTTCACCCGGCAACAGGATGTCGATGTCGCCGACAGCACGATCGGGATCGGTGGTCACGCCGGCGAGGACCGCACCGAATCGAGTCGAGAACTCGTCCACGGAGATCTCGTCGAACAGGTCGACCGCATAGGTGACCGCAGCGGTCATACCTGCCGGAGCACCGGAGTCGTCGAACCGTTCCGCAACGGTCAGCTGGAGGTCGAACTTCGCGACGTGGGCGTCGATGTCGACGGCCTCGACGGTGAGTTCGGGTAGCTCCAGTGCCGCCGAGGTGTTGTTCTGGAATTCGAGCAGTACCTGGAACAACGGCGAGTGATCGGTGGAACGGGCCGGATCGAGGACGTCGACGAGACGCTCGAATGGCACGTCGGTGTTGTCGAACGCCGCCAGGTCCGCGGTACGGGTCCGGCGGAGCAGCTCGGTGAAGGAGAGATCGGGCGCTACCTCGGTGCGCAGAACCAGAGTCCCGACGAACATGCCGACCAAATCGTCGAGCGCTGCGTCGCCACGCCCGGCGATGGGCGTGCCGACTGCGATGTCCTCGGTCCCGCTGAGGCGAGCCATGAGGATCGACCATGCTGCATGCATGGCCATGAACACGGTCGCGTCGTTCGCGCGGGCGAGGTCCACCAGGCCGGCGTGGACGTCTGGCTCGATCTCGAACCGAACACTGTTGCCGCGCATCGACTGCCGTGCCGGGCGAGGATGGTCGAGCGGAAGCGGCAGCAGCTCGGGTAGATCCGCGAGAGTGGACTTCCAGAACTCCAGCTGCTGTGCTGCCACGGAGCTCGGGTCGGACTCGTCGCCGAGGACCGAGCGTTGCCACATCGCGAAATCGGCGTACTGAACGTCGAGCGGTGCCCACATCGGAGCTACTCCCGACACGCGAGATCCGTACGCCACCATGACGTCTCGGGCCAGCGGTGCCATGGACGCGCCGTCGGCGGCAATGTGATGCACGATGATCGACAGCACGAAATCCTCGGGTGCCGTCCGGTACAGAACGGCCCGGAAGGGCAGGTCCTTCGACACGTCGAATCCGCGGGCGGCAGCGGACGAGATCGCGGTGACGATCTCGGTGGCATCGACGTCGACGACCTGCAGATCGGTCGTCGCCGCGTCGGTGCCGAGAATGTGCTGCTCGGGGCGATCGCCGTGCGAAGGGAACACGGTGCGCAGCGACTCGTGCCGCGCCAGCACGTCACCGATCGCAGCGTTCATTGCCTCGATGTCGAGACGGCCTGTCAATCGAACCGCGAGCGGGATGTTGTAGGCGGCCGAGTCGACGTCGAACTGGTTGATGAACCACATTCTCTGCTGAGCCATCGACAACGGAATCGAGCCCGGGCGAGGCTTCGCAGTGAGCGCCGGACGGCGCGCGGCACCGGCCGGGTTGCTGTGCACTCGCACCGCCAACGACTCGACCGTGGGTGCCTCGAACAACGCACGAACGCTGACAGCGGTGTCGAGGGCTGCATTCACCCGAGCGGTGAGGCGGGTGGCGCTCAGCGAGTCTCCACCGAGATCGAAGAAGCTCGAGTCGATGCCGACGCTGCCCACGCCGAGAACCTCGCCGAAGATGTCGGCGATGATTCGCTCGGTCTCGTTGCGAGGAGCGCGCGAGTCGCTGCCGACGTGCAGATCCGGGGCGGGCAGCGCCTGTCGATCGAGCTTGCCCGCGGGCGTGAGCGGGATCGTCTCCAGGGCAACGACCGCCGTCGGAATCATGTGTGTCGGAAGCGAACTCGACGCCCGAGTGCGCAGCGTCGTCACATCGATTTCGTGGCCGGGGCGCGGAAGAACGTAGGCGACCAGGATCGTGTTTCCGGCAGGTCCGTCGACACCGATCGTCGTAGCGAATTCGACTGTCGGATCATCGGTCAGCACCGCGTCGATCTCGCCGAGCTCGATACGGAAACCGCGCACCTTGACCTGGAAGTCGCTGCGTCCGACGTACTCGAGGGTGCCCGACTCGGTCCACCGCACGACGTCGCCGGTTCGGTACATACGCTCGCCGGGCTCGCCGAACGGGTTCGCGACGAACCGCTCTGCCGTCAGACCGAATCGCGAATGGTAGCCACGCGCCAGGGCGGGGCCGGCGAGGTAGAGCTCTCCTGCGACACCGACCGGTACCGGATGCAGACGAGAATCCAGCACTACTTCGCCGAAACCGATTGTCGGCGAGCCGATATCGATGGGCGAGCCCACGTGCAGCTGGTCACTGACGGAGGAGAAGATGGTGGCCTCCGTGGGGCCGTACGCATTGAACATGCGCCGGCCCGGTGCCCACCGTGCGACGAGCTCGGGCGGACACACGTCGCCACCGGTTGCAACGACGCTCAGTTCGGTCAGACCGTCGGGGTCCACCGAGGCGAGGGCCGCGGGAGTCACGAACGCATGCGTGACGTGCTGCTGCGCCAGGAGCTCGCCGAGCTCCACGCCGCCGTACACGGAGGTGGGTGCGATCACCATCGTGGCGGCACCCGAGATCACCATGGCCAGCTCGAGAATGGATGCATCGAAGCTCGGTGACGCGAACGCGAGAACCCGAGCGTTCGGAGTCACCTCGAAACGAGACCGTTCTTCCTCGGCCAGGTTGGCCAGGCCGCGATGAGTGACGGTGACGCCCTTGGGAACTCCGGTGGAGCCGGAGGTGTAGATCAAGTACGCGACCTGGTCGATGTGTACCGGTCGAGTGCGGTCGGAGTCGAGAACCGGTGCGGTCGAACGGTTCGCGAGATCGCGGCGAGTGTCGTCCTGGTCGAGGACGGACCACGTAGCCGAGCCCAGGCCCTCGACGGCACCGACGTGTTCGGTCGACGTGACGCCGATGGACGCGCCGGAGTCGACCAGCATGTGCTCGACTCGATCACGGGGGTAACTCGGATCGATCGGCAGGAAGGCCGCACCGGTCTTCGCCACGGCCCAGATTGCGAGAACCGATTCGATGGAGCGCGGCAAAGCAAGTGCCACAACGGTTTCCGGACCTGCCCCGCGGGCGATCAACGCACGCGCCAGCGCGGACGACCGAGTGTCCAATTCGGTGTAGGTCAGTGTCCGACCTGCGCTCCACACTGCCGTACCACCGGGGTTGCGGGCAGCAGCATCGGTGAGGATGTCCGGCAGGAGGCGCTCGGTCGTGGAAGCGGGACCACGTACCGGGGCCAGCCTGTTCGATTCCTCCGAGGACAGCAGCGACAGCGAAGCGACCCGTTGGTCGGTGTCGGTCGCGATCGCCTCGAGAACCCGCACGATTCGATCGACGGTGGCGACCACGACACTGTGCTCGAACAGCTCGGGCAGATACTTGGCTTCGATGTGCAATCGGTCGTCGACCATCGCGACCAGGGTCAGCGGATACTGTGCGGTGTCGCTGCCGTCGTGCACGTCGTGCACCCGCATGCCGGCGAGATCGGTCTCGGCCGACAGACCCGCTCGGTCCATCGGATACGACTCGAACACGGTGAGCGTGTCGAACGCGACCGCGGGACCGACGGCACGCTGGATATCGGTCAGGCCCAGGTAGTGGTGATCGAGCAGCGAAGCCTGTTCGGCCTGCACCCGATCGAGGTACTGGCCGAGTGTTTCGGCTGGATCCAGCACGATGCGCACCGGCAGCGTGTTGATGAACAGACCGACCATGGACTCGATATCCGAGACCTCCGGCGGACGTCCCGAGACGGTGGCACCGAACACTACGTCCGTGCGACCGGTCAACGTGCCCAGCACCATCGCCCACGAAGCCTGCACCATCGAGTTCATCGTGATGCCGCGTGCCCGGGCGAGACTGCGCAGTCGTTCGGTCTGCTCGATGTCCAGGGAAACCAACGCGCGGCCGGCCAATGTCGACTCCTGGCGACGGCTCTCGACCGGCGTCAGCAGGGTGGGTTCGGCGAGACCCGCGAGGGCTTCCATCCATGCCGCACGAGCTGCCGAGTGATCACGCCGCGACAACCACGACAGGTAGTCGCGGTACGCAGGTACGCGCGGAAGAACGGCGTCGTCGCCGTCCACGACGTAGAGCGTGAGCAGGTCCTTGAGGAGCAGCGGCGTCGACCATCCGTCGAGCAGGATGTGGTGGTTGGTCATCACCAGACGCCACTCGCCCGGGGCCAGCGTCACGAGCATGAAGCGCAACAACGGCGCCTGTGCCATGTTGAATCGCGTTGCGCGGTCGTCGTGTTCGATTCGCTCGAGCTCGGCTGCGCGATCGTCGACGCTCAGCGACGACAGATCGACCGAGGTCCACGGCACATCGACGTCGTGATGCACGATCTGGATGGATTCGCCGTCGTTGTTGTGCACGAACGCCGTGCGCAGGTTCGCGTGGCGCCGCAGTAGAGCCTGGGCAGCGCGGCGGAAGCGAGCCTCGTCGACGTCCCCGCGGAGGTCGAGCACCAGCTGGACGATGTAGGCATCGACGGACTGATCCGACAGTTCGGCATGGAAGAGCAAACCTGCCTGCAGAGGCGTCATCGACCAGATGTCGTCGAGAGTCGGGTACACCCGCTCGAGATCGTCGATGGACTTCTGGTCGAGGCTCACCAGATCGAGATCGGACGGCGTGAACCCGCCGGTCCCCGGCCGCTGAGCGAGCTGCGTCAGCGCGGTGAGAGCCTGCTTCCACAACTGGGCGAGTTCGGTGACCTCGTCGGCGTCGAGCACGCCCGTCGGGAATGCGAAGGTCGCCTCCAACCGAGGTCCGGTCGGTGTCGCCGTGGTGACCGCGTTGATGTCGAGCGCAGCGGCGACCGGCAGGTCCTCGTCCTGGGAATCGCCGACGCCGGAGTCGTCGACCGGTAGCCACCCATGTCCGCGGAGCTCGTCCGGAACGTCGGTGCTGTATCGACCGAGGTAGTTGAAACTGACCTGCGGTGCCGGGAAGTCACGCAGTGTCGAACCGGCCTCCTCGTCCAGGTAGCGGAGCATGCCGTACCCGATGCCGTGATCGGCAACGGCGAGCAGCTGCTCCTTGACGGACTTGACCAGCGCTGCTGCCGCGTCCCCGCCGGCGAGAGCGTCGTCGAGGTCGATCCCGTCGAGCGTCAGTCGAAGTGGGTAGATGGTGGTGAACCAACCGATGGTGCGGCTGAGATCGGCTCCCGGAACCACATGGTCCTCACGGCCGTGGCCCTCCAGGGAGATCAGTGCGTCGGACACGACGACACCGCGGTTTCGTCGCCACACGGCTGTGGCCAGAGCCAGAGCGGCCAGTAGACCGTCGTTGACGCTGCCGTGGAACGCCTCGGGCAGAGCCGTCAACAGGCCCTCGGTGACATCGGTCGACAGAGTGACCTCGACCTTGTCCACCGTTCGATAGACGTCGATCTCGCGGTCGAGTGCGCGTGAACCGATCAGCGGATCGGGATCGGCGAGCGCGTCGCGCCATACTGCGAGCTCGTCCGAACGCGTTGCGGTGACCTCACGCAGGCCGTGCGCCCAACGACGCATCGAGGTACCGACCGGGGCCAGTTCCGGTGTGCTGCCGCCGATGATCTGAGCCCACGCCGACGCGAGGTCGGGCACGAGGATTCGCCACGAGACGCCGTCGATCACCAGGTGGTGCGCGACGACGAGCAGTCGGCTGCCTTCGGAGCCTGCGTCGAACCAGACCATCTGAATCATGACACCGGCATCGGGTGCCAGACGATCCACTGCTGCAGCGGCTTCCGACCTGGCCTGATCCGAGAACTCCGGTCCCCGAACACTGTTCGACTCCACCCGGCGGACGACGGACTGCGCCGTGACGGAACCGATCGGGAGCACCTCCATCGACGGCTCTCCGGTACGGTGCAGAACTGCACGGAGCATGTCGTGGTGATCGAGGACGGTCTGAACGGTCGCTTCGAGAACGTCGAGCTCGATATCGGACGGCAATGTCAGCACGGCAGTCTGCGTGTGCTTGTCGAGTACCGACGTGCGGTCGAGCATCCAGTGCACGATCGGGGTGAGCGGGACGTCTCCGACGCCACCGCCGGGCAGCTCGTCCAGCACGAGCGGAACGGTCCCGTCGCCGGCGGCGACGACCTCGGCCAGCGCGGCAACGGTCTTGTGCTCGAACACATCTCGCGGCGACAGAGCCAGCCCTGCCGCCTTCGCGCGGGAGACGAGCTGAATCGACATGATGCTGTCTCCGCCGAGCGCGAAGAAGGAGTCGTCGACTCCGACGCGATCGAGGCGGAGCACCTCGGCGAACAAACCGGCGAGCGTCTTCTCGACGGCATTGTCGGCGTCGCGTCCCGAGGTGACCTGAGCGGACCAGTCGGGTTCGGGGAGGGCTTTGCGGTCGAGTTTGCCGGCCGGAGTCAACGGGATCGACTCCAACATCACGAACGCCGAGGGCACCATGTGCGCAGGTAGC